>JAXLRJ010000001.1:0-497479 GCA_046331115.1 Acidimicrobiales bacterium
CGACCGCCGATCGGGCTCGAGCGCTCCGCGAACGCCTCCGCGACCTGGTCTAGCGCCCGCGCCTGACGGTCTGCCGCACGATCTCGGGGCCGCGCTAGGTGGGTGTGACCGGGTCGGCGTCGGTTGAGAGGCCGAACCGCCGATTGCAGGCGAGGATCGTGGTGGCGTGCTCGTCCATCAGCTCGAGGCCCTGGTGCGCCGCGGCCGCGGCGTCCACCTGCTCCTCGTACCGGTGGTTCGCTGCATGTCGACAGGCCAACCAGCGTCGGTGGCGCGCCGCCGCGGGACGCTCCCTCAGGGACGAGGACACGATGAGCCCGACGGACAGGACGGCGACGGCGACCGCGGTCACGGCGATGGCCATGAGTCGTCGGTTCATTGCTGGGCCGCCTACACCGCACGGACGCTAACCCGAAGTTCGCCGATGGTCCCGACCCGGTGCGTCGCGTCGGCGTGGACCTCCTCGATCTGCTCGTCCTCGGTGGCTGAGGCTCCCGTGCCGGGCTGGCAGCGGTTGCCGGTGGGTGTGCGCCCGTGGACGGTTCCATCGTGCGTCCGACATGGCTGCCGCAGCATCGGGAGGGGCAGCGCCCCGCCGGGTGCCGCCGATCACCGACCCGGGAGGGGCAACGTTCCGCGCGAGCCGATCCCGGACGTTGGGTTCGGGCGGGGTTCCGACTGCGCTCCGCGTGCCGATTCCGCCATCTCGATCGCGGCACTGGACGTTCCCGCCCTGATCAGGACATCTCGGTGCTGATTCGGACATTTGGGGGTGGATTCGGACTTTTCGGTGGTTGGGGTGCCCGTCGAACATGTGTTCGGTAGGGTGGTGGGCATGACGGCGGCGACGACGAACGTGCGGATGGCGGTGTTGCAGTTGGCCCAGGACCTCGATCCTGCGGTCCTGTCTGCTGAGCAGGCGTTGGGGGTGGTGGAGGATCTGGCGGTGGCGGACAAGGCGTTGACCACCGTGTTGGTGTTCTCGGCGGTGCGGGTGGCGAAGACCGAGCTGTGGCGCGGGAAGGGGCACGCGACGGCGGCTGATTGGTTGGCGGCGCAACTTGGGGTGTCGGTGCGCGAAGCGTCGGGGTTGCTGCAGCTCGGGAAGCGGGCGGAGAAGCGTCCGAAGACGAAGGCGGCGATGAAGAAGGGCAAGGTGTCCGCCACCCAGGCCGATGCGATCACCGACGCCGCCGAGGCGGATCCTTCCGCTGAGGACGAGTTGCTCGACTCGGCGGAGAACGACACCACCGCCAGGTTGAAGGAGAAGGCCGCCGCCGCGAAGGCCGCGGCGACCGATGAGCGTCAGAAGCGCGACCGGGCTCGTCGGAGCCGGGCCCGGTGGGCGCGGACGAACCCGGATGGGACGTTCGACTTCCATCTCCACGGCCCCGCCGCGGATCTCGCGCGTCTCAGCCCTGGTGCGGCCTTGAACAGCACCATTCCGCACCGCCCGCCCAGCAGCCTGATGGCCCAAGGAACGCCGGAACAACACAATACGGCGCTGCGGCGTGATTCGCCTCACCAAGCCGGCCACACCACCAACCCCACCCCCAACGGGGGCTCGGGCATCGGCACGCCGGAAGCGGGATCAGGGGCCGCCGGCAACGCTGGAACCTCTGGGACCGGCGGGAACGCAGTCTCAGGCGGCGCCCCCGGCAAGGCCAGCGGTTCGGCGAAGACTGGGGCTGCGGGCAAGGCTAAGGGCTCGGGCAAGGCGACCGGCCCTGCTGGACCGTCGGGCCGGGACGATGGGGGAGGCGGCGGCAGCGATGGGCCGAGCGGCGATCGCGCGACCGGCGCCCCTACGCCTGGGTCGCGGTTGCCGGGTGGGTCGAACGTGAAGGTGATCATCCGCATCGACTGGGAAGCCCTCATGCGGGGCCACACGGTGGCGGGGGAGACCTGTGACATCCCCGGGCTCGGGCCGCTGCCGGTGTCGGCGGTGCGGGAGTTGATGGAGGATGCGTTCCTGGCGGCGATCGTGACGAAGGGTCGCGACGTGCACACCGTCGCCCACCTCGGCCGTGGCCTCAACGCGCATCAACGCACCGCGATCGAGTGGACCGGCACGATCTGCTCGAACATCGCCTGCAACCGCACCGTCGCCGTCCAGATGGACCACAACCTGCCGTGGGCGCAGGACCAGCGCACCAAGCTCGACAACATCGACCCGCTCTGCCCGCACCACCACCAGCTCAAGACCCACCACGGCTGGCACCTCGAACCGGGCACCGGACGCCGACGCTTCCTCCCACCCGACCAACCCGACGGACCGTTCGACAACGCCAACACCACCGACAGCAGCCACGGGACTTCGAGCACCACGGCGACCGACCCGGACGCGTCCCCACCAGACCCCGACACCTGGGACCCACCCCACCGCGTCCCCATCGAGTGGGAGCAACCCACCCTCTGCTGAGCCCAGCAGCGGAGCGGGTGAGGGACCAACACGAGAACGATCGGAGCAGGCCGCCCAACCGCGGCCGCTCCGACGCGTTCCGGCACGGCCTGTTCCGGCACGGCCGGTTCTCGGGCCCTGGAGGAGATCGTGCTTGGGTGTCGCCGGGTCCGGCGCGGGCGCCGTGGTGCCCCGCCCGGCCGGGGAAGGGCGCCAGGGGCGCAGGGGGCGGCGAGGGTCGTCGCCGGTAGCGTGTCGGGATGCTGCTGGCCGAGCTGGAGGTCTTCCACTCGCGGCCCTTCGCGCCCACCCGGCGGGTGGCCGTCGGGACCGCCGTGCTCCCGACCAACCCGGCGCCGGGCTTCGGCGGGCTGCTCCTGGCCGGCATCGCCGCCACCTTCGTGCCCGAGATCGACCCCGACCTGTGGGACGACCTGCGCCGCCTCACCGAACAGGTCGAGGCTGGTCGCCGCATCCCCCAGCCTCGGCTCCGCCACCGGCTGCAGGACGACCGCATCGGCCTGTCGAAGGTCCGCCACCGGCTCCTCGGCGAAGGTGAGGAGCTCACCTTCGAGATCGACGAGCGCGGCGCCCCCGAGCCCCACGTGCTCGCCGCCGTCTACGCCAGCGCCCGCCTGGACCCCGAGGACCGCGCGGTGGTGCTCGGCACGGTGCGCCGAGCCTGCAACTGGCGGGGGGCGCTCGGACCCGACTTCGTCGAGTACGTCCCCGGCAGCCGCCACGCCAGCACCTGGTCGGTCGGCGGGGGCGGTGGCGACCCGTACCTGTGGGCCCTCGGCGTGCTCGGCCTGGCCCCCGAGGCCGTCGAGGAGGATGCGATCCAACGACGGTTCCGGACGCTGCTGCGCGAGGCCCACCCCGACCACGGCGGCGACGCCTCCGACGCCGCCCAGCGGATCGGCGAGCTCACCGAAGCCCGCCGCATCCTGCTGCGAGCCTGACCGTGGCCGGCCGCGCCCGCCCCGTCGGCGGCCTGCTCTTGACCCACGGCGCCGGCAGCGACCGCAACCACTCGGCGGTCCTGGCGATCGAGGACGCCATGGGCACCCTGCCGGTGCGCCGCATGGACTTCCCGTACCGGCGAGAGGGCCGCAAGCCACCCGACCGCGCCCCCAAGCTGCTGGCCGCCCTCGAAGAGGAGGCCGCGGCCTTCTGCGCCGAGCGCCGCATCCGGCCGGCGCGGCTGGCCCTCGGCGGCCGGTCGATGGGCGGCCGGATCTGCTCGATGGCGGTGGCCGACGGCCTGCCTGCCGCCGCCCTCGTCCTGATCTCCTACCCGCTGCACCCACCCGGCCGGACCGACAAGCTGCGCGTCGAGCACCTGCCGCGCCTCGAGGTCCCCTGCCTGTTCGTGAGCGGCACCAAGGACCCGTTCGGCACGCCGGACGAGCTCGAGGCCGCCACCGCCGCCATCCCCGGCCCGGTCACCCACCACTGGGTGGAGGGCGGCCGCCACGGCCTGGAGCGCAAGGACCAGGAGGTGGCCGAGGTGGTCCGCGCCTGGCTCCGCGCCCTCTAGGGGCGCTCAGCGCATCGGCGGGGCGATCGCCGCGCCGATGGCATCTTCGGGGTTGATGTCCTCGAGCTCGCGCCGTGCGGTCTCCGGGTACAGCGTGAGCACGAGCAGGGCGCCGATGCACGGGCCGATGGCCAGCAGGGACATGGCCGGCCCGAAGCTGTCCCAGCGGGTCGCGAGCCGCCCGGCCACGATCAGCCCGGTGCTGCTGCCGATCACCCCGGTGAGGGTGATGATGCCGTTGGCCCGGCCGCGCAGGGCGGTGGGGAACAGCTCGGGTCCGTACACGCCGAGCGCCGGGATGGTGGCCGCCCCGAGGATGGTGCCCACCATCCAGGTGAGCCAGAGCGCCAGGCCCGACACCCAGTAGCCGAGCGCGAGCAGGAAGGCGCCGGCCACGGTCCCGACGGCCCCGACGATCCGGCGCCCGTGCAGGTCGGCGAGCTTGCCGCCCACCACGATGCCGACGCCGCCCGGCGTGTTGGTGAGGATGGCGAACAGCGCGATCTGGGCAGCGCCGAAGCCGTGCTCGTCGCGCAGGAACTCGTTCTGGAACTGCGACACCGGGGCCAGGAACAGCAGACCGAAGAAGCCAGCGACCGACAGGAGCAGCAGCCGGCCCCGGTGGCCCCGCATGTGGACCCGGCCGTGGGGGCGCAGGAACCGCTTCGTCTCGGGGAGCGCTCGGGCCACCCGGAGGAAGAAGCCGACGAGCAGCAGCGGGAAGGCGTAGATGAGCCGCCACCACCACAGGGCCCCAGGCTCGATGGCGGTGGCGATCGCCTCGGTCAGCGGCAGCAGCATCACCGCAACACCCGCACCGAGCGCCGCGGTCATGGCCAGGACGCTCGCCGCGTAGGCGCGGGCGCCGGCGGGCATCTCCTCGGCGGCCACCACGCCGAGCAGCAGGGCCAGGGCCGTGGCGAAGGCGCGGGCACCGGTCTGGGTGATGGCCAGAGCCGCCATGCCCGGCGACAGCGCCCCTGCCACCGAGCACAAGATGCCAGCGACGGCGCACAGGCCGAGCAGGCGGTGGCGGCCCTTGCGGTCCGAGATCGCCATCAGGACGAGCGAGCCGAGCACGCCAGCCCGGACCGCGGCGAGGGCGACGCCCTGGGCCCCCTTCGACGCGCCGAACTCGTCGGCCGCGTAGGTGATGGTCTGCGTGATCGTGGTGCCCAGGTAGCCGGTCAGCATCGACAGGCCGCAGAGCAGGCTCAAGATCCGGGTGGCCCGGGCGTCGAGCCGGGCCGGCGGCGACCACCACGGCGGTGGCTTCTCGGGGGCGTCGGGGTCCTCGGGCGGCGGGGCCACGTCCCGGCGGATCTGGCGGGCGGCGAGGGGGCGGAACAGGACGTCCCAGATGGGGATGGCGAGCGCCCACCGCACCTCCTCGTGCACCTCGTGGCGCCCGTCGCCCAGCGCCGTGGCCTGCACCGTGCGCTCGTACTCGTCGAAGGGGCCCTCGGCGCAGCCGAACCGGTGGGTGCCGTCGAGGCCAGGGCCATCGGCGGGGAGGGCCTCCTCGGCGACGATGTCCTCGCGCGGGACCAGGACGCGGGCCAGGCCGTCGTCGTCGGTCTCGAAGCGGTTGGTGGTGGTGCGCGCCTTCACGGGCCCGAGGACTTCTCCCGCTCGGTCCGCACGGCGACCACGACCATGCCGACGACGAGGGCGATGGGGACGAGCCACACGAGCGCCTCGTCCCATCCCCCCTGGTGGGCGAGCACGCCCCCGAGCGCCAGCATGGCCAAAGCATCCCAGATCGGCGGGAACACGCACGACCGCCCGGTGGTTGCACGTCCCGGGCGTTCGACCGCGCTCGGGACGCCGTGCGAGAATCTGCCCCGCACCCAGAGGAGCACCGTGGAAGAGCTGGTTCGCAAGACCATCGAAGTGATCCGTCCGGCCATCCAGGCCGACAACGGCGACATCTTCCTGAAGAGCGTCGACGAGGCCACCGGCGTGGTGGTCGTGGAGCTCACCGGTGCCTGCGTGTCCTGCCCGGCCTCGACGGTGACGCTGAAGGCGGGCGTGGAGCGGATCCTGAAGGACCGGGTGCCCGGGGTGACCGCCGTGGAGCAGTTCGGCGTCGACCCGGTGGAGACCGAGTCCGCGGTCTCCCTCTGAGCGCCGAGCACCCCACCGGGGCTGCCGACGCCGCCATGGCCGACGACCTGCTGGCCGCGGCGCGCGCGGGTGACCGTCGAGCGCTGGCCCGGATGCTCTCGGCCATCGAGCGAGGCGACGAGCTCGCCCGCGCCCTCGACCGTGCCGCCTTCGCGGCTGCCGGTGGCGCCTACACCGTGGGCATCACCGGGGCGCCGGGCGCCGGCAAGTCCACGCTCACGAGCGCCACGGTCGCCACCGGGCGGGCGCGTGGCGACCGGATCGCCGTGCTGGCCATCGATCCCTCGTCGCCGTTCACCGGGGGCGCCCTCCTGGGCGACCGCACCCGCATGAACGAGCACGCGCTCGACCCGGGGGTGTTCATCCGCTCGATGGCCACCCGCGGCCACCTGGGCGGGCTGGCCCTCGCCGCGCCCGAGGCGATCCGCGCGCTCGACGCCGCGGGCTTCCCCTGGATCCTGGTGGAGACGGTGGGCGTCGGCCAGGTCGAGGTGGAGGTGGCGGGTCGGGCCGACACCACGGTGGTGGTCGTCAACCCGGGGTGGGGCGACAGCGTCCAGGCCAACAAGGCCGGCCTGATGGAGGTCGCCGACCTGTTCGTGGTCAACAAGGCCGACCGTCCCGGCGCCGAGCAGACGGTGCACGACCTCGAGGGCATGCTCGACCTCACCCGGGGTGCGGGCGGCGCCGATGCCTGGCGGCCCCCGGTGGTGGCCGCGGTCGGGACCACCGGCGAGGGCACCACCGAGCTGTGGGCCGCGATCGAGGCGCACCGCGCCCACCTGGAGCGGACCGGCGAGCTCGAGCGCCGTCGGCGGGCCCGGCTGGTCGAGGAGCTCGGTCAGGTGGTGGTGCAGCGGCTGCGCGCCGCCGCCGAGGCCCGCCTGGCGGACGGGGCACGCGAGGCGATCGAGGCCGACCTGCTGGCACGCCGGATCGACCCGTGGACGGCTGCGGACCGCATCCTCGGCCCCCAGTAGGGTCCCGGGCATGACCGATGCCCCCACCTCCGAGGCTGCGCCCCTGGTGTCCGTCGAGCGCCACGCCGACGGCGTCGCCGTCGTCACGCTCCAGCACGGGAAGGTCAACGCCATCTCGGCGGAGCTGCTCCGCCAGCTGCGCGGGGTCGTGGCCGCGCTGGCCGACGACCTGCCCGGCGCGGTAGTGGTCACCGGCGGCGAGCGGATCCTTCGCGGCCGGCGCCGACATCACCGAGTTCGCCGGCCCCCTGACGAGGCCCGTCGATCGGTGGCCTGTTCCTCGCCGCCTTCAACTCGGCGGCGCTGCCCCGGCCGGTGATCGCCTCGATCTCGGGGTTCAAGCTGGGCGGCGGGTGCGAGCTCGCCCTGGCGTGCGACCTGCGCATCGCCTCCACCCGCCCAAGTTCGGCCAGCCCGAGATCCTCCTCGGCATCATCCCTGCTAAGGTGGCACCCAGCGGCTCGCCCGGCTGGTCGGCCTGGCCAAGGCCAAGGACCTGATCTTCTCGGGCCGCCAGGTCGACGCGGCCGAGGCGCTGGCCATGGGCCTGGTCGACCGGGTCGTGGAGCCCGAGGAGCTGACCGAGGCCGCCTGGCGTGGGCCCGGGGAGCTGGCCGCCTGGCCCGTCGGTGGCGCTGGGCCTGGCCAAGGCGGCCATCGACCGAGGCCTCGACGGCACGGTCGGCGCCGGCCTGGACCTCGAAAGCAGGACCTGTTCGTCGAGGTGTTCGGCACGAACGATGCCCGCATCGGCGGTGTGGCGTCGTTCCTCGAAGCACGGCCCCCGGCAAGGCCACCTTCACCGGTTCCTGATCGGCCGTCAGGCCGACGCCCCGGCTGGGGGCGACGGCCTCAGGCCCAGGTGACCAGGCCGAGGTCCAGCGCGCTGGGCAGGTCGGGGTGGTGGGGCACGGCGCGCACGGCGAACCCGTAGCGCCCAGGTTCGCCGCAGGGCACGGTGCCGGCGTAGGTGGCGGGCCGCGCTGTCGGGTCGGCGCACGCCAGGGTGGCGAGGTGCGGGCTGGCGAGCTCGTCGTGCTGGCCCACGTGGCCGTGGAGGAGCTGGACGGCCACGTCGTCGGCCGACAGGTCGCCGAGGTCCACGGTGACCCGCACCTCCCGTTCGGCGCCGAGCGCAGCGGGGGCGTCGTCGGCCTCGACCGACGCCACCTTGACGCCGCCCCAGCCCTGGCGGACCCGGGCCTTCCAGGCCGAGAGCTCCCGGGCGGCGGCGAAGCCGTCGCCGCGCACGGCCACGGCGGTGGCGCTGGTGGGCTCGTAGAGCTCGTGCACGTAGTCCCGCACCATCCGGGAGGCCACGACCGCGGGGCCGAGCGACACGAGGTTGGCCTTGATGCGGTGCACCCACCCTCGGGGCAGGGCCCGGGGGCCGCCGGCCCGGGTCGGGCGGTGGTGGAACAGGGGCACGATCTGGTGCTCGAGCAGGTCGAACAGGCTGTCGGCCTCGACCTTGTCGCGCAGGGCGAGGTCGTCTTCGTCCTCGGCGCTGGTGATGGCCCAGCCGTTCTCGCCGTCGAACAGCTCGTCCCACCAGCCGTCGAGGATCGAGCAGTTCAAGGTGCCGTTCAGGACCGCCTTCATGCCGCTGGTGCCGCACGCCTCCTGGGGGCGTCGGGGCGTGTTCAGCCAGACGTCGGCACCCTGGTACAGGGCCCGGGCCACCGAGATGTCGTAGTCGTCGAGGAACACGAACCGGTGCCGGACGCCGAGGTCCTTGGCGAAGCTGACGATCTCCGAGATCATCCTCTTGCCCTCGTCGTCGGCCGGGTGGGCCTTGCCCGCGAACACGAACTGCACGGGCCGGTCCGGGTCCAGCAGCAGGGCCTGGAGCCGCTCGGACTGGGCGAGCAGCAGGTTGGCCCGCTTGTAGGTGGCGAAGCGGCGGGCGAAGCCGATGGTGAGGGCGTCGGGGTCGAGGAGGTCGTCGGCCCAGGCCGCCTCCGAGCGCGAGACGCCCGAGGCGATGGTCCGGGCCTTGATCCGCGCCCGCACGAAGGTCACCAGGCGGGCCCTCGCCTGCTCCTTGACCCGCCACAGCTCGTCGTCGGGCGCGTCCCAGAGGCGCGCCCACGCGGCGGGGGCGGCCTCGTCCCAGTCCGGCAGGACGTGGCGGGCGAGCAGGTCGCCCATGTCGGCGGAGACCCAGGTGCCGGCGTGGACGCCGTTGGTGACCGAGCCGATCGGCACCTCGTCGACCTCGAGGTCCGGCCACAGCTCGTTGAACATGTCCCGGCTGACCTCGCCGTGGAGCTTGGAGACGGCGTTGGATCGCCCGGCGAGGCGCAGGCCCATCACCGCCATGTTGAACCGCTGCTCCTCGGGTTGCTCGGCCCGCTCGCTCTCGCGGATGCCGAGGGCCATGAGGTCGTCGACGGTGACGCCGCACTCGGCGGCCCACCCGCCGAAGTACCGCTCGATCAGGGCCCGGGGGAACCGGTCGATGCCGGCGGGGACCGGCGTGTGGGTCGTGAAGATGGAGGCGGCCCGGGTGGCCTCGACCGCCTCGGCGAAGGTCAGGCCGTGGTCCACGATGCTGCGGCGCATGCGCTCCAGGCCGAGGAAGCCGGCATGGCCCTCGTTGGTGTGGAAGACCTGGGCGTCGATCCCGAGGGCCTCGAGCGCCCGCACGCCGCCGATGCCGAGCAGGACCTCCTGCTGGAGGCGGTGCTCGGCATCGCCGCCGTAGAGGCGGTCGGTGACGCTGCGCAGCGGCTCGGGGTTCTCCTCCACGTCGGCGTCGAGCAGGTAGAGCGGGACCCGGCCGACGGCGGCCCGCCAGACCTGGGCCTCGAGCGGCTCGCCGGCGAGCTCGACCCGGATCCGCAGGCCCTCGCAGAGGGTCAGCGGCATGGCCCACGGGTCTTGGTCGGGGAAGCGCTCCTGCTGCCAGCCGTCCAGCGACAGGCCCTGGCGGAAGTAGCCGTGGGCGTAGAACAGCCCGATGCCCACGAGCGGGACGCCGAGGTCGCTCGCGGACTTGAGGTGGTCGCCGGCCAGGATGCCGAGGCCACCGGAGTACTGCGGCAGCGCCTCGGCGATGCCGAACTCGGGCGAGAAGTAGGCCACCTGGCCGAGCGCAGAGCCCTGGCTCTGGAACCAGCGGGGCTCCTCCAGGTAGCGCTCGAGGTCCTCGTGGACCGAGCGCTGGTAGCGGAGGAACGCCGGGTCCTGGGCCAGCTGCTCCAGGCGCTCCCGCGAGACGGTGGCGAGCACGCCGACCGGGTCGTGGTGGGTGGCCGACCAGGCATCCGGGTCGACCCAGCGGAACAGGTCCCGGGTGCGGTCGTCCCAGGCCCACCGCAGGTTCATGGCCAGGGCCTGGAGCGGTGCCAGCGGCTCGGGCAGCTGGGGTCGGACCGAGAAGCTCCGCAACGCGCGCATGGGTGGACCGTAGCCACCTCGGCCGCTGCTGGCACCCGCGTCGCGGCGATGTTCACGCGCCCGTCACGGACGTCGTCGCGGCATGCTCTAGGCGTGACCACCCCGCCCCCGCCGCCCGCGTCCGCCGTCGACGATGCGATCCGCCGCCGCCGCACCAGCCTGCTCGTGGCGCCCGACCGGGCGGTGGACCGTGCGGTCGTGGCCGAGCTGATCGAGCTGGCCACCTGGGCGCCCAACCACAAGCGCACGTGGCCGTGGCGGTTCACCGTGCTCGCCGGCGAGGCTCGGCTGCGCTTCGGTGCCGCGCTGGCCGAGGCGGCCGAGGCGGGGGGCGCCCCGCCCGAGAAGGTGGCCAAGCTCCCCACCAAGTACGCCCGCAGCCCGATCGTGGTCATGGCGTGGGTGGCGGTCGACGACGATCCAGTGCGGGCCCGCGAGGACCGCGACGCGGTGGCTGCGGCGGTGCAGACACTGCTGCTCGGGGCGACGGCACGCGACCTGGCGAGCTACTGGGCCAGCATCCCGGACCTGCTGGTCCCGGCGGCCCGCGCCGTCGCGGGGGTGGACGATCGACACGATCTCGTGGGGCTCGTCTACCTCGGCCACCCGACCGGGATCGTCGCCACCCCGCCGCGCCCGCCGGCCCCCACCACCTGGCTCGACGCCTGACCGCCGCCGCGCTGGTGGCCGCCCCGGCCTGCGCTCTGTGACTTGTGCCACAGCCTGCTGACGCCGGCCGGTGGGTGTGGAAGCCTGTCCGAAGTTCCTCGGACGGGTGCGGACCGTCCCGAGGCGGGACCGGAGGGGAGCGCCAGCGCTCCCCCGATGGTCGCGCCTGGGCTCGGCTTGGGGACTCCGGCACCGGCATCGTTACGATCCGTCGGGATGGATGACCTCGACCCGACCTGGTACCAGCGGGCGATCTTCTACGAGGTGCTGGTCCGGGGCTTCCACGACTCGAACGGCGACGGCTCGGGCGACCTCCGGGGCATCACCGAGAAGCTCGACTACCTCGAGTGGCTGGGCGTCGACTGCCTCTGGCTGCTGCCCTTCTACGCGTCGCCCCTGCGCGACGGCGGCTACGACATCGCGGACTACCTGACCGTCCACCCGGACTACGGCACCGTGGGCGACGCCGCCGAGCTGCTCGACCAGGCGCACCGCCGAGGCATCCGGATCATCGCCGACCTGGTCGTCAACCACACGAGCGACCAGCACCCGTGGTTCCAGGAGTCCCGGTCGTCGCGCACCAACCCCAAGGCCGACTGGTACGTGTGGGACGACGATCCGGAGCGGTGGTCCGAGGCCCGGGTGATCTTCGTCGACACGGAGCGGTCCAACTGGAGCTGGGACAGCGGCCGGGAGCAGTACTACTGGCACCGCTTCTTCCACCACCAGCCGGACCTCAACTACGACAACCCCGACGTGGCCGAGGCGATGCTCGACGTCATGCGCCACTGGCTCGGGCTGGGGCTCGATGGCTTCCGCCTGGACGCCGTGCCCTACCTGTTCGAGCGCGACGGCACCAACGGCGAGAACCTGCCGGAGACCCACGAGTACCTGCAGCGCCTGCGGTCCGTGGTCGACCAGGAGTTCCCGGGCCGGGTCCTGCTGGCCGAGGCCAACCAGTGGCCGGCTGACGTCGTCGACTACTTCGGCACGGTCGAGACGCCCGAGTGCCACATGTGCTTCAACTTCCCGCTGATGCCCCGGATGTTCATGGCTGCCCGCCAGGAGTCGAGCCGCCCGATCCGGGAGATCCTGGCCCAGACGCCGGCCATCCCCGACGGCACCCAGTGGGGGATCTTCCTGCGCAACCACGACGAGCTGACCCTGGAGATGGTCACCGACGAGGAGCGGGACTACATGTACTCGGAGTACGCCAAGGACCCGAGGATGAAGCGCAACGTCGGCATCTCTCGGCGCCTGGCCCCGCTGCTCGAGAACGACCGCCGGGTGGCCGAGCTGTTCCACGGGCTGCTGTTCAGCCTGCCGGGCAGCCCGGTCATGTACTACGGCGACGAGATCGGCATGGGCGACAACATCTACCTGGGCGACCGTGACGGCGTGCGGACGCCCATGCAGTGGACCCCGGACCGCAACGGCGGATTCTCCAGCGCGGACTTCGCCCAGCTCTACCTGCCGTCGCTCATGGACCCCGTGTACGGGTACCAGGCGGTCAACGTCGAGTCGCAGATGCGCAACCCCGGCTCGTTCCTGCACTGGGTGCAGCGCATGGTGCGGGCCCGCAAGCAGCACCCGGTGTTCGGCACCGGCGACTTCGAGGCGCTGGACGTGGCCAACGAGGCCGTCCTCGCCTTCCTCCGCACCCAGGAGCGCGAGGACCACCCCGATGACATCGTGCTGTGCGTCAACAACCTCTCGAAGGTGGCCCAGCCGGTCGAGATCGACCTGTCGGCGCTGGCCGGCAAGGTCCCCGTCGAGCTGTTCGGCCGGGTGCCGTTCCCGCCCATCGGCGAGCTCCCGTACTTCGTGACGCTGCCGCCCTACGGCTTCTACTGGTTCTCGCTCGTCGACGAGCTCGACGACGACCTGACGTAGGTCATCGGCCTCCCGCCGCTACCGTCCTTCGTCGTGCAGCCCTTCGACCCGAGCACGGGTCAACCGCCGATCCCACCGCCTCCACCTCCGCCGCCCTCGCCGTTCTCGGCGCCGGCGGGCGGCTCGTTCGCGTCCGGGGCCCCCGGCCCGTCGGGCGCGCCGATGCCGTCGTGCTACCGGCACCCGGACCGGCCCGCTGGCGTGGTCTGCCAGCGCTGCGACCGCCCGATCTGCCCGCAGTGCATGCACCAGGCCTCGGTCGGCTTCCACTGCCCGGAGTGCACCAAGGCCGGCGCCCAGAAGGTGTACCGGGGCCCGGGCGCCTTCGTGGTCAAGCCGATCGTCACCTACGTGCTCATGGGCATCAACGTCGGCGTGTTCCTGCTCGGCCTGCTGCTCGTGTCCTCGGCCGAGCGCCAGGCGTACCTGACCGGCGACCACGTCACCTCGTTCCAGCTCGACTACGCGGCCATCGCCAAGATCTACGGGACCAACGGCTTCCAGTTCCCCGGCGGCGTCGCCGACGGCGAGTGGTACCGGATCGTGACCTCTGGCTTCGTCCACTTCGGCATCCTCCACCTGCTGCTCAACATGTGGGGGCTGTGGATCCTGGGCCGTGCCGTGGAGCAGGCCGAGGGCCGCTGGCGGATGGGCCTCATCTACGGCGTGTCGCTGCTCGCCGGCTCGCTCGGCGGGCTGATGGTGTCCCCAGGGGACTTCGGTGCCGGCGCGTCGGGCGCGATCTTCGGGCTCATGGGCGCCCTCGCGCTGATCTTCCGGTCCCGGGGGATCCCGCTGCGGAACTCGCCCGTGCTCACGGTGATCCTGGTCAACCTGTTCTTCACCTTCACCTGGTCGGGCATCTCCCGCGGGGCCCACATCGGTGGCCTGATCGGCGGTGCGCTGGCCGGTTGGATCCTCTGCGACCTGGCGCCGCGGCCGGGCATCGGCAACCGCGTGGCCAACGCCCTGTGCATCGCCGTCGGCGTGGCGTGCACGATCGGCTGCGTGCTCGCCGCCAACGCCTACAGCTTCTAGGTCCCGCCACCTGTTGCGGCGCGCCCGCGCCGCCATGGTCCGGCAGGTCCCGGCTAGGGGTTGTCCCGCTCGACGAGCGCCTTCAGGACGGCCAGGTTGCGCTTCCAGATGCGCCGCAGGACCCGACCGCCGACCACGGCGCCGACCGGGCCGCCCATCCACCACGGGAACGTCAGCCGCTCGTCCCAGGTGAAGCGCGACCGGCCGCCGCGCACCTTGGTGATGGTGAAGCGCCCGCTGCCGGTGACCAGGCCGACGTGGCGCACGCCCATGACCTTGCCCTCCCGCCACTCGGTGATCTCCATCTTGTCGGTGAGCCGGAACGGCCCGACCTTCGTGAGGCAGTCGAACGTGGTCCCGACCCCGGCGTGGCGGCGCGACGTGAACCGGATCGACGCGGCATCGGCCATCCAGTCGGTGTGCCGCTCGATGAGGCGCACCTCCTCCCACACCCGCTCGGGTGGGGCGTCGATGATGGTGGAGACCCGGATCCGTGCCACGGGACGAGGATACGGAGCCGGGCCCGGGACCGGATGGGTCGGATGGGTCGGGGTGGGTCGGGTGCGCCTCAGCCGGTCAGGAGCCGGGCCGCGTCCTCGGGGGCCACGATGTTGATCGGGACGCCCGTGCCCTGCTCGAAGCCGCCCACCGAGTGGACCCTGGGCACCACGTGGGCGTGCCAGTGGAACTGGTCCTCGGACCGGTGCGGCAACGTGTGGACGACGATGTTGTAGGACACCTCGCCCAGCAGGTTGCGCAGCCGCGCCAGGGCGTCGCGCAGGGCCCGGCCCACCGCCACCAGCGAGGTGGGTGCAGCGTGGCGCAGGTGGCCCTCGTGCTCGTTGGGGATGACCAGCAGCTCGAACGGGCTGCCGGACCACCACGGCGCCACCACGGTGGCGTGCTCGTCGGCGAGCACCGTGCGGTGGCCGGCGTCGCGCTCGGCCGCCACCGTCGCGCACAGCAGGCAGCTGCCCTGGAACCGGCGGAAGCCGGCGAGCTCCTCGAGGAGCTCGCCCGGCACGAACGGGATGCCGAGCAGCTGCCCGTGGGGGTGGCGGATGCTGGCGCCGGCGGCGGCGCCGTGGTTGACGATGGCCTGGCTGTAGCGGACGCCCGTGGCCCCGGCGTGGTCCTCGAAGCGGTCCCGCAGGGCCGCCATCACCAGCCCGCAGTGCCGGTCGTCGAGGTCTGCCCAGCCGTGCTCGTGCTCGGGGGTGAGGACCAGCACCTCGTGGATGCCGGTGGCCGGCGCCTGGGCGAACAGGGGGCCGAGGTGCTCGACGCGCAGGTCGCCGGTGTCCTGGAACGCGGGGTAGCGGTTGGGCACCACCCGCGGGAGCCACTCGCCGCCGGCGCCGTAGGTCTCCAGGGCCGGCGGCGTCTCCTCCTCGTTGCCGGGGCAGAAGGGGCAGCGGTGGCCGGGCGCCTCGGTCGGGTGGCGGTGGTCCACGGCGAACTCGCCCGGGCGCGATGCCCGCCCGGTGGCCACCGTGACCCAGCGACCGGTCAGGGGGTTCAGGCGCAGCTGGTCCACCTGGTCGATCGTAGGCAGGCGGCTCCAGTGCGACACTGGACCGGTGGAGGGCTACGACCGCGACACCTACGGCGACCGCTTCGCGCCGGTCTACGACGACTGGTACGAGGGGATCACCGATGCCCAGGCGTGCGCTGCGCTGGTCGCCGAGCTGGCCGACCTCGACGCCGATGCCGGGGGCGGGCCGGTGCTCGAAGCTGGGCGTCGGCACCGGGCGGCCTCGCCCTGCCGATCGCTGCGCTGGGCGTCGAGGTCGTCGGCGTGGACGCCTCGACGGCCATGCTCGAGCGGCTGGCCGCCAAGGCGGCGGACGCCGGTGCCTCCGTGGAGGCGGTGCAGGGCGACATGGCCGATCCGCCGGTGGGGAGCGGGCCTTCGCCGTCGTGCTCGTGGCCTACAACACCCTCTTCAACCTGGTCGGCCCCGACGAGCAGCAGCGCTGCTTCGACCGCGTGGCGGAGCTCCTGCTGCCCGGCGGCTCGTTCCTGGTGGAGGCGTTCGTGCCCGGCGACGCCACCGCCCGCGCCTCGGTGGAGCCCCGCACGATCGCCGCCGACCGGGTGGTGCTGAGCGTCAGCCGCTCGGACCCGGACCGCCAGGAGGTGCTCGGCCAGTACGTCGACATCACCGAGGACGGGATCCGGCTGCGGCCGTGGCACATCCGGTGGGCCACCCCGGCGCAGCTCGACGCCATGGCCGAGGCCGCCGGCCTGGTCCTGGCGGATCGCTGGGCCGACTGGGACCGATCCCCGTTCGGCCCCGACGCCGGCGGCCACATCTCCCGCTACGTGCGCGCCGACGGCAGAGGCGACGGCGACCGGTCGTCGTAGCCTCTGCGGGTGCCCACGGCCGCCGACCCGCCCATCGCCTACCTCGACCACGCCGCCTCGACCCCGATGCGGCCCGAGGCGATCGCGGCCGTGCACGAGGTGCTCGAGGCCGTGCCGGGCAACCCGTCGGGCCAGCACCGGGCGGCCCGGGAGGCTCGTCGGCGCCTCGACGACGCCCGGGACCAGGTCGCCGCGGCGGTGGGGTGCACCCCGGGCGAGGTGGTCTTCACGAGCGGCGGCACCGAGGCCGACGACCTGGCGGTGCTGGGGGTGGTCGCGGCCACCGGCGGCCGGGCCCTGTGCCTGGCCACGGACCACCACGCCGCCATCGAGCCGGTGCGCGCGGTCGACGGCCAGGTCGTGGACCTGGCCGGTCCCGGTCGGTGGCCGTCGGTGGCCAGCCTGGCCGCGGCGCTGGCCGGCGGGCCGGCTTCGGTCGTCTCGGTCGCGGCGGTGAACAACGAGGTCGGCGTGGTCGAGCGGCTCGACGAGGTGGCCGACGTGGTGCGCGCCTGCCCGGGGGCCGTGCTGCACGTGGACGCGGTGGCGGCCGCGGGGTGGCTGGACTTGCGGGACCTGTGGCCGCACGCGGACCTGCTGTCGCTCAGCGGCCACAAGGTCGGTGGGCCCAAGGGGATCGGGGCGCTCGTGGTCCGGTCCGGGACGCTGCTCGCGCCGCTGGTGCGGGGCGGGGCCCAGGAGCGGGGGCGACGGGGCGGCACCCCCAACCTCCCTGGCGCGGTCGGGATGGGGGTCGCCCTCGCCGCGGCCGACGCCGACCGTCCGGCCACGGCCGCTCGGGTCGCTGCGCTGCGCGACCGGCTGCGGGCAGGGCTGCTGGCCGAGATGGGCGATGCCGTCGCGGAGGTCGTGCCGCCCGGCGATGGCGTGGCGCTGGCCCCGCACCTCGTGCACCTCTGCTGCCGGAGCGTCCACCGCGACGCGCTCCTGTTCCGGCTCGACGAGCAGGGCATCGCCGCCTCGGCGGGGTCCAGCTGCGCGAGCGGTGCCGCCGAGCCCTCCCACGTGGTGGGTGCGCTGGGAGTCGCGCCGGACCTGCGGGACGGTGCCCTGCGCCTGTCGCTGGGCTGGACCACCACCGGCGCGGACGTCGACCGTGCGCTGGCCGTCGTGCCCGCGGCGGTCCGCGACCTGCAGGGCACCGCCGGATCGGGAGCCGTGCGGTCGTGAAGGTCCTGGTGATGATGTCGGGCGGGGTCGACTCGTCGGTGGCCGCCGCAATGCTGCGCGACCAGGGCCACCACGTGGTGGGGGTCACGCTCAAGCTGTGGGGCGGCGAGAGCGACTCGGGCTGCTGCTCGGTGAGCGACGTCGACGATGCCCGTCGGGCGGCCGATGCCCTCGGGGTGGACCACCACGTGTTCGACTTCGGCGAGGCGTTCACCCGGCACGTGGTGGCGCCCTACGCCGCCGACCACCGGGCCGGGCAGACGCCGAACCCCTGCATCGAGTGCAACCGCCACCTGAAGTTCGCCGCCGTCGACGAGCGGGCCCGTGCGCTCGGGTTCGACGCCATCGCCACCGGGCACCACGCCCGGGTCGTGGTGCACCCCGACGGCACCCGCCGCGTCGCCCGAGGCGCCGACCGGGCCAAGGACCAGAGCTACGTCCTCCACGTGCTCGGCCAGGACGTGCTGGCGCGCACCCTGCTCCCGCTCGGCCACCTGACCAAGCCGGAGGTGCGGGCCATCGCCGCCGGGCTCGGCCTGGCGACCGCCACCAAGCCCGACAGCCAGGACGTGTGCTTCATCCGCCGCGACACCGGGCGCACCACGTTCCTGGGCGACCGGATCCCGCTCACCCCCGGGCGGGTCGTGGACCGCACCGGAGCTGAGCTGGGCACGGTCGAGGCCGTCGAGCTGGTGACGGTGGGCCAGCGGCGGGGCCTGGGCCTCGCCGGCGGCGGTGCGCCCCGCTACGTGGTCGACGTGGACCTGCGGTCGGCCACCGTCGTGGTCGGCGACCGGGACGACCTGCTGGTGGCGGAGCAGCCCGTCGCCGGCCTGCGGTGGGCGGCCGCGCCCGAGCTCGGCCCGGTGATGGTGCAGTGCAGCGCCCACGGCGCGCCCCAGGCCGCCGTGATCGAGCCCTCGCCGGCGGGGTCGGCAGCGGAGGGTGCAGCGGTGGTGCGGTGGGACGAGCCGCAGCGACGGGTCGCCCCGGGCCAGAGCGTGGTGGCCTACGTCGGCGACGAGGTCGTGGCCGGCGCCATCGCCACCTGACCTGCGGATCGGCGGCCGCGCCGGGTTCGGAGCCGTGGCGGGGGCATGTGCTTGACTCGCGACCGTGGGCGATGCAGGAGGGAGCCGGATCTCGCCGGCGCTGTGCCGCGAGCTGCTGGCGTCGGTGCGCGCCGGTGCGCCGAGCGACGGCCTGGCCACCGCCATCGACGCAGAGCGCGAGCTGCTCGAGTCCCTGGCGGTGGTGCCCGACGATGGCACCCCGTACTCCCGGCTGCGCCTCCACGACGAGCCGGACCTCGAGGTCATGCTGGCCACGTGGGCGCCCGGGGTGCGCTGCGCACCGCACGACCACGGCGGCAGCGGCGGCTGCGTCACCGTGCTGCGCGGCACCTTCGAGGAGCGCCGCTTCGGGTGGCAGGGCGAGGACCTGGTGGTCGACGGGGCCGCCGAACGGGTGCCCGGCGGGGTGATGGTCTTCACCGCCGACGTCGTCCACGACATGGTCGCGCCCGCCGGCGGGCTCACCCTCCACGCCTACTCCCCGGCACCTGCCCGCATGCGGGTGTTCGACGTCGAGCACCGCGAGGTGCTCGAGCTGGTGGGGGACTTCGGCGCCTGGGTGCCTGCGGGCGACCACCCTCGCCGCACGTTCGCCGAGGAGGCGGCCTCCGACTTCGCAGCCGCGGCCGGCGGTGCTCCACCGTCGGCCCACGCGAGCGCCAAGCCGGTGATCTGGGTGGCGCACACCACCCGGTACCGAGGTGGGTCGGCGGCGTTCGCTGCCGCGGCGCGCACGATGGTGCGCGAGCTGCAGGCCGCCCACCCGGACTGCGACGTGCAGCTGGCCGCGCTGGACGGCAAGGCGGACTTCGTGGCCGAGATGGACCGCCTGGCGGCGTCGGGCGCGCAGATCCGGGAGCTCCACTTCATCGGGCACTCGGGCATGTACGGCCCGATGTTCCGCACCACGGACTGGCCCGAGCAGTTCTCGCCCCACGAGTGGCGGCAGATGGACATCCCGTTCGCTCCCGACGGGTCCGCCCACTTCCACGCGTGCCGCACGGCCCGCTGGTTCGCCCCGTTCTTCGCCCGCACGTTCGGGGTGCCGACGGCCGGCAACCACGGCTACACGACGGTGTCGGCCCGCAAGGACCGCTTCGCCTGGGCCGGCCGCCAGCCCGAGAAGCGCGACGTGCTCTACCTCGTGGCCACCCCCGGCAAGAAGTCCCACGGCGTGGTTGGGTCGGTCCGCAAGTACGCGGGGGCGCCGGTCGAGCCGATGATCGTCCACGAGCCCGCCGACCCCGACGGCACCACGTCCTACGACAAGGTGGCCGAGCTCTACGACCGGGCCTACGTCGACATCAAGGTGCGCGAGCCGGAGTGGGCGTGGATCGAGCGCCACGTCGCCCAGGCCAAGGCCGACGTGGGCGGCCCGCTGCGGGTCCTGGAGGTCGGGTGCGGCAACGGCGCCCTGCTGCGCGAGCTGGACGACCTCGGGCACCTCGCCTCGGGCGTGGGCCTCGACGACTCGGCCGCCATGGTCGAGCGGGCCCGGTCCCGCAGCGCCGGCCGCGAGCGGCTGCGGTTCGACCGGATCGACGGGCCGGTGGTGGACCTGCCGGACGACTCGGTCGACGTCGTGCTGTCGTTCCTGTCGTTCCGCTACCTGGATTGGGACCCGATCATGGCCGAGGTCCGTCGCGTCCTCGCCCCCGGCGGCCGGCTCTGGGTGGTCGACATGGTGGCGGCCCCGGTCAAGGCGCGGGAGGTGCCGCTGCTGGTCCGGTCCTCGCTGTCGCACCTGACGATGCCCAAGCGCCACCCGCAGTTCGCTCAGGACCTCGAGGCCCTCACGACCCACCCCGACTGGCGCACGATGCTGCGCTACAACCCGATCCGAGCCGAGCACGAGTACCGCTGGTACCTGGAGAGCCGGTTCCCGGGGAGCCACCTCGAGGTGCTGAACGTGACCCCGACCCAGCGTGTGGTGGCGTTCGACTCCGGGCCGCTCGAGAAGGGCGTCACCGAGCCGCTCTCGTACCCGTGACCGCCCCGCACCTCGGCGTGGTCGACTGGGGGATCGGCGGGCTCGGGGTCCTCGGGCTGCTCGACGGGCTCGCCCCCGCGCTCGACGTCACGTACTGGTCCGACACCGGCGCCACGCCCTACGGCATGGTGCCCACTCGCGAGCTGCGCGACCGGCTGCGGGCCATCGTCGACCAGCTCGCCGCCCGGGGGTGCACGGAGGTGCTGCTGGCGTGCAACGCGGCCAGCACGGTCGCGCCGCTCCTGGCCGACGCCGAGGTGCCGGTCCAGGGGATCATCGAGCACGGGATCCGCGCCGTCCCGGCCGATGCCTCGTTCGTGGGCGTGGTGGCGGGGCGTCGCACCGTGCGCTCTGGGGCGTACCGGCGCGGGCTGGATCGGCCCGGGCGCCGGGTCGCCTCGCGGGTTGCCCAGCCGCTGTCCGCGCACATCGAGGCGGGCCGGATCGGCACCGACGCGTTCGATCGGGACCTGCGGCGCATCGTGGCGCCGCTGCGGGGCGCGGACGTGGTCGTGCTCGCCTGCACCCACTACCCGGCTGCCACCGAGCACTTCGCCGCCCACCTCCCCGGCACCCGGCTCGTGGACCCTGCTGGTGGGGCGGCGGCAGAGGTCGCCGGGCGCCTGGCCGAGCCGGCGGCTGCCGCAGGTGGGCGCCGCCGGGTGCGCTACGCCACCACGGGCGACCCCGAGGAGATGGTGCGCGCCGCCCGCCTGGCGTGGGGCCGGCGGATCACCCGGGTGGCGCGGGTGGGCCCGCTCAGCTGACGGGCAGGCGCCGGGCCCGGCCCTCGGCGAACAGCTCGGCCGGGCGGCTGGGCGTGAAGCGCACCGCGTCGACCTCGCGCAGGGTGGTGCCGCGCCGGCCCTCGAGCACCAGCAGCTCGACCGGCTCGTCGAGCGCGAGCTCGACGACGAGGCCGCTGGCGCCCGCGGTCAGGTCCTCGATGCTCCATCCCTCGTCCGCCGGGTCGTCGACGACCGCCGGCCCGAGGCTGGCCATGGTCTGGCGCAGGAACAGCTGCGGCTCGGGCATCGTGAGCGGGTCGTGGAGGACCATGCCGGTGGGCACGAGCACCAGCCAGCGGCGCGACAGCTGGTGCAGCGAGCGGGCGCCGAGCACGGCGACCGCCCAACCCACCACGAGGGCGGGGATGCCGGCCAGGGCCTGGTGGGCGGCGAGCAGCAGCGGGCCGGCGACGGCGCCGGCCACCACGACCGCCCAGGTGACCACGGCCAGCGCCGCGATGGCGACCGGGGTGCGCAACGGGATGCGCCGCTCGGGCCCGTAGGACGAGCCGTCGACGAAGGCGTCGGTGGTCCACGGCGCCAGCAGCACCGCCACGGTGAGGAGCGCCACGAGGAGGGTCGCCGCGACGAGGCCCTGGCCGGCGGTGCCCCCAACCGCGGCGGCCGACGCCGCCAGCGCGCCGGTGGGGACGGCGAGGCGCGCGGCGGTGAGGGCCAGGCTCCGCGGCACCAGCATGGCGACCAGGCCGGCACCCCAGGCGAGCCAGCCGAGCACGGTCAGCACCGCCGCCACCGCCGTGCTGCGGTCTGCGAGGGCGCCGCTCGCCGACGCCACGGCCAGCAGCGCCAGCACCACCCAGCAGGCCCGGAGGGGCCAGAGCTGCAGCCGGGCGATCGATGCCATGCGTGGAGACTTGCCGACGCGTCCCGCCGGTCGCTATTCCTGTGGGTGGGGGAAGGGCCAACCGGCCCGAGGAGATGGAGCAGAGGGGTCGGAGCGTGGAGGCTGCGCAGGGTTCGGAGCACGAGGGAGGGGTCCCCGAGGCCCTGCCGCTCGGCGCCCCGACCTCCGTCGGCAGCCTGCCCCACCGTGATCGGGCCCAGGCGATCGCCTTCGTGCTCGACCGCACGCCCGAGCTGCCGGCGGCGCCGACGCTGCCGGGCGTCGATCCGCTCGAGTTCATGATCCCCCAGGCGCTGTGGGGCGTCGCCGGCGTGGAGCTGGCCGAGGACGGCTCGTTCTCCGTGCCCGACCCCGAGGCGTTGGACCCCTCCGCGCCGCTCGGCGATCGGGACCTGGCCGGCCGGCCGTTCACGTCGTGGCGCGCCTTCCTGGACGCCGTTGCCGGGCGCACCGGCCCCGTCAAGCTCCAGCTCACTGGTCCGGTCACCGTGGGCCTCGCCCTCGTCGACGCTGGCGTCCCGGCCCGCCTCGCCTTCGCGGTGGCGAGCGGGGCCGTGGCCACGCGGGCACGGGACCTGCTCGCTCTCGCCGACCAGCGGGCGCCAGGCGTGCCGCGGCTGGTCGTGTTCGACGAGCCCGGCCTCGTGGGCGGCCTGCGCGCGGACCTGCCCCTGCCCGCCGACGAGGTCGTCGACGTCTTGTCGGGCGCCCTGGCGGCGATCGAAGGCCGGGCCCTGACCGGCGTCCACGTGTGCGGCCCCGCCGACTGGCGCCTGATCATGCAGGCCGGCCCCGGCCTGCTGTCGATGCCCGTGGGGGCCGAGGTGACCGGGTCGGCGGGTGCCCTCGGTGCCTACCTCGAGCGGGGTGGCTGGGTCGCCTGGGGTGCGGTGCCCACCGACGGGCCCCTCGGCGAGCACAACTCCCGGTACTGGCGGCAGCTGTCTGCCCAGTGGTGCGAGCTGGTGCAGAACGGGTGCGACCCCGTGCTGCTGCGCCGCCAGGCGCTGGTGACGCCGGTCTGCGGGCTGGCCCTGCACGACGAGGTGCAGGCCGACCACGTCTTCACGCTGGCGCGCGAGCTGGCCGAGAAGATCCACGACCAGGTGATGGGCATCCGCCTGTCCGTCGGCGCCTGACGCGCCGGGCCCAGGGTCAGATCTTCTTCAGGGCGCCCATGAGGCGCTTCAGGGTCGAGACCCGCGCCTCGCCCTCCTGCTCGGTGGCCTTGAAGGCCACGTCGAGGACCTGGGTGTCGCCCTTCTTGCGCTTCTTGCCGCTCCCGCCCATGTCGGGGTCGTCGATGAACTGCGCGTAGAGGTCCGCCAGCCAGGCGGCGTTGGGGTCCGCTGGTCGGGGCTCGTCGAGCGAGGTCGGCTCGATGCCCTCGTGGTGGAGGGCCTCGCTGCTGTCCACACGGCGCTTGGCGTCCCAGCTGGCGTCGTCGTCTTCGGGCGCCTCGGGCACGTCGGGCGCCTCGTGGTCGACCGCGGTGAGCTCGGTGACCGCCGCCGAGGGCTCGTCGGCCAGGGCACCGGCGATGGCGTCGCCGATGTGGGCCGTCAGGGGGTCGGTGGCCTCGACCGAGTGGGTCCGGTGGGGGAGGCCCATGTCCAGCAGCGGGTCCCGCTCGAGGTCGTCGGCGCCGGTGACGATGGTCTCGGCGTCGGGCTCGATCCGTCGGATCGGCACCACCTGCGCCTCGGCGTCGTTGGACACCACCTCGACCAGGCCGGCCTGCTGGAGGCGGTGCACCACCCGGGCGGTGGAGTAGTTGCCGCGGCCCAGCTCGGTGGCGAGCTCGGGGATGCTGCGCGGCCCGGTGAGGGCGGTGACGAGCTCCCAGTCCTCCCGGAGGAGGGTCACCTGGGCGGCCGACCCGGGCAGGGTCCGGCGGGCCTCGACCCACACGTCCAGGCTCGGGATGGCGGCGCTCCACTCGTCGACCTCGCGGACGCGCTTGCGCACCTCGCCGACGATGGCATCGACCGGGAAGGCGCGGAACGGGCCGAGCCAGTGGACGGTGTCGGTCTCGAAGTCGAACTCGCCGGTGCCGTCGCGGAAGAGCTCGATCAGCGGGTCGTAGACCACCGAGAGCACGACCGAGGCGAGCAGGTCCGGGGCGATGGAGCCGTTGCGCACGAGCAGCTCGCCCACCATGGGGCGCTCGCCGGAAGCGTCGATGGCCCGGCCCCAGTCGTCGGCGGTGAGGCGCCCGGGGCGCACCAGCGCCGTGGCGAGGGCCTCGTCGGTGGCCTCGTTGCGGGCGAAGTACAGCTGGCCGCGGTGCAGGTAGACCGTGCAGCCCGCAGGTCCGCCGAACCGGGCCGCACCAGTGCGACCGTCGGCAGAGAGGACCTTGAGGATGCCGGCGGGGGAGAAGTCCTCAAGGGTGCCGTTGAGCGTCATGCGGATCCGCGTCCTCGAACGAAGGTGTGCCAACCGATACGGAACCGTCGGCCGGATGGCGTCCGAGTTGAGGCTTTCGACCCACTCGGCGGCCCTCCGGTCGCTGCGTCCCGACCCCTCCTACGTTGTCACATGGCGCCGGTAGTGTGCCGACGATGACCGCCGCAGACCCGGCGGCCCGGGCGGCGGTGCTCCGGGCCGAGATCGCCGAGCACAACCGCCGCTACCACGCCGAGGACGCCCCGGTGATCTCGGATGCGGACTACGACGACCTGGTCCGGGAGCTGCGCGCGCTGGAGGCAGACCACCCCGAGCTGGTGGTCGAGGGGTCCCCGACCGCCCTGGTGGGGGCGCCGCCGTCGGCCACCTTCGCCCCGGTGGTCCACCGGGTGCCGATGATGTCGCTGGACAACGCCTTCTCCCCCGAGGAGCTGGCCGCCTGGGGCGAGCGCCTGGAGCGGCGCCTGGCCGACGACCGGTCCGGGGCCGCGGACCTCTCCTGCGAGCTCAAGATCGATGGCGTCGCCATCTCCATCCGCTACGAGGGCGGCCGGATGGTCCAGGCCGCCACCCGGGGCGACGGCCAGACGGGCGAGGACGTCACCGCCAACGTGGCCACCATCGCCGTCATCCCGTCCGAGCTGCCGCCCGGTGCCCCGGACGTGCTGGAGGTCCGAGGCGAGATCTACATGTCCCGCACCGCGTTCGAGCGGCTCCAGGCCACCCAGCAGGAGGAGAACCGGGAGCGCCTCGCCGCCGGGGTCAAGCCCCGGCCGGTGGCCGTCAACCCCCGCAACGCCGCCGCCGGGTCGCTCCGGCAGAAGAACGCCCAGGTCACCGCGGCGCGCGAGCTCTCGATGTGGTGCTACCAGCTGGGCGAGGTGGAGGGCGGCCCGTCGTTCGAGTCCCATCGGGAGACGCTCGACGCGCTGGCCGGCTGGGGCTTCCCGGTCAACCCGGAGGCCACCGTGGTCGCCGGCGTGGCCGAGGCCTTGGCCTTCTGCCAGCGGTGGGAATCGAGTCGCCACGACCTGGACTACGAGATCGACGGCGTCGTCATCAAGGTCGACGACCTGGCCCGACGGGAGCGGGTCGGGGTCACCTCGCGTGCGCCCCGGTGGGCGATCGCCTACAAGTTCCCTCCGGAGGAGCGCACCACGCTGCTCGAGGCCATCGAGGTGTCGGTGGGCCGCACCGGCCGCGTCACGCCCTACGCCGTGCTGGCGCCGGTGTTCGTCGGCGGGGTCACCGTCACCCACGCCACCCTCCACAACCAGGACCAGGTCCAGGTCAAAGACGTCCGGGTCGGTGACACCGTCGTGGTCCGCCGTGCCGGCGACGTGATCCCCGAGGTCGTGGGCCCCGTCCGAGACGACGCCCACGAGGCGCGCCCGCCCTGGGCGTTCCCCGTGACCTGCCCGTGCCCGCGCTCGTCCACGCTCGTCCGGCCCGAGGACGAGAGCGACACCCGCTGCGTGGACCCAGAGTGCCCGTTCCAGCGGGCCGGCGGCCTCGAGCACTTCGCCGGGCGGGGGTCGATGGACATCGAGGGCTTCGGCACCCAGCGGATCCGCTTGTTCCTGGACCTGGGCGTGCTCGCGGACGTGGCTGGGCTCTACGAGGTCGACTGGGAGCGGCTGGCCCGCCTGCGGGCGCTGGTGGGTGGGTGGGCCTCGGACGCGGTCACCCACGCCCAGGTCCGCCTCGGAGATCCCACCGCCCGGCTGGATGCCGTGACCGAGGTGGACATCACCGCCACCCAGCCGCACCACGCGCCGGACCTCGACGACGACGTGGTCGCCGAGCTGGTCGGTGACGCACCGCTGTTCAAGTCCACGGCCGACGGGCTCCGCGGCCTCGGCGAGGACGCGGTGGCCAACCTCCGCGCCGCGATCGACGCCACCAAGGACAAGCCGCTCGCCAACCTGCTCGTCGGCCTCAACATCCGCCACCTCGGGCCCTCGGGGGCCCAGGCCCTGGCCGCCGCCTTCGGCGACCTGGCCCGCATCCGCGCCGCGGAGGTGGAGGCCATGGCCGCGGTGGACGGCGTCGGCCAGGTCATCGCCGCCTCGGTGCGCCGGTGGTTCGACGATCCCGGCCACGCCGAGCTGGTCGATCGCCTCGTGGCCGCGGGCCTCAACACCCAGGGGCCCGAGGCGTCCACCGAGCCCCAGACCCTCCTCGGGATGACCGTGGTGGTCAGCGGCACGCTGGAGGGGTTCGACCGGGAGGGCGCGGAGGTCGCCATCACCAGCCGGGGCGGCAAGTCCCCCGGCTCGGTGTCGAAGAAGACCACCGCCCTGGTGGTCGGTGCCTCGCCGGGTGCCTCGAAGGTCACCAAGGCGGAGGCGCTCGGGGTGCCGATCCTCGACGAGGCCCAGTTCGTCCAGCTCCTGGAGACCGGCGAGCTGCCCTGACCGGCGTCGGCGCGGTCGCCGTCAGTCGACCCGGATGGTCCAGCTCACGACCCGGCTGGTCTCGGACTTGCGGCCGTCCTGCCAGAACCGGGCGGTGATGAACACGGTGCCCTGCGGGAGCTCCTCGAAGACCTTGCCGGGCCCCGGCTTGAAGAACACGTGGTTCTTGTTGTTGGGCCGGATGCCGTTCTCCTCGATGTCGCGGGGATCGGTGGTCTTGGGGTCCCGCGCGCCGATCATCTGCGATTCGGGGATCGCCACGCCGTTGATCACCAGCCGACCGTCGTAGCCGGGCTTCAGGTCCACGCCGACCTCGGTCTGGCGCAGCGCCTGGGCGCCGTCGTTCGGGAACAGGGCCACGATCGCCTGGTCCAGGTTGTCGCCGCCGCTCGTCCCGAGGCCCCGGGTGCCCACGAAGGCGATGGCCAGCACCGCGATCAGGATCACGGCGCTCACGATGCGCCGGTTGCGGGTGGACATGGGCGGGCGCTTGCCGGCGGGGGTGGCGGGGCCGTCGCCGGGCTGGTCGCTGGTGGCGGGGGGTGCGTCGGCGACGTCCTGCATGGGGCCATCATGCCGGGTGGCCGGGGCGATCGTGCCATCGCGCCGGTGTGACGGGGGCCTCCCCGAATCGGCGCGGACCGGGCGGTACCCTCGCTGGGTGGCCAATCCCCGCATGACGGCAGAGATCGGCCGGGTGCTCGGGAGGCGCTACCGGCTGGTCGCCCCCATCGGGATGGGCGCGTCCGCCCAGGTGTACCTGGCCGACGACGTGAAGCTCCGCCGTCGCGTCGCGGTCAAGATGCTGCACGACGCCCTCGCCGGCGACGCCGAGTTCCTCCGCCGGTTCCGGGCCGAGGCCCGGGCGGCCGCCGCCCTCAGCCACCCCAACATCATGGCCGTGTACGACTGGAGCGACGGCGCCGAGGACGGCGAGGCCGCGTTCATCGTCACCGAGTACCTGGCGGGCGGGAGCCTCCGGTCGCTGCTCGACGGCGGGGCGCTGCTCGCCCCATCGCAGGCCCTGCTCGTGGGCCTGGAGGCGGCGCGGGCCCTGGACTACGCGCACCGCCGGGGCTTCGTCCACCGCGACATCAAGCCCGCCAACCTGCTGTTCGGCGACGACCAGCGCCTGCGCATCGCGGACTTCGGCCTGGCCCGCGCCCTGGCCGAGGCGGCGTGGACCGAGCCGCAGGGCGCGGTGCTGGGCACGGCCCGCTACGCCTCGCCCGAGCAGGCCAAGGGCGAGACCCTGTCGGGCAAGGCGGACGTGTACTCGCTCGGCCTGGTCATCATCGAGGCCGTCACCGGCGAGGTGCCGTTCGTGGCCGACACGACGCTCGGGACCCTCATGGCACGGGTCGACAAGGAGGTCCCGGTCCCCGAGGGCCTGGGCGCGCTCCGCGAGGTGCTGGTCGGTGCCGGCCACCCCGACCCCGAGCAGCGCATCGACGCCCGGGCCCTGGCCACCGGCCTGCTGCGGGCGGCCCGGGAGCTCTCCCGCCCGGCCCCGCTCCCGCTCGTGGGCGCGCTGGCCGCCGGCGCCGGGCTCGCCTCGGACTTGGACCCCACCGTCCACGCCCCGCTGCCCGGCCAGGTCGCCCAGGATCCCGAGGTCCACCTCACCGACGAGGACCTGGACCTCGACCCGCCCCACTGGGTCAGCGGCGCCGAGCCGGCCGCACTGGCGGTGGGCGCGGCGGCGGGCATGGGCGTCATCGACGTCACCGACCCACCGGCTGCCCTCGGCGCCGCGGACGTGCCCGAGGTCGTCGACCTCCCCGACGAGCCCGGCGAGATCGACCTCACCGACCCGGGTGCGGCGCCCGACGGGGGCCCGGTCGCCGGCGCCGGCGCGGACCTCGACGCGTCGACCGAGGGCGCCGACGACGGCGCGGAGCCGTTCGAGGAGGAGCCGGCGCGCGCCTGGGTCCCGTTCGACCAGGACGACGATGGCGCGGACAGCACCGAGGTGGGCGCCACTGGCGTCGCCATGGCAGGTGCAGGTGCAGGGGCTGGTGCCGTCGGTGCGGCGGCTGCACGGCGGCGCCGGTGCTGGCTCGGGAGCCGACCACCGACGAGGTCGCCGCGGTGCCCGTGGGCGACGACGGGGGGCCGGGGGACGAGGACGCTGGCGACGAAGGCCACCGGCGCCGCCGCTGGCCCTGGGTGCTGCTCGTGTTGGTGCTGGTCGCCGCCATCGCCGGGGGCGCGCTGGCCATGCAGCGCCAGGCCGACGACGCCCAGAGCGTCCTGCCCGTCCCCCGCCTGGAGGGGCGCACCGAGGAGCAGGCTCGCAAGGTCGCCGACGCCGCGGGCTGGAAGGTGCGGGTCACCCGGGAGCGCCGGGACGGGTCCACCAAGGGCGAGGTCCTGGCCACGACGCCCTCGGCCGGCACGCGGCTCGAACGTGGTCGGACCCTGACGTTGGTGGTGTCCGACGGCCAGACCATCGTCGCCGTCCCCCAGGACCTCGCCGGCAAGAGCCTCACCGACGCCACCGCGGCCCTGGCCGACGTGGGCCTCAAGCCGAAGGTCGCCGAGAGCCGCTACAGCGAGGACGTCGCCAAGGACGTGGTGATCGGCATCCCGAAGGGCACCGCCACCAAGCTGGAGAAGGGCTCCACCGTCCCGCTCGTGGTCTCGAAGGGGCCCGAGCCGCGGACCATCCCGTCGGGCTTGGTCGGCGCCTCCGAGGCGGATGCCACCGCGCAGCTCCAGGCGCTGCAGCTCACCCCGGTGGTGGTGCGCAGCTTCAGCGACACCGTCCCGAAGGGCACGGTGATCTCGGTGCTGCCCAAGGCCGGCAGCCAGGTCCCCCGGGGCAGCCAGGTCAGCCTGGAGGTGTCGAAGGGCCCCGAGCTGGTCGCGGTCCCGTCGATCCGGGGCGCGGCGGACATCGATGCCGCCGTGGCGATCCTCGAGCAGGCCGGGTTCCAGGCCGGCTCGGTCAGCGGCCCCGCGGCCGGCTCGCCCGTCGGCACCAGCCCGGCGGCCGGCTCGATGGTCCGCCCGGGCTCGACGGTCAACATCATCCTCGGCTGAGCTCCCAGCCCCTCGCCCGCCTCGCGTCGCCTCGCGTCACCGCGCCGGATCGGCGCGGGCCCGCCGGCGGCTCCCCGCAAGCTGGTCGGTTTCCGCCCTGGTGGGGCGGTTGGTGACCAGAGACGGGGGTGCAGGCTCCGGTTCTGGTCGGTTTCCGCCCTGGTGGGGCGGTTGGTGACCAGAGATCGAGGGTGGCGGCGCGTGACGGGAGTCATGGCCTCGCACCTGCTTTCTTGACCCGCGGGTCAAGTAGCGTGCGCCGACGTGCCGGAGGATGGAGGCCAACCCGACGCGCCCCGCAGCGCGGCCGACGACCCTGGTGCCGCCCTCGGCACCGGGGCCGACGTGACGTTCCCCGCCAACCGCTGGAAGATCCTCGTCGCGGTCCTCTACGGCCTCTTCACCGTCAACGTCACGGTCACGATCCTCGCGGTCTCGATCCACCGCATCGCCACCGAGTTCGACGTCACCGACGCCACCATGACGTGGGTGGTCGTCGGGCCGATGCTGGCCTTCGGGGTCATCGGCCCGCTCGTCGGCAAGCTCGGCGACCGGATGGGCCACCGTCGCATCTACCTGTGGGGCCTTGCCGGCGCCGCGGTGATGGCCTGCCTCTCCGCCCTGGCGTGGAGCGCCCCGTCGCTCATCGGCTTCCGGACCCTGGGCGCCATCGAGGGCGCGGCCACCGGGCCGGCGAGCTTCGCCGTGATCTCCCGCATCTTCCCGGGCCACGAGCGGGTCCGAGCCCTGGGGTACTGGGCGATGGTGGCGGCGGGTGCCCCCGTCGTCGGTGTGGTGATGGGCGGTCCGTTGGTGGAGGCGCTGGGCTGGCGGGCCATCTTCGTGGCCCAGGTGCCGTTGGTGCTGAGCGCCTTCGCCCTGGCATGGCGCCTGTTCCCGGAGACGCCCCGCCACGCCGAGGGCCGCTTCGACGTCGCCGGTGCCGCGCTGGTCGCCCTGGGGGTCACGCCACTGCTGCTGGCCCTCAACGAGGCGCCCCGCATCGGTTGGACCGATCCGGTCGTGCTGGCCTGCCTCGTGGTCGGGCCGCTCGCGCTGGCAGGGTTCGTGGTGGTGGAGCGGCGCGCGGACCACCCGCTGCTGCCCCTCGAGTACCTGGGCCGGCCCGGGTTCTCCTACGCCATCGCCGCCCAGGGGGCCCTGAACGGCGCCTACATGGGCTCGTTCATCCTCACGCCGCTCCTGCTGCAGAACGTGCTCGGCTTCTCCGAGACCAAGACCGGGCTCGTGAGCATCGCCCGGCCGTTCGCGTTCGCGCTCGCCGGGCCGATGGCCGGGGCCTGGGTCCACCGGGTCGGCGCGCGGCGCGCCGCCGCGTCGGGCGCCTCGGCCGTCGTGGTCGCCCTCGTGCTCATGGCCTTCCTGGGCCAGGGCTCGACCGTCCCGGTGATCATGGGCACCCTCGCGGTGGCCGGCGTCGGGATGGGCCTGGCCATGCCGCCGCTGTCGGCCAGCGTGACCGTCTCGGTGGCCCGCGAGGACCTGGGCGTGGCCGGCGCCGCCCAGCAGATGATGATCCAGGTCGGCGTGGTCTTCGGGATCACGATCATGCAGACGGTGCAGCAGGCCCGCCTGCCCTCGGTGGGCCTGGCGGACAGCTACCACTGGGGCTATGGCACGGGCGTCGTGCTCGCCCTGTGCGGCGTCCTGGCCGCGACGCGCATCGCGTCGGCCAGCGCCTCGTCGGGCGCGGAGCTCCCCGCGGCCGAACCGCTCCCCGCCATCTGAGCCCGTCGGCGCGACGCGCCCGCGCCCGGGCGCGATCGGCGCGAGATCAGTCGGTGATGTCGCGCAGCCGGTTGCCCAGCTCGAGGGCGGTCTCGTCCGGCGCGGTCTGGCCGAGGGCCAGCACCTTGGTCATGTCGCCGGAGATCTTGACCTTGCCGCTCATGACCGCCTGCATCACGACCTGGGGGTTGCCCTCGACCAGGAACGCCTTGGCGGTGTCGTACTCGAGACTGATCGACGCGTCGGGGCTGTCGAAGTTGCCGAGGTCGAGCTCGGCGGCGCCGTCGGTGGTGTCGATCTTGGCGGAGATCGGGCCGGGGTTCACCTCGGTGGGGACCTCGGTGATCGTGAGGTTGATGCGGGCCTGGGCGATGGGCGGGGTGCCCTTGCCCTTGTACTCCTCCTGGATGGCGCGGGCCAGGGTGACCCACTCTTCGCTCAGGAACTTCGGCACGGTGTCTCCTCGGACGTCCGACGGGCTGCGGTGCGGGGGACCCTACCGGGTGGCCGCGACCCCCGCCGCGCTGGGGGCGAGCACCCGCCGGGCGATCGCCTCGTCCGACGCGAGGGCGCACACCACGAACCGCCCGACGAATGCGGCGAGCTCGTCGACGTCGAGCGAGACCCGTCCGGTGCGGTGGAAGTGGCCGTAGTACCCGACGGTGCCGACGACCCCGTAGGCGGCCACCTCGGGATCCTCGTCCCGGATCGTCCCGTCGGCCACGCCCCGCCGGATGATGGCGGCCACATCGGCGGTGTGGACCTCGGTGCCCTTGCGGAGCTCGTCGGCGAACTGCTTCTCGAGGTTCTCGACCTCGAGCAGGGCGAAGAAGTGGGCGTAGCGGGCCATGTACCGGACCGAGGCCTCGGCGCCTTGGCGCAGCTGCACGAGCGGCTCGGCGTCGGGGTCGATGGCCTCGGCCTGGGCCCGGCGGAGGTTGAGGCGGTTCTGCTCCACGAGCTCGCGGAACAAGGCCTCCTTGTTCTCGAAGTACCAGTAGAAGAGGCCCTTGGCCACGCCGGCGGCCTGGACGATGTCGACCACCCGCGTCTCGGCGTAGCCCCGCTCGGCGAAGAGGGTGGCCGCCTGGTCCAGGAGCTGCTGCTTGCGCTCCTGGCCCTGCGTCGTGAGGCGGCGGTCGTCGGTCATGGTGGCGCAAGTGGACCACCCGACTGACCGGCGGGTCAAGGAAGGCGGGCGGCTCCCCGGTGCAGGGCGCGCCCCGGTGTGCTTGCCTGTTCCGGTCCATCCGCCCCTCGAGGAGCACCATGACCGACGACCTGCCCGCCAACCTGATCCCCGGTGCCGAGCCGACGTCCTACGACGGCGGGCCGGTGGGCGTGCTCGTCCTGCACGGCTTCACGGTCAACCCCGGGTCCATGCGGGCGCTCGCCGAGCGCCTGGCCGCCGCGGGCTTCACCGTGGACCTGCCGCTGCTCCCCGGCCACGGCACCGTGGTGGAGGACATGCTCGAGACCGGCTGGGAGGACTGGTCCGCCCACGCCGAGGCGCGCTACCAGGCCCTCGCCGCCCGCTGCGAGCAGGTGGTGGTGGTCGGCCTGTCGATGGGCGGCGCGCTCACCGCGTGGCTCGGCTCCGAGCACCCCGAGATCGCCGGGCTCGTGTGCATCAACGCGGTCGTCACCGTCCCGCCCGGGATGCGGGAGGCCGTGCAGGAGGTCCTGGCCACCGGTGCCGACCGGTTCGAGGGCATCGGCTCGGACATCGCCGAGCCGGGCGTGGTGGAGACCGCGTACCCGGAGACGCCGCTCGCCCCGCTGCTCACGATGTTCGATGCGGCCGACAACCTGGGTGACCGGCTGTCTCGCATCACCTCGCCGCTGCTCATCATCACCAGCCGCCAGGACCACGTCGTCCCGCCGGACAACTCCGACGTCCTCGCCGAGGCCGTGTCCGGCCCGGTCGAGCGGATGTGGTGCGAGCGCAGCTACCACGTGGTCACCCAGGACTACGACAAGGAGGCGGTGTTCGCCGCCACCGTCGACTTCGCCACCAAGGTGACCGCTGGCGCCTGATGGCCGAGCCCGTCGCCGTCGGTCGAGGCCTGCTCGACGCCACGGTCCTGGTGCCGACCCCCGATCCGCCGTCGCTCGCGGGGACCGTGGAGCTGGTGGTTCTTGATGTGGTCACCGCTGCCCTCCACGAGGACGAGGCCGGCCTGGCGTTCCCCGCGTTCACGTCCCGTGAGGCGGTGCTGCGCTGGCGCCCCGAGGGCGCGGTGTGCGTCGAGCGCCCCGGGCGCTGGGCGGTCGAGCTCGCTGCCGTGGGCCCTGACGGACGCCTGGCGGTCGACCCGGGCTCGCCGAGGGCGGTCCTGCTCGGCGCGGCCGAGCTCGCTGCGGTGCTGGCCGGCGGCGCCGGCGATGGCGGCGACCCGGGCGGCCCGGGCGGCCCGGGCGACCCCGGCGACCTCGCCGGAGGGAGCCCCGCGGGCATCGGTGTGCTGGTGGCCTCGCCGGCGGTCGGGCTGGCCGACGACGTCGCCGCGGCCGTGTCCGCAGCGGTCGCCGCGGAGCCGGCAGCGACCTCGGCCCGCCACGTCGTCGTCGACCAGGGCGACGGCACCCCCGGGCCCTGCGTGGCGGTCGCCTTCGACGAGCAGGTCGGCGCCGACCAGGTGGCGGCAGCGATGGGTCGGATCGTGGCGGGCGTCGCGGCCCGGACCTCGGCGGCCGCCGGGCTGACCTTCATCGTGGCGGCGGGCGAGCTGCGCCCGCTCGTCGACGGTTCGGGCAGCGAGGTCTGGGCCCGCTGAGCCCAAGGCCTTTCGGGGCGCCGTGGCCGGGGCCGTAGCATCGGACCCCATGTCCGCCCGCATCTCACGCGACGACGTCGCCCACGTCGCCAAGCTCGCCCGGCTCTCGCTCGCCGATGACGAGCTCGACACGTTCACCTCCCAGCTCGGCGCGATCCTCGAGCACGCGGCCGACGTGGAGGCGCTCGACCTCGCCGACGTCGCGCCCACCTCGCACCCCTTCGACCTGGTCAACGTGCTGCGCACCGACGAGCCCGGCCCGACGCTCGCGCCCGCCGACGCGCTCGCCGGCGCGCCGGCGGCCGAGGACGACCGGTTCCGCGTCCCCACCATCCTGGGGGAGGCGCCGTGACACCGTGGAGACCGCCGCCGCCATCGCGGCCGCCGTCCGGCCGGCGAACGCTCGGCCGTGGACGTGCTCGAGGTCCACCTCGCCCGCATCGACGCCGCCGAGGGCGAGGTGCACGCCTTCAACGAGGTGACGGCGGAGGCCGCCCGTGCGCGGCGGCCGAGGTCGACCGGCGTCGCCGCCGGCGAGGCCGTCGGCCCGCTCGCCGGGGTGCCGGTCGCCGTGAAGGACAACCTCTGCACCAAGGGCGTCGCCACCACCTGCTCGTCGAAGATCCTCGAGGGCTGGGTGCCGCCCTACGACGCCACCGTCGTCCAGCGGCTGGCCGCCGCCGGCGCCGTGACCGTGGGCAAGACCAACCTGGACGAGTTCGCGATGGGCTCCTCCACCGAGAACTCGGCGTTCAGCGTGACCCGCAACCCCGTCGACCCCACCCGGGTGCCGGGCGGGTCCTCGGGCGGCTCCGCTGCGGCGGTGGCCGCCGGCTTCGCCCCGATCTCGCTCGGCTCGGACACTGGTGGCTCGATCCGCCAGCCGGCGGCGTTCTGCGGCGTGGTCGGCGTGAAGCCCACCTACGGGCTGGTGAGCCGCTACGGCCTCATCGCCTTCGCCTCCTCGCTCGACCAGGTCGGTCCGTTCGCCACCACGGTGGCCGACGCCGCCGTCCTGCTCGAGGCCATCGCCGGCCACGACCCCGCCGATGCCACGTCGCTGCCCGGCGAGGTCCCCGCCATCTCCCAGCACCTGGGCGACGGGGTCGCCGGCCTGCGCGTCGGGCTCGTCGCGGAGCTGATGGGGGAGGGGATCGACCCGGCCGTGGCCGCCCAGGTCCGAGCCGCCGCCGACGCCCTCGCCGCCGCCGGCGCCACCGTCGAGGAGGTGTCGGTCCCGGCCGTCACCTACGGCTTGTCGGCCTACTACCTGATCGCCCCGGCCGAGGCGTCCAGCAACCTGGCCCGCTTCGACGGCGTCCGCTACGGCCTGCGGGTCGACGCCCCGACCACCAACGAGATGATGGTGGCCACCCGGACCGCCGGCTTCGGTGCCGAGGTCAAGCGCCGGATCATGCTCGGCACCTACGCCCTCTCGGCCGGCTACTACGACGCCTTCTACGGCAAGGCGCAGAAGGTCCGGACGCTCATCTGCCGGGACTTCGCCGCCGCCTACGAGCGATTCGACGTGCTGCTGTCGCCGACCACGCCGACCACGGCGTTCGAGATCGGCGCCATCCACGATCCGCTGACGATGTACCTCAACGACATCTGCACGATCCCCACCAACCTGGCCGGCCACGCCGCCATGTCGGTCCCGTTCGGCACCGACGCCGCCGGGCTGCCGGTGGGCGTGCAGGTCCTGGCGCCCGCCCTCGGCGAGGTCCCCATGTTCCGCACCGCGGCGGCCCTCGAAGCCGCCGCCCCAGGGGAGGAGGCCCGATGAGCGCCCCCACCGTGCCCACCGACTCGCTCGGCAACCCGATCACCGTCCCCGACAGCGACGACGTCCTGGTGGTGGAGGCGCGCGACGGCTCTCGTTGGGAGCTCGTGTGCGGCCTCGAGGTCCACGCCGAGCTGCACACCGTCACCAAGATGTTCTCGGGCGCGCCCAACAGCTTCGGCGACGAGCCCAACACCAACATCGACCCGGTCACCCTCGGGCTCCCCGGCACGCTGCCGGTGGTCAACCAGAAGGCCGTCGAGCTCGCCGCCGCCTTCGGCTGCGCGGTGGACGCCACCGTCCAGCGCTCGGTGTTCAGCCGGAAGAACTACTTCTACCCGGACATGCCGAAGAACTTCCAGATCTCCCAGTACGACCAGCCGATCGTGGTCGACGGGTTCCTGGAGCTGCCCTCCGGGCACGTCGTCGGCATCGAGCGCGCCCACCTGGAGGAGGACACCGGCAAGTCCACCCACGTCGGCGGTGCCGGGCGCATCAAGGGCGCCGAGTACTCGCTGGTGGACTACAACCGCGCCGGCGTCCCGCTGCTCGAGATCGTGAGCCGGCCCCACGTGCGCTCGGCCGAGCAGGCCCGCCAGTACGTGGCCGAGCTCCGCTCGATCCTGGTCGCCTGCGGCATCTCCGACGGGAAGATGGAGGAGGGGTCCCTGCGGGTCGACGCCAACGTCTCGGTCCGCCGGGAGGGCACCGACGAGCTGCGCACCCGCTGCGAGATCAAGAACGTCAACTCGCTGCGCTCGCTCGTGCGCGCCATCGAGTTCGAGGCCAAGCGCCAGGCCGACGCCCACGCCGCCGGTGAGGTCGTGGTCCAGGAGACCCGGCACTGGGACGAGGCGGACGGCCAGACCCACACCATGCGCTCGAAGGAGGAGGCCGACGACTACCGGTACTTCCCCGAGCCGGACCTGGTGCCCGTCGAGCTCGCCGCCGACCGCATCGCCGAGATCCGGGCATCGCTCCCGCTGCTGCCGTCGCAGCGCCGCCACCGCCTGGCGGAGGCCACCGGCGAGGCGCCCACCGCGGAGGCCGTGGTGGTCACCGTCGAGCGCGGCCAGGATGACCAGGCGCTCGCCGCCATCGAGGCTGGCGGCGACCCGGCCCGCGTGCTCGTCCACGTGGTCCAGAACCTGGCGGTCGATGGGGGCGCTGCGCTGCCAGCCGAGCGGCTGGCCGAGGTCGTGCGCATGGAGGTGGGGGGCGACCTGACCGCCACCCAGGCCAAGCAGGTGCTGGCCGAGCTGGTGGCCGACCCGTCCCACACCGCCGCCCAGGTGGCGGCGGCCAAGGGCTTCGAGGCCATGGACACCTCGGCGCTCGAGGCCATCGTCGACGGCGTGATCGCCGCCAACCCTGCGGAGTGGGAGCAGTTCAAGGCCGGCGACGACAAGGCCCGCAAGAAGCTGTCGGGCTTCTTCACCGGCCAGATCATGAAGGCCTCCAAGGGCCAGGCCGACGGCCGCCTCGTCGCCCAGCTCCTGGCCCAGAAGTCCGCCACCTGACCCACCCAGCGTCCGGCGCCACGCCCGCCACCTGACCCACCCAGCGTCCAGCGCCACGTCCGGCGCCACGTCGGACGGGAAATTCGACGGGATGTGGCCGCCCGGCCGCCACATCCCGTCGAGATCCACCCGCAGCTTGGGCCGGTCGGGAAGTTCGACGGATCTTGGTCCCCAGGTCACCAGATCCCGTCGAATTCCCGGACCACGCACGGGGCCTGGCGACGTGCGGGGTGAGGCGGTTCGGGGTGGGGGCGGCGTTGGGGCGGGGTGACCGAAATCACTTCCGAGAACGCGGGGTTTCGGAACTGCGGAGTGTTGTAATGGCGGTCCACGGGTGCCCGCCCCACCTCCCACCCCTGGGGCGGGCACCCGTTCCCCGCTTCCCGGAGCTCCCGCCATGTCGTCCGACGCCCCCGCCGTCCCCTACGACCGCCGCTGGTACGGGCTCGCCGCCCTCTGCGCGAGCCTCCTGGTGGTCGGCCTCGACAACACGATCCTCAACGTCGCCCTGCCCCGGCTGGCCACCGCCCTGCACGCCACCACCAGCCAGCTGCAGTGGATCGTGGACGGCTACACGCTCGTGTTCGCCGGCCTGCTGCTCACCACGGGCAGCCTCGGGGATCGCTTCGGCCGCCGCAGCGCGCTGTCGATCGGCCTGGTGATCTTCCTCGCCGGCTCGATCGCCTCGGGCCTGGCCACCTCGGCCGAGGTGCTCATCGCCACCCGTTCGATCATGGGCATCGGCGCCGCGCTGATCATGCCGGCCACCCTGTCGCTGCTCACCAACCTGTTCACCGACCCTGCCGAGCGGGCCAAGGCCATCGGGATCTGGGCGGGGGTGTCGGGCATCGGCATCGCCATTGGCCCGATGCTCGGCGGCTGGCTGCTGGAGCACCACCACTGGGGCTCGGTCTTCTTCGTGAACGTGCCGGTGGTGCTGGTCGTCTTGCCGGCCGGGTACTTCCTGCTGCCCAACTCCCGTGCGGCCGACGGGCCCAAGCTGGACCCGGTGGGCGCGGTGCTGTCGATCGTCGGCCTCGTCGCCCTGGTGTGGGCGATCATCGAGGCGCCGGCCGCCGGCTGGACCGCCCCGAAGGTGCTCGCCGGCTTCGGCGTGGGGCTGGCGGTGCTCGGCGCGTTCCTGTGGTGGGAGCGGACCACGCCGAGCCCGATGCTCGACCTGAGCTTCTTCGAGAACCCGCGGTTCAGCGCCGCCAACCTGGCCGTCACCCTCACGTTCTTCGCCATGTTCGGGTCGATGTTCATCGTCACCCAGTTCATGCAGTACGTCCTGGGCTTCACCCCGCTGCAGGCCGGCATCCGCTCGGTGCCGCTCGCCGTGATGATGATGGCGGTGGCTCCGCAGTCCACCAAGCTGTCCCGCCGCTTCGGCACCAAGCTCGTGGTGGCGGCCGGCCTCGGGACCGTCGCCCTCGGCCTCCTGGTGGCAGCCACCGCCACGCCCGAGCTCGGCTACGCCCGCATCTTCCCGGCCCAGGTCCTCCTCGGCCTCGGGATCGCCCTGGCCATGGCCCCGGCCACCGAGTCGATCATGGGGTCGCTGCCGAGGGAGAAGGCCGGCGTCGGATCGGCGATGAACGACACCACACGCCAGGTGGGCGGCGCCCTCGGCGTGGCGGTCATCGGGTCCGTGTTCTCCGCGCAGTACGCCCCGGCGGTCACCGCCAACCTGCAGGCCCTCGGGCTGCCGATGCCCCAGGCGGTGATCGACGCCTCCAGCGACTCGATCGGCACCGCCTTCGGGGTGGCGGCCAAGGCAGGCGGCAACCCCGACGTGATCGACACCCGGTACGGGCTCGCCATCCAGTAGGCGGCGCGGGACGCCTTCGCCTCGTCGATGGGCCGGGGCCTGGTCGTGGGCGCAGCGATCGCCTTGGCCGGTGCCGTGGTGGCGCTCAGGTTCCTCCCCGCCCACGCGGCCGACGAGGCGCTGGAGGGCGCGGTGGTGGCGGACGAGCGCGACGAGGTGGAGGCGCTCGCAGCCACGCCATACCTCGGAGGGGCCGAAGCGGCGGTCGCCCGCCAGGAGGCCATCGACGAGGAGCTGATCGCCGACGCGGTCGTGGCGGTCACGCCCGGAGAGGGTTGACCTGTCCCGGGCCGACGGTTCCAGGCACGGCGCCCCGTGCTGGGCGAGACTGGTGAGGTGAACGGTGATCACCAGGATGCCGCGCAGCGGCGACCGGGCCGCCCCCGCGACGCGCGGGCCGACGAGGCCATCGTCGAGGCGGTGGTGGACCTGCTCACCGAGGTCGGCTTCGCGGGCCTGACCATCGACGCCGTCGCCCAGCGGGCGGGGGTCGGCAAGGCCACCATCTACCGGCGCTGGGAGGGCAAGGAGCCGCTGGTGCTCGACGCCCTCAGCACCGAGCACCAGAAGGCCGAGGTGCCCGACACCGGCAGCCTCCGCTCGGACCTGCTCGCCTACTACCTGCCCCTCGCGGAGCCCGATGCCCAGCGCGGGGCCATCCGGCTGATGCCGGCGCTCGCCGCGCAGGCGGCGGCCGACGAGCAGATCGCGGCGCGCCTGCGCAGCTTCGTGAACGACCGGCGCGCGCCGGTCGGGACGATGATCGAGCGGGCCCGGGAGCGAGGGGAGGTGGCAGGCGACGTCGACGCGGAGCTCGCCATCGACCTGCTCGTCGGGCCCATCAGCTACCGGCTCTACTTCAGCGGCCTGCCCGTCGACCGCCCGCTGGTCGAGGCCCTCGTCGACCGGGTGGTGCGGGCCATCGGCGCCTGAGCCCCCGGCGCCACCGAGCACCTAGGCGAGCAGGCGGACCCCCAGGGTCACCAGCACGAAGGCGGCCTCGGTCGGGATCGCCAGGCGGGTGTAGGGGTGCGAGCGGCCGCCGTCGACCAGGGTGCCCACGACCCGGGTGAGGAACACCGCCGAGGCGAGCAGCACCACCCCGGTGAGCGCCTCGGTGCCCAGGTCCTGTGCGACCAGGTAGGCGAGGAAGCCGGCGAGCGCCCAGGACACGGCGCCGTAGTAGCAGCGGACCTCCGTGCGCCCGGCGGCGTCGGTCCACCGCAGGGCGAAGCGCTCGACCAGCCCGGGGCGGAACACGAAGCCGGTGCCGAACACGGCGAAGTAGCCGGCGGCGGCGAGCACGGTCACGTCGGTGAGGGTCATGGCCGGCGACGCTACGCCGCCACCGGTGGCGCCCGGCACCCGGCGCCCGGGCGCTCAGGTGCTCAGGTGCTCAGGCGACGTCGGTCCGGCCGAGGCGCCGCGCCGCGTACGCGAACGCCACGGCACCGACCAGGAGCGGGACGGCGATGCCGACGGCCAGGCCGTACTCGCCGAGCTTGAGCTGCACGCCGGTCATGGTGGTGAGGATCGACCGCACGTAGGAGCGGATGGCCAGCTTGGTGGCGGTCTTGCCCGCCGAGGCCACGAAGCCCTCCCAGATGAGGATGTAGGCCAGGCCCCAGGGCAGGGCGCGCCGGAACCGCACCCCGAGCATGACGAACAGGGCGGCATAGGCGGCCACCGCCACCAGCCCGCCGACGGCCGCGGCGCCCACGAGGGCCCCGTCGGCGTGGATCAGTGCCGTGGAGGCCACGACCGGCGCCACCACCAGGGGCACCACCACCGTGCAGGTGGCCGCCCAGGCGGCGGCGACGTGCAGCCACATCGGGATCGGGCGCAGCCACAGGTAGACGAGCGAGCCGTCGTCGAGCAGGTCGCCGAGGGCGGCGGCACCGAAGAGCAGGACGGCGACCGGGACCAGCGTGGCCACGTTGCCGTTGACGAAGCGCACGCCGGCGCGCATCGGGTCGAGCGGTCCGTCGGCGGCCACCCCGATGGCGGTGAGCACGCTGACCCCGGCGAGCAGGCCGATGGCGATGAGCCGGCCCGGGGTGCAGATGCTGCGGAGGATGAGCCGGTACTCGGTGCGGAACGCACGCCCGAGCGACGGGCGCCCGGTGGCGCTGGTGGGTGCGGGGCGAGGCGGGGGCGCGGTGGTGGTCATCGTTGCACCAGGTAGCGGAAGACGGAGTCGAGGTCGTCGTCGAGCGGGGCCACCTCGAGCAGGGCGGCGTCCACGGCCTGGGCGGCGCGGGCGATGCCCCGCCGGAACTCGCCGGCGTCCGTGGTCTCCACGACCACCCCCGGCGGCCGGCCGGCCAGCGCCGGCTCGAGCCGCACGGCCAGCACGCCCCGGTGCGCCACCAGCTCCGTCGCCAGCTCGCGCGGGCGGTCGGTGCGGACCCGGATGCGGTGGGGCCGGTCGTCCATGAGGTCCCGGATGGCGCGGAAGTCGCCGATGGCGGCCAGCCGGCCCTGGGCCACGACCAGCACCCGGGAGCCGAACCGCTCCACCTCGTCGAGCACGTGGCTGCTGACGAGCACGCACCGGCCCTGCTCGCCGAGGTGGCCGAACAGGTCGATGAGGTGGTTGCGCTGCCGGGGGTCGAGGCCGGTGAGCGGCTCGTCCAGGAACATCACGGCCGGGTCGTTCACCAGGGCCTGCGCCACCTTGACCCGCTGCTTCATGCCCTTGGAGTAGCTGGTGACCCGGCGGTGGTCGTCGGGATCGAGCTCCACGGTCTCCAGCGCCCAGCGGGCCGCGGCGTCCGGGTCGTCGACCCCGGTGAGGATGCCGGCGACGCGCACGAAGGCGTGGGCGGTGAGCGCCTCGAACATCGCCTCCTGCTGGGGCACCAGCCCGATGCGGGCCCGCACCCCGAGGTCCGTGCGCGGGTCGGCGCCCAGGATCCGCACCTGGCCGCGGTCGGGCGGGGTGAGCCCGCAGAGCATCCGCAGCAGGGTGGACTTGCCCGCGCCGTTGGGGCCCAGCAGGGCGGTGACGCCCGGGCCGATCGAGAAGGACACGCCCGACACGGCGACCACGTCGCCGAACCACTTCGACACCTCGTCGGCCTCCACCATCGGCGGGGCAGCGGCGAGCACGGCGGGATCGGGTGGGAGGACCGTCATCGCGTCACCGGGAGGACCTTGAGGCGGTACCAGGCGAGGCCGAAGCCGCCGAACGTCCACGCTGCCCACGCCAGCCACACGGTGGCCGACGGGACGCCCCACATGATCGGGCTGTACTCGCCGTGCAGGCGCTGGGCGATCTCGAGGGCGAGCATCGTCGGGGCGAAGGCGGCCGAGCCGGTGGGCGCGCCGGCGGCCCGCATGCTGCCGACGACCGACAGCGACACCAGGTACAGGAGGATGATGGCGGCGGTGGCCACGAACTTGCGGTCGGTCAGGCTGGTGACGCCCATGGTGATGCCGGTGAACAGCAGGGTCAGGGCGATGCCGGTGATCAGGACGTGGAACGTGGTCGGCAGCACCCGGTCGGCCTCCGCCGCGGGGCCCTGGCTCTGGAGGATGTTGGCCACGAGCATCAGCAGCGGCGGTCCCAGGCAGACGAGCGAGAGCGACGTGGCGATGCTGGCCGCCTTGGCCAGGAAGTAGGAGCCTCGATCGAGCGGCGAGGACAGGTAGGCGCCGAGCATGCCGGTGCGGCGGTCCGTGCACATCACCTCGGGGGCGACGGTGGCGGTGAACAGCATGATCGCCGAGATGACGAAGCCGTAGTAGTCGCCGTAGGTGGGGAGCTGGATGTTGGCGGTCTGCGCCTTCGGGAACAGGGCGAGGATCCCGATGAACACGATGGCCGGCACGTACGCCATGGCCACGGCGATGATCGGGAACACCTTCGCCCAGATGGTGCGGCGCATGCCCAGCGCCCGCTGCAGGCTGTGGAGCCAGACGGTCCGGGCCGCGCCCTGCACCCCGGTGCGGGGCCCGTCGTACTTGCGGTAGCCGCGGTCGATGATCCTCGCCTCGCCCCCCGAGAACGTGTCGTGGGCGCTCACGTCGGTGCCCCCGGCGCAGGCGGAGGGGGCAGCAGGGGAGCGGGCGGCGGCGGCAGGTGGCCCAGCTCGCCTGATCGCCGTGGGTCGAGCGCAGGGTCCGCGCCGGCGCCCACGCCGAGGAACACCTCCTCGAGCGAGACCGTGCGCCGGCCTAGGCGGCGCACCCCGATCCCGGTCTGGGCGATGGCATCGCGCACGGCGGTGAAGAGCTGGCCGTCGCCGGTGATGACCCAGCCCCGGCCCTCCGGGCGGATCTGGGCGCCGGTGCCGTGGATGATCGAGAGGGTGGCGTCGACGAGCGGCTGGTCGCCGTCGAGCTCGACCGCCACGCCCTCGCCGGTGCCGCGCAGCGCGTCGAGCGAGCCGGCGGCGGCCACCACGCCCCCGGAGAGGATGACCGCCGCGTCGCAGATCCGCTCGACCTCCTCCAGGAGGTGCGAGGAGAGCAGGACGGTGATCCCGAACTCGTGGCCGATGCGGTGGATCAGCTCGAGCATGGCGTCTCGCTGGACCGGGTCGAGGCCGTCGGTCGGCTCGTCGAGCATCACGACCTGCGGGTCGTGGGCGATGGCTTGGGCGAGCTTCACCCGCTGGCGCTGCCCGGTCGACATCGTGCCGAGGGGGCGGCCGCGCTCCTCGCCGAGGCCCACCTGCCACAGCACGTCGGAGGCCCGGTTGGTGGCCTCCCGTCGGGGTAGGCCGTGCAGCTCGGCGACGTGGCGGACGAAGTCGACCGCCTTGACGTCGGGCGGCAGGAGGTGGTGCTCGGGCGAGTAGCCGAGCAGGGCCCGGACGTCTGGCCCGGCGGTCGACGGGTCGATGCCGAACACCTCGATGGTGCCTTCGTCGGGCCGGTCCAGCCCGAGGATCAGCCCGAGCAGGCTGGTCTTGCCGGCGCCGTTGGCGCCGAGCAGGCCGGTGACGCCGGGCTCGATCGTGCAGGTGGCGCCGCCGAGGGCCAGCGTCTGGCCCCAGCGCTTCACCACGCCCCGCACCTCGATGACCGCACCCATGTCCCGCCCAACCTAGGGGGCCGGGTCCCGGGCCCGTCGTCACCCTCCGGGCCGTGCGGGCGGAACGAAGTTCGGGAACGGGCGGGGGCCGCCTACCCTGACGGCCATGCCAGAGCTGCGTTCACGGACCTCCACCCACGGCCGCAACATGGCCGGTGCCCGCGCCTTGTGGCGGGCCACCGGCATGACCGACGAGGACTTCGGCAAGCCCATCGTGGCGATCGCGAACAGCTACACGCAGTTCGTGCCGGGCCACGTGCACCTGAAGGACCTGGGCGACATCGTGGCCGAGCAGATCGCGGCGGCGGGCGGCGTGAGCAAGGAGTTCCACACGATCGCGGTCGATGACGGCATCGCCATGGGCCACGGCGGGATGCTCTACTCCCTGCCCAGCCGCGAGGTCATAGCGGACTCGGTCGAGTACATGGTCAACGCGCACTGCGCCGACGCCCTGGTCTGCATCTCGAACTGCGACAAGATCACGCCGGGCATGCTCAACGCCGCCCTGCGGCTCAACATCCCCACCGTGTTCGTGTCCGGCGGACCGATGGAGGCGGGCAAGGCCCTGGTGGTCAACGGCGTGGCCCACGCCCCCACGGACCTCATCACCGCCATCTCCGCGTCGGCGAGCCCCGAGGTCGACGAGGAGGGCCTGGCCGAGGTGGAGCGCTCGGCGTGCCCCACCTGCGGCTCGTGCTCGGGCATGTTCACCGCCAACTCCATGAACTGCCTGACCGAGGCGCTCGGCCTGTCGCTGCCGGGCAACGGGTCCACCCTCGCCACCCACGCCAAGCGCCGGGCGCTGTTCGAGGAGGCCGGTCGGCTGGTCATGGACCTCTGCCGCCGCTACTACGAGGAGGACGACGACTCGGTCCTGCCCCGCAACGTCGCCACCAAGGCCGCGTTCGAGAACGCCATGGCGCTCGACGTCGCGATGGGCGGCTCCACCAACACGGTGCTCCACATCCTGGCGGCCGCCCGGGAGGCCGGCCACGACTTCGGCCTGGCGGACATCGACCGCATCAGCCGCAACGTGCCCTGCATCTCCAAGGTGGCGCCGAGCTCGGACTTCCACATGGAGGACGTGCACCGCGCCGGCGGCATCCCCGCGCTGCTGGGCGAGCTGCGCCGCGGCGGCAAGCTGAACGAGGACGTCCACACCGTGCACTCGGCGTCGCTCGCCGAGTGGCTGGACGCCTGGGACGTCCGCGCCGAGTCCCCCTCGGAGGAGGCGGTGGAGCTGTTCCACGCCGCGCCGGGCGGCGTGCGGACCACCGAGGCGTTCAGCACCGACAACCGGTGGAAGCGCCTCGACACCAACCCGGTGAGCGGCTGCATCCGGGACCTCGAGCACGCCTACACGGCCGATGGTGGCCTGGCCATCCTCCACGGCAACCTTGCCGAGGACGGCTGCGTCATCAAGAGCGCCGGCATCGACGAGGAGCTGTTCACGTTCCGCGGCCCCGCCCGCGTGTTCGAGAGCCAGGAGGCCACCGTCGACGCCATCCTCGGCGGCGAGATCCAGCCGGGCGACGTGATCGTGGTCCGCTACGAGGGCCCCGCCGGCGGCCCTGGGATGCAGGAGATGCTCTACCCGACCGCGTTCCTGAAGGGCGCCGGGCTCGGCAAGGTCTGCGCCCTGATCACCGACGGCCGCTTCTCCGGCGGGTCCTCGGGCCTGTCGATCGGCCACGTGTCGCCGGAGGCCGCCACCGGCGGCCTCATCGGCCTGGTGGAGGAGGGCGACGAGATCTCGATCGACGTCCACGGCCGGTCGATCACCCTCGACGTCCCCGACGAGGTGCTCGCCGAGCGCCGCCAGAAGATGGACGCCTCGGAGCGCCCCTGGCAGCCGGTGGACCGGGATCGTCCCGTCAGCCAGGCCCTGCGCGCCTATGCCGCGCTCGCCCTCAGCGCCTCCCAGGGCGCGGCCCGGGACCTGTCCCGGCTCGACTGAGGCGCCGGGACCGACCAGGCCGGCTGGCCCGACGACGACGCCTGCCCGCCGGGCGCCTCGGCCGGCGCCGATCGCTCACGCCTGGGGTGGCGCGGCCGATCTGGGTTGCCAGATGGCGCCTCGTCCCCCATACTTGCCACCGATGAAGATCGCCGACCGACTCGTAGTACTCGCCTAGCGCACGTCGTCGTCTTCACCCGCCGCGTGCGCTCCCTCGACCTCCCATCTGGGAGGTCGTCGCAGTTTTCGGGCCGCACGCAGGCACCGGGCAGACTGCAGGGAGCGCACGGGTCGCCGTCCCACCCACCTGCACCACCCGCACCGAATCCCAAGGGAACCCCATGAAGCTCAACGGAGGCCAGGCACTGATCAAGAGCCTGGAGATGGAAGGCGTCGAGGTCATCTTCGGCCTGCCCGGCGGGGCCATCCTCCCGGTGTACGACCCGATCATCGACTCGCCGATCCGCCACATCCTCGTGCGCCACGAGCAGGGCGCCGGCCACATGGCCGAGGGCTACGCCCACGCCACCGGCAAGCCCGGCGTGGCCATGGTGACCAGCGGGCCCGGTGCCACCAACATCGTCACGCCCCTGGCCGACGCCTACATGGACTCGGTGCCCATGGTGGTGATCACCGGCCAGGTGCCCACCGCCGCGATCGGGACCGACGCGTTCCAAGAGGCCGACATCACCGGCATCACCCAGTCCGTCACCAAGCACAACTTCCTGGTGACCGAGGCGCAGGACATCCCCCGGGCCATCCGCGAGGCCTTCCACATCGCCACCACCGGCCGCCCGGGCCCGGTGCTCGTCGACATCCCCAAGGACATCGTCGATCCCACCAACCCCCGCTCGGCGATGGAGTGGTACTGGCCGACCGACGAGGAGGTGGCCGCGGGCCTGCCCGGCTACAAGCCCACCACCCACGGCCACCCCAAGAAGGTCAAGGAGGCGGTCGAGCTGATGCTGGCTGCCGAGCGGCCCGTCATCTACGCGGGCGGCGGCATCCTCAAGGCGCGTGCCGCGGAGGCGCTGCTGGAGCTGGCGGAGCTGCTCGGCTTCCCGGTGGTCACCACGCTCATGGCGCGGGGTGCGTTCCCCGACGGCCACGAGCTGTGCCTCGGCATGCCCGGCATGCACGGCAACTACACGGCCATCCAGTCCATGCAGGAGTCCGACCTGCTGATCGCGCTCGGCAGCCGCTTCGACGACCGGGTCACCGGCCGCCTCGCCAGCTTCGCCCCGGACGCCAAGATCATCCACGCCGACATCGACCCGGCCGAGCTCGGCAAGGTCCGACGGCCCGACGTGCCGATCGTGGGCGATGCCCGCCTGGTCATCGAGGACCTCGTCAAGGAGGTCCACCACCAGGTCGAGCAGGGCGCATCCCTGCCGGACATCACCGCGTGGCGCGCCACCCTGTCGGGCTGGCAGGAGCGCTACCCGCTGGCCTACGAGCCCCACGTCGAGGGCGATCCGCTCAAGCCCCAGCAGGTGATCGAGGCGCTGCACGCGGCGTCGCCCGACGACACGATCCTGGCCAGCGGCGTCGGCCAGCACCAGATGTGGGCCAGCCAGTACTGGCGCTTCGACCACCCCTACACCTGGGTCAACTCCGGTGGCCTCGGCACCATGGGCTTCTCGGTCCCGGCCGCCATCGGCGCCAAGGTCGGCCGTCCCGACCGCATGGTCTGGGCCGTCGACGGCGACGGCTGCTTCCAGATGACCGCCCAGGAGCTGGTCACCGCCGCGGCCGAGCGCATCCCGGTGAAGATCGCCATCCTCAACAACGCCTACCTCGGCATGGTCCGCCAGTGGCAGGAGATGTTCTACGAGGAGCGCTACTCCGAGGTGTACCTGTCGCCGGACCTGCCGGACTACGTGAAGTGGGCCGAGGCCATGGGCTGCGTGGCGTTCCGCGTCGAGCACCCCGAGGACATCGCCGCCACCATCGACAAGGCCAACGCCATCGACGACCGGCCGGTCGTGGTCGAGTTCCGCACCGACGCCATGGAGAAGGTGTTCCCGATGGTCCCCGCCGGGCACTCCAACTCCGACGTCCAGGTCCCGCCGTTCCAGCGGGCCCGTGGCGAGGGCCAGGAGGCCGAGTGATGCCCAGCCAGATGAACCACCACGTCCTGTCGGTCCTGGTCGAGAACAAGGCGGGCGTGCTCGCCCGCATCGTCAACCTGTTCTCCCGCCGGGCCTACAACATCTACTCCCTGGCCGTCGCTCCCACCGAGGACGAGCGCTTCAGCCGCCTCACCGTCGTGGTCGACGTGGACTCGGCGCCGCTCGAGCAGATCGTGAAGCAGCTCAACAAGCTGGTGAACGTGATCAAGATCACCGAGCTTGACCCGACCCGCTCGGTCGAGCGCGAGCTGCTCATCGCCACGGTCCGCTGCCCGGTCGAGCACCGCCACGAGGTGTCCGAGCTGGTCCGCATCTTCGAGGGCAAGATCCTGGCGGTGAGCCACGACGCGCTCACCGTCTCGCTCGAGGGCCATCCGTCCAAGATCGACGACTTCGAGGACATGCTCCGACCCCACGGCATCACCGACATCCAGCGCACCGGGCGCATCGCCCTCCCCAAGCTGGATCGGGAGGCGGCGCGCCTGCGCGCCGTGAAGGCCACCCGCTCCGCCTGACCCGCCCCCGCCGCCTGTGGCTCCCGACCCGCGCTCATCGTCGGTGGCCACCATCGTCGGCGGCCCCGGAAACCTGGTCGTTGACCGCCCCGGGGGGGCGGAAAGCCACCAGATTCGCGGGGATCGGGGTCGGGTGACGGCGGTGTGACGAATCCCTACTTGATCGGTCGGGAATTGTCGCTACGATGCCGCCCATGACCGACACCTGGGGCTTCGAGACCAAGCAGATCCACGCCGGCCAGGAGCCGGACCCGACCACCGGGTCCCGCGCCGTGCCGATCTACCAGACCACCAGCTACCAGTTCCGAGACTCCGAGCACGCCGCCAACCTGTTCGGCCTGGCGGAGATCGGCAACATCTACACCCGATCGCTGAACCCGACCCAGGGCGTGGTCGAGGCCCGCCTCGCCGCCCTCGAGGGGGCGACGGCCACCGCCGTCGGCCTGCCCGGCGCGCTCGCCGTGGCCTCGGGCCAGGCGGCCGAGACCCTGGCGGTGCTCAACCTGGCCGAGGCGGGCAGCCACATCGTGGCCGGCGCGCCGCTCTACGGTGGCACCTACAACCTGTTCCACTACACGTTCCCGAAGATCGGGATCGACGTGACCTTCATCGAGGACCCCGACGACCTCGACGTCTGGCGGGCCGCGGTGCGCCCCAACACCAAGGCCTTCTACGGCGAGACGATCGGCAACCCGAAGAACGACTTCCTCGACATCGCCGGCGTGTCTGCGGTGGCCCTCGAGGTCGGCGTGCCGCTCATCGTCGACAACACCGTGGCGTCGCCGTGGCTGATCCGGCCCTTCGAGCACGGCGCGGACATCGTCGTGCACTCGGCCACCAAGTTCATCGGCGGCCACGGCACCTCGATCGGCGGCCTCATCGCCGACGCCGGCTCGTTCGACTTCTCGGCCTCGGGCAAGTTCCCGCAGTTCACCGAGCCCGACCCCAGCTACCACGGGCTGGCCTACTGGCCCGCCCTCGGCCCGGGTTCCTACGTGCTCAAGGCCCGTGTGCAGCTGCTGCGCGACATCGGCGCCGCCGTCTCGCCGTTCAACGCCTTCCTGTTCCTGCAGGGCCTCGAGACGCTGAGCCTGCGGGTCGAGCGCCACAACACCAACGCCCAGCGGGTGGCCGAGTACCTCGCTGCGCACCCGCAGGTCGAGTCGGTGCAGTACGCCGGCCTGCCGTCGTCGAAGTGGTACGACCGGGCCCAGCGCTACTCGGGCGGCAAGGGCGCCGGTTCCGTGCCGGCGTTCATCATCTCCGGTGGTGCCGATGCCGGCCGCCGGTTCGTGGAGGCGCTCGAGCTGCACAGCCACGTGGCCAACATCGGCGACGTGCGCAGCCTGGCCATCCACCCGGCCACCACCACCCACTCCCAGCTCACCGAGCAGGAGCAGCGCGACACGGGCGTCGAGCCCGGTCTCGTGCGCCTGTCGGTCGGCCTCGAGACGATCGACGACATCCTCGCCGACCTCGAGAAGGGCTTCGCCGCCGCCAAGGCCTGAGGCTGCTGGCGGGCCCCCGTCGCTCCGGCGCCGGCGGGCGACGGCTACTGCGGGTAGGTGGCCTTGGTCGGTCCGACGTCGTTGGTGTCGACCGCCTGCAGTGGGGTGGGGTTGCCGCCCAAGGACTGCACCAGCGTCACCAGGTCGTACTGGACGAGCCCGAGCCACGAGTGGCCGGGCTCGTTCGCCGCGCCCGGCAGGTCGTCGTCGCGCAGCGCTGCGTAGGTCAGCCCCTGGTCCGTCACGGCCTTCTCGAACCGCTCGTCGGGGAACTCGACGGCACCGAACGCGGCGGGCACCTTCGCCTTCGTCACCGCCTTGCGGGCCGCCGTGGCTTGCTTGGCGGTGAGCGTGCGGAGGTCCGACGGCTGGACGGCGGGGAGGGTGCGCAGGCCGTAGCGGCGAGCCAGGTACGGGACCGCGTCGTGGTAGGCGAGCACCCGGCGCCGGGCCTTGGGGATCGTCTTGGTGGAGGTGCGGGCCGCCTTGTCGAGGGCATCGATCTTGGCCACGAGCGCCTTGGCGTTCTTGCGGTAGTCGGCCTCGTGGTCGCCGTCGAGCGATGACATCTCGTCGGCCACCTTGTCGACGTAGGCCTTGGCCACCTCGGGGTCGAGCCACACGTGGGGGTTGGGGCGATCGCCGTCTTCGGGGTAGGTGCGGTCGTAGACAAGGTCCTTGTCGTCCACGGCGTCGTCGCCGAGCTTGACGATGTCCACGCCCGAGCGCTTGGCGTCTCGGGCCGCGTCCTCGACCGGCTCGTCGAGGCCCAGGCCGTTCAGCAGGACGAGGTCGGCCGAGGCCAAGGTTCGCTTGGCCGCGCGGCTGGGCTCGTAGGTGTGGGCGTCGTGGCCCTCGGGCACCACCGAGGTGACGCGCGCGTGCGGCCCGGCGACGTTGGCCGCGAGCGAGGCGAGCGCCGCGGTCGAGGTGGCGACGCGCACGGTGCCGTCGGCCATCGGGTCGGCGTCCTTGCCGCAGCCCGTGGCGAGCGCGGCGAGCAGCGCCGTGGTGGCGACGAGGACGGCAGCGGACCGAGCAGATGGCGCCATGGCTCGACCCTACGCGGCTCGGCGTCGGCGGTTGGGGCGGGCTTCCGGCGCGCTCGCGATGCCCCGTCGCGCCCGCTCGCCTCGCGGGTGGCGCTCGCTCGCCTGGCCTGCTCCTGAACGTTTCCTGAGCGGCCCATGAGCGGTGGCTGACGGAACCATGTCGTCCTGTGTTTCGGCACGGTCAATTCTTCAACGAGCGATGGACCGCCAGGCCATCTGCTCCGTACGTTGCCCACGACCGAACGAAGCAGGGCCCGTCGCCGGGCCGTCGCACCAGGGGGGATGGACGACGTGAGCACCGTCGCGCGAGCAACGGTGGCGGCCGTGGTGGTGGCTGTCTCGTGGCTCGTCGCGCTCCCGCGGGCGGAGGCGACGCCGGCCGGGAGCGGTGGCGGTGCGTGCTCCGTGGTGGACCACGTCGGCTGGGGGAGCGGCCTCCCGCTCGACCACCTCCTCGCGGGCGAGGGCGGCAAGGGCGAGGGCGGCGACGGCGACGACGGCGACGACGGCGGTGCCACGCTCGCCCCCACGGTCACGACGCTCGCCGGCGGCTCGGTGACCGAGGTCGGCGAGCCGGTCGCGCTCGAGGCATCCGTGACGGTCGTGGGCGGCACCGCTCCCGGGGCGACCGCGCCCACCGGCGTGGTGCGCCTCGTGCGCACCGGTCCGGGGGCTGGCCCGCCGGTGCGCATCGGCGAGGTGCCGCTCGCGGTGGGCGCCTCGCCGTGCGACCCGTCGACGGCGAGCTTCGTGGACGACACCGTCGACGCGGCGGGCACGTACCACTACACCGCCGTGTACCCGGGGAGCACGGAGGCCGCCGGCTCGACCACCGCCGACGAGGATGGCTGCGGGCCGGTCGAGGATCGGGCGGTGCTGTCTGGCGAGGACGGCGGCGAGGGCGGCGAGGGCTGCGGGGGCCCGTGCGAGGACGGTGGAGGTCGGGGTGGCGACGCGATCACCTCCGACGACGATGAGGGCTGCGGCGGGACCTGCGGGGCGGTCGACGATCGCGCCCTGCTCGGCAAGGACGAGGGCCACGGCGGCGACGACGGGTGCATCGTCGGCTTCGCCGGGTCCAGCTCCGACCCGCTCGACGTCGAGGCGCAGCGAGCGGCGGCGACGGTCGAGCTCACGGCCACCCCCACGTCGGTGACCGCCGACCAGCTGATCCACCTCGACGCCGTGGTGGCGCGAGGCGCCCCCGGCGCCGGCCCGGTCCCCGAGGGTCAGGTGGCCCTCGTCGAGGGCGGGACCACCCTCGCCGTCGCCGACCTGGTGGCCGGGCAGGCGGCGTTCGACGTGCCGTCGGCCGCTGTCGCCCGCGCTGGTGCCGACGCCGCCACCGCCGCGACCACGCTGCGCACGTTCGTGGTGAGCTACGCCGGCAGCGCCCGCTACGCCCCCGCGGACTCGCTGCCGGCGGTCGTGTCCGTCGAGACCGTCGATCCGACGACCACGACGACGGTCCCGCCCACGACCACGACGACGGTCCCGCCCACGACGACCACGACGGTGCCGCCGACGACGACCACGACGGTCCCGCCCACGACGACGACCACGACGGTCCCGCCCACGACGACGACCACGACGGTCCCCACGACGACCACGACGGTCCCGACCACGACCACGACGGTCCCGACCACGACGACGACCATCGTCCCGACCACGACCACGACCGTCCCGACGACGACCACGACGACGGTCCTGACCACGACGACGGTCCCGACCACGACGACGACGGTCCCGACCACCACCACGACCGTGCCGACGACCACCACGACGGTGCCGGTCGGGACGACCACGACGACCACCGTCCCGACGACGACCACGACGACGGTCCCGACCACGACCACCACCACGGTCCCGCCCACGACGACCACGACGACGGACCCGACGACGACCACGACCGGGGCAACCACGACCACCACGGCCACCACCACGACGACGACGGTCGCGACGACGACGGTCCCGACGACGACGACGGTCCCGACCACGACGACGACGACGGTCCCGACCACGACGACCACGACGGTGCCCGGCGGGACCACGACGACCACCTTCCCCGTCGTGACGACCACCACCATCGCCTCCCGGCCGGTGCGGATCGACCCGGCACCACCGGCGTCGCCCCTCCCCGCCCTGCAGGTCGGCGGCATCGGCGTGGCGCGGGGCGGCTCCGGCGGCGGTGCCGGGACGAACGGTGCCGGCGCTCCGGGCACGCCGAAGGGCTCGGAGGCCACGCCGGACCTGGCGGCCCCGTCGAGCGCGGTGATCGCCCAGATCGAGGGCCTGAAGGTCCTGGGCGAGGTCCGCACCGGGATGATGTCGGCGGTGCCCGACCCCTCGGAGGTCGACTGGTCGCTCGGCCACATCCTGGCCAACGCGCTCCTCGCCCTGCTCCTGATCCTGATGGTGGGCATCCCCGCCGAGCTGATCAACAGCACCCTGAAGGAGCACTACGACCGGGTGAACAAGCCGTTCCTCGGCGTCAGGTCGCTGCTCGCCAAGCTCGAGGCCGGCCTGCTGCGGGTGCCCAACGCCATCCTGCTCGTGGGCTTCGCATCGCTCGGGGCCTTCATCTCCGGCAACCTCGACCCGTCGTTCGGCTTCAACCGGCAGTCCGCCGTCCTGTTCTCGGCGCTGACGCTGGCCTTCATCGTGATCACCTGCATCCTCGAGCTGCTGCGGGTGCCCTACATCCGCCGGCGCCACGGCCAGCACTTCCACAACCACCTGCGGCTGTTCCCGCTCGCCCTCATTCTCGGGACGGTGTTCGTGGTCCTGTCCCGCACGGTGGACTTCCGCCCGGGCTGGGTGTTCGGCATCACCTGCGGGCTCGTGATCGGTTCGGAGGTCGGCGAGGACCACGACGCCGCCAGCCTGGCGGTCGGCGGCATCGGGCTGATCGTGACCGCCCTGGTCTCGTGGATCGTCTGGGTGCCGTGGTCGAGCGCCGTGCAGGCGGCGAACCCGTCGATGACGGCGGTGTTCGTCGACGCCTTCCTCGGCACCCTGTGGATCTCGTCGCTGCAGGCGGTGATCTTCGGGTTCGCCCCGCTCGAGGCGCTCTACGGCAAGGCCGTGCAGCGCTGGAACCCGCGGGTGTGGTTCGCCATGTACTTCACCGCCATGTTCCTGCTGCTGCAGTTCCTTCTGCACCCCTCGGCGTGGCGCTGGGGCGGCCTGGACACGCAGACCTTCTGGCAGATGTTCGCCCTGTTCGGCTGCTTCTTCCTCGGGGCCGTGGGGTTCTGGCTGTGGTTCCAGCATGGGCCCGGCCACCACAAGGCGGCCGCAGCGGGCGAGGCTGAGGTGCCCGAGCCCGAGCCGGTCGGCTGACGCGGGTCGGTTCGGCCGAGGCGGTCGGCTGGGCGACGGCGTCGGTGGCTGGCCCGCTCGGCGGGGAGCGGGTCAGGTGGCGTCGGTCAGCGGTGCTGATCAGGCGGAGCGCAGCTCGTCGACCACGAAGTCGATGCAGCGGGTGAGCTGGGCGACGTCGGACGCGTCGATGGCCGGGAACAGCGCCACGCGGAGCTGGTTGCGGCCGAGCTTGCGGTAGCTGTCCGTGTCGACCACGCCGTTCTTGCGGAGGATGGCTGACACCTCGGTGGCCTGCACGCTGTCGTCGAGGTCGATGGTGGTGGCGACCACGTTGTTGCGCAGCGCCGGGTCGGCGACGAACGGGGTGGCGTAGTCCGCCGAAGACGCCTTCCTCGGTCTGTGGTAGGTGGGTAGCCAGATCACCACCAGCATTCGGCAAGGCCTGCTGAGGAAGGTATCCCGCTGCTCCCGGTTTAATCCACTCCATCTGGTGGACGGCGAGGAAGATGGTGGCTGTGCCGGGTGTTGGTGGTCTGGTCCTTGAGCGAGTTGTCCATGGCCGTCTTGAGGTCGATAGAGGCTGGATCCAGCGGTCGCTCTGGGCGATGCGCTCGATGCGCTCCATGGCCCGGGGGGACACCGCTGCGATCCAGAGGCCGCCGTCGCTGGCGATGCACTTCTGGGGAGCGAAGTAGTAGACGTCGGTCTCGGCGGCGTCGAAGCGCAGCCCGCCGGCGGCCGAGGCGTCCACGGCCACGAGCGCGCCAGCGTCGGCGCCGCTGGGCTGCGCGATGGGCATGGCGACGCCGGTCGAGGTCTCGTTGTGGGTGAGGGCGTAGAGGTCGACGCCGGTCTCGCCTTCGGCGCTGGCGGCCTCGCCGGGCGGGGCGCTGATGACGGTGGGGTCCGAGAGGAACGGGGCCCGCGTCGCGCACTCCGCGAACTTGCTGGAGAACTCGCCGAAGGTGAGGTGCTGGCCTTCTTCTGCTCGATCAGCCCGAACACGGCGGCGTCCCAGAAGACCGTGGTGCCACCGTTGCCTCGATGACGTCGTAGCCGTCGGGCAGCGCAGAACAGCTCGTGCACGGCGTTGCGCAGCCGGCTCACCATGAACTTCACGGGTGCTCAGCGTGGCTGGTGCCCAGGTAGTCGCCAGCCCGGCGGCCAGGGCGGCCACGGCTTCGGGCCGGACCTTGGAGGACCGGTAGCCGGGCGCGCCTGGGTCGGCGGGGAGGAGGTCGCGGGGATGGTGATCGAGGGGTCATCCCGAGGTCGGCGGATCGGCAGCCGTGGTGCCCAGGCTGCCCCTGGAAGGGTCGAAGCGGTTGGGGCCGCCGGCCGGTCTCCACTGGGGCCTGCGACGCTGCCTCCTCGAGGTGCCGGGGCTGTCGACGGGTGGCGCGACCCCGGTCGGGGCGGGCGGGTTGGGGCGAAGGGGGCATCGGCTCGTCGCTTCAAGCATGCCGCCACTGGGGAACGCGCTGTCGGGGCGAGGGAGGGCGTGCCACGATGGGCGAAGGTCTGGCCGAACTGACCGCATCGCCGCCATCGCACTGTCGGCCACGTTGGCCGTCGACGCCAAGGCCAAGGCGCTCAAGGCGGCGGGGGAGCCGGTGATCGGCTCAGCCGGCGCGAGCCGGACTTCGCCACCTCCCGGTCTACATCGAGGCCGCCGTCGCCGCCCGCCGCTATGACCCCAAGAACCACCGCTACACGCCCGCAAGGCCTGCCGGAGCTCAAGGAGGCCACCGCGCTGCAAGACGGCGGCGACAGCGGCTACGCCGTCGACGACGCCGGCTACTACAGTGCTCGTCACCAACGGCGGCAAGCCACGCCAGGTACAACGCCTTCTTCGCCACCCTCATCGACCTGGGCGACGAGCGTGCCGCTGCCTGCGCCGTACTGACCTCGACACCTACCCTGCCTGAGCCGATCCGTCGGGCCGGCGGCGTGGTCGTCGAGCTGGCCACCGACGAGGGACCGGCTTCCGGGTCACCGTCGAGCAGCTGGAGAAGGCTCGCACCGCCAAGACCAAGGCGCTGGTCTTCGTGTCGCCGCGAGCAACCCACCGCGCGGTGTACCTGGCGACGAGGTGGAGGCCATCGGCCGCTGGGCGGTCGAGCACGGCATCTGGGTGATCACCGACGAGATCTACGAGCACCTCTACCTGGCTATGCATGCCGCCGAGTTCCACTCGATGCCCGTGCTGGTGCCCGAGCTGGCGGACACGTGCCTGGTGCTCAACGGCGTGGCGAAGACCTACGCCATGACCGGTTGGCGGGTGGGGTGGATGATCGGCCCGACCGACGTCATCAAGGCCGCCACCAACCTGCAGAGCCACGAGACCTCGAACGTGGCCAACGTGTCGCAGCGCGCCGCCATCGCCGCCCTCGAGGGTGGCTTGGAGGACGTGGCCCGGTTCCGCGAGTCCCTTCGACCGTCGGCGCCTCCACATGGCCAAGGCGCTACCGCTATCCCCGGCGTCACCGTGCTGCTCGAGGGCGCCTTCTACGCGTTCCCGAGCTTCAAGGCCATCCTCCAGCGCCTGGTGGCGGGCCGCGAGGTGCGGACCACGCTCGCGCTCGCCGACCTCATCCTCGAGGAGGCCAAGGTGGCGATCGTGCCCGGGGAGGCGTTCAGCGCCCCCGGCTACGCCCGCCTCAGCTTCGCCTTGGGCGACGACGACCTCGGCGAAGGCATCCAGCGCATCGCCGACCTGCTTGCTCAGTAGCGCCCATCGGCTCATCTGATGGTGCAGGAGTGAAGCCTGGTACTGAGTCTCTGGTCGTCGGAATGCATCCCCCACTGGGCCCAACACCCGGTAACAACGCCCCCGTCCAGATACCGAATCGAAGCCATACACACGAACAAGTTCGAACGTAGTGGGATGGTCGTTGCTGAACGCGATCTCGTTTGGTATGAGTCCCCTGGCGTGGTGGGAATCGGTCCACCGTGAGGTGAGCCACCGGCGTGAAGCTCGATGTGTACGACCAAGTGCACACCGAAGGAGATCACGCTGATGGCTCCCCGACGAGTCCGCCGTTTCCCGCCCGGCTCGACGCGCCTGCCGGGGGAGGCGCACCGACCTTGTCCGAGAGCTCGCCCAGTGGGCGTTGCAGCAGGTGCCCATATCGATGGAGAGGCCGCCGAGAAGATCGGCGCTGATCCGTGGGAGCGCACCGACACCCGGTAACCTATCGGAACGGGACGCGGCTGAAGGTGCTGTCGACGAAGGCCGGGGACCTGGCGTTGGCGATCCCGAAGCTGCGCAAGGGGTCGTTCTTCCCGGAGCTGCTCCTCGAGCCTCGCCGGCGCATCGACTAAGCCTCGGCCGCGGTGGTGATGGAGGGCGTACGTGAACGGCGTGTCGACCTGGCTGGCCGACGACCTGGTCGCCGCGATGGGAGTGGACACGGGATCTCGGTCGGAGGTGTCTCGGACGGTGCCCGGCCTGGACAGTACGAACGTGCCGAGCGCCCCGCCACCGGACCCTCGGCCACATCGCGTTCTGCACACGTACTGGACGCACACGTCAACGTCCGCGACGACGCCCTCGGCCAGGTCGTCTCGCAAGCCGTTGGGGACGCTACGGCAGGCATCACCGCCAACGGTGACCGGGAGGTGCTGGGCGTCGATATCGGCGACTCGGAGGACGAGAGGACTGCCGCGTGAGTCGGCAGGACATCTGATCTGTGGTGCCGAGAGGTGCCGCTGTTGATGTTCACCATGCCCAAGCCCTATCCCCCGCGAGCGCGGGGCAAGCCCGCGTTCCGTGGGGCGTGTGTGAGGGAGAGATAGGACGTGATCCGGTCGCCTGTAACCGTGGAGCCCGACGTGATGCTCAAGACCATCGTTATCTCGATTTCGGGATCTCGGAGTCGTGTCTGACGAACCGCCCAAGGCCGCTGATGTCGAGGACGGATCGCAAGCCCGGCACGACCGCAGCGGAGAACGAGGAGCTGAAGAAGGCCAAGCGTCGGATCCGCTCCGCGCCCAGCAGATCGAGGTCTTGCGCAAGGCTGCTGCGTATCTGTCGCAGGCGAACCTTGCCCCCAAAATGATGTTCCCGCTCGTCCGTGAGCTTGTTGATGAGGGATCCCCGTCACGGTGACGTGCCGTCCTCAAGCTGTGCCGCCAGCACTACTACCGCTGGCTCAAGAACTCCGGTGTCGGACCGGGGTACTGCCGAGGCCTACCTGGCCAACGCGATCTTCGACGCCCATCGCGACGATCCTGAGTTCGGCTACCGGTTCTTGGCTGATGAGGTTCGCGACGGCGCGGCCACGAGGTCTGTGACCGCACGCCGCGCGCGCTGCGCGGAGAACGGCTGGTGGTCGAGGTTCGGCAAGAAGAAGGCAGGCAAGGGTTCCAAGCCCGGCGCGCCTGCGCACGACGACCTCGTCCGCCGGGTCTTCACGGCGGAGCGGGCGAACCAGGTGTGGCTCACCGGACATCACCGAGCACCGAACCGACGAGGGCAAGCTCTACCTCTTGCGCCATCAAGGACCTGTGGTCGAACCGGATCGTCGGCTACTCCATCGACGCCCGCATGGAAGCCCGCTCCTCGCCGTAATCGCCTTCAGAACGCGGTCGCCCGCCGAGGCGATGTCGCCGGGTGCATCCTGCACAGCGACCGGGGCAGCCAGTTCCGCTTCCGGAAGCTGCAACGAGCCCTCACCGCCCACGCTATGGGCCGGCTCGATGGGCCAAGTCGGTTCCGCCGGCGACAACGCCGCCATGACCGTTCTTCGCGCCGTTCCAGAAGAACGTCTTGGACCGCCAACGCCGGGCCACCCGCGACGAGCTCCGGCTCGCCATCGTCACCTGGATCGAGCGCACCTACCACCGCCGACGCCGCCAGATCGCCCGGCCGGTTGACCTCGATCGAGTACGAAACCATCATCACACCCGCCGCCGAACAGCAGCCTGACCCCACACCCAACCTGTCACCGGATCACGCGGCAGTCCCTGATCTTTGGCGGGGGTTCCTCCACGAGGGCTCGTACATGATCGGTGTCGGTGGTGATGTCCCTTGGCTGCTCTGACTCATCGGTTCGATCACCGGTCAGTTGCCGCCGAAGGTCAGGGGTGAAGTGGCCAGTCGAGCAACTGCCATTGAAGTGTGGACGGGCTCCTCGCGCCCGTGTCATGGGTCAAGTAGCCGAGTCGGCCGCAGTAGATGTAGGTCGCAGCCAGATGAGGTTCGCAGGAACAACAGGACAGAGTTCCTGGCCGGGTCTTGATGGATGAGACGCTGGATTAGCGGTTGATCCAGCCTCTGTCTTGGCTGACCGAGGCCCGCAGGGTGGTGGGAATCGAGAACGTGGTCCTCGATGTGTTCAGCCCTCGATGGCGGGCTGATCTGAGGGAGTGTCGCGCGGCTCGGTGAGCTCGGCCATCGAGGTGTCGGAGAGGTAGCGGCGGGCTGTGGCCCACTCGTCGTGCTGGTCGGCGAGCACGGCGCCGATGAGGCGGATCGCGGCGGCGTCGTTGGGAAAGATCCCCACGACGTTCGAGCGGCGCTTCACCTCCTTGTTCAACCGTTCGAGCGGGTTGTTCGACCAGACCTTGCGCCAGTGCGCCCGGGGGAAGACGGCGAACGCGAGCACGTCGGTCTTCGCGTCGCGCATCAGGTGGGCGGCCTCGGGAACTGCTCGGCGAGGGTGGTCTCGACCTCGTCCCAACGGGCCGAGACCTCGGCGGCGGTGCCGAGGGCGAAGATCGACCGGAACGCGGCAGCCACGAACTCGGCGCGGGCTCGAGGCACGGGTGGCGAGGAGGTTGCGGGCGAAGTGCACCCGGCAGCGCTGCCACGACGACCCGGCGAAGCACTTGCGGATCGACGCCTTCAACTCCGGCGTGAGCGTCGGAGATCACCAGCCGCATCCCCGCCGAGGCCCCGGTCGCGCAGCGAGCGCAGTGAACCGGGTCCAGAACGTCTCGTCCTCCGAGTCGCCGATATCGACGCCCAGCACCTCCCGGTCACCGTTGGCGGTGATGCCCGCGGCGATCACAACGGCACGCGAGACGACCTGGCCGAGGGCGTCGTCGCGGACGTTGACGTACGTCGCGTCCAAGTACACGTACGGGAACGCGATGTGGCCGAGGGTCCGCGGCGGAACGCTTCGACGCGCTCGTCGAGCCGGGCGCAGATCCGAGATACCTCCGACTTCGAGATCCCCCGTGTCCACTCCCATCGCGGCGACCAGGTCGCCCACCGACTGGGTCGACACGCCGTTCACGTACGCCTCCATCACCACCGCGCAGAGGGCTTGGTCGATGCGCCGGCGAGGCCGAAAGCAGCTCCGGGAAGAACACCCCTTGCGCAGCTTCGGGATCGCCAACGCCAGGTCCCCGGCCTTCGTCGACAGCACCTTCGGCCGCATCCCGTTCCGATAGGTTACCCGGGTGTCGGTGCGCTCCCACGGATCAGCGCCGATCTTCTCGGCGGCCTCCGCATCGATGAGCTGCTGCAACGCCCACTGGGCGAGCTCTCGGACAAGGTCGGTGCCCTCCCCGACGCGGAGCGCGTCGAGCAGAGCGGAAACGGCAGACTCATCGAGAGCCATCGGCGTGATCTCCTTCGGTGTGCACTTGGTCGTACACATCGAGCTTCACGCCGGTGGCTCACCTCACGGTGGACCCGATTCCCACCACGCCAGGGGACTCATACTCTTGGCTGGGATTGCCAGCGGAGCACACCTTCACTGGAGATCGACTCCTCAAACGTATGGTCCGCTTGGCGGGACCCGAATGTCACGAAGAAGATGTAAGAGTCCAGGGTCTCTGGAACTCGGACGATACCGGAAATTCCCATGCCCGGCTCCTCAAGTAAATGGCACCCCGGAGCGAACGCAGCGTGAACCTCCTGGCGGGAGTAGGTGTCCCACAGTCGTAGAGCGCGAGTCATAACGCACCACGCGCCCTATGGCGAGCACACGGGTGTACCGCTCCAGTCATCCGCCCCTCCGGCATGTCCGACCTGGGCGGACCCTACCGCTCATCCCATTGGGCAGCATCTGGTGGTTGGGGATGGCACAGTCTCACCTCATGTCCAACCATGCGCAGCAGATGCCGTTCGGTTCGTGGGCTTCGCCGCTCACGGCCTCAAAGCTGGTCGAGGGGGCTGCTGGGGTTTCGGAGATCCGGGCGGATGGGGCTGACGTGTGGTGGTCCGAGGGGCGACCGGACGAGGGCGGGCGGACGCAACTCGTCCGTCGGTCGCAGGGCGGGGAGCGCCACGATCTGTTCCCGGCCTTCGACCCCGATGCCGCTGCCAACGGCGGATGGAACTGGAACGCCCGAACCGCGGTGATGGAGTACGGCGGCGGCGCCTGGGCGGTGCGTGGCGGCACTGTGCTCTTCGCTGACTGGGACGACCAGCGCCTCTACCGAGTCGACCCCTCGACGGGCGTGGCAGCGACACCCGTGCCCATCACGCCTGACCCGCGGACGCCTCGTGGCCTCCGCTACTCGGAGCCGACCTGGATCGACGACCGTTGGATCGTGTGCGTGCGGGAATCCCACGAGCCCGATGCGATCGCCGCCCACGGCGAAGCGGTCACCGAACTCGTCGCCCTGCCCGTCGACGGGTCCGCGGCTGCCGACCCGTCGAGGGTGGTGGTGCTGGCCAGCGGGCCGGACTTTCTCCACTCGCCGGCCGTCACCACCACGGACAGCACCACCCGACTGGCCTGGGTGCAGTGGGACCACCCGCGGATGCCGTGGGACGGCACCGAACTGGTCGTCGCCACCATCATGCGGGACGCCGGTGGCGCCCCGACCGGCCTCCAGGGCGCCACCACGGTGGCCGGCGGTCCCGATGAGTCCGTAGTGCAGCCGGGCTTCACGAGCGACGGCTCGCTCGTGTTCTGCACCGACCGCACCGGCTGGTGGAACCCCTGGAAGCTGCCGCCTGGCAGCACCGATCCCGCCGACGCCAGCCCGATGGTCCGCCACGCCCTGCTCGACGGCGGTGTCGACGGCACCGGACCTGGGCCCGACGGCGTGCAGGCCGAGGTCGGCGGCGCGCTGTGGGTCGGCGGGCTGCGCTGGTGGGCGGAGATCGCACCTGGCCGCCTGCTGGTGGCGCTCACATACGACGGCGCCACCGGCCTCGGCGTGCTGGAGGCCGATGGCACCCTGCGCGAGCTCGAGACCCCGTTCACCGAGGTGGGCAACGTGGTCAGCGTCGGCGACCGCCACGACGCACTCGTGGTGGCCGGCACCCCGATGGCCGAGGTTGGCCCCTATGTGGTCGATGTCATGGAGCCCGATGGCACCTGGCCAGTAGCTGGGCTCGAGGTCCTCAAACCCCACCGGCACCTCGGCATCGACTCGTCGTGGTGGTCGCGCCCCACCCACATCACGTTCCCGTCTGGTCCGGCGGGTCCCGACGGGCACCGCCGACAGGCCCACGCCCTGCACTACCCGCCGCACAACCCGACCTGCAAGGCCCCGGAGGGCACGCACCCGCCGCTCGTCGTCATGATCCACGGTGGGCCTACCAGCACGGCCCGCAATCGGCTGGACCTGAGTCGCCAGTTCTGGACGACCCGTGGGTTCGCTGTCGTGGACGTCAACTACGGCGGCTCGACCGGCTACGGCCGGGCGTACCGCAAGCTGCTGGACGGGGCCTGGGGCGTGGTCGACGTGGAGGACGCGGTGGCGGCCGCCGAGCACCTCGCACACCAGGGCCGCGTCGACGGGGACATGCTCGCCATCCGCGGCGGCAGCGCCGGCGGGTACACCACCCTGGCCGCCCTCTGCTTCCACCACGCCTTCAAGGCCGGCGCCAGCCACTTCGGCATCGCAGACCTGAGCGCCCTCGCCGCCGACACCCACAAGTTCGAGAGCCGCTACCTCGACGGGCTGATCGGACCGTGGCCCGAGGCACGAGCCACCTACGAGGCTCGCAGCCCCATCCACCACACCGACGGCTTCACGGCCCCGCTGATCGTCCTGCAGGGGAGCGAGGATGAGGTCGTCCCGCCGAACCAGGCCGAGATGATCGTGGCCGCCCTGGCCAACAAGGGCATCCCCCACGCGTACCTCCTCTTCGAGGGCGAGCAGCACGGGTTCCGCAAGGCCGAGAACATCGTCCGGGCGCTCGAGGCCGAGCTGTGGTTCTACGGCCGAGTGTTCGGCTTCGAGCCCGCCGACGCCATCGAGCCCGTGGACGGCGCCGTCGGGTTGGGGTGACCCTCCGCCACCCGGCAGACTCGGTGCCCTATGGCTCGAGTGCTGGTTTCGGAGAAGATCGCTGAGGGAGGCCTGGACGCGCTGCGCGCGGCGGGCCACGAGGTGGACGTGCAGCTTGGCCTGTCGCCCGAGGAGCTGCTGGAGGCCGTGCGGGGCGCCCACGCCCTGATCATCCGTTCCGCCACCACCGTCACCGCCGAGGTCCTCGACGCCGGGACCGACCTGGTGGTCGTCGGCCGGGCCGGCATCGGCCTCGACAACGTGGACGTGGCCCATGCCACCGCCCGCGGCGTCATGGTGGTCAACGCACCGCAGAGCAACATCCTCTCCGCCGCCGAGCAGACGATGGCGCTGTTGCTGGCCCAGGCCCGCAACATCCCCCAGGCCCACAACGCCCTGGTGCAGGGCCGCTGGGAGCGCTCCAAGTGGGAGGGCGTCGAGCTCGCCGACAAGACCCTGGCGGTCATCGGCCTCGGCCGCATCGGCAAGCTCGTCGCCCAGCGCGCCATGGCCTTCGGCATGCGCATCATCGCCCACGACCCGTTCGTGTCGCCGGAGCGGGCGCGGGCCATGAACATCGAGCTGGTGACGCTCGACGAGGTGGCCGCCCAGGCGGACTTCCTCACCCTGCACGTCGCCAAGACGCCCGAGACCATCGGGCTCATCGGCAAGGACTTCCTCGCCAAGGCCAAGCCCAGCCTGCGGGTCATCAACGTGGCCCGTGGCGGCATCGTCGACGAGGCGGCGCTGGCCGACGCCATCCGCGCCGGCCAGATCGCCGGCGCGGCGCTGGACGTGTTCGAGAAGGAGCCCACCACCGAGTCGCCGCTCTTCGAGCTGCCCCAGGTGGTCGTGGCCCCGCACCTCGGCGCCAGCACCCGCGAGGCGCAGGACAAGGCGGGCGACACCATCGCCGAGCAGGTCGGCCTGGCGCTGGCCGGCGAGTTCGTGCCCTTCGCCGTCAACGTCGCCGCCGCCGAGGCCAGCGAGACCGTCCGCCCCTACCTGGGCGTGGCCGAGCAGCTCGGGCGGCTCTTCGCCGGCGCTGGGCGACCAGGCTGCCCGCCGAGGTCGAGATCGGCTACCACGGCGAGCTTGCCGGCTACGACACCCGCATCCTGACGCTGTCGGTGCTGAAGGGCGTCTTCGGCGCCATCAGCGACGAGCCGATGCTCTACGTCAACGCCCCAGCTGGCCAAGGACCACGGCGTCGAGGTCAAGGAGGTCTCCACCTCCAACTGGGATCGACTGGATCAACCTCATCAGCATCGGCGGGGCGACCACCAGATCGCCGGCGCTCGTCGGCCTGCGCGCCGAGCCGCGCCTGGTGCGGATCGAACGGCCACACCCTCGACGTGCCGCCGTCGGCGAGCACTTGCTCGTGGTCCGCAACGACGACCGCCCCGGGATGATCGGTCGGGTCGGCACCGTCCTCGGCGATGCCGGGGTGAACATCGCGGACATGGACGTGGGCCGCTCGGCCAAGGGCGAGAGCGCCCTCATGGTCATCGCCACCTCGTCGCCGGTCTCGGGCGAGGTCGTGGACGCGCTGCGCAGCATCGAGGGCATCACCTCGGTGGCCGTGGCCACCTCCGACTGACCCCCCCCGGCAGCGCGGGGCGTCCGGTCGCTCAGCCGCCGGGTGCCCGGCAGTCGATCGTCAGCGCTTGGCGGCTCGAAGGCCGTCGGCCTCGGCGTCCGCGGCGCTGGCGTAGCAGCGGTCCGGCACGGTGCGGTCGTAGGCCAGGCCACCGGGCTGGTGGTAGATGCCGCTCTTCAGCTTCGCCTTGACGGGGTAGCCGTCCGGGCAGGCCCCGTCGACCGGCTCGACCCAGCGACCGCCCGAGGCGGCCGGGGCCTCGCCGGGCTCGTCGGCCTCATCCGGCGTCGCGGTGACGTGCTCGGACTCGGTCTCCACGTCCATGGCCGCCAGGGACTCGACCACCACGTCGTCGAGCTCGTCCACGTGAGCGAGCACCTCTGCGGCCGCCTCCGACACGCCGACCTCGGGGAGCTCGTGGGCCAGCGCCAGGTCCGGTCGGGCCGAGGGCCCGCCGTTGACCGTGGGGTGGTTGCTGAACTGCGGCGCGGGCCGGCCTCGCAGCTGCTTGAGCACGGCGGCGACCAGGGCGGCCAGCGCCGCCACGACGATGAGCTTGCGGATGGGGCGGCCCGACATGGCCAAACCCTACAAGGCCCTTGCCGCCCGCCGGTCCGGGGCCCGGCCGCTCAGCTGCCGGTGTCGGCCGGCGTGCGGCAGCGCTGCAGGTAGTCCTGCACGATCCGGGCGAAGGCCGCCTGGTCCCGGCGCTCCACCAGGGCATCGACGTCGTCGGCCACCGCGGGCGGGGTGTCCACCTGGAAGCGGGCCACGTCGACGCGTGCCACCTCGGCCAGCAGCTGGTCGCCGGGCGGGAGCGGGCCTCGCCCGACGTCGCCGGAGCGATCGGCGCGCTGGAGCACGCCGGCGATCTCGACGGTGGCGTTCATGCAGTACCCGCCCTGGCGCGCCGGGTCGGAGCGGGTGGAGACCAGCCAGGCCGCGGCGAGCAGCGCGACCACGAGGGGAGCGGCGAGCAGGGCGCGTCGGCGGGTGGCGTCGTTCATCGGGAGGCGTACACCTTGATCGTGCCGGCGCTCGGGTCGTCGGGGTCGATGGGGGCCTCGGCCACCAGGCGCTCGCCCTCCGCTGGCCGCGATGGGCCCGAGGCGATGTGCAGCTCACCGTCGACCGAGCGGCCATCGGTCCGCTGGGTGCCGTAGCCGCGGGTGAGGGTGTTGTCGTCGAGGGTCACGTGGTACCCAGCGGCCTCGAGCCGGTACACGATGCCCGGGCCCAGGGTGACGAGGGCCTGGTTGCCCTCGAACCGGACGTGGTACCGACCCTTGGGCAGATCCCGGAGCAGCTCCGAGGAGACCTTGGCGGTGGGGCCCATGACGGCGCCGTCGCGCTCGCCGCCGAGGCGTGCCGTGCCGAGGGCGAGGAGCAGGAGCACGGCCGCCAGCCCGGCGCCGACCAGGAGGGTGGGGCGCTCCAGCCGGTCCCGCCGCTCCTCGCCGACCAGCTGCCAGGCGGACCAGGCCGCGGCCAGCCAGATCCCGAGGCTCACGACCCACAGCCAGCGGGTGCCGTCGGCGCGGAACGCGGCCAGGGGCGGCTGGCCAGCGGCGGACACCGTGGACGTGGCCATGGCGAGCAGGACGAGGCCGGTGAGGCGGGCGGCCGGGCTGCGGCGGCGCCGGTCGCGCAGCAGCAGGGCCAGGGAGGCGGCACCGCCGACGATCAGCGCGGCGGCGACCACGCCGATGGGCGGCTCGTCGCGGAGGAACCCGAAGCGCCCGGTGTCGCGCAGGAAGGTGGGGATGGGCGCGATGGCCGTCGCCAACCGTTCGGCGGTGAAGGCCAGGCCGATCCGGGGGCGGGGCGCGGTGGCCGTGGTCCACAGGGCGGCGACGTTGCTCGGGCCGGCGGACAGCTCCTGGGCGAGGGGTGGAAGCCAGAGCAGGAGGAGCAGCCCGAGTGCGCCGAGCAGCCACGGACGGTCTCGTCGCACGGTGGCGGGGTGGCGGCGCCACGCGGCGACGATGGCGATGGCCGCCACCAGCAGGAGCGGGGCGACGAACGCGGCGCCGGCGACGTGCACCTGGGCGGCCACCGTCGCGGAGGCCACCAGGATCGGCGCCACCCGGAGGTCGCCCACCACCACCGACCAGGTGGCGAGCAGGGCCAACAGCATCGGGTAGGTCGTGAGCTCGGAGTTGAAGGCGTCGTGGAGCGACGCGGCGCCGAGCGCGGACGAGCCCGGCCAGCGCCACCGAGGTCAGCGCGAGCAGGGCGGTGCCGCCGCGGCGGTGCGCGAGCCAGGCGGTGCCGAGCAGGGCGGCGGCATCGACCAGCGCCACGCCGAGCACGATGCCGGCGCGGGGCCCGAGCAGCCGGGTGGTGAGCCCGAGCCACCAGTACTCGATCGGCCCAGGGTGGTTGCTCGGTCGGCCGGTGAACTCCTCGCCCGTGGTGGGCTGGCCGACGAGCGGGGCCCGACCGGTCCAGGCGTCGGTCGAGCGCACGGCGATGATCGCCACGTCGCCGGTGGCCTGCCACCCGCCGGCGAGGGCGCGCACCCCGGCGACGAGCGGGGCGACGGCGAAGGCTGCGAGCAGGCCGATCGCCACGATGCGCTCGGCGCCCTGCAGCTCTGCCAACCGGTGGCCGGTGCGCCGCGACTGCTCGGCCATGGGGGAGGTCTAGCGCGTGGCGGGCATCCAGCTGGGACGGGTCTGCTCGAAGGTGGCGATCTCGTCGTCGTGGCGCAGGGTGAGGCCGATGTCGTCGAGGCCCTCGAGGAACCGGTGCTGGATGGCGTCGTCGAGCGGGAACTCGACGCTCAGGCCGATGGCCGGCGCCTCCAGGGTGCGGCGCTCCACGTCGATCGTGAGCTCCAGCGTAGGGTCGGCCTCGATGGCCCGCAGCAGCTGCTCGCCCTCGGCCGACGACCACCGGCACGAGGCCGTTCTTGGTGCTGTTGTTGCGGAAGATGTCGCCGAACCGGGGCGACACGACCGCCCGGAACCCGTACTGCTGGATGGCCCACACCGCGTGCTCGCGGGAGGAGCCGGTGCCGAAGTTGGGGCCGGCCACCAGGATCGAGGCGCCGGCGTACTGCTCCTGGTTGAGGACGAAGTCCCGGTCGTCGCGCCACTCAGAGAAGAGGCCCTTCTCGAAGCCGGTGCGCTCGACCTGCTTCAGCCAGTCGGACGGGATGATCTGGTCGGTGTCGACGTCGCTGCGGTCGAGCGGGACGGCGGTGCCGGTGACGATGCGGACGGCTTCCATGGCGGCAGGCTGCTTTCGGTCGTGGCGGTCGGGCGGTCGGGTGGGGTCAGAGGTCGTCGGGCGTGGCGAAGTGCCCGGCGATGGCGGTGGCGGCGGCGACGGCGGGCGACACCAGGTGGGTGCGGCCGCCGCGGCCCTGGCGCCCCTCGAAGTTGCGGTTGCTGGTGGAGGCGCAGCGCTCGCCGGGGGCCAGCTTGTCGGGGTTCATGGCCAGGCACATCGAGCAGCCAGGGTCCCGCCAGTCGAAGCCCGCCTCGGTCAGCACCTTGTCGAGCCCCTCGGCCTCCGCTTGGGCCTTGACCGCCCACGAGCCGGGCACGACGAGCGTGCGCATGCCGGAGGCGACGGTGCGGCCCCGGGCCACCTCGGCGGCGGCCCGCAGGTCCTCGATGCGGCCGTTGGTGCAGGAGCCGATGAACACGGTGTCGACGCCGACGTCCTTCAGCGGCGTGCCGGCGGCCAGGCCCATGTACTCCAGGGCCCGCTCGGCGGCGTTGCGCTCGACGGGGTCGTCGAAGGAGGCCGGGTCCGGCACCCGGCCCGAGATCGGGGCCACCTGGCCGGGGTTCGTCCCCCAGGAGACGTGGGGGAAGATCTCGGCGGCGTCCAGGCGGACCTCCTTGTCGAAGGTGGCGTCCTCGTCGGTGGCGAGCGTCTGCCAGTAGGCCACGGCCTCGTCCCACCCGGCACCGCTCGGCGCGTGCGGCCGGCCCTGGAGGTAGTCGAAGGTGGTCTGGTCCGGGGCGATGAGCCCGGCCTTGGCGCCGGCCTCGATCGACATGTTGCACACGGTCATGCGGCCCTCCATGGAGAGGGCGCGGATGGCCGAGCCGCGGTACTCGGCGATGTGGCCGATGCCGCCGCCGGTGCCGATGCGCCCGAGGATCGCCAGGATGATGTCCTTGGCCGTGGCGCCCGCCGGCAGGTCGCCGTCGACGGTGATGGCCAGGGTCTTGGCCGCGGCCTGGGGGAGGGTCTGGGTGGCGAGGACGTGCTCGACCTCGGAGGTGCCGATGCCGAAGGCCAGCGCGCCGAACGCCCCGTGGGTCGAGGTGTGCGAGTCGCCGCACACGATGGTCATCCCGGGCAGCGTGTAGCCCTGCTCGGGGCCGATGATGTGCACGATGCCCTGGCCGGGCGTGTTCATCGGGTGGATGGTGATGCCGAACTCGGCGGCGTTGGCCCGCAGCGTCTCGACCTGCTTGCGGGAGATCGGGTCGGCGATCTCGAGGTGCGTGTCCGACGTGGGCACGTTGTGGTCCTCGGTGGCCAGCGTCAGCTCGGGGTGGCGGACCGGGCGGCCCGTCATCCGCAGCCCGTCGAAGGCCTGGGGGCTGGTGACCTCGTGGACCAGGTGGAGGTCGATGAAGAGCAGGTCCGGCTCGCCGGGGGTGGACGAGACGACGTGGGCGTCCCAGACCTTCTGGCTCAGGGTCTTCGGTGCGGGCATCGCAGCCTCCGAGGGCGGTGGGGCGGGCTTGACTGTCCCATTATTCGAGACAAGAGTGTCAACTGATGGAACACAGCGTAAGCGGCGTGGGCGTCCTGGACAAGTCGATCGCCGTGCTGGACGTGGTGGCCGGTGCCGCCGGCCCGTGCACCCTCGGCGACCTGGTGGCCGGCACCGGCCTCCCCAAGGCCACCGTCCACCGGCTGGCCAGCGCGCTGGAGGTGCACGGCCTGGTCCGCCGCGACGGCGAGGGGCGCTACCTGCTGGGCGTCCGCCTGATCGGCCTCGGGCGGGCCGCAGCGGACCGCTGGCCCCTCTCGGAGGCGGCTCGCCCGGCGCTCGAGGCCCTGCGGGACGAGACCGGCGAGAGCGTCCAGCTCTACCGGCGCGACGGTGGCCACCGGGCCTGCGTGGTGTCGCTCGAGTCCCCCCACGAGCTGCGCACCATCGTCGCCCCCGGCGCCCTGCTCCCGCTGGGCGTGGGCTCGGCCGGGCGGGTGCTGCTCGGCGAGCCGGCGCCCGAGGGCTGGGTGGAGAGCGTGGGGGAGCGCGCTCCCGGCGTCGCCTCCGTGAGCGCTCCCGTGGTGGTCGGCGGCCAGCTCGTCGCCGCGGTCGGCATCTCCGGGCCGATCGACCGCCTCGGGCCGCACCCGGGCCGTCGCCACGGCCGGGCGGTGGCGGCCGCGGCCGCCGAGGTGGCCCGGGCGGCGGCGGTGCCGCCGGTCCCACCGGCTGACAGACTGGGTCGACCATGCAGTGGAACCCGGCCAAGGTAAACGCCCCCGTCCACGCCGACGGGCGCGGTACGTCCCGGCCATCGACGGGCTGCGCTGCCTCGCCGCCTGGGGCATGATCTCGGCCCACATCGGCTCGGAGTTCGGGCCGTCGGTCAACCTGGTCTCGTACTACGGGTCGGCCGCCTACCCGGCGCTCATCGTGTTCTTCACGATCTCGGGCTTCCTCGTCTACAAGCCCTTCGCCCGCTGCCGCATGGCCCCCCACACCACCCGACCAGGGACCGCAGCACGAAGTTCTGGGTGTACATCTTGCGGCGGGTGCTGCGGATCTTCCCGCTGTACTGGACCGTCCTCGCGGTGGCGTGATCTGGAACGGCCGGCAGGGCTGCGCACGCCGATCGACTGGTTCCAGGCGATCTTCCTCGTCCCCATCCCGGACCCGATGAAGCTGCTCATCGAAGCCCGCTCGGCATCGCCATGCTGGACCCTCTTCATCGAGCTGCCCTTCTACGTCCTGGTGCCGCTCTACTCGTCGGGCCTCAAGGCGCTGCGGGCCCGCGTCGCCCCAGACGGCGACCCGTTCCACTTCCAGGTCGTGTGCGTCTCGGTGCTCATCGCCGTGATCGCCGCGCTCGGCATCGCGTTCGGCGGTGCCCTGGCGTTCCCGGTGATGAGCCTGCCGATCGGCATGCTGTTCGCCCTGCTCGAGACCCGCCAGGCCCTCGCCCGGCGCCGCTACCGGGTGTTCCGGGTCATGGCCACCTACTGGTGGGCGTGCGTGATCGGCTACGTGGTCCTCGTGTTCGCCTCGGCCCACCTGTTCCTCGGGGCCTTCCACGACCGCATGGTGGATCTCACCACCCACGGCCTGGCCGTCGCCGGCGGCCTGCCGGGCGCCGTTCCCGCACCGGCGGACTTCGACCCGCTCGCCGTGGTCCGCGACGCCTACTTCCCGCTGCAGCTGGCGCTGGCCTTGCTGGTGTTCATCCCGGTCGCCTTCGGCGGGCGCCGGTCGCTGTTCGTGCGGGCCATGGCGTCGACGCCCCTGCAGATGCTCGCCCCGCTCACCTATGGCGTCTACCTCTGGCACGTCCCGCTGATCCGCCACACCCAGGAGTGGTTCGGGCGCGGGTTCCTCGGCTTCCCGTTCCCGGGCACCAAGGGCTTCGGCATGCCCACCGTGTTCATGGCCCTCGGCCTGGCGATCATCACCTTCGTCTGCGTCGAGCTGCCCGCCGCCAAGCTGCGCGAGCGGGTCGACGCCTGGAGCCGCGGCCACTCGGGTGGGGCCGTGCCGGTGCCCGCTGGCGCAGCCGTCGCGGCATCGGCCACCACCTCGGTGCCGTTCGACGCCGCCGCCGTAGCCCACACGGACGTGGCGAGGGAGGATGACGACTGGGCCGGCGACGCCGGCACCCCCGTCGGCGACGGCGAGCCGGTGGACTCCGAAGACGACGTGGAGCTGGGCGAGGTGGGCGCCGCCGCCGACCTGCTGGTCGAGGACGTGCTGGACCGCAACCCCCACGTGGCCGAGGCGGAGGCCGAGTACGCCCGCATGCACGGCCGGCTGCGCCAGGCCGGGGCATCGGACAGCGCGCAGGTGACCGCCCAGTGGTGCGAACCGATCGACGGCTTCCGCGCCATCTGCGCCTGCCTCGCGGTGGCCGGCCACACGTTCCTGGCCTCGGGCATCATCCCGTTCGGCGGCGCCCTGCACGTGATGGGCATCCTGGTCGCGCTGTTCTTCGCGATCTCGGCGTTCGTCCTCTACCAGCCGTTCATCGAGGCCGACGCCCGTGGCATCGAGCGGCCGAACGCGCTGTCGTTCTACGCGCGGCGCCTGCTGCGCATCTACCCGCTGTTCGCGTTCGCGCTGACGATGTACCTGATCGTCCTGCCCGAGGTCCGCCCGGACAACTTCTTCGCCTACCTCCGCCTCTACTTCTTCCTGCAGATCTTCGGGCACGAGCTCGCCGCGCTGAAGGGCATGCCGGCGGCCTGGTACCTGTGCAACGAGGTGATCTTCTACCTGCTGATGCCGATCATGGCGTGGGGCGCGGCGCGGTGGTCGAACCGCCACGGCGTCCGCAAGCCCGCCGACCGCCTGCGCACCCACTTCTGGATCGGCATGGGCATGGTGTTCTTCGGTCCGCTCCTGCGCACCCTGCTGTACGCGGCCGACGTGCCCCAGCCGACCTCGCTGCCGCTCAGCCACCTGGAGTTCTTCGGGATCGGCGTCATCATCGCCTCGTGCACGGTCGGCGTCCGCCTGGGCGTGCGGCCGGCCTCGTTCTTCGTCTGGGTGCGGCGCCGGACCAACCTCGCCTACGGCCTGGTGCTGGTCCCGGTGGTGGCGCTGGCCGCCATCGCCGCCATCTGGGGCGACGGGACCGGCCTCTGGAAGGACGGCAACATCGAGGACCGGCTCCGGTTCTTCCCCTACGTCCCGGCGGTCCTGCTGCTCATGAGCGCGGCGGCCCTCGGCCCACGGGCCAACCGCTCGAACCTGTGGCTCTCCCACAAGCGCTTCAAGCCGCTGTCCGCCCTGGCCCTCCACATCTACCTGTGGCACCAGTTCGTCCTTGGCGTGCTCAACCTGCTGCTGCCCCACGGGATCGGCGACGTGGACCTCGGCCCCCGGTGGTTCACGGGCCTGGTGCTGGTCGCCCTCGCCCTCGGCGGCACCATCGCGGTGGCCTGGGTGAGCCAGCCGTTCACGGACTGGCCCTACGAGCAGTACCGCAAGCGCAAGGGCATGCTGCGCCCCGGTGCGGTGGCGCCCGGCGTGAGCGGCCGGGGCTCGGGGGCCGGTCCCCGGCCCGTGCGCGCCGGCTGAGCCCGCCCAGGAGCAGCCGTCTCCCCGCCGGCCCGAGCGGGGCCGCGGCCCGTGGGGCTCAGGCCGTGTAGGTGCTGGTGCCGGGCGAGCCGAGGGCGGCGGGTGGGAGCCCGGTGAGGTGGAAGGACCCGCTGGGCCCCTGCTCGGTGAGGTGCACCAGCTCGCCGGTGGTGCCCGAGCCGAGCATCAGCACGTCGTGGTCGCCGAAGCGGACCGGCCGGTAGGTCCCGCGAACGTTCCCGGCGGGTGAGGCGTCCATCTTCTGGTAGGCCTCCGTCCAGTAGGCCTCGGGCTTGTCGCCCGGGAAGTACCACCAGATGGTGTCCACCAGTGGGTAGCCGTAGTCGCGGGGCACGTAGTCGCCCACCACCGGTCGTGCGCCCGGGCCGATGTCGCCGACCTTGTAGCTGGCGTACTCCCACGGCTCCCGTTGTGGGCTCCACACGTACTCGGGCCCGTCCTGGCTGTACCAGAGCAGGTCCGACGTCTCGTAGATCCCATCGAGGATGAACCAGCCCGGGATGGGGCGGTAGCGCCCGTTGATCGTCATCGGCCGCGTCGAGTGCCCGCCCTGGTCGTCGTAGACCCACATCCAATCGCGCGCCGTGCCCGGGGCGTACCAGATGAGGGCACGGGTCACGCGCACCGAGTCGCAGCACTGGCGGCCGTGCCAGAACACCGGGATGTAGTCGCCGTCGACGTCCTCGGGCGCCGCCGTGTGGTCGAGGTTCGCGTCGAAGGTCCAGATGGAGTCCGGCGCCGTGCCGGGGGCGTACCAGAAGATCCCGCTGCCGTACGTGAAGGGCCGGTACCAGCCGTCCACGTGCTCCTCGCGGAACGTGGTGCGGATCTTCCCGTTGGACACCCAATAGGTGAGGATGCCGTCGCGACCCGAGCCCGGGTTGTAGAGGAAGACGTGGTCCTTCGCCGAAGACGGGTCGACCGCGAAGCGGACCATCTGTCGGACCGGGAAGAGCGTGAGGTCCGCCCGCATGCCCCCGACCAGCACGGTCACCTTGCTGCTGGTGGGAGATACCAGCAGCATGGAGGGCTTGGCGACGGTCTGTGCCCCAGCCGGGCGGGCGGCACCCACCAGGCCGGTCAGGACGAGCGCTGCCGCGGTGGCCAGCCGTGCCGCCCGTCGGGGGATGCTGCCTGCTGCGACCGCCATGGGCCCACGGTACGCCCCTTGGCGGACGCCTGCTCAGCGGACGGCGGCCTCCCAGGCCGGGACCAGCTCGTCGAGCACGTCGAGGGGGCGGTCGTTGGCGATGACCACCAGGACCTCGTCGGCGCCGGCGTCCACGTGCTCCTTCAGCTGGCCGGCCACCTCGGCGGCCGTGCCCTTCAGGAGGAAGCCCATGAGCGGGGTGGGGTCGAAGCCGAACCAGTGCTCCATCTTGGCGGCATCCTGCTGGGCGCTGACCACCGACGGCAGGTCGACGAAGGTGACCACGGCCTTGGTGATCGCCGACGGGTCCCGACCCGCCTCGGCGGCCTCCTCCTCCATGAGGGCACGGTGGCGGCCGAACCAGCGCGGCGAGCAGAGGTAGGGGAGCCAGCCGTCGCCGAGGCGCGCCGCGCGGCGGCGGGCCGCCTCCGCTCGGCCGCCGACCCAGATCGGGATGTCGACGGGCTCGGGGTTCATCCAGCGGCCACCGCCGCGCTCGCGCCAGATCCGGCGGATCTCCGCGATCGACTCGTCCATGACCCGGCCGCGCGTGCGCATGTCCTTGCCGAGGCGCTCGTACTCCTCGACGTTCTCGCCGATCCCCAGGCCGCACACCACCCGGCCTGGCGCCATCATCTGGGTGTTGGCGAACGTCTTGGCGACCGTGATCGGGTCCCGCAGCGGCATCTGGAGGACGCAGGAGCCGATGGTGATGCGCTCGGCGTGGCTGGCCAGCGCCGGCAGGGTCGACTGGGCGTCGATGGCCTTGGAGTGCCAGAGGATGTGGTCCGCGAGCCAGAGGCCCTCGGCGCCAGAGGCCTCGACCCGCCGCACCACCTCGCCGACGTTGCGCCACCGGCCGTCCGCGTCCTGCGGGAACTCGGACAGGCAGATCCCCAGGCGCGGGGCGGGAGCGTCGTGGGGGGCCATGGCCGCAGGTTAGGTGCCGCTCAGAACGCGAAGTAGATGAAGCTCTGCGGCGCGGGCCCCGACGAGACGATGATGGCCACCACGTAGATGCCGAAGGCGACCGCCCGCCGGATCGTGACCGGGTCCCGCCGCCCTGCCCGCGCCTCGCGGCGGGCCTCCCGGGCGTCGACCACCACGAGCGCCACGAGCGCAAGGCCCAGGTACCAGAGCAGCTCGGTGTCCAGGTGCCCGCTGCGCAGGGTGAGGATGCCGCCGTACACCGATGCCGCCTTGGCCAGGGTGTCGGTGGCGATCAGCGGGAGCGTGGCCAGCACCAGGACCATGGTGACGGCCAGGCCGAGGATCGGCGACGGGTCCTTCGGCAGCAGCGACCGGTCCCGGCGGGAGCGGGCCAGCCGCCGCTGGGCACGGCGCCGGGCGGCCCGCCGGCTCAGGTGGATGCGCTCCACCGTGATGATGGCGCCCGACGCGATGCCCCACAGCGCCCACCCCGGCGTGAGCCCGTGCCAGACGCCGAGGAGGAAGAAGGTGGCGAACAGGGCCACGTACTCGCGCCCGCCCTCTCGCTGGGCGCCACGGATCGGCTGGTACAGGTAGTCCCGGAACCACGCCATGATCGTGAGCTGCCAGCGACGCCAGAAGTCGGCGTAGCCCGTCGACCGGGTGAGCGGCAGCAGCGAGTTCCGCTGCATGTCGATGCCCAGGAGCTTGGCGGAGCCGCGGGCGATGTCGATGTAGCCCGTGACGTCGAAGTAGGCGGCCACCAGCGCGGCGGCGAGGGCCACGGCCAGGTCGACGCCCGAGGCGCGCGACGGGTGGTCGAGCACCGTGCCGGCGAGCGCCAGGATCGGGTCGGCCACCACCACCTTCTTGAACGTGCCGGTGAGGAGCAGCTCGGCCGCTTCGGCGGTCCGCACCCGGTCGGGCCAGCGGTCCGTGTGGTGGAACGCGGGGATGAGCTTCTTCGCCCGCACGATCGGGCCGGCGAGCAGGTGCGGGAAGAACGCCAGGTACAGGAAGACGTCGAGGATCGACCGGCGGGGGCGGACCACCTTGCGGTGGACGTCCACCACGTAGCTGATGGCCTGGAAGCTGAAGAAGGACAGGCCGACGGGCACGGCGATCCCGCCGCCCGACTCGGTGAGCCCCAGGGCGGCGACCGTCTTCAGGATCAGCATCGATGAGGCCGAGACCGCCACCGTGAGGCCGGTGAGCACGGCCCGCTGCCGCCCCTCGGCCCGGGCGATCGCCGGGGTGGCCAGGAACACCACGAGGCTGGTGGCGGCGAGGATGCCCGTGGCCGGCACGCTCCAGGTCAGGTAGAAGGCGTAGCTCGCCACGAGGAGCAGCGCGGGCCGGAACCGGGGTGGGAGCAGCCAGTGGACCAGCGCCACCAGCGCGAGGAACGCGGCGTACTCGAGCGACGTGAAGATCACCGTGCGGCCCCGATCACCCGACGGCGGACGTCGGGAGGGCGGGCAGGAACCGGGCCAAGCGCACGAGGGTGTCGCCCGGCCCGGCATCGATGGCGCGCTCGGCGCCCGCGGCGACCATCGCGTCGACCGCGGCGGGCCAGTCGACCGGGAGGACGAGGCTCCGGCTGATGACCTCGACCAGCGCCTCGCCCGTGCGGTGCGGGCCGGCGACGGTGCTCGCCACCACCGGCACCCGCGGGTCGCTGGTCACGGCTCGGGCGACGTGGGTGCGGAACTCGCCCACCAGCGGCGCCAGCAGCGGGCTGTGGTAGGCGCCGTCGATGGGGAGCGCCCGGGCCACCGCGCCCTCGTCGTTGGCCAGCGCCACCGCCGCCTCGACCAGGTGGCGGTCGCCGGTGAGGACCTGCTGCTCGGCGGAGTTCACCACCGCAACCTCCAGGACCCCGGGGCGCCCCGCGCCCAGCACGCGGCGGCGCAGCCACTCGACCGCGTCGGCGTCGACGCGCATCACCGCCGCCATGGCGGAGGGTCGGTCGCCGTGCGCCCGGCGGCCGACCTCGGCCCGTGCCGCCACCAGCGCCAGCCCGGCCTCGGGCTCGATCGCTCCCGCCCACGCCGCCGCGGTGATCTCGCCGAGGGAGTGCCCGGCCACCACCGCGACCTCATCAGGCGGCACCGGGGCCGCGGCGACCAGCCCGGCCACGTAGACGACCGGCTGGGCGTGGTGGGTGTCGAGCGGGTCGAGGTCCGACCAGGTGGCCGTGCCGAGGTGCGCCGCGAGCGCCTGCACGAGCGGATGGCCATCGTGCGCGGCGAGCACCCCCAGCGCAGCACCCCAGTCGCCCCCCTGGCCGGGGAAGGCGAGCGCCAGCGTCCGGGGCGAGCTCGACGCGGCGGCGGGCATGGGCCGAGAGCGTACCGGTGGGGTGCCAGGCGGCGGGCCAGCGCCCACCGGTGGGGCAGCGGCCCGTTCGGTAGCCTCCGGCGATGCCCGAGGAGCTGCTGCCGCCGTCCGAGGCGCGGCTGGCAGCGGCCCGGGAGCTGCGCCGGCTCGCCGCCCTGCTCGTCGGCTCCGAGCGGACCGAGGCCGAGTGGGCCGAGCTGGCGGCGGTGCTCGCCGAAGCAGCACCCGGCGAGCACGCCGGCGAGGCCCCGAGCGCCTACGCCGCCCACGTGGACGCGTCGCCGCCCGGGGCGAGCACCTACGAGCGCCACCCCCTGACGCTCGGCACCAGCGCGGCGTTCCCCGAGGTGGAGCTCGTCCTCGAGGACGACCACCAGGTGGTGCTCGGCCTCGCGTTCGGTGCCGCCTGGGAGGGCCCCGCCGGCCTGGCCCACGGGGGGTTCGTCGCCGCCGCGTTCGACATCGCCTGCTCCCGGGTCGCCTCCGCGCACCTCGGCGCGTGCGTCACCCGGCACCTGCGCCTGCGCTACCTCCGCCCGACCCCGCTGCATCGCCGCTTGGAGCTGCGGGCGGTGCGCGGCGAGCGGGAGGGCAGGCTCCTCCAGGTGGAGGCGGTGCTGTCGCTCGATGGGCGCGCCACCACCAAGGCGGTCGCCGAGTTCGCTTCGCTGGGCGGGTAGGACCGGCTCGGGTCAGTCCCGCACGGGCCCGATGACCAAGCAGCCGTTGTGGCCGCCGATCCCGAAGGAGTTGGTGAGCACCGCGCCACCCTCGATGCGACGAGGGGGACCGACCACCAGGTCCAGCTCCAAGGCCTCGTCGACCTGGACGTCCGTGCCCAGCGACGGCATGACCCCGGTGTGGACGGTCAGCGCCGATGCCACCGCTTCGAACGCGCCGGCCGCGCCCAGCACGTGGCCGAGCACCCGCTTCACCGAGGTCACCGGCGGAGGTCGCTCACCGAACACCTCGTGCAGCGCCCACGCCTCCCGCTCGTCGTTGAGGTGGGTGCCGGTCCCGTGCGCGTTGACGTGGCCGATGTCGCCGGGCTCGGCGTCGGCGTCCTCGAGCGCAGCGGCCATGCACTCGGCGGCGCCCGGCCCCGACGGGCTCACGAGCGAGTCGGCGTCGTTGGTGTGGGCATCGCCCCAGAGCTCGGCGTAGATCCGCGCGCCCCGGGCGCGCGCCGCATCGAACGATTCCAGGACCATCGCGGCGCTGCCCTCGGTGTACGCGAACCCGTCGCGGCGCACGTCGAAGGGGCGGCACCAGCCGCTGCGGGACAGCAGCCGCAGGTTGGTGAAGGCATCCGCCACGATCGCCATCGAGCGGCCCTGGCTCCCGCCGACGAGCACCGTGTCGCACCGCCCGGACCGGATGAGGTCGGCACCCTCGGACACGGCGTGGGTGCCGCTGGCGCAGGCGGTGATGATCACCTTGGACGGGCCCCGCCAGCCGAAGTGCTGCGAGATGGCGGCGGCCACCAGGTTCTCGCACGAGGCGACCCCGAGGTACGGGGCCACCTCGTCGGGTTGCGCGGGGTCGAAGGCCGCGAGGCCATCCTCGAGCGTCGCAGCGGCGCCGAAGAGCGTGCCCATCACCACGCCGCTGCGCGGGCCAGCGACCGAGGCGGGGTCCAAGCCGGCGTCGTCGGCGGCCAGGTGGGCGGCCGCCACGCCAAGGTGGGTGAACAGGTCCGAGCGACGCTGCTCCTTCGCCGTCATCCACGGGCTCGGGTCGAACCCGACGATGGCCCGCTGGACCGGCGCCGGCGGCGCCTCGCACACCCACCGCCAGAACCGGTCGAGGTCCGTGCCGGCCGTGCTCACGGTGCCGAGGCCGGTGATCGCCACCCGGGTTCGTCGTGCCATCGAGTGCTCCGGTTCAGGCGGGGGGCGGGTCGGTCCGGTCGGCACCGGACAGGGACAGGGTGCGCACGGCGATCAGCGAGGTCTCGTGGGCGAGCGCCGCCTCTTCGTCCGTCAGCAGCGGAGCCTCGGGCGCTGGGACCACCGCGGCGCGGCGATGGCGGAAGATCACGTAGCGGTGGTCGCCGTGGGCGAAGACCTCGTAGAGCACGGACCCGGACTCGCCGGCGAACTCGGCCACCGCGCTCCGGTCCTCCTCGGCCGCGGCGGCGAAGGCGAGGGCCTGGCGCCGAGACCGCTCGTCGCGGGCCGCGACCACGTTGGCGCTGATGTCGCGCGCTTCGAGCTCCTCCATCCCGAGGGCAGCGAGCGACCGCCGGTGGGCGTCGACCACCTGGGCGTGCACGATGTCGGCGTAGAGCAGGTGGCCGCCGGGGCGCAGCACCCGCACGGCCTCGCGGAAGAACCGTTCGATGTGGGGGTAGGTGGCCCCGGTCTCCACGTTCAGCACCACGTCGACGCTCTGGTCGCGGAGCGGCAGCTGCTCGGCGTCGCCGACGGCCCAGCACGAGCCCTCGGCCGGGGCAGCATCGGCGGCGTGGCGGACCGAGCCCGAGGCGATGTCGATGCCCACGGTGGCGGCGGGCGCGTGGTGGCGGCGCAGCAGCCAGAGGTTCCCGCCCCGACCGCAGCCGACGTCGGCGACCACCCGCCCGTCGATCGGGGTGTCGGCCATGACCTGGAACAGGAGCTGCGCGGAATCCTTGTTGGGGAACGCGAACCCGAGCTTGGGGCCCTGCGGCTGCTCCCCGTCGAGCACCTGGTAGCCGAAGTTCAAGAAGCGGAGGTGGCGGTCGAACGGCGTGCCCGCGACCAGCCGGTTCAGCGCGTCGAAGTTCCCGGCCTGGGCGGCCTTGATCGCCTGGTCGGACCGGTCGCCTGCATCGGCCACAGCGGCCCTAGCCGGCGCGGCGGGCGTCGAGCAGCTGCACGAACTCGGCGACCGTCTCGATGTCGTAGAGCTCGTCCTCGGGCACCTCGATCCCGAACGCGGCCTCGGCCTTGTTGACGACCTCGATCAGGTCGATGCTGTCGGCGTCGAGGTCGTCGGCGAAGCGGCTCGAGCGGGCGATGTCCTCCGCCGGGAGGCCGAGGACGGCGGCGAGCTGGGCTTGGGCCCACGCAAACGAGTCGTCGGACATGGGCACCTCCGTGACCTGCCGGGCGGGCGCCCGGCTGCACCGCAGACTGTAGCGATCCCCTGGCGGCGGTGGGCCGGGTCCCGGTCAGCGCGCCGGGCGGCACGCGTCGGCGATCGCCCCCTGGTCGCAGAGGTCTTGCAGCCAACGGCCGACCACCGTGCTCAGCTGCTCCGCACCGGCCTCGTCGAGGTGGTTGCGGTCGTGGAACAGGTCGGATGACCAGTCCTTCGTGAACTCGTCGCGCACGGGCACGCCGTGCTCCTTGCCCCACGCCTCCACGTCGCGCGCCCAGCCGTCCAGGGTCGCCAGGTCCGCCCCGCCCTTCGCCAAGGGGCCGCGGTCGACCGGGAGCAGGAGCACGACCGGGGTCACGCCGCGCGCCTGCAGGTGCGCCGTGAACCGCTCCAGGGGCACCAGGTCCTCGGTGCCCTGCGCGAAGGCGCGGTAGATCGCTGCGCCCAGCGGATCGGCGTCCACCGGCAGGGACTGCTGGTGGTAGTCGAACACCTCGCCGTCGGGGCCGGTGTTGGCCGCCACGGTGGCCGGGTTGGTCTCCTTGCTCCAGTCCATGCCGGTGCCCGCCGGCCGGCCCTTCGGCTCCTCGCCGGTGAGCGTGTTGCGGATCCCCTTGGCCAGGAGCTGCGGCTGGCGGAGCCACGGGCGGTAGCGCACGAGCGCGGAGCGCTGGCGGGCCTCCCAGCCCACGCGCCCGAGCTCGCCGCCACTGATCTGGTCGATCGCTGAGAGGTACGCCCGCCGGGCCTTGGTGTAGCCGGCGAGCGGGCCCTCCTTGGCGGGGATGTCAGCCACGGTCATCGGCAGCATGCCGATCACCACGACGTCCGGGTCCAGGGTGGGCACCACGACCTCGTCGGCCCAGTCCCGGTAGGTGGGCAGGAAGGTGCCGGCGAGGGCGGCGTTGTAGACGCCGCCGTCGAGGTCGGGCGCATGGGCGGCGACGGTGGAGGGCACGATGCCCCCCGCGGTCTCCGACGACCCGAGGAACGCCACGGCGGTGGGCCCGCTGCGGCGGTACATCTGGTCCGCCTTGATGAAGGCCCGTTCCTCGCTGCCCGAGCGGCGCGGGATGTTCGGGCCGATGACCGCGGCGGCGGCGTTGGCCAGCAGGATGACGGCCACGATGATGGCGGCGACGGCCCACGGGCCGGAGCGGCGCGCCCGTCGGCGACGTCGGGCCGGTCGGCCGGGGCCGGGCCCTGGCCGCTCCGGTGCGGGCCCGTCGGCGGTGCGCGGCGAGGCGGCATCGTCGGGCTCGGCCATGGCGGCCGAAGGTACTACGGCGCCCTCGTCGTGCTGGGGGCAGCCGCCGCTCGGTACGCTCGCCCAGCACGATCCGCGCCAGGCCGCTCAGGGGAGCGGCGGCGCTCGACCAGGGGAACGCCATGACCGACGTCGCCGACGCCACCAACGACACCGACCAGATCCTCGACGAGCTCCGCTCGTGGCTGGAGGACAACTGGGACCCGGACCTCACCGTCGGCGAGTGGTGGGGCCGCCTCGGGCTGGCCGGGTGGTCCGCCCCGACCCTGCCGACCAACGCGTACGGCCGCGGGGTGGCCCGCAGCGTCGGCGTGGCGATCCAGAAGGAGATCGCCGCCTTCGGCGCCCTCGGAGCCCCCGCCGGCCTGGGCCTGCTGCTGGCCGCACCCACCATCGCGGACCACGGCACCCAGGAGCAGGTCGAGACCTTCGTCAAGGACATCGTCACCGGCCAGCGGGCGTGGTGCCAGCTGTTCTCCGAGCCCGGCGCCGGGTCGGACCTCGCCGGCCTCACCACCAAGGCCACCAAGGACGGCGACGAGTGGATCGTCACCGGCCAGAAGGTCTGGACCTCGCTCGGCCAGACCGCGGACTACGGGATGCTCATCGCCCGCACCGCCCCAGACCTGCCCAAGCACCAGGGCATCACCTACTTCGGGATCGACATGCACCAGCCCGGCATCGAGGTGCGGCCGCTGCGTGAGATGACCGGCCACGCCATGTTCAACGAGACGTTCATGGACGAGGCCCGGGTGCCGGACGCCAACATCATCGGCGGCCTCAACAACGGCTGGGCCGTCGCCAACACCACCCTCGGCCACGAGCGCGCCGGCCTCGGCGCCGGCGGATCCGGTGGCGGTGGCCTGGGCGGCGCCCTGCCCGGCACCGTGGCCGGGCACCTCGACAAGCGGGCCGGCGACTACGTGTCGGAGCGCAAGGTGGCCAAGGCCCAGGCGGCCAAGGCCGAGGAGGCGCCGAAGCAGAAGAAGCAGGACGGTGGCCAGGCGGCGATGCTCATCGGGATGGCCCGCCACTACGGCAACCTGGAGGACCCGACGATCCGCCAGGGGCTGGCGCTGCTGTACTCGCTGGGCGAGATCGGCCGCTTCAACGCCGAGCGCTCCAAGGCGGCGCGGGCCCAGGGCAAGGACATCCCCGGCATCGGCAACATCGCCAAGCTGAGCATGTCCAACATCGTCCGGCTCCAGCGGGACCTCGGCCTCCAGATCGTGGGCGCCGCCGGCATGCTCCACGCCTACGAGCCCGACCAGCAGCAGGCGCTCAACGCCGTCACCGGCAACCCGTTCCTGGCTGGGGTCACCATGACGGCCCTCTATGCGCAGGCCCCGCCGATCTACGGCGGCACGGACCAGATCCAGCGCAACATCATCGGCGAGCGCGTCCTGGGGCTGCCCAAGGAGCCCGGCGACAACAAGAACGTGCCGTTCTCCGAGCTGCCGAAGAACGCCTGACCGCCGCAGCCGAGCGCGCCTCGTCGGCGCGACGCCTCAGGTTCGGGCCATCCCTGCCGACAGTCCTGTCAGCGAACTGTCCGGGGGGCGGGGATCCCACCCAGAGGTTGCGATGTCCTTCCACGACGAGGCCGCCGAGCTGGCCGACGCGCTGCGAACCGATCCGAGCCGCGCCCCCTCCATCAAGGAGGCGGCGCTGCGCGGGCGGATCCAGGCCCGGTCCGACGTGCCCAAGGGCGTGCTGCTGATCGCCCTCGGGGGCGCGACCGTGGCCGCGTCGGTCGTGTTCCACCAGAGCTACGTGTTCATGCCCTTCGCCCTGTTCCTCACCGGGGCCGCGCTGGTCTCCCGTGGGGCGAAGGCCCAGCGCCACGCCCGGGTGCTCGAGGCGGCGCTGGCCCAGGCAGGCCTGGCGGTGGGATCGCTCCCCGCAGCTGCCGCGGCGGCAGGTGCCTCCTCGATGTGGGCGAAGCCGATCCTGCCGGGGGTGGCCCCGAGCCCGGCGGCGCGGATCCCCGCCCCGGTGCGGTGGGAGGCGCCGCAGGGTGCACCGGCCGAGGCGCCGACCGCCCCAGCCGGCCCGCCTCCCAACGTGTGGTCCGCATGACCCTCTGCGCCTGATCAGGCTTGGGCGCGCCGGTGCCCCGGCCGGGGGCCGGGGCACCGGGCATCGGGGCCGGGGGCGGGCAGGCTCAGACGCCCTTGGGGACGGCGGCGGCGAAGATCGTCTGACCGCCGACGCGGACGCCGGTGGCGGCGTCGTACACGTCGACCCGCACCTGGTAGCTCACCCGGGCGGTGACGCCCACCGTGAACTTGCCGCTCAGCGGTGCGGTGGGGTTGCTGTAGAGGATGTTGGTCGGGTTGGTCGACTGGAACATGGTGACCGCGGCCGTGACCGGGTCCTTGGTGCAGGACTTCACGCCGTAGTTGACCTGGACCGTGGCGACGCCGGTGTCGCTGGTGGTGGCGTCGCCCTTGTACGACAGGCTGGTGACGGGGCTGCAGGCGGTGGTCGTGACCGTGCCGCCACCGCTGCCGACCTCCTTGGCGGAGGCCGTGCCGGCGAAGGTGCCGACCAGGACCGTGGCGCCGAGCAGGGCGGCGGCCACGTGGCGGCGGTGGCCGGTGCGGGGGCTGGCGGCGAGGGTGGTGGGGTGGGGGGTCATGGTCGCTCCTAGGCGGTCGTCCGTCGCCGGGGCGGCGTCGGTGCTGCCAGGAGCATCGGGCCGTCGGGGCGCGGCGCACCATCGGACCTTGGTCGTAGCACCTCCTCGGCGGCCCGGCGGCGGGCCCCCGGCTACTCCCCGATGGTGACGATCTCGACCTTGAGCTTGGCGCCGGTCGGGGTCTCGTACTCCACGACGTCGCCGATGCGGCCGCCCAGGAGCGCCTGGCCCAGCGCCGAGCCCGGCGACATGACCTCGACGTCCTCGTGGCGCTCTTCGATCGAGCCGAGCAGGTACCGCTCCACGGCCTCGTCGCCCTCGTAGCGGATGCCCACGATCACACCGGGCGTGACCTGGTCGTGGCTGGTGTCCTCGACGATCACGGCGTTCTCCAGGAGGCTCTCCAGGTGGAGGATCCGCCCGGCCATCTTCCCTTGCTCCTCCTTGGCGGCGTGGTAGTCGCCGTTCTCGGAGAGGTCGCCGAGCTCCCGGGCCGCCTCGATCTTGCGGGCGATCTCGATCCGACCCCGGGTGACCAGGTCGTCGTGCTCCGCCTTGATGCGGTCGTAGGCGGCTTGGGAGAGGTGGACGGGATCAGCCATGCACGCGGATGCTACAGGCCGCCGAGGCGGTGCTTCCTTGTGGTGCTGCGGCGGGGCGGGCCTAGACTCGGCGCATGTTCCGCGACCGCCCGGAGATCATCATCGGGTAGCGCACACCGCCGTCGGTGTGCGCTGGGAGCCGTCCACCTCGGTGGGCGGCTTTCTCGTTGCAAGGGGCAGGACGGACCACAGGTCGAACAGGACACGGAGGACAGGACGCGTGGCACATCGGATCGCGGTGATCGGCGGCGACGGCATCGGCCCTGAGGTGGTCGCCGAGGCGCTGAAGGTGGTGCGCGCCGCGGGCGTCGAGCTCGACACCACGGACTTCGACCTCGGTGGTGCCCGGTACCTCCGGGACGGCACGGTGCTGCCCGACGAGGTCCTCGACGAGCTGCGCGGCTTCGATGCCATCCTGCTGGGCGCGGTCGGCACCCCCGACGTGCCCCCCGGGGTCATCGAGCGGGGCCTGCTGCTCAAGATGCGCTTCGCGCTGGACCAGTACGTGAACCTGCGGCCCTTCACCCTGGCCGAGCAGGGCATCGACTTCCTCGTGGTCCGCGAGAACACCGAGGGCACCTACGCCGGCGAGGGCGGGTTCCTGCGCAAGGGCACCCCCAACGAGATCGCCACCCAGGGCTCGGTCAACACCCGCCTCGGCGTGGAGCGGGTCATCCGCTACGCGTTCGACCTGGCCCAGAGCCGGCCTCGCAAGCACCTCACCATGGTCCACAAGACCAACGTCCTGACCTTCGCGGGTGACCTGTGGCAGCGGACCTTCGACGAGGTCGCGGCCGAGTACCCCGACGTCGCCACCGCCTACAACCACGTGGACGCCGCCTGCATCTACTTCGTGCAGGACCCGCAGCGCTACGACGTGATCGTCACCGACAACCTGTTCGGCGACATCCTCACCGACCTCGGCGGCGCGGTCTCGGGCGGCATCGGCTTCGCCAGCTCCGGCAACCTCGACCCGACCCGGACGAGCCCGTCGATGTTCGAGCCGGTCCACGGCTCGGCCCCCGACATCGCCGGCCAGGCCAAGGCCAACCCGATCGCCGCCATCTTGTCGGCGGCGATGATGCTGGACCTGCTGGGCGAGGGCGATGCCGCCGCCCGGATCCGCAAGGCGTGCGCCGCCACCACCGAGCTCGACGCCTCCACCCCCGAGATCGGCGACGCCGTCGCTGCTCGCCTGTAAGGCTCACCCACCGACCCGCACCCACGACCCGTCACACCCCAGGGGAACCCACGATGCCCATCACGCCCACCGAGAAGATCTGGATGAACGGCGAGCTCGTCGCCTGGGACGACGCCAAGATCCACGTCCTCACCCACTCGCTGCACTACGGCATGGGCGTCTTCGAGGGCGTGCGGGCCTACGAGACGGCCCAGGGCCCGGCGGTGTTCCGCCTCACCGACCACATGGTCCGGCTGCACAACAGCGCCAAGATCATGATGATGGACCTGCCGTACACGGTGGACGAGCTGGTGGAGGCCACCAAGCTCGTCGTCCGGGAGAGCGGCCTGCCCTCGTGCTACATCCGGCCGATCGCCTTCTACGGCTACGGGGAGATGGGCCTCAACACGCTGCCGTGCTCGGTGGACGTGGCCATCGCCTGCTGGCCCTGGGGCGCCTACCTGGGCGACGACGCCCTCACCAAGGGCGTCAAGCTGAAGACCAGCTCGTGGACCCGCCACGACCACAACACGATGCCGCCGGCCTCCAAGACCACCGGCAACTACGTGAACTCGTCGCTCGCCAAGGTGGAGGCGCTCAAGGCCGGCTACGAGGAGGCGATCATGCTGTCGCCCCAGGGCTACATCGCCGAGTGCACCGGCGAGAACGTGTTCGTGGCCCGCAACGGCCGGTTCCTCACCCCGCCGCTCGCCGCCGGCGCGCTCGAGGGCATCACGCAGCACTCGGTGATGACCATCGCCAAGGACCTGGGCATCGACGTGGCGCTGTCCAACATCGTGCGCTCCGACGTGTACATCGCCGAGGAGATGTTCCTGTGCGGCACTGCGGCCGAGGTGAGCGCCGTCAACTCGCTCGACGACCGCCCGATCCCGTGCCCGGGCCCGATGACCACCGCCATCGCGGAGGAGTACCACAAGGCCATCCGCGGCCAGAGCGACCGGTACAAGGACTGGGTGGAACATGTCTCCTGACGAGGTCCAGGCCGCCGAGCTCATCGTCCCCCGGGACCCGGGGCTGCCCGAGGCCGTCGAGATCTACGACACGACGCTGCGCGACGGCGCCCAGCTCGAGGGCATCTCGCTGACCGTCGACGACAAGCTGCGCATCGCGGACGAGCTCGACGAGCTCGGCGTGCACTTCATCGAGGGCGGCTGGCCGGGGGCCAACCCGAAGGACATCGAGTTCTTCGAGCGCGCCGGCCGGGAGCTGCGCTTCGAGCGCTCGCTGCTCGTGGCGTTCGGGTCCACCCGGCGCCCCCGCGGCAAGGTCGACGACGACCCCACCCTGCGGAACCTGCTCGACGCCGGCACGTCTGCCGTGTGCATCGTCGGCAAGAGCTGGGACTACCACGTCACCGAGGCGCTGCGGACCACGCTCGACGAGGGCGAGGCGATGGTGGCGGACTCGGTGCGGTTCTTGCGCGACGCCGGCGTCCGGGTGCTGTTCGACGCCGAGCACTTCTTCGACGGGTGGAAGCACAACCCCGAGTTCTCCCTGCGCGTGCTGGAGGCCGCCGCCGAGCAGGGCGCGGAGACGCTCGTGCTGTGCGACACGAACGGCGGCTCGCTGCCCCACGAGGTGGAGGCCATCGTCCGGGAGGTGACCCGCCACTTCCGCGACGACGCGAAGGTGGCGGTGCACCTGCACGACGACACCGGCTGCGGCGTCGCCAACGCCCTCGCCGGTGTGCGCGGCGGTGCCGTCCAGGTGCAGGGCACCATCAACGGGTACGGCGAGCGCACCGGCAACTGCAACCTCACCACCATCATCCCGAACCTGACGCTCAAGATGGGCGTGCGCACGCTGCCCGACGGCCGGCTCAGCCGGTTGACCTCGGCCAGCAACCGGATCGCGGAGATCGTGAACTTCACGCCGGACCCGCAGGCGCCCTACGTGGGGTCCTCGGCGTTCGCGCACAAGGCGGGCCTGCACGTGTCGGCCATCAGCCGCCGCAAGGACGCCTACGAGCACATCGACCCGGACCTGGTCGGCAACGGCACCCGGTTCGTGGTGTCGGAGATGGCGGGCAAGGCCACCGTGGACCTCAAGGCCAAGGAGATCGGGCTGGACCTCGACGGGCCGGCGCTCACCCAGGTCATCGACGAGCTCAAGCGCCTCGAGCACGAGGGCTACCACTTCGAGGCGGCCGACGGCTCGCTCGAGCTGCTCATGCGCCGCGCCACCGGCTGGGTCCACCCGTTCTTCGAGCTTGAGTCCTACCGGGTCATCGTCGCCGACGGCGAGGACGTCCGCCACGACACCGAGGCCATCGTCAAGCTGAAGGTCAACGGCGAGCGCGTCCTGCGCATCGGCGAGGGCAACGGCCCGGTCAACGCGCTGGACGCCGCGGTCCGCGCCGCGATCGGCTCCAAGTACCCGCAGCTGGCCAAGGTGCACCTCACGGACTTCAAGGTCCGCGTGCTGGACACGGCCAAGGGCACCGGTGCGGTCACCCGGGTGCTGATCGACTCCACCAACGGGCGCCGGAGCTGGTCCACCATCGGCGTGAGCGAGAACATCATCCAGGCGGCGTGGCAGGCGCTCGAGGACTCCCTCGTCTACGGGCTGCTGCACACCGCGGAATAAGGTCCACGGCGATGGCAGCCCCGGACTTCGTCCCCACCAAGCCGACCTCCCGCCCGAGGAGCTACTCGTCGCCGCCGCGGCGAGATGACGACTGGGTGCCGGCCCGTCCCGGCGAGCTGGTCACCACCGGTGGCCAGCCCGACGTCGACGCCGGCCGCATGGGCGCCCCGGGCCCGGACCAGGGCTACGTCCTGAAGCTCCTGCCCGTCCTGCGGGACCAGCTGCAGCTCACCGAGGGCGAGCACCGCAAGGACGTCGAGGTCGGCTGCGCGGCGATCGCGCTGAAGCGCGCGTCGCTGTTCGGCCGGGCCCCGGTGATCCACGACCTGCGGGTGGCCTACACGGTGTGGGGCTACCTGGACGCCTCGGCCCCGGCCGAGCTCGTGGCCGAGCGCTCCGCCCGCTTCGCCGAGGTGCACCACACCGCCCACCACTACCCGGAGCTGCGGGCCGTGGCCGACGCGGTGCCGGAGGCCACCCTGCGCCTGGCCCCCGCCGAGGTGGCAGCGGCCCATGCCGCGGACTGGCGCTCGCTGCTCGCCCTCTGAGGCGCGCCGAGCCGGTCGAGCCGGCGGCTCAGCCGTCGGCCTGGATGCGGACCTTGCCCTTCAGGATCTGCTCGAACGTGTAGCTCTGCGGCGCCTGGTCGCCGACGGTGAACACGTAGGCGTCCTCGCCCTCGGTGAGCTCGACGGTGAAGGTGAACACGCACTGGGTGGTGCCGCCGCGCCCGGAGCGGAGCCGGGTCACGCCGAGCGGCTCGCCCTGGCCGTCGGTCACGGTGACCTTGGTGCCGAGGTGGTAGTCGGCGAACTGGTTGGCGCCGTTGCACAGCGTGCCCTCGACGGTGATCGGGGGCTTGGCGAGGTCGATCTTGGTCGGGTGGAGCGTGAAGCTCCCGAGCGCGGTGGTCGTGCGGTACTCCGCGAAGCGGAAGAGCTGGTCCGGGCAGTAGACCTCGACGCCCACCTTGTCGGCGGCCGTCCCGCGCTGGCGCTGCCCGGCCTCGAGCTCGGCGCACAGGCCCTTGGCCCGCCTGACCGCCGCGGCGTTCGACGCGTAGGCGTCGCCCAGCCCCGCCGAGTCCAGGCGGGTGGCCAGCGCGGTGGCCATCTGGGTGGGGGTCTGGCGGACCTCGAACCCCTTCTCGAAGCGCGGGCACAGGTCCTGCACTGCGACGAGGTCGCGCTGGAAGCCGCTGCGCTCCGCCCCGTCCTCCAGGTCTCGGCACAGGCGCCGCGCCGATGCCAGCGCGGCGCGGTCGCTCGGGAACTGCGACGCGAGGCCGTAGGCGTGGAGGTCCTGGAGGTACTCCTCCTCCGGGTCCACGCCGTCGCCGTGGGGGAGGAACACGTAGGCCGCCACGCCGAGCGACACGAGCAGGATCACCATCAGCACGACCGTGGTCTTGCGCGGCTTGCGGCCTCGCCGTTCCGGGTCGAGGAGCGGGTGCTCCGGAATGGGCTCGGCGGGCGTGGGCCGACCGCGGCGCCCCGCCTCGCTCAGGGGCGCGTCCCGCCGGGCCGCTGCCCCGGCGAAGCCCGGGACGCGGCTGGTCGGGTCGACGGGCTCGGGCGCGGGCTCGAACCGGGGACCGACGTGGGGCGGAGGGGTGCGATCGTCGTCGACCACGGCGGCGAGCCTAGGGGAGTGCGTTTGCACCGTTCGGGTGCGCAGCGGTCAACTCGGCGGGGTTCGGACCGATCGGAGATCCGACCCGTACCGGCCCGAGCACCCAGGAGGTGGTCGTGCACGTCGAAGCTCCCAGCCCGCCGCCCCGCCCCCTGCTGCGCGGCCGCCTCCACCAGGCAGCGTTCGTCGCGTCGATCGCCGGGTTGGTCTGGCTCGTCGAGTCGGCGCCCACGCCTCGGGCCAGGGCCGTGGCCTGGGTGTACGGGGTCGCCAGCGTCCTGCTCTACCTGACCAGCTCCACCTACCACGTGTTCGCCCGGTCGCCTCGGGCCCGCCGCATCATGCAGCGGGCGGACCACTCGATGATCTTCGTGCTGATCGCCGGCTCGTTCACCCCGATGGCCGTGCTCGGCATCGACGGCGACTGGAAGTGGGCGGCCTTGGCCGCGGTGTGGGTCGGTGCGATCGGGGGCGTGATCCTGAAGCTCGCCGCGCTCGACCGGTTCCCGCGCCTCGGTGGGGCGATGTACATCGTGGTCGGCTGGGCGGGCATCGTGATCCTCCCCGCCATGTGGCACCGGCCGTGGACCCTCGCCCTGGTGGCGGTCGGCGGGCTGCTCTACACGCTCGGGGCGATCCTCTTCGCCCTGCACCGGCCGATCCTGTCCGAGCGGGTGTTCGGGTACCACGAGGTGTGGCACGCCTTCGGCATCGCCGCTGGGCTGGCGCTGTTCGTCGCCAACCTGGGCCTGGTCCGCGCCGGCTGACCATCCCGTAGGGTGCGGCCCGTGCACGACGACGCCGGGCGACGAGACGAGCTGCGGCTCCCGATCGGGCCCGAGGCGTTCGATGCCGTGGCCTGGGGGCCCGAGGACGGCGAGCCCGTGCTGCTCCTGCACGGCTTCCCGGAGACGTCGTGGGCGTGGCGCTACGTGCAACCGCCGTTGGCCGCCGCCGGGTACCGGTCCGTCGCTCCGGACCAGCGGGGCTACTCGCCGGGTGCCCGCCCGGCCGACCCGGCCCGCTACGCCATCGACGCGCTGGTCGACGATGCGCTCGGCATGGCCGACGCCCTCGGCTGGGACCGCTTCCACCTCGTCGGCCACGACTGGGGCGGCACCGTGGCCTGGCACCTCGCCGCCCGGGCGCCCGGGCGGGTGCAGTCGCTGGCGGTGGCGTCGACGCCGCACCCACGGGCCTGGCCGCTGCCCGTGCCGCGAGGCCACCGCCGACGGGGACGACCAGGCCTCGCGCGGTGCCTACATGGACGTGTTCCGCACCCCGGCAGCGAGGTCGGGCTCGCCGCCGACGGCGCCGCGCAGCTGCGCGACGGGCTGGTCGGCACCGGCCTGGACCCGGCCTCGGCCGAGCCCTACGCGGCCCGGGCCGCCACCCCCCAGGCGAGGCTCGGGCTGCGCAACTGGTCCCGGGGCGCCGAGCTCGACGATGCCGATGCCTGCGGCGAGGTCACGGTCCCCACCCTCTACGTGTGGTCCGACGCCGACGTCGCCCTCGGCCCCACCGCCGCCCACGGGACCGCCGCCCACGTGGTCGGGCCCTACCGGTTCGAGGTGCTCGAAGGGGTCAGCCACTGGATCCCCGAGGAGGCGGCCACCGAGCTGGTCTCGCTGCTGCTCGAGCACCTCGGCGACGCCGAGGCCGTCTGAGGCCCCCGGTAGGGTGGGCGCCGTGCCCGCCCCCCGCGTCCGCTTCGCTCCCTCGCCCACCGGCTTCCTCCACGTCGGGTCGGGCCACTCCGCCCTCGCCAACTGGCTCTTCGCCCGCCACACCGGCGGCGAGTTCCTGCTGCGCATCGAGGACACGGACGCGGAGCGGGACCGCCCCGAGCTGATCGACAACGTCCTCGAGATGCTGCAGTGGCTGGGCCTGCAGTGGGACAACACCCCGGTCCGCCAGAGCGAGCGCCACCACCTCTACGCCGACGCGGCGGCCAAGCTGCTCGCGGACGGCGCCGTGTACCCCTGCGAGTGCACGGGCGAGCAGGTGCAGGCGCGCAACAAGGAGGCCGGGGGCAAGCCGGGCTACGACGGCTACTGCCGGGACCGCGGCCTGGAGCCGGGGCCGGGCCGGGCCCTGCGGTTCCGCACGCCGCGGGAGGGCCGGGTCGGCTGGCACGACCTGGTGCGCGGCGACGTGTCGTTCGCCTGCGCGGACATCGAGGACTTCGTGGTCGTGCGGGGCAACGGGGCGCCCATGTTCCTGCTGGCCAACTGCTACGACGACGCGGACATGGGCGTCACCCACGTCATCCGAGGCGAGGACCACGTGAACAGCACCCCCAAGTACCTCCTCCTGCAGGAGGCCCTCGGGCTGCCGAGGCCCGAGGCGTTCGCCCACATGCCGCTGCTGGTCAACGAGGGCCGCAAGAAGCTGTCGAAGCGCCGCGACGACGTGTCCATGGCGGACTATCGGGACCGGGGCTACCTGCCCGAGGCCATGGTCAACTACCTGGCACTCCTCGGCTGGGGGCCCGCCGACGGCGTCGAGGTCCGGCCGATCGCCGAGATCGTCGACCTCTACCGCCTGGAGGACGTGAGCCCGTCGCCCGCCTTCTTCGACCAGAAGAAGCTGAGCTTCGTCAACGCCGAGCACATCCGGGCCCTGCCGGTCGACGAGTTCGTCGAGCGGGCCACGCCGTTCCTCACGCGGGGCGAGCCGGCGCTGGCGGCGCTGCGCTCGCTCGCCGCCGAGGTCCAGGAGCGGGTGCGCACCCTGGCCGAGGTCGAGCCGATGATCGAGTTCCTGGTGGTCGACGAGCCCGAGGTCGACGAGGCGTCGTGGACCAAGGCCGTCACCAAGGGCCGCAACGTCGCCGAGATGGTGGCGGCCACGATCGCCCGGCTGGAGGCCCTGGCCCCCGAGGCCTGGGCGCCCGCCCCCATCGAGGAGGCCGTGCGCACCGCCGCCGTGGACGCCGGCATCGTGAACGAGGCCGGCGAGCCCCAGCTCTCCAAGGCCCAGGGCCCGGTCCGGGTGGCGGTGAGCGGTCGGTCGGTCGGACCGCCGCTGTGGGAGTCCCTCGCCGTCCTCGGCAGGGAGCGCACGCTCGAGCGCCTGGCCCGCATGCAGGGCCGGTTGGCGTGAGCGAGGACGAGGCCGGGCGCAGCCCCTGGCCTCGGCGCATCGCCTGGGCCGCGGTGGCGGTGGTCGTGCTGCTCGTCCTCTACGTCGGCGGCACCTTCCTCCAGGTGTGGTCGGCGAGCCGTCAGGACCATGCCCGCAAGGCGGACGCCATCGTCGTGCTCGGTGCCGCCCAGTACAACGGCAAGGCCTCGCCGGTGCTCCAAGCCCGGCTGGACCACGCCCTGGCCCTGTACCGGCGGGGCCTGGCGCCGCGGATCGTCGTGACCGGCGGCCGCCAGGCGGGGGACCGGTTCACGGAGGCCACCACGGGCTACAACTACCTGCGCGCCCGTGGCGTCCCGGACTCGGCGATCCGCAAGGAGGTCCAGGGGCGCACCACCTACGAGTCGGTGGCGGCCACGGCTCGCTTCCTGCGCACCGAAGGCGTCGACGACGTGGTCCTGGTGTCGGGGCCCGCCACCGCCAAGCGCCTCGCCGGCATCGCGGACGACGTCGGCCTGGACGCCGCCATCTCCCCATCCATCGGCACCCCGTCGCTGCGCTCGCTCGCCCGGGAGACCATGGCGGTGTCGGTTGGGCGCCTCATCGGCTACCGGCGCCTCGCCAACCTCGAGTAGGCGGCTGCGAGCCGGCGGCAGGCGCTCGGTAGCATCGCCGCCGTGACCACGCCCGAAGATGCCGTCCGCCGCTACCTCGCCTGGATCGAGGACCCCTCGACCGCCGTCGACGCCGCCGCCGTCGAGGCCGCCGAGGCGGCGTTCGCCTCGGCCACGGACCCGATCGAGCGCCTGAAGGCCGCCGCCGCCCGGGACCGCGCCGCCACCGCCGACGTCGGCGCCATCGAGCGGGACTTCGTGGCCCACGCCAAGGCCTACGCCGATGCCGAGGGCATCCCTGCGTCGGCCTTCGCTGCGCTCGGCGTCGGCAGCGACGTGCTGGTGCGTGCCGGCTTCATCGTCGGCGGCGCCCGGGCCCGCAAGGCTCCGTCGGCCGCCCCAGCAGCTCGCTCGCCCCAGGTGCCCGTCTCGAAGGTGAAGGCGGTCGCCCTGCAGATGCCGAAGCGCTTCACCCTCGGTCAGGTGGCCGAGCGTGCAGGCGGTGGCTCGCCGGCCACGGTCCGCAAGGCGGTGGAGGAGCTCATCGCGGAGGGGCGGGTCGCCAAGGTCGGCCCGGCCACGGACCACCAGGGCCCGGGCCGCGCGCCCACCGTGTACGAGCTCGTCTGACCGGGACGCCCCACCCGCCGCCCGCCCCGGCAGGATCAGGCCTTCTGGAGGACCTCGACCTTCAGCACGTAGAGCTCGGCACCGGGGTCGCCCCGGCGTCGAGCCCTGCACGGCGGTGCCCCGGACCTTGGCCCACACCCGGGCCACGTCGTTCTGGTCCAGGCTGGCCAGCGCCGGGCACCCCCGGTCCGGGTCTCCGGAGGCGAAGGCACCGTCGGTGCCCCGGTAGATCGAGCCGATGGCGTGGCCCTCGGCGTCCCACTGGGCGCGGAACGCGCACGGCCCGGTGCTCGGGTCGTAGGTGGTGACCTTGACGACCATGACCACGACGTCCTGGCCCTGGGCGCCGGGGTCCTTCAGGACCTGGTCGACGTCGACGGGCTTGGCGGCGGCGATGGCGGCGTCGGTGCGGGCCTGGATGCAGCGGTTGATCGCCGAGTCCAGCTTCTGGGGGTTGCTGACCACGGACCAGCGGTCCTCGAAGCGCACGTCGGGGACGTCGCCGGTCTCGACCGCTTGGCTGCACGCCTGGTCGATGGCGGCCTGGAGCTCCTGGTAGAGCTGGGCGTCGGGCACGGTCGCCGTCGGCGCCTCGGTGGTGGTCGTGGTGGCCTGGGCCCGGGGACGGCTGGTGGTGCTGGTCGGGGCGCTGGCGTCGGAGCCTCCGCCCCCGCCGCCGACCGCGAGCACGACGGCGATCAGGAGGAGCACGGCGAGCACGCCGGCCACCACGAACACCCACGGCTGGCGCCACCCCGGCGCCGGCGGCGCGGGGTGCGACGGCCCGGCCGGCTGCCAGTCCTCGGGCTCGAGCACGGCGCCCGGCGGGAGGAGCACGTCGTCGTCATCGTCCACGGGCCAGACGATAGGGCGGACGGTGGCGCTTCGCTCCGGACGCGCCGGAGGCCCGGGGAGCGCAGGTGACCTGCGCTGACCTGGGCCTCCGATCCTGGCACCCCCAACGGGATTCGAACCCGTGCCGCCACCTTGAGAGGGTGGTGTCCTAGGCCGCTAGACGATGGGGGCCTGCGGTTGCGACGGGTCAACCTATCGGATCGACGTCGCTCGCGTGAAGTCCGAAGCGGCGGTGGCGCCGGCGACCGAGGCCCGGAACGGCGAGAGGCGCCCCGGTGGACCGAGGCGCCTCTCGCTCGAAGCTCGGGGGGGAGGACTCGAACCCCCAATGACTGGACCAGAACCAGTTGTGTTACCGATTACACCACCCCCGAACGGGCGAGGGTCGACTCTAGAACACGAGGTCTCGGGCGCGAAAGCCGAGTTCCGGAGCCCGGCCCGCTAGCGTTGGACGGCCGACGCCCGAGGGGCGTCACGACTGGGGAGATAGGTCATTCCGTGAAGGTCCTGGGCATCTGCCACGACGTGCTCATCTGTTCGGCGGCCCTGATCGAGGACGGTGAGGTCCTCGCCGCCGCGCCCGAGGAGCGGTTCGACCGCCAGAAGCAGAGCCGGGTGTTCCCCACCCGGGCCATCGACTGGATCCTGAAGGACGCCGGGATCACGATGGCCGACATCGACGAGATCGCCATCGCGTGGAACCCGTCGATCGACCTCCAGACCCTCCCGTCGGGCTGGCTGGACGCCCGCCGCCACCGGGGCGAGCACTTCACCTCGGTGCCGGGCCGGCTCATGCGCATGAACGGCGGCGCCCCCGCCCACATGGTGACCCTGGAGTCCGCCTACGACGGCGCCCCGCCCATCACCTTCGTCAACCACTACGACTCCCACATCGGCAACAGCTACCACCTGTCGGGGTGGGGCTCAGCCGCCCTGTGCGTGCTGGACGGCCGGGCCGAGCGCCAGACCTCGCTGCTCGCCCAAGCTGACGGCCCCAAGATCACCCGCATCAACGAGGTGGCGTTCCCCAACTCGCTCGGCCTGCTCTACGGCACCATCACCCAGTTCCTGGGCTACCGGGCCGACTCGGACGAGTGGAAGGTCATGGCCATGGGGTCCCACCAGGACCCGAACAACCGGTACCTCGACCTGCTGCGCCAGATGGTGCACGTCAACGAGGACGGCACGTTCCGCCTGGACCTCAGCTACTTCGAGTTCTACAACCAGTTCGATCCCCGGATGTACAGCGACCGGTTCGTGGCCGAGTTCGGCACGCCGCGCCGCCGCGACGACGAGATCACCGAGGACCACGAGCTGCTCGCCTCGGCCTGCCAGCAGATCTTCGAGGAAGCGACCACCGAGATCCTCCACGCCCTGCACCGCCAGACGGGCCAGTCCCGGCTGTGCGTCTCCGGCGGCTGCTTCATGAACTCGGTCTTCAACGGCAAGATCACCGAGGTCACGCCGTTCGAGGAGGTGTTCATCTCGAGCTGCCCTGACGACTCGGGCACCTCGGTGGGTGCCGCCCTCTACCTGGAGGCCGAGCGCACCGGTCGGCTCCTGCGCTCCACCCCGATCCCGTCGAACTACTGGGGCCCCGAGTACTCCGACGAGGCCTGCCTGGAGGCGGCCACCAAGTACCGGCTGCCCAACGTGACCGTGGTGGACGACCCGGCAAAGAGCGCCGCCCAGGACCTGGTCGACGGCCACCTCCTCGGCTGGTTCCAGGGCCGCATGGAGTTCGGCCAGCGGGCCCTCGGCGCCCGCTCGATCCTCTGCGACCCGCGCCGCGAGGACGGCAAGACCGTGGTGAACGCGGCCGTGAAGTTCCGCGAGGGCTACCGGCCCTTCGCCCCGGCGATCCTGGCCGAGAAGCTCCACGAGTGGTTCGACGCCCCGGAGGGCGCCAAGGTCCCGTTCATGGAGCGGGTGTACCAGTTCCTCCCCGAGCAGGCCCCGAAGGTGCCCGCCGTGGTGCACACCGACGGCAGCGGCCGGGTCCAGACCGTGGACGCCGAGACGGCCGAGCGCTACCACGCCATGATCGCCGAGTTCGACCGCCTCACCGGCGTGCCGATCGTGCTCAACACCAGCTTCAACCTCAACGGCGAGCCGGTGGTCACCACGCCCGAGGACGCGATCCGCACGTTCTTCACGTGCGCCCTGGACGTGCTCTACCTGGGCAACGTCCGCATCGCCAAGTAGCGCCTCGCGGCGCGGGGCGTCAGAAGCCCCGGTAGGTGGGGTCGCGCCGCTCGACGAACGCGGCCACGCCCTCGTTGGCGTCGACCGTGCCCATGTTGAGCTCCTGGGCGACCGCCTCGTTCTGGAAGGCGGTGGCCCGGTCGCTCTCGAGGGACGTGTTCACCAGCCACTTGGTGAGGGCTAGCGCCCGCGTGGGGGCGACGGCCAGGCGCGCCGCCCACGCCTCCACCGCAGCGTCGAGCTCGTCGCTCGCGACCACCTTGTTGACCAGGCCGAGGTCCAGCGCCTCGGCGGCCGACAGGTCGTCGCCGAAGAAGAGCAGCTCCTTGGCCTTGCGGTTCCCGACCATGCGGGGCAGCAGGTAGGCGCCGCCGCCGTCGGGCACGAGGCCGCGGCGGACGAACACCTCGATGAACCGCACCCGCTCGGTGACCACGAGCAGGTCGCACGCCAGGGCGATGTGGGCCCCGATGCCGGCGGCGGTCCCGTCGAGCGCGGCGATCACCGGCTTCTCGCAGTCCAAGATGGCGCCGACGAGGGCCTGGGCGCCTTCCCGGATGAGCTTGGCGACCTCGCCGACGGTGCGCTTGGGGGCGTCGTCGGGGCGGGGTGCGGCGGGGCGGGAGGCCCGCAGGTCCGCGCCGGTGCAGAAGGCGTCGCCGGTGTGGCGCAGCACCACGGCGCGGATGCCCACGTCGGTGCTGGCCTCGTGCAGCAGGGCGATGACCCGGTCGCGCTGGTCGGGGCTGATCGCGTTCTTCACGTCGGGGCGGTTCAGCGTGATGGTCGCGATGCCGCGGTCGTCGACGTGGTGCTGGACCTGCTCGTCCAGGGGAAGCTCGGAAGACGGGGTGGCCATGGGGGCGAACCCTAGGAGGTCCCCTGACGATGCGTCAGATCAGTTGGCCGCGACCTGGGCGATCAGGCGTCTCCGGTCGACCTTCTGCATGGCGGTGAGCGGCAGCTCGTCCACCACCAGGAGGCCCTCGGGCAGCTTGTGGTGCGCGAGCGTGCCCTTGGCGAAGGCCCGCAGCTCCTCCAGCGTCGGTGGCGCCGCTGGGTCCGCCGGCACCACCACCGCCACGCCGACCTCGCCCAGCACCTCGTCGGGGCGGGGCACGATCGGCCACGTCGGCCACCGCCGGGTGCCCGCCGAGCACGCCCGGTGACCTCGGCGGGGTACACGTTGTAGCCACCCCGGGATGAACATCTCGCCCCGCCGGCCAGGGTGAGCAGCCCGCTGGCGTCGACGTGGCCGAGGTCACCGGCAGTGCGCAGCCACCCGTCGACCAGGGCGTGGGCGGTGGCCTCCTCGTCGCCCCAGTAGCCCGACATCACGGCGTCGGAGCGAGCCAGACCACGCCGACCTCGCCGTGGGGGAGGGGCAGGTCGTCCTCGCCGCGCACCTGCACGCCCATGCCGGGCCGCCCGGGCCGACGCTGTGCAGCGCCTCGTCGGGGGCGTCGGGCCGTGCCGGTGCCCACGCCGCCGGACTCCGTGGAGGACCAGCGGATCGAGTAGGCCGCTCGAAGCGGCGGCGGGCCTCGTGCACCAGGGCCGGCGGCGAGGCGGCGCCGCCCATCACGAGCAGCCGCACGAAGCTCAGGGTCCCGGCGATCGAAGTCCGGGTCCCGCAACATGAGCGCCACCTGGGGGCGACCCCACCCAGGGTCTCGATCCGCTCGCGGGCCACCAGGTCCAGCACGTCGCCCGGCCCGCCAGCGCGCCAGCAGGTGCGTGGTGGTCCCCATCCGCAGGTACCACGGGAGCTTGGTCGTGAACCCGACGTGGGCGAACTGGGTGGCGCCGTACTGGGGGATGGCCACCTCGCCGCCGACGGCATCGCCCACGTCGTAGGCGGTCACCGCCCGGAGCTGGCGATCGGTGAACCACGCCCCCTTGGGCAGCCCGGTGGTCCCGGAGGTGAACACGATGGCGACGGGCCGCTCGTCGTCGGGCTCGAGCGCCCCGGGCTGGGCACCCGCGATCGCCAGGGCGGCGACCTCGTCGGCGTCGGCGAGCACGAGCGACGGCGCCACCCGCTCCTGCCAGGCGGCCTGCTCGACCGGGGTGAGGCGAGGGTTGACCCCAGCCGTGGTGGCCCCGACCTTGGCCGCCGCCACGTAGGCCACCACCCAGGCCGAGGTCGACGGGAGCGTCAGCGCCACCACGTCGCCGGGGCCGATGCCCCGCCTGGCCAGCTCAGCTGCCACCGCGCCGCTGCGCTTCGTGGAGGGCCGAGTACGTGAGGGCGGTGCCGTCCGGGTCCACGAACGCCGGTCGGTCCCCGAAGCGGTGCGCGGCCCATCCCACGGTCTCGGCCAGCACGGGACGGGTCGGGTCAGGGGCGCGCAAGGGGACCATGTTGTCCGACCCGTCCGGCATCATGGCAACCCATGACGGACCGCCGCCTCTCGGTGCCGGTCGCCCTCTCGGCGGACCAGGCCGCATCGCCGGGCGCCCAGCTTCGCCGAGCCGTTTCCGTCGGGGCCGTGACCGCCGCCACGGGCGTCGGGTGCTCGAGCGTGCCGGGGTCGTCCAGATCGACTCGGTCAACGTGGTGGTGCGCCCCAGGGAGCTCCCGCCACCGGCCCGCCTCGGCCCGCACCCCGCCGGGACCTCATCCCGTCCATGACCAAGGCCGGCGACCTGTTCGAGTACCACGAGGTCCTTTCCACGTGCCGGTGGACCTCCAGCCGCAGCTGCGCTGGCGCATGGACGTGGCCCGGCAGGGCAAGGGCACCTGGGGTGGGTGGCGGCGACCGCGCGACGAGCCGGCGCTGGTCGCCTCGGTCCTGGCCCAGGTGGCCGAGCGTGGCCCGATCACCACCTCGATGCTCGAGGGCGGCGGCGAGCGGACCGAGGGCATGTGGGGGTGGAGCCCGGGCAAGCGGGCCCTCGAGTACCTGTTCTGGAGCGGCCAGGTCACCGCTCGCCGCGGCCCCAACTTCGAGCGCTGGTACGCGCTGCCCGATCGCTACCTGCCCGCCGAGGTGCTGGGCCGGCCGACGCCCCTGCCCGCGGACGCCAAGAAGGAGCTGCTCCTGGTGGGCGCCCGCTGCCACGGCGTCGGCACCGCCCGGGACCTGGCGGACTACTTCCGGCTGAACATCCCCGAGTCCCGGCCGTTGCTGGACGAGCTGGTGGCCGAGGGGCGGCTGCTGCCCGCCGAGGTGGCGGGCTGGCGCGAGCGGGCCTTCCTCCACCCCGATGCCCGCCGGCCTCGCAACCCCAAGGGGCGTGCGCTGCTCTCGCCGTTCGACTCCCTGGTCTGGGAGCGCAGCCGCACCGAGCGGCTCTGGGGGTTCCGCTACCGGATCGAGATCTACACGCCGGCGCCCAAGCGGGTGCACGGCTACTACGTGCTGCCGTTCCTGCTGGACGGCCACCTCGTGGCCCGGGTGGACCTCAAGGCGGACCGCAAGGCCGGCGCGCTGCTGGTCCAGGGCGCCTTCGCCGAGGACCACGTGCTGGAGGACGCCGCCCGCACCGCCCGGGTGGCCGAGGAGCTCGCCGCCGAGCTGCGGTCGCTCGCCGCCTTCCTCGGGCTCGATGGCGTGGAGGTGCGCCCCAACGGCGACCTCGCCCCCGCCCTCGCCTCCGCGGTCGGAGGGTGGGCCTGACCGCCCGTCAGCGCACGCCGTCGATGCCCACCACCGACGATCCGCAAATCTGGTCGATGTCCGTCCGCTGAGGGCGAAGATCGACCAGCCTGGTCGATCCCGGCGAGATGCGGTCGATGTCCGCCGCCTGAGGGCGAAGATCGACCAGAAATCGCAGTGATCGACCGGCGATCGGGTCGGGGGGATCGGCGGAGGGTGGGCCTGACCGCCCGTCAGCGGACGCGGGGTTCGATGCGGGTGCCCTGGAACACCTTCTGGCCCTCGGCCAGGGACTCCTCGGACATGCCGAGGTTGAGGAACGTGTTGCCCAGGTCCAGCGCCTGCTTGCGGCTGAGCTCGCGGCCGGCCCACAGGGTGCGCAGGGTGGCTTGCATCGGGCCGGCGGGCGCCGAGGCGATGGCATCCGCGACCCAGGCGGCCCGCTCCTCGAGCTCGCCGGAGGGGCACACCTCCGACACCAGCCCGATCTCGAGCGCCCGGGCGGCCGACATGCGCTCGTGCACGCCGAGCAGGCTCATCCGCAGGATCTCGCCGAAGGGCATGCCCCGGTGCAGCATGAGTAGCGGCTCGTACACCGCCGGCATCCCGTAGGTGACGTGGGGGTCGAAGAACGTGGCGTGGTCTGCCGCGACGATCACGTCGACCTCGCCGAGGAAGTAGAACGCGCCACCGCAGGCCATGCCGTTGACGGCGCACACCACCGGCTTCCAGAGGTCGTTGCTCTTCGGGCCGAGCAGCTGGCCCGGGTCGTCGTAGGTGTAGGGCGAGAACTCGTAGGCGACGCCGTCCTCGGCGGGCACGAAGTCTCGGTCGATGCCCGTGCAGAACGCCTTGTCGCCGGTGGCCGACAGGACCACCGCCTTCACCGAGTCGTCGGTGCGGAGGCGCTTCCAGAGCCCGGACAGCTCGTCGCACATCACCTTGTCGAACGCGTGGTAGCGGTCGGGTCGGTCGAGCCAGACCCAGGCGACGGCGCCGCGCTGCTCGAACTTCAGCGTCTCGTAGGTGGGGGTGGTGTCGGACATCGGCGCGACGGTACCCGTCAGGCGTCGGCCGGCGTGGCGAGCTCGTCGAGCCCGTAGTGCACCGGGGTGGGGTCGGTCGAGGGCACGTGGTCCCGGTCGAGGTCGAGGTGCAGCATCCGGATGGCGTTGCCGCGCATCACCTTGTAGATCTGCTCCTCGGTCAGCCCGTCGACCATCGCCTCGGCCACGGCCTTGGTGTGGGGCCAGGTGGAGTCCGTGTGCGGGTAGTCGGTCTCGAAGGTGACGTTGTCCTCGCCGATCACGTCCAGGCTCACCAGGCCGTGGCGGTCCCGGAAGAAGCAGCCGAACACCTGGCGGTAGTAGTAGGTGCTCGGCGGCTCGGGGACGATGTCGGCGACGCCGCCCCAGGCCCGGTGCTCCTTCCACACGTCGTCGGCCCGCTCGAGGAGGTAGGGGATCCAGCCGATCTGGCCCTCGCTGTAGGCCAGCTTGACCTCGGGGAACTTCACGAGGCGCCCGGAGAACAGCCAGTCGCTGAGCGAGGCCATCGAGTTGTTGAACGACAGGGAGGCAGCCACGGCGACGGGGGCATCCGGCGAGGTGGCCGGCATGCGGCTCGACGAGCCGATGTGCATGTTGATGGTGGTCTCGGTCTCCTGGCACGCCTCGATGAACGGGTCCCAGAAGCCCGAGTGGATGGACGGGAGCCCGAGGTGCGGCGGGATCTCCGAGAAGCACACGGCGTGCACGCCGCGAGCGGCGTTGCGGCGCACCTCGGCGGCGGCCAGCTCCGCATCCCACAGCGGCACGATGATCAGCGGGATGAGCGCGCCGCCCGAGTCGCCGCACCACTCCTCGACCATCCAGTCGTTGTAGGCCTGCACGCACGCCAGGCCCATGTCCCGGTCGGGGTGCTCGGTGAAGGCCTGGCCGCAGAAGCGGGGGAACGTCGGGAAGCACAGGCTCGCCTCGACGTGGTTGACCTCCTGGTCCTTGATCCGCTCGACCGGGTCGTAGCAGCCGGGGCGCATCTCGTCGTAGGTCATCGGGGTCATGGTCATCTCGTCCCGCGAGAACCCGGCGGCGGCCACGTGGCGCTTGTGGATGTAGACGAGGTCGCCGAAGACCCAGCAGTCCGCCGGGGGGCCGTCCGGGTCGAACTCCTGCTCGTAGACGCCGCCGCCGATGTGGGCCATGTGCCCGATCCCGCGGCGCTCGACCCGGGGGCCATCGGCTTTGAACCGCGCCGGCAGGTACTCCTGCCAGACGTGCGGCGGCTCCACGACGTGGTCGTCGACGCTGATGATCTTCGGGAGCTCGCCCATCCGGACCTCCGGTTTCTGACGGACCGTCAGATACTACCCTGGGCACCGTGCGCGCAGACCGGGTCGTGGCCGTGGCGGCCCTGGTGGCCACCGTCCTGGCGGGGTGCACGGCACGGGGCGGCGAGCCCGCCGGCACCGAGCTGTTCGACCGCATCCGCCCGTCCCTGGCGCTGATCTCCACGCCCTCGTCGACCGGGTCGGCCGAGCTCGTCGAGGGCGGCTACCTGGTGACCAACGCCCACGTGGTCGACCCGTACCGGCGGGTGGACGTGCAGTTCGAGGGCGAGGGCTGGATCGAGCACGTGCCGGTCGTGGGCGTCGACCTGGTGGCGGACCTGGCCGTGGTCGGCCCCGTCGACGTCGACGCCGAACCGCTCCAGATCGTCGCCCCAGCCGAGCCGGTGCGGGGCAGGGCCTACCTCATGGGCTACCCGGGCGACCAGGTGGACGCGCACGCCAAGCTCCACCCGGGTCGCCTGGTCGGCCAGGTCCCGACGCCCCACTGGGGGCTCACCTACCTGCGCTCCACCACCCCCATCTACGGCGGCCAGAGCGGCGGCGCGCTCGTCGACGGCCAGGGCCGGGTGGTCGGCGTGTCGGCCCTCGAGGACGACGACGGCACGGCGCTCTCGCTGCGCGGCGACCAGGTGGCGGCCCGGGTGCGGCGGATCCTCGCGGGGAAGGGGTCGCCGTGGGAGTCCGAGCCGAACCCGCCGACCCGCCGCCGCTTCGAGGTGCGCTCGCCCGGGCCCGACGGCGTGGCCGCGTTCCACGTCACCCCCGCGGAGGACGATCGCGCGGTCACCGTCGAGGTGCGCGCCAGCGCCGGCACACCGGTGGTCGCGCTGGCCGAGCCGCGCCAGGCGACGTGGCCGACCCGTGCCTCCCAGAGCGCGCTCGACGACCCCGATGCGGTCTGGTGGGCCACCGACGACGACACCCGCCTCCTGCGCGGCGCCGGCCCCGGGCGGTGGCGGTTCTCCCTGGAGGCCTTCGCCGACCGACTGGTCCTGGTCAGCAGCACCGAGCCCGGTGCCCGCCTGTCGATCCGGTTCGACGTGCCGGTCGCACCGGTGGACGTGGAGGACCCGGTCCGTGACCTCGCCGTCCCCGGACGGGCCCGCGCCTACGTGGACGCGGTCGACGACGAGGTGGGCTTCGAGCTGCACCTGGAAGCCGGCGAGCGCGTCCGCATCACCGCCCGGACGCCGAGCGGGGACGCAGACTGGGACCTGGTGCCGAGCGACGATCCGGACGTCACCGTGGCCGGTCGCCACACCGAGCGGGGCGGGCTGTTCGACACCGACGACACGGCGGTGGTCACCGCCCCGAGCACCGGCAATCGCATGCTGTGGGCGATGGACCCGACGAGCACGCCACGGCCCTCGACGTCTCGGTCGTCAGGGCGTGAGGGCGTAGGGCGCCACCGCGGAGCGCTTCAGGTCTGCGGCTGCGGCGACCACGAAGGCGCAGCGCCCGGGCCGCAGGTCGCACCGGTGCCCACCCGTGCGGGGCCGGGCGGGGTCGAGGGTGGTGGAGGTGGAGGCCGAGAAGTTGCTGAGGGTGGTCGGCACCACGTCGGCGCGCGCCGGGAGGGTGACTGCCACCCGTCCGTGCGCGTCGGCGTGGAGCGTGGCGTCGGGCAGGGTGCGGAACCCGATCGCGCCCACGGCCTCCATCGGGTGCTCCGCCTCGCACGCTTCAGCCAGCCCGTTGCCCAGGTCGTCGGTGCACCAGGCGGCCAGCAGCGGCTCGCCGGGCTGGAACCCGCTGGCCCGCACCACCACCGGCGTGCCGGCGGGGATCGGCGCGGATGGCGCGGCGGAGGCCGGCAGGTGGTCGCTGGCGGCGCGCTCGGTCGGCGGCGTCGCCTCGGGCCGCGGGCCCGTGAACGAGACGGGCACCCCGCCGGAGCGATCGAAGTCGTCGGCGTCGGCCGCCACCACCAGGCAGCGGCCCGGCGAGGTGCCGCAGTCCACGGTGCGCCCGCCGACGCGGATCAGGCGAGGCACGGGGTAGGTGGCGTCGAGCCGGCCGCGTTGGTCCGTCGCGTAGCGGTAGCCCTGGACCCGGTCGCACGCCTCGACGCCCTTGCGGTCCGTGTCGGCCTCTCGCAGGCAGGCGGTGACCGACACGATCTGGTCGGCGCCGAACGCCGTGCTGGTGATGCGGACGTCCTGGCCCGGTCGCAGGCCGCGGGAAGGCGCCACGGCCACGGCGAGGTGGGCCGAGTCCTTGCCGTCGCCCGGGTCGCCGATGTCGAGGTCGCAGCCTTCGAGGCTGCTGGCGAGGATCCCGATCAGCACCGCCAGGCCGACGAGGAGCGCAGCGGAGGTGCCGCACCCGATGCCGAGCGCTCGACGGGTGGTGGGGGAGAGCCGCTGGTCCGCCATGGTGGTCCGCCTTCCGTGGTCGACCCGAAGGTCAGGAGATGGGTGGTGCCTGCGCCTCGACCGGTGCGAGGCCCTGGGCGAAGGCCAGGGGGCCGGTGGCGCTGCTGTCGAGCCGTCCCTTCGGGTGGGCGACGAGCGTGCAGCCGCCCACGCGCGCCGCGCAGTCGTAGCGCGTGCCCTGGACGGTGATCACCCGGCGGACGGCGTAGGTGCCGGCCAGTTCGCCGCGCCCGGTGACGGTCCCGCCGGAGGTCGTGGTGGTCAGGTCGCACTGCCCGCCGCCGTCGGGCGGGTAGGGCTCGCGGCTCGTGAGGCACTCCGTGAGCTCGATCGGCCCGGGCGCGAGGTCGTGGCCGGCGACGCCGACCTTCCCGCCGTCGGCCAGGGTCGCGGGCATCGTGAGCGTGATGCGCCCCTTGGTGGGGGTCGTGCCCGGCACGGGTTGGCTGGCCAGCACCGAGGCCTTCGTCTTCAGGTCCTTCAGCCCGCTGTCGCCGCTGCCGCCGAGCGAATCGGTGGCGCGCGAGCCGAGGAACACGGTCAGCCCCACGCCCAGGAGCAGCCCAACGAAGGTGAACGCCCCGCAGCCGATCGCAGCGCCGCCCCCGACGGCTCGTCCCGACATGCGCGCAGGCTAGGCCCGCCCGTCGACGCGGTGGGCGCGGCCCCGGCCACCTGACGGGGCGTCAGGTACGCTGCCGCGCCGTATGCCAGCGCCGTCGCTCGTCGAGCTCGCCGATCCGCGCCACACGGCGATCGTCACCTCCGAGGTCCAGAACGGGGTGGTGGGGGAGCAGTCCGCGCTGCCGGCGCTCGCTGCCGCGGCCGCCCCGATGGTGGATCGCCTCGCCGTGCTCTGCCGGGCGGGGCGCGCTGCCGGCGTGCGGGTGGTGCACGCCACCGCGAGCCGTCGGGCCGACGCCGCCGGCTCCAACGAGAACGCCCGCCTGTTCCTGGCGGTCCGCAAGTCCCCGGTGGCGCTGCTCCCCGGCTCCGAGGCGGCCCAGGTCGTGGCCGCCCTCGGGCCCGAGCCCGAGGACCTGGTGCTCGACCGCCTGCACGGGCTCAACCCCATGGCGGGCACGGACCTGGACCCGATCCTGCGGAACCTCGGGGTGCGCACGATCGTGGTCACCGGCGTGTCGGTGAACGTGGCCGTCACCAACCTGGTCATGGACGCGGTGAACCACGGCTACCAGGTCGTGCTGCCCCGCGACGCGGTGTGCGGGATCCCCGCCGACTACGCCGACGCCGTCATCGACAACACCCTCGCGCTGCTCGCCACCCTCACCACGGTGGACGACCTGGTGGCGGCGTGGGGCCAGCACCGGGAGGACCGATCGTGAGCGAGGACGACCCGCGGGCAGACCTGCGCTGGGGCACCATCCCCGCGGCCGTGGTCGACGCCGTGGCCCGTGGCGGTGACCGCGAGGCCATCGTCGACGGCGACCGACGCTGGACGTGGGCGGAGGTCGGCGAGGCCGTCGATGCCGCCACCGCCGCCTTCGTGGCCGCCGGCATCGAGCCCGGGGACCGGGTGGCGATCTGGGCGCCCAACTGCGGGGAGTGGGTGGCGGCGCTGCTCGGCCTCCAGTGCGCCGGCGCCGTGCTCGTCCCGCTCAACACCCGCTACAAGGGCGCCGAGGCCGCGGACATCCTGGGTCGCAGCCGGGCCCGGGTGCTCGTCACCGTCGACGGGTTCCTCGGCAACGCATACGTCGGCATGCTCGACGGCTTCGACCTGCCGCACCTCGAGCACATCGTCGTGCTGCGCACCGAGCCGGGCCAGGCGCTGCCGCCGCAGGCCGAGCGGTGGGAGGACTTCCTGGCGGCTGGGGCCGCCGCGGGGCTGGGAGCGGCGGACCTCGCCGCCCGCCGGGACCTCGTGACGCCGCAGTCCACGGCAGACCTCCTCTTCACCTCCGGCACCACCGGCAAGCCCAAGGGGGTGATCTGCCAGCACGCGCAGACCCTGCGCACCGTGGCGACCTGGGCCAACGTGGTGGGCCTCGGCGCCGAGGACCGGTACCTGGCCATCAACCCGTTCTTCCACTCGTTCGGGTACAAGGCGGGGATCATCGCCTGGCTGGTCACCGGCGGCGTCCTGGTGCCGATGCCGGTGTTCGACGTGCCCGAGGCGATGCGCCTCATCGCCGAGCAGCGGATCACGATGATGCCCGGGCCGCCCACGCTGTACCAGACGATCCTCAACCACCCCGACCGCGCCCAGCTCGACTCGTCGAGCCTGCGCCTCGCGGTCACGGGCGCGGCGTCGGTGCCGGTGAGCCTGGTGGAGCAGATGCGAGACGACCTCGGCTTCGGCACGGTCATCACGGCCTACGGCCTCACCGAGGCGTGCGGCTTCGCCACCATGTGCCGGCGCACCGACGATGCCACCACCATCGCCACCACGTCGGGGCGGGCCATGCCCGGCATCGAGGTCCTCGTGGTCGACGAGGACGGGGCACCGATGCCCGCCGGCGAGGCCGGCGAGGTCGTGGTCCGGGGCTACAACGTGATGCAGGGCTACTTCGAGGACCCGGAGGCCACCGCCGAGGCGATCGACGCCGACGGTTGGCTCCACACCGGCGACGTCGGGGTGATGGACGAGCGGGGCTACCTGCGGATCACCGACCGCATGAAGGACCTGTTCATCGTCGGCGGCTTCAACGCCTACCCGGCCGAGATCGAGAACCTGCTGCTGGCGCACCCCCACATCGCCCAGGTCGCCGTGGTCGGCGTGCCCGACGAGCGCATGGGGGAGGTCGGCGTCGCCTTCGTCGTGCCCGCCACCGGCACCGACCCCGACCCCGACGAGATCGTGGCGTGGGCCCGCGAGCACATGGCCAACTACAAGGCCCCCCGCTCGGTCCACATCGTCGACGCCCTGCCGTTCAACGCCGGCGGCAAGGTCATGAAGTTCGAGCTCCGCAACCGACTGGAGGCCTCCTCGTGAGCACCCTGGCCACCGCCACCCTGCCCACCAACTGGTACGACCAGCTGAGCGCCGTCACGCTGCTCGCCCGGCTGATCGTGGGCGGCGTGCTCTGCCGCCCACGGCTGGGCAAGCACTTCTTCCTCGGAGGGAAGCTCGCCGGCACGGCCCGCTGGTTCGACTCCCTCGGCATGAAGCCCAACGGGATGATCCACGCCGTGCTCGCCTCGGCCACCGAGCTGGCCTGCGGGCTGATGCTCGTCTTCGGCCTGCTGACGCCGTTCGCCGCCGCCGGCTACGTCGGCGTGCTGTTCGTGGCCGGGTGGACCAACCACCGCCCGAAGGGCTTCTGGAGCGACCTCGGGTGGGAGTACGTCTTCGTCCTCGCCACCTTCGCCGTGTTCATCGCCGGCGTCGGCCCCGGCAAGCACTCGCTCGACTGGGCGATCGGCCTGGACCTCGCCTTCCGCCCGGTGACCGCGGCGGCCATCGCCGTGGTGCTCGGCCTGGCCGCCGGCATCGGCCTGGTCGTCGCCTGCTTCCGCCCGCCCGCCCCTGCCGGCGACGACGCCTAGCCTCGGCCCGTGACCGACACCGAACCCGCCGTCGACGAGGAGCCCGAGGAGCCCCGCGCCGCCGACGGCCGGGTGCCCGGGCGCCGTGGCCAGGCCACCCGCCAGAAGCTGCTCGACACCACCGCAGCCATGCTGCGGACCACGTCGTACCGGGACGTGAAGGTGGTCGACATCGCCCGGGAGGCCGGCACCTCGCCGGCCACCTTCTACCAGTACTTCCCGGACGTGGAGTCGGCCATCCTGGTCCTCGCCGACGACATGGTGGCCACCGGGGTCGAGCACCTCGCCGACCTCGTCACGTCCAACTCCTGGAAGGGCAAGGCCGGCTACCAGGGGGCCGAGGCGCTGGCCGATGCCATGCTCGAGTTCTGGGACCAGCACCTGCCGATCCTCCGCGTGGTGGACCTGGCCACCGACGAGGGCGACGGCCGCTTCGCCAACGTGCGCACCCGGCTGCTCAACGACATGAACAACGCGCTGGCCCAGGCGGTGCGCGACCACCAGCGCGCCGGCAAGGGCCAGGCCGGCCTGGACCCGCATGCGGTGGCCGGCGTCCTCGTCGCCATGCTCGCCCACGTGTCGGCCCACCGGCTCGGCTTCGAGTTCTGGGGCGTCCGGGCCGACGAGCTGCGCGCCACCATGGCGCGGATCGTCTACTGGTCGGTGACCGGCCAGAAGCCGGTGGCCTGAGCCTCGTCCGCGGCGCCGTCGGCCATCTGGCACAGTGGCGCGCATGGGGACCGTCCTTCCGCCTGATCGCCTCGTCGTGGGCATGCAGCTGCCGATCCAGTCGCAGTCCACCAACTTCGTGGAGCCCTGGGAGCTGCGGGCCACGCCCGACGACCTGGCCGCCGTCGCACGGGCCGCGGACGCCGCCGGCTTCTTCTACGTGGGCGTGTGCGACCACACCGCCATCCCGTCCGAGCAGGCGGCGGTGATGAGCGAGACCTGGTGGGACACCGTCGCCACGCTCGGTTGGCTCGCCGGGATCACCGAGCAGGTGCGGCTGCTCAGCCACGTGTACGTCCCCGCCTACCGGCACCCGCTCCAGGTGGCCAAGGCGTTCTCCACCCTGGACGCCATCTCCGGTGGCCGGGCGATCATGGGCGTGGGCGCCGGCCACGTCCGCGGCGAGTTCGAGCTGTTCGGCCTGCCGTTCGAGCAGGGGGGAGGAGCGACGAGTCGATCGATGCCCTTCGGGCCGCGTTCGCCGAGGACTACCCGACGCTGCCCGGCCCGCGCTGGCCCGCTGCGGACATGGGCCAGCGGCCCCGGCCCGTGCAGGAGGACGGCCCGCCGATCTGGATCGGGGGCTCGTCGCCCGCCGCGCTGCGCCGCGCCGCCACCCGCGGCGACGGCTGGCTGCCCCAGGGCCCGGTCACGCCCGAGATCATCGGCACGTTGCGGGAGCTGCGCGACGCCGCCGGGCGCCACGACCCCTTCGACATCGGTGCCCTGGTCGGGCCCACCTACGTGGGGGACCCGGACTGGGACCTCGGCGGCCCCGCGCTCGCCGGCCACCCCGACAAGCTCGCCCACGTGCTCGGCAAGTTCCGGGCCATGGGCGTCGGCCAGGTGCAGGTGCGCCTCCGTTCCCGCTCCTGCGAGGAGCTCGTCGACCAGATCGGCCGCTTCGGCGCCGAGGTCATTCCCCAACTCGGCTGAAGGAGCCCAGGTGCTGCTGGAAGGAAAGGTCGCCATCGTCTCGGGCATCGGTCCCGGGATGGGGCGGGACATCTCGCTCGCGTTCGCCCGGGAGGGCGCCGACGTGGCCCTCGTGGGCCGGACCCAGTCCAAGCTGGACGCCCTCGCCGAGGAGGTGACGGCCCTCGGGCGCCGGGCGCTGCCGGTCGTGTGCGACATCGCCCAGGAGGACCGGTGCAAGGAGGCGGCCGACCGGGTCGCTGCCGAGCTCGGCCGCGTCGACATCGTGGTCAACAACGCCTACGACGGCGGCGACGCCTCCACGTTCATGGACGCAGACTTCGACCGCTGGCGCCAGACCATGGAGGTCAACCTGTTCGGGTCGCTGGCGATGACCCGGGCCTGCGTGCCGCACCTCGAGGCCAGCGGCGACGGGCGGGTGATCATGATCAACACCATGTCCACCCAGCGGATCCAGCCAAAGTGGGGCGCCTACGCCGCCTCCAAGGGCGCCCTGGCGACGGTGACCAAGACCCTCGCCCAGGAGCTCGGGCCCCTCGGCATCCGGGTCAACGGCGTGCACCCCGGCTACATCTACGGCGATTCGGTGGAGTGGTACTTCAACCACCTGGCCGAGAAGCGGGGGATCACCTTCCAGGAGGTGTACGACGAGGTGGCCTCGGAGACCTGCCTCGGGTACCTGCCCCACTCCGAGGAGATCGCGGGCACGGTCGTCTTCTTCGCCTCGCCGCTCGCCAAGCCGGTCACCGGGCAGATGATCGGCGTGAACGCCGGCCACTGGTTCAACGGGTAGGCGGCGGTGGCGACCGAGCAGGGGGGCGCGGCCAGGTTCGACGGGCGGGTCGCGCTGGTCACCGGCGGCGGGTCGGGCATCGGCGAGGCCACGTGCCGCCTGTTCGCCGCCGAGGGCGCGCGGGTCGCGGTGCTGGACCGCGACGAGGCCGCCGCGAGCCGGGTGGCCGACGAGATCGGCGGCCTGGCGCTGGGCTGCGACGTGCGGGACGCGACCGCCGTGGACGAGGCCGTCGCCCGGACCGTGGACGAGCTCGGTGGCCTCCACCTCGTGGTCAACAACGCCGGCGTCGGCACGGCCAAGCCGCTGCTCGACTACACCGACAAGGAGTGGGCCCTGCTCGTCGGGGTGAACCTGACCGGGACGTTCAACGTGCTGCGCGCCGCGGGGCGGGTGCTGCTGGCGGGTGGCGGCGGGGCCATCGTGAACAACTCCTCGCTCACCGGCCTGCGGCCGACCCGGGGCGAGGGCCCGTACTCGGCGGCCAAGGCAGGGGTCTTGAACCTGACCCAGACGGCCGCCCTCGAGCTGGCGCCGACGGTCCGCGTCAACGCGGTGGCGCCGGGGATGATCCGCACGCCGCTCACCCAGATCGTGGTCGACAGCGACGACTGGCGGACCGCCGCCGAGTCCGGCACGCCCCTCGGCCGGGTGGGCGAGGCCGAGGAGGTGGCAGCGGTCATCGCGTTCCTCTGCAGCGACGCCGCCTCCTACGTCACCGGCCAGACCATCGTGATCGACGGCGGCTCCGTGCTCCCGAGCCTGCAGTCCGACGCCCTGCTCCGGGCCATCTCCGCCTCCGGCTTCGGGTGACCCGGTGCTCACCGACGCCGACCGGATCCGCAACCTGCTCGCCCGCTACGGCGAGCTGCTGGACGCGGGCGACTTCGATGGGGTGGGTGCGCTGTTCGCCCACGGCTCGTTGTGCGGGCCCGACGGCACGCCGTTCGCCGCCGGCGCCGCCGAGGTGGCGGCCTTCTACCGGGCCGGCACCCAGCTGCACGACGGCTCGCCCCGCACCAAGCACCTCGTCGTCAACCCCATCGTCGAGGAGCCGGACGAGGCGGGGGCGGTGACGGTCCGCTCCAGCTACGTGGTCCTGCAGGCCACCGATGCGCTCGCCCTCCAGCCCATCATCTCGGGCCGCTACGTCGACCGCTTCGCACCCGATGGCGCCGACGGGTGGGCCTTCGCCGAGCGCCGGTTCTTCGTGGACCAGGTCGGCGACCTGTCCCAGCACCTCGCCGACCCGACCCTGGCCGACGCCCGCAGCGAGGAGCAGCCATGACCGACGCCATCCCCATGGGCGGGGCCAACGAGGACCTGCGCGCCCTCCTGTTCGGCAACGTCCCGATCGACGCGTGGCCGGTGGACGACGGCGGCTCGTCCGGCGAGGCGTGGGACGAGCCGTGGTCGCTGTTCGTGCGCGCCCGCGCCCACCTGCGCGACGGGGACCAGGACCTGGCGATCCGCGCGTGGAGCCAGATCGCCAACCCGATCTTCGGCTGGGAGAGCCGCCAGGTCCTCCAGGCGTGGACCTTCCTGCGCGGGCAAGGCATCGTGCCCGATGCGTCCATCGCCGGGGAGGTGCTCGGCGTCGTCGTCGAGATCGCGATGGAGGGCTCCCACGACGTGCTCGCCGCGTACGCCGATCGGTCCGTGCGGTTCCTCCACCACCTCGGCGGGGCCACCGTCGTGGAGGATCAGGTGCCCGAGCTCGAGCCGCACATCGCCGCCACGCTGGCCGCGGGGCAGGCGCTCGCCGCCAGATCGGCCCGTGGACCGAGCCGGCCTTGCCGCCGCTGCCGGCGGAGGCCTCCCGGCTCACCATGCTCACCCGCTCGGGGCCGTGCTTCGGCCAGGGCCCGCTGGAGGCGCTGACGGTGCAGCCGGCCGCTGGGGAGCTGTTCACCGCAGCCACCGGGCTGTTCCAGGCCGTCGTCGCCCTCCCGTCGGCGGGGCCGCCCTCGTCGTCGCCAGGCGCCGGTACCGTCGAGGCGTGACCGCACCCGAGCCCTCGGCCACCTGGATCACCCCGCTCGACCCAGACCTGGACCCGCTCGCGCGGCCCGACGGCCCGAGGGTTGCGGTGAAGGACTGCATCGACGTGGTGGGCGTCGCCACCACCGCGGGCTCGCCGGCGGTGGCGGCGACCGCCGAGCCGGCGGCCGTCGACGCTGCCTGCCTGGCCGGCTACCGGGCGGTCGGGGCTCGCCTGGTGGGCAAGGCCAACCTCCACGAGCTCTGCTTCGGCGCGACGGGGGTGAACCCCCACTACGGGACGCCGGCGAACCCGTTCGACGCCCGCCGGATCCCAGGCGGCAGCTCGAGCGGCTCGGCGGTCGCCGTGGCCACGGGCGAGGCGGCCATCGGCATCGGGACCGACACCGCCGGCTCCATCCGCAACCCAGCCGCCGCGTGCGGCCTCGCCGGGCTCAAGCCCACCTTCGGAGTGGTGCCCGTGGCCGGCGTGCGCCCGCTCGCCCCGTCGCTGGACGCCGTCGGGGTGCTGGCCCGGGGGATCGAGGCGCTGGCCGAGGCGGCGACCCTGCTCGACGCCCGCCTGACCGAAGGCGCCCTGGCGGCCAGCCCCACGGTCGGTCGCCTCCGCCTGCCCGACACGGACCCCACCATCGACGCCGCGATCGACTCGGCGCTGGCCGCGTCGGGGATGGAGGTGGTGGACGTCGAGCTGCCCGGCTGGGACGCGGCGCACGAGGCGGCGCTCACGGTCCTGTTCGGCGAGGCCCTGGTCGTGAACGAGGACCTCTGGCGCCACCACCACGCGCAGCTCGGTGCTGACCTGGTGGAGCGGTTCACGTTCGCCCAGGCCATCAGCCCTGCCGAGCTCGGCGACGCCCGCGCCCACCGGGAGCCGTGGCGCACGGAGCTGCTCGAGGTCCTTGGATCGGTGGGGGTGCTCGCGCTGCCGACGGCGACTGCCTACCCGCCGCGCATCGGCGACCACGGCGTGGCGCCCAACCGCGCCTGCGCGGCGGTCAACCTCGCCGGCCTGCCGTCGCTGGCGATGCCCGTGCCGTCGGGTGGCCTGGTGCCCGCGAGCCTGCAGCTCCTGGCACCGGACCACCACGAGCCCCGCCTGCTCGCGACGGCGGCGGCCATCGAGGCGTCGCTGGCGACCTGACGCCAGGAGCTAGAGCCCCTCGCCCTTGGGGAGCAGGTCGTCGAAGTGGGGCTCGCGGCCTTCGGACTTGGCGACGAAGGACTCCATCATGTCGGCGGGCTGGAACATGCCGGATTGCCACGTGGCGATGTGGTTCAGGCTGTCGGCCACCGAGTGGTCCCGGGCGTAGGTGAGCATCTGCTTGGTGCCCCAGATGGCGAGCGGGCTCTTCGACGCGATCTCTTCCGCGATGCCGAGCACGTGGTCGAGCAGCTCGTCGTGGGTGGCGAAGACGTCGTTCACGAGGCCGACCTCCTTCGCCCGTTCGGCACCCACGCGGTTGCCCCGGTAGGCCATCTCCCGGGCGACGCCGTCGGGGATGATCTTGGGGAGGCGCTGGAGCGTGCCGACGTCTGCGGTCATCCCGATGTTGATCTCCTGCACGCAGAAGAAGGCGTCCGCGCTCGCGTACCGGACGTCGCACGCCGAGACCATGTCCACGGCACCGCCGATGCACCCGCCCTGGATGGCGGCCAGCACGGGGAACCTGGCCTGCTCGAGGGCGGTGAACGAGTCCTGGAGGAGCAGCACGGACTCGCGCAGGCGGGCGCGCACCCGCCCGATCTCGGCGGTCCCATCGCCCATGGCGTCGCTGCCCCCGGTGAACACCCCGAGGTCCATGCCGGCGCAGAAGTGCTTGCCCGTGGAGGAGATGACCAGCGCCCGGCACGAGCCGTCGGCGTCCAGGTCGCGCACCGCGGCGGGCAGCTCGGCCCAGAACTCCCGGATCATCGAGTTGTAGGCCTCGGGTCGGTTGAGGCGCAGGTGGGCGACCTTGCCCAGGATGTCGATCTCGAACGCGGCGTAGCTCATGGGGGTCCTCTCGGGGCCGGGGCGGGACGGCCCATGCTCGCGCTCCACGCCTGGCGGCGGAGGATCCACGGTGCCGCCCCGCCTCGCAACCCGCTGTGCTGGCCTCCGGGCGGCGGAGGTGCCAGAATCGAAAACGAGAACGTGTTCTCATTTTCGATGCGCACGCCGACAGCAGGGGACCCCGTGCAGGAACTGGGAAGTGGCAAGACGGCCGATCGGCCGGTGCGGCTGGGCGGAGCGCTCGTCACCATCGTCGAGCCGCACAAGGGCCACGAGGTGGCGTACAACCGCTGGTACGAGCGGGACCACTTCTACGCCGGCTGCATGATCGGCGCCTGGAACATCTCCGGGGCGCGCTTCGTCGCCACCAAGGACCTGAAGGCCCTGCGCTACCCGGCCGACTCGCCGGTGATCCCCGACCCCACCACCGGGTCCTACCTCGCCCTCTACTGGGTGCTCGCCGGCAAGTTCGGCGAGTGGATGCAGTGGGGGAGCGCCCAGGTGCAGTGGCTCCACGAGCACGACCGCATGTTCGAGGAGCGCGACCACGTCCACACGCTCATGTACCGGTTCCGCACCGAGTACGAGCAGCCCGACGGGGTGCCGGTGGAGCTGGCGCTCGACCACCGCTCGCCCTACGTCGTGGTCGTGATCGGCGAACCGGCCGAGGGCACCTCGCTCGACGACGTCGACCCCTGGTTCCGCAGCCGCCCGCTCCTGGGCGTGGTCGGCGCCGAGCTGACCGCGCTCCCGCTCCCCGGCGACGCCGCCAAGGGCGTCCGCGCCGACTCCGCCGAGAACCGCTTCTGCCAGCTGTGGTTCGTCGACGACGACCTCCCCGAGGTCTGGGCCGACCGGTTCGCCGGCCTGGGCGCGGACTTCGAGGCCGCCGGCCTCGGCCGCCTGGTGCTGGTGGCCCCGTTCCGGGCCACCGTCCCAGGCACCGACACCTACACCGACCAGCTGTGGTGAGCCCTCCTCCCGCCACGTCCACCCACCGAACCTCCCCAGCTCCAACCGACACCTGACGACCCGTCAGATCCCCAAGGTAAGGTCCCTGCCATGGAAGACAGCTTCCCGAAGATCATCTCGGTCGACGACCACGTCATCGAGCCCGCCAACGTGTGGCAGGACCGCTTGCCCGAGAAGTACAAGGAGGTCGGGCCCCGGGTCGTGCGCGAGCGCGGCAACATGCAGTTCGTCGGCGGCGTGTTCTCCTACGAGCCCGACCCCGAGGGCGACGCTGCGGACTGGTGGGTGTACGAGGACAAGAAGATCCCCCAGACCCGCCTCTCGGCCGCGGTCGGCTTCGACCGGGACGAGGTGAAGGTCGTCGGCATCACCTACGAGGAGATGCGCAAGGGCTGCTACGACCCCAAGGCCCGCCTCGAGGACATGGACGCCAACTGGACCGAGGCCCAGATGTCGTTCCCCTCGTTCCCCCGGTTCTGCGGCCAGACCTTCATGGAGGCCGAGGACAAGGAGCTCTCGGACCTCTGCGTCAAGGCCTACAACGACTGGATGGTCGAGGAGTGGTGCGGCGGCTCGGACGGCCGCCTCATCCCGCTGATCATCATCCAGCTGTGGGACGCGGAGCTCGCCGCCCAGGAGATCTACCGCAACGCCGCCCGTGGCGTGCGGGCCGTCTGCTTCAGCGAGATCCCGCCGTACCTGAACCTCCCCTCGATCCACACGGACTACTGGGAGCCCTTCTTCCGGGCGTGCGAGGAGACCGGCACGGTCATCAACATGCACATCGGCTCCAGCTCCAAGATGCCCTCGACCTCGGCTGACGCCCCCGCCGCGGTGGGCTCCACGCTGACCTTCGGCAACGCCATGAGCTCCATGTCGGACTGGCTGTTCTCGGGCTGGCTCGCCAAGCTGCCGACCCTCAAGATCGCCTACTCCGAGGGCCAGATCGGCTGGATCCCCTACATCCTCGAGCGCGCCGACAAGGTGTGGGAGGAGAACCGGGGCTGGGGCGGCGTCTCCGACATCGTCAAGGAGCCGCCGAGCACCTACTACTTCCGCCAGATCTACGGCTGCTTCTTCGACGACATGTACGGCCTCGAGAACATCGAGAAGTGCGGGATCGACAACGTCTGCTTCGAGACCGACTACCCGCACTCGGACTCCACCTGGCCCAAGAGCCGTGAGGTCGCCGAGAAGATGATGGGCAACCTGCCCGACGACGTGGTCCGCAAGCTCGTGCGCGGCAACGCCATCGAGATGCTCGGCCTCGACCTCGAGCCGTAGGGGACCGATGACCGACACGGACTACCGCCTCCTCATCGGGGGCGAGAAGGTCGACGCCGCCGGCGGCTACGACATCGTCAACCCGGCCACCGAGCAGCTCGTGGCCGTGGCGCCCGACGCCTCGGTGGAGCAGGCAGAGGCCGCGTGCGACGCGGCCCGCGCCGCGTTCGATGGCTGGGCCCGCACCCCGATGGAGGAGCGGTGCGCGCTGCTGGCGCGCTTCGCCGACCTGTGGGACGCGCACAGCGACGAGCTGATCCCGCTCGTCCAGGCCGAGACCGGCGCCACCATGCGCGTCGCCAAGACCATCCAGGTCCCCCAGGTGTCGGCACGGTTCCGCCGCTACGCCAAGCCCGAGACCAACCTGGTCCCGCTGCCGCCCGCCGTCATGCCCAGCACCCCGCTGGCGCCCGGCGGCGTGATCGGCGCCGTCGAGCACCGGGCGCCCGTCGGTGTCGTGGCCGCCCTGGCCGCCTACAACTTCCCGGTCACCAACATGGCTGGCAAGGTCGCCCCGGCGCTCGCCATGGGCAACACCCTGGTGATCAAGCCCCCGGTCCAGGACCCGCTCGGCGTCATCCGGATGGGCGAGCTGCTCCAAGAGGCCGGCTTCCCCGACGGCGTCGTCAACGTCGTGTCGGCCAACTCGGTCGAGGCCGCCGAGGCCATCACCACCCACAAGGAGGTCGACATGATCTCCTTCACCGGGTCCACCGGCGTGGGCTGCCGCATCGCCGAGGTGGCGGGCAACCAGATGAAGCGGCTGCTGCTCGAGCTCGGCGGCAAGGGCGCGGCGATCGTGTTCGACGACGCGGACCTCAAGAACGTCATCTCCAACGTCAGCAGCACCTGGACCTTCCACTCCGGCCAGATCTGCACGTCGCCCACCCGGGTGGTGGCCCAGCGGGGCATCTACGACGAGCTCGTCGGCAAGCTCACCGGCATGGCCGGGTTCCTGAAGGTCGGCGACCCCCTGGAGAAGGACACCGTGCTCGGCCCGGTCATCACCGGCGTGCACCGCACCCGGGTCGAGGGCCTCATCGAGTCCGCCACCCGCGAGGGCGCCACCCTGGCCACCGGCGGCGAGCGGCCCCCGCTCGACACCGGCTTCTACGTAGCCCCCACCCTCGTCGTCGACGCCACCAACGAGATGACCATCGCACGCGAAGAGGTGTTCGGCCCGGTGATCACGGTCATCCCGTTCGACACCGAGGACGAGGCCATCGCCATCGCCAACGACAGCCCCTACGGCCTCTACGACTACGTCTTCTCGGCGGACTCGGCCAAGGCCATGGAGGTCGCCAAGCTGCTGCGCGCCGGCAACGTCGGCATCAACACGCTCCAGCGCAACCACGAAGCCGCGTTCGGCGGCTTCAAGTACTCCGGCGTGGGCCGAGACGGAGGCTCCTGGGGCCTCCACGCCTACTCGGAGATGCAATCGATCATGTGGCTCGGATGAGCCCAAGCACGGTGACAGGGAGCGTTCGATGAAGGCCGTGGTCTGGACGGGTCAGCTCGAGGTCCGAGATGACGTGGAGGTGCGGGACCTGCGCGCCAACGAGGTCCGGGTGCGCATCCACGCCGCCGGGCTCTGCCACTCGGACGTGAGCGTGGTGAACGGCACCATCCCGTTCCCGACCCCCGCCGTGCTCGGCCACGAGGGCGCCGGGGTGGTCGAGGCCGTCGGCGACGCCGTCCGCAAGGTCAAGGTCGGCGACCACGTGGTGCTGACCACCCTGGGCAACTGCGGCCAGTGCGACGCCTGCGACCGGGGCCAGCCCACCCACTGCCGCGACACCGCCGGCAAGCTCAAGGCGCCGTTCACCGTGGGCGGCGACAAGGCGTTCCAGTTCGCCAACGCCGGGGTGTTCGCCGAGACCACCGTGGTCAGCGAGACCCAGGCTGTGGTCATCGACCCCGAGGTGCCCCTGGCCAGCGCCAGCCTCATCGGCTGCGCCGTGCTCACCGGCACCGGCGCCGTGCTCAACCGGGCCAAGCCCCGGCCCGGGTCCTCCGCCGTGGTCATCGGCATCGGCGGCATCGGGCTCAACGTCCTGCAGGGCCTGGCCATCAGCCAGGCCGGCCCGATCATCGCCGTCGACGCCAACCCGGCCAAGGAGGCGGCGGCCCGCCAGTTCGGGGCCACCCACTTCATCGCCGCCGGCCCCGACGTCGACACGATCGCCGCCGTCAAGGAGATCTGCCCGCTCGGCGTGGACTACGCGTTCGAGTGCGTCGGCCACCCGGCGCTGATCCGCCAGTGCATCGACCTGCTCGACTGGGGCGGGAGCTGCGTGCTGCTCGGCGTGCCCAAGTTCGGCACCGAAGCCAGCTTCGTGGTGCAGAGCCTCTACAACGACAAGAGCATCCTCGGCTGCCGGTACGGCGCGGCCCGCCCCCACCACGACATCAAGCTGTTCGTGGACCTGTACAAGGCCGGCAAGCTGAAGCTCGACGAGCTGGTGTCAGCCACCTACGAGCCCGAGCAGGTGCAGGACGCGCTCGACGCCATGCACGGCGGCGGGCTCAACCGCGCCGTGCTGCGCTTCGCGGACTGACCGGGGCGGGCGCCAGGTGCGCCCAGACCTGCTTGCCGCCCGGCTCGACCTCGGCGCCCCAGCTCGCAGCCAGCGTCTCCACCAGGACCATGCCCCGATGGCCGGTGGCGTCCCATGGGTCGCCGCGGACCACCTCGGGCAGGGTGCTGCTCGCGTCGTGCACCCGCAGGACCAGGCCGCCGTCGTCGCCGGCGGCGACCTCGATGCGCGCCGGCGCGCCACCGTGGAGCAGCGCGTTGGCGGCCAGCTCGCCGATGACGAGGGCCAGGTCGCCCCGGTCGACCTGGGCGCCAAGCTCGTCGGCGGCCGCCGCCACGAAGCGTCGGACCGCGGCCAGCTGGCCCAGGTCCTCGAGCTCCATGGTGCGGGCGGCGTCCATCGCGGTCGCACCTACCCGGCGAGCGGGCGGCCTAGACCCGGTTGGTCCGCTCGATCGCCAGCGCGGCGAGGTCGTCGGTGGGGGCCAGGTCAGGGTCGCTCCCCGCGGCCACGGTGACGGCCGCGATCGCCTGGGCCACGGCACCGGGATCGGACCGGGCGAGGCGGGCGACCAGGGCGGCGTAGGTCTCGTCGAAGTCCTGGTGGCGCAGCTCGAACGCCCCGTCTTAGAACGTCACGAACGTGTCGCCCACGCCGAGCTGGACCGTGGCGGTGGGGCGTGCGCCACCGCCACGGCTGACGCCCACCATGGGGGAGCGGCCCCCCTCGAGCACCTCGACGCCCCCGCCGGCGCGTCGCACCGCGGGTGCGGGGTGGCCGGCGACGGAGTAGCGGACCAGCCCGTCGGGCGTGGCCACGGCGGCGACCACCGAGGCGAGCACCTGGCCGGGACTGCGGTCCTGCAGCAGGGCGGCCTCGAGCTCGCCGAGCAGGGCCCCCGGGTCGTCCACGACCCGCACGAGCCCCCGGCACAGGAAGCGGCACTCGCCCATCAGCGCGGTGGCCTGGTCGTCGTGGCCGGCCACGTCGCCGAGGAACGCGGCCACCCCGCCGCCGGGCAGGGCCCCGGCGTCGCACCAGTCGCCGCCGACCAGGGCGTGGCCCGCGGCGGGGCGGTACCGCCAGGCGACCGCCAGCCCGTCGACCTCGGGCGGCGTCGACAGCAGCGCCCCCTGCAGGGCGGTGGACAGGCTGCGCAGGGCGCCCTCGGCGGCCCGCAGCGCGGAGAGGTCGTCCTGGGCGGCCACGTAATGGGTGGTGCGGCCCTGGTCGTCGCGGATGGCGGCGATGCGCCAGGCCATGGTGAACGGCGTGCCGTCCTTGCGGTAGTTGGTGGTCTCGCCCTGGAACGGGCGGCCGGCTTCGAGGTCGCCGCGGAGCCGGTCGAGCACCCGCCGGTCCGTGCCGGGGCCCTGGAGGAAGCGCGGGTCGCGGCCCAGCACCTCGTCGGCCCGGTACCCGGTCATCCGCTCGAAGGCCGGGTTGACGTAGACGATCCGGGGGCCGGGGGCGTCGAGCTGCGCGTCGGTGATGCAGATCGCGTTGCGGGCCACGTGGGTGGCGCTGGCCAGCAGTCGCTCGAGCTCGCTGCCCCGCAGGTCGGGGATCGAGGCGGCGACGCGCTCGAAGGTGTCGTCGTGGAACGGCACTAGGCGCTGCCCTTCGGGAGCAGGGCGTCGACGAAGGCGCCGATGGCGTCGAGGCTGCCGAAGAGGCTGTCGACCCGCTCGGCGTCGGGGTTGTGCCCGGCCATCAGCTCCATGCCGAGGAACAGCGACGAGATGGCGAAGGCGATGTCGCCGGTGGGCACGGCGCTGGCGAGCGGTGTGCCGGCGATGACCCGGGCCAAGGCCTGCTCGACGAGCTCGGTCCACGGGTCCATGCCGGCCATCACCGCGTCGCGCAGGTCCGGCGAGGAGATGGAACCGGCCAGGAGCTGGGTGAGCACGACCGTGCTGCCCCGCTTGGTCTCCTCGTCGTGGATGGCGCGCCCGACGGCGACCAGCTGGGCCAGGGTGTCGACCTCGGCGAGGCGCTCCGCGTAGAGGGCGGCCCGGCGCTGGGAGTCCTCCCGGGCGGTGGCGGCCAGGAGGCCGTCGACCGAGCCGAAGTGGTAGAAGACGAGCGCCTGGTTGAGGTCGCCGTGGCGGGCGATGGCCCGGGCGCTCACACCGGCGATGCCCTCGGCCCGCAGGCAGCTGCGGCAGGCCTCGATCAGCCGGTCGCGCGTCTCGGCGCCTGCCTGTGCGTCCTTCGAGCCCTTGGCCGTGGCGGCCACCGCCACCTCCTGGGTTCCGGCGATCGGCCCCATCATCGCAGGATCGAGCAGCGGTCCTGCGCCAGGCCGAGCGACGGGTCGACGCGGTGCCGGCAGGTGCCGTCGGCGCAGTCGTCGGGGGTCACGAACGCGGCGATGCGGCTCCGGTTGGAGGACACCGAGTGGAAGAACCGTTCGGCCAGCGGGGCGAAGGCGGGCGACGAGAGGCGGCCCGACCAGCCCCGGTACCGCCGGGTGGCCCAGAGGCAGGTCAAGAAGGCGGCGGGACCGACCCAGGTGGCGCCGTCGTCGGCGACCACGACCAGTTCCGTGCCCAGCCACGGCACCTGGGGGAGGAAGCGCTGGGCCGTGGGCCCGTCGGCCTCGATGAACTGCAGCGGGACCCAGGTGGGCTGCACCTCGAGCCAGGCCCGGCACCGGCGGCACAGCTCGCACGCCGGGTCGTAGAAGACGGTGAGCGCGCCGGGGCCGGCGACCTCCCGAGGGAGGCCGCCGGCGCCGGCCGCGGGGCCCGCCGCCATCAGAAGGCCACCGGCTCGGCCGGCTCGGTGACCCAGCGCTGCGGGGCGATGGGCGGGACCATCTCTCGCTGGCGGCGCCGCTGGCCCAGGTGGTGCAGGACGCCGAGGTTGACGAAGTGGACGACGGCCAGGCTCACCAGCAGCACGCCCAGCTTGCCGGCCAGCACCTCGAGGGCCGAGGTGGCATCGTCGGCCCAGTCGGCCCGCATGATCAGGAAGCCGTAGCCGACGTTGAGCATGGCGAACCCGGTCACCAGCAGCCGGTTGACGCTGTCGGCCATCTCGGGCCGGTCCTCGAACACGTCGGCGAGGAACACGGTGCCGTTGCGGTAGAGGCTGCGCGCCAGGAACGTGCACAGCACGACGGTGACCACCAGGTAGGTGGCGTAGACGGGGATCAGGTAGCTGGTCATGGTGGCTCCTCCGTTTGAGCATCTGCTTTGAGCAACTGCATTGAGCATCTGCTCAACTCTCCGAGATGTCAAGTGAAGATGTTCACGAGCGCGCCAAGATGGTCGCTGACCTGGGGATCGCCCTCGGACCGGGCGCCGTCGGGCCGCCCGCGGGTCAGTCGGCCAGGGCCGCTTCGCCGGTCTGGACCCGCCACAGGGCGGCGTAGAGGCCGCCGCGCTCGACCAGCTCCTCGTGGGTGCCGGCCTCGACCACCTCGCCGGCCTCCATCACGTGGATCCGGTGCGCGTGGCGGACCGTGGAGAGCCGGTGGGCGATCACGATGGTGGTCCGGCCCACCGCGACCTTCTCCATGGAGCGCTGGATGGCCGCCTCGGTCTCGTTGTCCACCGCCGAGGTGGCCTCGTCCAGGATCAAGATGGCGGGGTCGCGGAGGATGGCGCGGGCGAGGGTCAGCCGCTGGCGCTGGCCGCCTGACAGCTTGTGGCCCCGCTCGCCCACCAGCGTGTCGTAGCCGGCGGGGAGCGCCTCGATGAACGTGGCCGCTTCGGCCAGCTCGGCCGCTTGGCGGACCTCGGCGTCGGTGGCGTCCGGCCGGCCGTAGGTCAGGTTGTCGCGGATGGTGCCATGGAAGAGGAACACGTCCTGGGCCACGAAGCCGGTGGCCTCGCGCAGGGACCGGAACGTGAGCGACTCGATCGGCAGCCCGTCCACCCGGACCTGGCCGCCCGTCGGCTCGTAGAGGCGCAGCAGCAGCTTGACCACCGTGGACTTGCCCGAACCGGTGGCGCCCACGATGGCGTGGGTCTCGCCGGCGGGCACGTCGATCGTCAGGCCCTTCAGCACCTCTGGCAGCTCGGGCCCATAGGAGAACCGCACGTCGTCGAAGGCGATGGCGCCCCGCACCGGCTGGGGGAGCGTGGCCGTGCCCGGGAGGATGGTCGGCTCGGTCTCGAGGAGGCCGAAGATGCGTCGGCACGAGGCCATGGCCCGCTGGTAGAGGTCGAGGATCTCGCCGAGCGCGGTGAGTGGCCACAGCAGCCGCTGGGTCATGTACACGAGCATCGAGAAGACGCCGATCTGCATCTGGCCCTCGAGCGCCATGCGGCCGCCCACCAGGAGGGTCATCGTGAACCCGACCATGACGGCCATGCGGATGAGGGGGTTGAACGCCGTGGAGGACTTGATGGCGGTGCGGTTGGCGTCTCGGTAGGACGCGCTCTCGGCGCCCACCAGCTCCGCCTCGCGCTCCTCGCCGCTGAACGCCTTGATGGTGGCCATGCCGCCGATGGCGTTGGTGAGGGTGTCGCTGATGGTGCCGGCCGCCGAGCGGACCTGGGCGTACTTGGGCTCGAGCCGGGTCTGGTAGCGCAGCGAGCCAGCGACGATGACCGGGATCGGCAGGAACGCCAGCACGGCGAGCAGGGGGGACACGATCACGAAGACGAGCCCGACGAAGATCACGTTGGCCGCGGTGATGATCAGCTTGTGGGGGCCGAGGTCCAGGAACCGCTCGAGCTGGTTCACGTCGTCGTTGAGGACGGCCATCATCCCGCCGGAGGTGCGGTCCTCGAAGTAGGCCATCTCCAGGTCCTGGACGTGGCGGTACGCCTCCATCCGGGCCTCGTGCTCGATGGTCTGGGCCAGGTTCCGCCAGGTGATGACGGCCACGTACTCGGTGATCGACTCCAGGATCCAGATCACCGTGGTGATGATCACCAGGATCGTGAGCTGGGTGAACTTGTCCTCCACGCCGAACAGCTGGCCCACGAACGAGTCCGAGCCCTTGGCCACGACGTCCACCGCGGCGCCGATCAGCAGCTCGGGCGCCACGTCGCACAGCTTGTTCAGCACCGAGAAGGTGGAGGCGAAGATCACCTTGGCCCGGTGCGGCCGGGCGAAGTCCCACAGCTCGTGGAGCGGGGGCCGCTCCGAGAGGGGGATGGCGAGGTGGGGAGCCGGATCAGCCATGGGCCGACGTTAGGACCGGTGGCACGCCGCCACGCCCATCGTTTGGGGGCAGACGAAGGCCACTCCTAGGATCTGACGACCCGTCAGGAGCTGGCGGGGTCGCCGGGGGACCGGCGGCAACTGGGACTCACACGCACGAAGGGGCGCACACCCATGGGCATGCTCGACGGCAAGGTCGCGATCGTCACCGGCGCAGGGCACGGCATCGGCCGCGGCCATGCGCTGGAGCTGGCCAAGCACGGGGCCAAGGTCGTGGTGAACGACCTCGGCGTGTCCGTGAAGGGCGAGGGCCAGGGCAAGGACGCCGACCTCACCGTCGACATCATCCGCGAGCGCGGCGGCGAGGCCGTCGCCAACTACGAGAACGTGGCGGACTACGAGGGTGCCGGCCGCATGGTCCAGCAGGCCGTGGATGCCTTCGGGAAGCTCGACATCCTCGTCAACAACGCCGGCATCGTGCGGGACTCGGCCATCTGGAACATGAGCGAGGGCGACTTCGACGCCGTCATCAACGTGCACGTCAAGGGCACCTGGGCGCCCTGCCACTGGGCGGCCCGCCACTGGCGCGAGCGCAGCCAGGCCGGCGAGACCTTCACCGGCCGGGTCATCAACACCACCTCCGGCGCCGGGCTCGTCGGCAACTTCGGCCAGACCAACTACGCCACGGCCAAGGCCGGCATCGCCGGCATGACCCAGACCCTGAGCCTCGAGCTGGCCAAGCTGGGCGTCACCGTCAACTGCGTCGGCCCCGCCGCCGCCACCCGCATCACCGGCACCATGCCCGGCGCGCCCGCGGTCATCGAGCCCGACGAGGTGCCCGAGGACGAGTGGAACCGCATGGATCCCGCCGTGTCGTCGCCGCTCGTCGCCTGGCTCGCCTCCGACGAGTCGCAGATGGTCACCGGTCAGATCATCCGGGCCGTCGCCGAGAACATCATCCTCATGAAGGGCTGGGCGGACGGACCCACCATCAACAACAAGGGCAAGCGCTGGGACGCCACCAAGCTGGGCCAGCAGCTCGCCACCGACGTGTTCTTCACCCGGGCGCCGGGCCTCCGCTACTAGGCCTCGCCCCACCCTGGCGGCCACGCGCCGGGCCGCGCGCAACGCGCGCGTGCGACCACAACAGCGGACGCTCCGTGTGGCAGGATGCTCCGACGTTCGCGGCAGGTCAGCAATGCCGCACCTAGGGGGTACCTCTTCCATGACGCATCGTCGACGGTTCATCGGCGCGGCCGCCGCCATCGTGGCGCTGGCTACCATCACGGTCGGCTGCTCGAGCAGCAGTGGCAGCGACTCGTCCAGCACGACGGCCAAGGACGGCGGCTCGAGCTCCTCGGTCGCCGACATCCAGGTCCCCCAGGACTACAAGACCATCCAGGAGGCGGTGGACGCCGCCAAGTCCGGCGACCTCATCCTGGTCGACAAGGGCGTGTACAACGAGGCCGTCGACGTCAGCGTCCCGGACATCACGATCCGCGGCGTCGACCGCAACGCGACGATCCTGGACGGCAAGTTCAAGCTGGAGAACGGCATCCGGATCCTCGACACCGACGGCGTGGTGGTCGAGAACATGACCGCCCGCAACTACGTGTCCAACGGCTTCTACTGGACCGGCTCGGACCGCTACCGCGGCTCGTACCTCACCGCGTACCGCAACGGCGACTACGGCATCTACGCCTTCGACGCCTACCACGGCCAGTTCGACCACAGCTACGGCGGTGGCAGCCCGGACGCCGGCTTCTACATCGGCGAGTGCTACAAGTGCGACGCCGTGATCGACACCGTGATCTCCGAGTACAACGGCCTCGGCTACTCGGGCACCAACTCCGGTGGCGACCTCTACATCGTCAACTCGACCTTCGCCAACAACCGCGCTGGCATCGTGCCCAACGCGGGCTCCTACGAGCTCTGCTACCCGGGCCGCGACAACGTCATCGCCGGCAACATCGTGCACGACAACAACTACATGGAGGGCCCCGGCATCGACGTGTCGCTGATCGCCCAGGGCAACGGCATCCTCATGGCCGGCTCCATCAACAACGTCGTCACGAAGAACCTCGTCTACAACCACGACCGCACCGGCATCGCCGCGGTGCCGTTCCCGGAGGAGGACGCCAGCGACACCCCGCCGCCGGCGGACCAGCTCGACGTGCCTTGCGACGAGACCAAGGACGACGAGCCGCCGGCCAAGTCGCCCGGCTTCGTGCTCTGGAACGCCACTGGCAACCAGGTCACCGACAACGTGGTCGAGAGCTCCAAGCTCGCCGACCTCGCGTCGGGCACCATCCCGAACACGTCTGAGGCCATCGAGGCCCTCGACAACTGCTTCTCGGGCAACACCTACAAGACCACCTCGCCCGCCGACCTCGAGGCCCTGGCGCCGTGCGATGGTGACGGGAGCGGCGGTGACTTCTCCAAGAACGCCTTCGACCTGCTGGTGCTGATCAACGAGCAGCCGGCCAAGCCGTCCAAGGACTCGTACCAGAAGACCCCGGTGCCCGGCGACCAGCCGAACATGCCCGACGCCACGACGGCGCCGTACAAGAAGTTCACGGCTCCCGAGAAGATCGACGTCGACGCCATCAAGGTTCCGTCCAAGCCCCAGAACTGAGAGCAACCATGCGCGCCGCCACCCCCCACCGCGCGCCCACCGGCAGCTCGACCCACCACGTGCGCCGTGCCGGCGCAGCGACCGCCCTGCTGGCCGTCGCTGCGCTGGTGCTGGCCGCGTGCTCGGGCGGCAGCTCGGCGAGCAGCACGACCACCACGACGACCGACCCGCTCCAGCCCGCAGGGGTGCACCCGTTCGCCGAGAAGAAGCCGGCCAGCGCCGGCTCGGCCATCGGCCAGCCCTCCCGGTACCACGGCCCCCAGGGCCGCGTCGGCCAGTTCGTCGTGCACTGCCGCTTCTCCCACGAGGGCACCAACGACCCGATCGTGCACCCGAACATGCCCGGCATGTCCCACCTGCACCAGTTCTACGGGCCGCCGTCCACCAACGCCCGCAGCACCCCCGAGGAGCTCGTGCGCTCCAAGGAGACCACCTGCGACAAGCCTGCCGACACGGCGGCCTACTGGCAGCCTGCGCTGCTGGACCACGGCAAGGAGGTCCAGGCCCTCGACATGAGCGCCTACTACCGGGCTGCCCCCGGCGTGGACCCCAAGGAGGTCGTGCCGTTCCCGTTCGGGATGGCCATGCTCGCCGGGGACCAGTTCGCCTCCAAGCCCCAGCCGGGCGAGGCCGCCGGCTGGGCGTGCGGCGTCGACACCTACCTCTCTGACGTGCCCCCCACCTGCGGCAACGGGGAGCCACTCCACCTGGTCCTCACCTTCCCGGACTGCTGGGACGGCAAGTGGGCCGACAGCGAGGACCACGTCTCCCACGTCGCCTACTCGAAGGACGGCACCTGCCCTAAGGGCTTCCCGAAGCACGTGCCGCAGCTGACGATGTCCATCCGGTTCCCGATCTCGGGCCCCGGCCACGACCTGTCGCTCGCTTCAGGCAACATCTACTCCGCGCACGGCGACTTCTTCAACGCCTGGGAGCCGAAGGGCCTGGCCCGCGAGGTCGAGCACTGCATCAACCGCAATGCGGTGTGCGACCTGGCGAGCAACCGCCAGGAGAACCCGCTGTTCAGCTACGAGCCGCTCGTCCCCTGACGAGGACGGCGGCTACTCGCCGACGACGCGGAAGGCGGCGACCATCCCCTTCGAGGGCGTGCCGTGCAGCGAGCAGTAGTAGACGTAGTCGCCCGGTTCGTCGAGGGTGATGGTGCCGGTGTCGCCGGGCTCGAAGTCGGTGACGGCGATCTCCGGGAAGGCGCCCTTCTCGGCGGGGATCACGTCGTGGCGGTTGCGGCCGGCGTTGGTGAAGGTGACCGTGGTGCCGGCCTTCACCTCGACGTACTGGTCCACGAAGATGTTGTCCCGGGCCTCGACCTTGACCTCCTTGGACGCCGTCTCGTCGGTCCAGTCCGCATCGGACAGGTCGAGCTGCTTGACGGCGGTGGTGGTGGTCTTCGCCTCGGTGGTCGGGGTGGCGGACTCGCCGCTGCCGCAGGCGGCGGTGCCGGCGAGCACGACGAGCGCGGAGATGAGGACTCGGGTTCGCATCCGGGCGACACTACAGGTTGCGGTCGCGCGGCCACGTTCGGCCAGAATCGCCGGGAGATGACGACGACCGCCCCCGCCCTCGGTGATGACGCCCCCTACGGGGTTCCGGCCACCGAGCGCGCCTTCTACGTCGACGAGTTCGCCGGCGCCACGCTCGTCGTCTCGATCGCTGCGCCCAGCGCGGCCGTGCTCGAGGCGATCGGCCGGGCCGCGGCGGCGCTCGCCGACGGCGGCGCCCGGCTGGTGCTCGTCGTCGGCCGGGAGGACGGGGCTGCCGATCGCCTCGGCGCCGTGCTGCCAGAGGCGCCCGTGGTCCTGGAGGCGCCGCCGACGCCGCTCGACGATGCCTGGCTCGCCGACCTGTGGCTGGCGATCACCGACCGGCACGAGGTCGTGGTGGCCACCGGGCCGGGGCACGAGGCGCTGGTCGGTGCGCAGCTGGGCGTCGCCCTGCGGGCGCTGAAGCTGGTGATCACCGACGACCGCGGCGGCTGGGGCCGGCCGCCGCGCAGCTTCGCGGACGTGGCCACCCACGCCGACGCCTTCCGGGCCCAGCTCCACGAGCGCCAGGGCGGGGCGGTGGTGGCGGCGCTCGAGCTGGCCCTGGCGGGTGGCGTCACCAACGTCAACCTGTGCCGGCCCGAGGACCTCGACCGCGAGCTGTTCACGTTCGACGGCGCCGGCACCCTCTTCAGCGAGCGGCGGCTACGTCGAGGTCGGCCTGCTGCGGGTCGACGACCTGCCGGCCGTTGAGCGCCTCGTGGCCCAGGGCACCGCCGACGGGCTCCTGCGCCCGCGCACGCGCTTCCCGAGGTGGCGCGCCTCGCGGTCACCGGCCTCGGCGCGGGTCGTCGGCAGCGGCCACCTGGCGGGCATCGTCAGCCTCGAGACCGAGCGCTACCGCCACGACCAGGTGGGGAGGTGGCGTGCCTGTACACGGTGAGCCGCTTCTCCGGCGCAGGCGCCGGCGGCACCCTCATCGACGCGCTGGTCGAGCGGGCCGGCACCCTCGGCCTCTCGGCGGTGTTCGCCGTCACGGTGTCGGACGCGGCGGGCGCCTTCTTCGCCCGGAAGGGCTTCGAGGAGGTGGCCGCCGATGCGGTGCCGGCCACCAAGTGGGAGGGCTACGACCAGGAGCGCCGGGCGGCCGCCCGCACGTTCCTGCGGCCGGTCCTCGGCCCCGTCGAGCAGGGCACGCTCGGTTTCTGACGCTCCGTCAGGCACGGGTACGGTGCGGGCATGGATCTGCGCTTCTCGGACGAGGACGAGGCCTTCCGGGCCGAGGCCCGCGCCTGGCTCACCGCGCAGCTCGAGGGCGACTTCGCCAAGGTGCGGGGGCGGGGCGGGCCCGGTGACGAGCACGCCCTGTTCGACGAGCGGCTCGAGTGGGAGCACCACCTCGGCGCCCACGGCTGGACCTGCGTGGGTTGGGCGAAGGAGCACGGCGGGCGGGGGCTCAGCCTCCACCAGCAGGTGATCTGGTTCGAGGAGTACGCCCGCGCCGGTGGCCCGGGCCGCCTCGGCCACATCGGCGAGGGCCTCGCCGGGCCGACGATCATGGCGTTCGGCGACGCCTACCAGCAGGAGCGCTTCCTGCCGCCGATCGTGGCGGGCACCGAGCTGTGGGCCCAGGGCTACAGCGAGCCCAACGCCGGCTCGGACCTGGCCAACGTGATGACCCGGGCGGAGCCAGACGGCGACGACTGGCGCATCTCGGGCCAGAAGGTCTGGACCTCGCTGGCGCACTGGTCCGATTGGGTGTTCGTGCTGGCCCGCACCGACCGGGAGGCCCAGCCCAAGCACAAGGGGATCACCTACTTCCTGATGCCGCTGCGCCAGGAGGGGGTGGAGATCCGCCCGATCCAGCAGGTCACCGGCACCAGCGAGTTCAACGAGGTCTTCTTCGACGGCGCCTTGGCCAAGGGCGTCGACGTGGTCGGCGGGGTGAACAACGGCTGGAAGGTGGCCATGGGCACCCTGGCCTTCGAGCGCGGCGCCTCCACGCTCGGCCAGCAGATGGCCTTCCGCAACGAGCTCGACGAGATCCGGGCCGTGGCCCGTCGCAACGGCACGGCCGACGATCCGATCGTGCGCCAGCGCCTGGTCGACGCCTACGCCGGGCTCGAGATCATGCGGTGGAACACGCTGCGGGTCCTCTCGGTCGACAGCGTCACCCCACCCCCGGCCGCCATGATCACCAAGCTCTACTGGGCGACCTGGCACCGGTCGCTGGGCGAGCTGGCCATGGACGTGCTCGGCCCCGAGGCCCTCCTCGGCGACCAGGCGGTCGCCCCTGGGGACGGGTACGAGCTCACCGCCCTCCAGCGGCTGTTCCTCTTCACCCGCTCGGACACCATCTACGCCGGGTCGAACCAGATCCAGCGCAACATCATCGGCGAGCGCGCGCTCGGACTCCCCAAGGAACCTGCCTGATGCCCACGCCCCCGCCCGACTACGTCCCCGGCCACGGCCTGCTGGCCGGCAAGACCGTGGTGGTCACCGCGGCCGCCGGCACCGGCATCGGCTCCTCGGTCGCCAAGAAGGCCATCGAGGAGGGCGCCACCGTCCTGATCTCGGACTTCCACGAGCGCCGTCTGGCCGAGACCGCCGACCGCCTCGGCGAGGAGACCGGCCAGCGCCCCGCCACGCAGGTGTGCAACGTCACCGACGAGGCGCAGGTCCAGGGCCTGGTCGACGCCGCGGTCGCCGAGCTCGGCCGCATCGACGTCATGATCAACAACGCCGGCCTCGGTGGCTCGGCGCCGATCGTGGAGATGACCGACGAGCAGTGGAGCGTCGTGCTCGACGTCACCCTCACCGGCACCTTCCGCTGCACCCGCGCCGTGCTCAAGCACATGTACGAGCGGGGGAGCGGCGTCATCGTCAACAACGCCTCGGTGCTCGGCTGGCGGGCCCAGGCCGAGCAGGCGCACTACGCGGCGGCCAAGGCCGGCGTGATGGCGCTGACGCGCTGCGCCGCCATCGAGGCCGCGCCCCACGGGGTGCGGGTCAACGCGGTGTCGCCGAGCCTGGCGATGCACCCGTTCCTGGCCAAGGTGACCACCGACGAGCTGCTGGAGGAGCTGACCCAGCGGGAGGCGTTCGGCCGGTACGCCGAGCCCTGGGAGATCGCCAACGTGATGGTGTTCCTGGCCAGCGACTACGCCAGCTACCTGACCGGCGAGGTGGTCTCCGCCTCCTCGCAGCACCCCTGACCCTCCGGACCCCGGGAGCGCACGTGGCCCAGACCACCTTCGACGGCATCGACGCGGTGAAGGCCGCGGTCGGCACCCACCTCGGCCACAGCGACTGGGTCGAGGTCACCCAGGCGATGGTCCAGACGTTCGCCGACGCCACCGGCGACCACCAGTGGATCCACGTCGACGTCGAGCGGGCCAACGCCGAGTCGCCCTTCGGCGGCCCGATCGCGCACGGCTACCTGACCCTGTCGCTCACCAACCTGTTCCTCCCCCAGGTCGTGGAGGTGCAGGGCATCTCGGCGGGGCTCAACCGGGGGACCGGCAAGATCCGGTTCCCTGCCCCCGTCCCCGTCGGCTCGCGCCTGCGCGCCGGGGTCGAGCTGGTGGCGGTCGACGACGTCCCCGGGGGCATCGACACCACGATGGTGATCACCGTCGAGCGCGAGGGCGCCGACAAGCCCGTCTGCGTGGTCGAGAGCCTCAGCCGCTACCTCGCCTGAGCCCGAACCTGAACGCTGGCTTGCGCCACGGAGCGTGGTGGTTGGTGACGTTCGTCCAGGTCACCTAGGTTGTGCACCGGTGCGCGCATCGCGCGCTCCGGCACCCCGCCCCATGTTCACCCAACCATCACCCCTCCGGCGCCCAGGCGGCGCGCGCCGTTCACCCGGCTCCTGCATGCTCCTCCCTGTCCGCGCAGCTCGACAGGGGAGCGACCGAGGTGATCGAAGCCGTGGTGATCGGCGTCCTGACGCAGGTGGTCTGGTTCGGCGTGCAGGAGCTCGTCCGCCTGCTGGTGGGCGACGGGGTGACGGTGGCCGCCTGATCCGCGCCGGCGCGGGGCGGGTGGCGGCGGGATGCTCCCGTCGCTCCCGCTGCCCTCCATCACCCTGCCGGCGGTGCCGGTGCCCGAGCCGATCAGGCAGGTGCAGCACTGGCTCGGCGACCGCCAGGGCCGCCACGCCCGGCGCACCTCCGTGGTGGGCGACCGCGCTCACATCGAGGTGCGAGGCGCCCTCGCCCACCAGCACCGGGCCATCGGGCCGGCCGTGAAGGCCGCGCTCGAGCGGCTCGAGGGCGTGCAGTGGGCCGAGGTCGATGCCATCGTCGGCCGGGCCGTCATCCTCTTCGACCCCGAGGCGATCGAGCTCGACGACATCATCGACACCATCGAGGACGTCGAGGAGGACCACGACGTCGCCGAGGAGCGCTTCCCGCACCACCAGCCCGACCACCCCGACGACCTCGAGCCCATCCAGCGGCGGGCCATCGCCGTGGCCGCCGACGTGGTCGGCCTCGGGTTCGTGGCCGCCGGGCAGGGCCTGCGCCTCGCCCGCATCCCCGCCGAGATCCCCGGCCTGGTGTCGCTCGCCGACAGCCAGCCGCGCATCCGTCGCCTGCTCGAGGACCGGATCGGCCCACCGGCCACGGACCTCGTGGTCGCCGGGGCGAACGCCACCGCGCAGGCGCTCGGCCAGGGTGCCGTCGGGCTGGTGGTCGACGTGGCCCAGCACAGCGTGCGCATCGGGGAGCAGCTCGCTCGGCGCACGACGTGGCGGGAGCAGGAGGCGGACCTGATCGAGGGCCCGCACAGCGTGCGCCACCACCCCGTCGACCTGCCGCCACGGCCGGGGCCGCTGCCCAAGGGGCCGATCGAGACCTACACCGACGGCGCCGCGATCGCGTCGCTCACCGCGGTGGGTGCCACCCTCGGGGTCACCCGCAACCCTCGGCGCGCTGCGGACCTGGTCCTTGCCGGCGTCCCCAAGGCGGCCACCCTCGGCCGCGAGGTCTTCGCCGCCACGGTGGGCATGGTCCTCTCCAGCCACGGCGTCGTGATCATGGACCCGGCGGCGCTGCGGCGCCTGGACCGCGCCACCACGCTGGTCATCGACGCCCGCCTGCTGTCGTCGCAGCGTTGGGGCATCGAGCGCCTCGAGGTGCTCGGCGCCGCCAAGCCCCAGGAGTGCGAGATGCGCTGCCGGGCGCTGTTCGAGCCGACCGATCCCCTGGCCACCACCCGGTCCGGCTCCTGGTCGCTGCGGCCATGGAAGCAGGACGCCAGGGCCCCGCGCGGCACCGACGCCGAGGCGCGGCGCATGCGCCACGGCGGGCGCAAGGTGCTGGGCCTGTGGCGCGGCAACCGGCTTGATGCCCTCGTGGCGGTCGTCGAGGAGCCCGAGCCGCTCGCCGAGCAGCTGGTGGACGCCGCGGCCGAGGTCGGCCTGGAGGTCGTGCTCGCCGGTGGCACCGACGCCATGGCCGAGCGCCTCGGCGGCCTCGAGCGGTGGCCGGCCAACCAGGTCGCCCACGACATCCGCATCGCCCAGGCCCAGGGCAAGGTGGTCGTACACGAGCGCCTGGCCCACGCCGGCCTGCTCGCCTCGGACGTCGGCATCGGCGTCGCCGTGCTGGGCCGACGGCACCCACCGGTGCCGACCTGATCATCCAGCACGGCGGGCCAGGCGTGGCTCATCCTCGAAGCCGTCGCCCGGGCGCGCTTCGGTGAGCGAGCGCAGCGTTGCTCGCCGTCGCCGGCGCATCGACCGGGGCGATGTGGGGCATGCTCGGATCGCCCGGACCGCCGCCAGCCGGATCATGCTCGGCATCAACGCCAGTGCTGTCGCCTCGATGGTGAACGGCGCGGCGGCTGGCGTCGGCGTGGCCGGCGCCCGGATCCCGCTGCCCCCGTCTCGGCACCGCTGGCACGAGATGGAGCCTGCTGCGGTCCTCGACACCCTCGCCTCGGGCCCGGCCGGGCTCGACCTCGAGGAGCAGCTGCGCCGACGACGCGCCGAGGTGGCGCGCATCGTCACCAGCCGCACCGGCCTGGGCAAGGCGGTGTGGGACGAGCTCGTCAACCCCCTCACGCCGCTGCTCGCCACTGGGGCCGTCCTGTCGGCTGCGGTCGGCTCGGTCACCGACGCCGGGCTGGTCCTCGGCGTGGTCGGGGTCAACGCCGGGGTGGGTGCCGTCCAGCGCCTGCGCACCGAGCGGGCCCTCGCGGAGCTGGAGGAGGGCGAGGTGCCGGTGGTGCACGCCCTCATCGGCGGCGAGCCCGTGCCGATCCCCGCCGACGCCGTGGTGGCCGGCGACGTGCTCCGCCTGGTCGCCGGGGAGGCGGTCCCCGCAGACTGCCGCCTGATCGCCGGCGAGGGCATCGAGGTCGACGAGTCCTCGCTCACCGGCGAGTCCCACCTGGTCGAGAAGTCCGTCACCGCCACGCCGGGCGCCACCGTCGCCGAGCGCGCCTGCATGCTCTACGAGGGCACCGTGATCGCGAGCGGTGAGGCCATCGCGGTGGTGGTGGCCGTCGGCATCGACACCGAGGTCGGTCGCAGCAGGGTGGCTGCGGTGGCCCCGCCGCCATCGGGCGTGGAGCAGCGGCTGCAGCGGCTGACCGACGTCACGATCCCGGTCACCGTCGGCGCCGGGGTGCTCGCCACGGGCATCGGCTTCCTGTTCCGCCGCCCGATGCGGGAGGCGGTCGGCTCCGGCGTCAGCCTGATGGTCGCGGCCGTGCCCGAGGGGCTGCCCGCCGTGGCCACCCTGGCCCAGGTCGCCTCGGCTCGTCGCCTGGCCGACCGCAACGCCCTCGTGCGCAACCCGCGCGCCATCGAGGCCCTCGGCCGGGTCCAGCAGGTGTGCTTCGACAAGACGGGCACCCTGACCGAGGGCCGCCTGGCCCTCGCCCGGGTGTCCGACGGCAACGAGGACGTGGCGCCCGACCGCCTGACGCCTTCCACCCAGGAGGTGCTGCGCCTGGCGCGCTGGGCCACGCCGGCCATGAACGGCAACGGCTCGATGCCCCACGCGACGGACCGGGCCGTGCACGAGGCCGCCCTGGCCGCCGGCCTCGACGACGAGTCGACGCGCTGGGTGCGCCTGGCGGAGCTGCCGTTCGAGTCCCGCCGGGCCTACCACGCGGTCCTTGGCCGCCACGGCCGCCACCGTCGCATCGCCATCAAGGGCGCGCCCGAGAGCGTGCTGCCGCTGTGCACCTCGTGGCGGGTCGGCCCCGACGAGCGGGAGCTCGACGCGGAGGCGCTGCGCATCCTCGAGGAGCACCTCCACGGGCTGGCCCGGCGCGGCCTGCGCGTCCTGGCGGTGGCGACGGCCGCGGCCGACGACGGCACCGTGCTCGAGTCGCCCGAGGACCTGCCGGGCCTTGCGCTCCACGGCTTCGTCGCCATCGCGGACCCGGTGCGCCCCACCGCGGCGGCGGCGGTGGCGCTCCTGCAGGAGGCCGGGATCCACCTGGCGATGGTCACCGGCGACCACCCGAGCACGGCCGAGGCCATCGCCGCCGAGCTGGGCATGTTGAACGGCGGGGTGATCCTGACCGGCACGGACCTCGACCAGCTCGAGGACGACGAGCTCGACCGGGTCATCGGCGATGCCGCGGTGTTCGCCCGCGTCACACCGCTGCAGAAGGTCCGGATCGTCAGCGCGTACCAGCGGATCGGGCGGGCCGTGGCCATGACCGGCGATGGCGCCAACGACGCGGCCGCCATCCGACTGGCCGACGCTGGGATCGCGCTCGGTGGCCGGGCCACCGACGCCGCCCGGGCCAGCGCAGATGTGATCGTGGCCGACGACCGGATCGAGACCATCGTCGATGCGGTGGTCGAAGGACGCGCCATGTGGGAGTCGGTTCGGGGCGCCGTGGCGATCCTGGTCGGCGGCAACCTCGGCGAGATGGGCTTCACCATCGCCGGCACGGCGCTGGGCGGCCAGGCACCGCTCAACCCCCGCCAGCTGCTGCTGGTCAACCTGCTCACCGACATGGCGCCCGCCCTGGCGATCGCATTGCGCGAGCCCGACGTCTCGCCGGAGGCGCTGCTGCGCGCCGGGCCGGACTCGTCGCTCGGCCCCGCCCTGATCCGCGACATCGGCGTGCGTGCCGGCACCACCGCCTCCGCCGCCACCGTGGCATGGGCCATCGCGCGGCTGAGCGGCACGCCGACCCGTGCCCGCACGGTCGGCCTCGCGGCCCTGGTCGGCACCCAGCTGGCCCAGACCGTGGTGGCCGGCGGCACCCGACCCACCGTCCTGCTGGCCACCGGGGTGAGCGTGGCCGCCCTGGTCGGCGTCGTGCAGACCCCGGGGATCAGCCAGTTCTTCGGCTGCCGCCCGATGGGGCCGGTCGGCTGGTCCATCGCCATCACGTCGTCCGCCGGTGCCACGGCCGCCTCGATGGTGCTGCCGTGGGCGGCCGATCGGGTCGGGTCGGCCATCGTCGACGTGGCCGGCCAGGCCGGTCAGCGCCTCCCGGACCTCGCCTTGCCCTCGCTGAGCGTGCCCAACGTCAGCGTCCCCAACCTCCCCTTCCCGGCGTGGCCTGCTCGCGGCGGCGACGGGACCACCGAACCCCCAGCGCCTCCCGAAGGAGCCGAGCCATGAACCTGATCCCCGTTGCCGTGACCGCTGCGGTCGTCGCTGCCGTGCCGCCCCTGCGCCGCCGGGTCGTGCCCGTCGCCGGTGCGGTCGCCAACGCCGGCGTCCGGACCGCCGCCACCGCCCTCGTGGGCGGCGCGCCGTCGTGTCGACCGCCTACCACGGCGCCACCGAGGTGGTCGGCGCCGCGATCCACACGCCGGGCGGCGGCGAAGGCTGAGAGACTGGTGCCATGTCGACCGACGTGCACCAGTGCCCCTTCTGCGAGCTGCGCTTCATCAACCTCGCCGAGCTGAACTTCCACATCCAGCAGGACCACCCGGACCGCCAGGTGCCCGAGCGGGAGTACTAGCAACTACCGGCGCAGGAGCACCGAGGACCCGTGGCCGAACAGGCCCTGGTTCGCGGTGATGCCGGCGGTGGCGCCCTCGACCTGGCGGCCGGTGGCCTGGCCGCGCAGCTGCCAGGTGACCTCGCACACCTGGGCGATGGCCTGCGCGGGCACCGCTTCGCCGAAGCAGGCGAGGCCGCCGCTCGGGTTCACGGGGATGCGCCCGCCGAGCTGCGTGTCGCCGTCGTTCAGGAGCTTCTCGGCCTCGCCGCGCTTGCAGAGGCCGATGTCCTCGTACCAGTCGAGCTCGAGCGCGGTCGACAGGTCGTACACCTCGGCGAGCGAGAGGTCCTCGGGCCCGATGCCCGCCTCCTCGTAGGCGGCGTGCGCGATGGACTCCTTGAAGGTCCGCTCGGCCCGGCCGACGACCGCGGACGAGTCCGTGGCCATGTCGGGGAGGTCGATGATGGTGTTCGGGTAGGTGGGGGTCACCGTGGACACCGCGCTGACCCGCACTGGCGCCCCGGCCGAGCCGGCGTGGCGGGCGGCGAACTCCATCGACGACAGCACGATGGCGGCGCCGCCATCGGAGGTGGCGCAGATCTCGAGCAGGTGGAGCGGGTCGGCGACGACCGGGCTGGCCAGCACCTCTTCGACCGTCACCAGCTTCTGGTAGCGGGCGTTGGGGTTGGCCAGGCCGTTGCCGGCGTTCTTCACCTTCACCTTGGCGAAGTCTTCGCTGGTGGCGCCGTAGAGGTCCATGCGCCGGCGGGCGGCGAGGGCGAAGTAGGTCGGGTTCGTGGCGCCCACGAGCCGGAAGCGCAGCCAGTCCGGGTCCGTCGGGCGGTCGCCGCTGTTGGGGGCGAGGAAGCCCTTGGGCGTGGTGTCGGCGCCGACCACGAGGGCGACGTCGCACAGGCCGGCCAGGATCCGCATCCGGGCCGCCTCGAGCGCGGTGACGCCCGAGGCGCAGGCGGCGTAGCTCGATGCGACGCGGGCGCCGGTCCAGCCGAGCGCCTGGGCGAAGGTGGCGCCCGACACGTAGCCGGGGTACCCGTTGCGCATGGTGTCGGCGCCGGACACGAACTGCACGTCGGTCCACGCCAGCCCGGCGTCGCGGAGCGCGTCGCGGGCAGCGGCCACGCCGTACTCGACGAAGTTCCGCCCCCACTTCCCCCAGGGGTGCATGCCGACCCCGAGGACGGCGACGTCGTTGGTCCCGTTGGCGGCCATCACTCGCCTCCCTCGTCGGTCACGGGCTTCCACTTCCAGATCAGGTGCTCGGTGTCGCCCTCGGCGTAGAGCACGTCGACCACCAGCTCCATGCGCTGGCCCACCCGCAGGTCGTCGACGGTGATGCCAGGGACCACCTGCCCCATGACCACCAGGCCCTCCTCGGCCAGCTCGACGGCGGCGATGCAGAACGGCTCGTGCTCGTCGGTGGGCACCACGTAGGGCGGCGGGGGCTGGTAGCGGGCGTCGGTGTAGCTCCACACCGTGCCGAACCGCGACAGGCGGACCTCGTCGAACTCGAGCCCGGTGCACGCCGGGTTGGGGCAGCCGAAGTCCGCCTTCGGGAAGACGTAGGTGCCGCACGTGGTGCAGCGCAGGCCCAGGAGCGCCGGTTCGGGGTCGTCCGGGGTGAACCACCCCTCAGCGCCGAGCGCCGGGACGCGGGTCGGTGCGGTCATGCGAGCCCCCTCGGGTGATCGATCACGGTTTCTGATGGTACGTCAGGTCTAGGAGCGAGCCGAAAAGGCAGGTGCGCTGGCCTTCACCCCCACGAAACAATGTCGAAACGTCCGATCCGTACGGTCTCACCCATGCAGGTGGAGCTTGTGCGCTGGCCCGACGAGGAGTCGCGGCTGGCCGCAGTCCGGTCATCGGGCCAGGCCCGCTTGGTCCTGGTGTCCGAGGGCGCGTCCCCGCCGCTCACCGCCGACCCCCTCGAGGACTGGGTCCGGCTCCCCGCGTCCGACGAGGACGTCCGGGCCCGGGTGCGGGTCCTGGAGGACCGGGCCCGCGGGGCTGGCGACCCGGCCGTGCCTGAGCTCGACGAGAACGGGCTCCTCCGCCTGGGCGGCAGCTGGGTGTCGCTGCCACCCGTGGAGCACCGCCTGATGACGGTGCTGCTGGACCGCTACCGGGCAGTCGTCAGCCGCGACGCCCTGGCCCGGGCCGGCTGGCCCGAGGGGATCCCCGGACGCAACGTGCTCGACGTCCACATCGTGCGGCTGCGCCGCCGCCTGGCGCCGCTCGGCCTCGCCATCCGCACGGTCCGCAGCCGGGGCTACCTCCTCGAGCTGGCGTCCAACGGCGAGCGCTGACCGGCCTGGCTAGCCTCCGGCGATGCGTCGCCATCGCTCGTGGGGGACCCGCCGGCTCGCCGGCCTGACCGTGGGCCTGGTGGCCGCAGGGGTGGTGCTCGTCACCCCGTCACCGGCCTCCGCCGACGGGGTCACCGCGACCCCGTCGGGCGGGACGCTGAACGTGTCGGTCACAGGGAGCCTCTCGGTCCAGTTCGGTTGCTTCAGCGGGCTGGTCGGGGTCAACGGCACCACGGTCTCGCCCAGCCTGGCCTGCAACGCGCTGACCCTCGTGGTGGTCACCGGAGACTCGGGCGGCCAGACGATCTTCGGCAACCAGCTGGGCGAGGTCGCCTTCTCCGCCGATCCCTCGCTCACCGCGACCACCAACGACGGCGCCGACCTGGTGTACGGCTCCCCGAGGGCCGACGCCATCTCGCTCGGCGGCGGCGACGACACGTTCGTCGACGATGCGTCCACCCTCGCCAACACCTCGGTGGACCTCGGCTCGGGCTCCAACACCTGGCAGGTCCAGGGGCTCGGCCTGGACGACCAGATCGGCTTGGCCGCGAGCGGCTCCACGGCCACCGCGCACATCCACAACGCCGAGGTCACCGTGGACCTGTCGGCCTCGCCGGTCCAGACGCTCGTGGCGCAGGGCGGCGGTGGCGCCGACGTGATCGACGCCACCAGCGTCAGCACGTCGAGCACCGTGACCCAGGTCCGGTTGGCTGGCGATGCCGGCACCAACGCCCTGACCGGCGGCAACGTGGCCACGGACTTCGACAGCTTCGGTGGGACCGCGACGATGTCGGGCGGCACCGCCGGCGACACGTTCCACAGCTCCAGCACCGCGGACGTGATCCACGGCGGCGGCGGCCCCGACCAGGTCTACGACGTGTGCTGCGGCCGCACCGGCGGGCGGCCCACCGACGACGCCGGGGGCTCGGTCACCTACTCGGTCGACCTCCACGGCAACGACGGGGTGGCCCGGCTGCGGCCTGATCCCCGCTACGGCCTCGGCGCGACCACGTTGGCCACGAGCCTGCACCGGACCGGCCTGAGCGAGTGGCCCGCCGAGGTGGACCACGTCCAGCTGTTCCGCTCCTGGTACGGCGCCATCGACACGGCGGGGATCTTCGACGTCGTCGCCCCGTCCGACGCCTCCACCCCGACCGTCTACCTGGCCGGCGACTCGTTCCACGATGACCTCATCGACATCACGATCCCGACCGGCAGCTGGACCGTGGCCGGCTCGGCCGACACCCAGCTGGTCATCACCCCGCAGACCGCCGGGGTCGCGCAGGTCACCGTGTCCAACTCGGGCCCGTACAAGGTGCACGGACCGTGGGCCAACAAGAACCAGGGCTTCGCCCACCGGGTGCAGCGGGACCTGCTGTTCGCGTTCCCCACCAACGCGGCCCGCGACGCCATCCGGGACAAGCTCGCCGCTGGGACCACCACCCGTGCTGCGGTGGTCTCGGGCATCGTCAACAGCGACACCTATCGGGGCCTCGACGTCGACCGGGTCTACCGCCGGTTCCTGAAGCGCCAGGCCGACCCGGGTGGGCGGTCCTCGTGGATCTCGGCCATCCGCAACGGCAAGAGCCTTCGGAAGTTCCGCGCCCAGCTGTTCGGGTCCAACGAGTACTTCACCAAGGCCGGGGGCACCACCACGGGCTTCGTCCGGGCCGCCTACCAGGACGTGCTCGGGCGGCTGCCCGACGCCGGTGGCGAGGCGTACTGGGCACACAAGATCGACAACGGCATGGAGCGCGGCGCGGTCGCCAACTACTTCCTCTCGTCGTCGGAGGCGAAGCGGTCGCTGGTGAAGGACCAGTACGTGCGGTTCCTCGACCGGTACCCCACCAGCGGCGAGGAGGCCACCTGGATGGCCAAGCTGGACTCGTCGGCCACGGGTGAGCAGCAGCTGGTGGCGAGCCTCGCAGCCAGCCAGGCCTACTACGACCGGACCTGAGCCCGGTGGCGTTCTGGCGGCGCAAGGCGCCCTACCTGCTCCCCGACGACTGGGAGGACCAGGTGGCCGAGGTGGTGGCCGGCTGGTGGGACCTCGACGTGGCCGATCGCACGCGGCTCTCGGGCCTGATGGTGCGGCTGCTCGGCGAGAAGCGGTGGGAGGCGGCGCGGGACTTCGAGCTCACCGAGCAGATCCGCCTGGTGATCGCCGCCCAGGCGTGCCTGCTCCTGCTCGGCCTGGACTTCGAGCACTACCGCAAGGTGCGGTCGATCATCGTGCACCCCTCCACCCAGGTGATCACCGGCGAGCGGGCGTCGCACGCCTCGGGGCTGGCCACCGACGAGCCGCTCCCGATCCTGGGCCAGGCCGCCCACGAGGACGGGCCGGTGTCGATCGCCTGGGACGAGGCGGCGCGCAACGCCCGCCATCCCGAGCGCGGCTTCAACGTCGTGTTCCACGAGTTCGCCCACAAGCTCGACATGCTCGACGGGGTGGTCGACGGGACGCCGCCGCTCGAGGGCACGGTGGAGCTGCAGCGGTGGGTCGACGTGTGCACGGAGGAGTTCGAGGCGCTGCGCGAGGGCCGCGGCGCCTCGCTGCTGCGGGACTATGCAGCGGTGGACCCGGGGGAGTTCTTCGCCGTGGTCACCGAGGTGTTCTTCGCCGAGCCGCGCAAGCTCCAGCACGGCCGGCCCGAGCTGTACGACGTGCTCGCCGCCTTCTACCGCCAGGACCCCGCGGAGCGGGCCCGGCTCGCGGGGCGCTAGCCGCGCTGGTGCTCGAAGAAGGCGAGCTGCTCGCCGCCGCCGTGCACCAGGAGGTTGGCGCCGCTGATGAAGCCGGCGAGGGGGCTGGCCAGGAACGCCACCGCGTTGCCGATGTCGGCGGGCTCGGCCACCCGCTGCAGCGGCACGGTGCGGGCCACCGAGGCCGCCCCCTCGGGGCCGCCGTAGTAGTCCTCGAAGATCTCGGTGCGGACCATGCCGGCGGACACCATGTTGACCCGTACCTTGGGGGCGAGCTCCATGGCGAGCGTGGTGGTGAGGCTCAGGAGCCCGGCCTTGGCGGCGCCGTAGGCGGCGGTGCCGGGGGAGGGGCGCAGGCCGCTGAGCGACCCGATGGAGATGATCGACCCACCCGCCTCCTGCTGCTGCATCACCCGGTTGGCGGCCTGCGTGACGTGGAGGGCGGAGGTGAGGTTGAGCGCGATGATCTTCTGGCTGAAGCGGGGCGAGGCCGTGGCGGTCGGTGCCGGGGGAGCCGCCGGCGCTTGTTGACGGCGAGGTCCAGGCGGCCGAGGTCGCCGACGATGGTGGCGACCAGGGCATCGACGGACTCGGGGTCGGTCACGTCGGCCGCGACGAAGCGGACCCCGTCGGGCAGGCCCTTCGTCGGGCGTCGAGCGCCCGCACACCACGACGGTGGCGCCGGCGGCTTGAGCCGCTCGGTGATGCCGCGCCCTCGCCGCGCGCCCCGCCGGTCACGAGGGCCACCTGCCCCCCGAGGTCGATCTCGATCGTCATGGCCGCCGAGGCTAGGCCGCGGCCTGGTAGGGCGGTGGGTGGATGGGGACCCGTCCGGTCGTCGCCAGGTGAGGCCGGTCGGTCCTCGGGCGACCTGGAAGCCGCGCTCGTGGACCAGCCGGTGGTGGCTCGGGCAGATGAGGACGAGGTTCTCGATGTCCGTCGATCCGCCGTGCTCCCAGGGCTCGAGGTGGTGGGCGTGGCACCGGTGGTGGCTGGCGTGGCAGCCGGGGAACTCGCAGCGGCCGCCGGAGCGGGCCACGAGGGCGGTGAGCAGGCAGCGGTGGCCAGGCGCTTGGCCCGACCGACGTGCAGCGGCTCGCCGTCGTCGTCGGTGACCACCAGTTGGAGGTTGGCTCGCTCGAGGAGCGAGCGCAGCGCCCGGCGACCGATGGGCCGCCGCCCAGGATCTCGGCCAGCCAGCGATCTCGCTCGTCGCCGGCACGGCGCGGTCCAACAGCGCGGCGAGGGTGGCGATGGCGATGAGCAGCGGCCGGGCTGGGCGCGCCGGGTCGACGTGCTGCCGTCGTGGAGCAGCGACATCAGCGCGGCACCGGCGACCTCCTGGTAGCTGCGATCGTCTTCCGCGAGCTGGCCGGTGCGGCGCCAGTGCTCGATCCGGGCGTCGATCGCCTCGAGCAGCGACGCGAGGTCCTCCGGCGACAGGTCCCGATGGCGAGCAGGCCGCGCCCCTGGAAGCTGCGGACGACCTGGAGGGTGGTGGCGTCCGTGGCCGGGTCTGGGCACGGGTCTGGCTCGTTGGTCCGAGCTCGGCCAGGGCGGCGTGGTACCAGTGCGCCAGGTAGGTGGCGTAGGCGTCACGCCGAGCCGGGTGCCCTCGTCCACCAACATCGCCTCGTCCCGGTCGAACAGCACGGCCACCTCGGGCTTGCGGGCCTGGGCGAGCAGGCGGAGGTGGGCGAGCGACAGGTGCCGGAGGCCGCTGCGGCCGATGCGTGGGGCATGGCCGCGATGTCGAGCGCGGTCCGACGGATCGAGGCGGCGGCGGTGCGGGCGATCCCGAGGTGGTTGGCGAGCCAGACGACCGCCGAGCGTGCCGCCGCTCCGCCCACGCCGTCGAGGCGTGCCACGCAGGCACGATGCCGAGGAGCGTTGCCGTCGATCGCGCCGGAGAGCTTGTGCCCAGGCCGCAGGGCCCGCCGAGCGCAGCCCCAGGGTCGCTCGGCGCCGCGTCGAGCACCTGGTCCAGCAGGGCGTGCAGCGCGGCCCGCCGGTCCTCGGCACCTGAGCCTTGCGTCCATCCGCCATCGAACATGTGTTCGACCATACGCGCCACGGCTTGCGTTTGCAACCCCCTTTCAGGATCTTTCGTGATGTCCGATGTCCGGTTCGCGGCTGGCGCCCCAGACGTTCGCCGGGAGCGAGCCGGGATCGGAGGGCCTCGCGGGTGGCGGCTACGGTTCCGCTCCGGAATCTGACGACCTATCAGGAAGTGTCGCCATGGGGATCACGTCGCAGGTCGACGAACGGGGCATCGCCGAGGTGGTGATGGACAACCCGCCGGTCAACGCTCACCGTCGCTGGCTGGTTCGAGCTGGCGCGCGTCGTGCGCGCCGCCGGCGAGGACCCGGCGGTGCGGGTGGTGGTGCTGCGGGCCGAGGGCCGCGGCTTCAACGCCGGCGTCGACATCAAGGAGATGCAGCAGACCGAGGGTTCGACGCGGCCATCGGTGCCAACCGCATTGCTGCTACGAGGCGTTCGCCGCCGTGTACGAGTGCAAGGTGCCCGTGGTGGCGGCTGTGAACGGCTTCTGCGTGGGCGGCGGCATCGGCCTGGTCGGCAACGCGGATGTGATCGTGGCGGCGGACGACGCCGTGTTCGGCCTGCCCGAGGTGGACCGGGGGGCGCTCGGCGCCGCCACCCACCTCTCCCGCCTGGTGCCCCAGCACAAGATGCGGGCGATGGTCTACACGTCGGCCAACGCGACCGCCCAGGAGCTCCACGCCTACGGCTCGGTGCTCGAGGTCGTCCCCCCGGCCGAGCTGCGCGACGCGGCCTTCCGGGTCGCCGAGGCCATCGCGGCCAAGTCGCCCACGGTGATCCGGGCGGCCAAGGAGTCCCTGAACGGCATCGACCTCTGGGACGTGAAGCGCTCGTACCGCTTCGAGCAGGGCTTCACCTTCGAGCTGAACCTCTCGGGCGTGGCCGACGAGCACCGGGATGCCTTCGTGCAGAAGCGAGACACGGACGTGACCAAGTGAGCGACCCGACCAGCAAGCGCCTCACCGAGGACGAGGTGGTCGCCCGCCTCGCCAGCGGCATGACCATCGGCATCGGCGGGTGGGGGAGCCGGCGCAAGCCGATGTCGCTCGTGCGGGCGATCCTCCGCAGCGACCTGGCCGACCTCCACCTCGTCACCTACGGCGGCCCGGAGGTGGGGATGCTGTGCGCGGCGGGCAAGGTGGCCAAGCTGACCTTCGCCTTCGTGGCGCCCGACGTCGGCCCGGCCGCGGTGCTCGAGCCCCACTTCCGGGCGGCTCGCCAGTCCGGGGCGATCGAGTGCACCGAGCTCGACGAGGGGATGCTGCTGCTCGGCCTCCAGGCTGCGGCCTGGCGGGTGCCGTTCCTGCCCACCCGGGTCGGCCTCGGCTCGGACCTGCACCTCGTCAACCCGGGGCTGAAGACGGTGACCTCGCCCTACGACGACGGCGAGGAGCTCATCGCCCAGCCGGCCATCCACCTCGACGCCGCCCTCTGCCACCTGAACGTGGCCGACGAGCGCGGCAACGCCGCCTACACCGGGCCGGACCTCTACTTCGACGACCTCCTGCTGGAGGCGGCCGAGCAGGGCTTCGTGTCGGCCGAGCGGATCGTGCCCTCTGGCGACCTGGTGGCTGCTGCGGGTGACGTCGCCCGCCTGCGGATCTCCCGGCTGGCGGTCACGGGCATCGTCGAGGCGCCCAACGGCGCCCACCCCACGTCGTGCGTGCCGGACCACGACCGCGACGAGGCCTTCCAGAAGGAGTACCTCGGCACCGCCAAGGACCCGGAGCTGTGGGAGGCCTTCCGGCGGGACTGGCTGTCGTTCCCGACCGAGGCGGCCTACCAGGCCGCCATCGCCGCCCGCCCGGCCCCGGAGGAGTCCAAGTGAGCGCCACCGACCTGTCCTCGCTCGTGCGCCGCGCCGACGTGTGCGCCGTCGCCATCGCCGAGTGCTTCCGCGGCGACGGCGAGATCCTCGCCAACCCGATCGGCACCACCCCCATGGTGGGCGGCCGCCTCGCCCGGGCCACCTTCGAGCCCGACCTGATGATGACCGACGGCGAGGCCGCGCTCATCGCCAACGACGAGGCCGTGCCCGCCGTCGGGGACCGTCGCTACGAGACCTACAACCCGTACCGCCGCATGTTCGACGTCGTGTGGTCCGGCAAGCGCCACGTGATGATGGGCGCCACCCAGGTCGACCAGTACGGCAACCAGAACATCGCGGCGCTCGGCGGCACCCCCACCCAGCCGAAGACCCAGCTGCTCGGCTTCCGAGGCGCCCCGGGCAACACGATCAACAACACCACCTCGTACTGGGTGCCGAGCCAGTCGGCCAAGGTGTTCGTCGCCCACGTCGACGTCGTCACCGGCATCGGCTACGACCGCGCTGCGGCCCTCGGCCCGGCCGCGAGCCGGTTCCACGAGATCCGCCGCGTGGTCTCCAACCTGGGCGTCTACGACTTCGAGACCCCGGACCACCGGATGCGCCTGCGGTCCCTGCACCCGGGCGTCACCGTCGACGAGGTGGTCGAGGCCACCGGCTTCGAGCTGGTCATCCCCGACGACGTGCCGACCTCACGGCTGCCCACCCCCGACGAGCTCGCCCTGCTCGACGAGGTCATCGACCCGAAGGGGACCCGCTACCGCGAGGTCCCCGACTAACCTCCGGCCGTGGTCAGCGACCGGTACCGGCTCCACCGCCTCCGCCAGGGGGACGAGTGGGCACTCAGCACCCTCGCCAAGGGCAACGCCCGCTTCGGCGATGGGGAAGATCGCCCGTGGGTCCCGCCCCTCTCCAGCGAGGAGGCGAGCGAGTTCGTGTCGGACCCGCGGACCATCTGCATCGTGGCCATCCACATGGAGACCAACCACATGGCCGGGTTCGTGTACGGCGGCGTGCTGTACCGCCGCCACACCAAGCTCCGGCACCTGTGCATCTACGAGATCGGGATCGACATCGATCACCGCAACCAGGGCGTCGGCAAGATCCTGCTCGACGGCATCGGTGCGGAGGCACGCCAGATGGGCATCGACCAGGGCTTCGCGTTCTGCTCGTCGTCGGACCGCGAGACCAAGGCGATCTTCGACTCCGCCGGCGGCCAGCACTCCAACTCGGACGAGATCCTCTACGGCTTCCAGTTCTGACCGGCCCGGGACCTAACCTCCCGATCCATGTCTGACGGTGCATCAGGTCCTGCCGACGTCCTCGACACCCGCCTCTGCGCGCTGCTCGGCTGTCGCTACCCGATCGTGCAGACCGGCATGGGCTGGGTGTCGGGCGCCAACCTGACCGCCGCCACCTCCGCCGCCGGCGGGATCGGCATCCTCGCCACCATCACCATGACGGGCGAGCAGTTCCGCGAGGCGATCGCCTCGGTGAAGGCCAAGACCGACGCGCCGTTCGGGGTGAACTTCCGGGCCGGCCAGCCCGACCTCGACGACCGGATCGCCCACGCCACCGCCGAGGGCATCCGGCTGTTCTCGTTCGCCGGAGCGCCGACCAAGGACGCCATCGCCAAGATCCACGACGCCGGGGGCCTGGTCATGCCGACGGTCGGCGCTCGCCGCCACGCCGAGAAGATGGCGGAGTGGGGCGTGGACGCGGTCATCGCCCAGGGGGGCGAGGGCGGTGGCCACACCGGCTCGGTGCCCACCTCCCTGCTGCTGCCGCAGGTGGTCGAGGCGGTGGGGGGCCAGATCCCCGTGGTCGGGGCCGGCGGCTTCCACTCGGGCCAGGGCCTGGTGGCCGCGCTCGCCTACGGCGCCGACGGCATCGCCATGGGCACCCGCTTCCTGCTCACCCAGGAGAGCCGGGTGCCCGACGACATCAAGGGCCGCTACACCAAGGCCACGGTGTTCGACACGGTCGTGACCACCGCGCTCGACGGTGCCCCGCAGCGGGTGATCCGGACGCCGCTCATCGACTCGCTCGAGAAGAGCTCGATCGTCACCCGGGTGCCGAAGGCGGCCATCAAGGCCCTGGAGTTCGCCAAGCTCACCGGCACCTCGGCCAAGGAGCTGTGGTCCGAGGGCATGGCCATGCGCAAGAGCCAGGAGCTGAGCTGGGCCGAGCTCGCCATGGCGGCGAACGCGCCGATGCTCATCAAGGCCGCGCTGGTGGACGGCGACGACTCGGTGGGCGTGCTCCCCACCGGTCAGGTCACCGGCGTCATCGACGACCTGCCCACCGTGGCGGAGCTGCTCGACCGCATCGTGGCCGAGGCCCGCGCCACCCTGGACCGCCTCGCCGGTCGCTGAGGCCGGCCCGGCGGGTTCCGAGACCTGACGGGTCGTCAGATACGCTCGGCGGCCGTATGGACCTGACCTGGAGCGCCGACGAAGAGGCCTTCCGCGCCGAGGTGCGCCAGTGGCTCGAGACCGAGCTGGCCGCCTGGCGGGGCCGCCACGACGACCGGATCCTGTCCGGCGACACCACCGAGGGCTTCGCCCAGCACCTGGATTGGGAGCGCACCCTGTTCGAGGCCCGCTACGCCGTGGTGAGCTGGCCCGAGCAGTTCGGCGGGCGGGGCGCCAGCCGTTGGGAGTGGCTCATCTTCGAGGAGGAGTACTACCGGGCAGGCGGGCCCCAGCGGGTCACCCAGAACGGCATCTTCCTGCTCGCCCCCACCGTGTTCGAGTTCGGCACGCCCGAGCAGCAGGCCCACATCCTCCCCCGCATGGCCGGCGCGGAGGACCTGTGGTGCCAGGGCTGGAGCGAGCCCAACGCCGGCTCGGACCTGGCCAGCCTCACCTGCAAGGCCACCCGCGACGACGAGCGGGGCGGCTGGGTGCTCGACGGCCAGAAGACCTGGACCACCCGCGGCGCCTTCTGCAGCCACCTGTTCGGCCTGTTCCGCACCGATCCCGACAGCGAGCGCCACAAGGGCCTCACCTACCTGCTCGTGCCGCTCGACCTCGACGGCATCACGGTCCGCGGCTTCGGCCGCCTCGATGGCGACGAGGGCTTCGCCGAGGTGTTCTTCGACGGGGCCTTCCTGCCCGATGACGCCCTCCCGGGCGGCGTGGTGCTCGGCGGGGTCGGCGAGGGCTGGTCGGTGGCCATGGCCACCACCTCCTCCGAGCGGGGCCTCACCCTGCGCTCGCCCGGCCGCTTCACCGCCACCGCCGACCGCCTGCTGGCCCTCTACCGCGAGCGGGCGGCCGGCCCGGCGGCCGACGAGCTCGACCCCGGCCTGCGGGACCGGGTCGTGCAGGGCTGGATGAAGGCCGAGGCCTACCGGCTGCAGACCCTCCAGACGGTCACCGACGACGCCGAGGGCCGCTCGGCCGGCGCAGCGAGCAGCTTCGTGAAGCTGTGGTGGAGCGAGCTCGACGTGGAGCTCCACGAGACGGCCCTGGACCTGCTGGGCGCCGAGGCCGAGCTCGATGGGCCGTGGAGCAAGGGGTGGCAGTTCGCCCTCTCCGGCCCCATCTACGCGGGCACGAACGAGATCCAGCGCAACATCGCCGCCGAGCGCGTGCTCGGCCTGCCGAGGAAGTAGCCCGATGCGCTTCGCCTTCACCGAGGACCAGCTGGCCTTCCGCGACGCGGTGGCCGACCTGCTCGCCAAGGAGTGCCCGCCGGAGGTGGTCCGCGCCGCCTGGCCCGACGGCACCGACGCCCATGGCGCCCGCAAGGGCGAGGGGGCCCGGGCCGACGCCGGTCGCCTCGCCAAGGTCTGGCAGGACCTGGCCGAGATGGGGGTGTTGGGCATCGGCGTGTCGGAGGCCAACGGCGGGCTCGGCATGGCCGAGGTCGACTGGGTGCTGCTGGCCGAGGAGTCGGGCTACGCCGCCCTGCCGCACCCCTTCGTCGAGACCGCGTGCGTCGCTGCCCCGCTGGCCGATGCCGCCGGCGACCCGCACGGCGTGCTGGCCGAGCTCGTGGACGGCAGCCGCCAGGCCGGCGTGCTGCCGCTCGGCTCGCGCCTCGTGCCCTGGGGCGATGCCGTCACCTACTTGCTGAGCGTCGACCGAGCGGCGGACGGTTGGTCGGCCCTGCGCGTCGACGCCGGCGTGGCCGTCGGCGACACCGCCGACCAGCGCCGCACCCTGGCCGATGCGATGGACGCCGGCCGTCGGGTCGTGCAGCTCCAGGCGTGGAAGGCCGACGGCGCCATCGGCGACGCCGCCCAGGCGGAGCGGGCCTTCGACCGGGGCGCCCTGGGCACCGCCGCCCAGCTGGTCGGCCTCGGCCGGCGGATGCTGGACCTCACCGTCGCGTACGCGGCCGAGCGCAAGCAGTTCGGGGTCGCCATCGGCACCCAGCAGGCGGTCAAGCACCACCTGGCCGACGCGGCCATGGCCCTGCGGTTCGCCGCCCCGGTCGTGTACGCCGCAGCCTGGGAGCTGAGCACCGGTGCCCCGACAGCGAGCCGCACGGTCTCCACCGCCAAGGCGCTGGCGTCCGACGCGGCCCGGCTGACGGCCCGCCAGGCCCTCCAGTGCCACGGGGCCATCGGCTACACGGTCGAGTACGACCTCCACCTGCACCTGAAGCGGGCCGAGGCCCTCAGTCGCGGCTGGGGCGACGCCGCCTGGCACCGCCGCCGGGTGGCCACGGCCCTCAGCATCTGATCGGTCGGCCGAGAGCTGTGGCTCAGGCCGGGAAGATGTAGTTGGCGATCGAGGCGCCGAAGGTGTTGGGGGTGGCGGTCGTGACCGCCTGCTGGGTGTAGCCGCCCCCGTTGAACTTCCAGATGGTGGCCTTGCCGCCGGTCGTCCAGGCGATGTCGCCGTAGCCGTTGCCATCGAAGTCGCCCACGACCGGGTCGTAGCTGCCGTTGACGACGGGCGGCTCGAGCTGGTTCACGGAGCCGTTGGCGTTGAAGCTCAGCAGCTGCTCGGCCCCGGTGCCTGCCTTGTAGAAGAGGATGCTGTCGCGGTTGGGCGAGTTGAACTCGCCGACCACCGGCTCGTAGCTGCCGTCCACGTTGGGCACCGAGGCCGAGGTGTGGTTGCCCGAGGTGTCGAAGGTCCAGATGGAGTCGCCGCCCGCCTTGTTCCAGAAGTAGAGGCGGCGTTGCGGGCTGCCTTCGGCGACGTCCGAGAAGTGGCCGGGGATGAGCGTGTAGTCACCGTTGATGGTGATGGCCTTGGTGGTGTGGTTGGCCCCCGAGGTGTGCTGCCAGATGGAGTCGGCCCCCGAGCCTGGCGCGTAGAAGATGAGGTCGGCGTCCCCGTCGCCGTCGACGTTGATGGCGCGCACCCGGTAGTCGCCGTTGATGGTGACGTTCTTGGTGGTGTGCGAGCCATCGGACTGGAAGAGCCAGTACGAGTCGGCGTTGGTCCCCTTGGCGTACCAGAGGATGTCGTCGATCCCGTTGCCGTCGTAGTCGCCGACGACCGGCGTGTAGAGGCCGTTGATGGTCTCGGAGCGGAACGCGGTGGTGAAGTCCGCCACGTTCGGCGTCACGTGCAGGACCCCATCGGGGTCGGGCCCGGGGCTGTAGAGGAACAGGTCCGTGCCACCCGCGCCGCTGAAGTCTCCGGCGATCGTGTCCTGGGTCTTCACCCGCGCCTCGGTCTTCAGGTTGCCGTTGCGCCACAAGCTGAAGGTCTGGCCCTTGAACGGCACGAACACCAGCGTGTCGCTGTCGACGGCCGTGGCCGTGGCCGGGCTTGGGGCCAGCCCGAGCACGGCGATGGCGGCGGCCGCCAGGGCGAGGGCTCGGGCGGTGGTGCGGCGGGTGCTGCGGTTCCCCATGGTTGGTCCTCTCAGTGCTGGGTGACCGGCACCGCGAGCGCGCCCGAGGGCAGGCCGGTGAAGGTCTTCTGGGTGTGGCCGCCGTTGAAGTCGAAGCTCCAGATGGTGACCGCGGTGCCGTTGATGAAGGCGATGTCGGTGTAGCCGTTGCCGTCGAAGTCGCCGACGCGGGTGGTGTAGGTGCCGGTGATGGCCGGGATGTGGGTCTCGGGCGACACGTCGCCGCCGGCACCTGGGCCGAACGCCCACTCCTTCTCGGGCAGCGAGCCCGGGCCGTAGAACACCATGCCCCCGTAGGTCTCCTCGAAGAACTGGCCGGGCAGCAGCTGGTAGTCGCCGTTGATGTTCGGCAGCACTGCGGAGGTGTGGTTGCCGGCGGTGTCGAAGGTCCAGAACCAGTCGTTGCCGCTCGGGTTGTAGAACACGACCCGGTCGCGGGGCTGGCCGGCCGCCGGGTTGCCGAAGTGGCCGGCGACCACCTGGTAGCCCGAGCCGATGGTGACGGACTTGGAGGTGTGGGTGGTGGCGCCGGGGCCCATCAGCCAGAGGGCGTCACCGGCGGAGGGCGAGTACCAGAGGATGTCCATGCGGGCGTCGCCGTTCGCGTCGAGCACGGTCGGCCGGTAGCTGCCGTCGATGTTGACGGGGACCGAGGTGTGGTTGGTGCTGCCATCGAACAGCCAGAGCCGGTCCGACGCGGTGCCCGGGGCGTACCAGAGGATGTCGTCGATGCCGTTGCCGTCGAAGTCGCCGATGATCGGCGTGTAGGTCGAGCTCACGGTGAAGGTCTTGGTGGTGACCGCCGCCGGGATGCTGTTCGACAAGTGGGCGATGTAGTCGGTGCCGGCACCGGGCGAGTACACGAGCACGTCGGCCCCGGTGGTGGAGGAGAACTTGCCGGGGAAGGCCCGGGCCCCCGAGCCGATGGCCAGGTTGCTCTTGGAGCCGTCCCGGATCATCACGCCGGAGGTGCCGCCCGAGGTCGGGATGAACAGCAGTCGCCCAGGCGGCGGGGTGTCTGCGGCGGCGGGGAGGGCGCCGATGCCGAGGACGAGGGCGATGGCGGCGAGCACGGGGAGCAACAGGCGACGCATGGCCCGACGGTACCAGTGGTCGGACTGTGGGGCCTTTCTGACGGGGCGTTAGATTCGCCCCATGCCCGAGGCCTACATCGTCGACGCCGTCCGCACCCCCGTCGGGAAGCGGGGCGGCTCCCTCAGCCAGATCCACCCCGCCGACCTCGGCGCCGCGTCCATCAAGGCGCTGCTCGACCGCACCGGCATCGACCCGGGTGCGGTGGAGGACGTGATCTTCGGCAACGTGGACTCCGTCGGCGGCCAGGCCGGTGACATCGCCCGCACCTGCTGGCTGGTGGCCGGCGGCCCCGAGCACGTCCCGGGCACCACGGTCGACCGCCAGTGCGGGTCGGCCCAGCAGGCCGTCCACTTCGCCGCACAGGCGGTGATGGCCGGCGTCAACGACCTGGTGGTCGCCGGTGGCGTGCAGCAGATGAGCCAGATCCCGATCAGCTCGGCCATGACGTGTGCCCAGGACCTGGGCTTCCCGGACCCGTTCACCACGTCGCCGGGCTGGGTGGCCCGCTACGGCCCGAACGAGGTCAGCCAGTTCACCGGGGCTGAGATGATCGCCGAGAAGTGGGACCTCTCCCGCGACGAGATGGAGGCGTTCGCCATCGAGTCGCACACCCGGCGCTGAAGGCCCAGGCCGACGGCCGCTTCGAGGCGGAGATCGTCCCGCTGAACGGCCTGGCCCACGACGAGGGCCCCCGGGAGCCGAACGTCGAGAAGATCAAGAGCCTGCGCACCCTGGTGGAGGGCGGGCGCCTCACCGCGGCGGTCGCCAGCCAGATCTCGGACGCCTCGGCCTCGATCCTCATCGCCTCCGAGCAGGCCGTGAAGGACCACGGCCTCACCCCGCGGGCCCGCATCCACCACATGAGCGTCCGGGGCGACGACCCCATCTTCATGCTCACCGCCCCCATCCCGGCCACCAAGCACGCCCTCGAGAAGACCGGCCTCACGATGGACGACATCGACGCCGTCGAGATCAACGAGGCGTTCGCCTCCGTGGTGCTGGCATGGGAGAAGGAGCTCCACCCGGACATGGCCAAGGTGAACCCGGTCGGCGGCGCCATCGCCCTCGGCCACCCGCTCGGCGCCACCGGGGCCGCCTCATGACCACGCTGCTCAACCAGCTCGAGCTGACCGGCGGCCGCTACGGCCTCCAGACCATGTGCGAGGGCGGCGGCCAGGCCAACGTCACCATCATCGAGCGGCTCGGCTAGCCCCCAGCCCTCGTCGGCGTCAGCCTTCCAGGACGTCGAAGCGCACGCCGGCGTGCGCTTCGAGGCGCTCCACCAGCGCGTCGCCGAACGCGGTGGCAGGCGTCCAGAACCCGCCGGCCGGCGCGCCCGCCGGACGGTCGAGCAGGGCGGCTGCCGCCTCGCCGAGCATCTTCGCGGTGCTGCCGTAGCCCGGGTCCCGGTCGCCGGTGACCCGGGTCCTGATCGTGCGGCCGTCGTCGGTGGTGCCCAGGAAGCGCACGTCCCAGTGGCCGGCCTGCTGGGCGGCGAGGCTCGGGCCCTCGCCCGGCTTGGGCAGCAGGTGGTCGGCGGCGAAGCGGCGCAGTGGACCGATCGCACCGGCGGCCACGGCGCCACCGGTGGCGGCGGCGAGGGCGGCCGCCTTGGCCGCGCCGGTCGGGCCTGTGCCCGCGGCCATCGCCTCCCGGTAGCGGAAGCCCTGGCCCCACGGGCGCCCCAGGAGCGCGTGGGTGCGGTGGACGACCCGAGTGTTCACCCCGGCCATCACGAACGGGGCGAGCCACTGCCCGGTGGCCTCGTCGTGGACCGGGCGGGTGAGGTCGGGTTGGGCCGGGCCGGTCCGCTGGTCCTTCGGCGCCAGCGCGTACGGGTCGGCGAGCAGGCGGCGGATCGCCTCGTCCCGTGATGCCTCGGCCACCAGGTTCAGCATCGAGGCGATCGTCCCGCCGCTCGCGCTGCCCTTCATCGCGTGCACCTGCATGTCGATGCGCGTGCACGGCGCCCCCAGCGCCTCCTGGGCGCGCTGCTGGGTGTACCAGACCCCGAGGTCCGAGGGGATCGAGTCGAACCCGCAGGTGTGCACGATGCGAGCGCCGGTCTCCTCGGCGCCCAGCTGGTGGGCGTCGATCATGCGCCGCATCCACTGGGGCTCGCCGGTGAGGTCGCAGTAGTCGGTCCCGGCGGACACCACAGCGGCCACGAGCGGGGACCCGTGCAGGGCGTAGGGGCCGACCGTGGAGGCCACCACCCGGGTCGAGCCGGCCAGGCGAGCCAGGGCGATCGCATCGCCAGCGTCGGCCACGATGCGCTCCACGTCGGCGCCGGTGGCGGCCGCCACCTCGTCGAGCTTGGCGGCGCTGCGCCCGGCGATCGCCCACCGCAGGGGCCCATCGGTCCCGTGGCGCTGCACCAGGTACCGGCAGAGGATCTGTCCCACGAAGCTGGTGGCGCCGAACACCACCAGGTCCAACCGTCGGTCGCTGGTTCCCTCCATGGGCCCGAGGCTAGGCCGCCAGGGTCGAGGCTAGGCCGCCAGGGTCGAGGCGCCGCCAAGGTGGCGCGCCGCCGCCCGGTTGGCCGGTAGGGTCCTGGCTCGTCGATCCGTGGGAGCGAGCGGCGGACGGGGAAGGGGAGACGGCATGAGCGACCAGCAGCCACCGATGGAACCGCCGCCGGGCGGTGACGAGACCACCCCTGGGTGGGCCACGCCGCCCGCGCCGGCACCGGGCCCGCCGGGCTGGGTGCCCCCGCCCACCCCCGGGCCGCCTCCGGGCACGCCGCCCGAGGCGCCGCCGCCCGGCACCTACGGCCAGCCCAACCCGTACGCGTCGCCGGACACCTACGGCCAGCCCAACCCCTACGCCCAGCCCGGGTACGGGGCCCAGCCAGGCTACGGCCAGCCTGGGTACGGGCAGCCCACCGGCTACGGCCAGGCGCCCGGCTACCCGCCCGCCCCCGGCTACCCAACGCCCGGCTACGGGTACCCGACCACCGTCGACCACCCCCAGGGCACCACCATCCTGGTCCTCGGCATCTTGAGCCTCGTCACCGTCTGCTGCTTCGTCGGGCCGATCCTCGGGATCATCTCGTGGGTCATGGGCAACAAGGCGATGCGAGAGGTCAACGCCGCCCCTGGCCGCTACGGGAACCGATCCACCATCCAGGCCGGGCGCGTCATGGGCATCATCTCGGCCGTCCTCGGCGCCATCTGGCTGGTCCTGGCCATCATCAGCGCCATCACCGGCGACACGTCGACCACCAGCGGCTACTGACCGAGGCGCCGCAGGGCGCGCACCCGATGCAGGGCCACGGCCGCGGCGGTGGCCACGTTCAGCGAGTCGACCCCCGGCCCCATCTCGATGGATGCCCGGACGTCGGCCGCGTGCAGCGCCGCCGGGCTCAGCCCCGGCCCTTCGGCGCCGACCACGAGCGCGGTCGCGCCCCGGACCGTCGCGGCGGGCAGCGCGTCGAGCTCCACATCGCCGGCCGGGGTCAGCGCGATGGTCCCGAGGCCGTGCCCCCGGAGCCACGGCACCAGCGGCTCGCCCTCGGGCACCGCCACCGTCGGCACGGCGAGCACGTTGCCGGACGAGACCCGGACGGATCGACGGTAGAACGGGTCGGCGCAGCGATCGTCGAGCACGACGGCGGCCGCGCCGAGGGCGGCGGCGTTGCGGTACAGGGCTCCGAGGTTCTCGTGGTCGTTGACCGCCTCGGCCGCCACGAGGAGGGGATCGGGGTCGGTGGCGAGGACGTCGGCGAGCGTCGCCATCGGTCGGCGCTGCACGGAGGCCAGCGCGCCGCGGTGCAGGTCGAACCCGACCACCTCGCGCAACGCGGCCTCGTCCACGACGCAGACCTCGTCCCGTCCTTCCAGGAGCGGTGCGAGGCGCTCGGCGACCTTGGGCAGCACGGCGATGGTCCGGACCTCCCAGCCCGGGAGCTCGAGCAGCCGTCGGAGGGCGACGACGCCCTCGACCACGAAGTACCCGCCGTGGCGCTCGACCCGTCGACGCTGCGCTGGGTCGTTGAGCGCGACGAAGTCGGCCAGGCGCGGGTCTACCGCTCCTCCCGCTCGTAGGAGTGGCCGAGCGCGGCGGGCGCGCCCAGGCGGCGCCGGGCCCAGCCCGTCGACACGAACACGAGCACGATGATCGTCATCAGGTACGGGAGCGAGTCCAGCAGCTGGGTCGGGACCTCGACGTTGCGGGCCTGCAGGGTGAGGCTCAGGCTGGAGAAGGCACCGAACAGGTAGGCGCCCACCAGGATCAGCTCCGGGCGCCAGAACCCGAAGATCACCAGGGCGAGCGCGATCCAACCCCGGCCGCCGGTGACGCCGTCGGACCACAGCGGGATGATCGCCAGCGGGAAGAAGGCGCCGGCCAGCCCGGCGAACGCCCCGCCGATCACGGTGTGGACGTAGCGGTAGCGGGTGACGGAGATCCCCATGGCGTCGGCGGTGGCGGGCGATTCGCCGACGGCGCGCAGGTGCAGGCCGGTGCGGGACCGGAACAGGTACCACCAGAGGAACGCCACCAGGAACCACGACAGGTAGGTGAGGACGTTCTGGTCCAGGAGGATCGGGCCGACGACCGGCACGTCGCCGAGACCGCCGATGTCGAGCGGGTGGATCCGGTGCGGCACGGGGCCCGAGGCCAGGTCCCACGTGGACGCCAGGTAGGACGACAGGCCGGCCGCGCCGGCCAGGATCGTGATGGCCAGCCCCGACACGATCTGCTCGACCCGGAACGTGATCACCAGCAGCGCGTGCAGCAGGCCGGTCAGCCCGGCCACCACCATGGCCGCGACGAGGGCCTGGACGACCACGAGCCAGCCGGGGCCGCTGGCGTGGATCGACGTCCACGACGCCGCCACCGCGCCCATCAGCATCATGCCCTCGATGCCGAGGTTCAGGACGCCCGCCCGCTCGGTCAGCATCTCGCCGAGCGCGGCCAGCAGCAGCGGGGTCCCGTAGAACACCGCCGAGGTGGCGATCACCACGAACAGGTTGTTGTTGATGCCGCTCGCGGCGCCGCCCACCGCGTCGGCGGCGGCATCGGGGGCCTGCTGGGCGAGCACCCCGGCGGCGTGGGCGAGGGCGATCACGCCGGCACCGCCTCGGCCTCGACGTGGTGGCTGGCCACCCGGCGGACCCGGTAGCGGGCGAACAGCTCGCCGGCGAGGGTGAAGACGAGCAGGAGGCCCTCGAGCGTCCCCACCAGGCCGGCCGGGAAGTCCGGCCCCTGCAGGGATCGGCCGGCGTTGGCCAGGCCGCCCATCAGGATCGACACGACCACCACGGCGATGGGGTTGAGCCGGGCCAGCGCGGCGACGACGATGCCGGCGTACCCGTAGCCGACCTGGCTGAGCGCCTTGGGGTCCAGCACCCAGCGGGTGTCGCCCACGTCGGCGGCGCCGCCGATGCCGGCGATGGCGCCCGACAGCGCGAGGAGGGTGAAGATCGTGCGCTTGGTGCGCATGCCGGCGTAGCGGGCCGCTCGTTGCTCGTCGCCGATCACCTTCACCTGGAAGCCGTAGCGGGTGCTGCGGAACAGCACGAACAGGCAGATGGCGATGAGCGTGCCCAGCACGAACCCGAAGCCGACCGTGACCCGACCGAGGTCGAAGGTCGGCCAGTGCGCGGCCTCGACCAAGGGGCGGCCCTGGGGGAACACCTTGCCGGTGCCGGTGAGGAGCCGCCAGTGGCTGTTCGAGCCGAACACCAGGTAGGTGGCCAGGTTGATGGCCAGGTAGTTGAGCATCAGCGTGGTGATGATCTCGTTGGTGTTGAGCCACGCACGCAGGGCGCCGGCGATGGCGGCCCAGGCGGCGCCGCAGAGCGCACCGGCCACCACCATGGCGGCGATGACCACGGCGCCCGGCTTGTCGCCGAGGGCGAGGCCGACCCCGGAGGCGCCGATGGCGCCGACGATGAGCTGCCCGTCGCCGCCCACGTTGAAGATGCGCATGCGGAAGGCGGCGGCGGCGGCGAGGCCGGTGAACAGGAGGGGGGTCGCCGCGGTGAGCGTCGCCGTGAAGGCGCCGGGCGAGGTGAAGCCCCGATCGATGATCCGCCGGTAGGTGTCGATCGGGTCGTGGCCGGTGAGCGCGAGCAGGATCCCGCCGGCCACCAGCGCCGCGGCGACCGACCCGAGCGGCACCGCGACCTTCAGCCAGCGGGGCTGGTCGACGCGGCGCTCCAGGCGGATCATCGGAGGCCCCCGATCACGACGCCGTCTCCAGGTGGCTGCGATCGCCGCCCATCAGCAGGCCCAGCTCCTCGACGTCGGCGTCGGCCCGGTCGACCACCGCGAGGATGCGCCCCTCGTAGATGACCGCCACCCGGTCCGACAGGCTCAGGATCTCGTCGAGGTCCTCGCTCAGGAGCAGGACGCCGACCCCGCGATCGGCGGCCTCGGCCAGGAGGGTGCGGACGGTCTCGATGGCGCCGACGTCGAGGCCGCGGGTGGGCGACGCCGCCATCAGCACCTTGGGGCTCGACGAGAACTCCCGGGCCAGCAGCACCTTCTGGACGTTGCCGCCCGACAGCACCCGGGTGGGGGTCTGCGGGCCGGGGGCGCGCACGTCGTAGTCCGCCATGAGCTGCTCGGCGCGGGCCCGGATCTGGCCCCGCCGCAGGAACGGGCCGGTCGACAGCGGCGGCCGGCGGTAGGCGGTGAGGGCCAGGTTCTCCTCGATCGGCAGCGAGGGGGACAGCCCGGTGTGCATGCGGTCCTCGGGCACGTGGGCCAGGCCGGCGGCGTGGGCGGCTCGGGGGTCCGCCTTGGTGAGCGGCTGGCCGGCGATCTCGATCGTGCCGCTGCGGCGCGGCCGCATGCCGGCGATGACCTCGGCCAGCTCCTTCTGCCCGTTGCCGGACACGCCGCAGACGCCGAGGACCTCGCCGGCGTGGACCTCGAGGTCGATGCCGTCGAGGGCGGCGTGGCCGCGGTCGCCCTCGGCGTGGAGGCCCTCGACGCGCAGGACCACGTCGGCCCCGGGCGCCGCCGAGCGGACCACGCGGGCGGCGCCCAGCTCGATGTCGCGCCCGACCATCAGGCGGGCGAGGTCGCGGCTCTCCGTGCCGGCCACGGGGTGGGTCCCGACCGAGCGGCCGTCCCGCAGGACGGTGACCCGGTCCGCCACGGCCCGCACCTCGTCGAGCTTGTGGGAGATGAAGATCACCGAGCGGCCCTCGGCGGTCATCCGCCGCAGGACGTCGAAGAGCGCCTCCGCCTCCTGGGGCGTCAGCACCGCGGTGGGCTCGTCGAGGATCAGGATGCGGGCCTCTCGGGAGAGCACCTTGATGATCTCGACCCGCTGCTGCTGGCCCACCGACAGCTGCCAGATGCGCGCGGTGGGGTCGACCTCGAGGCCGTAGCGCTCGCCCAGCTCGCGCACGCGGGCCTCGTTGGCCGCCTTGCGGATGCGGCCATGCTCGCCGAGGGCCACGTTCTCGGCCACGGTGAAGGGCTCCACCAGCCGGAAGTGCTGGTGGACCATGCCCACGCCGGCCTCGATGGCATCCCGCGGCGAGTGGAACTCGACGGGCGAGCCGTCGATCAGGATCGTGCCGTCGTCGGGCCGGTACAGCCCGGTGAAGCAGTTCGACAGGGTGGACTTGCCGGCGCCGTTCTCGCCGAGCAGGGCGTGGACCTCGCCGGGCAGCACCTCGAGGTGCACGTCCTCGTTGGCCACGACGCCGCCGGGGAACCGCTTGGTGATGCCGCGCGCGGCCAGAGCCGGGGGCGTGCCCCCGGCTCCGGCGACGGGCGCGACGGGATGGTCCACGTCGGTGGGTGGGGAGGGATCAGCCCTTCGGGCTGCCCTCGACGCCCTTCACGAACCAGTCCATGGCGAGGATGTCGGACAGCGACAGCTTGTCGCCCTCCTCCACCCGGACCTTGCCGTCCTGGTCGGTCAGCGGGCCCGTGAACTCGTAGAACGAGCCGTCGGACAGCGCATCTTCCTTCTGGCTGATGAGGTCCTGGGTCTCCTGGGTGACGCTGGAGCCGAACGGGGCCAGGTGGACGAAGCCGTCCTTGATGTTCCCGTAGTAGGAGCCGGTCTTCCAGTTGCCGGCGGCCACGTCCTTGATCCGCTGGGTGTAGTAGGGGCCCCAGTTGTAGAGCGACGCGGTGAGCCAGACGTCGGCGAGGTTCTTGCTCTGGTCCGAGTCGTAGCCGACGAAGGGCAGGCCCTTGGCCTTGGCGGCCTCGCCCGAGGCGGGGGAGTCCTGGCCGGAGGCGATGGCGTCCACGCCGTCGGCGATCAGCGAGTCAGCGGCCTTGCGCTCGGTCTCGGGGTCGAACCAGGTGTTGGTCCACACGACCTTGGTCTTGGCGGTCGGGTTCACCGACTGGACGCCCAGCTCGAAGGCGTTGATGTGGCGGATCACCTCGGGGATGGCGAACGGGGCGACGAAGCCGACCGTGCCGCCCTCGGGGATGGCCTTCCCGGCGGCGATGCCCGTCAGGTAGATGGTGTCCTCGGAGGCGCCGTAGTAGGTGGCGACGTTGTCGCTGGTGTCCGCGCCGGTGGCGTGCTCGAACTTCACGTCCGGGTACTTCTTCGAGAGCTCCTTGATGGCGTCGCCGTAGCCGAAGGAGGTGGCGAAGATGATCTTGTTGCCGTCCTTGATGAGGTCCTCCATGGCCTGCTTGGCCTCGGGGCCCTCGGGGACGTTCTCCTTGTAGGTGGTCTCCACCTTGTCGCCGAGCTGCTCCTCGACGTACTTGCGCCCGGTGTCGTGCGCCTGGGTCCAGCCGCCGTCGTTGGTCGGGCCGACGTAGACCCACGCGGCCTTGGTGGCGCCCGACGAGCTGCTGCCGCCGCCGTCGGAGCTGCTCGAGCCCGAGTCGCTGCTTCCGCAGGCAGCGACCACGAGGGTCATGGTGGCCGCGAGGGCCAGGACGAGCAGCTTGGTGCTGCGGGACGGGGTACGACGCACGATCGCTCCTGTGAGGGTCGACGGCCCCGCGCGGGGAGCAGGGCCGGGATGGTCGGGACGGGACACTAGGCGCCCGTCCGGCGTGCGGCATGTTCGAACTGTGAACCGCGCGTGAACGGGCGGCGGGTCGCCGCAGAGCGTGGCGAGGCCGCTCCGGAGGGGGCCGCGGACGGGGCTCAGGCGGCCAGGAACGGGGCGAAGGCGTCGAGGGTGCGGAGCACCTCGTCGCGGTCCGCCGAGGGCAGGCGCAGCACGGTCTCGCGGATGCCGAGCGACGCGTAGTGCTCGAGCTTGCCGGGGTCCGGCAGCGTGCCGAACGGGATCACCTGGAGCTCCGCCGGATCCCGCCCCGCCTCGTCGGCGGCGGCGCGCAGGTCGGCCATCGCCGCGGCGACGCCGGCGCCGCCGCCGGGGATCCAGCCGTCGGCGTACTCGGCGATGTGGCGGAACAGGAGGGGGCCGGGTGCCCCGCCGCCCCGCACCGGCACGCCGGCGCGGCCCCGGACCTGCTGGACGGGCTTGGGCCACGCCCAGGACTCCGACAGGGACGTGCTCGCCGTCGAACGCGGCGCGCTTCCTCGCCCCAGAGGGCCTGCATGGCGAGGACCTGCTCCAGCACGACGGCCCGACGGGTGACTTGGAGCCGCCGTGGTCCTCCTCTTCTCGCCCTTCTTCTCGAGCTCCTCGATGTTCCAGCCGTAGCCGACGCCGAGCGACACCCGGCCGCCCGAGCAGTGGTCCAGCGTCGCCACCTCCTTGGCCGTGACGATCGGGTCCCGCTCGGCCATGAGCGCGATGCCGGTCCCGACGCGGAGCCGCTCGGTGACGGCGGCGATCATGCCCATCGCCACGAACGGGTCCAGGCACCGCAGGTACTCCTCGGCGATCGGCTCGCCCATGGGTGCCGGGTGCGGCGGCTGGTGGGGATGTGGGGTGTGCTCGGGCAGCCACAGCGAGGCGAAGCCCCGCTCCTCGACCTCTCGGGCGAGCTCGACGGGTCCGATGCTGCGGTCGGTGAGGAAGATCGTGACCCCGAGGTCCATCGCCAGACGGTAACCTGACGCCCCGTCAGAAACCAGGGACAGGATCGGTTGGAGCGAATGGGATACCTCTGCGACGGGCGAGTGGTCGTCATCACGGGCGCCGGGCGCGGCATCGGCTGCGGCCACGCGCTGAGTTCGCCAGGGCGCCAAGGTGGTGAACGACATCGGCGCCGAGCTCGACGGCAGCGGCGGCTCGACCGGCCCCGCCGGCGAGGTGGTCCAGGAGATCCGTGACCACGGCGGCGAGGCCATCGCCAACGGCGACGACATCTCCACCTGGGAAGGTGGTGCCAACCTGGTGAAGGCGGCCATCGATGCCTTCGGCGACCTGCACGTGGTCGTCAACAACGCTGGGGTGGTGCGGGACCGGATGTTCGCCAACGCCACCGAGGACGAGTGGGACCTCACCATGCAGGTCCACCTGAAGGGCCACTTCACCACGGCTCGCCACGCCGCCGCCTACTGGCGGGACAAGGCCAAGGCTGGCGAGCAGCCCGACGCCTGCATCATCAACACCAGCTCCGGCGCCGGCCTGCTCGGCTCCGTCGGGCAGGCCGCCTACTCGGCGGCCAAGGGCGGCATCTTGTCGTCACACTCGTCCAGGCGGCCGAGCTCGGCCGCTACGGCGTCACCGCCAACGCCATCGCCCCCGCCGCCCGCACCCGCATGACCGAGAAGGTCTTCGCCGACTCCATGGCCGCGCCCGACGACGCCGACGCCTTCGACGAGATGGCGCCGGAGAACGTGGCACCGCTGGTGGTGTGGCTCGGCTCCTCGGACTCGGCCGGGGTGACCGGGCGGGTGTTCGAGGTCGAGGCCGGGAAGATCTCGGTGGCCGACGGCTACCAGCACGGTCGGGTGGTCGACAAGGGCGCCCGCTGGGAGCCGATCGAGATCGGCCCGGTCGTCACCGAGCTGCTGGCCGAGGCGCCGGCGCCCGCACCCGTCTACGGCGCCGGCTGAGGCGCAGGGGCCTTGCGATGAGCGTCGACGAGGTCGTCGCCCTCTCGTCGCGCTTCAGCGACATGGCCGATCAGGTCTTCCACCGCATGCCGCTGTACCGGCGGCTGTGCGAGGGGGCGGCGGCGGACCGCGACGTCGTGGAGCGGCTGCTGCTCGCCCACCCGGACCAGCGGGCGCCCAACCTGCTGCTGGCGGCGGTGCACGACGTCCTCTTGGCCTCCGGCGGCGAGGACCCCCTGGCCGAGTGGTACCCGTCGCTGGCCAGCCACGCCGCCCGGACCGGGGTCCGGACCCGGCCGGTCGGCCACGGCGATGCGGACCCGTGGCCGCACTTCCGCCGGCTCGCGCTGGAGGACCCCGTGGTGGAGCGGCACCTGCGCACCCGGGCCACCCAGACCAACGAGGTGGGCCGCACCCTCGCCCTGGTGCCCGCCCTGTTCGACGCCGCGAGCAATGCCGGCAGCGCACCGACCGGCGGCATCCGGCCGCTTGGCCTGGTCGAGGTGGGCGCCAGCGCCGGCCTCAACCTGCGCCTCGACGCCTACGGGTACCGGTACCACCTGGCGCCCGGGCAGGCCGACCGCGGCGAGGTCACGGGCTCCGTCGAGGCGATCGGCTCCGCCGCCCGGCTGGTCCTCGAGTGCCAGCTCCGCGGCTCGCTCGTGCCCAAGCTCCCCGCCGCGCCGCTGCCGCTCGCGTCCGCCGTCGGCATCGACCGCAACCCGCTGGAGGTCAACGACGCCGAGGACGCCCGGTGGCTGGAGGCCTGCCAGTGGCCCGAGGAGGGGGAGCGCCTCGAGCGCCTGCGCAGCGCGATCGCCCTGGCCCAGGACGATCCGCCAAAGGTGGTCCCGGGCGATGCGGTGGCCGACGTCGCCCGCCACGTGCTCGAGGTGCCGCCCCACGCCCTGCCCGTCGTCATCGCCACGTGGACGCTCGCCTACCTGCCCGTCGTGGGTCAGCAGGCCCTCTTGGCGGAGCTCGACCAGGTGGCCGAGCAGCGGGACCTGGCGATGGTGCTGTCCGAGCAGCCCGAGCGCGTGCCGGGCATCCCGATCCCGCCGCGGCCCGATGGCCAGCCCGACGGGCGGGCCACCGCGCTCGTGCGCGTCGAGTGGCGTGGCGGGGAGCGCACCGCCCACCGCCTGGCGGACCAGCACCCCCACGGCACCTGGATCGAGTGGCTGGCGACGTGACCGACGGCTCCCCGGTGCCTGGGCCGGATTCGGTTACCCACCGGTAGCTTGGCTAGACAGGAAGCTCTTCCAGGGGACCCAGCAAGGAGCCACCATGCCCGAAGCCGTCATCGTCTCGACCGCCCGCACGCCCATCGGCCGGGCCATGAAGGGCACGCTCAAGAACGAGCGCCCCGACGACCTCACCGCGTTCATCGTCGACGCCGCCCTGAACAAGGTCCCCGAGCTCGACCGCAACCTGGTCGAGGACCTGATCCTCGGCTGCGGCCAGCCCGCCGGCGAGTCCGGCTACAACCTGGCCCGCATCGTCGCCATCCAGGCCGGCATGCCGCTGGTCCCGGGCGTCACCATCAACCGCTACTGCTCGTCGTCGCTGATGAGCATCCGCATGGCGGCCCACGCCATCAAGGCCGGTGACGGCGACGTGTTCGTGGCCGCCGGCGTCGAGACCGTCAGCCGGTTCCTGAACGGCATGGCCGACGGTGGCCCGCACAACCCCAAGTACGCGGCCGCCGAGGCCCGCACCGCGGAGCGCACCAACGGTGGCGCCCCCACCTGGGCGCCGCTCGAGGGCGACCTGCCCGACGTGTACATCACCATGGGCCAGACCGCCGAGAACGTGGCCCAGTACACCGGCACCACCCGCGAGGAGCAGGACGAGTTCGCCGCCCTCTCGCAGCAGCGGGCCACCGCCTCGCTGGAGAACGGCTTCTGGGAGAACGAGATCACGCCGGTGACCACCACCGACGACGAGGGCAACGAGGTCGTCATCTCCAAGGACGACGGCATCCGCGCCGGCACCACCGCCGAGGGCCTCGCCGGCCTCAAGCCGGTCTTCCGCCCCGACGGCACCGTCACCGCCGGCAACGCCTGCCCGCTGAACGATGGCGCCGCCGCCGTGGTGGTCATGAGCGACACCAAGGCCAAGGAGCTGGGCCTCACCCCGCTGGCCCGCGTCGTCTCGTCGGCCGCCACCGGCCTGGACCCCGAGATCATGGGCCTCGGCCCGATCGAGGCCTCCCGCAAGGCCCTGCGCCTCGCCGGGCTGACCATCGACGACATCGACCTCGTGGAGATCAACGAGGCGTTCGCCGCCCAGGTCATCCCGTCGGCCAAGGAGCTCGGCATCAGCTGGGACAAGCTCAACGTCAACGGTGGCGCCATCGCGGTCGGCCACCCCTTCGGCATGACCGGCGCCCGCATCATGGCCACGCTGATCAACGGCCTCCAGAAGGACGACAAGCGCTACGGCCTCGAGACCATGTGCGTCGGCGGCGGCCAGGGCATGGCCATGATCATCGAGCGCCTCAGCTGATCCACCGCTGGGCGAGCACGACCCGACCGGAGGGGCCCTGCAGGGCCCTCCGTCGCGCCAGGCCTCAGCGGAGGTGGGCGACCCTGGCTTGGAGGTCGAGCATGGTCGTGGAACTGGGCGGCCTGCCAGCCGAAGGCCTGGGCGCCGGCCACGTTCGCCTCGCTGTCGTCGAAGAACAGGACCCGGTCGGGCTCGGTGCCCATGGCGGCGGTGGCGGCCGCGAATGCCTCGGGCTCGGGCTTGGCTGCTCCGAGGCGCCAGGAGAACAGCAGCTGGTCGAAGGCGGCGCCCACCTCGGGCAGGGCGGTGCCCATCACGTGCTCGGTGAGGGGCCCGTTGTTGGTGAGCAGGGCGACCGGCCGGCCGATGCTGCGGATCGCCCGCAGCACCGCCGGGTGGGGCTCGTAGGCCAGCGCCCAGGCGTCGCCGAGCGGGCCCACGAGGTCCGCGCTCGGGGCCAGCCCGAGCAGGGAGCCGAGGGTCGCGGCGAACTCGTCGAGCGAGAACCGCCCGCGGTCGCCAGCGTCGTCGAAGCCGGACTCGAACACGGCCTGGTCGATGGTCGCGGCCGGAAGGCCCGACAGCTCGGCCAGCGCGGCGAGCCGACGGTCGGGCAGCCAGCGGCACACCACGCCGCCGAGGTCGAAGACGACGTGCTCCACGGGCGGGGTGGTCACGACGCCCGCCGATCGGGACCGGGCAGGTCGAGCTGCAGCAGCACGAGGTCCACCGGTCGGCCGCGCTTGCGCCCGACGCCGGGCATCCGGGCCACCTCGCGGAAGCCGAAGCGCTCGTGGAGGCGGATCGACCCGAGGTTCGCCGCGTCCGTGCCCGCCACCATCACCCGCCGGCCGACGGCGGTGGCGTGGTCGATCAGCGCCTGGAGCAGCGTGGTGCCCACGCCCGTGCCACGAGCCGACGAGGCGACCATGATCGTGAGCTCCACGGTGGGCCAGTAGCCGGACTTGTCCCGGAACGGGAAGCAGGCGGCGTACCCGAGGAAGGTGCCGTCGGCATCGGTGGCCACCAGGCAGGCGTCGTCGGGTCGGAGCGACCGCAGCCACGCCAGGCGGTCCTCCACCGTGACCTCGTCGTCGAGCCAGATGGCGTCGGACGTGCGGATGACCTCGTTGTAGACGTCGGTCAGCGCGGCCACGTCGGCCTCGGTGGCCGGCCGGACCTCGACGCCCGCACGCTCGGTCACCGGCGGACCTCCGTGGCCAGCGCGGCGAGGTCCGGGTCGTCGATGCCGCCGGGCGTGCTGAGCGCGACCCGGTCGGCGACGGACCCGAAGCGCTGGCGGATCCGGGCGCCCACCGCGGCCGGGTCGCCGCGGAGCACCACGGCGTCGAGCAGGTCGTCGGGCACCATCGCCGCCATCTCCTCCCAGCGGCCGAGGCGCGACAGGCGCCGCAGCTCCGGGTGCAGGTGGCCGCAGCCCTCCGTGTCGAGGACCGGGGCGTAGGCGGGGGTCGAGCCGTAGAACGCCACGAGCCAGCGGGCCGCCAGGTCCAGCTCCGCCTGGCGGGACGGGTCCGAGGCGCACGCCACGATGGCTTGGCCGACCACCGTGAGGTCCGTGGTGCGCCCCGCCTCGTGGCGCGCCCCGTGCACCCGGGGCAGCGTCACCTCGGCCAGGTGGCGGTCCGAGGTGAACGGGTGCAGGAGCAGGCCGTCGGCCTCGGCCACCGCGAGCTCCACCATCCGTGGGCCGAGGGCGCCGAGCCACACCGGTGGGGCGCCGTTCGGGAGCGGACCGGGGTCGAACGCCGGCGTCATCAGCGTGTGCTGGGTGAAGGCGCCGGTGAACTCGAGGGTGCTGCCCTCCTGCCAGCGCGCCGCGATGGCCCGGTAGGCCCGGATCCACTCGGTCATGCGGGCGATCGGGCTGGACCAGGCGGCGCCGTAGCGCCGCTCGACGTGAGCTCGGACCTGGCTGCCCAGGCCCAGGGCGAACCGCCCGCCGCTCGCCGCGCCCAGGTCCCACGCCAGGTGGGCGAGGTGCATCGGCGAGCGGGGGAAGGCGATGGCCACGTTGGTGTAGAGGTCCAGCCCCAGGTCCGCGGCCACGGCGAGCGGCAGGAACGGGTCGTGGGGGCCTTCGAAGGTGAAGGCGCCGTCGACGCCGGTGGCCGCCAGGGCCTCGGCGCGGCGCCGCACCTCGTGGGGCGGGGCCAGGAGCAGCGCGTCGACCTTCACGGCTCGCCATCGTAGGGACGCCGCGGGCCGGCCCGGGACGGTGGTCAGGGCAGGTCGTAGGAGAGGAGGTCGAGGGCCACCGCGGCGGTCCACGACTGCGAGCCCGAGCCGAGGGGGCGACCGCTGAACGGCTCCACGTACTCGGTGCAGCCGACCTCCCGGAGCTGTTCGATCTGGATCGCTCGGAACCGCTCGGCCGTGCGGCGGTGCCCGTGGCGGCTGAGCCCGTGCCAGAGGAGCCAGGTGATGGGCGGCCACTGGGGGCCGCGCCAGTAGCCGGTGCGGTCGAAGCGCAGGTCGGTCGTGGCGGTGGTGAGCGGGAGCGGCCACGCCAGGCCGTCGGCCCCGGCGTAGGTGTCGCCGCACAGCCGCTCGACGAGCACCGCCGAGCGGTCCAGCTCGCACCCGGCGACCAGCGGGGCGAAGCCGCCGATCGTGTTGGAGCGGATGGGTCGGCCGGTGATGCGGTCCTGGTCCAGGCAAGCCTCCAGGTCCGGGTCCCAGCAGGCGTCGAGCGCTCGTCGCGTCGCGCCGGCGTCGGCCCGGTGGCGCGCATCGCGCCGGGCCGCCCGGCGATGGCGGCCAGCTCGGCGAGGGCGTCGTCCGCGGCGGCGAGGATGCGCTGAAGAGCACGTCGGCCACCCGGAACAGGTGCTCCACCATCGCCTTCTCCTGGTCGTGGTCCACCGCCACGAGGCACTCCACCAGGTACCGGTAGCGCAGGTACTCGCCGTCGGTGGGCCGCTCGGCGGGATCGGCCACGTAGGTGAGGTCCGGGCGCGCCAGCGACGACCCCTCGCCCTCCCTCGGGGTCGATCGCAGACAGCGGTCGGTCCCAGCGAGGGCTGTTGTCGAGGCCGCTCTCCCAGGGGTGCAGGATCGTGACCAGGCCGGTGCCATCGGGGTCCCGGGCCGTCCGCAGCCAGCGGTGCCACCGATCGAGCCGGGGGTACAGGTCGACGATGGCGTCGTCGACCTCCCGGAGCACCTCGGGGCCGTGCTGGTCGGCCACCTCGCGCACCCTGGCCAGGGCGATGGCGTGGACCGGCGGCTGGCAGATCGCGCTGGTGGCCGTGCCGGAGGGGGCGTGCAGCGCCGTGCCCCACGTGTTCGGGCCGGGCTCGTAGGCGCCGCGCGCCACGTTCAGGTCGAAGACGATCTGCGGGATCATCCCGGTCGACCACTGTCCTCGGAGCAGCGACCACAGCTCGTTGAGCGCCCGGATCGGGTCCAGCTGGGCCCAGCCCATGGCGACGAAGGCGGCGTCCCAGCTCCACTGGTGGGGGTAGAGGCGGGGGAGGGGCGGGTCCACGTGCCTCGGTCGTTGCGGTGGAGCACGGCGATCGCCTGCTCGGCCAGGGGGTCCACGTGGCGCACCGTAACCCCGGGCCACCAGCGCGACGAGGCCCATCGACGCCCCTTCACAGCCGCTTCACATGCCCGTCACACGGGGTGGCTGCGGTGGCGGTGCGGCCACATGGGAGGATGGTCGCTCCCATGGAAGGTCCCGGCGGATCGCCCGCTCCCCGTTCCTCCGGCGTCTCTCGCCGCGACGTCCTGCGCTGGTCCTTGGCCACCGGCGTGGCACTCGGCGCCGCGCCGGTGCTGGCCGCGTGCCAGCCGGTCCGGACCGACCCGCCCCTCGCGCCGGACCCCTCGCTGCGCGCCCTCGGCTTCGCCGGCGGCACCGAGGGCGAGCTGCTCCAGGGCGGGTGGTGCTGGTTCCAGTCGCCCCGGGCGTCGTTCGGGCCGGGTGGCCTCCTCTGGCTCGGGTCCAGCGTGAGCGGCCTGCAGGCCGAGCTCGACGGCTCCGTCCAGGTCATCGCCTTCGACACCACCACGATGCTGGAGCGGACGCGTCGGGTCATCGCTCGCACCCAGAAGGACGACCACACCTCGCCGTCGGTGCTGGCGCTCGGGGACAAGGCGCAGGTGGCGTGGTCGCTCCACCAGAACGTGGACTACGTGTCGGTCGGCGAGCTGACCGTGGATGGGGCCTTCACCTCCCAGCGGATCGTCCGCCCTGGCGCCCTCAAGGCCCCAGCCCGGGGCACCGCCTACGCCTCGGCCCACGTGGTCGACGGGCAGCGGTGGGTCCTCTACCGGGGCGAGCAGTTCTCGTGGAACCTGCTCACGTCGCCCGATGGCAAGGCTTGGACCGGCCGCGGCCTCGTGGTCGCGCCCCGCTCGGCCGGGGACCGGCCCTACGTCCACGCCGTGAGCGACGGCACTCGCCTCCACCTGCTGGTCACCGACGGCAACCCCACCGAGTTCCGCGGCACCAGCGTCCGAGCCGGCACGCTGGGCACGGACCTGCGCGTCCGCAACAGCGACGGCACCTGGGTGGGCACGGTCGGCTCCGGCGCACCGACCCCCGGCAAGCTCACCATGGTGGCGCCCGGCGCCCCCGGCGACGCCGAGGCCACGGACACGGACCTGTGGCTCTGCGACCTGCGCTACGTCGACGGGGCTGCCACCGGCATCATCAGCCGGCGCGACCCGTGGCCCGAGGGGGCCAGCGCCGTGGGCAAGTACCGGCACCAGTACCTGTGGGTGCGGCGGCGCCGCACGGGCTGGGTGGTCGAGCCGCTGGCGTGGGCCGGCGGCGAGCTGTGCCCCAGCCAGCCCGACTACAGCGGCCTCGCGACCCAGGACCCGACCGACCCCACCCGGGTGGTCGTGTCGACCCAGGTCCACCCGATCTCGGCCGAACCGCTGGTGTCGGGCTTCGACGGCAAGGTGCACTTCGAGCTGTTCGAGGGCCGGCGCGTCGGCGAGGGCACCTGGACCTGGGAGCCGCTCACCCGCGACTCGGAGGAGGACAACATCCGCCCGGTGATCGCGGCCGGCGGCACGGCCAAGGCGCTGTGCTGGATGCGCGGCAAGTACTGGTCCTGGACGGACTTCGACACGCGCCTCGTGGTGCGCAAGGCCGCCGGGACCTGAGCTAGCGGTTGCGGGGGAGGCCAAGGCCCCGCTCGGCGATGATGCCGCGCAGGACCTCGCTGGTGCCGCCGTAGATCGTGGTCACCTGGCAGTGCCGGTAGATCGCCTCGATCCAGCCGTCGTCCACGCCGGCGGTCGGGTCGCCGTGGCGGCGGAGGCCCTCGGCCCCGAGCGAGTCGATGAGCTCGTTGGCGGCGAACTGGTAGTGCTCGGTGGTGAAGAGCTTGGCCATGGTGCCCTCGACGCCCGGGAGGGTGTGGTTGGCCGCCATCCAGGCGGCGCGCCAGCCGAGCAGGTTGCTGACCTCGTTGCCGATGGCGATGCGGGCCAGGCGCTCGCGCACGATCGGGTCGTCGATCATCTTCCCGCCGCCGGGGGCATCGGTCGCTCGGGCCCAGCCCAGGCCGTGGTCCAGGAGCCGGACCAGCTCGCCGTACCAGGCGCTGTTCCGCTCGAAGACGAGGGCGGTCATCATCACCTTCCAGCCACCGTCGACCTCGCCCACGCGGTACTTGTCGTCGACCTTCACGTCGTCGTAGTAGGTGATGTTGGTGCGCTCGCCGCCCATGGTGTGCACCGGGGTGAAGCTGATGCCCGGGGTGTCCATCGGCACCACGAACATGGTCAGGCCCTTGTGCTTGGCGACCTCGGTGTTGGTGCGGGTGAGCAGGAAGACGTAGTGCGCCTCGTGGGCCAGGGTGGTGAACATCTTCTGGCCGTTGATGGTCCACTCGTCGCCGTCGCGGGTGGCCCGGGTGGCGCAGGCGGCCACGTCGGAGCCGGCGTCGGGCTCGGAGTAGCCCAGGCAGCACATGGCTTTGCCCGAGAGGATCTCGGGGATGATCGTCTCCTTCTGCCACTGGGTCCCGTCGAGCAGGATCGTGTGGGCGACCAGCGCGGCCACGCCGAGGCCGTCGACGGGGGCGCCAGAGAAGTACATCTCCTCCTGCAGCGAGTTCATCTCGAGCGGCGACCGGCCGCCACCGCCGAACTCGGCCGGCCAGCCCGCCGAGATCCAGCCGGCGTCGGCCATCTTGGCGTGGAGGCCGTTGTCGTGGATGGTGCCGGTGTGGTGGGCGGTCTCGATGACCTCGTCGGTGACGTGCTCGGCGAGGAAGGCGCGGACCTCGTCGCGGAAGGCCTCCACGTCGGCATCGAGCCGGAAGTCGAAGCCGCCCTCGGACGAGTCGCCGCCGTGGTGGTCGGCCTCGACGTAGGTGCCGTGGGCGGCGGCGTCGGCATGGCCGGTCTTCGTGGGCCGGTACGCGGAGCCGGGGATCGGCCCAGCGGTCGGGTCGCCGAAGAGCCGGTCGGCCAGGGCGACCAGCTCGCGTCGGGGGTCACCGAGCACCAGCCGGGTGCCCTTGGCACGGCGGAAGTACAGCTGGATGTCGTACTCCTCCATGAAGCCGTAGCCGCCGTGCACGTGCAGCGCCCACGCCGCGGTGCGCTCGGCGACGTCACCGGCGAACCAGGAGGCCATCCCCGGGAACGAGGCGCCGACGGGGTCGCACACGTCGAGCGCCCACACCGCCTTGTTGGCCAGGAGGTCCGCGCCGTCGAGGTCGCACTCCAGGGTGGCGAAGCGGTGCTGGATGGCTTGGAACGAGCCGACCGGGGCATCGAACTGCTTGCGGTCCTTGGCGTACTGCACGCCGATGGCCTGCGACTCCCGGGCGAGGCCGATGAACCACCTGGCGGTGAGGGCCCGGTGCTCGTCGACGGCGAGGGCGTGGGCCGAGCGGGCAGCCTCGCCGGACGCCAGCACGATGCGGCCGTCCACGGCGAGGTCCACGTCCGCCAGCGGCGAGGTGCCGAGGTTGGCGGGGGCGGCGCCGTCACCGGGCACGGGCACGGCCACGAGCTCGTCACCGTCGAGGGCCACCACGGCGGCCGCGACCGCGGCGCCAGGGACCAGGGTGGCCCGGCCGGCCACGGCGGGACGCACGGCCAGCACGACCGGGGCGCCGCCCTCGGCGAGCGGGCCGAGCACCGGGGCCGCAGCCTCGGGGAAGCGGGCGAGCAGGCGGGCGGCCACGATGGTCTCGACCACCGGGGCCGGGGCGAGGCGGGCGCCGCACGCCTCGGCCACCACGGCGGCATCGCGCAGCGAGGCGCCCGAGCCGCCGAGCTCCTCGGCGACGGCCAGCGTGGGGACGCCCATGTCGGTGAGCCCGGCCCACACCTTGGGGTCCCAGCCGAGCGGTTCTGCCTCGCGGATCGCCTCGGGCGATGCCGCCTTCTCCAGGAAGCCGGCGACGGCGTCTCGGAGGGCGTCCTGTTCCTCGGTGATCTGCAGGTGCATGGCGGAATGCTAGAACGCGTTCTCGTTTCCCCACCCATCCGGGTCGCGCTCGGCATCGCTAGCGTCGACGGCGATGTCCACCGATCCCGAGCACCTCGCCGCCAAGGCCATGCTGGCCGACGTCTTCTCCGCCTCGGCACCCAGCTACGACCAGGTCATCGACTTCTTCGGGCCGTTCGGGTCGGCCCTCGTGGCCGCAGCCGACCTGCCGAGGGGTGCCACCGTCCTCGACGTGGCGTGCGGTCGGGGCGCCTGCCTGTACCCGGCCCTCGAGGCGGTCGGCCCAGAGGGGCGCGTCCTCGGCGTCGACCTGGCGGCGGGCATGGTCGAGCACCTGGCCGCCGAGCTCGCCGCTGCGGGCGTCGCCAACGCCGAGGTGCAGGTCGGCGACGCCGAGCACCTGGACCTCGAGTCGAGCTCGATCGACGCGGTCACCGCCGGCTTCGTCATCTTCTTCTGCCCGGACCCGGACCGGGTGCTCGCCGAGATGGCCCGGGTCCTGCGGCCGCGCGGGGTGGTGGCGCTGTCGATCTTCGACGGCGACACGCCGTCCAAGTGGCTGCGCGAGGTGGGCGCGGAGCTGTTCGGCCCCACCGACGCCCGCCCCTCCGAGGCCTTCGACCGCGCGGACGTGCTCGAGGCGGCGCTGGCCCACGCCGGCTTCACCGACGTCACGGGCATCGACGTCATCGAGCCGGTCCGCTTCTCGTCGCTCGAGCAGCTCGAGGCCTGGCACCGCAGCCACTTCGCCCGCCTCCTGCTGGAGGCGCTCACCCCCGAGCAGCTCGAGGTGTACCGGGGTCGGATGGCCGAGAACCTGGCGCCGCACCGCCAGGCCGACGGGTCCTACCTGCTGTCCCAGCGGGCCCGGATCACCGTGGCGCGTCGCCGCTGACCACGGCGGCGTAGTACAAGGGGGCGCATGTCCCGGCGCCCCAACATCCTGCTCATCACCACGGACGAGGAGCGGGCGAACCTGCCTCGCGCCTCGGGCTACTCGCTGCCGTCGCACGAGCGGCTGGCGGAGCGCGGGGTCACCTTCGAGCGCTACTACACGGGCGCCACGATGTGCTCGTCGGCCCGCTCGGTGATCTACAGCGGTCGCCACCTCCCGCACACCCAGGTGTTCGACAACGACAACATGCCCTACATCCGGCCGTTGCCCACGGAGCTCGGCACGGTGGGCACGATGCTCCGCGACGCCGGCTACTACACCGCCTACAAGGGCAAGTGGCACCTGTCGAACGCCTACCTGGACCCGGCCCAGCCGGCGCGGTCGACGGTGGACGACCTGGAGCCCTACGGGTTCTCCGAGTGGAACGACTGGGGCGACATCGACGGTGGCGCCTGGGCCGGGCTCAAGATCGACCCGGTGATCGCCGGCCAGGCGGCCCAGTGGCTGCGGGACCGGGCGCCCGTGGTGGGCCAGGACCAGCCGTGGTTCCTGGCCGTCAACTTCGTGAACCCCCACGACATCATGAGCTTCGACTACGGGTCCGTCGGCTCGGTGCCGCTGCCGCCCGTGCTCGCCCACGCCATGGTCGTGAAGCCCCCGGCGCCGATCCCCGTGTACCAGCAGCGCTGGGACGTGGAGCGCCCCGCCAACCTGCCCGATGACCTGGCGTCTGCCGCCCCCGCGGTCCGGGAGTTCGCCAGGGTGCTCGACACGACGTTCGGCCCGGTGACCGCCCAGGAGCACTGGCAGGAGGGGATCAACTTCTACCTGAACTGCGTCCGAGACGTGGACCGCCACATCGGCGTCGTCCTCGATGCGCTGGCCGCCAGCGGCCAGGACGACGACACCATGGTGGTCTTCACGGCGGACCACGGCGAGATGGCCGGCTCCCACGGCCTGCGCCAGAAGGCCAACCTCGTCTACGACGAGAACCTGCACGTCCCGCTGATCATCAGCCACCCGGACGGCCCGTCGGGGACGGCCTCGGGGGCGGTGGCCTCGGCCGTGGACCTCGTGCCCACCATCATGGAGGCGGCCGGGGCGGACCTCGATGCGGTGCGCGCCACCCACGAGGGGCTGCACGGCCACTCGCTCCTCCACGCCCTGGAGGGCGCCCCCGTGCGACCGGGCGCGCTGGCGTGCGTCGAGTCCATCACCACGCTCGACGACGACTTCTGGGTCGGGCTCGGCCAGGAGGGCGCCCAGGACCGCGTGCTGTCGGGCGAGCTGCGCCCCAACCTGGCCAAGCGGGGCTTCCTGCGAGCCTTCTTCGACGAGCGGTACTCGTTCGGCCGATACTTCGCCCCCTTCGCCCCGAACCGGCCGACCACGCTCGACGAGCTCCGGGCCCACAACGACGTGGTCCTCTACGACCGCGACGCGGACCCGGCCGAGCTCACCAACCTGGCGGCCGACCCGGCCAACGACGGCCTCGTGGCCGAGTGCCTGGCGAAGATGGAAGCGCTGATCACCGAGGAGATCGGCGCGGACGACGTGGCCTGGGTCAACGACCGCCCCAACCTGGTCGGCCAGCAGTCCTGGCACGGCGACACCATCGGCTGAGGTCGCTCAGGCGTCGGCGAGCGCGGCGGCCAGCTCGGCACGGCTGCGCACCCCGAGCTTGGCGTACGCCTTCTGCAGGTGGTTCTCCACGGTGCGAGGCGACACGAACAGTCGCTCTGCGATGTCCGGCGCCGACAGGCCGGTGGCAGCGAGGGCGGCCACCTCCCGCTCCCGCTTGGTGAGATCCGCGGCCGCCGCCGGCCGGGCCGCGGGGGAGCGGGCGCCCTCGCAGCGTTCGAGCAGGGTGGTCGCCTCCCGCTCGGCCGCGGCGGTGGCCCGGCCGTCACCGGCGCGCCGCCAGGCGTCGGCCTCGCCGGTGCGGGCCTCGGCGGCGAGCAGGTCCGCGCCCAGGGCCTCGAACGCCGCGGCCGCGGCCCGCAGGCCCGTGGCATCGCTGCGCTCGAGGGCCTCGGCGTGGGCGGCGCGGGCCGCCACCAGCGGGCTGTCGGTGCGCTCGGCGAGGGGCCGGAGCCGGGCTGCCACCCCCTCGGCGCCGAGGCGGAGCGCGTCGTGCCACAGCCACGAGGCGGTGGTCAGGTTGCCCGATGCCTCCGCCGCCTCGGCTTCGGCCAGCGCCGTGGCCCGGGCTCGCACCGGGTCCCCAGCTGCCCATGTCGCCCACACGCTGCCGATCACCTGGTCGTGGTGGAGGAACCCGTAGGGGGCCAGGCCGAGAGCTCGTCGGCCGCCTCCGTCGCACCGGCCGCGTCGCCCAGCACCGCACGCGCCACGGCCAGGGCGGAGAGGGCGATCCGGCGGGGACCGTCGAACCCGTGCAGCCGAGCGGTGGAGGTGGCCTCGACCGCCCAGTCCCGTGACGAGGCCGGCCGGCCGCGGAGGCCCGTCGAGCGGGCCAGCAGCATGGCGAACCAGATCTGGGCGATCGGCAGGTGCTCGGCCACCGCCACGTCGTGGCCAGCGCCGCCAGCCCCTCGGCCTCCTCGAACCGGCCCGCCTCGATCAGGGCGAAGGCGTGGTTGACGACGTGGGTGCCGGGGTGGGCCAGCCCCGACACGTCGTCGAGCGCCAAGTGGCGCTGGTAGCCACGCTCGGCGCAGGCCACCGCCGCGTCGGTGCGCCCGACGCACGCCAGCGACGGCGCCTCGACGAGCGCGCACATCACCTCGACCCGTTCCGTGCGCTCGCCGATGCGCGATCACGTCGAGCGCGTCCTGCGGTCGGCCGGAGAACATCCGGACCGACGCCTCCTCGGCGAGCAGCTCCGGGGCGTGCGCCGGCCTCACCCGGGCGATGGCCTCGGCCACCACCTCGAGCGCCGTCGGCCAGTCCGACAGGCCCCACTGGAGGTTCTTGGTCCGCACCGTCGCCCGACGCACCACGAGGTCAGGCGGGGTGCCGTCCGGCCCTGGGCCAGCCAGGACCGCCTCGGCCTCCTGGAACTCGCCCAGCTCGTAGCAGGCCTCGCCGAGGAGTACGTCGGCCTCCGCCGAGGGCGCCTCCAGGCGCAGGGTCCGGGCCAGGCGGCGCACCGCCTCGTAGTCGTGGGCGTAGCGGGCGACCCGTGCGGCCTGCAGGAGGAGGTGGGCGTCGGCACCCCCGCCGGCGTCGAGGCGCCAGGTGGCGACCCGGAACGCGTCGTCTCGCCGGCGGGCGCCCGTGGCTTCGATCCGCTCGGCGCACTCGAGCAGCAGCTGGCGGCGCGTCGACTTGGGGAGTTGGGCGCGGAGCACCTCGCCCAGGACCGGGTTGGCCAGCTCCCAGGTGGTCCGGCGCTCATCCGTGGAGCACCGCACGAGGCCGTGGCGCTCCAGGGCCTCGACGGCGTGGTCGGCAGCGAGCTCGTCGGGGCCGAGGGGGCCGGCGCACGCGAGGCGGTCGAGCGCGTCGCGCTCCTCGTCGCCGAGGGCGCCGAGCCGATCGGCCAGCAGGTCTTGGAGCCGGCGGCTCGGGGGCAGCTCGCCAGCTACCCGCCAGGTCCCGGTGGCGTCGCTCAGCAGGCCGGCGCGGTCCGCCTCGATCAGCAGCTCGCGCAGCAGGAGCGGGTTGCCGCCGCTCGCCTGGTGCATGCGGTGGACCAGGTCACGCGCCACCGGCCCGCCGAGCACCGTGCCGAGCAGGTGGCCGACGGCCTCGACCGGCAGCTCGCCGAGGTCGAAGCGCCGTGCTCGTTCGCTGCGCCACCAGCCCGCCACCGCATCGGGTGCGACCTCGCCGGTGCGGACCGTGGCCAGCAGCTCAATCGCCCCGAGGTCGGCGAGCTGGGTGAGCAGGACGGCCGATGACCCATCGAGCAGGTGGGCGTCGTCGACCATCACCAGGAGCCGTCGGTCGCCGGAGACCTCCTCGCAGGTCCGGGCCAGCAGGTCGGCGGGCGCCACCTCGGGGCCGAGGTCGCGGGGGAGCAGGGGCGCCATCGCCCCGAGCGGCAGGGCGGCGGCCGCGCCTGTGGCCACGATCCGGGCCGTGCGGGCGCCGGCGTGCTCCGCTCGGCGCAGGCACTCGTCGGCCAGGCGGGTCTTGCCGACCCCCGCCGGTCCGTAGACCAGCACGAAGGCGGCGTCGTCCGAGGCCACGGCGGCATCCAGCTCGCCGAGCTCCCCCTCCCGCTCCACCAGCGGCCACGCATCGGTGATGGCGCTCACCGCCGGCGACCGTACTCCCGGGCTGGCTGGCCCCCCGGAAATGAGCACCACCTACTCATGTGCTCGCGGGGGCTCCTGGGCACGATCGACCCGTCACAGGAGGAGCCCATGCAGCCCACGTCCCGACCCTTCACCCGAGCCCTCGCCCGAGGCCTGGCCGCGTCCACCGTGGCGGTGGCCACCCTCGCCGGGTTGACCGCCTCGCCAGCGTCGGCCACCAGCTGGTCGTTCACCGAGACGGCGACCCCGCAGGTCAGCGGCACCTACACGCCGGTCGTCGGCAACTTCTCCGACGCCGAGTACTACGACGACCTGCTCTGGTACGCCCCCGGCGCCGGTGCCGAGTACCTGTGGACCGACGTCGGCAACAAGCAGTTCACGCCGTCATCGCTGGGCAACGCGGTCAACGGCACCTACACGCCGATCGTCGGCGACTTCAGCGGCGACCAGCTCGACGACATCCTCTGGTACGCCCCAGGCCCCGGCGCCGACGTGCTGTGGACCATGGCCGGGAAGGCCACCCACACCTCGACCACCGTGAGCATCAGCGGCACCTACCAACCGGTCGTGCTCGACGACACCAGCGGCAAGGACGACATCGTGTGGACCGTCCCCGGCGGCGGCAGCGGGAGCGTGTGGAGCTTCACCGGCACCGGCGCCCAGCACGCATCCCACGCGGTGCAGACCCCGGCCGGGACCATCCCGCTGGCCGGCGACTTCGACGGCGACGCTGCCGGCGACGTGTTCTGGTACGGCACCGGAGCCACGCCCGACGCCCTCTGGTACTTCGACGGCTCCGGCACCTACACCACCAAGGCAGTGAACGTCAGCGGCACGTACACACCTGTGGTGAACCGGCTGACCTTCCCCAGCAAGATCGACCCGTTCGACAGCCGCGACGACATCTTCTGGTACCGGGCCGGCCAGCCCACCGCCCTGTGGGAGGGCCAGAGCAACCGCACCTTCACCACGAGCCTGACGCCGACCTTCACCTCAGGGACCCCAATCCCCGTGTCGAACCGAGGGATGTTCATCTGGTCTGCCACCGGGCCCGACCAGTACTGGGCGACGGGGTACGGGACGGCGATCTCGGTGGTCAACACCCAGCTCGGCACCGGCTACACGCCGATCAACGGCAACTGGTGGGGCGGCGGTCACGACATCGTCTGGTACAAGCCCGGATCCTCCCCGAGGTCCTGTTCACCTGACCGTCCCCCAGCCGGCAGGCCAGCAGGTCGGCCGGTCGTCCCGGGGTGGCTGCCCCCGGGACGACCGGCGACACCTCGCCCGGGGAGCTCCATCGCCGGGGTTTCCATGCGCGCCTATCGTTGCCGCCCGTGGGCGGAGCGGAGCCAGGCGAGCACACCTATCGGAACGCGGCCTACCCGATCCTGGGGACGCTGGGCATCGTGGCCGTCGCCTGCTTCGGGATCGGCTGGGCGCTCCTCGCCGCCGACCCGGCCGCCGTCCCGATCCTCGCCGGCACGGCGGCCATCGCCTGGGTCACCTACCGGTCGTACGTGCGGACGAGGGTCGTCTCGTCCGCGTCCGGCGTCACCGTGCACAACCCGTTCTCGACCGTCACCCTGCGCTGGGACGAGATCGACCACTTCGAAGCTCGGCACATGCTGGTCGTCGTCCACCGGACCGGTGAGCGCACCGTGGCGTGGGCGGTGCAGGCGGCCAACGCGGCGCGGATGACCGGGCGGCGCAGCTTCGCCGACGACGTCGCCTCGGACCTCAACCGCCAGATGCTCGACGCCTTGGGGGACGCGAGGTCGCTCGAGGAGCTCCCGCAACCGTCGGCCGAGGAGCGTCGGCGCATGCGGGGCAACGCCATCGCGTTCGGCGTCGTGCTCGCGGCGATGGTCGTGCTGTGGCTGCTGGGTCGCATCTGACGGGCCGCCGGCGGGCAGCGCTCGGCGTCAGGCGATGACGCGGAGGGTGACCTGGGCGGGGGAGCCGTCCGCCAGGTCCTCGGCCGTGCGCACGGACTTCTTGATGGGCAGCAGGTAGCAGCCGCGCTTGGTGTCGGGGAACACGGAGGTCTGCCAGGTCGACGAGCCGATCGACACCTCGACCTTCACTGCGCCGAAGCCCCGCCCGGAGTCGCCCCAGCGTTCGTCGATCTCGTCGGTGACGTCCTCGGGGACCGACACGAAGTGCCACGCCGCCTTGCCCTCCCACTCCCAGAGCTCTGCGGTGAAGGTCCAGCTGCCGCTGGCGGGAGGCGTCACCGGCCGCCCTCGGGGCCGTGCGGCTCGTCGGGGTGGTGGGCCTTCCAGGCGGCCAGCCAGTCGGCCACGACCGGCCCGAAGTGGGCGGGGTTGTACACGTCCTCCTCGGAGGAGAACAGGCCGTCGCCGGCGTACACGAGCCGGGTCCAGTTGGCGCCCTCGTAGATCTTCCCGTCGCCCGGGTCGACGAATCGGTTCTCCACCTGGCCCACGATCCAGCCCTGCTCGGCGTCCACCGTGTACCAGTCCCACGGGAACAGCTGCATCTGGGTGAACGGCCAGGCCGACATCGTCTCGGTGATCCAGGCCAGCACCGCCTGCGGCCGTGGAACTCGCCGTAGAGGTGCTCGACGTAGTGGACGTCGGGGGTGAAGCAGTCCACCCACGGCCCCCAGTCGCCGGTGCACCCGGCCTCGTTGGCGGCGTCCTGGTACCGCTGGAAGGCGGCCTCGATCTCGACAGGGTCCCAAGCCATGGCCCGAACCTAGGGCGGCGGGCCGCAGCCTGCTCGCGCCCTGCGATACTCGACCGATGGCCCTGCACCCCGACGAACGCAACGTCCTCGGCGGCCCGCTCGAGCCGTGCGGCACGGACCCGCTCACCGGCTTCTACCGCGACGGCTGCTGCTCGACCGGGCCCGAGGACCTCGGCAGCCACACCATCTGCGCAGTGGTCACCGCCGAGTTCCTGGCCCACCAGCGCTCGATCGGCAACGACCTGTCGACCCCAATGCCCGAGTACCGCTTCCCCGGCCTGGTGCCCGGCGATCGCTGGTGCGTCACCGCCCGCAACTGGGCGGTGGCCTACAACGACGGCGTGGCCGCGCCCGTCGTCCTGGCCGCCACCAACGAGCGGGTGCTGGACCTGATCCCGATCGACGCGCTGCGCGAGCACGCCGTCGACGTCCCCGACGACCCGAGCGCCCTGGAGGGCCCCGCGTGACCGCCACCGAGCCCCGCCCCATGGCGAGCGACCTGCCCCGTTGGGACCTCACCCCCTTCTTCCCGTCGGTCACGTCCCGGGAGCTCACCGCCGGCGCCGAGGAGTGCGCCGCAGAGATCGGGCGCCTGCAGCGGCGCTTCGACGAGCTCGACATCCGCGACGGCGACCCGCTGGAGGTCGACGACGCCGTGGTCGCCGCGGCCGAGGAGATCATCGGGGCCTTCAACCGCCTGCTTACCACCATGCGCCGGGTCGGCAGCTACCTGTACGGCCACACGTCGACCGACGCCACCGACGCCGATGCTGCCGGCGCCCTCAGCCGCTACCAGGCCGGGGTCGCCCCCTTCGCCACGCTCGACGGGCGCTTCGACGCCTGGCTGTCCCGGCTGGACCTCGACGAGCTCGGCCGCCGCAGCCCGCTGGCTTCGGACCACGCCTACGCCCTCCAGCGCGGAGCGGTGGCTGCCCGCCACCAGATGACCGAGGAGCAGGAGGACCTGGCCGCGGAGCTCGCCCTCACCGGCGGGCGGGCCTGGGCCAAGCTCCACGGCGACATCACCGCCCGGCTCACCGCCACCGTCGACGGCGAGGCGCTGCCGATGAGCGTCGTCCGCGGCCTGGCCACGGACCCGGACCCGGCCCGGCGGGAGGCGGCGTACCACGCCGAGCTCGCCGCCTGGGACACGGTGACCGTGCCGCTCGCCGCCGCCATCAACGCCTTCAAGGGCGAAGCGAACGCGCTCAACCGGCGGCGAGGGTGGACGGACTCGCTGGACCCGGCGCTCGAGGTCAACGGGGTGAGCCGGGACATCCTCGACGCCATGCAGTCCGCCGTGGTGGCGTCGCTGCCTGACTGGCGCCGGTACCTGCGCGCCAAGGCCGAGCTGCTCGGCCACCCCGACGGCCTGCCGTGGTGGGACCTCGTCGCCCCCGTCGGCCGGCCCCGCCGCTTCGCCTGGCCCGAGGCCACCGGCGCCGTGCGGGACGCCTTCGCCACCTACTCGGGCCGGCTCGCTCAGCTGGTCGACACCGCCGTGGCCGATGCCTGGATCGACGCCGAGCCCCGCGCCGGCAAGGTCGGCGGCGCCTACTGCATGAGCGTCACCGACGGGGTCAGCCGGGTGCTCTGCAACTTCGACGGCAGCTTCGACTCGGTCCAGACCCTGGCCCACGAGCTCGGCCACGCCTACCACAACGTCAACCTGGGCGACCGCACGCCGATGCAGCGCAACACGCCCATGGCGCTGGCCGAGACGGCCAGCATCTTCTGCGAGACGATCATGGTCCAGGCTGGCCTGGCCGCGGTCGGCGACGACGAGGACGGCCGCCTCGCCCTCCTCGACGGGGACCTGTCCGGCGCCTGCCAGGTGGTGGTCGACATCCACTCCCGCTTCCTGTTCGAGCGGGCGCTGTCGTCCGAGCGCGAGCACGGGGTGCTGTCGGTGGACCGGCTGCGCGAGCTGATGCTCGACGCCCAGCAGCAGTCCTACGGCGACGGGCTCGACCCCCGGTGGCGCCACCACGACATGTGGGCCGTCAAGGGCCACTACTTCACCGCCTACTACAACTGGCCCTACACCTTCGGGTTGCTGTTCGGCATCGGCCTCTACGCCGAGTTCCAGCGAGACCCCGAACGGTTCCGCGCCGGCTATGACGACCTGCTGTCGGCCACCGGGCTCGGCGACGCCGCCACCCTTGCCGCCCGCTTCGGCATCGATGTCGCCGACGAGGGGTTCTGGGCCGCCAGCCTCGAGGTCCTCACCGACCGGATCGACGAGTTCACCGCCGCAGCGGCGCGCGGTGCCGGAACATCAAGCTGAGCCTCGGCCCCACGGCGCTCGCCACCTTCGGCACCGAGTGCTGCCAGGTCCGCTGGCACGTGCCGCCCATCACCAGCAGGTCGCCCGGCGCCGGGTCCAGCCGCACCGAGGTCCCGCCGCCCTTGGGGCGCAGCAGGAAGCGGCGCGTCGCGCCCAGGCTGACGACGGCGACCATGGCCAGCAGCTGCTCCCGCAGCACCCGGTCGCCGTGCCAGGCGACGCTGTCGCTGCCGTCGCGGTAGAGGTTGGCGCCCAGCGAGTCGAACGCGATGCCGTAGCGGGCGGTCAGGGCGTCGGCCATCGGCCGGGCCAGGTCCGGCCACGAGCCGCCCTGGTCCTCGCCCCACCAACAGGTCAGGCGGGGCTCGTCGACCGTCCGCTCGTACATCTCCACCTGCCGGGCCCGCCACGGCACGGCATCGACCAGTTGCTCGAACGCCCGGTCCGCGCCGGCGAGCCAGCCCGGTGCGACGTCCACCCACGCCCCCGATGACAGCTCGATCCGCCGCATCGTGGCGAAGGTGCGGTCCGGTGTGGGCGGGCCGTCCCCGAGCAGCGAGGGCTGCCAGGCGAGCGACGGTGCGGTGGCGGGGGCGGAGCGCACGAGCCCGAGCGTAGTCGAACGTGCGTTCGATCATGGCGGGCTCCGAGTTCGATGACCCGTGGCGAGGTCTGGCGGGAGGCCATCGAGCGGCTCCATGCCGAGGACGGTGAGGTCCATCGCGGCGCGCCGCTCGGGGTTCGTCGAGTCGGTCGCCTCCTTGGGGCCATCAGGCCACCCATGGGCGCGACGTCGGCGAGCCAGGTCGGGGTGGGTGTGGGCCCCAGCTCGGGAGGTGCCGGTGTCGATTCGGACATTTTCCGTCCTCATTCGGACATGTGGGGGTCGATTCGGACATTTGGGGGTGGATTCGGACTTTTCGGTGGTTGGGGTTGCCGCTCGAACATGTGTTCGGTAGGGTGGTGGGCATGACGGCGGCGACGACGAACGTGCGGATGGCGGTGTTGCAGTTGGCCCAGGACCTCGATCCTGCGGTCCTGTCTGCTGAGCAGGCGTTGGGGGTGGTGGAGGATCTGGCGGTGGCGGACAAGGCGTTGACCACCGTGTTGGTGTTCTCGGCGGTGCGGGTGGCGAAGACCGAGCTGTGGCGCGGGAAGGGGCACGCGACGGCGGCTGATTGGTTGGCGGCGCAACTTGGGGTGTCGGTGCGCGAAGCGTCGGGGTTGCTGCAGCTCGGGAAGCGGGCGGAGAAGCGTCCGAAGACGAAGGCGGCGATGAAGAAGGGCAAGGTGTCCGCCACCCAGGCCGATGCGATCACCGACGCCGCCGAGGCGGATCCTTCGGCCGAAGACGAACTCTTGGACTCGGCGGAGAACGACACCACGGCGCGGTTGAAGGAGAAGGCCGCCGCGGCGAAGGCCGCCGCCACCGATGAGCGGGACAAGCGTGCGTGGCCGCCGGAGCCGGGCACGGTGGGGTCGCACGAACCCCGATGGCACGTTCGACTTCCACCTCCACGGGCCCGCCGCGGACCTCGCGCGTCTCGAAGCCCTGGTGCGGCCGTGGGACGAGCAGGTGTTCTGCACCGCTCGCCCCAACCCCGATGGCACGAGGGACTCGTTCGCGAACCGCAGCTACGACGCGTTCATGGCGTTCGCCCTCCACCAAGCCGGCCACACCACCAACCCCAACGGGGAGCTCGGGCACGGGCACGGGCGCTGCCGCGACCGGAACGGGAGCCGGAGGCGGGACCACCGCCAGGGCCGGGACCGGCGGGAAGGCCACGAGCTCGGACAAGGCGACCGGCCCTGCCGGCGGGTCAGGCCGGGACGACGGGGGAGGCGATGGCGGCGATGGCGGCGATGGCGGCGATGGCTCGACCGGCGATGCCATGGCCCGCGGTGGCGCATCGAGCGCACCGGTGCCTGGACCAGGGCCTGGGTCGCGGTTGCCGGGTGGGTCGAACGTGAAGGTGATCATCCGCATCGACTGGCAAGCCCTGATGCGGGGCCACACCGTGGCCGGCGAGACCTGTGACATCCCCGGGCTCGGGCCGCTACCGGTGTCGGCGGTCAGAGAGTTGATGGGTGACGCGTTCCTCGCCGCGATCGTCACGAAGGGCCGTGACGTGCACACCGTCGCCCACCTCGGCCGCGGCCTCAACGCCCATCAACGCACCGCGATCGAGTGGACCGGCACGATCTGCTCGAACATCGCCTGCAACCGCACCGTCGCCGTCCAGATGGACCACAACCTGCCGTGGACCCAAGACCCACGCACCAAGCTCGACAACATCGACCCGCTCTGCCCGCACCACCACCAGCTCAAGACCCACCACGGCTGGCACCTCGAACCAGGCACCGGACGCCGACGTTTCCTCCCACCCAACGACCGCGGCTCCAATGGGCCGTTCGACGGCCCGACCCGCGGCTCGACCGACGGTGTGGGCCGCGATCGCAGCGCATCGAGCACCGCCGCCAGCGACCCAGCAGCGGGCCCACCAGACCCCGACCCTGGGACCCACCCCACCAGATCCCCACCGCCTGGGAGCAACCCACCCTCTGCTGAGCCCTGCAGGGGAGCGGACGAGGGGCCAAGACGAGAGCGATCGGTGCGGCCGCCCCAGCGCGGCCGCACCGGCGCGCCCCGCCGATGCGTTCCCGCACCGATCCAGGGCTGCCGCGTGCGCACGCCCGAGGGCTGATGCGTCCCACGGCCGGTGCCGACCCCAACGACCGGACAAGTCCCGTCAAAGGCACCGAGCCAGTCAGCGGACGATCATGACCACTGGTGCCGGCGACAGCCCAGCACGAACGCCAGGCCTCGCCTCGCTGGTCCTCGCGGTCAGCCGAGGGCGCCGGACTCCCGGAGGGCAGCCACCTTGGCGTCGTCGTAGCCGAGGAGGTCGTGCAGCACCTCGTCGGTGTGCTGGCCGACCGTGGGCGCCTTGGTGGGCACCGGGACCTCGATGTCGAGGTACTTGATCGGCGACGGCAGCTGCTCGGCGCCGAGCTGCTCCACCGAGTACCAGGGAAACCGAGCCTGGAACTGCGGATCGTCGGCGATGGTCTGCGGGGTGTTCACGTTGATGATCGGGACCTCGATCTCGAGGCCGAGCGCCACCCACTCCTTGGAGGTCTTCGTGAGGAAGATCTCCTTGAGCTCGCCCCGCAGCTCGACGTTGCCGACCGCGTGGTCGGCGAACTTGGCGCCGGGGAACCGCTCGAACAGGTCGTCGCGGCCGACGCCTCGGCAGAAGTTCTCCCAGAACTCGCGCTCGGAGGCCTGCAGCAGCACGAACTGGCCATCGGAGGCCTCGTAGAACTGGTAGCGGACGCCGTCGCGCATGCCAGCGGTCCCGGGGGCCCGCCGCACGTAGTCGTCCGACGCGTTGCCGGTGACCTCGTCTTCGGGCCGCTCGTACGCCTTCCACGACTCGGAGCGGTACCAGTCCATGGCCGCCGCGGCATCGCTCTGGGCGATCTCCAGCCGGCACCCCTCGCCGGTCTCCCGGGCCCGGATCACGCCGGCGAGCACGCCCAACGCACCGAAGAGCGGCCCAGCGTGGATGCCCATCGACGGGTGCTCGGGGATGGCGGCGAACCCGTCCTCGGTGATCTCGGGCTTCACGAGGCCCGCCCACACGTCGTAGGCGACGCCGTGGCTCGGCAGGTCGGCGTACGGGCCGGTCATGCCGTACCCCGAGATCGTGCAGAACACGATGCGGGGGTTGACCTCCCGGAGCTTCTCGTAGCCGAGGCCCCGCCGCTCCAGGCCACCCGGGCGCATCGCCTCGATCACCACGTCGGCGTCGCGGACCAGGTCCAGGTAGGTCTCGACTGCCTCGGGCTTGCGCAGGTCGAGCACGAGCGAGCGCTTGCCCCGGTTGACGTGGAGGTGCATGAGCGACACGCCCTCGACGATCGGCCACGTCATCTGGCGGATGTAGTCGCCCTGCGGGGACTCCACCTTGATCACCTCGGCCCCGAGGTCGGCCAGGTTCGTGGTGATCGCCGCCGGGCCGAGCATGGAGCTCTCGATGATGCGCAGGCCCGACAGCGGGCCGGTGGGGTTCGACATGGGGGAGGCTCCTCCGAGAGGTTTCTGACGGTCCGTCAGGTTAGGCCGGGTACGCTCGGGAAGAGAACCAGCCGGACCAGGGAACTGGACCAGGGACAGGGGGTGTCGCCATGGGGACGGTCGACTTCGAGATCTTCGATGCGGACAACCACTACTACGAGGCCACGGACGCCTTCACCCGTCACATGGACCCGCGGATGGCCAAGCGGGCCATGCAGTGGGCCGACATCGGCGGCAAGCAGCGCCTGGTCGTGGCCGGTCGGGTGAACCGGTTCATCCCGAACCCGCAGTTCGACCCGGTGTCGCGGCCGGGTGCCCTCGACGAGTACTTCCGGGGCCGCTCGCCGGCCAACGACATCCGGGGCGCCTTCGGGGAGCTCGAGCCCATCAGCCCGGCCTACCGGGATCGTGACGCCCGCATCGCGGTCATGGACCAGCAGGGCATGGCCGGCTGCTTCATGTTCCCGACCCTGGCCGTCGGCATGGAGGAGGCGCTCGTCGGCGACGTCGACGCGTGCCACGCCGCGTTCCGGGCCCTCAACCGCTGGGTGGTCGACGACTGGGGCCTGGCCTACCAGGACCGCATCTTCTCGGCGCCCTACCTGACCCTGCTCGACCCGCACCAGGCGCTCGACGAGGCGCGGTGGGCGGTCGAGGGCGGTGCCCGCGTGGTCGTGATGCGCGCCGGTCCGGTCATGGCGCCCTCCGGCGGCCGCTCACCCGGCGACGCCATGTACGACCCGATGTGGCAGGTCCTCGCCGATGCCGGCGTCCTCGTCGCCTACCACTCGGGCGAGGCGGGCTACGGCCGCTACGTCGTCGACTGGGGCGAGTCTGCCGAGTTTGAGGCGTTCCGCCGCACCCCGCTCTACGGGATCCTCACCTCGGACCGGGCCATCTCCGACACCATCGCCGCCCTCATCTGCCACGGGGTCTTCGACCGTCACCCTGGCATCCGGGTCGCCACCATCGAGAGCGGCTCGGAGTGGGTGCACCCGCTGGTCCGCAAGCTCAAGAAGGCGTGGTCGATGACGCCCGGCGCGTTCGCCGCCGATCCGGTCGACACCCTCCGCCGCCACGTGTGGGTCGCCCCCTACTACGAGGACGACATCCGCCACCTGGCCGAGGCCATCGGCAGCGACCACGTGCTGTTCGGCTCGGACTGGCCCCACGCCGAGGGCCTGGCCGACCCTCGGTCGTTCGTCGAGGACCTGGCAGGGTTCTCCGACGACGAGGTGCGCCTCATCATGCGAGAGAACGCCCTCGCCCTCACCCGTCCGCCGGCCTGATGGCCGACGGCGGCGGCCTGACCGGCCGCCGGGGTCGGGTAGCTTGCCGACCATGAGGCGGATGGTCGTGCTGGTTGCGTGGAGCGCGGCGCTGGTGGGGGCCGCCACCGCGTGCTCCCAGCAGGGTGGCGCCGCCACCGCGCCGACGACCTCGGCGTCGTCGAGCCCCTCGTCGACCTCGGTGCCACGGCTGCCGGCCACCCGAGCGGCGTACTCTGCAGCGCTCAACGACGCCCTGGTGGTCCCGATGGGCCAGGACGACCGCTGCGTGTCGGGCCGCCTGATCGACGCCATCGGCGTCGAGCGCCTGCATGCGCTTGCCCTGGAACCGGAGGACGTGCCGACGCCGGAAGGGCTGCGGGCGGTGGCGCCCACGGGCCACGAGCGCGCCGCGCTCGAGCGGGTGGCGGCAGCCGCGCTGGACACCTGCGGCACCACCCGAAAGGTGCTGGCCCCCGGGCTCGAGGGCCTGGGCCTGAGCGATCCCGCACCCCACGTCGAGTGCGTGGCCCAGCGGATGCACCCGTTGCTGGCCTCCACGCTGTTCGAGCAGTGGGCCGGCTCGGAGGCCACCAGCCTCACCACCGAGGCCGAGCACGCCCTCGACCAGAGCATGTTCCGGTGCCCGGAGCTGCAGCTGGCGCTGGTCGACAAGGGGGCGGGCCTGGCCGGGAAGGTGCTCACGGCGAAGCAGCGCACCTGCATGCGCGAGGGCTTCGAGGAGCTCGCTGGCCGTCAGACCGACCTCGGTCGCGGTGACCTGCGCGGGGTCGTGCGGCGCTGCCTGTAGCGCTCTGGGTAGGGTCGCCGCGATGGCTGAGGACGCGTTCCCCGATCGGAACATGGCATTGCGGGACAAGCTCGCCTGGATGATCGAGACCTCGGGCTGGCTGCTCGAGCCGGTCGCCGCCGAGCTCTCCACGGACCCGCCGTTCCCGGGCTACGGCTACACGATCGGCTTCGAGGAGACGTTCGGGTTCCCCGAGGTCGTGATCGTCGGGCTCAAGCCGGTGGCGGCCAAGGGCCTGGCCGGCCTGGTGGCTGACCTGCTGCGCGGCGGGGCGGAGATCCCGATCGGCGAGCAGTTCCGCGGCCTCTACGACGGCGACCAGCGCGCCGCCCTGCTGCCCGTCGACATCGGCGGGATGGGCGCCATGTTCTCGTCGTGCAACGCCTGGTACGGCGATCGCCCGTACCGGATGGTCCAGCTCGTCTACCCCGACCGCGCCGGCTGGTTGCCGTGGGAGCCAGGCTTCGACCCGGCGCTCGGCGCCGTGCAGCTGCTCCTCGGCGACCCCGCCGCCTGACATGCTCTGACGCCGTGACCGAGGCACCGATCCCCACCACCTACAACTTCGCCGACCTGTGGGAGGCCATCTGGCCTCGGGCGGCGGACCGCCTGGCCCTCGTGTGCGGGCCCCAGCGACGGACCTTCGCGGAGCTCGCCGAGCGCACCAACCGCCTCGCCAACCACCTGCGCGCCGCGGGGATCGGCCCCGGCGACGCCGTGGGCCTGTTCCTCCGCAACGACGCCGCCTACCTGGAGGCCATGCTCGCCGCGTTCTCGCTGCGGGCCATCCCGGTCAACATCAACCACCGCTACACGGGCGCCGAGCTGGGCCACCTCCTGTCGGACTCGGGGGCGGTGGCCGTGCTCGTCCACGAGACCCTGACCGGCGCGGTGGCGTCGGTCCCCGGTGGGGTGGCCCACCTGCGGACGATCCTGGTCGTCGACGACCCGGACCCGTCCACGGTGAGCGGCGAGGTCGCCGACCTGCCCGGGGCGGTCGCCTACGAGGACGCGCTGGCCGCCGCCTCGCCGGAGCCGATCGAGACCCCGGGCCGCTCGGGCGACGACGTGTACCTGATGTACACGGGCGGCACCACCGGCCTGCCCAAGGGTGTGGTCTGGCGCCAGGAGGACGCGCTCTTCGCCTGCATCGGCGGCGGCGACCCGATGCGCCTCGCCGGGCCGATCGACGCCCCCGAGCAGCTGGTCGACCGGATGGTCGAGGCCTTCTGCTACTTCCCGATCGCGCCGATGATGCACGCCGCCGCGCAGTGGACCACGTTCTCCTGGCTGCTCGCCGGTGGCACCACGATCTTGCTGCCCGGGGCGCTCGACCCCGAGGCGGTGTGGGACCTGGTCGACGAGCACGGGGTCAACGTGCTCACCGTCGTCGGCGACGCCGTCGGCCGCCCGCTGGTCGAGGCGTGGGAGGCGCACCCCGGGCGCTGGCAGGCCACCTCGCTGTTCGCCCTCGCCAACGGCGGGGCCCCGATGTCACCCGCGCTCAAGGCTCGGCTCGGCGAGCTGTTCCCCGGCCGCTCGATCACCGACGGGTTCGGGTCCTCCGAGAGCGGCGTGCAGGGCTCCCAGCGACTGCAGGCCGGCGACGACCCGTCCGGCCTCGCCCGCTTCGCCCCGGGCCCCGGCACCGGGGTGTTCGACGACGACCTGCGCCCGGTCGAGCCGGGCTCGGGCCAGATCGGTCGGGTGGCCAACTCCGGTCACCTGCCCCAGGGCTACCTGAACGACCCGGAGAAGTCCGCCGCCACCTTCATGGAGGTCGGCGGCGTGCGGTACTGCTTCACCGGCGACCTGGCCACGGTGGAGGCCGACGGCACGATCCAGCTCCTCGGGCGTGGCTCGCAGTGCATCAACACGGGCGGGGAGAAGGTCTTCCCCGAGGAGGTCGAGTCCGCCATCGTGGACCTGCCCGACGTGCGCGACGTGCTGGTGGTCGGCGTGCCCGACGACCGGTGGGGGAGCGCGGTCACCGCCGTCGTCTCGCCGGCCGATCCCGGCGAGCCACCAACCATCGACGCCATCCGCGAGCGCCTGCGCGGCTCGCTCGCCGGCTACAAGCTGCCCCGCCACGTGGTCGTCGTGCCCGAGGTGCAGCGATCGCCAGCCGGCAAGGCGGACTATCGCTGGGCCAAGGCGGTCGCCGAGGAGCAGGTCACGGGGGATCGGTGACGAAGCTCACCGACGCCGCCTTCGCCGAGGCCGTGGCTGCGGCCTTCGCCGGCATGGACCCGCCGCTCGGCGAGCTCACCATCGGTGACCTGTGGGTCCGCGGCTCGTGGGGGGAGCGGGAGCTCCTGATCGTCATGGAGCCTGGCGAGGCGCTGGTCACCAAGGTGGTCGTGCCCCACCCGGGTGGGCGGTGGGCGTGCGGCCTGGCGTGCCTCTACGTCGAAGGCGGGCTCGGCCCCGCCCAGGACCTGCGGTCGACGGCCCGGTCGCCGCGGCTGCTGGAGCGGGCGCTCGCCGCGCACCGGGCGGCGCTCGACCGGGTGGCGCTGCTGCTCGACGGGCCCGATGGCCTGCGCCTCCTGGAGGGCTGCCAGGCGCGCTGATCGCACGGGAACCGGTGGCCGGTCGCGGTCGTCGGAACGGCCATGGACACCACCACCGGGTCACCCCGTGCCGCCACCCTCGCCTTCCTCGGCCTGTGCGCGGCCCTGCTGGCGGCAGCGATCGCCGTCGCCCTGGCGGCGACGCCCGCCTCGGCGAGCGGGCTGACGCCCTTCGCGGCCTGCGCGGCCCTGGAGGCGTGGGCGGGGCGGACGGCGGGCGCCGTGCCCGTCGGCGGCAAGGGCGTGGGCGCACCGGTCGCGACGACCATGGCCGCCGACGCGGCCAGCAGCGCCGAGGTCGGGGCTGGGGGCACCGGCGACACGAACACGGCGGTGGTCGGGGTCGACGAGCTGGACGTGGTCGACCGGATCGACGGCCACCGGGTGCTGGCGGTCGGGCCGAGCAGCCTGTCGGTGCTCGACGCCGCGGCCGGGAAGGTCGTGGCCCAGGTGCCCGCACCGTCGGGCTCGCAGGTCACCTACGACCCCGAGGCACGGGTCGCCTGGGTGGTCGGCCCGCGGGGCGACGGGACCGGCGTCGAGGTGCGGCGGCTGGTCGTCGACGGCGACGGCCTGCGCGCCGACGGCACCTGGAGCGTCGAGGGGCAGCTCGTGGATGCCCGGCGCGTCGACGACCAGCTCGTGGTGGTGGCCACCGATGCCATGGTGGCGAGGCCCTTCGGAGGTGGGCCGGTCCCGTGCGACGAGGTGCTGCACCCCGCCGTGCCGACGGAGGCTGCGGCGTCGCTCCTGGTCGTGCTCCCGGTCGACGGCGAGCTGGCACCGCAGCACGCCACCGAGGTGGTCGGCACCGGCTCGGTCGTCCACGTCACCGACGATGCGGCCTACCTGGCCACGCCGCAGTGGCAGGGCAACGAGGCGTCCACCGGCATCCACCGCTTCTCGCTGCCGGAGCTCGCCCACACGGCGAGCACGACCGTCAGCGGCTCGCTCCTCGGCGACCTGGCCATGAGCGACGACGGCCACGGGCACCTGCGGGTGGCCACGACCCGCCAGCCGATGGTGATGGTCGACGTGGCGGCGCCGCTGCCCGAGGCCACTGTCAGCCCCGACGCGACCGTCAGCTCCGACGCGACGGTCAGCTCCGACGACGCCACCCCCGTCAGCGGCACGGCAAGCACCGAGGCACCCGCGCCGGAGCCGGTGGCGAACCGCATCGTGGTGCTCGACGCGACCGGCGACCTCCACCAGGTCGGGGCCACGGCGCCCTTCGGCCACCCCGGGGAGACCCTGCAGGGCGTGCGCTTCGCCGGCGACGTCGCCTACGCCGTCACCTTCTTGCAGACCGACCCGTTCATCGTGGTGGACCTGTCTGATCCCACCGCCCCGAAGGTGGCGGGCGAGCTGGAGCTGCCCGGGTTCAGCAGCTACCTGCACCCGCTGGGCGACGGGCTGGTGCTGGGCTTCGGGCCCGACGGACACGGTGCGCCGGAGGCGAAGCTGTTCGACGCCGCCGACCCGACCAACCCCAGGCTGGTGGGGACCGTCCCGCTCGGCGGGGACGCGCCGGTGGCCTACGACCGCCACGCCATCGCGGACCTGGGCGGCGGTCGGGTGGCGATCCCGGTGGCCCGGTACGGCACGGCCAAGGTCGTGCCCTGCCCGATGCCGGCCCCGGGCGTGGACGTGGCCTGCGGTGCCGAGGGCCCGTCGGAACCGACCAGCGAGGTGCTGGTCCTCAGCGCGAGCCGTGACGGGCTGCGGGAGGTGGCCCGGCACCCCGTGGAGCTGCGGGCGCCCGCCCAGCGGGTGCTGCACGGGCCCGACGGCTGGGTCGTGGCCTCGACCGATCAGGCGGCGGTGGTGGTCGGGGGGGGCGCCGGGCGCGCCCCCCTCGACCTGGCGTAGCGCTCGTCAGTCCCCGGCGACGGGGGCGGTGACGATCTTGAAGTCGCTCGGGTCGTCGCCGGGGGCGATCACGAAGATCTCCACCCGCTTGCCGGCGGCGACGTCGACGGTGTCGCTGGCCTTGGCGGCGCCCAGGTCGCAGGTGGTCAGCAGGTTGCTGTCGGGGGCGACGAGGATCTGGATCTGGTGGCTGCCGGCCGAGACGAGGTACGGGACGGCGTTGCCGTTGGCGATGCTCTCCACCGAGCCACCCGCCGAGTTCTCCGGGTCGCGGCGCTTGGGGCACTTCCCGTCGACCGCGAGGGTGAAGTCGAGGGCGCTGCGGTCGGTCTCGGCGCCGCGGGCGTTGGCGAGCAGCAGGCCCTGCGACGGGTCGGCCACCTGCGAGGGCACGGGGGCCAGGTTGCCGGTGCCGTCCTCCATGATCTCCTGGTAGATGGGTTGGTCCTTGGCCTGGTCGTCGAACGCGTTGCCGGTGCCGATGACCACCGTCCGCTGGGTGCCCTTCTCGTAGCCGGCGTTGGAGGTGGCCTGGCCGTTGATGTCCTGGCTGGAGCCGCTGGTGCTGCGCTCCTTCTCGCCGGCCTCGAAGATGTAGAGGTTGCCGGAGTCGCCGTAGCCCTTCGGCTTGACGTAGTCCGACACCTGGCCGTACTCGAGGCCCTCGATCACCGGGTCGTCGGACGTGCCCGGGTTCGGGGTGTCGTAGACGTCGAGGGTCATCGGCGTGCCGCCGGGCGCGAACGCGTTGACGACGCGGACCTTGCCGGTCGGCGAGCCCGACGAGCTCGAGCCGTCAGGGACCGAGAGGGTGGAGCCCGAGCCGGTGGGCGGGGTGGAGCCCTTGCTGCTGGTGGTGGTGGCGCTGCTTTCGCTCCCGCCGTCTCCGCCGCAGGCGGCCAGCACGCTCGCCGCCGCCAGGGCGAGCGCACCGTGCCCATGCCTCGAACCTTCGTCATGTCGCACCTCTTCGGGGTGTGGTGGATGGATGGCTGGGCTGCGGGGGCGACGCTACGCGCGGTCGAGGGCGCCGTGGGCGTGAAGCGCACCGGCATCGACTCGTAGCCGCTGACGAAGTTGGCGGGGCGACGCGCCGGTTCGGCCAGGTCCACCAGCTCGAGGTCGGGCAGCCGGTCGAGGAGCTCCTCGAACATGACGCGGAGCTCGAGGCGGGCCAGGCTGTTGCCCAGGCAGAAGTGGGTGCCGAAGCCGAACGCGACGTGGTCGTTCGGGGTCCGGGCCAGGTCGAAGGCGTGCGGGTCGGCGAACACCGCCTCGTCCCGGTTGGCCGAGGGGTAGAGGAGCAGCACGTTGTCGCCCTCGCGGATCTGCTGGCCGCCGACCTCGACGTCGCGGGTGGCGGTCCGGTTCATGTTCTTGATCGGGGTGACCCACCGCAGCATCTCCTCGACCGCGGTGGGCATGAGCGAGCGGTCGGCGCGCAGCCGCTCCCACCGGTGCGGTCCACGAGCAGCTGGTAGGCGCCGCCGGAGATCACGTGGCGGGTGGTCTCGTCGCCGCCGATGAGGATGAGCAGCGACTCGTCGATCAGCTCCTGCTGGTCGAGCCGGTCGCCGTCGACCTCGGCGTGGCAGAGGATGCTCATCAGGTCCTCACCGGCCGGGCTCGCCCGGCGGTCCGCGATGACCCGGGTGATGTACTCGGTGTACCCGATGAACGCGAAAGCGTGGCCGGCTCGAGGGTGGACGGGTCGCCGGTGAGGGCGGAGAGCATGACGTCGCTCCACTCGAGCAGCTGCGCCCGGTCCTCCGGGGCGACGCCCAGGTCGTTGGCGATGAGGATCAGCGGGAGCCAGGCAGCGATGTCGGTGACGAAGTCGCACTCGCCGCGCTCGCAGACGGCGTCGATGATCTCGGTGCAGGTGCGGCGGATCTCGTCCTCGCGGTCGCGCACCCGTCGGGGCGTGAACCCCCGGTTCACCAGCTTGCGGCGGCGCACGTGCTCGGGATCGTCCATGTCGATCATCATCTGGAGCGCGCCGGCGTCGGCCCGGATCCCCTGGGCGTTGGAGAACGTGCCGGGGTCCTTGGAGACGGCCTTGAGGTCTCCGTAGCGGCTGATGCCCCAGGCGTGGCCGTCCCAGTAGACGGGGGCGTTGGCGCGCATCCAGGTGAACGCCTCGTGCGGGTCGCCGCCCCAGAAGGCACCGCTGATGAAGTCGATGTCCGGGCGGGTCGGATGGTCGGGCACGCGGTCCTCCACATTTCCTGACGGGTCGTCATATTGTGGCGGGGTGACGCTCGCCGTGGAGGACACCGGGGTCGAGGCCCCGAGCGGGCCGCCGATCCCGCTGGGTCGGCGGGTGGAGCTGCCCGGCCGGGGCACCACGTTCGTGCGCGAGGTCGAAGGCCCACCGGGTGCGCCCACCATCTTGCTGTTGCACGGCCTGGTGGCGAGCGGTGGCCTCAACTGGTTCCAGGCCTTCGAACCGTTGGGCGAGCACTTCCGCGTCCTCGCCATCGACCACCGGGGCCACGGCCGCGGCATCAGGAGCTGGCGGCGCTTCCGCCTGGCCGACTGCGCCGACGACGCGGCCGCGCTCCTCGACGAGCTCGACGTGGAGCAGGCGATCGTCGTCGGCTACTCGATGGGTGGGCCCATCGCCCAGCTGCTCTGGCACCGCCACCCCGCCAAGGTCTCGGGCCTCGTGTTCTGCGCCACGTCCAACCGGTTCGTGCCCGGGGTCCGGGAGCGGTTGGCCTTCGTGACGGCGGTGTCTGCGGTGGCGGGGTCCACCCGCGTCGGCCAGCTCGCCACCATGGTCCCGGTGCCCTGGCTGCAGCGCGAGGTGCCCACCGCGGTGCGGGCCCGGCCGAACAGCATCACCGCCTGGGCCGGCGCCGAGATGCGCCGCCACGACGTGCGGCTCGTGACCGAGGCGCTGGCCGCCACGTCCAACTTCGACAGCCGGCGCTGGCTCAACGAGGTCGACGTGCCGACCACGATCATGGTCACCACCAAGGACCGTGCGGTGCCGGCCCAGGAGCAGCTCCGCCTGCTGCTGGCCATCCCGCACGCCCAGGTGCACCTCCACGACGAGGGCCACACCTGGTGCGCCAAGCCCGGCTTCGGCCGGGCGGTGCTCGACGCCTGCCTCTCCGTGGAAGGCGGCCGCTGAGCCCTCGCTTCAGGCGGAGAACTGCACGACGGCCACCGGCGGGAGGTGGGCGCTCACGTGGTCCCACGTGTCGCCCCCGTCCTCGCTGACCCACAGGTTGCCGGTGGTCGAGCCCATGGCGAGGCGCTCGCCCGTGCCGTCGACGGCCAGGGCGTGGCGGTACACGAGGTCCCAGCAGCCCGCCTGGGGCAGGCCGGTGCGGAGCTGCTCGAAGGTGCGTCCGCCGTCGCGGGTGCGGGTGACGACCATGCGGCCGTCGACGGGGATCCGCTCCTGGTCTGCGGTGGCCGGCACGAACCACGCGGTGTCGGGGTCGTGGGGGTGGGTGGCGACGGCGAAGCCGAAGGTCGACGGGGCCACGTCGGTGATCTCCTGCCAGGTGCGGGCGTCGTCGGTGGAGCGGTAGATCCCGAAGTGCTGCTGGCACCACAGCACGTCGGGGTCGGCGGCGGAGCGCACGACGCGGTGCGGGTCCTGGACGACGGGGTCCTCGACGCGCTCGGGCGGCATGAACGGCGCCCGCATCCCCTGGCTCACCTCCCAGGTCGCACCCCCGTCCTCGGTGCGCCAGGTCCCGCCGCAGGAGACGGCCACGACCAGCCGCTCGGGCCCGCGGGGATCGACCTCGATCGAGTGGATCGCCGGGTGGTCGTAGCCGCCGCCCATCCACTCGGCTCGCCCCGGCTCGTCCCAGAGTGCCTGGCAGAGCTGCCACGAGGCTCCCTCGTCGCGGCTCGAGAACAGGCCGCCGGGCATCGTGCCGCACCACCAGGTGCCGTCCGAGGTGGCGGCGAGCGACCAGATCATCTCCGTGCTGCTCGGCCGCGCCTCCTGGCGGTTCGGGTCCATCCCGGCGTCCGCGGGGTGCTCGGGCACGGCGAGGTCCCGGAGCGTCGCGCCGCCGTCGGCGGTGGCGTGGAGCTTGGGGCCGAAGTGGCCGTGGCTGGCCCCGACCACGAGGTCGGCGCCCGCGCCGCGGTCGAGGATCGCCGTGATGGGGATCGCCCGCATCGTCAGGCCGTCGACCTGCCAGCCCGACGACGTGCGGGACACCGAGACGAGGCCCTTGCGGGTCCCCACGTGGATGCGATCGGACACGGTCAACCTCCGGAGAGCGCTTGCATGATGTGGATGGTGTCGTCCGGGCCGACCGCCTCGCCCAGGTCCCGTCGGTCCTGGAGCTGGCGGCCGTTCAGGAAGACGACGACGTGCTTGCGGATCGCGCCGTGCTCGTCGACCACGTAGCCGCGGACGTGGGGCTGCGCGGCGAAGTAGGCCTCCAGCACCTCGCCCACGGTGGACCCTTCGGCGTCGCCGTCGTCTGCCCCTGCGAACCGGTGCAGGTGCTTGGTGAGCTCGACCCGCGCCATGTCCCCGCCACCCTACGCCCGGCTGGGGGAGCGTGCGGGGGCCTCTGCTAGAACGTGTTCTCGTTCTGATGGACCGTCAGGGGAGTGTCCCAGGTGCACATCGCGTACACGCCGGAGCAAGAAGCGCTGCGCCAGGAGCTGCGCGCCTACTTCGCCGACCTCATGACCCCCGAGGTCACCGCTGCCGCCTTCCGCGGCGACACCGGTGACCCCGCGTGCCTCGAGGCCGTGCGCCAGATGGGCCGGGACCGCTGGCTCGGCGCCGGGTGGCCCGAGGAGTACGGCGGCCGGGGCTTCGGGCCCGTCGAGCAGTTCATCTTCATGGACGAGAGCTGGCGGGCCGGCGCCCCGACGCCCTTCCTGTCGATCAACACCGTCGGCCAGACGATCATGCAGTTCGGCTCGCAGGAGCAGAAGGACTTCTTCCTGCCCAAGATCCTGGCGGGCGAGCTCCACTTCTCGATCGGCTACACCGAGCCGGGCTCGGGCACGGACCTGGCGTCGCTCACCACCAAGGCCGTCAAGGACGGCGACGAGTGGGTCATCAACGGCCAGAAGATCTACACGTCGCTCGCCAGCTACGCGGACTACATCTGGCTGGCCGCCCGCACCGACCCGGATGCCCCCAAGCACCGGGGCATCACGATCTTCGCCGTGCCCACCACCGACCCGGGCTACAGCTACTCGAAGATCTCCACCATGGTGAACGCCAGCACGTTCAACACCTTCTACGACGACGTGCGGGTGCCAGACTCCGCGATCATCGGTGAGCTCAACCGGGGCTGGGACCTCATCGTCAACCAGCTGAACTACGAGCGGGTGGGCCTGGCGCCGCCCGGGATGATGGCTCGGAACTACGAGGACGTCCTCGCCTGGGCCAAGGAGACCGACCTGCCCGGCGGTGGGAGGGTCATCGACCAGGGGTGGGTCCAGACCAACCTGGCCCGCGTGCGCGCCGGGCTCGAGTTCCTCACCCTCCTGAACTGGAAGGTGGCCGCGCTGGAGGCCGCCGGCGAGCACGTCAACCCGGCCGACGCGTCGTCGATCAAGGTGTTCGGCACCGAGTTCTTCACCAACGCCTACCGCCTCCTCATGGAGATCATCGGCCAGGCATCCGCGCTGCAGCCCGGCTCGCCGGCCGCCGCGCTCGCCAGCCGCCTGGACCGGGGTGCCCAGGGCAGCCTGATCCTCACCTTCGGCGGCGGCGTCAACGAGATCCAGCGCGACCTGATCGCCATGTTCGGCCTCGGCATGCCCCGCATGCCGCGCATGTAGGAGCACCGATGGACTTCGCACTCACCGAAGAGCAGGCGGCGATCCGGGACCTGGCAGCCCAGATCCTCACCGACCAGCTGCCGCCCGAGCGCCTGCGCGAGCTCGAGGAGGCCGACGCCGACTGGTTCGCCGCCGACGTGTGGGCCGAGCTGGCCAAGGCCGACCTGCTCGGCCTGTGCCTGCCCGAGGCCGTGGGCGGCGGTGGCTACGGCGCGTTCGAGCTCAGCCTGCTGCTCGAGCAGGTCGGGCGGGCCGTCGCCCCGGTGCCGGTGCTGGCCACCCTCGCCCTCGGCGCCCAGCCGATCGCCGAGTTCGGCACGGATGCCCAGCAGGCCGACCTGCTGCCCAAGGTCATCGACGGAAGCCTGATCCTGACCGCTGCCCTGTCCGAGGGGGGCGTCGGCCTGCCGCCGGAGGTGCCCGCCACCACCGCAACGGAGACGGGCGACGGCTGGTCCATCACCGGCACGAAGGCGCTGGTCCCGGCCGCGCACCTGGCCGGGCGCGTCCTGGTCCCCGCGGCCACCGGCGACGGTGCCAGCACGGTCTTCCTGGTCGATCCGAAGGCGGCCGGCGTCACCGCCGAGCGCAACACCTCGATCAACGGCGAGCCCCTCACCACCCTGACCTTCGACGGCGTGGCCGTCGGCGCCGACGACGTGGTCGGCCAGGTCGGCGGCGGCGCCGAGGTGGTGGCCTGGATGCTCGACCGGGCCCTGGCCGGGCTGTGCGCCACGCAGGCCGGGGTGTGCGAGGCGGCCCTGCGGATCACGGCCACCTACACGTCCGAGCGCAAGCAGTTCGACACGCCGATCGCCACGTTCCAGGCGGTGGCCCACCGCATGGCCGACGCCTACATCGACACCGAGGCGATCCGGCTCACCGCCTACCAGGCGGCATGGCGCCTCGACGCCGGCATGCCCGCCGGCGAGGAGCTGGCCATCGCCAAGTTCTGGGCGGCCGAAGGGGCCGAGCGCGTCGTGCACGCCGCCCAGCACCTCCACGGCGGCATCGGCGTGGACCTGGACTACCCGGTCCACCGCACGTTCCGCTGGGCCAAGCACGTCGAGCTCACCCTCGCCGGCGGCACCACGCACCTCCAGCGCCTCGGCGAGCAGCTCGCTTCCAGCTGAGCGGCGCCGCGCGCCTATGTTCCGAGGGTTCACCAAGGGGGACGAACCTGTGAAGACCCGCTGCGTCGCACTCTGCTGCGCACTTGCCCTGATCGCCACCGCGTGCGGGAGCCGACTCTCCGACGACCAGCTGTCCGCGGGCGCGGGCACCGGGGGCTCGGGAAGCGCGTCGGCGGCCTCAGCCGACGGCGGCAGCACGCCGGCCAAGAGCTCGGGGAACATGATCGGTGACCTGCCGATCCCGTGCGGCAAGGGCGACCAGCCCCCGGGCGCGCCGCCCAAGGGCACGCCGGGCGTCACCGAGGACACCATCAAGATCGCGGTCATCAGCGACCGGGCCGGCCAGGTCAAGGTGCCGACGGCCAGCATCGAGGAGTCGATGCAGGCCTACGTGGACTGGTGCAACGGCTACGGCGGCATCAACGGGCGCAAGCTGGAGCTCACCAAGATCGACTCCAAGCTGTTCAGCCACCTGGAGGCCACCAAGGAGGCGTGCAACGCCGGGGTGTTCGCCCTCGTCGGCTCCGGGTCGGTCACCGACAACCAGGGCGCTCAGGCCATGGTGGACTGCGGACTCGTCGAGGTCCCGGCCTACACCGCCACCGCCGCCAAGGGCCTGAGCGACAACCTCGTCGCCCCGATCCCCAACCCAGCCAACACCTATCCGATCGGCCAGGCCATGTGGATGGCGGACAAGTACCCGGATGCCGTCAAGAAGGCGGCGGCGATCGCCCCCGACATCGAGACCGGCACCGTCCAGATCGCCCGCCTCACCAAGGCCTACAAGAGCGTCGGGTTCAAGTTCGTCTACGACAAGAAGACGGCGCCGATCCAGGACAGCTACGCGTCCGAGGCCAACGAGATGAAGAAGAAGGGCGTGCAGTACGTGACGATGGTGCACGCCGTCTCGGAGACCAACAAGCTGCTGCGGGACATGAAGACCCAGGGCGTGGACCCGGAGGTCGTGGACCTCGGCCAGCAGTACTACGACCCCGAGCTGCTCACCGAGCCCGCCTCGGAGGGCGCCTACGTCCAGTCCAACACCGTGCCGTTCGAGGAGGCCAAGTACTCGCCGGCGCTGCAGGTGTACCTGGAGCAGTACGACAAGTCGAACGGCAAGGGCGGCGTGCGCCCCACGTCGCTCGGCGTCCAGGCGTTCTCGGCGGGCCTGCTGTTCTCCACCGCTGCCAAGGAGCTCGGGGACGACCTGACCCGCCAGGGCCTGCTCGACCAGCTCCACAAGATCACCAAGTGGGATGGCGGCGGCCTGCACTTCGTCACCAACCCCGGCGACAACCTGGGCAGCGACTGCTTCATGTACATGCAGGTCCAGAAGGGCAAGTTCGTGCGGGTCTGGCCCACGAAGCCGGCCACCTGGGACTGCGACCCGTCGTACTCCTACGACCTCAACGATGACTACGGCGGCGGCGCCAAGAAGAAGGCCGGGTGAACGACGCCCTCGGCCTGCTGATCTTCGGCCTGGCCGGGGCAGCCATCTACGCGGTGGCCGCCTCCGGGCTGGTCGTCACGTACACCACCTCGGGCATCTTCAACTTCGCCCACGGGGCGGTGGCGATGGTGTGCGCCTTCGTCTACTGGCAGCTCACCTCGGACCAGGCGTGGGGCCTGCCGATCCCGGTGGGCCTGGTGCTCACCCTGTGCGTGTTCGCCCCGGCGTTCGGCTTCCTCATCGACCGGGTGCTGATGCGCCGGCTCCACGACGCCAGCCCCATCGCCCGCATCGTGGTGCCGATCGGCCTGCTCGTGCTGCTGATCCAGAGCGCCTCGGTGATCTGGCCGCCCGACACCAACCGGACCCTGCCCCAGTTCTTCGACGGCCGATCCGTCACGATCGCCGGCGTGGGCGTCGAGTACCACAAGTTCGTGGTGCTCGGCGTGGCCCTGCTCGTGGCCGTGGGCCTGCGCCTGCTCCTGTACTCCACCCGGATCGGCGTCGCGATGCGCGCCGTCGTCGACAACCGGGAGCTGGCCGCGCTGAACGGCGCCTCGCCCGCCATGATCTCGTCGCTGTCGTGGGCGCTCGGCTGCTTCCTGGCCGGCGTGGCCGGCGTGCTCATCGCCCCGATCATCACGCTCGACCAGACCCAGCTCACGCTCCTCGTGGTCAACGCCTACGCCGCCGCCATGGTGGGCCGCCTGCGCAGCCTGCCGATGACGGCGGTCGGTGCCCTGATCCTCGGCATCTCGAAGGAGGCGGCCAGCCGCTGGGGCGCCGACCTGCCCGGGCAGCTGGCCAACTGGGTCACCGTGGAGACGGTCCCGGCGATCATGCTGTTCGTGGTCCTGCTGGTCGTCCCGCAGGACAAGGCGTCGCTGTTCCACCGCCAGGCGGACCGCAGCCGGGTCCCGAACCCCCCGATGCACCTGGTGCGCCTCGGGCTCGTGGCCCTGGTGGTCGGCGCGGCGGTGGTGCCCACGCTCGTGACCGGCAACGCGCTCGCCACCGTGGGCTACGGCGTCTGCCTCGGCATCGTCGCCCTGTCGCTCGTCCCGCTCACCGGCTACGGCGGGCAGATCTCGCTCGCCCCGCTCACCTTCGCCGGTGTCGGCGCCCTGGTCATGTGGAAGCTGGGCAGCGACGGCAACCCGCTTGCGCTGGTGCCGGTGGTGCTGGTGTGCGCCGGCGTCGGTGCCCTCGTCGCCCTCCCGACCCTGAAGCTGAAGGGCCTGTACCTCGCCCTGGCCACCATGGCCTTCGCGCTGTTCTGCGAGAAGGGCGTGTTCGCCTCCGTCGCCGGGTTCTCCCAGGGCGACGCGGCCTTCGAGCGCATCCACCTCGGGCCCATCAGCACGGACAGCGACCGGGCCAACCTCATCCTGATCACCGTGGTGTTCTCGCTGCTCGGCTTGCTCGTCACCCACCTGCGGCGCGGGCCCTTCGGTCGCCGCCTGCAGGCCATGAAGGACAGCCCGGCCGCGTGCGCGACCCTCGGGCTCGACCTGACCCGGCTCAAGCTGCAGGCGTTCGCCCTGTCGGCGGCGATCGCCGGGCTGGGCGGCGCCCTCCTCGGCGGGTGGCGCGGCAAGGTCGGCACCGAGCAGTTCGCGCTGCTCCAGGGCGCGCTCCCCGGGCTGCCGCTGGTCCTGATGGCGGTCGTCGGCGGGATCGCGGCGGTGGCCGGCGTGCTGCTCGGCGCCATGCTCTTCGCCGTCATGCCGCTGATCGGCGAGACGTACCCGGTGGTCAACAACCTGATGACCGTGCTGCCTGGCCTCGCCGGCATCAGCCTGGGCAACAACCCGGATGGCGCCATCGCCCAGGCCGGCGCCGCCATCGAGCGGGCCCGCCTGGGGGCACGGGCCGGCGCCGATCGGGTGGCGCCACCCGATCGTGGAGCTGCTCCTCCCGCCGGCGCGCACGCTCACCCCCGAAGCGGCGATCGAGGTCGGCGGCTCCGCGGACGCCGCCGTGCTCGCCACCGTGGACGCCGAGGTGGGCCTGGACTGGGGGAGGTGCCATGCCGATCCTCGAGACGCGTGAGATCTCCGTCCGCTTCGGCGGGCACATGGCCGTCAACGACGTCAACCTCGCGGTCGAGGCGGGCGAGATCACCGGGCTGATCGGGCCCAACGGTGCCGGCAAGACCACCACCTTCAACGTGATCACCGGGCTGCAGCCCCCGACGCGGGGCTTCGTCCACCTCGACGGCAACGACATCACCGGCCTGTCCGCCCACCAGCGGGCCCGCGCCGGCATCGCCCGGACGTTCCAGCGCCTCGAGCTCTTCGGCTCGCTGTCGGTCTTCGACAACGTCCTGACCGCCGCCGAGCTGCGGGTGCAGGACGGCAACGACCCCCGGGCGCTGGCCGGCGAGCTGCTGGCCCGGGTGGGCCTCGCCGAGGTCGCCGACCGCCGGGCGGACTCGCTCTCCACGGGCTCGGCCCGCCTCGTCGAGCTGGCCCGGGCCTTGGCCTGCAGCCCCCGGGTGCTCCTGCTGGACGAGCCGGCCTCCGGGCTCGACGAGCACGAGACCGAGCGCTTCGCCGAGATCCTCGTGGGCCTGGCCCGCGGCGGGCTCGGGATCCTCATCGTCGAGCACGACGTCCCGCTGGTGATGCGCCTGTGCACCCAGATCACGGTGCTCAACTTCGGCGAGGTCCTGGCGTGCGGGACGCCCGCGGAGGTCCAGGCGGACCCAGCCGTGATCGACGCCTACCTCGGGCAGGAGCCGACGTGAGCGACGCCACCCCGCTGCTGGAGCTCCGCAACGTGCACGCGTCCTACGGGCGCATCGAGGTGCTGCACGGCATCGACCTCGTCGTCCCCCGCGGGGAGGTCGTCGCCCTCCTCGGCCCCAACGGCGCCGGTAAGACCACCACCCTGCTGGTGGCCACGGGCCAGCACCCTGCCACCAAGGGCTGCGTGCACGTCGGCGGCCGCCACGTCAACGGCGTGCGCCCCGACGCCCTCGCCCGCCTCGGCCTGTGCACCATCCCCGAGGGCCGGGGCGTGTTCCGCAACCTGACCGTGCGGGAGAACCTGGTGATGGCGAGCTACGCGGGCACGCCGTCGGACCAGATCATCGAGGCCGCGGTCGCCCGCTTCCCACGGCTCGGCGAGCGCATCGACCAGGTGGCCGGCACCATGTCCGGCGGCGAGCAGCAGATGCTGGCCATGGCCCGCGGCCTGGCCACCGACCCCGGCCTGATGATCATCGACGAGCTGTCGATGGGCCTGGCCCCGCTGATCGTGGCGGAGCTCTACGAGATCGTGGCCGCCATCGCGGCCGAGGGCGTCTCGATCCTCGTGGTCGAGCAGTTCGCCCGCACCGTCCTCGGCGTGGCCAACCACGCCGTGATCATGCAGCACGGCCACGTGGTGGCCGCCGGAACCCCAACGGACCTCGAGGCCGAGCTGTCGGCCGCCTACCTCGGAGCGCAGCAATGACCGAACCCACCGCCAGCCCCGCCGACCGCCTCGAGGAGGGCGTGGACGAGCTCCGCGTGCCCGAGCCGTCGGCCGATGCGGAGTCGCTGCTCATGAAGGTGGGCCTCGCCCTGCCCATCATCGGCGTCATCCTGATCGTGGTGGCCTACTGGAACGCCTCGGGCACCGAGTACGTCGCGGACCAGGTCCCGATGCTGATCTCCGGGGGCATCCTCGGCATCGGCCTGACCGTGATCGGCCTCGGCCTGTTCATCCGCTTCTCGCTGGCCCGCCTCCTGCGCTTCTGGCTGGCCCGCCTCGTGGTCGAGCAGCAGGCCCAGACGGACCGGCTGGTCGAGGCGCTCGGGCGCATCGAGGCGAAGCTCGGCGACCAGTAGCCGGAACTGGAACGTGTTCTAGTCTGACGGCATGTCAGACACCACTGCGGAGACGCCCCACTACCTCGTCGAGCGGGACGGCCACGTCCTCACCGTCACGCTCAACCGTCCCGAGGCCAAGAACGCCTTCAGCCCGTCGATGCTCGTCGGCGTGGCCGATGCGTGGAAGCTGCTCGACGAGGATCCCGAGCTGCGGGTGGGCATCCTCACCGGCGCCGGCGGCGACTTCTGCTCCGGCATGGACCTCAAGGCCCTGGCCGCCGGCTTCTCCGAGGAGGAGATGGCCCGCATGGCCGAGGACCCCGACCTGCACTGGAAGGCGCTGCTGCGCCACTTCCGGCCGTCCAAGCCGATCATCGCGGCGGTCGAGGGCTACTGCGTGGCCGGCGGCACCGAGATCCTCCAGGCCACCGAGATCCGGGTGGCCGGCGAGTCCGCCCAGCTCGGCATCGCCGAGGTGCGCCGCGGCCTGTTCCCGCTGGGCGGGTCCACCGTGCGCCTCCAGCGCCAGATCGCCTTCACCAACGCGGCCGACCTGCTGCTGACGGGTCGGCTCATCTCCGCGGCAGAGGCGAAGGAGCTCGGCCTCATCGGCCACGTGGTCCCCGACGGCCAGGCCATGGCCAAGGCGCGAGAGCTCGCCGACATGATCGCCGAGAACGGCCCGCTCGCCGTGCGGGCCGTGCTGCAGTCGATGCGGGAGACCGCCGACATGAGCGAAGCCGATGGCCTCAAGCGCGAGCTGGAGATCGGCGAGCCGATCATCTTCAACACCAACGACGCCAAGGAAGGGCCGCGCGCCTTCAAGGAGAAGCGCAAGCCCAACTTCACCGGCACCTGAGCTACGTCGAGGCCAGCACCAGCGCGTAGTCGTCGCCCGCCGTGGCCCACCAGCCGCAGGCATCGAGGCCCGCCAGGGCGAGCTGCGCCCCGATGCCGCTCGGGCGGAAGGTGGCGTTGCGCTCGAGCTCGATCGCCTCGTCGGCGGCGAACCACCGCTCGAGGTCGAGCGAGGCGATGGCGATCCGCTGGGGCGACCGGGCGCGGAGGTCGACCTCGACCACGTGGCCGCGCTCGTCCCAGGTCACCACGGGCTCCCAGCCATCGGGGTCGACCTCGGCGGCGAACTCCCGGGCCAGCACGGCCAGGGCGTTGCGCGCCCGCTCGCCGTGGAGGCCCTCGGGGTCGTCGTAGGCCCCGAGGGCCCGTTCGCGATCGGTGGTGAGGTCCAGCCCCACCAGCAGGTGGTCGCCCGGGCCCATCGACCGCCGCGCCGCGGCGAGGAGCCGGGCACGCCCCGGGCCATCCAGGCGTCCGAAGGTGGGGCCTGGGACGTACAGCAGGGCCGGGCGGGCGAAGGCGACCTCGGCCAGCTGGGCGAGGGGATCGGCCACGGCGCCTCGCACCGTGGCCCAGGGCAGGGCGGTCTCCAGAGCGGCGCACGTGGCGCCGAGGCGCGGCCCGACCGGACCGATGGCCACGACCTCGCCCAGCCCGTGGGGCCGCGCCGCGGTGGCGAGGGTGGCCACGACCTGCTCGTCGGCCCCACCGACCACGACGAGGCTCCGCGGCTTGACCTGCCCGGCGATCGCCTCGCCGTGCGCCGCAGCCAGTGCCCGGGTGCAGCGCAACGGGTAGTAGCGCTCGGCGTCGTCGAGCTCCGACCAGAGGGACCGGGTGCGGGTGTCGGCCAGGTCGCCCAAGGGCAGCCGGGCCTTGGGTCGTTGCAGGCCGTCGCGGACCTCGTCGACGACGTGGGCGGCGTGCTGCGCGGGTGGGAGCAGCACGTCCAGGGCCGGTCGGCGCGCGCCACCTGCTCCGACCATCTCGTCCCTCCTCGCCGCCTCGCCGCCCTCGACGCTACCGGTGCTCGAACGTTCCACCGCGGTGCCTCCTGGGATGCCATGCTCTAGTGCTGTGGACGTGGACGACGCCCTCCTCACGCGGTTGATCGATGCCTCCCGGGCGCTGGTGGCGATCGCCCCCGCGTCCATCTCGGCGTCGCCGGTCGAGGTCACGCTGCCGCAGCTGCGAGCGCTCGTCGTGCTCTCCGGTGACGGGCCCGTCACCATGTCCGACGTCGGGCGGGCCACCGGGCTGTCGCCCTCGTCCACGACCCGGCTCGTGGAGCGGCTCGAGCGCAAGGGGCTGGTGGTGCGGCGGCCGTCCGCGCTGAGCCGACGCAGCATCGACGTGGTGCTCACCGATGCGGGCACCGAGGTCGTGGACGCGGTGATGGCGGCGCGCCGCGCCCGCGTGCGCGAGGTCCTCGAGGCCATCGACCCCGAGCGCCGCGAGGCCGTGCGCGACGCGTTCGAGGAGTTCGCCCGCGCCGCGGGGACGATCCCCGAGACCCCCTACATCGAAGGCGCCCGCAGCCCGGCCTAGCCCCGTCGCCGTCATGGGGCCCCGATCGTGGTGGTGGCCGTGGTGCCGTCCCAGCTGCCCTCGCCGGCGAGCGCGACGTCGGTGACCGTGTACTCCACCTTTGTGATGCGGTTGCCGCCGGCGTACTTGTAGGGGCCGGTGTCGAGGGCGACGTGGCCGTCGGCGTCCACCGTGGCGTCCATCGTGGTCGTCACCCATGACTGCGAGCCGTTCCACGCGACCTTGAGGGTGCGGATCCGGACGGTCACCGTGGCGCCGGCCATGGGTGCACCGGTCTGGTCCTCGAGCGTGAGCGTGGCGCTCGCCTGCCAGGAGGTCGAGCCCACCATCCGGGCGCTGGGATCGGCGATCCTCGCCGAGGCCACCGCTGGGGCCGACGCCGTCGTGGTCGGCGTCGGCGCGCTGGTCGTGGTGGTGGGCGAGGTCGTGGTGGTGTTGGTCGTGGAGGTGGTCGTCGGCGGCGGTGGCACGTCGCCGGTGCCGCTGCCCCCACCGCCGGCGGCCAGGGTGGTGGTGACCTCGACCGCCGGCGGGACGGTGGTCCCGCCTCCGCCTCCGGCTCCGCCCCCGCCTCCACCTCCCACGCCGTCGTCGGTGCCGGCGGCGTGGATGGTCTGGCCGGCGGCATCGAGGGAGCGGTTGGACCGCGAGCCGACGAAGCGCAGGGCGACGAGGGCCACCATCGCCACGACCGCGACGATCAACGCCACCTCCACCAGCGAGGCGCCGCGCTGGCGCGCCCTCGCCGAAAGCTCCCCGCATGCTGTCATGCAAGGATTGTCGGATAGCAATCAAATGCGGTGCATGGGCCATCTGGCCCTTCGCGCTGCTGGGGCAGCGCGTCAGGCCGAGGGGACCACGGCCTCCTTGGCCAGCGCGGTGGCCCAGGGGTAGTCCGGCTTGCCGCTGGGCGAGCGCTGGATCTGGTCGACGAGCACGAGGTGGCGCGGCGCCTTGTAGCGGGCGAGGTGCTCGTGGGCGTGGGCCTGGAGCTCCTCGAGGGTGGGCGTCGCGCCCTCGCGTGCCTGGACCACGGCGCAGACTGCCTGGCCCCACCGGTCGTCGGGCACGCCGACGACCAGGGTGTCGTAGACGGAGGGGAGCGCCTTCAGGACGCCCTCCACCTCCTCCGGGTAGATCTTCTCGCCGCCCGAGTTGATGCACACCGAGCCCCGGCCGAGCAGGGTGATGGTGCCGTCCTCCTCGAGGCGGGCGAAGTCCCCGGCCACCACGTAGCGGGTGCCGTCGGGGGCGGTCACGAACGTCTCGGCGGTCTTCTTGGGGTCCTTGTAGTACCCGATCGGGATGTTGCCGCCCCGGGCCAGCTTGCCGACCTCGCCGGTGCCGGGGGGCAGCGGGCGCAGCTCCTCGTCGAGGACCACGGCGTCGCGCCCGGCCTTCACGGTGGGGCCGCCGCCGGACTGGGTGATGGTCTCGTCCTTGGTCATGACGACCATGCCGTTCATGCCGCTCTCGGAGGACCCGATCGCATCCACGATGATGATGTTGGGCAGCAGGTCGAACATCCGCCGCTTGAGGGTGGGGGAGAAGATCGCCGCGCTCGACGAGAGCACGAACATCGACGACAGGTCCCAGCGGTCCGGCTCGGCCTCGAGCGCCTCGGTGAGCGGGCGGGCCATGGCGTCGCCGGTGATGACGAGGGTGGACACCTTGTCCTTCTCGACCGCGTCCCAGATCGCCTCGGCGGAGAACTTCGGCACGAACACGACGGTGTTGCCCTCGAAGAAGAAGCGCAGCGCGCCCCACTGGGCAGCGCCGTGCATGAGGGGCGGGGCGTTGAGCGTGACCATCGGCGCCTCGGAGGCCGCCGCCTTCTCGGCGAGCTGCATGCCGTGGGTGACGCGCTCGTTGGTGTAGGCGTCGACGCCGCCGCCCAGGGCGTAGAAGACGTCCTCGTGGCGCCACACGACGCCCTTGGGCATGCCGGTCGTGCCGCCCGTGTAGATGACGTAGAGGTCGTCGTCGGTGCGGTCGAGCTGGGGGCGCTCGGGCGAGGCGTCGGCCACGGCGTCGCCCCAGGCCACCGCACCGATGGCGTCGGGGTCCTGGTCGCTGCCGTCGGCGATCATCACGAAGTGGCGCAGGCCGGGCGCCTGCTCCCGCACGTGGGCGATCCGCTCGATGTACTCCTGGTCGTGCACCACGCAGACCAGGTCCGCGTTGTCGAACAGGTAGGCGAGCTCGTCCTCGACGTAGCGGAAGTTGATGTTGATCGGCACGGCGCGGATCTTGAAGATCGCCACCATCGCGATCATCCACTCCGCGGAGTTCTGCCCGTAGATGCCGATGTGGTCGCCGTGGCCGAACCCCTGGGCCAGGAGGTGGTTGGCCAGGCGGTTGGCCTCGGCGTCCATCTCCCGGAAGGTGAACCGGCCCTCGCCGCAGACCAGCGCGAGGCGGTCTGGCACCGCGTCGACGGCGCGCTCGAACAGGTCGGCGATGTTGAACCCCTGGTCACCCATAGGTGGGCTTTTCTACCAGAACGAGAACACGTTCTCGTTTTCGGTCGATGCGCCGCTCAGGCGATGTCGGCCCGCATGGGTGGCTTCTTGGCGTGGGGGACGCCGTCCGAGTCGGCCGTGCCCGGGTGGCCGTCGGGCGGTTCGATCAGCCCGGCCGCGATCTGGAGCTCGACCAGGGCGTCCTTCACCCGGTCGGCCATGTCCCACACGTCGCGGACCAGCTCCCGATCGACCATGAAGCCGAAGTCCACGCTGCCCCGGTAGCTCATGACCGTGATGTTGAGGCCGACGCCCTCCATCACCGGGCCCATGGGGTACGCGGCCACCATCTCGCAGCCCGCGTAGTACAGCGGGAAGTTGGGGCCGGGCACGTTGGAGATGATCACGTTGTGGATCGGCCGGTGCTGGCCGGCCAGGCCCCAGCTCGAGTAGAGCCGAGAGGCCAGGTTGAACGTGTTCGGCGCCGCGTACTCGGCCCAGTTCTGGAGCATGTCGGCACCGACCGCCCGGTGCTCCTCCTTGGCGCCCACCGTGCAGGCCTGGATGGCCCGGATCCGCTCGGTCGGGTCGGCCAGGTTGGTGTCCAGCGACGCGAACATGGCCGAGACCTTGTTGCCGGCGTCGTGGTCGCCATCGGAGCGGACCGAGACCGGGCAGGCGGCCACCAGCGGGTGCTCCGGGACCTCACCGTCGTGGTGGAGCATGTAGGAGCGCAGCGTGCCGGCGCACAGCCCGAGCACGACGTCGTTGACCGTGCAGCCGAACGCCGACTTGAGCGCCTTGACGTCCTCGAGCGGGACGCGGGCGAAGCCCACCGAGCGCATCGGGCTGAGCGTGCCGTTCCACGACGTGCGGGGCGCCGTGAGCGGCACCGCGCCCACGGCCTTGTTCGGGTCCCGGCGGCCCTGGACCACCCGGTTGACGGCGCTCACCGTCTCGCCGATCAGGCGGGGCAGCATGACGAGCTTGCGGACCCGGCTGGCCGCCGCGTGGCCGAGCAGCTCGATCTCGTTCGGGATGTGCTCGGGCTCCCGCTCGATCGGCGGGGGCGGGTCGGCCACCTCGGGCTGGAGGTCGAACAGGTGGACCATCAGCTCGGCACCGCTGCTGCCGTCGATGGCGGCGTGGTGGACCTTGGTGACCACCCCGATGCGGTCCTGCTTGAGGCCCTCGATCACCCACAGCTCCCACAGTGGGCGGGAGCGATCGAGCGGGGTGGAGGCGATCTGGCCGGCCATCGCGCCGAGCTCGCGGCGGCCGCCGGGCGCCGGGCAGCCGATGCGGCGGATGTGGAAGTCCAGGTCGAAGTCCGGGTCCTCCACCCACAGCGGGTGGGCCAGGTTGAGGGGCACCTCGCAGAGCCGCCGGGTGAACGGCGGCACCAGGTGCAGCCGGCCCCGGATGAACTCCTTCAGGTTCTCGAACGTGTAGCCGCCCGGCACGGTGGAGGGGTCCAGCACCATGGTCATGGCCACGTGCATGTGGTTGGTGGGGTTCTCGAGGTACAGGAAGGCTGCATCCAGCCCGGTCAACCGTTCCACCAGATCCTCCTCCGTAGGTCGGTGCATTCTGCCAGGTTCCCGGCGGGCACACGGCGTGGGCCACCTCGGCCCAGAACGAGAACGTGTTCTAGTCTGGCGCCGTGGACTTCGACGACACGCCAGAAGAGGCCGCCTTCCGCGCCGAGGCACGGGCGTGGCTGGAGCAGCACGCACCCGCCAAGGGGAGCCCCGACGACTTCTCCACCGGCTACCTCGAAGGCACGATGGCGCCCGAGGAGTTCAACCGCCGGGTCAAGGACTGGCTGGGCCTGCTCGTCGACCACGGCTGGGCCGGCATCACCTGGCCGAAGAAGTACGGCGGCCGCGGCGGCACCGCCATGCAGAGCCAGATCTGGACCCAGGAGGCCTCCAAGTGGGGCGTCACGGTCAACCCGTTCCCGGTCGGCATCGCCATGGCGGGGCCGACCATCATGCGCCACGGGTCGGACCAGCAGAAGGCCCGCTTCCTCGAGCCGATGCTGCGGGGCGAGGAGGTCTGGTGCCAGCTCTTCAGCGAGCCCGACGCCGGCTCCGACCTCGCCAACATCTCCACCAGGGCCGTCCGGGATGGCGACGAGTGGGTGGTCACTGGCCAGAAGGTGTGGACCTCCGGCGCCCATGAGTCGCAGTGGGGCATCCTGCTCGCCCGCACCGACCCCGACGTCCCCAAGCACAAGGGCATCACCTACTTCCTCATCGACATGGCCTCGCCGGGCATCGACATCCGCCCGCTGCGGCAGATGACCGGCTCGGAGCACTTCAACGAGGTCTTCCTCGACGAGGTCCGCATCCCCCACGAGAACGTCGTGGGCGACGTGAACGGTGGTTGGGCCTGTGCCCTCACCACGCTGTCGAACGAGCGGGGCCTGATCGCCGGCGGCAACAAGTCCTCGGACTCGGTGGCGCTCATCGAGCTGGCCCAGAAGCGGGGGCGCAACGAGGACCCGGTCCTGCGCCAGATGCTGGTCGATTGCTGGACCCGCCAGCAGATCCAGAAGTACCTCGGCTACCGCCTGCAGACGGCCCTGTCCAAGGGCGTGCCGCCGGGGCCGGAGACCTCCGTGATGAAGCTGTTCGCCGCGGAGTACCTCCGTCGGCTCGGCAAGGCGTCGCTGGAGATGCTCGGCCCGGAAGGCCAGCTGTACGACGACGGCGCCCCGGCCGGCACCGAGTGGCAGGCCCGCTTCCTGTTCGCCCCGGCCATCGGCATCGCCGGCGGCTCGAACGAGGTGCAGCGCAACATCATGGCGGAGCGCGTCCTGGGCCTCCCCGGGGAGATCCGGGCCGACCGGGACGTGCCGTTCCGCGAGATCGGCAAGGGCGCCTCCTAGGGTTTGGCGATCCAGATGGACACCGACGCCACCACGCTCACCCGGAGCCAGGCCGCCCGGCGCGACCGCGTGATCCGCGCCGCCCTCGACCTGGGCGCCACCGGCGGCTACGACGCCGTGCAGATGCGAGACGTCGCCACCTCGGCGGGCGTCGCCCTCGGCACCATCTACCGGTACTTCTCGTCCAAGGACCACCTGCTGGCGGCGGCCATGGTCGAGTGGACCCACGACCTCGAGCGGCGCGTGGGCCAGAAGCCGCCGAAGGGCGACACCACCACCGAGCGGGTGAGCGACGTGCTCGGTCGCGCCACCCGGGCCATGGAGAAGGAGCCCAAGCTCTCCGAGTCCGTGGTCACCGCCCTGCTGTCGCCGGATCGTGGTGCGGCCGCCTGCCAGGAGGAGGTGTCGGCCACGATGATCCGCATCATGTCGACCGCCCTCGGCGACGACTTCGACCCGGAGTTCAAGGCCCAGGCCACCCGGACCCTCGGCCACGTCTGGTTCTCCGCCCTCATCGGCTGGGTCAACGGCTGGTCGGGGATGGAGAAGGTGGCCGACGAGCTGGCCATCGCCACCCACCTCGTGCTCGACCACTACGACGGCTGACCCGATGTTCGGCTTGCCTAACAACGCGGGGTAGGGATACGCTCCCCGCATGTTCGCGAACTTCCTGATCGGATTGCGCGAGGGCCTCGAGGCCGCCCTGGTCGTGGGCATCCTCGTCGCCTACCTGGTCAAGACCGACCAGCGGCACCTGCTGCCCAAGATCTGGGTGGGCGTGGGCCTCGCGGTGGCGGTCTCGGTCGCCTTCGGCGCCCTGCTCACCTTCGGCCCCCGGGGCATGAGCTTCGAGGCCCAGGAGGCCCTCGGCGGGAGCCTGTCGATCATCGCCGTCGGCTTCGTGACCTGGATGATCTTCTGGATGGCCCGCACCGCGCGGTCCATCAAGGGCGAGCTCGAGTCCCGGATGGACGTCGCCATCAAGGGCGGGGGCATGGGGCTCGTGCTGCTCGCCGTGCTGGCGGTCGGCCGCGAAGGCCTGGAGACCGCCCTGTTCCTGTGGGCCGCCGCCCGGGCCACCGGCGACACGGTCGGCCCGCTCATCGGCGCCGTCCTCGGCCTCGCCACCGCCGTGCTGCTCGGCATCGCCATCTACCGGGGCGCCGTGCACCTCAACCTGGCCAAGTTCTTCACCGTCACCGGCGCCCTGCTGGTGTTCGTCGCCGCCGGCGTCTTGTCCTACGGCATCCACGACCTGCAGGAGGCCGGCATCCTCCCCGGGCTGAACAACGTCGCCTTCGACGTGAGCGCCCAGATCCCGCCCGACAGCTGGTACGCCACGCTGCTCAAGGGCACCGTGAACTTCAACCCGGTCACGACCTGGCTGCAGGCCGTGGCGTGGGTGCTCTACGTGGTGCCGGTCCTGTACTTCTTCTGGCGCACGGTCCGCCGCCCGGCGACGCCGCCCACGGGCACGCCTCGGGTCGTGGCAGACCAGCCCGCCGTGGACCAGCCCACCGGCGCCCTCCCCGCCAGCTGACCCGCCGAGCAACAGCTGGCCCACCGAGCCAAGCTGGCCCACCCACCCGGTGACCCGGCATGGACCTGGTCGATTTCCGCGGAATCTGGTCGATCTCTGCCCGTGTGGGGCGGAAATCGACCAGCTTTGGGAGGTGGTGCCGGCCGGAGGTGGGGGAGACGGGGTGGGAGCCGGGATCTGGTCCATTTCTGCCCGTGTGGGGCGGAGATCGACCAGCTTTGGGAGGGCCGCCCCCGCGTTCGTCGACCGTCAGATCTGGCGGTCGACGCCTTCCCAGTAGGGGTCGCGCAGCTTGCGCTTGATCAACTTGCCGTTGGGCTCGCGGGGGAGCGCCTCGGCATAGTCGATCGACTTGGGCAGCTTGAACTTGCCCATGCGGGTGGCGGCCCAGGCGAGGATCTCCTCGGTGAGCTCGTCGGAGGGCTCGTAGCCGTCGTGGAGCTCCACGACCGCCTTGATCTCCTCGCCCCAGTCGGCGTTCGGGATGCCGAAGACGGCCACGTCCTGGATCGCCGGGTGGTTGATCAGCTCGCCCTCGATCTCGGCCGGGTAGATGTTGGCGCCGCCCGAGATGATCATGTCGGCCTTGCGGTCCCGCAGGTACAGGTAGCCGTCCTCGTCGAGCTCGCCGAGGTCGCCCACCGTGAAGAAGTTCTCGATGCGGTTCGCCTTGGTCTTGGCGTCGTCGCCCTTGTACTCGAAGTCCGCCATGAGCTGCATGTAGACGGTCCCGATCTTGCCGGGCGGCAGTTGGTTGCCCTCGTCGTCGTAGATGCGGATCTCGCTGCCGGGCCAGGCGGTGCCCACCGAGCCGGGGCGCTCCAGCCACTCGGCCGCGGTGATCACCGTGCCGCCGCCCTCGGTGGCCGCGTAGTACTCCTGGATCGTGTCGCCCCACCACTCGATCATCTTGCGCTTGACCTCCTGCGGGCAGGGGGCGGCGCCGTGGACCATGTTGCGCAGCGAGCTGACGTCGTAGGACGCCCGGGTCTCCTCGGGCAGGTCCAGCAGCCGCACGAACTGCGTGGGCACCATGTGCGAGTAGGTGACCTTGTAGGTCTGGATGAGCCGGAGGGTCTCCTCGGGCAGCCACTTGTCCATGAGCACCACGGTGTGGCCGAGGTGCATGGCGTTGCCCGTCCACATGAGCACGGCGGTGTGGTAGAGCGGCGAGACCGTGAGGTGGACGTGGCCGTCGTGGGGGCCGATGCCGAACAGGTTGGGCAGGTAGGCGAGCAGCTCGCCCATGTCGCTCGGGTCGATCTCGAAGATCGGGCGCTTCACGCCCTTGGGGCGACCGGTGGTGCCCGACGTGTAGTGCATGGCGGCGCCGGTGCGGCGGCCCTCGGGCGCGGTGTCGGGCTGGCCGTCGGTGAGCTCGGCGAGGGGCCGGAAGCCGGCCACGTCGCCGACGGCGAAGGACGCCTCGGCGGGGAAGCCGGCCTCGGCCACCGCGATCTGGGCGATCTCGGCGAGGCGCTCGCTGGCCACGAACGCCTTGGCGTCGCTGTCGGTGAGGATGTAGGCGACCTCGGGGCCGGCGAGGTGCCAGTTGATCGGCGTGAAGTACAGGCCGATCTCCAGGGCGCCCAGGTAGAGCTCGATCAGCTCGATCGAGTTGGGCAGCAGCACGGCGATCGTGTCGCCGGCCTCCAGGCCGAGGGCCCGCAGGCCGTTCGCCACCCGGTGCGAGGCCGAGAGCAGCTCACCGGCCGTGCGCTCCGTGCCATCGGGGCCCACGAGCGCCAGGTGCGCCGGGTCCGCTCAGCCAATCGCCAGAATCCGAGATCTCCCATGGCGGGGGACAGTAGCGGAAACGAGAACGCGTTCTACTCTCGCCGACGGTGGGTTACAGTCCCGCACGCACCACACCCAGGGGACCCACGAGGAGACCACCCATGCGCGCTGCGCTGCTGCACCAGACCGGCGACGAGAAGCTCGAGGTCGTCGACGACATCGAGATCAACCCGCCCGGGCCGGGCGAGGTCACCGTCAAGATCGAGGCCACCGGCGTCTGCCACTCGGACCTCCACGCCATGCAGGGCTCGCTGCCCCAGGGCGCCCCGTTCGTGCCCGGCCACGAGGGCGCTGGCGTGATCACCGCCGTGGGCGAGGGCGTCACCGGCCTCGCCGAGGGTGACCACGTGGTGGTGGCCTGGAGCCCGCCGTGCGGCAAGTGCAACAACTGCATCGAGCGCAAGCAGCCGCACCTGTGCGTGATGATCCAGTTCGCGATCGCGGGCCTGCCCCGCTTCACCCGCAACGGCGAGCCGATCTTCGGCATGGCCGGCACCGGCACCTTCGCCGAGTACCTGACGCTGCCCCAGGAGGCGGCCATCAAGATCGACGACGACGTGCCCTTCGAGATCGCGTCGCTCATCGGCTGCGGCGTGTCCACCGGCGTGGGTGCCGTCATCAACACCGCCAAGGTGGAGCCCGGCTCCAAGGTCGTGGTGTTCGGCGCCGGTGGCGTCGGCATCGCCGCCATCCAGGGCGCCCGCGTGGCCGGCGCCGCGGTGATCGTGGCGGTCGACCTCAACGAGGGCAAGCACGAGGTGGCCAAGCAGTTCGGCGCCACCCACGCCTGCACCCCCGACGACCTGCCGGCCCTGCAGGCCGAGCTCACCGGCGATGGGTTCGACTACGCGTTCGAGGCCATCGGCCTGCCGGTCACCATGCGGGCGGCCTACGACGCGGTGCGCCGCGGCGGCAGCGCCATCATCATCGGCGTCGGCAAGATGGACCAGGAAGTCTCGTTCAACGGCTTCGAGATCTTCTTCTCCGAGAAGAACTTCCAGGGCAGCTACTACGGCTCGGTCGACGTCCGCTCGGACTTCCACCGCTTGCTCGACCTCTGGAAGGCCGGCCAGCTGGACCTCGAGGGCATGATCTCCAAGCGGATGAAGATCGACGAGATCAACGAGGCCTTCGACGCCATGAAGCGCGGCGAGGTCATCCGCACCGTCATCACCTTCTGACGCCGCCGGCCGGAGACGGCCGTCGGACGCTCTGGCAGACTGCCGCCCGTGTTCGATGCGGGCGGCAGTCGTCGCGTCTGGGTGGGGGTGACCGGGCACCGGTCGCTGGCCGACGAGGCGGAGGTGGCCGTTGCCGTGGACGCTGTGCTCGACCGGCTGGCTGAGGGCGGCGCGGCGCTCGGCGTGGCATCCAGCCTGGGCGTGGCATCCAGCCTGGCCGTTGGGGCCGATCGGCTCGTCGCCCGACGGGTGCTGGCGCGGGGCGGTGAGCTCGTGGCCCTCCTCCCGCTGGAACCGGCAGACTACGTGCGCGACTTCGAGGGCGACGCCGCAGTGGCGGACTTCTGGGAGCTGCTGGACCTGGCCGATGAGGTCGAGGTGGTCGTCGCCCCCGACGGGGAGGCCGGCCCTCGGGAGGCGGCGTACGAGCGTGCCGGGCTCGCGGTGCTGGCCCGCTGCGACGTGCTCGTGGCCCTGTGGGACGGCGAGCCGGGCAGGGGGCGAGGCGGCACCGCCGAGCTCGTGGCCGAGGCGCGCCGCCGAGGTGCCAAGGTGGAGGTGGTGCCGGTGCGCCGGGAGGAGGGACCGTGAGCTGGTTGGACGATGCCCGCACGCGCTGGTTCGTGCTGGCCGGGTGCTGGATCGCCCTCATGGCGCTGGGCGTCTGGGGCTTCTGGATCCAGGGCAACGCGGACGGCGTCGACCGCAGCTTCCTCGACACCCTCTACCTGACGTTGCAGCTCGCCACCCTCGACTACGACGGCAGCTCGGGCCCGATGAACTGGCAGCTCCAGGTGGCGCGCTTCGTGGCCCCGGTGATGGCGGCGGGCACCGTGCTGCAGACGGCCACGGTGGTGTTCCGCGACCAGTTCCACCGTTGGCGCCTCCGCAAGGCGACCGACCACACCATCGTCTGCGGGCTGGGCGACACGGGTGCCCGCATCGCGGCCTCGTTCGCGGCTGCGGGGGAGCGGGTCATCGCCATCGAGGCCGACCCCAAGGTGGCGGCGGAGTCCGGCGTGAAGGACGAGGTCGACTACGTGCTGGCCGAGAGCGCCACCGACCCCGCAGCGCTGCAGGTGGCCGGGATCGAGCGGGCGTCCCGCCTGGTGGTCGCCTGCGGCAGCGATGCCCGCAACGTCCAGGTGACCTCGATCGCTGCCGGGCTCACCGCCGGGCGCCGCGGGGCGCCGCTGCGCTGCTCGGTGCAGCTCGACGACGCGGACCTGACCTCGCTCCTGCGGGCGGCAGACCTCGAAGCCCACGGCGGCACCCGCATCAGCTACTTCAACCTGCACGAGCGCGCAGCACGGGCCCTGCTCGGCAGCCACGCACCCGAGCTGGACGTGGCCGCCGACGGCGCCCAGCCGCACCTCATGGTGATGGGCCTCGGCCAGTTCGGCCGCAGCCTCGTCCTCGCCCTCTGCCAGCGCTGGGCCGAGGTCAACCCGGGCACGCGGTTCACCCCCACCCTGGTCGACCGCACGGCGCGCGGCCGGTGGGAGGCGCTGCGGCTGCAGCACCCGGCGCTGGCAGAGGTGTGCGAGCCGACGCTGGTCGACCTAGACCTCGACGAGCCGTCGCCCGAGGCGGTCGACGGGTTCATCGCCCTGCTCGACGAGGACCCGCCCCGCTGGGTGGCGGTCGCCTTCGACGACGAGTCCCTGGCGCTGGCCAACGCGGTCTTCCTCCACCAGCACCTGCCGTGGGGGCAGGTGCCGATCGTGGTGCGGATGCGGACCGAGTCCGGGTTGGGCGGCCTGCTCACGCCCCACGAGGACTCGGAGGTCGCCTTCCCCGGGGTGGAGCTGTTCCCGTTCCTCGACCGCACCTGCACGCCCGAGACCGTCGACGGCGGCGTGCGCGAGCAGCTGGCCGAGGCGGTCCACGACGACTACCTGGCTTCGCTCGGGCCCGACGCCCCCCGCACGGAGCTGGCGCGGCCGTGGCGCGAGCTCACCGACGCCCAGCGGGAGCTGAGCCGCAAGCGGGTCGACGGCATCCTGGCGGACCTGGCCGCCGTCGGCTGCGACCTGGTGCCGCTGCGCCGGTGGGGCGCCCCGCAGGTCACCTTCACCGGTGACGAGCTCGCCACCCTGGCCCAGCGCGACCACCGTCGTTGGTTCGACGACCGCACCGCCGCCGGCTGGACGTGGGGCGAGCAGCGCGACGACGAGGCCAAGCAGAACCCGCTGCTCGTGCCGTGGGAGGAGCTGCCGGACAGCGCCCGCGCCTCGAACCTCTCGGCCGCCGCCAACCTGGTGCCGATGCTGGCCCGCAACGGCTTCGAGCCGGCCCGTCGCCAGCCCTCCTGAGCGCCGGTAGGGTCGCCGCCCATGGGGAGCAACCAGCGCAAGCAGATCGAGATGACCGACGCGGAGGTCGCCGCCTACCTGGAGGCCAGCCGGACCGCCACCATGGCCACGATCGGTGCCACCGGTCAGCCCCACCTGGTGGCCATGTGGTTCGGCGTGATCGACGGTGAGGTGTGGTTCGAGACCAAGGCCAAGTCCCAGAAGGCCGTGAACCTCAAGCGGGACCCCCGCATCACCGTGATGGTCGAGGACGGCGAGACCTACGACTCGCTGCGCGGCGTCGCCATCGAGGGCACCGCCGAGATCGTCGATGACCCCGACGCGCTGTGGACCGTCGGCGTGAACGTGTGGGAGCGCTACAACGGCCCCTACACCGACGATGTGAAGCCGCTGGTGGAGTTCATGCTCCACAACCGCATCGCCGTCCGGGTGCGGGCCGATCGGGTGCGCTCCTGGGACCACCGCAAGCTGGGCATGGACCCGCTGCCCATCGGCGGCACCACCGCCGCCAGCATCCACGAGCGGGGCTGACCGAGGGCGAGCGGCGACGGGTGGGCACGGTGGGCGAGGAGGGTGACGGGGCCGCGCGGGCCGGGGCCTTGCGGACGGCTTGGCGCCACCACTCGTTCCGGTACCTGCTCGCGAGCTACGCCGTCTCGGCGGCGGGGGACTTCATCTGCACGGTGGCGCTCGTGGCCTACGTGCTGGACCGGACCGGCTCGGCGACGTGGGTGGCCGCGCTCGCGATCATGCGGATCCTGCCCTTCGCGCTGTTCGGTTCGCTTGGTGGCGTGCTCGCCGGTCGGGTCGACCGGCGTCGGCTCATGGTGGTGCTGGACCTCGTGCGGGCCGGTGCGATGGTGGCCATGGCCGGGGTCGTCGTCGTGGACGGGCCGGTGGTGCTCCTGCTCGTCCTGATGTTCGCGTCGAACGCTGCGGCCACGCCCTACCGGGCGGCCGTGGCGGCGCTCACCCCCGACCTGGTGGGCGAGGACGACCTGGCGGCGGCGAACGCATCTGAAGCCGTGGTCAACCAGGTCGGGATGTTCGCGGGGCCGGCGCTGGGTGCCGCCATCTACGCGGTCAGCTCGGCCGAGGTCGCCCTCCTGGTGAACGGCCTCACCTTCGCCGCTTCGGCCGGCCTGGTCGCTCGAGCGGTCCTGCGCCGCGCGCCGGCAACGTCTGAGACCGCCGGCAGCCCGCCCAGCGGCGCGCCGGCGGAGCCAGGGGAGCCCGGGGAGCCTCCTGCGGACGCAGCGAGCTCGTGGCTCGACGACCTGCGCGCCGGCTGGGCGGTCACCCGTGCCACGCCAGGCGTCGTCGTGATCTTCGGGCTGTTCATGGCGACGATGCTGGCCTGGGGCTTCGAGATGGTGCTGTACCCGCTGGTCGCCGTCGACCTCGGCATGGGAGCGGAAGGGGTCGGCTACCTCACGGCTGCGGTCGGCATCGGAGGCGTCGCGTTCGCGCCACTGAGCGGCCGGTTCGCCGCCAACCCGAGGCCGGGGATGCTCCTCGCCGCGTCCGGCGTGCTGCTGGGGGCCCCGATGGTCGCGCTGGCGGTGGTGTCTGCTCGCGGGGTCGCGCTGGCGGTCCTCCTGCTGGAGGGCGTCGGGAACATCCTCCTCGAGGTCGTGGCGGTGACCACGCTCCAGCGCCTGGTCCGGGGCGACGACAGCGCACGGGTCTTCGGGACGTTGGACTCCGCCACCGGGCTCGCGACCCTGGCCGGGGTCGTCGTCGCCCCGCTCGTCGCCCAGCACGTCGACCTCTCGTGGGGGCTCGTGCTCGGCGGCGCACCGGTCGTGCTGGTGGCCGTCGCCGGCTGGAGCCGGCTTGTGCACGTCGGGCAGGCCGCGCGCGACCAGGTCGCCGACCTGCAGCCCATCGCGGAGCACCTCGGCCGGTTGGGCCTGTTCGAAGGGGTCGGGCCGGGCTCGCTCGAACGCCTGGCCGCCGAGGTCATCGAGGAGCACCTGGCGGCCGGCTCGGTCGTGGTCCGCGAGGGGGAGCCGGCCGATGACCTCTACGTGATCCTGACCGGCGCCTTCGAAGTGCGTTCGACGGGCGCGGTGGCTCCCATCCCCGACCTCGGCCCCGATGAGTGGTTCGGCGAGATCGGCGTGCTCCACCGGGTCCCCAGGACGGCCACCGTGACCGCGACCGCCGAGGCGACCGTGTGGCGCATCGGTGGCGTGGCGTTCGCCGAGGCCGTCTCGGGTGCTGGCAGCGGCACGGGCCTGCACACCATGATGGGCCTCCGCCTCGCGCGCACGCCGGGTGCGATCGCGTAGGCGCTGGGTGGGAGGGGAACCTTGACGCAAGACCACGACCGCGAGCCCGCCGACCTGGTGGCCGAGCTGGCCCAGGTCGCCGCTGACCTCGGGCCCGCACTCGCCGTCCCCGAGGCAGACGCGCTCCTCGCGTCGGTGTGCGCGACCGCTCGCCTGGCGTTCGGGGCCGCCGCCTGCTCGGTCGCCGAGGCCGACGAAGAGGCGTGGGAGCTGCGCTACCGCGCCAGCGACGGGGCCGGGGCCGAGGAGGTCCTCGGCATGGTGATCCCGATGGAGACCGGGTTGGCCGGCTTCGTCGCCACCTCTGGGCTCGCCCTGTCGGTGGAGGAGCCGGACGCCGACCCGCGCTTCGCCCGTGACGTCGCCGAGCGCACCGGGTACGTGCCGAGCGCGATCTTGTCGGTCCCGCTCGTGGATGGCGCTGGCGACGTGCTCGGGGTCTTCTCGGTGCTCGATCGCGACGAGTCGCTCGTGCCTGCTGATCGGGCGCTCGACCTTGCGACCCGCTTCGCCGAGCAGGCGTCGCTCGCGCTGCGGATCGGTCGGGCGACGCGCACGATGGGCACGGTGCTGCTCGACGCGGTCGCCGCGGCGGTGGACGAGGGCGACCAGGACCTGGCGGCTGCGCTGCGCCGCCAGGCGGAGGACCGGCGCAGCCCGCACCGCGACGTCGCCGCCATCGCTGCCCGGCTCGCCGAGCTCCGGGTGCTGGCCCCGGCGATGGCCACCACGGCGGGCAAGGTCCTGGACGAGCTGCTCGACTACGCCGAGGCCTCCCGAGGGCGACGCCGATGACGATCGTCCCGGCCTGGGCCGATGCCTTCCTCCCGGGGCGCCTCCGAGAGGCGAGCCCGCTTCCCGGCCGGCAGCGCATCACGCGCGAGGACGCGTACGGCGATGGGCGGGGCACCGGCGTGAAGGTGGCGATCGTGGACAGCGGCATCGACGCCGAGCACCCCGACGTGCGGGGCGTGGCCGGCGGAGCGGTGCCCGAGGCGGACCGGGACGCCCCCGACGGGGTGCGCATCGTCGAGGGCCCGCACGACGACGTGTTCGGCCACGGCACGGCCTGCGCAGGGATCGTCCGGGAGCTCGCCCCGGGCGTCGAGCTCTACAGCGTCCGGGTCCTCGGGCGGCGCCTCACGGGGCGTGCCTACGTGTTCGCCCGGGGGCTGGAGTGGTGCCTCGAGCACGGGATCCAGGTGGTGAACCTGAGCCTGTCCACCTCGAACGAGTCGTGGTACGCCGGCTTCCACGAGATCTGCGACGACGCCGCCCACGCGGGGGTGGTGCTGGTGTCGGCGCTCAACAACCAGCGCGGTGCGTCGTACCCATCGGAGTTCTCGAGCGTCCTGTCGGTCGCGGCGACCATCGGCGAGGACCGCGAGGTCTTCTCCCGCAACCCCGACCCGCCGGCTGAGTGGGGTGCGCCGGGCATCGACGTGGTCGTGGCCCAGCCGGGCGGGCGGCACATGCGCACCACCGGGAACTCGTTCGCCGCGCCCGTCATCGCGGGCCACTGCGCCCGCATCTTGGGAGCCAACCCCGGTCTGGCCCCGTTCCAGGTGAAGGCGGTGCTGGCCGAGCTCGCCGACAACGCGGCGAGCTCGGCCCCGCCCGCCCCGCCCGCCTAGCCGCGACGGAAGGCGTGGCCGCCGGTGTCGTCGTCGTCGACGTCGGCGTCCGCGACGGCCCGCTTGAAGGGGTGGCCTGCGGTGTCGTCGTCGACGTCGGCGTCGGCCATGCCTCGCTTGAAGGCCTGGCCTTCGGTGTCGTCGACGTCGGCCTCGGCCATGCCGCGGCGGAAGGCCTGGCCCTCGGTGTCGTCGGTCTCGTCGATGTGGTCGTGCTGATCGCTCATCGTGCGCTCCTCCTGGGGTGATCGGTCGCCGCCCTGGCGACGACGTCAGGATCGCATGGCCGCCATGGCCTCGTCCGTGCCCGTCCGCGCCCCCGGACCGTGTTCTTGCGCACAGGACCTCAGCCGCTCGCCTGGAGCGCGGCGATCATCTGGTCGAGCTGCTGGACCATCGGGCCGAAGTTCCACTGGGCGGCCATCTGGCGGGCTTGCTGGAGCGAGGCGAGGGCCTCGTCGCGCCGGCCGAGCTGGCCGAGCAGCTCGCCCCGGTTGGCAGTGGCGAACAGCACCCCCTGCGCGTTGCCGGCCTGCTGCGACAGCGAGAGCTGCTCGTCGACCGCGGCGAGGGCGCCGGCCAGGTCGCCCTGCTGCTGCATGACGATGGCGCGGTTGCCGACGCAGGCAGCGAGGCCCACGACGTTGCCGGTGCGGCGGCAGATCTCCTCCTGCTCGTCGAGCAGGGCGGTCGCGCCGGCGAGGTCGCCCTGGCCGAGCACGAGCAGGGCCTGGTCGCCGAGGGCCTGCTGGAGCGTGGCGTCGTCGCCCAGCTGGCGGGCCGCGGTGGCGACGTCGGCGTAGACCGGGCCGGCCTCGGCGGCGCGCCCGGTGCCGTTCAGGTACTGGATCGCCTGCGGGCCGACCTGGATGGCCTGCTGCCAGGTCCCGGCGGCCACGCAGGCACGGGTGCAGGCGACGAGGTCGTTCGTGGCGCGCACGTTGTCGCCGAGTGCGGCGTTGACCTGCCACCGGTTGTTCAGGAGCGGGACGAGCACCATCCAGAGGTTGCGCTCGCGCAGCGCCGGCTCGGCCGCGTCGTACCAGGCGAGGCCGGTGCGGAGGTCGTTGGCGGCGACGGCGATGTTGCCGAGGTTGACCTGAGCGGTGGCCGTCGACGACGGGTCGCCGAGCTGCTGGGCGACGGCCAGCTCCTCCTGCGCCGCCTCGCTGGCGCCAGCGAGGTTCCCGAGCTCCCGCCGGGCCGTGCCGAGCGACCCGAGGGCCAGCACGAGCGCGGCAGGGGCGTCGGCTGCTCGCGCGGTGAGGACGGCCTCGGTCGCCAGCCGCTCCACATCGGCCCAGCGCCCTTGGTCGGACGCGATGCGCGCCCGGCCGTCGAGGACCCGGGCGAGCAGGACGCCATCGCCCATGCGGCGGACCAGTGCTTCGGCCTCGGCCGCCTTGGCCTCGCCCTCGGCGACGCGCCCGACCTGGCGGAGCGTGTTGCTCTCGTTGAGGAGCGCCTCGGCCTGGGCCCGCAGGTCACCGGCCTCGACCGCCCACTGGTGGTAGGCGCTGAACCGCTCGAGCGCAGCGGCCGGGTCTCCTTGGTCGGCGGCGACCGTCGCCTGGCCGACGAGCGCAGCGGCGAGCCCGGCGGGCTCGCCGATCGCCCGGCAGATCGCCTCCTGCTCGCGCATCTTGGTGAGGGCGTCGTCGTAGCGGCCGAGCTGGCGGAGCGCGCCGGCATGGTTGCCGAGGCTGGCCTGGAGGGCCCAGGTGTCGCCGAGGTCCCGGCAGAGCGGTTCCTCCTCCCCGAAGGCGACGAGGGCACCGGGGAGGTCGCCGTGGTCGCGCCGGACCAGGCCGAGGTTGCCGAGGGCAGCCTGGAGCAGCTTGCGGTCCTCGCTGGCTCGGGCTCGGTCGACGGCTTCGACCAGCACCGGTTCGGCAGCGTCGAGCTCGCCCTGGAGCCACAGCGCAGCGCCGAGGTTGACGAGCGAGGCCTGGAGGCGGGCCTCGCCCTTGTCCTCGCCAGCGGCTGCCGCGGCCCGGTAGCGATCCACGAGGAAGCGGTTGAGCGCGAGCGCCTGGGTCGGGTGGCCCGCGTCGGTGACCAGCCGGGCGACGGCCCAGGCCTGCTCGGCGTGGGCGGCGGGATCGTCGACGACCGCGCGGTAGCCGTCGACGACCGATCGCCCGGCCTCCTCGGCCCGGGCCCACAGGCGGCGGAGGTCACCCGGCGCGAGGGGGTAGGCGAGGTCCAGGTAGGGGAGGGAGGAGATGGTGGCGATGAGCCCGTCGAGGTCGCCGGCGGCCAGCTGCGCCCACGGCAGCTCCTCGACCACGCGGGGGCCGATCGGCTGGCTGGCGAAGTAGTCGGCGACCGCGGCGGCGGCGCGGCGACGGCTGTCTTCGTCGGCCAGGTAGCGATCCTCCACCGCCTTGCGGTGCGGTGCGGTGGCGAAGCCGAGCAGGCCGGATCGGGTGACCAGCCCGTCCTCGGCGGCGAGCACGAGCGGCGACCAGGTGGCTCCGATCACCGGGCCATCCGGGCCGCCGAGCAGCTCCAGCAGCTCGGGCTCGGTCAGGCCCCGGCGCGCCGCCCACAGCGCCCGGAACGCATCGCCCACCAGCCCGGGGCGATCTCGTTCGAAGTCGCGCTCGTAGCGGGCGAGCACCTGCTCGAGCAGGTCGTCGATGGTGCTGGCTGACAGGTAGCCCGCGATGACCTCGCCCAGGGTGAAGTGGTCGCCGTGCTGGCGCAGCTCGTCGAGCACGGTCCGCAGGAAGAGCGGGCTGCCGGTCTGGGGCGCCGACGCCAGCCGGTCGACGTGGACTGCGTCGAGGCCCTTCGACCAGCGACCCAGGAACGTGGCGATGAACTGCCGCCGCTCGGCGTCGTCGAGCGGGGGGACGTCGTGGACCGGCCAGCCGCGGCGGACGGCTTCGTCCGCGGCCCGGTGGTCCGCCGTGGTGACGACCACGCGGACGTTGGCCGGGACCGACGTGGGCAGCCACGTGAGCTCGAGGGCACCGTCGACGTCCACCAGCAGGTCGGCGCCGTCGACCACCACGAGCGCTCGACGACCCGATGCGCCGAACCGGTCCAGGGCGCCGAACAGGGCTGCCCGCCGCCCCGCGGGATCGTCGGGGAGCGTCGCCGGATCGAGCGCCGGGTCGAGGGCGCAGGCGATGCGACCGGCGAGGGACCGCCAGTCGGCGGCATCGCTCGTGGCTGCGACGTGGTGGACGACGACGGTGTCGTCCCGGCTCGCCTGGCGGCGGGCGTCGGCCCACGCCGCGACGAGCGGTGTGAGGTCCGACCCGGGCTCGCCGGCGACGACGAGCGGGCCATCGGCGCCGGCGACGTGGGCGTCGAGGCGGGCGGCGACGGCCGGGCGGTCGATGTGGCCGGCGCGGCGGGCCGCACCGAACGCCGCGTGGGCCTGGTCGGCAGCGGCCTGGGCATCGGGCTCGGTCCCGGGTGGGAACAGCTCGTCCACCATGGCCATGAGCTCGGCCAGCACCTGCTCGCCCAGCTCGGTCGGCGTGGCGTAGTCCGCCCACGGCACGCCAGCGGCCCGGACCCGATCCTTGAGGTCGTCGAGCTTGGCGACGTTCTCGGGCACGTCCTCGCCCAGGATCGCCTGCTCGTCGGCGGGGCGCGACGCCAGCCACGACGGGTCGCGGAAGTGGAAGAACGAGCGGCCGGCCTGGCTGACGTCGTTGAGGACGCCGTGGAGCACCTCCATCTCGGTGACCGAGGTGCCCTGGAGCTCCCGCAGCCAGGGCAGCTGGGCGCCGAGGTCCTCGGGCGTCTCGTCGGGCACCCACCCGTACCGCTGGCCGAGCAGCCCGAGGAAGAACGGCCGGCTGCGGTCGATCTCGGCCAGGCAGATCGGCAGCACGGCGCCCTCGGCCTTCTGCTCGTCGGTCACGCCCCAGCGCAGGTCGACCTCCGACCAGCCGACGCCTCGTTCCTCGCACCGCCGCCGCACCTGGGGGAAGACGCGCTTGACCAGCTCCTCCCGTTCGGCCTGCATGTCTCGGAACGTGGAGGACACGAACACCCGGATCGCCCGCTCAGCCATGGGCGCAGAGCCTGCCAGGCCGACCACCACCCGTGCCGCGTTCACTAGGGTGCCCGCCCATGGCAGCTGGGGGTGGGTTCCTGGAGGCGGTCCCGGCGGAGGACGTGCGGTCCGTCCGGGCGGCGATGCGCCGGCGACGCTTCGCCAAGGGCGAGGTCATCTTCCACGAGGGCGACCCGGGCGACACGCTGCACCTGGTGGAGAAGGGCCACGTGGCCATCCGGGCCACGACGACCCTCGGGGACACCGCGACGTTCGCGATCCTCGGGCCGGGCGACACGTTCGGCGAGCTCACCCTGCTGCTCGACCACGGCCACCGGACCGCGTCGGCCGTGGCGCTCGATGCCGCCGAGACGCTCTCGATGGGTCGGCCGCTGTTCGAGGAGCTGCGATCCAAGGGCCCCGCCGTGGACCGCTTCCTGCAGGCCGTGCTGGCCGCGCAGGTGGAGCGCCTCTCTGCCCACCTGCTCGACGCCCTCCACGTCCCGTCGGACAAGCGGATCGTGCGGCGCCTCGGCGATGCGGTCGAGGCCTTCGGCCTGGCCGATGCGCCGGGCGAGCCGATCCCGCTCACCCAGGACGACCTGGCCTCGCTGGCCGGCACCACCCGACCCACCGTGAACCGGCTCCTGAAGGCGCTCGAGCGCGACGGCGTCGTCACCGTGGCGCGGGGCAAGGTGGCCGTGCTCGATGCCGACGCCCTGGCCCGGAGGGGCCGCTGACGCGCACGCGCCGAACGTGCGCTGCGGCACAGACCGCCGGGCCGACCTTCCGTACCGTGATCCCTGTCCGAGACACCAACCACACCAAGGAGCAAGGACGATGGACGAGCACGAGATCGACACCCACGAAGACGACACCGAGGCCCACGGCCTGAAGGCGGGCCGCATGGGCGATGCGGAGGTCGATGACACCGCAGGCCATGCCGTGCGCAACGGACGGGCCGCTCGGGCCGGCCGGGTCGACGGAGCCGAGGTGGATGACACCGAGGCCCACGGCATCCGGTCCGGTCGGGTCGACGAGGCCGACGCCGAGGACACCGAAGGCCACGGCATCAGGGCCGGGCGTGCCGCTCGGCCCGGGCGCTGAGGGGGAGGCGCGGCGATGCCCGGACGACCCGTTCCCGAGCCCGACGACGACCTCGACGCCGACGACGTCGCCGGCCACCTGCGGATGACGCCGGACGCCCTGGCCGCCGGCCTCACGCCGGGCGCCGCGGCGGCCGAGGCCGCCGAGCGTGGCACCGATGCCCCGACGGACGAACCGGGCGGCACCGCCGACCCGGCCGGGTGAGGGGCCGGCGATGGTGCGCGGTGGAGGCTTCCTCGCGGCCATCCCGGCCGACGACCTGCGCAGCGTGCGGGCCACGATGCGTCGCCGTCGGTTCGCCCGAGGCGAGGTGATCTTCCACGAGGGCGACCCGGCCGAGACGCTCCACGTGATCGACAAGGGCCACGTGGCCATCCGGGCCACGACCCCGCTCGGCGACTCGGCCACCTTCACGATCTTGGGCGTCGGCGACACGTTCGGCGAGCTCACGATGCTCCAGGAGCGCAGCTACCGCAGCGCCTCGGCGGTCGCCCTGGCGCCCACCGAGACCCTCTCCATGGCCCGCCCCCAGTTCGAGGAGCTGCGGCGGTCGGGGCCGGGCGTGGACCGCTTCCTGCAGGCGGTCCTGGCCGAGCAGGTCGAGCGGCTATCGGTGCACCTCCTGGAGGCGCTGCACTTCCCCGCGGACAAGCGGATCCTGCGGCGGCTGCTCGACGCGGTGCAGGCGTTCGAGCGGGCGCCCGGTGCCGTGGGCCCGCCGTCGATCCCGCTGACCCAGGACGACCTGGCGTCGCTGGCCGGCACCACCCGCCCCACCGCCAACCGCCTGCTGAAGGCCCTGGAGAAGGAGGGGTCGTCGCCGTGTCCGCGGCAGGGTGACCATCGTCGACGTGGACGAGCTGCGCCGCCGAGCCCGCTAGCTGTCGCCGGCGGGCGCGACCGGGACGGGCGGCAGCTGCACGATCGAGGCGCTCGCAGCCATCGGCCACGGCGAGCTCGTCGTCCGGCACCGGCGGGCGGCCTTCGGCCCGGTCGAGCGCTACCAGGGAGGCGACGGCCAGCAGCACCTCGAAGGTGGCGTCCTCGTCGGCGGCCAGGTGCCGCGCCTGCTCCAGCGCGGCCCGGCCGTCGCCCTGGCGACCTTCGAGCACCAGCGCCCAGCCGCGCAGCCGCGCCAGCGCCGCTGGCAGGAGGGGCACCGAACCGAAGGCGGCCAGCTCGGCGGTCACCAGCTCGGCGAGCGCCAGCGCCTCGGTGCCTCGCCGCTCCGCGACCAGGCACTCCACCTGGCGGACCCTGGTGTCGAGGACCAGCGCGGCGGAGTCCAGGGTGGCGAACTCCTGCTCGGCCGTGTCCAGCAGCGCGTGGGCGGTCGAGAAGTCGCCGGCGCGCACCGCCAGCCGGCTGAGGCCGCTGGTGGTCAGCGCGGTGCCCCACGCGTAGGCCGCGGCCCGGTACCCGCGACGGGCGACCTCGAGCTCGGCGCGGGCCTCGTCGTAGCGGCCCTGGTCGGTGAGGATCTCGGCAGTGTTGTTGTGGGTGCTGGCGGCGCCCACCACGTCGCCGGCGCGGCCGTACGCGTCGGCGCTGCGGGCGTAGGACCGCAGTGCCTCGTCCCAGCGCCCCTCGTTGTAGGCGCTGACCCCGAGGTTGAGGTGCAGGTGGCCGAGCTTGAGGTCGTCGCCCAGCTCGGTGAACAGGGCGAGCGCGGCGTCGCCGTGCCGAGCGCGGTCGGGGTGGCCCAGGTCGCTGTAGACCATCTCGAGCTGGAGGTGGGCCTGGGCCTGCAGGGCGACCTCACCGATCGCTTCGGCCCCGGACGCCGCCCGCTCGCACCAGCGGGCGGCCTCGCGGAGCTTGCCCTGGTAGAAGCGGGTGACCCCGTAGGCCAGCTCCAGGTCCACCTGGGCGACCGACGCTGCACGCTCGTCGAGGTCGGCCGGGCGCTCGTCGAGGAGCCGGCCGACCTGGCCCAGGCCCCGCCCGAACCAGCGCAGCGAGCTGGTGTAGCGGCCGGCGTGCTCTTCGATCGTGCCCTGCTTGCGCACCAGGCGCACCTGGCGGACGGGATCGACCTGGGCACGACGGGCCTGGCGGTACGCGGCGCTCGCCTGGGGGAAGCGGCCGAGCCGGTCGCACGCGTCGCCGAGGGCCTCGGCGACCTCGGCGACGTCGAGCGGCGTCGCCTGCGCGCCGGTGGCGTCGCGCACGTGGGGCGCGGCCCGCAGCGCCACCTGGAACTGCTCGGCAGCCTCGGCCACCTCGCCCGCCGCCCACGCTCGCCGACCCGAGCGCACCGCCCATCGCCAGGCATCGTCGTGGCGGTCCGCGCTGGCGTAGTGGAGCGCCAGCACGGGTGCCAGCTCGTCGAGGTCCGAGGCGGTCGCCGCCAGGGCGTCGGCCACGCGCTCGTGGAGGTGGCGGCGTCGGCGGTAGGGGAGCCCTTCGTAGGCGCCGGTGCGGAACAGGTCGTGGGTGAAGCGCAGGGTGCGACCGTCGACCATCGCGAACGCGGCCATCGGCCGCCAGCGCTGCGGGTCGGCGGCGGCGGGGTCGTCCCGCACCGTGCCGAGCAGGTCGAGGTCGACCTCGGGCCCGAACACCGACGCGTCTCGCAGCAGCGCCCGATCCGGCACCGACAGCGTGTCGATGCGGCTGCGGATGAGCCGTTCGATGGAGGTCGGCAGGTCGGACTGCTCCGCGAGGGCGGCACCGGAGGCGGCCTGGGCTGCCAAGCCGGCGACGAGCTCCCGGATGAAGAGCGGGTTGCCGCCGGAGCGTCGGGCGATGGCCTCCAGCAGCTGGTCCGGCAGGGGCAGGTCGTCGGCCACGTACACCGCGAGCCGCTCCGCATCCGCCGGCGGAGGGCCCCGAGGGCCACGAGCTGAGCGGCATCGCCCAGGAGTGCGGCGTCGGCCTCGCCCCGGCGCGTGCCGACCACCAGCCAGGGCGCGAGGTCGGTGGCCGCGGCGACGCGAGCCAGCAGCTCGACCGAGGCGTCGTCGGCCCAGTGCAGGTCCTCGACCAGCACGACGGTCGGTCCGTCCAGCGCTCGCGCCAGCGCGTCCACCACCACCTCGTGGCGGCGGGCCAGCAGGAGGGTCGGGTCCAGCCGCTCGACCTCGTGCGTCGCCGGCACGTCCGCGCCCACCACGTCGCCCAGCAGCGGCGCCCACCCGAGCAGCTCGGGCGCGACGGCCTCCAGCCAGTGGCGCAAGGCGCGGCCGGCGTCCGCAGGCCTGGCATCCCCGCTGATGCCGAAGGCCGATCGGAGCAGGGCCCGCACCGCGGCGTAGGGCGCGCTCGCCGTGTACGGCGATGCGGCGCTCGTGAGCCAGCGCACCCCGGCTGGGGTGGCTCGAGCTGTCTCTGCGAGGAGGCGGGACTTGCCCATCCCCGCCTCAGCCACGACCTCGAACGCTCCGCCCTGCCCGGCGGCCACGGCATCGGCGGCGGCGGTGAGGCGGTCGAGCTCCGCCTCCCGGCCGACGAGCACCACCCGGTCGGTCCGCTCGTCGCCATCGGCCACGAGGGCCCCGAGCACGGCGGCCTCGACCGGCTGGCGCTTGCCCTTCACGAGGAACGGCTCGAGCCGCTCGACCTCGAAGCGGGCCCGGCTGAGGTCGAGGACCGACCTCGACACCAGGGCCTGGCCGGGTCGAGCTCGGGCCATCAGCCGCGCCGACAGGTTCATGGCGTCGCCGAGCAGGGAGTACGAGCGGCGCCGCGGGTGACCGATGCGCCCGAGGAAGACCGGACCTCGGTTGACGCCGATCTGGAGCAGGTCGCCGCATGCGTCGGCGATGTCACGGATGGCCCGCAGCAGGCGCTGCTCGTCGTCCTCGGAGGCCGTGGGCGCCCCGGCCACCACGATGAACTTCGCGGCGTCCACGGCCACGTCGGTCTCCAGCCAGGTGATGCCGTACCGGTCGACGGCGCTGTCGATCGCCTCGGTGATGGCGTCGAGCCGCCCGAGCACCGCCTCGGGACCTCCCTGCGACTCGAGCGCGTCGGTCCCGGGGGTGCACAGGAACGAGATGGCCGCGGAGCGGTGCTCGCCGTCGATGCCGGGCTCGCGCAGCGACGCCAGCAGGGGTGGCGGGATGAAGCGGTGGACCTCGGTGCTGGGGGCCAGGAGGCTGGGCCGCGGCTCGCTCGCCGGGGCCCTGGCCACCCCGAGGCGGACGAGGTGTGCTCCGGCCCAGCGGCCGTGGTCCACGATCTCGGCAGGGCTGCCGCGGTGGCGTCGCTCACGAGCACCTGGCCTGCGGAGGCGGCTGACTCGAGGGCCACGACCTGCGAGGCGTCCCGACCCACGACGTGGAGCACGCGGTACCCGGCGCCGGTGAGGTACAGCGGGAAGCGGCCGGAGTGCGCTCCCGCCGACATCTGCAGCCGCACCGTGCCCAACGCCGTCTCGACGCGGCCCGCCGTGCGGATGAGCTGCTGCATCGCGGCGACCGCGGCCACGGCCCGGGTGGCGTGCCCCTCGCCGTCGAAGAGGACGAGGAGGGCATCGCCGCCGAACTTCACGATGTCGCCGCCGCCGTCGAAGGCCAGGTCGGTGAGCCCCGTGAAGATGCGCGAGATCACCGCCGCGAGCTCCTCCGCGCCACCACGGCCCGTGGCGGCCAGGCGCTCGGTGAGGCGCGTGAACCCGGACAGGTCCACCGAGGCGACGGTCGCGTCGAGCACGCGGATGCGCGGCGCGTCGTCGTCCCACCCGAGCAGCAGCCTCGGCACGTACGGTGCCAGCACCGCCTCCCCCTCGACCATGGCGCCAGCTTCGCGGATCGGGCCGGGCCGTGGTGGCCCGGAGGTGATGTTGTCGCAGGTCACGCTCGTTGTGTGCCCTCGCGCACAGACGGCGTGCGGCTGCCGGTGGACCATGTCCGTGGGGCCGATCCGCGGCCCATCCGGGGGCCCGGGACCGCTAGCGTGTCGGCCCAATCCGGCAGCCGGAGCGCGAGGGGTCCAGGGGTGGGAGCGACAGTGGTGCACGAGTCGATGGGTTTGATCCGTGGGCGGACGCGGCGTGGCCGTGCGGGCCGGCAGACGCGGAGCGTGGCGGCCTTGCTCGCCGCAGCGCTTGCCGCGGGGCTCATGGTGCTGGTGCCCGCGCCTGATCCGGCGGCCGCCGATGGTGATCCCGAGGTGGTCCTGCGGTCCGGCAGCATCCTCGGGCCAGGCGGGTTCCAGAGCCCGAACCATCCGATCGGCACCTCGTGGACCCACCGAGACGAGGTGGCCTACACGCTGTACGCGTCGCGCCTCGCCGTGGGCGCCGACGGGGTGTACGTGCGCGACTACGAGGTGGTGTCGCAGGTGGAGCGCGGCACGGGCCGGACCCGTCGGGTGGCCGGCCTCGGCGACAACCCGAACCCCGGGCCGCCGGAGTACACGATCGATCCGAACTCGTACCCCGGGGTCCCCGACGGTGTCGGCCACCGGGCCACCTCCACGGCCATCAACGTGTCGCAGCAGATCACCACCCTCGGCGACGGGCGCGTCGCCTACACCGACGGCCAGGCCCGACGCGTCGTGGCGAGCGGGGTGACCCCGCAGGGCGCCGGCACCATCGCCGAGCTGCTGCCCACGACCGAGCTGCAGGAGTTCGGCTCCATCATCGGCATGGCCCCGGTCGGCGCCGACGGCCTGTGGCTGCTCGAGCGCTCCGAAGGCCTCGGGCGGCTCCACCTCCGGGCGCCGGGTGGAGCCCTGACCAAGGACCTGATGACGGACCCTACCGTTCGACGTCGCGCCGGTGGGCACGCTCGGGGACTCGGTGGTGCTGTTCAGCTGGGACGAGTCGCTCCCGGTGCCCGAGGCCCAGGTGCGCATCGTGTCCATGAGCGGCGGCCACACCGACCTGACCGTGGCCGACGACTGCAGCCAGACCGTCCCCGTGCGGGCCTACCCCGGCAGCGATGCGTCGTTCGGGTACTCCGCCGCCGTCATCGGCGGTGCCCTGCACTACTTCGGCATCGACGACCCCTACCAGCCTTCGGAGACCGCGGTCGAGTGCGTGGTCGACCTGGTGACCGGGGCCTCCACCAAGACCACCGTGCCCGACGTGCTCGCCGACTGGTTGAAGAGCGACCAGACGGCGCCGGGCCGAGACACCGATGCCCTGCGCAGCTCGATGGCCTACGACGCGACCACGGGCTCGTGGTGGTTCGTCGGCGACACGCAGGAGGGCGGGTACCAGCACTACGCCACCTACGAGTACGCGCCGACCGGCGCCACCGTCAGCGACCCGCTCGTGCCCAGCGACGCCAGCCTGCAGATCGCCTCGCTGTCCGCCGCCGACGAGGGCCTGGACAACGGCGTTCCGCACGAGTTCCTGACCGATGTGAGCGGCGATGGTCGCTACGTCGCGTTCACGTCGACCTCGCAGCAGGTCGATGGCGGCGTGCCCCACGCCGAGGCCGGCGGTACGCCCCTCGCCGAGGTGTACGTGCGGGACACGCTCACCGGCACCACCAGCCGGATCACCCGGGCGTACGACGGCTCGGTCCTGGCAAAGGGGGCGAGCGGGCTCCCCGTCGGTGCCCTCTCGCTGAGCGCGGATGGCCGCTTCGTGGTGTTCGCCAGCGGCTACGACAACCTGGTCCCCAGCGACGCGAACGACGCCGCTGACGTGTTCGTGGTCGACCGCGATGCGGACCGAGACGGCACGTTCGACGAGCCCGGCTCCACCAGCACCACGCTGCTCAGCCGCTCGACCTCCGGTGGCGCCAGCGCGTCGGCCGACGGCCACAGCGGCGTCAGCCAGAGCTACGCGGTCGAGGAGGCCCCTGAGGTCCACGTGGCGCCGCCCGCGCTCGACGTGTCCGACGACGGTCGGTTCGTGGCGTTCGTGTCCAATGCTGATGACCTGGTGGCCGTCGACGCGAACGGCACCAGTGACGACGTCTTCGTGGTGGACCGTGACGCGGACCACGACCACCGCTTCGACGAGCCCGGCGACCGCTCGGTCTCGCTCGTCGCCGACGGCGAGGGCTACTTCATGTTCCAGCCCGACGTCTCCAACGACGGCTCGAAGGTGGCCTTCGCCCGCATGACCTCGTTGGGTGCGGTGCAGTCGAGCGCCCGCCCCTTCCTGCGCGACCGCGACCCAGATGACGACCTCACGTTCGACGACACGGTGCCCACCGACGTCGTCCTCCTCGACTACGTCGATGGCCAGGATGCGCCGAACGGCGACCTCGGGACCGACTTCCACCTCGGCAGCGACGAACCTCGGTCGGGTTGGGCGAACGTGGCCCTGTCGGGCGACGGCCGCTACGTGGCCTTCGGCACCACGGCCACCAACATCGGTGGCTCCACCACCGGGCCACTTGCCGGGGAGGGCGTCTTCCGCCGGGATCTCCAGACCGATGCGTTCGTGAAGCTGGCGCCCTTGGACCCGGCGGGCTGGGACCCGCAGGGCTTCTCGCAGGGCGCCTGGGTCGACCTCGGGCGCGACGGCAAGACCGCGGCGATCGGCTACCACCGGGGTGACCCGGACCTGTCGGGGCCGAGCGAGCGTGGCCAGATCGTCGTGGTTCGCCGCACCGACGGGACCCTGGAGCAGGTCGATGGCGGTGGGGTGCGCAACAGCAGCTTCGTCCCGCACCTGTCCGCCGACGGCGCGCACGTGGTGTTCGGGTCCTTCGCCGACAAGGCGGCCGTGGACTACGGCCGGCCGCAGCTGGTGCCTGGCTCCAGGGACGTGGACAACGGCACCCAGGCCGTCCTCGCGACCCTCGACGTGGCGGCGCCCACGGCCTTGACCGCATCGCTGGCCGCCAGCACGGCGGAGACCGAGCCGGGCGCGTCCCAGGTGGCGATCCGCGACATCCCGACCGAAGCGATCCGGTCGTTCTCCTTCGACGTGGCATCGGCCCCGAACGCGAAGCGAGCCCCCAACGCCAAGCGGGCGCCGAACGCCAAGCGGGCGCCGAACGCTCGCCACGCCCCCAACGCCAAGCGGGCGCCGCTCGAGTCGATCGCTCCGAACGCGAAGCGCGCCCCGAACGCCAAGCGGGCGCCGTTGGCCACCGTGACGGTGGACGTGGACGGTGGCTGGCGGGCCCTGCTCGTCGGGACCCCGTACCAAGGGCTGCCCGTCCAGTCGGTGACCTTCGGCCAGGTGCTGGACCTGCTGGCCGCCGGGGACCTCCCGGCGGAGCACCCGTTGCGCGCCCTGACCATCGGGGACCTCGACCCTGACAGCCCGCCGCTGCTGAACCTCAGCCCCGCTGCGCTCCAGCTGGGATCCACCCCGCTCTCCGAGGTGGTGTACGACGACGGTCGCTCGTGGTGCGCGGTCCTCGCCGCCGCCACCGGGGGCGACACCACCTGCGAGGAGCTCGGGGTCGACGAGGTGACGTCCCTCATCGAGCTGGACCTCGACGCGGTCGCCGCGCCCGTCCTCGACGCCCACCCGCGCCTGCGCCGGATCCCGCTGGGCCCGAACGTGGCGCTGCTCCTCGCGCACGAGGCGCCCGTGGCCACCGTCGACGTCGACGACGTCAACCTCGGCGTGACCGAGATCGGCGACCAGTCCCTGGCCGGCGCCATCGCCGGCTCGCCCGGCCTCGCCGCCCTGTCCCTCGACGCCGTCGCCGCGGCCAACGGTGGCTCGCTCACCGACCTCGTCGACTGCAGCGCAGGGTTCACGTGCGGGGGCGCGACCCTCGGCGACGCCCTCGGGGCGGGTGTCGTCCTGCCCGATGCCGTCCTGCGCGGCCTCAACGGCGCGCTCCCGGGCCTCACCGTGGCCGAGCTCGCACCGGGCCTGCCACCCAGCGTCGACGTGAGCGACGCCATCGTCGGGATGATGGACCGGGCCGACTTCCCCTGGGAGGACCTGGACCTCGTCACCTCCGGGGTCCAGGACTTCGCCTCGGGTGCGCCCACCGTCGGCTACGAGCTGCACGTCACCGCCACCGGCGACGTGCCCGTGGACGCCGTCGCCCAGGTGTCGCTGCCGGCCGGCTTCCGGTACGTCGACGGGAGCGCCGACGTCGCTCCGGGCACGGCCTCGCCGCTCGGTGCCCCCGGCGTCGAGGTCCTGCGGTCGGCCACCAAGGTGACCTGGAAGCTCGAGGGCCTGGAGCCCGGCACCGAGCACGTGCTGTCCTTCGATGCCCGCCCGGGGCTCGCGCTCGGCACCTCCAAGGCCTCCGCGAAGGTCTCGGCGGGTGCGGTTTCTGCCACCACGGATCGGCTCCCGATCACGGTCGTGCCGGCGCCCGATGCTCCGAGCGATCCGCTCGCCGCGTCGACCATCGCCGACGACACCCTCTACCTCTCGCACCTGAGCTCCGCGACCGACGTGGACCTGTTCCGCTACTCGCCGGCGCCGGGCGACCGCGTCTCGGTCCGCCTCAGCCACCTGGCCGGCGACGCCGACCTGGTGCTCTACGGCCCCCCGAGCGACTCGGTGACGGGCCGCACGCCCTCCCCGCGCTCGAGCCGCGGCGCTGGGCCCCAGGCCGAGCCCGTCGCGGACCTCGTCGCCGATCCGCTGTCGTCGCTGGCCGCCGCGCCGCCGGACAAGGGTGCCGACGTCCCGCAGGTCCCGGGTGAGTCGGTGGCCGGCACCTCGGCGTACGCCGATGCCGAGATCGAGAGCGTCGAGGCCGTCGCTCCAGAGCTCATCCAGGTCAGCGCCTACGACGGCGCCCAGAGCAACCTGCCCTACGTGCTGCGCGTCCGATCGGCGTCGGTCCCGGCACCCGACACCTGCCCGGCCTACGCCCGCACGGGTGGCGTGGCCGGCACCCTCCCGGACCTCAGCGCGCTGCCGTCTGACCTCCAGACGCTGATCCTGGTCAACCAGGAGCGGCTCGGGGACACGTTCGGCACGGACGATGCCGACGCCGTGATGGCCAAGCTCCAGCAGCTGGCTGCGGCCGACGGCGTGCACGGCGTGGTCCTGCCGATCGACGGCGACGCGGCGGTCGCCGCGGCCTACGACGCCTGGGACGCGGATCCCTGCTCGGTCGACCAGGCCAACGCCGTGGTCAAGGCGATCACCGCGCTCGTCGGCCAGGTGCGCGACGGCGGTGGCGCGGTGGCCGCACACCCGTCGCTCGCCAACGTGGTGCTCGTCGGCGCCGACGACCTGCTCCCGCAGGCCCGCCTCGACGACACGACCCGGGTTGGCAACGAGACCGGCTACGCGTCCAGCGTGGGCGACGACAACGAGTACCACGACAGCCTGCAGGTCGGCTACGTGCTGAGCGACGACCCCTACGGCGACCTCGACCCCGTGCCGTGGCTGAACCGCCGGCTCTACGTGCCGGACCTCGCCGTCGGCCGCCTGGTGGAGGATCCGGCCCAGATCATCGAGCAGGTCGACACCTACCTGGCTGCGGACGGCATCCTCTCGACGGACTCCGCCTATGCCTCCGGCTACGACTTCATGTCCGACGGAGCGGGCAAGGTGCGCACCGCGCTGTCGTCGTCGCTCGCGTCTGCGGGCGGCGAGGCGCCCACGGTGACCTCCCGCATCAACGACAGCTGGACGGCGGAGGAGCTCCTCGGCGACCTCGCCGCCGCCGACCCCGCCGCCGCTGCGGTCTACGGCCACTTCGACCATCGCTCGGGCTTGTCGGCAGCCGGCTTCGCCGGTGGGCCGACACCAGACACCTTCACCGCCGCCGAGCTGGCCGACGCCCTGCCGGGCGGGGCTCGGCTCGTGTTCTCGATGGGCTGCCACGCGGGCCTCAACGTCTCCGATGCGGTGGTCCCCGGGGCCACCTCGGAGGACATCGCCGAGGCCATCGCCGGGCGTGGCTCCGTCTACGTGGCGACGACCGGCTTCGGCTACGGCGACCAGGCCACCGTCGGCCTGCACGAGCGGCTGATGGTGCTGTTCGCCCGCCAGCTCGACGGCGCCGTCACCGCGGGCCAGGCGATGGCGCTGGCGAAGCAGCAGTACTTCGCGGGCCAGGGGCTCTACGGCGCCTACGACGAGAAGGCGCTGGCGACGACCACGTTCTACGGGCTCCCGATGTACCGCGTCGGGACCGAGCCCGTCACCCGGCCCGCCCCGGACCTCCAGGATCCCGAGGCCGTCCCGGCATCGGACCTGTCGTCGGTCGACCTGGTGATCGACCCGACCTTCACCGCCCACGACGAGGCCACCGGCCGCTACTACACCGTCGACGGCCCTGGCGGCACGGACCAGGACCCCCAGGTGACCCCCGGCCGGCCGGTCATGCCCCGGACCCAGGTGGACGTGACGGCGTCGTCGGGCGGCGAGCTCCTGCCCGCCCATGGCGTGCTGCTCACCGGGCTCCACACCGCCGAGACCGTCGACCCCTTCGATGCGGCCTTCTCCCGGCCCATGCTCGACGCCTCGGCCGACGAGCCGGAGCTGGCGATGGGCGACCTGGCCTTCCCGTCGAGGATGGCGACGATCACCCAGTTCAGCGACCCCGACGGCGTGCCGACGCCGGGCAGCGCGCCGCAGCGCCAGCAGGTCGTGCTGATCCCAGGCCACTACGCCAGCGACGGGGTGGCGGACCCCGAGGGGGTGGGCACGCTGCGCCTGTACGACGACGTGCACGCCACCGTGTACTACTCGACCTCGACGGACCACCAGGCCCCGACCTTCCGGGGAGCGAAGGGCGGCGTGGCGGGCTCCACGCTGGTCCTCACCGCGCAGGTCAGCGACGCCTCGGGCGTCCGGCGCGTGGTCGCGCTGTACCGGCCCAACGGGTCGTCGGACTGGTCAGCCCTGGAGCTCAGCGGGTCCGGCGGCACCTGGTCCGGGTCGGTCGAGCTGCCCTCGGGTGCGACCTCGGCGGAGTTCATCGTCCAGGCCCTCGACGCCGCGGGCAACGTCGGCGTCACCGCCAACAAGGGCCGGTTGGGCTCGGCGAAGCCGGCCGCGGCTCCGGGGGCGCCATCGGTCGGCGCCGCCACCGCTGGGATCGGGTCCGTGACCCTCGACTGGGTCGCGCCGGCCGATGACGGCGGCTCGCCCATCACCGGCTACGTCGTCACCCCCTACGTGGGCGGGAGCCCGCTCGCGGCGGTGACCTTCACCTCGACGGCCACCACCCACACCATCACCGGCCTCGATCCTGGTGTGCCCCACACCTTCCGGGTGGCGGCGGTCAACGACCTCGGCATCGGGCCGCGGTCGGCGGAGTCCGAGGTCGTCCTGCCCGAGGCCGCGGTGGTCACGAACCACGCGCCCGACGCCCCCGACATGTCCATCGACGTGGAACGCCGGGTGCCGAAGGAGTTCGACCTCCAAGCATCGGACGAGGACGGCGATGAGCTGACGTTCACTGCGCCCGTCGACGGTCCGACCAAGGGGTCGCTCGACTGCACCGCAACGCACTGCACCTACACCCCCGACGCCGATGCGGAGGGCACCGACCAGTTCACCTATGCCGTCGATGATGGGAACGGTGGCACCGATCAGGCGACGGCCACCATCAACCTGGTCAACACCGCGCCCACGGCCAACGCTCGTTCCCTGTCGGTGACCAAGGGCATCGCCAAGGACCTCCACCTCACGGGCGCCGACGCGAACGGCGACGCGCTGACCTTCCGGGTGGTCGACGCACCGACGCAGGGCACCGTCTCGTGCACCGGCGCCGCAGGGGATGCGTGCACCTACACGGCCACGGCGACCACGGGATCGGACAGCTTCACGTTCGTGGCGGAGGATGCCTTCGGCGGCACCTCGGCACCGGCGACCGTCTCGATCACGATCCAGTACCCCCGGGTCTCCGTCGGCGACGCGCAGGTGCTCGAGCCCGACGACGGGACGATCGGCGTGTTCGTCCCCATCTCCCTCACCTCTGCGCTGACCACCGACGTCACGGTCCGCTACTACACGGCCAACGGCACGGCGACCGGCGGCGCTTCGTCGGGCGACTACCGGTCCACGGGGACCGCATCGAGCCCCCAGTCCGTGAAGATCCCGGCGGGCCAGACCTGGACGGCGGCCAACATCACGGTCATCGGGGACACGGTCACCGAGCCCGACGAGACGTTCCAGGTCCGCATCGCCTCGATCACTGCGGCGAACGGGGCCCCGATCCCCATCGACGTGGCGACGGGCGAGGTCACGATCATCGACAACTACCGGCCTTCGAGCGACCCGCTGCTCAACGTTGCTGACGTGAAGCTCCTGGAGGGCGACGCCGGGCGCACGGCGTCGGGGTTCACGAGGGCCCAGTTCGTGCTGCAGTTCTCCAAGGCCACGACGGCGCCGATGATCCTCACCTACCGCACCATCGACGGCACCGCCGTCGGCGGGGCCGAGGGCGCCCCGGGCAAGGACTTCAAGGCCATCGGGTCCGGCAGCATCGTCATCCCCGCCGGCACGAGGGGGTCCAAGGTCATCGACGTGCTGATCAACGGTGACACGGTCACCGAGCCCGACGAGACCTTCCAGTTCCAGGTGGTCGTCCCCGACGGGATGCCGCTGGTCCAGAAGAAGGTCCTCGCCACGGCCACCCTCGTCAACGACGACTGAGCGAACGGCGTGGTGGCCTGGCCACCTCGTCGCTCAGCCGCCGATGTGGGTGGCGTAGGCCGCCGAGTCGAGCAGCTGCTTGGCCAGCGCCGCGGCCGAGGTGCCCCCGGTGCGGGCGGTGGCCCAGTCCGTGACCTCGGTGGCGGTGGGCGCCCGGCCGAGCAGGAAGATGTAGGCCACCGCGGCATCGACCTTGTTGGCCTGCTTGGTCTTGTACTCGTTGGACTCGGAGAAGCCCACCATCACGGCGCCCCGCGTCCGTCGGCCGAGGTCGAGCTGGCGGGTCCAGTAGTCCACGCCGGCGGGATCGGCGGTGCGGCCGAGGACGTCGGTGTAGATGAGCGTCACGAACGCCCGGTTGGTGAGCGACCCGTACTTGCGCGTGAACTCCGAGCTGCTGGCGAAGCTGTCGGCCATGCGGTTGAGCGTCCAGGCCCCGGAGCGGCGGCGCCCCACCCAGAACTTGAGGCCACCGGCGTCGGGGGTGCGGCCCAGGAACGCCGAGTAGAGGCGGGTGGTGGGGTCCACGTTGGTGGTGTTGTCGGTGCCGCGCCGCAGTGCCTCGACGAGGTCGCCGGAGGTCTTCGAGCTGTTCGACAGCGCGGTGACCCAGGTCGATCGCTCGCTGCTGGTGGGGGCCTTGGCGGTCAGGTCGAGGAAGATCCGATCCACCAGCGCCCCCCAGGAGGCGAAGGGGGCGTAGGGCGGCTTGGTCGGCGTGACCGCGGCCGACGCCGAGGACGTCGCGCCGGTGCCGACACCGTTGGTCGCCGCCACCTTGAACGTGTAGGTCGTGCCGTTGGTGAGGCCGGTGATGGCCTGGCTGGTGGCGGTGGAGGCGAAGGTCCGGGTGGTCTGGGCCACGTTGCCGACGTAGGGGGTGACCTTGTAGCCGGTGATCGGGGTGCCGCCGTTGTCCGCCGGCGCGCTCCACGACACGGTGGCCTTGGCGTTGCCTGCCGTGGCGGTCACGTTGGTGGGCGCCCCGGGCACCGTCGGGGGCTGGTCGTTGACGATCGCAGTGGACGAGTAGGACACGGTCGGCACGGTGCCGATGCCGACGGCCACGATCCCCGACACGGTGATGTCGAAGCGCACGTCGGCATCGTTCAGGTAGTAGTCGGCCGGGAGGGTGACGTCCCACGTCAGGGCGTCGTCGCCGTAGCCGCCCTCGGGGGCGTGGACCGTGACCGGCAGCGCCGTCCCGCCGACCTTCACCGTGACCGTGGCCTTCGAGTAGTCGGCCAGCGGGTAGACGTTCGACGACAGCGAGAACAGCGTCGGGACGAGCGACTTGGGCACGTAGCCGGCGTTGGGCCAGGCGATCCACTGGGCGCCGACCGGGCGCGTGTAGGGCGGGTCGGGGATCACGTAGAGCGCGTTGTAGCTCGCGGTGGACCCGGTGCCGATCGAGGTCGTCGGCGGGTAGAGGATCCACCGGCGATGCCCGGCCACCACGTTGGAGGCGCCGGGGTCGACCATCGCCAGGTCCACGGCCCTGGCGCCGACGGCGTTCTTGGCCAGGTTCGAGTTGTTGGCGCCGTCGGCCCCATCGGCGGTGTAGCAGGCCCAGCTGGTGGGCGGCTCGTGGTCGATGGTGCCGTTGGCCTGCATCATCAGCGCCGCCGCCAGGGCCTTGCTGTCCTTGTCCGGGTCCTCGGTGACGCCCGGGAGGCCGACGAGCCCGCGGTAGAAGTTGACGGCGGCCCGGGTGGCGTCGATCGAGGCCGCGGACTCCGTGCCCTTGGTGCAGGTGGCGGTGCTGCCCGTCCACCCCGTCGGGACGTCCCGGGCCGCGACCAGCGTGCTCTGGTAGGCGTCGAGCACCGATGCCCGGTCGAACGGGTCGATCGTGGGGCTCACCACGGGCGCCGTGGCCGCCGCGGGAGCGACGGTGGCGACCTGGGCCGCGGTGGTGGTGCCGGCGGCCATGACCACCATGGCCAGCGCGGCGATGGCCGGACGTGCTCGCAGCATCGCTGCCCCTCCCTGGGGCGGCTGCCCCTGACCCCGTGATTCTGCCAGTTGGCGCTCAGGTCGGCGGGTGCAGGCCGAACACCCGCTGCGCCAGCTCCCGGCTGGCGGCGAGGTCCCACCGGGTGGGGCCGAGCGGCGGGAACGCCTCCTCGTCGAAGGCCGGGACGAACCGGCCCCCTGGGCGCCGCCGTAGGTGTACATCGGGAAGGCCAGGCGGCACACCAGCCGGTCCCAGGGGGTTGGCGCCGGGGCCGCGGTGAGCGCCGCCCCAGGAGCCCGAGGGCCGTCGACCACCGGGTCCGGGAGCTCCACGCCGAGCCACTGGGCCGCGGTGGCCACGATCGGCACCAGCCGCAGGTCCGTCGCGCCCATGTCCCGGAGCACGGCGACGTCGACGGCCACCGGGTCTCGCCCGGCGTACACCCGCCGGGGATCGCAGGGGCGGTGGCTGCCCATCACGCCCACCGGTCCGTCGGCCACCGGCCCCCAGGCGTCGACGACGGCCAGGTGGGGTGGCGCCACGTCGAGGACCATCATCGTGGCCGAGCGGAAGTCCGTGTAGCGGCCGAAGTAGAGGGTCTGCTCGACCCGGCCGCCCGTGCCCTCGAGCGTGCAGAGCGACAGGTGGCCGTGCTCGACGGGATCCGTGCACGCCGGCGCCAGTACCACCCGCACGTCCGCGGCGATCCACGTGCGGGAGATGGTGGTGCGACCCAGCCCGCGGGGGTAGGCGCACGGCTCCTGGTCGCGCTCGGCGTCCACGATCCGCCAGCGGCCGCCGGTGAGGCCGAAGTAGCGCGCTACGTCGCCCACGGTCCGGTTGGCCACGTAGCGGTCGTACACGTTGGGCACGTCGAGCACCGCCACGTCCGCGGCGCCGGCCTCCCGGAAGAGGGTGGTGAGGACGTCGAGGGCGTCGGCGCTGATCACGTTGCTGCGGTCCCGGCGGTGGTAGCCGAGCATGAACGACGTGCGCACGGCGACGCGGGCGCCGGTGGGCACGTCGTCGAGCACGCCGGTGGCCCGGATGGCGTCGGCGATCGCCCGGCGGTGGTCTGTCCCGGCGCCGCCGCGCACCGCGACCCGGTCGTGGCTGGGCGGGCCGAGGGCCGCGGCCTGCGGGTGGTCGCCGTGCACGAACCAGGGGCTGATCTCCGCCAGCCGGGCGGCGAAGGCGTCGACGTCCGCGCCCGGGCGGAGGCGATCGTCGGGCCCGAGCAGCTCGGCGATGGCGTCGAACGCCTCCCGGTGGCGGCGCTCGTCCTCGGCGATCCGGGCCACCTCGGCGGCCTCGGCGTCGTCGGTGGACAGCTCGAGGAGGCGGCGCCAGCTGCGCTCAGCGGTGGCCTCGAGCGCGACGTTGAGGGCGGCGTACTCGCCGAAGGTGCGCGCCCGCAGCTCCTTGGCCAGGGTGGGGGACAGGCGTCCGGTGAGGCGGGCGCCCAGCACCAGCGCCTGGGCCAACCGGTCGGCCACCCAGCGCCCGGCGGCCGGGTGCATCCGGGTGGTCGAGATCCAGCCGCCGAGGATCCCGAACGCCTGGTGGCCGAGCAGGACGAAGGCGGCGACCGGCCGGCGCTCGTGGCGGAGCTGCCCCCGCACCCACTCGACGTGGAGCGCCTCGTCTCGCCAGACCCAGGCGAGGGCGCGGCGCAGGTGGGCGCGCACCTCCTCGGGCACGTCGAGCGCGTCGACCCGGGCCGCCAGGACCTCCTCGCGGTACGCCACGGTGACGATCTGCTCGCGCTCCAGGGCGAAGAGCAGCAGCGCCCGCCGCTCCGCTCGCGGCCGGCCTCGGTAGCGGCGCCGCCAGGTGGCGAGCTGCTCGCCGATCTCCGCGTCGAGCACCGCTCCCAGGTCCGGGTCCGGCGCCGCTCCCACCGACCGATCCTGCCACCTGCACGCCTACGACGTGCGAAGCGGGTTGCGGGTTTCCCGCGGAACTGAAACGTGTTCTAGTCTCTGCGCCCGTGACGGACAGTCAGGAACAGGGGACCGTCCTCAAGGCCCCGCTCATCATCGAGTACCCGTTCAAGCGGACCACCGGCCCGGTGATCGGCGCGTTCCTCACCGGCCTGCGCGAGCAGGTCCTGGTGGGGTCCAAGGCGCTCGACGGCCGGGTGATCGTGCCGCCCGCCGAGTTCGACCCCGTGACGGGGGAGGACCTGACCGAGCTGGTGGAGGTGGGGCCGGAAGGCACCATCGCCACGTGGGCCTGGGTCACCGAGCCCCACGAGAAGCACCCGCTCGACGAGCCGTTCGCCTGGGCGCTGATCGTGCCCGACGGCGCCGACACGCCGATGCTCGGGGCCGTGAAGGCGTCGGGCATGGACGCGGTGTCGACCGGCGCCAAGGTCCGCCCGGTGTGGGCGGAGGAGCGCGAGGGCCGCATCGAAGACCTGGCCCACTGGGAGGTGGTCGCATGACCGAGCTGTCCCTGCCCGAGTCGCTCCGCGACGTCGAGCCCGTCCGCAGCGTCCGGACGCCCGCCCAGCTGGACTACGTGTTCACCGCCGGCGACGCCACCACCCGGTTCCTCACCGGCATCACCCAGAAGAAGATCATCGGCCAGCAGGCCACGCCCGACAGCCGGGTGTACGTGCCGCCGCGGGGCGCCGACCCCGAGCTGGGCGCCCCCACGCCGATCGAGGTCGAGGTGGCCCAGAAGGGCACCGTCACCTCCTACTGCGTGGTGAACCTGCAGTTCTACGGCTCGGTGATGGAGATCCCCTACACCAGCGCGCTGATCCTGCTCGACGGCTCGGACCTGTCGATCATGCACCTGATCCAGGAGTGCCCGGTGGAAGACGTGCGCATCGGGATGCGGGTGGAGGCGGTGTGGCGCGACGACGCCGACATCGAGCCCACGCTCGAATCCATCAAGTGGTTCCGCCCCAACGGCGAGCCCGACGACGCCGACGTGCGCATCCCCGGCGAGAAGCGCGGCACCGGCCTCGGCTCGTGGGTCGGCGGCGTGGCGCCCACGGAGCTGACCGTCCGCAACCCCCGCACCGGCGAGGGCGGCACCGCAGAGTACGGAGGAGAGGGCTGATGCGCGACGTTGCCGTGATCAGCTTCGCCCAGACGCCGCTGAAGCGTCGGGTGGAGGACCTCAACGAGGTCGAGATGCTCATGCCCGCGGTGCACCAGGCGCTGTCGCAGGTCGACATGACCATCGACGACATCGGGTTCACCTGCTCGGGCTCCACCGACTACCTGGCCGGCATGGCCTTCTCGTTCGTCTCGACGCTCGACGGCGTCGGCCCGTGGCCTCCATCCAGGAGAGCCACGTGGAGATGGACGGCGCCTGGGCCCTCTACGAGGCCTGGGTGAAGCTCCAGCTCGGGGAGATCGACAACGTTGGTCTACTGCTACGCCAAGAGCTCGCCCGGCGACCTGCCGATGGTGCTCACCCGCCAGCTGGACCTGCACACGGTCGGCCCGCTCTTGGCCGGACTCGGTCAGCCTCGCCGCCCTCCAGGCCTCGTGCGCTGCTCGACGCCTATAAGGCCACCGAGCACGACATGGCTTGCCGGCCGCCCGGCAGCCGGCGCGACGCCGAGGGCGCAACCCCAACGCCCAGCTCGCCTGGACCCGCTCGGCCGGTGCTCGAGGAGCCCTACCCGGTGGCGCCGCTGCGCAAGAGCGACTGCCCGCCGATCACCGACGGCGCCGCGGCGGTCGTGCTCGCGGCGGGCGACGTGGCCCGCTCGAAGGTGGAGCGCCCTCCTGCGGATCCGTGGCATCGACCACCGCGCCGAGCTGATCCACCTGGGACTGCGGGACCTCACGGTCAGCGAGTCCACCCGGATCGCCGCCGAGAAGGCCGGCGTGGCCGACAAGCCCGTGGACGTGGCCGAGATCCACGCCCCGTTCACCCACCAGGAGCTGATCCTGGCCGAGGCGCTGGGCTCGGCGACGACGTCGCCATCAACCCCTCGGGCGGTGCCCTGTGCGCCAACCCGATGATGACCGCCGGGCCTATCCGCATCGGCGAGGTGGCGAACCGCATCGCCTCGGGCGATGCCCGCCGCGGCGTGGCCCACTACGCCACCAGCGGCCTGTGCTCTGGTGCAGAACTCCGGCCTGCGTCCTGGAAGGTGATGACTGATGGGTCACGATCGTGCTGTCGGCATCGGCCAGACCAAGCACTCCGCCACCCGCGGCGACGTGTCGATGGCCGGCCTGGTCCGCGAGGCCGCCCTGCGCCCTCGCCGACGCCGAGATGACCTGGGCGGACGTCGACGCCGTGGTCATCGGCAAGGCCCCCGACTTCTTCGAGGGCGTGATGATGCCCGAGCTGTTCCTGGCCGACGCGCTGGGCTGCACGGGCAAGCCGATGTTCCGGGTGCACACCGCCGGCTCCGTCGGCGGGTCGACCGCCATCGTGGCCAGCCAGCTCATCTCGGCCGGCATCCACGAGCGGGTGCTCACCGTGGCGTTCGAGAAGCAGTCCGAGTCCGAGGCCATGTGGGCCCTCTCGCTGCCGATCCCCTTCACGCCGCCGCTGCACGCCGGCGCCGGCGGCTACTTCGCCCCGCACGTGCGCAGCTACATCCGCCGGGCCAAGGCGCCCGACCACATCGGCATGCTCGTGGCTCTGAAGGATCGCCAGAACGGGCTCAAGAACCCCTACGCCCACCTGCACGAGCCCGAGATCAGCTTCGACTCCATCAAGGAGTCGCTGATGCTGTGGGACCCGATCCGCTACGCCGAGACCTGCCCGTCCTCCGACGGCGCCTGCGCCCTCGTGCTCGGCTCGGAGAAGGTGGCCGACGAGGCCGCCGCCCAGGGCCGCAAGCCGGCGTGGATCCAGGGCACGGCCATGCGCTCGGAGCCCACCCTGTCCGCGGAGCGCGACACGGTGCTGCCCCTCGGTGGTGCGCTGTGCGCCGCAGACGTGTACAAGCAGGCGGGGATCACGAACCCCCGCAAGGACGTCGACGCCGTCGAGATGTACGTGCCGTTCAGCTGGTTCGAGCCGATGTGGCTGGAGAACCTGGGCTTCGCCGAGCCGGGCGAGGGCTGGAAGCTCACCGAGGACGGCGTCACCGCCCTCGACGGCGACCTGCCGGTCAACATGTCCGGTGGCGTGCTCGGCCAACTCGATCGGCGCCTCGGGCATGCTCCGGTTCGCCGAGGCGGCCATGCAGGTCCGCGGCACCGCCGGCGAGCACCAGGTGGACGGCGTCCGCAAGGCCGTGGGCCACGTCTACGGCGGCGGCTCGCAGTTTCTCGCCATGCGGGTCGTCGGCGCCGACAAGCCCTGACGCACCACCCCGAGCGCAGCGACGCGATGACCGCCCACGCGGCGCCGGCCAGCCCAGCCAGATCCCACCCACGCCGGCGGCGACCGCGGTGCCGATGGCACCGAGGCCTGCGCGCGCCCACCCCGCCAGCACCGATCGGGTGGCGGGCAGCAGGACCACCGCCAGGACCGACGAGCACGAACCGGCGCGTGACGACCGCGAGCGCCAGCGCGCTGCCGACCTCGAACGCGAGCCGGTGGCGTCGCTCGTCGTTCCGATCATCTCGCACGTCCGGGGGAGGTCGTTCGGTGGTGTGCCATGACGACCGCAGAGGTCCTCTCAGGGGGATCGGTCGTGCCGATAGGTTCAGCCGGATCCAGTGGCGCGCCGGCACGACGTAGGGAGACGGGATGGTCAACGCGGAGAAGCGGCGGCGGATGGGTCGGCGCGAGCGGGTGAAGGACCCGGCCAACCAGGAGATCGTCGACGGTCCCCAGCACGACGGGCGCGTCCACGCCTCGCTGCGCAAGCACATCCGGTACCGCTTCGACCTGGCCCTCTCCAAGGGCCCGCTGGTGGTGATCGGCTACCTCGGGCTGGTGATGCTGGCCATCATCGCCCTGGCGTCGATGCTCATGTGGGCGCTGCGGCTGCGCGGCGTGAACGGCGGTGCGCCCATCAGCAGCCCGTTCGACGCGTTCTGGCAGGCCCTGCTCCGGGTGATCGACTCCGGCACGTTCGCCGCGGACGCCACCTGGCCCACGCGCCTGCTCGGCCTGCTCATCACGATGGCCGGCATCTTCCTGGCCGGCAGCCTCATCGGCCTCATCGCCACGGCGGTCGACCAGCAGATCGAAGAGCTCCGCAAGGGCCGCTCAGACGTGCTCGAGATGGGCCACACCCTCGTGCTCGGGTGGTCGCCACGGCTGCCCACGATCCTCTCGGAGATCGTCGAGGCCAACAGCAACCAGAAGGGCATGGCCTTCGTGGTGCTGGCCCCGGTCCCCAAGGAGGACATGGAGGACGAGCTGCGCGTCCGGGTGCCTGACACCAAGACCACCCGGGTCGTGTGCCGCACCGGCGACCCGTCGCGCCCGGCGGACCTGGAGATGGTGAACGTGGCCGGTGCTCGGTCGATCATCGTGCTCGCCGGCGACGAGGGCGACGCCGCGGTGGTCAAGGCGGTGCTGGCCGTGCGCAGCATGGACCCGCTGTTCAGCCGGGCCCACGTGGTGGCCGAGCTGGAGGACGCCGGCCACGCGTCCACGCTGCGGACCCTCACCGACGGGCGGATCGTCACCGTCCAGGCGGACGACATCATCGCCGAGCTCACCGCCCAGGCCTGCCACCAGGCTGGCCTGGCCTCGGTGTTCCGGGAGCTGCTCGACTTCGATGGCGACGAGATCTACTTCACCGCCATCCCCGAGCTCGAGGGCATGGCCTACCGGGACGTGCTGCTCGCCTTCGACCAGTGCGCGGTGCTCGGGTGGATCCGCGGCGACGGCGTGGTGGAGCTGAACCCGCCGGCCGACGCCACCTTCGGACCCGGCTACGAGGTGATCTCCGTGGCCGAGGACGACGACAAGGTCGAGTTCACCGGCGCCGTCGCCCACCCGGAGGTGCTGGTCCCGGCGGACCTGGCCTACCAGGAGCCGGCCCTGCGGGTCCTGATGGTGGGGTGGAGCACGCTCGGCCCCGGGGTCATCCGGGAGCTCGACGAGTTCCTGGCCGACGGCTCCCACATCGACCTGGTGGTGGCGCCGGCGCTGGTGCGCACGCCGCTCGACGCGCTGGATCCGCCGATCCCCGAGACGGCGCACTGCACGGTCGACGTCCACGAGGGCCGAGGCCCGGAGGGGCTGATGGAGCTGGCCTCGGTCGGCTTCGACCAGGTGATCGTCCTGGGCTACCGCGACACGGTGTCGATCGCCGAGGCGGACGCCCGCACGATGCTCACCCTGCTCACCGTGGACAAGGCGTTCAAGGACCTCCCCGAGCGGCCCCGCGTGGTGGCCGAGATGCTGGACCGGGCCAACGTCGCTGTCGCCCAGACCACGGGCGTCGAGGACTTCATCGTGTCCGACGAGCTGTCGAGCCTGATGATCGCCCAGCTGTCCGAGCGCCTCGAGCTCCACAAGGTGTTCGACGAGCTCTTCGACGCGGACGGCTGCTTCGTGTCGCTGCGCCCGGCCCGCCTGTATGCGCCCGAGCGCGACGTGCCCTACGCCGAGGTGGTGGCCGCCGCGGTGGCCCGCGGTGAGACGGCGTTCGGTTGGCGCCTGGCCGAGACCGGCGAGGTGGTGGTGAACCCACCCAAGTCCGGCATCGTCCGCCTGCTGGAGGGCGACCAGGTCCTGGTCCTCGGCCCCCGCTGAGCGGCCGCTGGGCTACCCGGTGTAGCTGGCCGAGCCCGTGATCGGCGTGGCGGCGGGCGGGCCGGCGGTGGCCGTGGCCGCGTCGACCTGGACGCTGGTGGCCAGCTCCAGCCAGGTGCCGTCGGCCGCGCAGGTCATCGGCACGGTGGCGGTGCCCGACACGTCGGCACCGGCGTACACCACCCCGAGCTCCACCCGCAGGTCGAACGTGATCGTCGGCGGATCCACCAGGGCGATCCCCCCATCGCCGATGGGGGCGAGGTCGCTGGTCCACCGCAGGTCCAGGCCGGTGGGCGCCACCCGGTGGCGCGTGTCGGCGCGCAGGGGTGCGTCGAGCGCCATGGTCGGATGGCCCGAGGCCGCGCTTGCCTCCGGGGCGAAGCTCACGGTCGGCGCGTCGGCGGTGATGCGCATCCAGGTGGTGGGCAGCAGGTCCTGGTGGCCACCGAGGCCGATGGCCGGTCGGGCCGTCTCGATCAGGTACCGATCGGCGACGGCCTGCAGGTCCAGGTCGAGGTGGGCGGCGTAGGTGGCGGTGCCGTGGCCGTCGGTGGCGGGGGACCACCGCAGGTGCGCCGGCACGGGGAGACGCATGGGGTTGCCCGCCAGGTACTGGGCGGTGACCGAGGACAGCTCGCCGTAGCCGGCGCGCGTGGGGGCGGCGGTGGCTTGGCAGGCCAGCGGGTAGGTGGTGTCCTCGCGGCCCGTCGCTCGGCGCACCCGTCGCTCCCGGAGGAACCGTGGGGGCCCGCCATCAGCCGGCCGGCCCTCCGCCAGCGCGTCGCGCAGCGCGGCGTACGACGACTTGGGGTGGTAGCCGGCGTCGAACAGGACCGGGTCCATCCCGGGCTCCACGTCGTTCTCGTACCAGCTGGGGACGTCGCTGACGCCCCACACGTCGAAGATCGTGCAGGTCGGGACGGCCAGGCACACCGCCGCGGCCTTGCGGTAGCGCTCGTCCTGCACGGCCTGGCGGCGTGGCAGCGTGGGCGGCGTCGGCACGTCGAGCTCGGTGATGTAGGCGCCCAGGCCGAGGTCGCTCACCTTGCGCATGGCGTCGTAGAGGGTGCGCCAGTTCGGATCCCCCATGGCCAGGTGGGTCTGGAAGCCGACGCCGTCGATGCGGTGGCCGGCGGCCTTCAGGTGCTTGGCCAGCGCCACCAGGTTGGCGGCCTTCTTCGGCAGGTACTCGACGCCGCCTTCGTTGACGATCAGCTCCACCGACGGCGGGGCCACGTCCTCGACGATGGCGAACAGCTCGTCGATGTAGTCCGGGCCGAGCACGTCGTAGAAGTGGTTGCGGTACAGGTCCGAACCGACGGTCTGGAACGGCTCGTTGACGACGTCGATCATCTGGAGGTCCGGGTACCGGGCGAAGATCACCTCGGCGCGGTGGCGCAGCACGGCCCGCAGCTCGTCGGGGTCGTCGATGTCGCCGACCCAGCTGGGCATGTCGTCGAGCAGGCCCTGGTCCCAGGCGAAGTGCATGGCCACCTGGAAGAGGTGGTGGTCCCGGGCGAACGCGTACTCGGCGTCAGCCTTCGTGAAGTCGTGGACCCCGCGCTCGGGCTCGATGCCGACCCAGGAGAACTGGTGGTTCACCACCATCGAGGCCTCGCGGGCGATCACCTCGTCGCGCTCGGCGGTGCCACCGGTGGCCAGGCCCACGCGGATCCCGGCGGGCGCGCCCGCCTCGGCCAGCGTGCTCGGCGCCACGGCGCGCCGGAGGGGTTGGGCCGGTGCCGGTGCATGCCCGACGACGAGCGCGCCGAGCAGGACGAGCGCCGCAGCGACCGGTCGGGCGGCGCGGCGCAGGAGGTCAGTCCTTGGCGTTGCCGGTGTACCTGGCGCTGGCGGTGGCCTTGGCGGGGGACTCGTCCATCTTCTCGGGCCAGTACGGCGGCGGGAAGACGGTGCGCTCGCCCTCGTGGTCCTCGGCGTAGAACTGCGAGTACCACTTGCGGAACTTCATGAACGGGCCGTCGGTGTCGGCCAGCGCCGGGCGCACCAGGTGGGCCTTGTGCTCCCACACCGGGATGTCCTCGACGAACTGCTTGTCGACCTCGGCGGCGAAGGCGTCGCCCACCGTGGAGTTGGTGGCGGCGTCGCCGAGGTTCTTCACGTAGAAGTGGAAGTGGGTCTCGGTGGTGCCGCTGTCGATGGGCGTGGAGGCGGTGACCAGGATCGTGTCGATGATGCCGCTGAAGCGCACGATGCTCGAGCCCGGGCCCATCTGCTGGGCGTTGATCTGGCCGTTGACCACGCCGCGAGGGGTCGGGAACTTCTGGAGCGACTCCATGAAGGTCTGGTGGCCCTCCATGTCGTAGCGGACGATCTCGGGCACCTCGGCCACGTTGTGCACGTAGCGGAAGTGGGCGGAGTCCACCGCGTTCTCGGCCATCTCCTGGATGCCGGCCTGGACCACGTGCTGGGTCTTCTTGGGGCCGACGAACTCGTCGGTGAGGATCTCGTCGACCTGCACCATCTCCCACTTCGGCGGCTCGTCGTGGGGGTGGAACCAGGCGAAGACGAACCCGTTGACCTCGGTGACGGGGTAGGTCTTGAGCTTGGCCTTCTTGTTGGTGCGCTCCGAGTAGGGGATGTCCGTGTTCTCGCCGTCGGGGCCGAACATCCACCCGTGGAACGGGCACTCGATCTTGCACTGGCGGACCACGCCACCGTGGCCGAGGTGGGCGCCGAGGTGCGGGCAGAAGGCGTCCTGCACGTGGGCCTCGCCGGTCTCGTCGCGCCACACGACCAGGTGGGTGCCCTGGTAGTAGGCGGCCTTGGTCTGGCCGACGGCGAGCTCGTCGGTCTCCGACACGGAGAACCAGCCGAAGGGCGTGGAGAACGGATACCGGCCGGTGTTGGCGTCGGACATGGAGGACCCCTGGGTCTCGGCGTCGAAAACTAGAACGCGTTCTAGTCTAGGTGCTCGGCGAGGGCCAGGGGAAGTGGCGAAGGTCCCCCCGCTGGCACCCATTGGCTTCCGTGTGCCCGGGGAGGTGGGCCGTGCTTGACGCCCGCGTTGGCACCAGCCAGGATCGCCGCCAGCGCAGGGCCGAGCTGGGCAGTTCAGCCAAGCCCTTCGACCGCCTCCCACCGAACGGTGTGGCCCGAGGTTGGTCCCCGGTCGTCGGGTGCACGGTCCGTCCGGTGGTCGGCAGCGAGGTTGGCCCATGGCAATCGATGACCACTACCCATCGGTCATCCTCCAGTTCGCGACGGCCGATCCGATGGCGATCGATCAGGCCTTCTGGGGTCGGGTGTCGTCGTGGCTCGCCGGCGATTGGCTGATGACCGTGCCCGTGTGGACGACGAGCACTTGTGCAACGGTCGTCTTCTTCGTGGACTGGCGACGCCCGCCGCGCCAGCCCCGGGAGTTGCTGACGCTTCTGAGGTCGCAGCTGCCGGGAGGCGTCACCGTTGCTGCTCCGAGGCGCCTGTCGCGCCCGCAGGTCAGGGCCGACAGCCCTGCTGTGGTCCTGCGCGCCTTCTCCCGGCACGCAGATCAGGGCAACCCGGCCCAGCGCGACATGTTGCGGCTGATCTACGGGGCGCTCCACGAAAGGCTCGGGGAGCCTGACCAGGCCGTCTTGGGCGATCTGACCTCGATCTCGATCCGCGACGGATCTGCCGGGATCGCGCTCGTCGAGGCGACGATGGCCTCGCCAGGCATGGCATGTTGGCTGGGCTGGCCGGAAGTGCGAGGCGGCGTGGCCTTCGGCCCGATCGGGCAGCACCTCGACGGCCTGTCCCTCGTGTTGGGAGGTTCTGTCTTGGGTGAAGAGCCTGATCTCGACGACACGGTCGAGCGCATCGCCCGGGACCTCTGTGCGCATGAGGAGTTCTCCCACCTCCACATCGCGCAGGAGGCTCAAGCGTTCCACCTGACCGGGCAGATGCCTCCTCCGGCGCCCGGAGCGCCTCACGAGCACGGCCCAGGCGCACCCTTGCGGCGGCCCGATGGCGCAGTGGTCCCGCCAGACGCCTTCTACTGCCAGATCTGGGAGCGAGGTGGCGTTGATGATCCGCCTGGGACCGCGTTCATGCAGTGCGATGCGGCGCACCTGCGGTACGCAGTGTTCGGAACACCCGTGGACTGGATCGCATCGCCGTCCACGCGGCCGCCAGGACGGGACGTCAGAGCCGTCGCAAGGCAGCAGCTCGCCTCCGTCTTGTCGCCAACAGCATGGCGTTCGTGATGCTCCTCCTGGGTGCGTCCCGGAGCAGGTACGGCCCTGGGGTCAGAGCTGGAAGACGCGCTGGGCGTTCTCGCGGAGGAACTTGGGCCAGACCTCGTCGCGGAAGGGGACCTCGGGGAGCTCTCGCATGATGCGGCCCAGGTCCAGGCCCATCGGGAAGTAGCCGGCGTACATCACCTTGTCTGCGCCACGGGTGTTGGCGAAGTCCACGATCGCCTTCGGGTAGTAGCGGGGCGCGAAGGCCGAGGTGGAGTAGTAGAGGTTCGGCCACTTGAGCATGAGCTTGGCGGCCAGGTCCGCCCACGGCTCGGCGCCGTGGCGCATCACGAACTTCAGCTCCGGGAAGTGCCAGCACACGTCGTCGATGAGCTCGGTGGCCTGGCACGAGCTCGGCACCCGGGGCCCGGCGATGCCGGTGGTGCAGCAGATCGGGATGTCGAGCTCCACGCACTTGGCGTACACCGGGAAGAACTTGCGGTCGTTGATGGCCACCTGCGGGTGCAGGCCCGCCGGGAAGGCGATGGCGGCCTTGATGCCCAGCGTCTCGTAGGCCTTCACCATGGCCCGGGTGTTCTCCATGCCCCGGTTGGGGTCCACGCTGAAGCTCCCGAAGAACCGGTCCGGGTGCTGCTGGATGGCCCGGGTGCTGGCCGTGGCCTCGAAGCCGATCCCGACCATCGCCTTCTCGATGCCGAAGCGGTCCATCAGCGCCAAGGTGGCGGCCACCGGGTCCACGTCGCCGTCGAGGTGGGGCACCTCCTTGAACATGTACTCGGCGGGCATCTCGTAGTCCCGGGACTCCTCGCGCAGCTGCGGGGCGAGGAACTCGTACCAGGTGCGGGGGTCACCGGTCGGGATGTCGAGCATCAGGTCGATGATCCCGATGTCGCTGGGCATGGGCATCGGGCCACCCTAGGAGAACTGGAACGTGTTCTCGTTCGGCCAACTACGGTGCCCGGCCATGGCAGAAGATCTGAAGCTGGGGTTGGTGCTGGGCTACTGGTTCTCCGGGCCGCCCGTCGGCGTGCCCGAGATGCTGGCCGCGGCCGAAGACCTCGGGTTCGACTCGATCTGGTCCGCGGAGGCCTACGGCTCGGACTGCTTCACGCCCCTGGCCTGGTACGGCTCGCAGACCACCACGGCCCGCCTCGGAACCGCCGTCTGCCAGATGTCGGCCCGCACGCCGGTGGCCACCGCCATGTCCGCGCTGACGATGGACCACCTCACCGGCGGCCGGTTCATGCTCGGCCTCGGCGCCTCGGGCCCGCAGGTGGTGGAGGGCTGGTACGGCCAGCCGTACCCGAAGCCGCTGGCCCGCACCCGGGAGTACATCGAGATCATCCGCCGGGTCCTGGCGCGCGAGGAGCCGCTCGAGTTCCACGGCGACCACTACCAGCTGCCCCTCACCGGCGAGGGCACGACCGGGCTCGGCAAGGCGCTGAAGTCCATCACCCACCCGCTGCGCAAGGACCTGCCGATCCTGCTCGGCGCCGAAGGCCCGAAGAACGTGGCCATGGCTGCCGAGATCGCTGACGGCTGGCTGCCGATCTTCCTGTCGCCGTCGCTCGACGTGCACTACCGCGAGTGCCTGGCCGAGGGCTTCGCCCGCCCCGGCGCCCGCCGCACGATGGACGACTTCGAGATCCCGAACCTGGTGAACATCGTGGTCAACGACGACGTCGAGGCTGCGGCGGACGTGGTCCGCATGTTCCTCGGCTTCTACATCGGGGGCATGGGGGCCAAGGAGGTCAACTTCCACGCCAGCCTGTTCGCCCGCATGGGCTACGGCGACGAGGTGGAGGAGATCCAGGACCTGTTCCTGGCCGGCCGCAAGGACGAGGCCATCAAGCGGGTGCCGCTGGCCCTCGTCGAGGACGTGGCCATGGTGGGCCCGATCGACAAGGTCCGCGAGGAGCTCGACCAGAAGTGGCGCAAGACCTGCATGACCACGCTGCTCGTCAACGGCGACCCCAACCACCTGCGGATGGTGAAGGACCTCGTCCAGGGCTGACCGCCGCTCGCCAGGCGCCGCGCCTCAGCGCATCTTGCTGAAGCGGCGGGTGGCCAGGAAGCCGAACACCAGCAGGATCCCGGCGCACCACACGAGCGACAGCACCGTCCAGTAGGCGGTGGTGTGGCCGATGCCGAGGCCGTCGACCCCGCCCAGCATGTGGGCGCGCACGCCGTTGATCACCACCGTGACCGGCTGGTTGGCGGCGAAGGGCTGCATCCAGCCGGGCATGGACTGCACCGGCACGTTGGCCGCGGAGATGAACGAGAACGGGATCACCAGCATGCTCATGCCTTGCGCGGCCTGGGCGTTGCCCGCCACCAGCCCGATCGTGATGAAGATCCAGGTGAAGCAGTAGCCGGCGACGAGCATCAGCAGGAACCCGAGCACGACCTGCGAGGCGCTGCCGGCGGGCCGCCAGCCGACGAGCACGCCGATGACCGCGGTCACGAAGATGCCCCAGGCCATGAGCGCCCAGTCCGCCAGCGATCGGCCGGTCATGACCGCGGAGCGGGGGATGGGCAGCGACCGCAGGCGGTCGTGCACGCCCGTGTCCGCCTCCTCGGCCACGCCAGCTGCCGCGCTCATGCCGGTCCACAGGATGACCGTGGTGAGGAAGCCGGGGACCAGGAAGTTGACGTAGGAGATGCCGCCGCCGGTCTGGATGGCGCCGCCGAACACGTAGCGGAACATGAACAGGAACAGCGCGCCCTGGATGGAGCCCATGAACAGGATCTGGGGGGTGCGGAAGAAGTTGAGGACGGTGCGCCGCGACGTGGTGGTGGCGGTGGTGCCGAACCCCGCGCCGGGGGCGTGGGGGCGAGCAGCCGGGGTCGACGCCTCGTCCGTGGAGGTGGTGGTGGGATCGGTGGTGGTCATCTCGGTTCCTCTCAGGCGACGGCGTCGGCGGGCTGGCCGGTCAGGGTCAGGAAGACCTCGTCGAGCGTCGGGCGGCGCAGGCCGATGTCGTCGGCCTTGATGCCCTGCTCGTCCAGCAGGCGCACCACGACGGCGAGCTGGTCTGCCCCGGCGACGGGGGCCGACACGCGCTGGGTGTCGGTGTGGATGCGGGGGTCCTCGTCAGAGACGGTGGCCAGCACCGAGCGCACGGGCTCCAGGTCCTGGGCGGCACGCGGGCGCACCTCGATCACGTCGCTGCCGCCCATGGTCTTGAGCTCGTCGGGCGTGCCCGAGGCGATGACCCGGCCGTGGTCGATGATCACGATGTCTCTCGCCAGCTGGTCCGCCTCCTCCAGGTACTGGGTGGTGAGCAGCACGTCCGTGCCGTCCGCCACCAGGGAGCGGATGGCATCCCAGAGCTCCAGGCGGGAGCGGGGGTCGAGCCCGGTGGTGGGCTCGTCCAGCAGCAGCAGCTGCGGCCGACCCACCAGCGATGCCCCGAGGTCCAGCCGGCGGCGCATGCCGCCCGAGTAGTCCCGCACCAGCTTGTCGCCGGCGTCGGCCAGCCCGAGGCGCTCGAGCACCGACGCCGACTCGCGCGCCGCGTCCTCCTTGGGCAGGCCGAACAGCCGGGCCACCATCTGCAGGTTCTCCCGGCCGGTCATGGCCGGCTCCACCGAGGCGTACTGGCCGGCCAGGCCGATGACCCGGCGCACGGCACGGGGGTCGGCAAGGGCGTCGATGCCGGCCACCCGCAGCTCGCCGCCGTCGGGCCGCAGCAACGTGGCCACGGCGCTGATGAAGGTGGTCTTGCCGGCGCCGTTGGGGCCGAGCAGCGCCGTGACGTGGCCGCCCTCCGCCGTGAGGTCCAGCCCGGCGAGCGCTTGCGTGTCGCCGAACCGCTTGGTGAGGCCGCGCGCCTCGATGATGGGTGCCATGTGTGCTCCTGCCCTGAGGTTGGTGTGATCTTGCAGAGGGGGTGTGACAGCGGGGTGCGCCGGACGGTCGTCCCGTCAGCCCGACGTCGCCGGCAGCTCGCCGTAGGTGGCCCCGGGCCGGTACCAGGACCGCCACAGGTCGATGCCTTCGAGGGTGCCGGCCGCGATGTCGGCGCGCAGGGCGGCGACGAACTCGCGCTCGGCGCGCCGCAGCGCCTCGTCGTACTCCTGCTCGAGCGCGAAGAGGCGGGGGAGCCCGAGCTCCACCTGGAAGACCTGGCGGTCCGAGCGGTGGCGGGCGAGCTCCACGTCGAGCTCGGCGAGGCGTCGGTCGAGCAGCTCCACCGCCTCGTCGGGCGGGAGCGCAGGCAGCAGCGACAGCGCCGCCTCGAACTGGGTGTGCTCCTTGGTGGGCGTCGCCACCAGCTCGGCGAGCCAGTCGGTCATCTCCCGCAGGCCCGCCTCGGTGATGCCGTAGATGGTGCGCTCCGGGCGGCGCCCCTGCCGCACGACCTCGACCACCTCGATGAAGCCGTCGCGCTCGAGCGCGTCGACCACGTTGTACAGGGAGCCGTAGTTGAGCTTGATGCTCTCGTGCTTCTTGCGGGCCTTGAGGGTGGCGGCGATGTCGTAGGGGTGGCGGGGCTCCTCGTGCAGCACGCAGAGGATCGCCAGCGCGAGGGGGTTCGATCGTGGTCGCCTGCCCATGTCCGAGATCAAATACTCCACATGGGGTATTTGTCAACCCACGACTCCCCGCGATCGCTAGGCCGAGCCCACCCCATTGGGGTCGGTCCGGAGGGCGTCGGTAGGCTCGCCGCCATGTCCGACACGATCGACACCCCTTCGGCGCGGCCCGTCTCGCTCGGCCGCAAGCCGGCACCGGCCGCGGGGTCGAGGGACCCGCTCAGCCCGGAGGCGGCCCGTGCCGCCATCCGCGCCGCGGAGGTGGCGCTGCTCGACGAGCGGCGGATGCTCACCATCGACGAGCTCGCCGAGCTGGCCTACGTGCCGGACGCCTCGGTCCCGTCGCTCGCCGCGCTGGCCCACGAGGTGCGCCTGGCGTGGTGCGGCCCGGAGGTCGAGGTCGAGGGCATCTTGTCGGCCAAGACCGGCGGCTGCCCCGAGGACTGCCACTTCTGCTCGCAGTCCTCGAAGTTCGACACCGTGGTGAAGGCCACGCCGTTCCTCGACACCGAGGAGGTGCTCGAGGCCGCCCGGGAGACCGCCAAGCTCGGCGCCTCGGAGTTCTGCATCGTGCTGGCCATCAAGGGCCCCGACGAGCGGACCATGGAACGGATCCTCGAGCTGGTGCCGATCATCAACGAGGACACCGGCCTCAACGTGGCCGTGTCGGCCGGCATCTTGACCCCGGAGCAGGCCAAGCGCTTCGCCGAGGGCGGCGTCCACCGCTACAACCACAACCTCGAGACGTCGGCCAGCTACTTCCCCGAGGTCGTCACCACCCACACGTTCCAGGACCGGGTCGACACCTGCAAGCTCGTCCGCGAGGAGGGCATGGAGCTGTGCTCGGGCGTGCTGCTCGGCATGGGCGAGACCATCGACCAGCGCCTCGAGCTGCTCGGCCAGCTCCGCGAGGTGGACCCTACCGAGGTGCCGGTCAACTTCCTGAAGCCCATGGCCGGGACGCCCTTCGCCCACCTGCCGGCGGTCGAGCCGCTGGAGGCCATCCGCTGGATCGCCATCTTCCGCCTCGCCCTGCCCACCGTGATCCTGCGCTACGCCGGCGGCCGAGAGTTCACCCTCGGCGACCTGCAGGCCATGGGCATGACCTCGGGCATCAACGCCCTCATCATCGGCAACTACCTGACCTACCTCGGCCGCTCGCCGCAGGAGGACCTGAAGATGCTCGACGACCTGCGGATGCCGGTGGGCGCGCTCACCAAGGTGCTCTGAGCCCGGTGGCGGTCCCCGTCGGCACCCACTGCCCCGGCTGCGGCCGCCCGGCCGCCGAGTGCTCGGGCTGCCTGTGGGAGTACGACCCGCCGCACTTCTGCCCGCAGTGCGGCGTGCGCATGGCGGTCAACGTCAGCCCCGCCGGCTGGAAGGCGCGCTGCAAGGAGCACGGCGAGCTCGCCAGCTCCTGAGGCTCAGGCGTTGCGGGCCACCGCGGCGCGGTAGCGGCGCAGCCGCTCCATGGCCACGCTGATGCGCCGGGCGGCGGGGGAGTCCGCCAGCTCCTGCGCGGCGCGGCGCAGGTCCAGGTCCGTCCCCGGGCCGGTGAGGAACCCCTCTACCTGGGAGGCCACCGCCGGGTTCAGCGGGAACACCTCGGCCATGGTCTCGGGCAGGTCCGGGCGCAGTGGGCTCGTGGTGAGCAGCTCGACCAGGTGCCCGAACGCCGGCATCCGGATCTCCGGGTCCGGCAGTGGGCCGAGGGCGTCGTGCCACACGGTGAGGAAGCCCGACAGGTCATCGATGCCGGCCGAGACCTGGCCCAGCCACCGGTGCGCCACGTAGGCGGGCCGGGCAGGGGCGCGCAGCAGGCGGGTGAACTCGGCCAGCAGGAAGCGGCCGATGGCGTCGGTCTGCTCGGTGGGCCAGGTGGTCCAGCCGGCCTCGCGGTACTTCTGCCACAGCAGCGCCCGGCTGACGCCGAGCTTGTGGTCGGCCGCCAAGGTGAGCACGCGGGGCGTGATCCGCTGCAGGTCCTGGGCGCCGCCCCACGTGGTGCCGACCTTGCGGACGAACTTGGTGACGAGCTCGGCGTCCAGCGCGCCCGGCAGGCCGAGCACCGCCTCCACCTCCGCCTCCGACACGCAGTGTGGGCAATGGACCACCCGCTCGGGCTTGGGCACGTCGGCGAACGCGGCGTAGAGCTCGGTGGCGGCGGGGCTGAGCGAGAAGCCGTCCGCGGAGGGGCGGTAGCGGCGATCGGTGAGGGAAGACGAGACCATGTCCGGACCGGGGGGTGGAGGGGGTGCTCCCGAATCTACCGAAGCGCCCGGCACCGCCCGGGGAGCCTCCCCGTCCCGGCGCCCCAGCACCCTCTAGGGTTTCGCCAGGGAGGGGATCGGCAACGCGCTGGTCACCTTCGCTTCACCCGACGTTGGCGTGCGCCCGCTACGGTCGCCGCACCGACGAGCCGCTCAGGAGGATCCATGGCCAGCGTCACCTTCGACGCCGTGTCGAAGCGCTACGGGGACGTCACGGCGGTGGACACCCTCGACCTCGCGATCGAGGACGGCGAGTTCATGGTGCTGCTCGGCCCCTCGGGGTGCGGCAAGACCACCGCCCTGCGGATGATCGCCGGGCTCGAGGACATCTCCGACGGCAAGCTCCTGCTCGGCGACGAGGTCGTCAACGAGGTCGATCCCGCCCACCGGGACATCTCGATGGTGTTCCAGAGCTACGCCCTCTACCCGCACATGACCGTGCGGCGGAACATCGAGTCCCCGCTGCTCGTGCGCAAGTACGAGGTCGACGGGCCCGGCACCGGTGCCCGCAAGCTACCGGCCGTTGATGGCGACGAGCGGGTGGCCGAGGCCGCCTGCGCTCGACCTCGAGCCCTACCTGGACCGCAAGCCCGTCTTCCGGTGGCCAGCGCCAGCGCGCCGCCCTGGCCCGGGCGTTCGTCGGGCGGCCCAAGGCGTTCCTCATGGACGAGCCGCTCTCCAACCTGGACGCCAAGCTCCGGGCCCAGACCCGCATCGAGCTCGTCGAGCTGCACCAGCGGGTCGGCACCACCGTCGTCTACGTCACCCACGACCAGGTCGAGGCCATGACCATGGCCACCCGGGTGGCGGTCATGTCGATGGGCAAGCTCCAGCAGGTCGGGACGCCCCAGGACGTCTACAACGAGCCGGTCAACACCGCCTGTGGCCCAGTTCATCGGCACCCTGCCCATGAACTGCCTTGCCCGCCAAGCTCTCCGCCGACGGCTCCGCGGAGCTCGCCGGCGGTCCGTGCCGGCGCCCACCCACCTGCAGCAGGGGCCGGCGGCGGGCAGCGACGTCACGGTCGGCCTGCGGCCCGGCGCACCTGGCGGTGGACCCCGATGGACGCTGGAGGTCGAGGTCCGCTTCGTGGAGGGCTCGGCCACGAGTGCCTGGTGTTCGCCAGCGTGGGCGACCAGCAGCTCGTGATCCGCGCAGGTCGGGATGTCGCCGAGCGAGGCCGGCGCCCACCTGCGCCTCTCGGTGGACCCCGCCCACGTGCACCTGTTCGACGCGGCCACCACGGAGCGGTACCGCTGATGACGGCCGTCGACGCGACACGGTGGTCGATGCGCCGGCGGCCCAAGCGGCGCCGCGAGCTGCACAAGCCGAAGGAGGTGGCGCTCGCCGCCGCCTTCCTGCTCCCGTCGCTCGCGGTCTTCGTCGCCTTCTTCTACGTGCCGTTCTTCCTGGCTGCTCAGCTGGGGCACCTACAAGGCGCAGCGCGGCGGGGCCAGCTACCAGCAGGTCGGGCTCGACCAGTACAAGGACGTGCTGGGCGGCGACGAGTTCCGCCAGGGGTTGTGGCACTCGGTCCTGTTCGTGCTCTACACGGTGCCGGCGGGCCTGATCCTCGGCACGCTGCTCGCAGTGGCGGCGCACCGGCGGCTCAAGGGCATCAAGATCTTCCAGGCGATCTTCTCGTCCACCCTCGCCAGCTCGGTGGCCGTCGCATCGGTGATCTTCTTCTTCATCTTCAACCCGGCCATCGGCTACTTCCAGGTGAACTGGACGAGCGACCCGAACATGGCGCTGTTCGCCTGCGCCCTGCCCGCCATCTGGCAGAACCTCGGCCTCGCGTTCGTCATCGTGCTCGCCGGCCTGCAGGCCGTGCCCGACGAGGTGATGGAGGCGGCCACGCTCGACGGCTACAGCCCGTGGCGCAAGCTCACGCGGATCACGCTGCCGCTGATCTCGCCGGTGCTGCTGTTCCTGTTGGTGATCCTGGTGATCTTCGGCTTCCAGGCCTTCGCCCAGATCGACATCATCACCAAGGGCGGCCCGGGCGGGGCATCGGAGACGCTCGTCTACAAGATCTTCAAGCAGAGCCAGGACTACGGGAAGGGCGCCGTGCTCTCGGTGGGCCTGTTCTTCGTGACGCTGGTGGTGACGTTCGTGCAGTTCGTCATCCTCGAGCGGAGGGTCCACTATGGCGATGAGTGACGCCGTCACGGCGGTCGAGGTCGCCGAGGGCACCGCGACGGGTCGGGTGGGCTGGCGCACCCGCCGCAGCGCGCTCGGCCCGACCAAGCCGGTCTCGAGCCAGTCTTCGGCTCGGCGCACCGCCGGGCTGTTCGGCCAGTACGGCGTGCTGTGCCTGCTGTCGCTGCTGGTGCTCGGCCCGCTGTTCCTGACCATCATCCAGGCGCTGTCGCCGCCGTTCGAGTACGTCAACGCCGGCCGCCCGCTGCACCCCGTGCACGTGAGCTGGCTGGACCGCACCTGGTTCAGCGGTGGGCCGATCTCGCTGGTGGTGCGCACCCTGATCGTGGCGTTCATCCTGGCGTGGACCCAGAAGGCGGCCGCCGGCACCAGCTGGAAGGACCGGCGCTGGCTGCTCTCGCCCGCCACCTTGCTGGCGTGGCTCGGCGGCACCATCGTCGTGGCCGTCATGTCGAGCGTGGCGTTCCAATCGCTGTACACCGTCGACGGGCGCTCGGGCACGGTGATCGTGGGCGGCATGGTGCTGCTCGCCGCCACCCAGGCGTGGGGCTTCCGCAACGCCGGCAGCACGTGGGTGGGGGCCATCCTCATGGCCCTCGGCTTCGGCATCGCCGTGTTCGGCGGGGTCGTGCTCTTCTTCGGCCCCACCGTGTGGACCAAGACGTGGACCCAGTTCGACCTGGGCCCGGCCATGGGCCGCTCGTTCGTGATGGCCACGCTCATCACCGTCTTCCAGGTGACCACCGCGACCATGAGCGCCTACGCCTTCGTGTTCCTGCGGTTCCCGTTCAAGCGGATCCTCTTCGCCCTGTACATGGCCACCCTGCTGCTGCCGCTGGAGGTCACCCTGGTCGGCAACGTGGCCACCATCCGCCAGCTCGGCTGGATCAACCACATGTCTGCCCTGGTGCTGCCGTTCGCGGCGGCGGCGCTCGGCACGTTCCTCATCCGCCAGGGCTTCCGAGGGCTCCCGTCGGAGATCCAGGACGCCACCCGGCTCGACGGCTACTCCCACGTGGCGTTCCTCTGGAAGTTCGCGGTGCCGCTCACCCGGCCGGTGATCGCCTTGTTCACGGTGATCGCCGCGCTGCAGGCCTGGAACCAGTACCTGTGGCCCCGGGCGGTGATCGAGAGCGACGCCTACAACACGCTGCAGATCCAGCTCCGCCAGGCGTCTGCCGGCCAGGTGGCCAACGCCAACGAGGCCATCGCCGCCGTTGGTGGCCGCCGTCCCCGTCGTCATCATGCTGCTGGCCTTCCAGCGCCAGATCATCCGAGGCCTCACCGCCGGCGCAGAAGTAGCCCACCACCTCCGAGGTGCCCATGCCCCCGACCCGTCCCACCTCCACCCCCAGCCCCCGCCGACGTCGCCACCGGACCGCCGTGGTCGCGGTGGTCGCCGCCTCGGTCGGGCTGCTCGGCCTCGCGGCGTGCGGCGCGCCGCCCACCACCTCGGGCTCGGGCGGTGGGCGCTCCACCGACGGCGCCACCAAGAAGGTCAGCGCCAAGGACTGCCCGCTCGACGCCTTGAAGCAGGCGAAGGGCAAGGTCAAGGTGAAGCTGTGGTTCGGCGGCCTGGTGGAGCCGCCGGTCACGGTGCTCGGCGACATGGTCAAGGCCTTCAACAAGAGCCAGGACAAGATCGTGGTGGAGGCCGACAACCAGGGCGTCGCGTACAGCGAGGTGCTCCGCAAGTACGAGGGGGCGGCGGGCACCCCCAAGCAGCTCCCGCAGATGATCTACCTCGAGGACACGATGCTCGGGGAGATGGTCGACAAGGGCCAGGTCCTGCCGGCAGAGGCGTGCATGCTCGCCGACGACTACGACCCCGAGCAGATCACCGCCGCCGCCCGGGCCGCCTACAGCGTCGATGACGTCCTGTACCCCGGCTACATGAACGTGTCGACGCCGATCCTCTACTACAACAAGGTCCACTTCAAGAAGGCCGGCCTGGACCCCGAGAACCCGCCGCAGACCCTCGAGGAGATCGAGGCCGCGGCCAAGGTCCTGAAGGAGAAGGGCGTCTCCTCGAAGCCGTTCTCGTTCAAGGCAGACCAGTGGTTCTTCTCCACCTGGCTGTCGGGCGCGGGCCAGGACACGGTCAACAACGACAACGGCCGATCCGCCCCCGCCACCAAGGCCACGTTCGACTCGCCGGCGGGCCGCAAGATCATGGACTGGCTCGCCCAGATGAAGCAGGAGGGCCTGATCAACGCCTTCCCCGTCACCGACGGCAGCATCGACCACTACCTGGCGCTCATCAACGAGCAGAGCTCGATGCTGGTCGAGACCTCCACGGCCTCGGGCACCATCGCCGCCGCCCTGGGTGGCGAGCTCGACCCATCTGCGGCCGGCGTCGAGATCGACACGTCGGCGCTCGACGGCAAGAAGCTGGTCCCCGGCTCGGGCGAGTACCCCGGCCTCGACGCCGCCGGCCAGATCTACGCCTCCGGCGGCGCCTTCTACATCCTGAACACCTCGGACCCCGCCCAGCAGGCGGCATCGTGGGAGTTCCTGAAGTTCATGCTCCAGCCCGAGAACGCCACCAAGTGGTTCGTCGACGGCGGCTACCTGCCGGTGGTGAAGAGCATCGTCAAGTCGCCCAAGGTGGTGGCGTACCAGAAGACCGAGCTGGGCGGGAAGCTGCTCGCCCCTGCGGTCGAGCAGCTGTCGACGGCGGACCCGGACAACTCGGGCCCGCTGATCGGCCCGTACCCGGCCTTCCAGGACATCCTCCAGGGGGCGCTCGAAGGCGTCCTGTTCAAGGGGGCGGACCCGGACACTTCGCTGTCGAAGGCCGAGAAGGACGCCACCGCGCTGCTGAAGGACTACAACGACTGACCTGGCCGCCGATGGGGTGGGACATGACCACCCATCGCACCCACCCGGCCACCGAGCGGCCATGATGTGCCCATGCGGGTGATCGCGGTGACCGGGCTGAAGGGGGGCGTCGGCAAGACGTCCACCTCGGTCAACCTGGCGGCGCTCGCCGCGTCCGAGGGGATGCGCACGATCCTGTGGGACCTGGACCCGCAGGGCGCCGCCACCTACTGCCTGAACCTCAAGCAGAAGCTGAAGGGCGGTGCCACCAAGCTGTTCCGCGGCAACCGGGACGGCCTGGCCAACGTGGCCCGCACCACCGACATCGAGCACCTCTCGGTGGTCCCGGCGGACTCGTCGGTGCGCGAGGTCGACAAGGTGCTGTGGGCCTCGAGCAAGCCCACGAAGCTGGTGCGCCGGCTGATCGGTGGGGCCAAGGGCGACGCCGACCTGGTGGTGATCGACTGCCCGCCGGGGCTCAGCCCGGTGGTGGAGGCGGTGGCCAACGTGGCCGACGTGCTGCTGGTGCCGGTGGTGCCCGAGCCGCTGCCGTACCGGGCGCTCGAGCGCTACGAGGAGTTCCTGTCCGACACCAAGGCGGCGTCGCCCAAGATCGTGGCCCCGTTCCTGTCCATGGTCGACCGCAACCTGCCGATGCACCGCCGCATCGCCGCGGAGGTGCTCGAGGACGGCCGCTACCTGTCGGCCGCCATCCCCACCTCCAGTGCGGTGGCCCGGATGGGCGAGGAGCAGGTGCCGGCGGTGCTAGCCGCGCCCCGCAGCCTGGCCACCACCGAGTACCGCAAGCTCTGGGCCGAGGCCCGCGAGCGCGCGGACCTCTAGGCCAGGGCCTCCAGGTCCGGGCCCAGCTCCACCAGCGCGGCGACCACCCGCTCGGCCACCGGGGGCGGCAGGGTCCCCAGGACGTGGGTGGCGAGGGCGCCGGGCTGGGCCTGGCCGGCCACCAGCCAGCGGGCGAGCGACCCGTCGTCGAACCAGTCGCCGAGGCCGAGGACCTCGCCTCCGGGCGGTCCCCACCGGGCGGCGGGCAGCTCGGCGGCGCCCAACCGGCCTCGCAGCTCCGCCCACGACCCGAGCTCGGACCCCCGGGCGCGGGCGGCCAGGGCGGCCGGCGACGGGGTGGGGCCGTAGCCCCGGTAGGGGTGGCGGTCCGCCGCCCACGCCCAGCTGCGGGGCTTGCCCGGCCGGCGGGTGAGGCCCTCGGCCAAGCGCTCCAGCCAGGTCACGTCGATGGTGGCCAGCGGGCTGAGCTCCGGCGGGGGCGTGGGGAGCCCGAGGACCCGGCGGAGCACGTCGGCCGCCAGCCCGTCGGGAGGGTCCTCGACCACCGTCGGCGCATCGTCCGGATCCCCGAACGCCGAGGCACAGGTGTCCTCCCGGTCCCACAGCACCACCGAGGCGATGCCCTGGCGGCCCTCCTCGGGCCGGTCCAGGTGGCGCAGCCACCCGGCGGACACCAGGCCGACGGCGTCCCAGGACGCGGGTGCCTGAAGCCGGACGGCAGCGGGGCGATCGGGTGCGAGAGCAGGCCGGGCACCAGCCACCGGCCGAGCTCGACGAGGCCGTCGGGGTGCTCCTCGCCGGGGGCATCCAGCCGGAGCGACACCAGCTCTGCGGGCACGGGGCCGTCCGGCCAGGCCGGGCGCGGCCGGCGGAGCACCTCGGCGAGGGCGGCGAGGGTGGACGTGGGGGACTGGTGGGCGAGGGCACGGTGACCTCGGAGCGCGCGGCAGCGGGGCGGTCCGGGCCACGGCGGCGGGAGGGGACGGCGAGCCTCGCCGAGCAGGCGCATCGGCCGGGACCGCACCCGATGCGCCCCATCAGGCGCAGCGGCGTCGGTCGAGTCAGTAGTAGGCGACGGTGGCCGCCCACGCGCGTGCGGCCCAGGCGGGCCAGGCGCTGCGCGGCCACGGCGACCGGCTGGGCCTCGTCCCACCCGACGCGGTCGATCATGCGAGCGGCAGCGGGCCAGCGGCGCTCGGCCAGGACCCGGGCGAGGCGGGCGTCGCTCGGGGCGCAGGCGTGCAGTGCCTCGTTGCAGAGCGTCTGGGTCCGCGACCGGGGCACGTCCTGGGCGCCGATGCCGACGAGCCGCCCGATCGAGCGCAGCGAGCGGCGCTGGGGGCCGAAGGTGTCCGAGCCGTAGATGCGGAACGTGTCGAGGTGGCCGTGCTCGTGCCAGGAGGCGCGGTACGCACCGGCGTGGCCCGGCAGCGGCGCCCGGTGCATGGTGAGGCGCCGGTCCAGGCACAGCTTGAGGCCGAGCGGGACGCCGAGGATGCGGGCGCGGTCCGCCAGGAACGGGAGGTCGAACGCCGAGCCGTTCCAGGTGGCGACGACGCCGGTGGGCAGGCTGGCGAGGCGGTCGTCGAGCGCGGCGAGGATGTCGGCCTCGTCGCCGACGTAGAGCTCCTCGAAGCCACGGGCGGACAGGGCGACGGCGCGCACGGACGCGATGGCCGGGTCGAGGCCGTCCTGCGTGTTGTCCGTCTCGATGTCGAGCCCGTAGATCGCTGCCTGATGAACCATCCGTCCTCCCGGACGACGCATTCCCCTGTGGAGAAAATCGTAGGAGGGTGGCGCGCGCGTGTGGTGGATGCTTCACGCGCCGCGCGAACGGCAGGTCAGCGGGGACGCGAGCGATCCCGCCCAGCGGGCGGGATCGGCAGCGGCTCGAGCGCCCGAGGGCGCCGAGATCAGGCTGGGGTCAGCGCTCTTCCTTGAAGATCACGTGCTGGCGGATGCGCGGGTCGTACTTCTTGAGCTCGATGCGCTCGCGCGTGTTGGTCTTGTTCTTGCGCGTGACGTACGTGTAGCCGGTGCCGGCGGTGGACTTCAGCTTGATGATCGGGCGCTTGTCGCTCTTGGCCATCGGAACGTTCTCTCCTCGGACGGACGAGCCATCGTAGGGGCAGGTGGGGCGTCGGCCCAACTCGCGGGTCGCCTAGCCTCCCACGACGATGGCGAGCCACCTCCCCCGAGCCCTCACCCGGGCCGTCGCGGCCCTGCTGGTGCTCCTGGCCTGCGTGCTGCTCCCCGGTGGCGCGGCATCGGCGCACGCCTCGCTGGAGTCGACCACGCCGTCGGACGGCTCGGTCGTCCAACGCCTGCCGTCGTCACTGGAGATGCAGTTCAGCGAGGGCGTGTCGCTGCGCCCCGACGGCGTCCGGGTCCTGGCACCGGACGGCAAGCGGGTGGACCGGGGCGCGGCCTCGTCGTCGGGGTCGGTGGTCACCGTGCCGCTGCGCCGCTCGGCCGCGCAGGGCACCTACGTGGTGGCGTGGCGCGTCGTGTCCGCCGACGGGCACCCGGTCCGCGGCGCCTTCACGTTCTCGGTCGGGCGGGAGAGCGCCGTGGGCAGCGGCGCAGCCGACGGCGCCTTCTCCGGCGGCAGCGACCGCACCTACGAGGTCGTGGCCGCCCTGGCCCGCATCGTGGCCTACGCGGCCACCCTCATCGTCTGCGGCTACGTCGTGGTGGCCGGGGCGCTGCGGGCGCCTGGCGACCCGTCGCCCGTCGGTCGCCGCACCACCTGGGGTGCCGTGGTCGGCCTGGTCGCCATGGCCCTGCAGGTGCCGTTGCAGGGGGCGCTCGCCACCGGCACCGGCCTCGGCTCGGTGCTGGACCCGTCGGTGCTGGGCCTGGCCCTGGCCGATGGCATGGGCATCGCCGCGCTGGTCACCGCCCTCGGCCTCGTGGCCGTCATCGTGACCGCGGGGCTCCCCTGGGATGGCGCGGTCCGCAAGGTCGCCCTCGCCGGCGCGTGGCTCGCCCCCCTCGGCTTCGTCCTCACCGGCCACACCCGCACGATGTCGCCGCTGTGGCTGGGGTACCTGGCCGACGCCGCCCACCTGCTGGCCGCGGCCATCTGGCTCGGTGGCCTGGTGGCCACGGTGGTGGCCGTGGGGCGGCGCCGGGACGAGGGCGATCCGCTGGGCGCCGCCGAGGCGGTGGCCCGGTTCTCGGGCTGGGCAGCCGTCACGGCCGGCGCGGTGGTCGTGGCCGGCGGCGCCCTGGCCTGGATCGAGGTCGGCGGGCTCCACGCCCTCACCACCACCACCTACGGCCGGCTGCTGCTGGCCAAGGTGGCCATCGTGCTCGTGGTGGTCGCCATCGCCGCGTGGAACCGGTTCCGGCTGGTGCCCCGCGTCGCCGCCGCGTCGCTGGAGGACCCGGCCCGGGACGACGAGGTGGCGTGGCGATCCCTCACGCGCCTGATGCGCATCGAGGTCGTGGCGCTGGTCGTGGTGCTCGTGCTCACCGGGGTGCTCGCCAACGTCACGCCGGCCAAGGCGGCCGACGTGGGCGGGCCCGTCACCGTGTCGGCCCCGCTCGGCGAGGGCACCGTCGACATCACCGTCGACCCGGCGCGCGCCGGCCGCAACGACGTGCACGCCTACGTGCTCACCAAGGACGGCAAGGCCGACGACCGCTACCGCACCGCCACGATGCAGCTCGAGCTGCCCGCCCAGGACATCGGCCCGATCGACCGCACCCCCGTGCGCGCCGGCCCCGGCCACTTCCAGCTGGTGGCCACGCCGATCGCCCCGGGCGGCCGGTGGAAGATCACCTTCACGGTCAAGCCCGACCGCTTCACCGAGCAGTCGGCCACCGTGAGCGTCGAGATCCGCTGACCCGCCGGCGGCCGGGCCGCCGCCGGGTCAGGTCCGGGGGTCGTCGAGCAGGTTGGTGACCAGCGCGGCGATGGCCGAGCGCTCGCTGCGGGTGAAGGTCACGTGGGCGAACAGCGGGTGGCCCTTCAGCGCGGCGATCACCGAGGCGATGCCGTCGTGGCGGCCCACCCGGAGGTTGTCTCGCTGGGCGACGTCGTGGGTGAGCACGACCCGGCTGCCCTCGCCCAGGCGGCTGAGCGCGGTGAGCAGCACCGGCCGCTCCAGGTTCTGGGCCTCGTCGATCACCACGAACGTGTCGGTCAGGCTGCGGCCGCGGCTGTGGGTGAGCGGCAAGACCTCCAGCAGGTTGCGCGAGAGCACCTCTTCGACCACCTCGGGCCCGGCGATGGACTCCAGCGCGTCGAACACGGCGGCCGCCCAGGGGCCCATCTTCTCGTCCTTGTCGCCCGGCAGGAACCCGAGGTCCTGGCCGCCGACGGCGAAGAGCGGCCGGAACACCAGGATCCGCTTGTGGGTGCGGCGCTCGAGGACCGCCTCGAGCCCGGCGGCCAGGGCGAGGGCGCTCTTGCCGGTGCCGGCGTTGCCGCCCAGGCTCACGATGCCGATCGACGGGTCGGCCAGCACGTCGAGGGCGATGCGCTGTTCGGCGCTGCGGCCCATGACGTCGAAGAGCGCCAGGTCGCCGCGGATCAGGTGCAGGGCCTTGTCCGCGTGGACCCGGGCCAGCGCGGACTGCGAGCCGGCGTGGAGGGCGACGCCGGTGTTGCACGGCAGCTCGGCCGCCTCGGGGAGGTCGACCTCCTTGTGGGCGAACAGGTCGTCGATGACGTCGGGCTCCACGTCGAGCTCCACGAACCCGGTCCACGACGTGTCGTCGGCCTGCTCGTTGCGGTACTCGTCGGCGTCGAGGCCCACGATGCTCGCCTTCAGGCGCAGCGGCAGGTCCTTGGTGACGACCGTGACGTCGAGGCCCTCCCGGCCGAGGTTGTGGGCCACCGCCAGGATGCGGTGGTCGTTGTTGACGGCGGCCATCGCCGGCGGCAGGCCCTCGGTCGACTGGTGGTTCAGCTCGACGCGCAGCGTGCCGCCCTGGGCGTTGACCGGCAGCGGCTCGGTGAGCGAGCCGTGCTCCAACCGCAACCGTTCGAGGTGGCGCAGCGCCTGGCGGGCCGCCCAGCCCAGCTCCGGGTGGTTGCGCTTCCCCTCCAGCTCCATCAGCACGACGATCGGCAGCACGACGGCGTGCTCGTCGAAGCGCACCAGCGCCTGGGGATCTGCGAGCAGCACCGAGGTGTCGAGCACGTAGGTCCGCGGGCGCGCGGCAGCGGTGGAAGCGTGGATTCCGGTCACATGGCCCCCTGGGCGGTCGGCAGCCATCAGTGCTCTCGGGTCCTGCGACGGACCGGGTCTCCGACGGCTGGGCGGTGGATCACCGTGGCCCATCCAACACCCGTGGCGCGCGCCGGAGGTGGATGCCGGGCAACTGTTCACCGTCCCGACATCTTCGGGCGCCCGGCCCGGGTTGGGCGGCTGGCGCCGCCACGCCTAGCCTCGGCCCTGCGAAGGGGAGTAGCCCCCAACCTTCCGGTCGACACGCTGGTGCCCAGGCACCCGGTCGGAGGGGCCTGGTGCGCCAGGCGGGCGAGACCTTCGGTCGATGCCACCCGTCTGTCCGTGGCCCGACCGGAGGATGCCTCTGGTGGGCCGATCCGAGGAACCGCCCATGCACGCACTGCTCCAGGCCTTCATCACGGTGTTCCCCGCCGAGCTGCCCGACAAGAGCATGTTCGCCACGATCGTGCTCGTCACCCGCTACCGACGGCCCGGGTGGGTGTGGGTGGGCGTGGTCGCCGCGTTCCTCCTCCACGTGATCGTGGCCGTTCTCGCCGGCAGCCTCCTGTCGCTCCTGCCCGAGGCCGTGGTGCTCGGCGGCGCCACCGCCATGTTCGCCCTGGGCGCCGTGATGCTGTGGCGAGACGGGCACAAGGCCAGCAACGACTTCGAGGGCGAGGACGAGACGCCCTTCGTGCACCCCACCGTGAAGGCCACGCTGCTCGGTGCCTTCGGCGTGATCATCGTGGCCGAGTGGGGCGACCTCACGCAGCTGGTGACCGCCAGCCTCGCCGCCAAGAGCGGCCAGCCGCTGCTCACCGGCCTCGGTGCCTGGCTGGCGCTCGCAGCCGTCGCCGGGCTCGCCGCCCTGTTCGGCCACCGCCTCGTCGACCGGGTGCCGATCCACCGCATCAGCTACGTCGGCGCCGTGATCTTCGCCCTCCTCACGGCGTGGACCGCGTGGGAGCTGATCGGGCTCCGCTAGTCGTCGAGCGCGAGCCGGGGCACGCCGCCGGCCACCGTCACCGTGCCGGGTGCGGCCAGCAGGTCGAGGGGGTCGCCGCCGAGGCCGGTGGCCACCAGCGCGACCACCTCGCCCTTGTGGGGGCCGGCGATCAGGGTGACCTCGACGCGGACGGCGCCGGGCTCGTCGGCGGGCTCGGCATCGACCACCAGCACCTCGTAGGTGCCGTCGGGCAGCGGGGGTGCGGGATCGTCCACGGAGCGGATCGTAGGGGCATCCACCAACGGCGGCCGTTGCCAGGCAATGCTTTGCCGCCGGCGTCCCGCGCCTACCTTGCGGGACGCACTATCCAACAGAAAAGCAGGAGGTTGGCTGTGGCCAACATCACCAAGGCCGAGCTCGTTGACCTGGTCGCCAAGCAGGCGGGCACCGACAAGACCACGGCGGCTGCCGTGCTGAAGGGCTTCGAGGAGGTCGTCCTCGCCAAGGTCACCGCCGGCGACAAGATCGCGCTCACCGGCTTCATCAGCTTCGAGCAGGTCGCCAAGAAGGCCACCACCGCCCGCAACCCGCGGACCGGCGAGACCGTCAAGGTCAAGGCCAAGAAGGCCCCGAAGGCCACCATCGGTGCGTCCTTCAAGAAGGTCGTCAACAAGGAGACGCCCGCGCCGAAGCTGGCCAAGTGATCGCCGCCGGCCCCGCCGGCACCTGATCAGGACGAGGGGGAGGGCCACGTGCCCTCCCCCTCGTCGCGTGCTACGACGGGTGCCATGACCGACGCCGTGGCCAACCCGTACGTCCAGGGGCTGCTCGCCCCCGTGGACGCCGAGCTCACCGCCTTCGACCTCGAGGTCACCGGCACGCTGCCGCCCGAGCTGGACGGGCGCTACGTCCGCAACGGCCCGAACCCGATCGATCCGGTCGACCCCGCCACCCACCACTGGTTCATCGGCAACGGCATGGTCCACGGGGTGCGCCTGCGCGACGGCCGGGCCGAGTGGTACCGCAACCGGTGGGTGCGCTCCACGGCGGTCACCACGGCCCTCGGCGAGCCGCTGCTCCCCGGCGACCGCGCCGGTGGCAACGAGAGCGCCAACACCAACGTGGTCGACATGGGTGGGCGCACCTACGCCATCGTCGAGGCCGGCGGCCGCCCGGTCGAGCTCACCGACGAGCTCGAGTCGGTGTGCTTCAGCGACCTCGACGGCACGCTGCGCCACGGCTTCACCGCCCACCCCAAGCGGGACCCTCGCACCGGCGAGCTCCACGCCGTCAACTACTTCTGGGCCCGTCCCGAGGTGCTCGACTACACGGTCGTCGGCCCCGACGGCCGCGTGAGCCACCAGGTGGACGTGCCGGTGCCGGGCAACCCGATGACCCACGACTGCTCGATCACCGAGACCACCCTGGCGCTCTACGACATGCCCGTCACCTTCGACCTCGCGCAGGCCATGGAAGGGTCGATGTTCCCCTACGCCTGGGACCCCGCCTACGGCGCCCGCGTGGGCCTGATGGCGCTCCACGGCGATGGCACCGACGTGCAGTGGTTCGACGTGGGCCTCTGCTACGTGTTCCACCCGGTCAACGCCTGGGACGAGCCCGACGGCCGGGTCGTGATCGACGTGGTCCGCCACCCGCGCATGTTCGACCAGGACCGCCGCGGGCCCAACGACGGCCGCCCGGCGCTGTGGCGCTGGACGTTCGACCGGGCTGCGGGCACCGTGCGCGAGGAGCAGCTCGACGACCGCCCGATCGAGCTGCCGCGCGTCGACGAGCGGCTCGTGGGCCGGCGCCACCGCTACAGCTGGGCCATGGCCCTGCCGGACCAGGACGACGTGTCGTTCGAGGGCGCCGGGATGGTCCGCTACGACGCCGCCACGGGCGAGGCGCTGGTCATCGACCACGGCCCGGGCCGCAGCGGTGCTGAGCCCGTGTTCGTGCCGAGGTCAGCCGATGCCGCCGAGGACGACGGCTGGTACCTCACCTACGTGTACGACGCATCGTCGGGGCGCAGCGAGCTGGTGGTGCTGGACGCTGCGGCGCCGGCCGAGGAGCCCGTCGCCCGCGTGCACCTGCCCGGGCGGGTGCCCATGGGCTTCCACGGCAACTGGATCGCCGCCACCTCGTAGCCGCCAGCTCAGCGGGGGCCGCGGTAGAGCGTGCGACCTCGGAAGCGCAGCGGCGGCTCGTCGGCCTCCTCGTAGGCATGGGCGAGCCAGCCCGCCGTGCGAGCGATGGCGAAGATCGCCACCGTGGCCCCCCGCTCGGCGCCCGCCACGTAGCCGAGCGCCCCGAGGGCGGCATCGACGTTGGGTCGCTCGCCCCGCGGCAGCGACGCCAGGTCATCGTCGATCCGGCGCCGCTGCGACGCGGTCGCCGTGGCGCGCACGCGCTCGATGAGGGGCGCGAAGCGAGGGTCGCCGTGGACGTGCACGCTGTGGCCGAGGCCGTGGGCGATGGCTTCGGGCCGATCCGCCGGCGCGCGGCCGAGGAGCCGCTGGTGGACCGACGCCGCGGCCCGGCCGTGCAACGGGCCGCTCACCGTGCCCAGCCCGGCCAGGACGCACTCGGCTGGCCCGGCGCCGGTGCTGGCCGCCACCCGCACCGCCAGGGTCGAGGTGGCCAGCTCGTGCTCGGCCAGGAGCACGAGGGCGGCGTCCAGCGCCGCGAGCCGGGTGGGGGAGGCCGCCTTGGGCGAGGTCCGTGCCCAGAGCCGGGCGGCCACGCTCGCGCCGGGCCCGGGATCGGTGCCGGTTGGCGGGAGTGCCGCCAGCAGCGCGTCGATCACCAGGGCGCCACGCACCTCTGGTGGGTCGTCGTCTGCCGTCCCGGACAGGGCCGCGGCGCCGGCGGCGAGGTGGGCGGTGACGGTGGCCGTCGGCGGCAGCGCCCGGCTGGCCCGGGCCGCGGCCGCCGTGGCGCGGGCTCGGCGGGGGCCGTCGACCGCCGGTGCCTCGAGCCGGCCGGTCCAGAGCAGGCCGCACACCTCCTCGAACGTGGACGACCGGACCAGGTCGAGCACGTCGTGGCCTCGGTAGCGGATCCATCCGTCGCCGATCTCGCTGACCGTGGTCCCGATCACCACGTCGACGCCGCCGGTGCGCCGCCGGGCCGAGCGCGGCCGGGCCCGGCGCACGAGCGCCTCCACCTCGTCGTGGTCGTAGCGCGAGGACCGCCCGTCGGGGCCGGCGTGGCGGGTGAGCACGCCGCGGCTCGCGTACGCGTAGACGGTGGCCAGCTCGACGCCGAGGCGGTCGGCCGCCTGCCTGGCGGTCAGGGATCCAGTCATCAACGTTGACGATAATCAACGTTGATCATCTCGGCGAGCGGGCGCAGGATCGGGGCATGGACATCGACGGCGCTCAGACCACCTTCCGCTCCCTCTGGCACGACCTCGGGGGCGACCCGCAGCTGGCGGAGGCCACCACGTTCACCGGCTCGGCCGGGGCACTGGCGTCGCCGTTCGACGTCACCGGCTTCGCCTCGGCGTGCGTGGCGGCGGCGGCCACGGCGGTCGCGGAGCTCGCCGCGCTCCGGCGTGGCAGCCCGGCGCCGGCGGTGGTCGTGGACCGGGAGGCCGCCAGCGCTGCGTTCCGCTACGAGGCCCTGGCCCGGCCCGAGGGCTGGGAGCTCCCGCCGGTCTGGGACCCGGTGGCGGGCGACTACGAGGCCGCCGACGGCTGGATCCGCCTCCACACCAACTACGCCCACCACCTCGACGCCGTGCTCGCGGTCCTGGGGGTGCCGGCCGAGCGCTCCGAGGTGGCAGCGGCCGTGGCCCGCTGGAAGGCCGACGAGCTCGAGGCCGCGGTCGTCGGTGCCGGCGGCTGCGCGGCGGCGATGCGCACCGAGGAGGCCTGGGACCGCCACCCCGCCGGCGTGGCCACCGCGGGCGAGCGGCCCATGGTGCTCGCGGCCGACCTGCCCGGCTCGGCCACCGGCCCCACGCTGGCCGAGCTCGCCCCCGGCGGTGGCCCGCTCGCCGGGGTCCGGGTCCTCGACCTCACCCGGGTGATCGCCGGGCCGACCGGCACCCGCTACCTGGCGGCCCACGGCGCCGACGTGCTGCGCATCGACCCACCCGGGTTCGACGAGGTCCCGGCCCTGCTCCCCGAGGTCACCGCCGGCAAGCGCTGCGCGGCCCTGGACCTGCGCAGCGACGTCGGCCGGGATCGGTTCGGATCCCTGGTGGCCGAAGCCCACGTGGTGGTGGGCGGGCTGCGGCCCGGCGCCATGGCCGGGCTCGGCTGGGCGCCCGAGGACCTCCGCCGGCTGAACCCCACGCTGGTCACGGTCACCCACGATGCCTCCGGCTGGTCCGGTCCGTGGGCCGGGCGCCGGGGCTTCGACAGCCTGGTCCAGATGAGCACCGGGATCGCGGCGACTGGGCAGGAGGTGGCGGGGGCGGCTCGACCGACGCCCCTGCCGGCGCAGGCCCTCGACCACGGCGTCGGGCACCTGGTGGCCGCGGCCGCCTGCAGGGGCCTGATGCGCCTCCTGCGCGACGGGGTCGCCGGCGATGCCCGCGGCTCGCTGGTGGGCGCGGCCAACGTGGTGCGATCGCTGCGCCGGCCCGACGAGGTGCCGGCCGGGCCTGTCGACCTCGCCGCCCGGGCCACCGAGCCCGCCGCCACCGCGTGGGGGCCGATGCGGCGGGTGCCCCTGGCTGGCGCGATCGAGGGTGCGCGCCCCGCTACGGCATCGAGGCCGGGCCGCTCGGCCGCCATGACCCCCGGTTCGCCACCACCGCCTCGTGATCGGCGGCTGCCGGCGGGCTCAGCGGTCCGTCGCCATCCAGCGGAACCGCTCGGCCAGCCCGGGGCGCCCGGCCCACGCCGCCGCCTCCTCCAGCGACGCCCGCTGCTCGGCTCGGAAGCGAGCCTGGGCGGCTGCGGAGGCGTCCGGGTCGCCGGAGATGAACATCGTCGACTCCCACTGGGAGCGATGGGCCTCGAGGGCCGCCACCCTCGCGTCCAGGTGGCGGTCCTCGACGGGCTCGACGTGGTCGGGCTCGTCGGCCTCGAAGAGGAGCAGCGTCGGGCCGGTGGTGCGCCACGCCGTGCTCCGGGAAGAAGTGCGGGTCCCGGGCCGCCACCAGCGCATCGCAGGTGAGGAAGCCGGCGGCGCGGTGGTCCGGTGGAGGCGGTAGCGCTTCCAGGGGTCGTGGCCGAGCAGCACGTCAGGCTGCAGCTCGCGGATCCACCGGGCCAGCTCGGGCGCGTCGCCCGGTCGTCCTCCAGCTCGCCGTCGACCCGGCCGAGGAACACGACCCGACCGGTGGCGCCGAGCTCGGCGGCGGCCGCCTTCGCCTCGGCCTGGCGGGTGGCCACCAGGGCGGCGGTGTCGGCCGATGGGTCCCAGGTGCCCTTCGACCCGTCGGTGCAGATGGCCAGGGAGACCTCGCAGCCGGCCTCGGCCCAGAGGGCCAGGGTGGCCCCGGCGTGGAACTCGACGTCGTCGGGGTGCGCGCCCACGGCCAGGGCCCGCCGAGGGACGGGCAGCGGGCCGCGGATCGCCTCGGGCGTGGTCACGGCAGCGACCCGGCCCGCAGGTCGCCACCATCGGGCAGGTCCAGGTCTGCGGGGAGGTCCACGTCCCAGCCGAGCACCTGGTCGTCGAGCACCTCCACGGCCAGCCCCAGGCGGGCGGCCTCCACCACGTGGCGCTCGAACGAGCCAGGGCCGTAGGCGAAGCGGAAGCCGGCGGCGGCCGGGATCGACAACACGTTGGTGCCGTCGCGGCGGCGATCCGGCACCAGCACCACGCCCTCGCCGCCCACCACGTGGGCCAGCCCGGTGGCCATCGGCAGGTCCGCGTGGGCCACCACGACGCGCTCGGCCCCGCCCTGGGCCACCGCGGCCACGCCGGCGGCCACGGCACCGTCCAGCCCGAGCCCGGGCGTCCAGTGCACGGTGGCCCCGGCCTCGATCGCCCAGGCGCGCACGGCGTCGTCGTCGCACACCACGGTGACGGGCAGGGGCGCTGCTGCCTCCAGCACGCGCGCCGCCATCTCGCGCGCCAGCACCTCTCGGGCCTCGGGGGACAGGGCGGGGGCGAGGCGCAGCTTGGCCTCGTGGAACGCCTTGACCGGGATCACCACGGCGGCACGCACGAGCGCCAACGCTACCGGGGCGCCGGCCCCCGCCGTCCCCGAGCAGGCCCGGAGGGGCCGACCTAGGGTGCCGGCCATGGAGATCCGGGTCTCGGTCATCGGCGCGGGGTCGTGGGGGACCACCGTCGCCTCGCTCGCCGCGCACAACGCCCCCACCGTGCTGTGGTCCCGCCGGGCGAGCCTCGCGGAGCAGATCGACCAGGAGCACGAGAACGGCGACTACCTGCCAGGCTTCCGGCTGCCCACCCAGCTGCGGGCCACGGCGGACCTCGAGGAGGCGGTCCGCCAGGCGGACCTGCTGGTGATGGGCGTGCCGTCGCAGGGCTTCCGGTCCGCCCTGGAGGCGGTCAAGCCCTACCTGCGGCCCTGGGTGCCAGTGATCTCGCTGAGCAAGGGCCTCGAGCTCGGCACGCGCCTGCGGATGACCCAGCTGGTCGAGGAGGTCCTACCCGGCCACCCGGTCGGGCTGCTCACCGGCCCGAACCTGGCCAAGGAGATCCTGGCCGGCCACGCCGCCGCCAGCGTCGTGGCCATGGACGACCACAACATCGCCCAGGCCGTCCAGCAGATCTTCCAGGCCGAGCTGTTCCGCGTGTACACGAACGAGGACATCGTCGGCTGCGAGATGGGTGGCGTGCTGAAGAACGTGATCGCCATCGCCTCGGGCATGGCCGACGGCCTCGGGGCCGGCGACAACACCCGCTCCGCGGTCATCACCCGTGGCCTGTCGGAGGTGACCCGGCTGGGCGTGGCCCTCGGCGGCGACCCGCTCACCTTCTCGGGGCTGGCCGGGATGGGCGACCTCGTCGCCACCTGCATCAGCCCGCAGAGCCGCAACCGCCACGTCGGCGAGTGCCTCGGCAAGGGCCAGACCATCGACGAGATCATCGAGGCCATGAACATGGTGGCCGAAGGGGTGAAGACCTCGAAGGTGGTGGTGGAGCTGGCCGACGAGCTCGGCCTCGACATGCCGATCGCCTCCGAGGTCTACGCGTGCTGCCACGAGGGGCGCACCGCGGCGGAGGCCTACACCGGCTTGCTGCGGCGCACCACCGGCCGTGAGATGGACGGCATCGCTCCCGCCAGGTAGACCCCAGGCGTCATGTTGCGCCGACGCCGTCCCCCCGCGCCCGCCGCCCCCGCTGCCACCCGCCGCGGCCCCACCTCGGCCGACCTGGCCGAAGCTGGCTGGGTGCTGCCCGTGGGCCTCGCCGCCGCTGCCAGCGACGGCCCCCGACCGACGCCCGCCTGGACGCTGGTCGGGACCCTGTCGTCGGGCACCGCCACCGCCGTGGACCCCGCCGGCCTGGTGGTGGGACAGGGCTGGTCGCTCGACTGGTGGGTCGGTGCGGACGACCGTTGGCACGTGCCCGCCCAGGAGGCGGCGGTCCGCCAGGACCTGCTCCACGACGCGCCGGTCGTCGAGACCCGGCTGCGGGTGCCCGGCGGCGACGTCGTGCACCGCGCCTACGGGATCCGCGCCGCGCGCGCCGAGGGCGACGAGTGGGTGGTGGCCGAGGTCGAGAACGCCACGCCCGTGCCCTGCGCGGTGGCCCTCGTCCTGCGGCCGTTCGTGGCCGACGGGCTGGGCTCGCTCGGGTCCGTCACCGTCGAGCCGGTCGAGGGCGGCAAGGGCCCTGACGTCGCCCACCTGGTCCGGGTCGACGGGGCGCCGGCGCTCGTCGTGCCCCGACGGCCCTCGGTGGTGCACGCCGGCGACCTGGCCGGCGGCGATGTCGTCGACGCCGTGCGCTCGGGCGCGCCGGTGGGCGACCTGGCCGCGGCCGCCTGCCCCGACGGCATGGCCACCCTCGCCCTCGTGTTCCCGCTCCCGCACACCGCCGTGCTGCGGGCGGTGGTGCCGGTCGGGGCGGTGGACGGCACCGAGGCCGTCGCCTACCCGTCGGTGGTGCCCGACGCCGCGACCGTGGCGTCGGGCTGGGAGGTGCAGGGCCGCGACCCGCGCCTGGACGTGCCCGAGCGGCGCGCTCAGGTGGCGCTCACCCGGGCCCGGGCCCAGGTGCTGCTGGCCCACGACGGCGAGGCGGTGCGCCGCGATGGGGCCGTGGCCGCCGACCTCGATCCGGGCGCCACCGAGCTGCTGCTCGGGGCCCTCGACGTGCTCGACCGACCCACGGACGTGGGCCTGGTGGTGGCTCGCTGGCAGGAGCGCCTGGCCGCCACCGACCCGGCCGAGGACGCCACGTTCCTGCGGGCCATCTGCTTCCACTGGCTGCTGCACCGCGACGCTGCCCTGCTCGACTGGATGATGCCCGAGGTGTCGGCGGCAATCGAGCGGCTCGACCGGGCCGAGCGCAAGGGCCGGCTCACCGACCCCGCCGAGCGGGGCCGTGCCGCCGAGGCCCTCGGCCTGGGCAGCGCGGTGCTCGCTGCGCTGGACCAGGCCCCCGCCGCCGCCAAGGTGGCCGAGGTCGCCGCCCGGCTCCAGGGCGAGCGGCCCCTCGGCGACCATGCCGCCTCGCAGCTGGCAGCGCTGGCGCCCGTCCTGGCCGCAGGCCGGGCACCGGCGGCCACGCTCGACGCGCTGGCCGAGGTGCTCGCCACCGCCAGCCCCACCGGCGCCTGGCCGGGGCCGGGTCGGCGTGGCCGGGGGATCGGCCACGACCTGGCGGCCGCCGCCGCTACGGTGCTCGCCCTGCGCGCCCTGCTGGTGGCCGAGCGCCCCGACGGGCTGGCCCTGCTGCCCACGTTCCCGCCCGGGTGGTACGGCGGCGCCGTCGAGGTCCACGACGCGCCCACCGGCGCCGGCCGGCTCTCCTACGCCGTGCGCTGGCACGGGACCCGACCGGCCCTGCTGTGGGAGCTCGAGCCCCACCCGGACCTGGCCGAGGTCACCCTCACGGCGCCGGGCCTGGACCCGGCCTGGTCCACCACCGAGCAGCGCGGCGAGGCCCTGCTCGCGGAAGTGGCGCCGCCCGAGGGCCTCGCACCGATCACACTGGTGCCGGACCACCCCGACATCGACCCGGACATGCGGCGCCCAGGCGAGCAGCCGTTCCCGCCGGCGCCGATCGACCTCCCCGAAGGCGGCACCTTCTCGTGACCCCACCCACCGACCCGCCCGAGCAGCACGACGGCCTCCTGCCGCCGGACCTGGCGGGCGAGCACGGGGACATGACCGAGCTGCTCCGCACGGTCGGCGTCGACGACGGGACCATCGAGCAGGCGCGGGAGGACAAGCACCTCGAGCTGCTGGCCATCGAGCACCTCGTGGTCCCGGACCCCGCCGTGTACGACCTGGCCCAGATGGCGGAGGCCAGCGGGCTGACCCCCGCCCAGATCACCCGGCTCTGGCGCTCCCTCGGCTTCCCCGAGCCCCAGCCCGACGAGGCGCTGTTCACCGACGTGGACGTCGAGATGCTCCGGTCCATCGGCGAGCTGGTGGCGCTGGGGTGGATCGACGACGAGCTCACCGTGCAGATGGCCCGGGTGATCGGCTCGTCGCTGTCGCGCATCGCCTCGGCGCTCATCGACAGCATCGACCCGGAGGACCCGCCGACCTTCCCCGACGGCCGCCCCCACACCGAGGAGGGGTTCGCGGCCGTCGCACCGATGCTCATGCCCCTGCTCCTGCAGGTCATGGACTACGTCTGGCGCCGCCACGTCCAGGCCGAGGCCAGGGCTCGGATCAACCGCGAGACGTCCGACGCGGACCCGGACCACCGCGTGATCGGCTTCGCCGACCTCGTCGGGTTCACGGCGCTGAGCCAGCAGATCGAGGCGCACGAGCTCGCGGCGGTCGTCGACCGGTTCGAGACCATCGCCTACGACACGGTCAACCTGCTCGGTGGGCGGGTCGTGAAGATGATCGGCGACGAGGTGATGTTCTCGGTGCCCGACGAGGCGTCCGCCGTGGAGATCGCCCTGAGCCTGGCTGAGACGTACCGGGACGACGACGAGCTGTCCGACGTCCGCGTCGGCCTGTCGTCTGGCCCCGTCCTCCAGCGCGAGGCCGACCTCTACGGCCCGGTGGTCAACCGGGCCAGCCGCATCGTCAACATCGCCTTCCCCGGCTCGGTCGTGGCGTCCTCCGAGGTGCAGGAGGCGCTCGAGGGCGTGGAGGGCGTCGCCTGGAAGTCCATCGGCACCCGCAACCTCAAGGGCATCGGCAAGCTGCAGCTCTTCGTCGTGCGCCGGGCGAGCACCGAGGAGCGGCCGCGCACCGCTCGCGAGGAGATGGAGCTGCGCCGGGCCGAGCGGCGCGAGGCGCGCGTCGCTGAGATGGACGAGCGCCGACGGGAGCGTCGCAGCCGCGGCGACCGATCTGACCGGGCCGACGAGGCCGAGCCCGCCGACGGCTGATCGTCGCTCAATCCAGCGCGATCGTCTGGATCTGGTGGGGGCGCAGGGCGAGCTCGCCCTCGAACCGCTCGCCCGACGGGCGCCCGAGCAGGTCGGTGAGCTCGCCGGTGCGGCCCTCGATGCGGACGGCGGCCTCGGCGTCGGTGGTGTTGACGACGCGCACCTCCGTGCGGCCGTCGGCGCGGCGGCGCAGCGCGCTGACCTCCGCCCCCTCGACGTGCAGGGCCTGGCCGACGGCATCGAGGTCCCCAGTGCCGTCGCGGCCCGGGTACCGCCCGACCAGCAGGGGCGCGAACGCCTCGTCGGCCACCGCGTAGGGGTCCCGCCCGCCCAGGTGCAGCACCAGCTCCGCCTCGTGGGCGCCGGGCATCTGGGCGGCGGGCGTCGGCAGCGGGGGGCCGGCGGGCAGGGCCCGCATCGCCATCGGCCCGTTGGAGATCAGCCCGACGCAGCGCAGCAACGTAACGGCGAGGGCACCGGCGCGGGCATCGTCGCCCTCGCCGGCGACGTCCACCAGTTCGTACTCCGACAGCCCGTCGTGGGCCACGAGCAGCCCACCGGCAGCGACGAAGCGACGGGACGGGAACGTGGGCAGGCCGACCTCGTTGGGGCCGCCCTCGGCCACCAGGCCCCGCCGGACGGTGCCGAACGCGCACTCGGCCTCCGAGTGGTCTGCGGCCTCCGGCAGCGGGAACCACATCCGGACCCGGTGGTCCTCCGAGCGGTTGTCGAAGCGCACCCGCACCCGGACCAGGTCCTCGCCGGCCCGCAGCTCGAGGCGGGTGGTGACCCTGGTGGGCACCTCGCCCACCCGAGCGTCGCCCGCCACCCGCTCGGGCCACCGGTAGGTCCGGACGACCTCGATGCGGCCGCGCACCGGACCGGCCTCGACCACGCGCACCTCGACCTGGTCGGGCTGGTCCACCACGCGATCGCCCGAAGGCGGGGACCAGTTGTAGGTGTCGCCGGCGTCGCCGTCGTCCACGATCCGGCCGAGGCCGGCGTGCCCGTCGATCGAGAAGGTGCCGTCGCTCGGGTCGACGACCACGGCGACGTGCCCGTTGGCCAGGCCGAGGCCGTCGTCGGTGGCGCGCACGGCGCCGTCGCCGAGGTCCGTCGGGGCGAGCCCCCGCCACCCGTAACCGGGCACCTCGGGGGTGCGGACCAGCACCTTCTGGGTGGCCCGAGCCCGCTGGACCTCCAGGTGGAGGGTGCCGTCGGGATCGGCGGCGGCCAGGTCCTCGAGCTGCTCGCGCAGGGCGGTGGCATCCACGGCCCGCGGACCACCGTCGGCGTGGAGCAGGGCCAGGACGGTCCCGTCGGCCTGCTCGGCGACCTCGGCGCGCCGCACCTTCGGGTCCTCCAGCACCGCCCGCAGCACCACGGGCACGCCGCTCGTGCGGTCCAGCGTCACCAGCCGCTCGCGCGCTGGTCGGGCCGACAGGAGCTGGGCGCCCGGAGGCGGCTCCTCGCCGGCCAGGATGAGCTCGGCGATGCCGGCTCGCGGTCGGGGTGAGGGGTTGATCGCGACCGCGGCCTGGCCCGATGCGGCCAGGACCCGGACGATGGCGCGCTCGGCGATGGCCTCGGCGACCCGGGCCGCCTCGGCGTAGCGGTGCAGCACCGCGTCGTTCACCTCGTCGGCCGAGCACCCGCAGATCGAGTCGTGGGCGGCGTTGCGCACCACGTCTCGCCAGGCGTGGTCCAGGAACGCGAGCGGGTGGGCGTCGGCGGGCTGCCAGCAGGTGGCGAGGGGCTCGGCCACCCGTTCCAGCCACCGCTCGGCTCGAGCCGCCGCCTGCTTCACGTCGACCCGGCAGGAGGCCACGCCCATCAGCAGGTTGGTCCGGGCACCCGAGCGCAGCTCGCCGCGCCACACCGGCAGCCCGTCGCTCGGGGTCGCGGCCAGGTGCTCGGCGAGCGACGTCACCACGACCTCGTAGCCGGCCTGGGTCTCGTTGGCCTCCGCCACCACCCGCCCGAGCTGGGGCTGGGGCAGGAGGTGGTCGGTGCCGTTCATCCAGAGGAGGGGATCGCCGGCCCGGGCGCCCTGCGCCGCCACGAAGTCGTCGAGCTGCTCGACCAGCTCCTTGCCGCCGTCGGGCAGCCGGGCGCCGTTGCTGTAGCCGTCGGCCAGGTACTCGGCCCGCACCCGCGTGCCGTCGGGCGCCTCCCACCAGAAGGCGGGGGCGTCGATGGCCGACGGGACGCCGCGCCACACCACGGCGTCGTGGAGCCCGAAGCCGGCCAGCACCTGGGGCATCTGGGCGACGTGGCCGAACATGTCCGGCAGGTAGCCCACGAGCATCGAGCCGCCGAAGCGCTCGGCGGTGGCCATGCCGAGCTGCAGGTCCCGCACCAGCGTCTCGCCCGACACCAGGAACTCGTCGGGCAGCGTGTACCACGGGCCGAAGGAGAGGCGCCCGGCTTCGTTGAGCGCCACGAGCCGATCTCGCTCGGCCGGGCGGATCTCGAGGTAGTCGTCGACCACCGCCAGCTGGCCGTCGAGCTGGAAGTGGGCGAAGGAGGCGTCCGCCTCCAGCTGGGGGAGCAGCCCGTCGAGCAGCTCGACCAGCTGCATCCGGAAGACGGGGAACGGCTTGTACCACTCGCGGTCCCAGTGGGTGTGAGGCACCACGTGGACGCGTCGGGGCTGGTGGGCGGGGGCGTCGACCATTCCCCAACGCTAGGGGCCTCGGTTAGCGTGCGCTCCATGCCGAAGTTCGTGATGCTCTCCACCCTCGGTCCCGACGGCCACGCCCGCCTGCGCGAGAACCCCGAGCGGCTCCGTGAGGTGAACGCGGACGTCGAGTCGATGGGCGTCAAGGTCCTCGAGCAGTTCGCGCTGCTCGGCCCCTACGACTTCCTCAACATCCTCGAGGCGCCCGACGAGGGGACCATGGCCAAGGTCGCCACCACCCTGGCCGCCCGCGGCACGCTCAAGACCCTGACGCTCACCGCCATCGACGTCGAGGACTTCATCGAGCTCATGGGCCGCGGCGTCGGCCTCTAGCCGCGGTCAGGCCCGAGCGGCCTGGAGCATCGGGGCGATCCCCCGGAAGGTGACCACCTCGCCGGAGCTCGTCACCGCCAGTCGTGGCCGTCCCCGGCCGGTCGGCAGGTAGACGGACGCGCCGACGAGCGCGGCGGCATCGACCGCACGGATCGGGGCGTGGGCGGCCGAGCGGCCCTGGACGAACAGCACCGGCCGCCGACCTGGTGGCACGCCGAGCCGCCAACCGATCCGGCGCAGCAGGCCGTCGCGCACGTAGGGCACGGGCATGCGGCGCACGGCGGCACCGTCGAGCGACGTCGCCCGGCGCGCCAGCTCGCCACCGGCCTGGGAGATCGCCACCACGACGTGGCTGGTGCCCGTGGCCGCCAGCAGCAGGGCCAGCAACGCGAGGAAGCCGGCGACGACGAGCACACCCCAGCGCAGGTCGTAGGCGCCGGTGACGGTCGATGCCGTCGGTGGCTGCTCGTCGAGGTGCACCAGCGCCCGATCGGCGTTGGGTGACAGCTCAGGATCGGGCTCGACGCGCACGACCTCGCCATCGGGCAGCGCCACCTCCACGACGCCGCCGCTGTTGTGCACGACCCGGCCCACCACGGTGTGGTCCGGCGTGGCAGCCCGCGCGACCCCCACGCCGGCGAGCCCGACGCAACCGGCCAGCCCTGCGGCGACCACCGCCGGCACCAGGTGCCGCAGCGCTTGGCGCTTGGCTCGCGCCCGCACCTTCGGGGGCAGGACCCAGGTGGCGCCCGGCGTGGCTGGGACCCGGTCGGTGGGCGGGGTGCGCACCGCAGGGCCAGCTGCGGTGAGGAAGGCCGCCACGTAGGCGGGGGACGGGTGGCGCACCAACGTGGCGCCGCCACGCAGCGACCGCCGGATGGGCGTGGCCACGTGCGCGCCCGCTGCCACGAGCGCCACGGCCAGGATCGCGCCGGCAGGGGCACCGGCGACCTGGCCGACGAGGGCACCGGTGACGGCCCCGACGAGGGCGATGGCCGCCCCTGCGCCCCGACGGCGGGCGAGCACGCCGGGGGCGACCACCACCCGCGCTCGATCGGGCTGGTCGGGCCCCCACGCGGGGGGCAGCTCGACGCCCGTGAGGGCGCACAGGTGCGGTGGCAGCCGGTCGCGCCGGTCGGCGGGGACGCGCAGCGAGCCCGCGGTCACCCGTTCGGGGGCGAGGGGCAGGCCCACCGGGGTCCCCGGGGCCACCCGCCGCGACCGCCCGGTGCCGGCGGCCCCGGCGAGGAGCGCCATGTTGCGCCGGGCCGTCTCGCTCTCGGGCGCCGCTTCGGCGAAGTGCCGGCGGGCGCCCTCGACGTCGCCCATCCGGTCGAGCGCGACGCCGAGCTGGTTCTTGGCCCGGGCGTTGGTGGGGTCCAGGGCGAGCGCGACCTCGAGGTGGCCCTTCGCCTCGGGGTAGCGGCCCATCTCGAGGGCGATGTCGCCGGCGAGCACGTGGTGGCTCGCCTCGTGGGGATCCAGTCGCACCGCCTCCTCGGCATGCTGGGCGGCCCGGGCCAGCTCACCCTGCGACTGGAGGGCGTCGGCCAGCACCGCATGGGCGCTCGGGTTGGTCGGGGCCAGCTCGACCGCCCGGGTGGCCGAGGCCACCGCAGCGGCCCGGTTGCGCTGCCGCAGCGCCACGATGGCCAGGAGCCGGTGGCCCCAGTCGGACGTGGGGGCCTGGGCCAGGCCGGTCCGCACGGCGTCGATGGCGGCGCCGTAGTCGCCGCCGGCCAGGTGGGCCCGTCCCAGGGTGAACGCCACGCGGGAGCTGGCCGGGGCACCGCCGACCTGGAGCAGCAGGTCGCGCGCCTGCTCGTGGCGGCCGACCTCGAGGAGCATGGTGGCGCGGTCGACGGCCTCGTCGGGGGTCACGGCCGCCGTTGCAGGTAGGCGAGGAGCTCCGCGTAGTCGCCGCCGGCATCGGCGTACATGGCGTGGTGCCGGGCGGCCTCGGGCCAGGGCCGGTTGCTCGGCCGCGTCAGCCGGATCGCCCAGGCCAGGTCCTCCTGGCGGATCGGTTGGACCGTGCCGGACTGGATCGAGGCGGCCAGCGCGGCCTCGGCGGCCTGCTCGCACACGAGCGCCAGGTCCGCCCCGCTGCGGCCGTCGGTGGAGCGGGCGAGCGGTGCAGGTCCACGCCTTCGGTCAGGCGATGACCAGGTGCGCTCGCCAGGATCGCCTGGCGGGCCGGCTCGTCGGGCGGCAGGACCAGCAGCGTGCGGTCGATGCGCCAGGGCGCAGCAGCGCCGGGTCCACGTCCCACGGGTGGTTCGTGGCGGCCAGCACAGTACCCTCGTTGTTGCTGGAGACGCCATCGAGCTCGGCCAGCAGCTGGTTGTACCCGCGCATGGCGGCGCCGCCCGCGCAGCTGGGTGCAGCAGCGCGTCGATCTCGTCGAAGAACAGCACGCAGGGCCGGTTGGCCCTCGCCGCCTCGGCGTGCAGGTTGCTCGCTTGCTCGATCACATGTCGAGCACGTCGGCGATCGACCTCGTAGAACGCAGCGCCGAGCTCGCCGGCGACCGCTCGCGCCAGGAACGTCTTGCCGCAGCCATGACCACAGCATCAGCCCGCCGCGCAGCGACTTGCCGAAGTGGGCGCGCAGCTCGGGGTTCTGCATCGGGGCGAGGAACGACTGGACCAACCGGTCCTTGACCGCTTGCAGCCCGCCGACGTCGGCGAGGGTGATGGTCGGGCGGTGGAGGTGGCCGACCTCGGGCTCCTCGGGTGCGTCGACCTCGCCCCAGGCGGCCATCAGCTCGTCGGCGGTGTCGGGGACCTGCTCCTCGAACGATGGCATCGGGGCGGCCGGGCCCGTCGACGGCATCGGGGGCGGCAGGCTGGCTGGCGGGCTCGCGGGCGGCGCTGCGGAAGGTGCGGGCGGCGCTGGGGGCGCTGCCGGTGCCGCGGCGGGGCCGGCGAGGGCGTCGTGCACGCGCTGGTACGAAGGCGGCGGCGTCCTGCGTCGCCCAGCGTCCGGGCAGCGGCGGAGAAGCGCCGTGGCGAGGGCCCCCACGTGGTCAGGGCGGTGGCCGAGGACCGTCCGGGCCTCCGCGAGGCGCCGGCGGGGTCGCCGTGGTCGAGCAGCACCGAGGCCAGGTAGGCCCGCAGCTCGTCGTTGCCGGGGTCGGCCTCGAGCCCCGCCGCAGGGCCAGCCACCACCGAAGGGTCCACCATCGCCACCACAACCTAGCGAGGGACCGTTGCCTCGGCTCGGGGAGTTGCGGTCGGTACCACCACATGGAGTTCTTGCGCTCCCGGCGGACGTCGGCGAGCACGAAGACCGCCGGCAGCACCCTCGCCGTCGGTGCGGCGACTGCCCAGTAGCCGTCGTCAGTAGCGCCCTCGACCTCGAACTTCGACGCCCAGGACCGGTCCGAAGCCGGTGCGCACCTCGACCCGGGTCCCCGCGGCCAGGCGGCGGGGCGCCAGGGCCGGCGGGCAGGGTGGAGGGGTCGGGCACGCCTCGGAGGTTAGGTCTCGCTCCGGCCGCGGCCGAGGACGATCAGGCCTCGTCGCCGCCACCGGAACGTGGGGTGCACGACCACCTCCGTGCGGAGGCTGTTGGCGATGTAGCACTCCCGGTGCGCCACCTCGGTGAGGTGGTGGAGCCGCTCCTCGGTGGGCCGGGCCCGGTCGGTGTCGGCCAGCTCGACCACCGGGTGCAGCTCGATGCGCGCCACCCGCACCGGTGGGTCGTCCTCGGGCATCTCGGCCGTGGCGTCGTCGAGGTAGGACACGACGTCGAGGCGGGCGCGGGCGGCGACTGCCAGGAACGACAGGAGCTGGCACGAGGCGGCCGCCGCGACCAGCAGCTGCTCGGGGTTCAACAGTGCGGGGTCCCCTCGGAAGGACGGGTCCGACGACATGGCGAGGGGTGCCTCGACGGGCACCGCCCGCACCTCGTGCGCCCTCGGGTAGGCCTCGTACCCGACGGCGGTGCTGCCGTCCCAGCGCAGCTCGGCGCGGTAGCGGTGCACCGCCCCCGGCTCAGCCACGGCACGCGGCGGCCACCGCCGCCAGGGCCAGCAGCCGGGCCACCCGGGCCACGCGCGCCGCGTCGGCGGCACGGGCGGCGTCGCCGCCGTCGCCCCAGGACAGGAACGAGCCCGAGCCGCCGACGGAGAGCGCGGAGGCCGCCGAGCCGATCGACAGGAACGAGGCCGACGAGCCGATCGAGAGGGCCGACGCGGCCGAGCCGATCGACAGGAACGACGCCGCCGAGCCGATGCTCCACGACGACGCGAACGAGCACGTGCTGCGGTGGCTGTAGGCAGACCACCACGAGTGCGAGGACCGGTGGGATGGGAGCGGCACGGTCAGTCCTCCTTGACGGCGAGCACCTGGTCGATGAGCCACTGCAGCGCGGCCGGGGCGTTTGGCGGATCCATGTGCATGCCGTCCCGGGTCCGCAGCGGGCGGCAGGCCTTGGGGCCGGTCGGGCAGACGTACTGGCCGAAGTCCACGGTCGCGGTGTGCGTCGCGGCCGCCGCCTTGCGCAGCGTGGTGCGGACGCAGTCCATGCGGTGGCGGTGGTCGGGCGGGTAGATCCAGGCGCTGCGGTCGTCGGCCCAGGCCGGCAGGACCACGACCACCGTCGCCGCGTGGAAGTGGAGGTACCGCAGGCGGCGCTCCACGTCCTTGCGGTACCAGTCGACGTTGACCGGGTCGCAGGGGCTGCGGAACTGGCCCTCGATCTCCCGGTCGAGCGCCGCGTGGCCGCCGACCATCAGTGCGGCCACGTCGGCCTTCTGGCGGAAGAACGGTGGGTACTGGGTCTTCCAGCCGGTGCACCCTTCGGGGATCGGCACCAGGGCGCCCGTCCGGGACCGGGCCTCCGGCGTCCCCTCGGCACCGTCGCACGCGGGCAGGGTGCCGTTGACCAGCGCCACCTCCTTCGGGTCCAGCGCCGAGGCGCCGTCGCGGATCATCCACGCCGGCACCGAGTCGCCCAGCATCGCCACCACGGGTGGGCCGACCGGTCCGTTCGCCACCTTCGGACGGGTCGTGGCCGGGTTCACCACGGCAGCGGCCGGCTTGGCCTTCGGCACGCCGTCGGCGTCCGGGGGCACGGCGACCACCACGACGGCCAGGGTCGCTAGGAGCGCGGCCACGCCGAACGCCACGACCTTGCGCGTCGAGAGGTCCTTGCGGCCGTGGCGCATCGGCCGCTCCAGCCAGAAGTACGACGCCACGGCGATGGCGATCGCCACCACCATGCGGGCGGCGAACAGCGCCACCGGCCCGAGCGAGGTGCGCCGGTCGTCGAGCAGCACCACGATCGGCCAGTGGTACACGTACAGCCCGTAGCTGATGAGGCCGAGCCAGCGCAGCGGGGCGATGGACAGCAGCGACGACACCGGCCCTGGACGAGATGCGGCGCGCACCAAGGTGGCGGACAGCACGGCGAAGGCGACCAGCCCGCCGTTGGTGACGATCGGGTCCGTCACGTGCACCACCCGGCAGGCCACCGCCGCGGCGGCGAGGGCGGCGAAGGCGGCGACCGTGAGCCAGGTCCGCACCGGCTTCACCGACACGTGGGTCACGCACGCGAGCAGCACGCCCATGGCGATCTCGGGCGCCCGCTGGACCGTCGAGTAGTAGCCCTGGACGGGGTCGGCCGAGGCGACGGCCACGGCGAAGCCGACCACGATCACGACGACGGCGCCGACGCCGAGCTTCGAGCGCACCTGCCACGGCCCCCGGCGCACGAGCAGCCAGGTGACCACCGGGAGCACCAGGTAGAACTGCTCCTCGATCGCCAGCGACCACAGGTGGGTGAGCGGCGAGGGCGCCAGGAACAGGTCGCCGTAGGACTGGCCCTTGATCACCTGCACCCAGTTCGACGTGTAGGTGAGGGCGCCGATCAGGTCGTCGTGGATGCCCCGGTGCAGGTCCACGAGCCACGCCAGGAGCATCACGCCGATCACCGAGGCCACGAGGGCCGGGACCAGGCGTCGCATGCGGCGGGCCCAGAACGCCCACAGGTCCACGTGGCGATCCCGGCGCACCTCGCCCAGCACCAGCGTGGTGATCAGGTAGCCCGAGAGGGTGAAGAACAGCGACACCCCGAGGAAGCCGCCCGGCAGCCAGGTGGGCGGCGCCGCGTGGAAGACGAGCACCACGGCGACGGCGATCCCGCGCAGCCCGTCCAGACCGGGGGCGTAGGGGATGCGGACCGGCTGCGGCGGTTCGGCCGCCAGGGGCGGCTCCTCCAGGTCGGCGGGCGGTGGGGTCTGGGTCTGCAAGGCGGCGAAGGCGGGGGAGGGCCCGGACGGTCCCGGGTTGACCCGATCGGAGCGATCGGACAGGTTGAGTCTCGCACGACGCACCCGCCGATCCCGAGCGCAGGAGGTACCGATGGCCCGCAGCACCGCGCCGCCCCTGCGCGCGGCCCTCAAGCGCTCGGCGCCGGGCCTCCACGAGGAGCGGGCGCTGTGGGCCGCAGGCCACGACGTGGTGGTCGGCGTGGACGAGGTCGGGCGGGGGTCGTGGGCCGGGCCGCTCACCATCGGGGCGGTCGTCGTGCCCAAGGACCGCCGGGTCAACAAGATCCGCGACTCGAAGCAGCTCACCGAGGCTGAGCGCGAGGCGCTGTTCGACCGCATCGCCGAGTGGTGCGTCGCATGGTCGGTCGGCCACGCCTCCCACCAGGAGTGCGACGAGCTCGGCATGTCCGAGGCGCAACGGCTGGCCGCCCGCCGTGCGATCGAGGGCCTGGGCGTGGCCCCGGACCGGGTGCTGATCGACGGCAAGTGGGACTTCGTCGGCGGCGGGATCACCAAGATGATCGTCAAGGGCGACGCGTCCTGCCTGTCGATCTCGGCGGCGTCGATCCTCGCCAAGGTCACCCGCGACCGGATCATGCGGGCCGAAGACGAGCACTTCCCGGCCTACGACTTCGCCTGGAACAAGGGCTACCCGTGCCCGCGCCACAAGCAGGCGCTGCGCGGCGTCGGGCCGTCGGCCATCCACCGGCGCAGCTGGGCGTTCATGGACGACATCCCCTGGACCGGCGCGGTGCGCTACGTGCGGCCCGATCCGCAGGGGACCCTGTTCGAGTAGCGGCGGCCCCCGACCGGGCGGCGAGCGGCGGCCGCCATGGTCGGCTAGGAACCGGCCCCATGACCGATCCCTCCCCGGCGGCGCGCGCCGCCGCCCTGTTCGACGAGCTCGACGCCATCGGTGCCGCTGCCCCGGCCGGCGCGTCGTTCGACGGACGGGCCATCGACCTGATCGCCGAAGCCGAGCTCGACGGCCTGGCCGTGCCCAAGGAGGTGGGCGGTCGGAGCCTGCCCATCGCCGACGCGATCGACTGCTGGGCCGAGCTGGCCCGGGCCGACGCGTCCATCGGCTGGGTCGCCTTCGCCATGGACACGGGCCTGGCCTACTTCGGCGCCTTCCTGGGCGACGACGCGGCCGCCGAGGTGTTCGCCGACGGCCTCCCCCGGCTGGCGGGCCAGTTCGCCCCGAACGGCACCGCCGTCGCCGACGGCGACGACTGGGTGGTCGACGGCGCCTACCAGTTCGGCTCCGGCATCGAGCTGGCGGAGCTCGCCGGGTGCGGCTTCCTGGCCACCCCGCCTGGCGGTGGCGACCCCGCCTACCTCTTCGGGTTCGCGCCCGTGGGGGAGGCCGAGCTGCGCGGCAACTGGGACGTGCTGGGCCTGCGGGCCACCCGGTCGGTCGACTACGGCTTCACCGGGGTGCGGGTGCCCGCCGCCCACACCTTCGACTTCTTCGCCCCCGTCGTGCACCGCGGCGATGCCCTCCAACGGCTGGGCGTCCTGCCGCTCACCGCGGTCGGCCACGCGGCCTGGGCGCTCGGCGCGACCCGCCGGGTGCTCGACGAGCTGCAGGTGGCCGCGGGGCGGACCCGCATGGGCGCGGCCAGCTCGATCGGCACCACGGACCACGGCCTGATCACCATCGCCCGGCTCGAGTCCCGCTACCGGGCTGGTCGGGCGTGGGCCCTCGAGGTCGCCGAGGAGGCGGAGGCCGAGTGTGAGCGGACCGGTGAGCTGCTCGGCTCACCCCTCGCCGAGGAGGTCCGCCAGGCGTGCGTGCACGTCAACCAGGAGGGCGCCCGCATCGCCCAGGAGGCCTACCTCCTCGCCGGCACCGCCGCCCTGCGCGACGGCCCCCTGCAGCGGGCGTACCGGGACCTGCTGGCCGGCGCCCAGCACTTCTTCGCATCCGACGCCGCGAGCGTGGACTTCGCCCGCGGCCTGCTGGCCCAGGAGGCCTGACGTGGACGACTTCAGCGGTGCCCGTGCGGTGGTGACCGGCGGGGCGAGCGGCATCGGCCTCGGCCTGGCCACCGCCCTGCTCGAGCGGGGCGCGGCCGGCGTGGCCATCGCCGACATCGAGCAGGGCGCCCTCGACGATGCCGTCGACCACCTCCGATCGCTCGGCCACCCCGGCCAGGTGGTGGGCCTCACCTGCGACGTCACCGACCAGCTGGCGGTGGATGCCACCGCCGAGGCGGCGTGGGACGAGCTCGGCGGCATCGAGGTCGTGTGCCTCAACGCCGGGGTGTTCGCCGGCGGCGCCGCGTGGGAGACGACCGACGCCGACTGGGACTGGGTCCTCGGTGTGAACCTCCGGGGCGTGGTCAACGGGGTCCGGGCGTTCGTGCCGGGCCTGATCGAGGGCGGGGTGCCGAGCCACGTGCTCATCACCGCCTCGATCGCCGGGATCGTCGCCGCCCCAGCGTCGGCCGTCTACTGCACGTCGAAGTTCGCGGCGGTGGGCCTGGCCGAGAGCCTGCACCACGACCTGCAGCTCGCCGGCGCAACGCACGTCGCGACCTCGGTGATCTGCCCGGGCATGGTGGCCACCAACATCGACCACGGGGAGCGCAACCGCCCCTCAGGCCTCGGCGACCGGACCGACACGCCCACCTCTCGCCTGGCGGTCGACGCCATCGCCGAGACGCTGGCCCGCCCGGATGCGCTCGACCCCGCGGACGGGGCGCGCCACGCCCTCGACCAGGCTGCGGCCGGCCGGTTCTACGTGACCACCCACGCCGGTGATCTGTGGGACCGCCTGGTGGCCAACGAGAACGAGGACCGCCTGGCCGGCCGTCCGCCCCGCTTCCAGATGTACGAGTAGCCGAGCCGCCGCCCCTCCACCCCTGCCCCGGACCACCGCCACCGCCCCCGCACCACCTCCCCGGGAATTGCGACGGGATGTGGTCGTTGGGGCGCCAGATCCCGTCGAACTTGCCGGTGGGGCTCGGGTGGGCGACCTCGGGGGAGGCGAGGCGGCCGGCGGGGGTCAGCCCTTGAGGATGTCCTTGAAGGCGCTCTTCGAATCGATGCCGGGCTCCTTGGGGAGGCCGAGGACCCGCTCGCCGATGATGTTGCGCAGGGTCTCGTCGGAGCCGCCGGCGATGCGCATGCCGGGCGTGCCGCACACGAACGTGCTCCAGGCGTAGGTGCCCCACTCGCCGGAGTCGGCGATCAGCCGCGGTCCCAGCACCTTGGCCACGAACTCGGCGGTGGCGGTGAGGTTGGCGGTGAGCGTCAGCTTGCCGATCGACATCTCGGGGCCCGGGACGCCGCCCGCCTTGAGCTTGGCGGCGGCGCGCTGGTTGGTGAACTTGGCCACCTGGAAGCCGGTGTAGAGCTTGGCGAGCTCGTCGCGCAGCACCGGGTCCTGGTCCACGCCGTAGTGGCGCATCATCTCGATGAGGCGGGTGGCGCTGGCCAGGCCCATGCCCCCGCCTCCGCCTCCGCCGCCGATGGAGGCACGTTCGTTCATCAGGGTGGTGAGGGCTACGGTCCAGCCCTGGTTCACGTCGCCCAGGCGGTGGTGGTCCGGCACCCGCACCTCGTCGAAGAAGACCTCGTTGAAGGCGGCGCCGCCGGTCATCTGGCGCAGCGGCCGCACGGTGACGCCGGGCGCGTGCATGTCGACCACGAATCCCGTGAGGCCCTTGTGCTTGGGCAGGTCGGGATCCGTGCGGCAGATGATCTCGCCGATGTCGGAGTAGTGGGCGCCCGAGGTCCACACCTTCTGGCCGGTGATGATCCACTCGTCGCCGTCGCGCTCGGCCTTGGTCTGCAGGCCGGCGAGGTCCGACCCGGCGCCGGGCTCGGAGAACAGCTGGCAACCCACGAGCTCGCCCGAGTACATGCGCGGCAGGTAGGCGTGGGTCTCGGGGGTGCCGTGGGCCAGGATCGTGGGCGCCACCATGCCGAAGCCGATGCCGAAGAAGCCCTGCGGCGGCACCTGGTAGCGGGCCTCGAGGGAGCGGTAGGCGAGGTCGTAGGCGCGGGGGAGGCCCCGGCCGCCGAGCTCGGTCGGCCCGGCGATCCAGTGCAGCCCGGCGGCGGCTCGCTTGCCCAGCCAGCCCTTGGCCTCGGCGAGGAGGCGGGCCTCCTCCTCGGGGCTGATCTCCTCGAACAGTGCCACGTCGTCGTCGCCCTCGCCCCACACGAACGCGGTGGCCTCGGGCTTGAGCTCGGCGTTGGCCTCCAGGAAGGCGGTGGCCTCGGCCTTGAACTCATCGAGCGTGAGGTCGGTCATGTCGTTCCCCTGTCCGGGTGCGCGGCGGCACTTGACTGTCTGGTCAAGTTATCCGGATCGCGGGGCCACCGGTACCGTCGGGCGGGTGGAGCGCCTGCGCCCGTACCCCGTCACCGCCTTCTGCGCCCTGACCCTGCTCATCTGGGTGAGCCGGGTGTGGTTGGCCTGGACCGTGGCCGACGGCACCCTCGCCCAGAAGCTGGTCACCTCGGTGCCCATCACCGCGTTCGTCGTGGCCGCCGCCGTGCTGCTCCTGGCCATCGTTCGCGGGGTCGACCCCTCGGCTCGCTGGTTCGTGCGCACGACCCAGGCCTTCGCGGCCGGCACGATCCTGTTCTGGGCGATCCGCCTGCCCCAGATCCTCCTGCACCAGCACCCGGTGCCGTTCAAGGTGGTCCACACGGTCCTCGCGATGGTGTCCATCGCGGCGGCGGCGTGGGCGTGGTCGGCGGTGTCGCGCCGGGCCTCCGCCGCAACCTGACGCGGATCTGAAGGACCTTCGGCCCTTCCGCCGCCGCTGACGCAGTCGTCACGCTGCTTCCCGTGGAAGCAGGAACCTCCCCAGACGCCGCGGCCGACGACACGTTCGACACCACGCGGATCATCGCCCGCAACGCCGTGCTCGGCATGCTGATCGCCGGCGCGATCACCTTCGTGATCTGCGTGATCACCGGCCAGCGCGTCGTGGTGGCGCTCGGCGTGGCCTCGATGCCCGCCCTGTTCGCCGGGCCGTTCGTGGCCGGGCTCCTGACGGTGATCAACTACGACACCTACCAGGTCAAGCACGGCCTCGATCACTGACCGAGGCGGCCGCCCGGTGATCGGGTGGCAGACTGCGCCGCCATGGGGACCGATGCACGACGACGGCTGATCGCCGTCGCGCTGGCGGTGGCGAGCGCCGCCGCGCTCCTGGCCGCCTGCGGCAGCTCCGACGGGGCGGCGCCGACGACCACCGCCGCGCCGGGCCCGTCGCCCGACGATGCCCTGCGGCTGGACCAGATCCAGGTGATCGGGACCCACAACAGCTTCCACCAGCTGGCACCGGCCGACGAGCGGGCGAAGCTCCGCTCGCTGAACCCCGAGCAGGAGCTCCAGCGCGAGTACACCCACCCCAAGCTGGCCACCCAGCTCGGGTCCGAGCGCATCCGCCAGATCGAGCTCGACGTGTTCGCCGACGGCAGCGGCGGCCTCTACGCCCACCCGGCCCTGCGGGACCCGAAGGCCGGGCCGCTCGACGCCGCCATGGACGAGCCCGGCACCAAGGTCCTCCACGAGCAGGACGTCGACTACCACTCGGTGTGCCCCACCCTCGTCGACTGCCTGTCCGAGGTGAAGGCGTGGTCCGATGCCAACCCCGGCCACGTGCCCATCGCCATCAACATCCAGTTCAAGGATGGGCCGCTGATCTTCGACGTGCCCGGCCAGGCCGTCCCCGAGAAGTGGACCACCGAGCGCATGGACCGCCTCGACCAGGAGATCCGCTCGGTCTTCGACGACGACGAGATCATCGAGCCCGACGACGTCCGCGGCGACCACGCCACCCTCGAGGAGGCGGTCCTCGCCCACGAGTGGCCGACCCTCGGCGAGAGCCGCGGCAAGGTGATGTTCCTCATGATCAACCCCGAGCCCTACCGCTCGATCTACCTCCAGGGCCACGAGGGCCTGCGGGGCCGGGTGCTGTTCACCAACGCGGAGCCGGGCCAGCCCGATGCCAGCTACGTCGGCCTCGACGACCCGGTGGCCGACGGTGCCCGCATCCGAGACCTCGTCCGCAAGGGGTACCTGGTCCGCACCCGCGCCGACGCCAACGGGGTCGAGGCCCAGGCCGACGACACCGCCCGCCTCGAGGCCGCCCTGGCCTCGGGCGCCCAGTGGGTGAGCACCGACTACCCCGGGCCCGACGGTGCGCGCGACCAGTTCGGCACCTCCTACGTGGCGAAGCTGCCCGGCTTCCTCGCGGCGCGCTGCAACCCCCAGACCGCGCCGAAGGGCTGCGAGGACGAACGGGTGGAGCCGCCGTCGGGGGACGGCTCCTAGGGGCCACGCCTAGGCGGGCTCGACCGGTCCGATCGGCTCGGCGGGCTCCGCCGGCTCGGTGGGCACCTCGCCGGGGAGGAGCGCCCCGTCGCGGCCGTACCAGAGGTCCTTGGCGACGACCTGGATCACGCCGGCCATCGGGATGGCGAGCAGCGCGCCCAGCAGGCCGAACACCTGGACGCCGACCAGCACCGAGACCAGCACCGCGAGGGCGTTGATCTTCACGGTCCGGGCCATCACGGTGACCTGCAGGACGTTGTTCTCGAACTGCTGGTACACGATGAAGAAGATGATGGCGGCGATGCCGGCGGGGGTGGAGTGCAGGAACGCCACCAGGATCGTGGGCAGGGCGCCGAGCGTGGCGCCCACCAGGGGGATGAGGTCGGCGAAGGCCACCCACAGGGCGAGCACCTCGGCGTAGGGGACGCCAGCGATCTGGAGGAACACGTAGGCGGCGCCGCCGGCGATGATGCTGATCACCAGGTTGCCGAACATGTAGCCCGAGACCGCGAGCGACGCGTCGGTGGCGACGCGCCGCACCCGTTCTCGGCGTCGGTCAGGGAGGAGGGACAGGAAGCCTCGGCTCAGGTCCGGCCCGTTCAGCAGCATCAGGATGGTGAGCACCATGACGGTGATGGCGGCCACGAGGCCCGAGAACACCGAGCCGAGCACGGCGACGCCCTTGCTCCCAGCCTGGCGCGCCTGCTTCTCGATGGCGTCGCGGTTCTCCCGGACCTTCTCCTCGAGCTCGTACTTCTTGACCAGGTGGCCAACGGTGCCGCGGCCCTTCTGGGCGTCCTCGACCATCGAGGGCAGGTTGTCGGAGAACTTGGTGCCCTGGTCCACCAGCGGCTTCACGAACGCGTAGATCGTGGCCGACAGCACCGCGAGCCCGGCGAGGAACACCAAGAGGGTGGCGATGCCGCGGCGCATCCGGGCCCGGTGCTGGAGGAAGTCGACCGCTGGCGTGAGCACGACGGCGAAGAACAGCGCCACCAGCAGGTAGGTGACGATCCGCCACAGGCGACCGATGGCGATGAGCGAGCCCGACACGGCGAACACGACCCCGACCACCACCAGCGTGGTCCCGGCCACGTAGCGGACGTCGACCCGCCGTCGCTCGGACTCCATGGCCTTCGACGGTACCGACGAGGCCCCGGCCGTTGGGGGATGGGGTGGCCGCCCGGGTTGGGGGCCGACCGTGGCGACGGGGCTACCATCGCCCACGCCATGGGTCAGTCGATCGTCGTCAACGAGAAGCCGTCCTCCACGCCGGGGATCGTCCGCTTCGAGACCAACCGCGCCCTCACCGGGATGGGCCACGAGCGCTACGTCGCCGGCCAGGAGGTGTGGGGCCACCGCCCGCCCGACGAGCTGGCGCGGCGGCTGCTCGCCCAGCCCTCGGTGGCGGGCCTGCAGGTCAACGCCAACATGATCACGGTTGACCTGGCCAAGGGCTACGACGCCACCGGCCTGCTCGAGATCATCGAGGGCCTGTACCGCTTCTACCCCGACGCTCCCGAGGGCGAGGCCCCGGCCGCCGAGGCTGCGGACGACGCTCCGGCGGACGAGGCACCTGCTGCGGACGAGGCCCCGGCCGAGGGCGACGCCCCGGCCGCCGAGGCCTGACCCCCACGTGCGCGCGCGGCGCCCCCTCGCTGCGATCGTCGCGGTGGCCCTGGCGGCGAGCGTGCTGCTCGGCGCGTGCGGGGGCGGGGGCTCCGAGCCGCCGCTGAGCAAGGCGGGCGCCCGGGGCAAGGAGGTCGCCGGCTCGGGCGGCCAGGGCTGCCTGGGCTGCCACACCACGACGGGCGGGCGCAGCACCGGCCCGACGTGGAAGGACCTGGCCGGCTCCCAGGTGGAGCTCAGCACCGGGCGGACGGTGACGGCCGACGACGCCTACCTGCGCCGGTCGATCCTCCACTCGCGGGAGCAGGTCGTGAAGGGGTACCCCAACATCATGCCGGTGTACGCCGGGCACCTCTCCGACCAGGAGGTGCGCGACCTGATCGCCTACCTCCACGACCTCTCTGACCAGGACGAGGGACCGGCTCGGGGAGCTGAGCGCTGCCACTTGCCATCATCGAACACATGTTCGAGTGATGGGGCCATGGCCGTCCCCGCCCCCGACCTGGCAGCCCTGCGCCTCCTCGGCGACCGCGTCCGCCCGCTGAGCGCCGCGGCGGAGCGGCTCCTCCCGGTCCCCGAGCCGCTGGCTCCGCTGCTGCCGCTCGGCGGGCTCCAACGGGGCGCGGTGGTGGCGTCCACCGGTGCCGCCGCCACCAGCTTCGCCCTGGCGCTGGCCGGGCCCACCACCCAGGCCGGGTCGTGGGTGGCGGTGGTCGGCCTGGCAGACCTCGGGCTCCTGGCCGCCGCCGAGCTCGGGGTGTGCCTGGAGCGCGCCCTGCTCGTGGCCGAGCCCGAGCCGGCGCGCTGGGCGCCCACCGTGGCGGCGCTGCTGGACGCGGTGGACCTGGTCCTCGTGCGGCCGCCGGGCCGCCTGGCCCCCTCGGTGCACCGCCGCCTGGTGGCCCGGGCGCGCGAGCGGGGCGCGGTCCTGCTCCAGGTGGGCGGCCCGGTCGACGCGTGGGGGGAGCAGCCGGACCTCGCGGTGCGCACCGGCCGGCCGCGGTGGGAGGGGGTGGAGCGCGGCCATGGCCGCCTGCGCGCCCGGCGGGTCGAGGTCGAGGTCGCCGGTCGCCGGGCGGCGGTGCGCACCCGCCGCGGCGCCCTCTGGCTCCCCGGCCCCGACGGGCGCCTGGCCGTCGCCGCGCCGGCGGTGGACCAGGCGGCCAGTGCGCCAGCGGCGGCGGCATCGGCCCGGGGGGTGGCATGAGCAGCGACGCACCCACCCGCACGGTCGTCGTCCACTGCCCGGACTGGTCGGTGCTCGCGGCGGGCCCCGAGCCCGCCGCGGCCATGGTCGTGGTGCGGGCCAACCGGGTGGTGGCCGCCTCCATGGCGGCGCGGGGCGCGGGCGTGGAGGTCGGGCTGCGCCGCCGGGAGGCCCAGCGCCGCTGCCCCGCGGCCGAGGTCGTGGAGCACGACCCGGGGCGCGACGCCCGGGCGTTCGAAGCGGTGGCCTCGTCGCTCGACGCCGTGACCCCCGGCGTCGAGGTCGCCCGGCCCGGCACCCTGGCGTTCGGCACCCGCGGCCCCTCCCGCTACTTCGGCGGCGACGAGGCGCTGGCCGAACGGGTGGCGTGGATGGCCTCGGGCGCCCTCGGGGACCGGTGGCCGGTGCACGTGGGCGTGGCCGACGGCGCCTTCGCCGCGCTGCTCGCCGCCCACCGCGCCCAGCGGCGGGGGCAGGCGCACCTCGTGGTGCCGCCCGGCGCGTCGCCGGCGTTCCTCGCCCCCCACCCGGTGGGCTCGCTGCTCGAGGTGGTGGAGGTGCCCGAGGAGGTGGACGTGTGGCAGCGGCTCGGGCTGCGGACCCTCGGCGCCCTGGCCGAGCTGCCCCGCGCCGAGGTCGCCGCCCGCTTCGCCCAGGCCGGGGTGGCGGCGCACCGGTTGGCCTCGGGCCTGGACCTGCGGCCGCTGGCGGCGCGCCGCCCGGCACCGGAGCTCGCAGTCGCCCGGGAGCTGGACCCACCTGTGGACCAGGTGGACCGTGCCGCGTTCGTGGCCAAGGCCATGGCCGACGAGCTCCACGCCCGGCTGGCCGCCGACGGGCTGGCCTGCACCCAGGTGCTGGTGGAGGCCCGGACCGAGCACGGCGAGGTGCTGGCCCGCCAGTGGCGCCACGAGGGCGCCCTCAGCGCCGGCGCGCTCGCCGATCGGGTCCGCTGGCAGCTCGACGGGTGGCTGACCGGCTCGGCTCGCTCCCGGCCCACGGCCGCGCTGGACCGGTTGGCGCTGGTCCCGGTGGAGGTGGTGGCAGCGCGGGGTCGCCAGCTCGGGTTCTGGGGTGGCGAGACCCTGATCGACGAGCGGATCTGGCGGGCCGTCGCCCGGTTGCAGGCCATGGCGGGCGCGGATGCGGTCACCGTGGCGGAGCTGCGCGGTGGGCGCGGCCCCGCGGATCGGGTCGCCCGGGTGCCGGTGGCCGCGGTGGACCTCACCGAGCCCCGGCCCGCCGCGCGCCTGGGGTCGGTCGCGGAGCCGTGGCCCGGCCAGGTGCCTCCTCCGGCGCCGGCCACGGTGCTCGCCGAGCCCGAGCAGGTGGACGTGATCGACGCCACCGGGCGGACCGTCACGGTCTCGGCGCGCGCCGAGCTGTCAGCCGCCCCGGCCGAGCTGTGCCGCGCTGGGCGGCCGCCCGCGGCCGTGCGGGCGTGGGCGGGGCCGTGGCCGCTCGACGAGCGGTGGTGGGACCGGGGCCGCCACCGTCGCCGGGCCCGCCTCCAGGTGGTGGACGAGGCGGGCGGCGCCCACCTCGTCTCCGTGGAGGCGGGGCGCTGGTGGCTGGAGGCCACCTACGACTAGGCCAGCCCGGACACATGTCACACCACCCGCCATGTAATCGCACGGCCGCTGCAAATAGGATCGTGAGGTTCGCCCAGGCCAGGGGGGTCGGGCGCGCCGAAGGGATCGACGCATGAGCAGCGGGGAGCCAGAGCTCGACCACCTGCCCGAGGACGACGCCCCGCGCCGCCGGCCGCGCACGCGCACCGTCGTGCTGGGCGTGGCCCTGCTGGTCGCCGCCGGTGCCGGCCTCTACACGTGGCAGCAGGTCAAGCCGGTCGTCGAGTCCCGCAAGTACGCGTCGATCACCTACACGGTCCCCAAGGCGCCCAAGCTCACCGCCAAGCCGGGCGAGACCATCTACCGCATCGACCCCACCCGCTCCTCGCTGACCTACGAGGTGCAGGAGCGCTTCGCCGGCAAGTCCACCAGCAAGGCCACCGGCGTCACCAACGGCATCGCCGGCGACCTGGCCATCGCGGAGGACGACCTGGCCGCCAGCCGGATCGGCGCGATCCTGGCCAACGTCGAGCAGTTCCACTCGGACAACAACCTGCGCGACGCGCGGCTGCGCCACCAGTACCTGGAGTCCGCGCACCACCCCGTGGCCCGGTTCCAGCTGGACCGGATCAGCGGCCTCGACGGCACCCTCGCCCCCGGGGCGTCCAAGGACTTCACCGTCGAGGGGACCGCCACTGTGAAGGGCAAGGAGGTGCCGGTCCGCTTCGACGCCACCGCCACGCTCGGCGACGACGGCGCCCTGAAGGCCACCGCCACCACCAAGGCCAAGCTGTCGGACTTCGACGCGGGCCCCATCACCATCGCTGGGCTCGTGTCCACCTCCGACGATGTGTCGCTCACCCTCGAGCTCACCGCCTGGGACCCGTCGAAGCACACGATCCCGACCACCATCACCGGGCCCGACGCCAAGGACGCCGGCGACGCCCCCTCGTTCGCCAAGACCGTCCAGCCGATCCTCGAGGCCAACTGCGCCTCCTGCCACAACACCGGTGGCATGGCGGGCGAGCACACCCCGATCGACACCGCCGGCGACGCGCGGGCCATCTCCGACGGCATCGGCACGGTCACCAAGCTCGGCTACATGCCCCCCTGGCCGGCCTCCGACGTGGGCGTGCCGCTGGCCCACGAGATGAAGCTCACGAAGGCCGAGGTCGCCGCCATCGCCAAGTGGTCGGATGCTGGCGGCGCGATCGACGTGCCCGCCGACGAGCCGCTCCGCCCGACCGAGCAGGACCCGACGATCGTGCCCCGCAAGGACAAGGTCATGTCCCGCCCCGGCTACCTGGGCGACCCCGAGCTGGTCAACGACTACCGCTGCTTCGTGCTCGACCCGAAGCTGACCAAGCCCGCCTACCTGACGGGCTACACGTTCATCGCCGACCAGGTGCCCGAGCTGCACCACGCCCAGGTGTTCCACATCTCGGGCCAGCAGCGCCAGAGCGCCCGCGCCCTCGATGGCAAGGACGGCCAGCCCGGGTGGCCCTGCTATGGCGGGCCCCGGCTGCGCGGCAAGCGCCCCAAGGAGGTCCCGACCCGGGGCTTCAAGATGGATGCCGGCTGGCCCGGCCAGTCCAACCTCGTGGCCGGCTGGGTGCCCGGCCAGTCCCCGGTGGTGTTCCCGCAGGGCTCGGGCGTCTACCTGGAGGCGGGCGACGCCCTCGTCCTGCAGATGCACTACCACTACGACGGCAAGGCCACCCAGGACCGATCCGCCATCGCCCTGCAGCTGGACCCGGGGAGCACGCCCCGCAAGGTCCTGCGGGTCATCAACCCCCTCGCCCCGGTCGAGATCCCGTGCCCGGCGAAGGACGCGTCCAAGCCGCTCTGCGACCGAGATGCTTCGCTGGCGGACTACCAGCAGCGCTACCCCGGGACCGACGACGAGGGCGGCCTGCTCGCCCTGTGCGGCAAGGACCCCGAGGAGATGGCCAAGGCCTCCGATGGCGTCACCGCCTCGACGTCGTGCGACCACGTCGTGCCCGAGGACGGCACCATCGTCGGGGTGCTCGGCCACGAGCACACCATCGGGAAGTCGTTCCGCATGACGCTCGACCCGGACACGCCCAACGCCAAGGTGCTCCTGGACATCCCGGACTGGAGCTTCGACTGGCAGATGAACTACGCCCTGGCCAAGCCGATCCACGTGAAGGCCGGCCAGCCGCTGCGGATCGAGTGCAGCTTCGACCGCACCCGCGACCCGCTGCGAGAGCCCCGGTGGATCATGTTCGCCGAGGGCACCGAGGACGAGATGTGCTTCGGCACCTACGCCCTCATCCCCGACGACCAGTAGCGGGTGCCAGACTCGTCGGGTGGACGACAGGGGAACGCAAGGTGAACGGTGGGTGCTGCCCGGGATCGGGCGGCGCCACTTCCTGATCGGCGCTGCCGCGGCCGCTGCCGCGGTGGCCACCGGCTGTGGCAGCTCCGGCGACGGGACCTCGGCCGAGGGCGACGGCAAGGCCGCTGGCGCGCCCACCACGGCGCCGGCGCCGTCGTGGAGCGGCAAGGACCCCTTCACGCTCGGCGTGGCGTCCGGGGACCCGACCACCACGTCGGTCATCTTGTGGACGCGCCTGGCGCCTGAGCCCACCGCGGAGGACGGCCTCGGCGGGATGCCGGGCGACGACGTGCCCGTCGCCTGGGAGGTGGCCACCGACCGTGCCTTCTCGAAGGTCGTGGCGGCCGGCACCGCCACCGCCGCTGCGGACCATGCCCACGCCGTCCACGTCGACGCCAAGGGCCTGGCCCCGGCCACGGACCACTGGTACCGGTTCCGGCTCGGGCGCCACACCAGCCCCGTCGCCCGCACCCGGACGCTGCCCGAAGGGCCGGTGGACCGCATCGGGCTGGCCATCGTCAACTGCCAGATGTACGAGGGCGGCAGCTACGCCGCGTACCGCCACCTCCAGGATGAGGACGTCGCCCTCGTCGCCCACCTCGGCGACTACATCTACGAGTACGCCGGCGGCACCGGCGAGGGCCGCCACTCGCTGCCCAACCGGATGGTGCGGACCCTGCCGGACTTCCGGGTCCGCTACGCCAGCTACAAGCTCGACCCGGACCTGCAGGGCGCCCACCACCGCTTCCCGTTCGTCGCCACCTGGGACGACCACGAGGCAGCCAACAACTACATGGGCGACACCATGCCGGGCGACCCGCCCGCCGACAAGGTCATGGCCATCCGGGCTGCGGCCTACCAGGCGTGGTGGGAGCACACCCCGGCGCGGCTGCCTGCGCCGGTCGACGGGACCCTCGACGTGTACCAGGCGATCGACCTCGGGGACCTCGCCCGGCTGTACCTCCTCGACGAGCGCCAGTACGCGGCCGAGCCGCCGTGCCGGGACGCGTCGGAGGCAGGGCTGGACTACGGCAACTGCGACGAGGTGCCCAAGGATCGCACCCGCCTCGGCCAGGCGCAGGAGGACTGGTTCGCCCACGCCGCGAGCACCAGCCGCGCCACGTGGAACCTCATCGGCAACCCTGTGGTCCTGGCCGGCGTCGACGCCGGCAAGGGTGACGAGGCCGCGTACTACCTCGACACCTGGGACGGGTACCCCACCGCCCGCAAGCGGTTGATCGCCCAGCTGGCGAAGGTCGACAACCCGGTCGTGCTCACCGGCGACTACCACGCGGGCATGGTCCTCGACGTCCACGAGACGCCCTTCGACCAGGCGTCGCCGGTGGTGGCGCCCGAGTTCATGGCCCCGCCGATCTCCTCGCCGCTGTTCTCCGAGGACGTCACCGCCCGCACCCCGCAGCTGCGCCAGCAGCTCAACGGCCACGGCTACCTGACCGTGGACGTCACCCCGACGCGCCTCACCGCCCGGATGCGGGTCCTCGAGGACGTGAAGGACCCGCGCACGGCGATCTCCACCGCCGCGACGTGGACGGTGGCACCCGGCAACCCGGTGGCCGAGCAGGCCTGAGCGGTCCTCAGTCGGGCTGGAGGTCCGACAGGACCAGCGCCGCGCCCGAGGCGACGGCAGTGACGGTGAGCACCGCCGGCCACGCGCCGATCTTCTTGGCGAGCGGGTGCGACGCGCCGAACGCGCCCAGGTAGATGCCCTCGAGCAGCACCACGCCGCTCAGCCCACCCTGCTCCCGCCAGCGCTTGCCGGCGACGATGCCGGCGGCGAGGAGCACGGCGCCGCCGAGCTCGCGCTTCTTGGTCTCGCGGGCGACGAGGTAGCCGCCGATGAGGCCGGTGGCGACGATGGGGGAGGTGGGGAAGGCCATGGCCGGACCCTACCGATCAGGTCGCCTCGGCGGCCACGCGGGCCCGCCAGTCCTCGAGCAGGTCCGTGAGGGTCTGGCTGATCGGGATCTCGGGCTCCCAGCCGGTGGCGGCGGTGAGCCGCTCGTGGCTGCCCCGCAGGACCGGCACCTCGACCGGGCGCAGCAGCTCCGGGTCGGTCTCGAAGCGCAGCGGGATGCGGGCCTGGGCGAGCAGCTGGTCGGCCAGCTCCTGGACGGCGAGGTCCACGCCCGAGCAGACGTTGTAGACCTCGCCGGGCTCGCCGCGCTCCATGAGGAGGCGGTAGGCGCGCACCACGTCGCGGACGTCGGTGAAGTCCCGGCGGGCCGACAGGTCGCCGATCGGCAGCACGTCGCCGCCGTCGCGCTCGGCCCGGGCGATGCGGCTGGCCAGGGCGGGGGCAACGAACTTGTCGGTCTGGCCCGGGCCCAGGTGGTTGAACGCCCGCACCCGCAGCACCGGCAGGCCCCGCCCGAGCCAGGCCTGCAGGCCGAGGTAGTCCGCCGCCACCTTGGACACGGCGTACGGGCTGGCCGGGCGGAGCGGCGAGAGCTCGGTGAGCGGCAGCTCGGACGGGTCGACCTTGCCGTACACGTCGGCGCTCGACACGGCGAGCACCCGCTCGACGCCGGCCTCGGTGGCCGCGGCCAGGACGTTCATCGTGCCCTCGGCGTTGACCCGGAACGACTCCACCGGGGCCTTCCACGAGCCGCCCACGTCGGCCCAACCCGCCAGGTGGTAGATGGCCCGGGGCCGGATGCGCGCCACGAGGTCCCGGACGGCGGCGGCGTCGGTGATGTCGACGTGGTCGTCGTGGGTCCGGTCGACGCCGACCACCTCGTCGCCCATCTCCCGGAGGTGCCGGACGAGGTGGGTGCCGACGAACCCGTCCGCGCCCGTGACCAACACCAGCCCCTGCGACATGGAAGCGGAGTCTAGGCAGGGCCACCCACTACCCTTGACCCGATGTCTGGACGAGGACGTGCCCGTGGGTTGTGACGTTTCGGTGCTCATGCCGGCCTACAACGAGGCGGAGAACCTGGCCGAGGTCATCCCGGCCACGGCCGCCGCGCTGGACCAGCTGGGGCGCTCGTGGGAGATCGTCATCGTCGACGACGGGTCCACCGACGGCACCCGCTCGGTGATGGCCGGGCTGCGCTCGGACCAGGTCCGCTACATCCGCCTGCGCCGCAACTCGGGGAAGTCCGCGGCCCTGTCGGTCGGCCTCGACCACGTCGAGGGCGAGCTGGTGGTGCTCATGGATGCCGACGGCCAGGACGACCCGACCGAGCTGCCCAAGATGATCGCCAAGCTCGAGGAGGGCTACGACCTCGTCACGGGCAGCCGGGCCGGGCACCGCAACGACCGCTTCATCAAGCGCAACACGTCGAAGATCTACAACGGCGTGACCGCCAAGGTCAGCGGCGTGCACATGAAGGACTTCAACTCGGGCTACAAGCTCATGACCCGGGAGCTGGCGGACAGCCTGGAGATGTACGGCGAGCTGCACCGCTACATCCCGGTGCTGGCCGCGTGGAACGGCTTCAAGGTGACCGAGGTGCCCGTCGCCCACCACGAGCGGCTGCACGGCAAGTCCAAGTTCGGCAGCGCCCGGTTCTGGCGGGGCTTCCTCGACCTGGTGACGGTGAAGTTCCTGACCACCTACACCGCCCGCCCGTTCCACCTCTTCGGTGGCATCGGGTTCGGGATCGGCTTCGGCGGCGCGCTCATCCTGTTCTGGATGTTCATCAGCAAGATCCTGGGCCACGACATCGGGCAGCGGCCGGTGCTCCAGCTCGGCGTCCTGCTGGTGGTGGTGGCGGTGCAGATGGTGTCGCTCGGCCTGCTCGGCGAGCTCATGGTGAACCTGCGTCGGCGCGACCGCCTCGATGCCCAAGCCGAGGGAGACCTCCAGTGACCACCGCGGACCGCCCGCGCTCGATCGGGCTCGCCCCGGGCCTCGACGATGCTGCCGCCGGCCAGGACGCGGCCAAGTACGGCACGTCCAACCCGGTGGTGCAGAAGCTGCTGGCCCGCTGGATGGGCACGCTGCAGGGGGTGCTCGGCGACACGTCGGGGACCGTGGTCGACATCGGCATCGGCGAGGGCTTCGCGCTCGAGCGGATGTTCCCGGCGGCCACGCCGGCCATCGGCCTCGAGTACCGCCACGACAAGGCGCTGGTCGCCGCCCAGAAGCTGCCGGCCGTCTCGGTCATCCGTGGCGATGCCGGCGTCCTGCCCTTCCCGGACCGCAGCGCGGACCTCGTCACCTCCATCGAGGTCCTCGAGCACCTGCCCGGCTACGAGCAGGCCGTGGCCGAGATGGCCCGCATCTGCAAGGGCCGGCTCGTGGTCTCGGTGCCGTGGGAGCCGTGGTTCCGCCTCGGCAACCTCGGGCGCGGCAAGAACGTCAAGCGCTGGGGCAACGATCCCGAGCACGTGAACTTCTTCAGCCCGGCCAAGCTGCGCCGGTCCCTCGGCGCCCACTTCGCCGAGGTCCGGGTGGTCAAGGCCTTCCCCTGGATCATCGCCGAGGCGTCCCAGCCCCGCTGATCGGGCCGCGATGGGGTGCCTGGCACCCGTGGGCGTAGCCTGGGCCCCATGGACGTTGGGCCTCCGGAACTGCTGATCATCCTCGCCGTGGTGCTGCTGCTCTTCGGCGGCAAGAAGCTCCCCGAGCTGGCTCGGTCCATCGGCCTGGCCAAGAAGGAGTTCGAGCGCGGCTCGCGGGGCGAGGTCGCCGACGAGGCGCCCGCCCCGGTGGCCCCGGCCGCCGTGCCGGCCGAGCTGGCGGCTCCCGGGCTCGACCAGGCGATCGAGGGCCCGACCGAGGTGGCTCCGGCCGCCGTCGCCGCCGACGAGGCGGTCAGCCCCCAGGCCTGATCGGCTCGAGCAGCTCGATGCGGTTGCCGAACGGGTCGTCGGCGTAGGCGCGGTCGTAGCCCTCGAGCGGCTCGTCGTCGACCACCCGCACCCCGGCGGCCACGAGGGTCGACACCAGGTCGGCGACGCCGTCCACGAGCAGGGCCGGGTGCGCCTTGCGGGCCGGCCGGAAGTCCGCGTCGACGCCCAGGTGCACCTTGGTGGCACCGAGCTCGAACCAGCAGCCACCCCGGGCCGCCAGGTTCGGCGGCTTGGGCACCTCGCCGAGGCCGAGGAGCCCCACGTAGAAGGCTCGAGCCTCGTCCTCGCCGCCGGGCGGCATGGCGAGCTGCACGTGGTCGATCCCGACGATCCCCATGGGGCCAAGTCTGCCCCGGTCGCCGATCAGTCGTCGTCGAGGTCGTCGAGCCGGGCGTCGGTGGTCTCGGCCGCCTGCGTCGCCGCCTTCTGCAGGTCCACCAGCTGCTCGCGGAGCGGGTCGACCTCCCAGGCGATGACCCGGCGGATCAGGCGCTTGACCGTGCTGACCCCGGGCCGCGCCGAGGTGGCCGGTGGCGGCGGGACCTGGCGCAGGCGTCGCAGCGGGGTGGCCACGTGGTCCGGGATGGCGGCGCGGTCGGCCGCCGACCCCTCGGTGGCGGTCGCCTTGACCTTGATGCCCCGCTGGGCGGCGGCCCGGCGCTCGACCTCGGCCTGGATGGTGTCCCGGTCGATCGGCCCGACGAACTCCCAGGTGGCCCTGGTGGTGGGCCGCTCGGCGCCGACGGCCGCGGCCATGGCCGAGGCCAGCCCGGCGTTGTCCTCCACCACGACGTTGCCCGGGTGGTCCCCGATCTGGTCGGCGAGCCCGCCCACGCTGGTGGCGATGACCGGGCGGTCGAACAGCCTGGCCCGCTCGGCCACCGACGACGACCAGATGTGGCGGTAGGGGAGCACGACCGTGTCCGCGGCGACGATCCAGCGGTCGAACGCCTCGTCGCTCACGAAGCCCAGGTGCAGGTGGACGCCCGGCACCTGTGCCTCGAGCGCCTCGAGCTCGCGCTGGTGGGCCACGGCGGACGGGTCGTCGACGCGGACCGAGCCCACGATGTGGAGCGAGGCACCCTGGTCGGCCAGGCCCCGGAACGCAGCGGCGGCCCGGTCGAAGCCCTTGTGGGGCTGGACGAAGCCGATGCACAAGAACACGTGGCCGTCCTGGTCCAGCCCCAGCGCCCGGCGGGCCGCGGCTCGGTCCTCGTGCACGTGGGGCGTGAAGTCTTCGCCATGGTCGACGAGGCGGACCTTGGCCGGGTCGACGCCGAAGTCCTCGACCATCATCTGGACGTGGCCGGGCACGTGGACCGTGATCTCCGCGGCGGCGTGGAACACGGCTCGGGTGGCACGGGCCGCGGCCGCGAAGACCTGGTCGGCCACGAAGCCGGACCGGCTCGATGCCTCCACCTGCTCCTCGGCCGACGCCCAGCGCCGGTCGACCTCGTGCAGGCGCAGCTCGACGGGCGGGCCGCTGCGGAACGCGGCCGCGAGGGCGGTGCCCGTGCTGATCCGGGAGGTCGGGGTCGACGGGTTGGCGTAGAAGACGTCCGGGTGGAAGTGGACGATGACCCGGTCGTAGCCCTTGATCAGGCGCCGCAGGGCCCGCGCCCCCGATGGGCCTTCCAGGTCCAGGTGGTGGTGGGCGGCGCTGGGCCAGGGCGAGCACACCTCGACGTCGTGGCCCTGGCGGCGCAGGGCGCGCACCTGCTGCACGGCGTAGGCGCCGATGCCGTCGCGCACCGGCGGGTAGGGCGTCACCACGAGGATGCGGGTCACCGGGGCCACCTCATGGCAGGTCCTCCAGCGACGCCTCCATGCGGTCCAGCGTGACCGGCCAGGTGTAGTGCTCGAGCACGTAGGCGCGCCCGGGCCCGGCGAGCATCGCCGCCTCGTCGGGCGCCTCGGCCACGAACCGCAGGCACTGCTCGAGCTCGGTGTCGTCGTCGTAGGTGAGCCCGGCACCGCTGCGCTCGCAGTGCCAGCGCACCACCGCGCTGGCCGCGTTGGCGATGACCGGCGTGCCGGCCAGCCAGGCCTCCATCACCGTCCGGCTGAAGGACTCCATGGCGGAGGGCTGCAGGTAGGCGGCGGCCGCGGCGAACGCATCGTCGCGGTCGCGGTCCGAGATCTGCCCGAGGTCCACGATCCGGTCCGCCACGTCCGGCGGCACGTGCACCTCGCCGACGCCGAAGGTCACGAGCGACAGGTCGACGTCCTCCTTGCGGATCGTGGCGACGAACCCGTCGAGCAGGGCCTCCCAGTTCTTGGCGCCCTCCCGGCGGCCGCCGTAGAGCACGAACCGCCGGTCGCCCAGGCCGTGGCGGCGGCGGAACCCCTCGGGGTCGTAGGACTCGGGCACCGGGATGCCCTCGCCGATGACGTCCGCGGGCGCGTGGCCCGGCCACAGGTCGTCCAGGAGGTCCCGCTCCGGGTCGGTGTTGAGCCAGAGCTTGGCGACGCCGGTGAAGAGCGGCTCGAACAGCTCGAAGCGCGCCTCGGGCTCGTCGTGGAGGCACGGCCGCACGATCGTGCGCTCTGGGGCCACCAGTCCGCCGGCGAACGACGTCCAGAACAGGTAGGGCGACACGACGATGGCCCGGTACTGCTCGGCGTCGTCGAGCAGGGCGTGGAACAGCTCCGGCACCCGCAGCCCGTCGTTCATCCACGCCTCCTGCTGGGAGATCGTGGGCTCTTGGCCGAGTGCCACGAGGCGGGCGAGCTCGGCGCGGGCCGCGCCGGACGTGTCGTCGACCACGGGGAACCGCCGCACGGTGACCCCGGCGTCGTCGGTGGTCGCGGCGGGGTAGTGGTTCGCCCAGGTGTAGTGGTCCCGGGCGCAGGTGGTGAGCACGTCGACCTGCCAGCCGCGGGCGGTCAGGCCGTGCGCCACCTCGCGCAGCACCAGCTCGGCGCCGCCGACCACATCGGGTCCGTATCGGGGTGGCACCAGGGCGATGCGACGTTCGCTCACGAGCGCACCACGGTAGTGGTCGGCGCGCGGTACCTTGCGGACGATGCGCCCCAGCCGGACCCAGGGGATGTGGCGCTCGGGTGGGGCCCTGGTGGGGCTGGTGGCGCTCGCCGCGGTGGTGCGAGCGACCACGATCCGAGCGTGGCTGATGGGCGACGACATCGAGTCGATCGCCGGGTCGATCCGGCTGGCGGCCGCGCGCGGCTGGTTCGGCGGCGCCGGGCCCGGTGGCCACGTCCGCCCGCTCACCTGGTGGAGCTTCGCCGTCAACCAGCGGCTCGGCGGGCTCGACGGCTGGGGCTACCACCTGGTCGCGGTGCTGCTCCACGGCGTGGTGGCCTGGCTCGTCCTGGGCCTCGTGCGTGACGTGCTGGGCGCGGCCGGCGAGCCCGAGGATCGCGGCTGGCGCCTCGGGGTGGCCGCCGGCGTGGCCTTTGCGCTGGCACCCAACCACGCCGAGGCCGTCGGGTGGGTGGCGGCCCGCGCCGACCTGCTCCTCGCGGCCACCACGCTCGCCGCCGTGCGGCTGTGGGCTCGGAGCGGGCCGGCGCTGCTCGACCGGTGGCGGCTGGCCTCGGTGGGTGCGTTCTGCCTGGCGCTGGCCTCCAAGGAGACGGCCATCGTCGTGCCCGCCCTGCTGGTGGCGTGGGACATGCTCCTCGGTGCGCGACCGGATGGCGAGGCCGGCGAGGGGTTGGGCGTCCGGGCTCGGCGGGCCGTGGGCCGGGTGGCCCTGCACCTGGTCGCCCTGGGTGGCTACCTCGCCCTCTACGCGGTGGTGAACCGTTCGCTCTTCTCCGACGCGCGCGACGAGGCGAGCGCCGGCGGTGCGCTCGGGTCGGTCCGGCGCACCGCCGCGATCCTGGTGCGATCGGTCCTGCCTGGCGTCGACGCCCGCACGTGGGCGGTGGGCGCGCTGGTCGGCCTCGCGGTGGTCGTCGTGGCCCTCTTGCTCGGCTGGCGCCCAGCGCGGGAGCACCTGGCGACCGTGCGGCGCCCGCTCGCCTTCCTGCTCGTGGCCACGGTGCTGTGCGCTGCCCCGCTCGCCCGGTTCGGGGTGAGCCTCACCTCGGCGGCGGGCGAGCGCATGGCCTATCTGCCGTCGTGCTTCGCGATCCCCGCCGTGGTCATGGTCACCTGGGCGCTGCTCGCGCCCCTGCCTCGCCCAGCGCGGCGCGCCATCGCCGTCGCCGTCCTCCTGCTCCTGGTGGGCGCCACGCTGGTCGCCGACGGCACCTACGTGCGGGGTGGGAGGACCTCTCGTCGCCTCGTCGCCTCGACGGCCCGGTTCGATCCGGAGCGGGGCGCCGTGGTGCTGGTGGCGCCCGACACCGTCGGCGGGGCATGGGTGCAGCGCAATGGCATGGGGCCCGCCCTCGAGCTGGTGCACGGCTGGGGGAGCGACGTGCGGTACGCCGAGGTCGTGCCCGTGCACCTGCGCCGTGGCGACGAGCACGTCCGCCGGATCGCCGGGCCCTGCCGCGGCTGCACGACGTTCGTGCTGCCCCCTGGGAGCCGGGCGATGCCCGTCGGCTCGGTCCCCGGGGAGGCGGGCGCGATCCCCGGCCTCGACGTGGTGGTCCGCTCAGGTCGGCGGATCACCATCCGGGTCGGCCCCGGCGTGGACCGATCCACCTTGTGGTACGTCGACCGGGGCCGGTTGGTCCGCGCCTTCCCCGACCGCTGAGGGTGCCGCCGCGATGGCGGCCACCAAGAGGACCAGGCCGCCCGCCGCCGCCAAGGCACCCAGGCCGCGGAGCGCGACCGGGCCGATCGGGGAGGTCAGCTGGCTGCCCACGGGGCCGGTGGGGTTGGCGCCGAGCCAGCGGGCCGAGGCCCGGGTCTGCAGGAACGTGGCCGTCGCCGCGCCGAGGACGAGGGCGAGGCCCGTCCACCGGGTCAGCAGGCGGACCACGGCGAACGCCACCATGGCGGCGGCGAAGGGCACCATCGGCAGCAGGTAGCGGGGATGCGGGGCCCCTCCGCCCGCTCGGTGCTGGGCAGTGAGGAGGACCGGGATGGCCGACAGCGCGGCGCACGCCGCCCAGGCGCCGACGTGGCGCCGGGTGCGGACGAGCAGCACGATGGTGCCGACCGCACCGAACACCAGCACCAGCAGCGCCAGCTGGTACCAGCTGCGGGGGTCATCGGGCAGCGGAGCCTCGAGCCGCCGGGTGGTGAGGGTCCGCAGCAGGGACTCCCACATGCCGCGGAGGGCCAGCGTGGAGGCGAGCGACCCGTTCGGGCTGCGCCCGAACCGCTCGAACAGGGTATCCGAGGCCGTGGGGTCGCCGTAGCGGTGGACGTTGAGGGCGTACCACCAGCCCGACGTCACGACGCTCGGCACCACGAGCCAGCCCAGCGCCCACCACGGGCTGCACCGACGGCGGACGAGGGCGACGCCCAGGCCGATCGCGCCGGCGGCCACGGCGAACACCAGGGCCATCGGGCGCACGGCCGCGGCGGCGGCGCACCAGAGCCCGAGGGCGCGCACCTCGCCCCGACCCCGCTCGGCCAGTGCCCCCGAGCCCGCGCCGCACACCCGCGCCAGCGCAGCCAGCACCCCGGTCGAGGCCATCACCGCGAAGCCGTCCGTGGACCCGAGCGCCGCCACGAACCCCAGGTGGGGCGTGGCGGCCACGAGGCCCGCAGCGACCAGGCCGACCGTCCGGTCGCCTCCGGCGAGGTCGCGGGCCAGGCGGAAGGCGAGCACGACGGCCACCGCGGCGGCCACCGCATTGGCGAGGCGCAGGCCGAGCAGCGGTCCGCCCGGCGTGCCCAGCGCACGGGTCACCGCCGCGGCGGGGGCGGCCACGACGTAGGCGACGGGCGGGTCGTTCGCGACCCAGACCGTGTGGCGACGCGCCGGCTCGATCGCCAGCCGTTCGCGCAGCGCGACCCCGCCGCTCGCCCCATCGATCGGCGTGTCGATGGACGGCAGCCGGGCGGCCTGGACCTCGAGCACGTAGCCGGCGTGGGCCTGCTCGTCGGTGAACCGGTAGGGCGGCGTCACCAGCGCCTGGTACCAGCACCCCCCGGCCAGCAGCAGCACCGCGCCCAGGACGCCCAGGGTCGTGGCCCGGGGGGCCAGCCAGGCGGCGAGGCGGTCCACCGGGCCCCCGCCGCCGCTCAGGCGGTGCGGACGGTGGCGGCCACCATCGTCCACGGGAACGGGCTGTGGACGGCCCGCACGTCGAAGCGGCGACCGACCAGGTCGGCGAACGCCTTCTTGCCCCAGTGGTTGATGTGGCCCGGCGTGTTGCCCAGGTCTTTCACGTACTTGCCGCGGGCCAGGTTGGCGGCGCACCAGATCGGCTCCCGGGGGACCGACACCACGAGGTCCCGCCGGCCGACGCGGCTCAGCTCGGCCAGGGCGAGCTCCGGGAACGGCACGTGCTCGAGCACCTCGATCGCCAGCACCAGGTCGAACGAGTCGTCAGGGAACGGGAGGCGGCCGATGTCGCCGAAGAGCGGGGCGAAGCCCTTGCCGTCCCAGTGCCCGGCCAGCTCGGGGTCCGGCAGGTCCAGGCCCACGAACGTGGCGTCCGGGAAGCGCTGCACGAGGCGGGCGGTGACCTCGCCCTCGCCCACGCCGACCTCGAGGATCCGGGCGGGAGCCGTGGCCGGAAGCGACGCATCGAGGGCGCCGAAGAAGCCGTCCATCAGCTTCTGCTCGATGGGGTTCTTGCTGGCGTACTTGTCGTACGTGTTGCCCGTCTCGACCTCGTCGCCGTCGACCTCGATCGTGGTCTTGGCCATCAGGCGCCCTGCTCGCCGGTGCGGGAGCGGTGGCCGGCCGGGAACGTGGGCGGCACGTCACGGGTGAAGCCGGCGGCTGGCTGGACCTCGTGGCGGGCCCGGGTGGCCCTGCCGATCAGGTCGGCGAGCATGCCGACGACGAACACCTGGAACGAGGCCAGGAAGATCAGCAGCGTGTTGATGGCCACCTTGAAGTCGTGGTCCGTGACGTCGTAGATCAGCTTGAACGTGCCGAGGGCCAGCAGCAGGAAGCCGATCGGCAGGAACACGCGGAACGGGTCGTAGCTGAGGGTCATGCGGATGACCTGCAGCAGGTAGCGCTTGGTGTCCGACCACCAGTGGAACTTCGACTTGCCGGCGCGCTTCGAGTAGGTGATCGGCCAGTACTTCACCGTGTACCCGTGGGCCAGGAACGTCAGCGTGATGGTGGTGACGCAGCTGAACCCGGGAGGCAGCTGGCTCACGTACTGCAGGGCGACGTCGCGGCGGAAGGCCCGCATGCCCGAGTTGAGGTCAGGGATGTCGGTCTGCACCAGGTAGCTGGCGAGCTTGCGGATGAAGAGCTTGGCCGGCACGCGGAAGGCCTTGTGGGTGCCCTCCTCCGTGGTGCGGGCGCCGACCACCTGGTCGTAGCCCTCCATCTCCCGGACCAGCTCCGGGATCAGGTCGTTCGGGTAGCTCATGTCGACGTCGGTCCACACCACGATGTCGCCGCGGGCGGCCCGGGTGCCGTACTTGCGGGCCGAGCCCGAGCCCCGGTTCGTGAGGAACTGGATGAGCCGGATCCCCTCGATCTCCCGCAGGGCATCGCCCGAGCCGTCGTTCGAGCCGTCGTCGATGACGATGATCTCGTAGGAGAACTCCGAGGCGTCCATCGCCGCTCGGATCCGGTCGATCTCCTCGTGGAGGTGACCCTTCTCGTTGTAGACGGGCAGCACGATGCTGACGTCGATGTCCTCGGCGGCGCCACTCATGGGCGCTCAAGGTACTTGGCGGACCCCGTCGGCCGGGAATCACCTCACTACCCTGGAGGTCCGTGCCCGAGCCGACCGCGCCCCCGACGACGCGGCGCGCGGGCGTCCCGCGCCTGGTGGTGGCGGCCACCGTGGCCTTCGGGCTGCTCGCTGCGGTGTGGTCCGTGGTGGCCCCGCTGGGCGAGGCGCCCGACGAGCCTGCGCACCTCGCGCTGGTCCTGCACCTGGCCGACGGCCACCCGTACCCCACCTACGACGGGCTCGAGAACCAGGCCGCGATCATCCGGCTCTGCAAGACCTACGCCGCCGCCACCCGAGCCTGCCCCCGGCCGGGCGAGGTGGTCACACCGACCTCCGTGCGCCGCCACCCGCTTGGCGAGGCGCCGTCGAAGGCCAGCCGTCCGGCGTGGGACGACGAGGGCGGCGACCGCTCCGTCGGGCAGGTCAACCAGATGCCCCAGCACCCGCCCCTCTACTACGAGGCGATGGCCACGGTCCTGCGGGTCGAGCGCGGCGTGCGCGGGGGCCCGTGGTCGGCCGATCGTGAGCTGGCCCTCCTCCGGTTGGTGAACGCGCTGCTGGTGGCGCCGCTGCCCCTGCTCGCCTGGTGGGCGGCCCGGCGGTTCGGCGCCACCGGTGCCACGGCGTCGGCCGCCGCGCTCGCCCCCTTCCTGCTGCCGATGCTCACCCACATCGGTTCCACGCTGAACAACGACAACCTGCTCACCCTGCTGGGCGCGGCCATCGTCGCCCTCGGTGCGGGCGTAGCGCGCGGGGACCGGTCGGCCCGCACGGCGATCGGCCTCGGCGTGCTCGTCGGGCTGGGCCTGCTGACCAAGGCGTTCGCGCTCGTGTTCCCGCCGTTCCTGCTGCTCGCCTACGTGGTCGGGGCGCGGGAGGTGGCCCGCCGGGACGACGCCGCCGAGCCGGGCGCGGGCGCAGCGCCCGAGGGCGCCTGGGGCCGGTGGCGGGCGCCAGTGACCTGCCTGGCCATCGTCGGTGTGCTGGCGGTGGCCATCGCCGGGTGGTTCTACGTGGGGCGCAAGGTGCAGACCGGGCGCTTCACCCCCACCACCGAGGACCTGCACTACACGACCGCCATGCAGACGCCGGGGTTCGAGCCGTCGCTGCCCACCTTCGCCCGCCAGCTGGCCTGGGCCGTCGACACGCGGGCGTGGGGATCGTTCGGCTGGTACACGGTCCGCGTCCCCGGCTGGTGGGCCGCGCTGGCCACGCTCGCGGTCGCCGTCGCCCTCGGAGCCGCCCTGTGGCGCCGGCGCGACGAGGCCGACAGCACGCGGGGCCAGCGGCTCGTGCTGCTGGTGCCCTCCGCACTCCTCGGCCTGCTGGTCGCCCAGCACGCCTGGTCGCTGTACACCACGACCTCGAAGTTCCAGTTCATGCAGGGCAGGTACCTTTTCGCCGGCGTCGCGGGGATGTCCGTGCTGGTGGCGCTCGGCACCCGTCGCGCCCTGGGCCGCTGGGCGGCGGTGGGGCTCGCGGCCGCCGCGGCCCTGCTCCAGGTCGACGCGCTGCGCCGCTGCCTGGAGGTCTGGTGGGGCGGTCCCGGCCTCGGCCCACGCGGCCAGGCCCGCGCCCTCGTGGCCTGGAGCGCCTGGCCCGGCGAGGCGCTCGGCCTGCTGGCGGTGCTGGCCGTCGCCGCCGGCGCCTGGCTGGTGGTGGAGCTGGTGCTGGGGCTGCGGGCCGCGCCCCAGGCCGCGGACGCCGATCTCGTAGGGTCGACGCCGCCATGACCGCGCCCGACACCAGCCCCGCCGTGGCGCCCGACGACGCCGATCCGGACGGCCCCGCCGCCGAGGCGGAGGTCCCGGCCGCTGCCTCCAAGCGGCGGCTTCCGCTCGAGTGCCTCGCGGTCGCCGCCATCGCCTGGGGGTGGGCGGCCTGGCTGCTGCGGGTCTGGGACATGCCCAAGCGCCTGCCCATCGACACCCGGTCGGACGCCACGCTGATCTCGGCGATGGTCAAGACCATGCAGGAGCGGGGCTGGTACTTGAACCAGCCTCGGCTCGGCGCGCCCTTCGGCCAGCAGTTCTACGACTTCCCCCACGGCGGCGAGACCATCCAGCTCGCCGCCATGAAGGTGCTGGTGGCCGTCACCGGGGACTGGGGCCTGGCCATCAACCTGTACTTCTTCTTCGGGTTCGGGGTGCTGGCCGTGGTCACGTTCCTCGTCCTGCGCCACCTGCGGTTCGGCCCGGTGATCGCGGGCATCGCCGCCCTCGCCTACACGTTCCTGCCGTACCACTTCACCCACGGCGAGATGCACCTGTGGCGCAGTACGTACTACTCGGCGCCCCTCGGTGCCCTGCTGCTCGTCTGGCTGGCGTGCTGGCGGGAGCGGTTCCTGGTCGAGCCGGGGGCCACCGGGCGGGGGAGCCTCCGGGGCAACCTGCGCTGGGCGCGCATCGCCGGCGCGCTCGCCATCGCGGTGGTGATCGGCGGCACCGAGACCATGACCGCGAGCTTCACGATGACCCTCCTCGCCGCGGGGGCGATCGTGGGCGCCATCCGGTTCCGCGAGCCGGCCCGCCTCGGCGTGGCCGCTGCGCTGGTCGCCACGATCGGCATCACCTTCGCGGTCCTGAGCTACCCGACCCTCCACTACGTCCACACCTACGGCACCAACGAGAAGGCGGCCCGACGGCTCGTCACCGAATCCGAGCTGTACGGCGTCAAGCTGACCCGGCTGGTCACGCCCCAGGGCGGGCACCGCCTGAAGCTCCTGTCGGACCTCGGGGCCAAGTCCCAGGAGGGCTCGTTCGTGAAGAGCGAGGGCGGCCAGGCGCTCGGCATCCTCGGCACCGCCGGCTTCTTCGGCGCGCTGTGGGGCGCCTTCGCCGGCCGGTGGCGCCGGGAGCGGCCCGACGTGCGCGCCCCGTGGGACCGCTCCGCCCTGCGGGAGTCCGCCACCAGCGTCACGCTGCTCGCCCTGCTGTTCGGCGTCATCGGCGGCTTCTCCGTGCTGCTCGCCATGGTCGGGTTCTCGCAGGTCCGCGTGTGGGACCGCATCATGCTGTTCATCGCCTTCTTCGCCGGCGTCGTCGTGCTGCACTGGGCCGAGCAGTTGGTGGCCCGCATCCGTGCCCGTCGCCCGAGCCCGACGCCGCTCCTCGCCGTGTTGGCCGTCGCTGCGCTCGCCTTCGTCCTCTGGGACGGCATCCCGCCCGTCCGCAAGCCCTACGCCGCCATCGAGGCCCAGCACGCCTCGGACAAGGCGTTCGTCGCCCAGATCGCCGACGTCATGCCGAAGGGCACGGCCGTCTTCCAGCTGCCCGTGGTCGAGTTCCCGGAGTCCCAGCCCGTCGGCAAGATGCTCGACTACGACCACCTCCGCGCCTACCTGGCCGACGAGGACCAGCACTTCCGCTGGAGCTACGGCGCCATCAAGGGCCGGCCCAGCGCGGACTGGCAGACGACGCTGCGCGACCAGGTGGGCCCGATCGGCGCCCTGCCCGCCCTGCTCGGCTTGGGCTACACCGGCCTGTGGATCGACACCTACGGCTACCAGGCCGCCAACGGCCAGCCGGACCGCACCGCGGAGGTCCAGCAGATCATCGACGCGGTCGGCGTCGAGCCCATCCGATCGCCCGACGGCCGGTTCCTCTTCCTCGACCTGCGGGACTTCGCCCGCCGGACGAACATGACGCCCGAGCAGCTGCGCCAGGCCGCCATCGACCGACTGGGCGTGACGCCGCCCGAGGAGACCTCGTGACCCCCGACGAGCACCGCCCGCACCACGAGCACGTCACCGCCCACGAGGTGTTCGAGGAGCTGGTCGTCGAGTCCCTCGAGTACGCCGATGGCGGCGACGGCGGCGCACCGGCCCGCTCCGGTGGGCGAGCCGCCAAGCTGGTCACCACGTTCGGCCTGGTGCTCGGTGGCCTGGCCGTGTTCTTCGTGGTCAAGCGGTTCCTCCACGACTGGCCGCTCATCCAGCCCGAGCTGAAGGACGCCAACTGGGCCTGGGTCGCCGTCGGCGGGCTGTTCGCGGCCCTGGGCATGACCAGCATCGGCTGGGGGTGGCGCCACGTCATGCGCACGCTCGGCGCCGAGCCGCGCCTGCTGCGCACGATCGCCTGGTACTACGTCGGCGAGATGGGCAAGTACGTGCCCGGGGGCGTGTGGCCGGTGCTCGGCCGCGGCGAGCTGGCCCGACGCGGCGGCATCCCCCGGTCCCGGGCGTTCACCAGCGTGGCGCTGTCGCTGGGGATGCTCTACCTCTCCGCCATGTTCACCGCCGCTGCCTTCCTGCCGTTCGCGGTGGCCGGCAAGAAGGGCGGCTTCAGCCCGTGGATGCTGGTCCTGTTGGCCCTGCCGGTCGGCGTGGTGCTGCTGCACCACGACGTGCTCGACTGGTTGATGGCGAAGGCCTCCCGCGCCACCAAGCGGGAGATCCGCGTCGAGGTCCCCCAGTGGCGGGACTCGCTGGTGCTGGTCGCCCGCTACGTGCCGACCTGGGTGTGCATCGGCACCGCCACCTACGCCGTCGCCCGGGCCATCTCCTCGGACGTCAGCTACCCGCACCTGGTCTTCGCCACGATCCTGTCGTGGGTGGTCGGCTTCCTCGCCGTGCCGGTGCCCTCGGGTGCCGGCATCCGAGAGACCGTGCTCTACGCGTCCTCCGGCCTGCCCAAGAGCATCGCCATCACCACCGCCATCGGGGCCCGCATCATCTTCGTCATCGTCGACGTGGCCGGCGCGGCGCTGTTCGCCCCGTTCGTCCGCCACCAGCCGGTGGTGGTGGCCGACGATGACGATGACGAGGGCGGCGCGGCCGTGGGTGCGGACGAAGGTCCGGACGGGGGAGCAGTCGACCTGTAGGGTCCGGCCGTGTACGGACTGCGACCCCTTGGCGTCGGGGAGCTCCTCGATGCGGCGATCAAGATCTACACGTCCCGGTGGAAGACGCTCATCATCGCCTGCGCGCTGACCCTCGTCCCCGTGGCCGTGATCAGCTCCCTCCTGCAGGCCTCGGCCCGGATCGACACCTCCGTCGATCCCACCACCGGGATGGTCCAGACCTCCGGGAGCGACTTCGGCATCTACATCGTGGCCAGCATCCTGGCCATCGTGGTCAGCCTGGCCGGCTCGGGCCTCGCCCACGCCGCCTGCTTCCGCTCGGTCAGCGGCGCCTACGTCGGCGACGACGTGGACTGGAAGCAGAGCTTGCGGTTCGCGTGGAGCCGCATCGGCCCGGTGGTCGGCCTGACGCTGCTGCGCGGCCTGGCCATGGCCATCGGCATGTTGCTCTGCTGCGTCGGCATCCTGTGGCCGATCTCGGTGTACGCCGTCGCCATGCCCGTGCTCCTGGTCGAGGGCAACACCGCCACGGGCTCGATGACGCGCTCCCAGCAGCTCGTGAAGGGGTCGGGCTGGCGGGTCCTCGGGATCGTGCTGCTGGGCATGATCCTCGCCGCGCTGTTCCAGAGCCTGCTGAGCGCCCCGCTCACGATGTTCATCCTGCGGGACCCGACCGGGGCGACCACCCTGATCGTGCGGATCCTCACCACGTCGGTCGCCTCCGTGCTCGTCACCCCGTTCACGGTCGCGCTCACCATGGCGCTCTACGTCGACCTGCGGGTGCGCAAGGAGGGCTTCGACCTGGTCCTGTGGGCCCAACGCCTCGGCGCCGACGTGAGCGGCGGCCTGCCGACCCAGCCCGGCGCCGGCCCCCAGCCGGCGGGCTACCCCTACGGTGCCGCCCAGCCCCCGGGCTACCCGCCGCAGGGGTACGGCCAGCAGGGGTACGGCCCGCCGCCGGGGTACCCACCGCCGGGCTACGGCCAGCAGCCTGGCTACCCGCAGCAGCCTGGCTACCCGCAGCAGCCTGGCTACCCGCAGCAGCCTGGCTACCCGCAGCAGCCTGGCTACCCGCAGCAGCCTGGCTACCCGCAGCAGCCTGGCTACCCGCAGCAGCCTGGCTACCCGCAGCAGCCTGGCTACCCGCAGCAGCCTGGCTACCCGCAGCAGCCTGGCTCCCCACCCCGGGTACGGCCCGTTGGCGTCGGACCAGCCACCACCGCCGCCCGGGTACGGCCCGCTGGCGTCGGACCAGCCGTCGCCACCGCCGCCTCCGCCCGACCAGCCACCTGCGCCGCCCACCCCCGAGCCCCCGGCCCCGGCCGAGGGCCCATCCGACGCCCCGACCGATCCGCCACCCGGCGACGCGGGGTGAGCAGGTGAGGCCGACCCCGGCGGTGGGTCGGCCTGGTGCTGGCCGCGGCGCTGGCGCTGGGCCTGTTCGGCTCGGCGCCGGGGGCGTCCGGCCAGGGCCGGGAGGCCACGGCGGAGGAGGTGCAGCGCCCGCGGTGCGCGCCGAGACCGACGATGCCGCGCTGGCGGAGCTGCGCGACGTCGAGCTGGTCGACGGGCACCCCGTCGACCTCGCTGCCGCCACGGCGGACCTGGGCGAGCACCGCGTGGCCCGGTTGCGGGCGCTCGCCCGCACGTTCGACGGCAGTGGGCCGTCGGCGAGGCCGCCAGCGGGGGCCGAGGCGCGGCGCCTGGCCGAGCGGGTGCTGCGCGCCGACAAGTACCAGGAGCCGCGCGAGCCCCAGCCGTTCCGGGGTGCGCTGCGGTGGATCGCCGATCGGCTCGCACCCCTCGGTCGACCGTTCCGCTCGCTCTGGGACGCCGCCGCCGACTTCCCTGGGGGCCAGCTCATCCTCCTCGCCGTGATCGGCGCGCTGATCGGCCTCGCGGGGGCCGCGCTGGCGACCCGGACGCGCTCGGCCGCGGTCGCGCTGCCACACGGTGGGCGCCGGCTCGTCGACCCGGAGCTCGATCCGGAGGAGCTCGAGGCGCAGGCCGAGGCGGCCGAGGCGCAGGGGCTCCTGGGGGCGGCGGTCCGCCTCCGGTACGAGGCGGGCCTGCTGCGCCTGGCCCGCTCCGACCGGCTGGTGCTGCGGGCAGAGACGACCCCGCTCGACGCGGCCGCCCAGGTGGGGTCGCCGGCCATGGACCGCCTCACCGCCACGTTCGTGGACGTGGTGTACGGCGATCGCCCGGCCACCGCCGGCGATGTGGCGGACGCTCGCCAGGGATGGGCCGAGGTCCTCGGGGCGAGGTCCCGGCGATGAGCGGGCTCTCGGCCTGGTGGCGGTCCCTCGGGCGGGTGCAGCGGGCGGTGGTGGCCGTGCTCGGGGCGATCGTGGGGCTCAACCTGCTGCTGGCGTCGTTCGGATCGGTCTTCGGCGGCAGCCGACCGGGCGGCCCGGTCTCGTCGTCGCTCAGCACCGGCGGCGACGGGCTCGAAGGCTGGGCCGACCTGCTGCGCCGGGCCGGCCACCCGGTCGAGCGGCTCGAGGACGCCCCGGCCAAGGTGGCCCTCCCGCCCCAGGCCACCGTCGTGGTGGCCGACCCCGGCAAGCTGAGCGCGGCCGACCGCAAGGCGCTGGCCGCCTTCGTGGCCGCTGGTGGTCGGCTCGTGGTGGCCGGCGAGTCGAGCGCCGCCCTGCTGCGCGAGGTCACCGGCACGTCGGTCGCGTGGGACGCGACCTCGCCGGCCACCGTGCTGCGGACCTGGGTGCCCGTCGACGGGCTCCAGGGGGGCGAGCGCCTCCAGGGCGATCGGGGCGGCCGGTGGCGGGAGGTCGGGCCGCTGGTGCCGGTGGCCGGCGCCGACGGGCAGCCTTGGATGGTCGTGGCCGAGGTGGGTCGCGGCCAGGTGGTGGCCGTCGCTGATGCCGGCCCCCTCCACAACGCGCACCTGGCCTCGTCGGACAGCGCGGCGGTCGCGCTCGCCATCGTCGGCGAGGCGGGCCGGCCGGTGGTCATCCTCGAGTCGGTGCACGGCAAAGGGGCCACCGGCCTGGCCGCCTTGCCGCCCGCATGGAAGTGGGCGTCGCTGGGGCTCATCGTGGCGCTGGGCCTCGGGCTGTGGGCGGCCGGCGCCCGGTTCGGGCCGCCCGAGCCGGACCACCGCACCCTGCGCCCGCCGCGCCTCGACCACGTCGAGGCGGTGGCCTCCGACCTGGAGGCCGTGTCCGCACCCCCGCTCGACCTCGAGGCCGCGCTCGCCGAGGGCGCGACCGCCGCCGAGGCCGCCCAGCGCCGGTTCGGCCTCGACCAGGCCGCTACCGTCCCGCACCAGCCCACCCAGCCAGGAGGCACCCCGTGACCGATCCGACCGCGCCGGCGCCCGCCGTCCTCCAGGGGCTGCGCACGCGGCTCCACACCGAGGTCACCAAGGTGGTCGTGGGCCAGGACGAGGCCCTGGACAGCCTGGTCATCGCCCTCGCCGTCGGTGGCCACGTGCTGCTCGAGGGCGTGCCGGGCACGGCCAAGACCCTCCTGGCCAGCACCTTCGCCCGCGCGCTCGGGCTCACGTTCCGCCGCGCCCAGTTCACGCCAGACCTGCTCCCGTCGGACCTGACCGGCACCATGACCCTGCGGGACCGAGAGCTGGTGTTCCGGCCCGGCCCGGTGTTCGCCAACGTCGTGCTCGCCGACGAGATCAACCGCACGCCCCCCAAGACCCAGGCAGCCCTCCTGGAGGCGATGCAGGAGGGGCAGGTCACGATCGACGGGGAGCCGCACCGGCTCCCCCAGCCGTTCCTGGTGGTCGCCACCCAGAACCCCATCGAGTACGAGGGGACCTACCCGCTCCCCGAGGCCCAGCTCGACCGGTTCCTGCTCCAGGTGCTCGTCGGCTACCCGGCCGAGGCGCAGGAACGGGCGCTGCTCGGGCTCGGCCGCCACGGCCTGGCGCCCACCGGCGTCGAGGACGTCGTCCCCGTGGTGGGTGCCGAGGAGGTCGCAGCCGCTCGGGCCGAGGTCGACCAGACCCTGGTGACCGGTGAGGTCGCCGACTACGTCACCGCCCTCGTGCGCGCCACCCGGGCGCTGCCGAGCGTGGCCGTCGGCGCCAGCCCGCGCGCTGGGGTCCACCTCCTGGTGGCGGCCAAGGCCGCGGCGCGCCTCTGGGGCCGGCACTTCGTCATCCCCGACGACGTGATCCGCGTGGCGCCGGTGGTGCTGCGGCACCGCCTCGTGCTGCGGCCCGAGGCCGAGCTCGACCGGCTGACCCCCGATGCCGCGGTGGCCAACGCCATCGCCTCGGTGCCCGTCCCGCGGTGAGCCCTACCGGGCGGACCGTCGCCCTCGTGGCGCTGGCCGGCGCGTCCGCGCTGTGGCTCAGCGCCGAGGTGGCCGCGGTGCTCGTCGTCGCCGTGCTCGTGGCGTTCCTGGTCGACGCGTGGAGCGTCCGTCGGCCGCCGCAGGTCGAGCGCACGGTGCCGGCCGAGGTGGTCCGGGGCCGGCCGGTGCCGATCGTGGTGGCGGTGGTGGCGGCGCCGTCGGCCGCGCGCCGCGTCGAGGTGCGCCAACCCCAGACCGAGGACCTGCGGGTGGAGCCGGCCGAGGCGGTCGGGGACCTGGCGGGGTCGCTGGTCGCCGGTCGGCGTGGGCGCCACGAGCTCCCACCGCCCACCACGCGCTCGCCCGGACGGCTGGGCCTCGGGCGCTGGGTGCACCGAGGCGCGGAGGTGGCCGTGGTGGCTTCCCACGCGGACCTGCCGGGTGGGCGGCGCATCGCGCATGCCGTCCAGACCGGTCGGTTCCGGGAGGAGGGCCTGCGGCGGGGTGCCCTCGGCCTGGGCACGGACTTCGAGTCGGTCCGGGACTACGCCCCCGACGACGACATCCGTCGCATGAACTGGAAGGCCACCGAGCGGGCGGGGCGGCCGATGGTCAACCAGTACCGCGAGGACAGCGAGCGCCAGCTGTGGTGCCTCATCGACGTCGGTCGGCTCCTCGCCTCGCCGGTGGGCGACCGCACCCGCCTCGACGTGGCGCTCGACGCGGTGGCCGCCGTGGCGGCGACCGCGGACGCGCTGGGCGACCGGGTGGGTGCCGTCGCCTACGACGACCAGGTCCGCCGGGTCGTCGAGCCCCGGCGCCACGCTGCCGCCGACCTGGTGCGCGGCCTCGACGACCTGGAGCCCACCCTGGCTGACACCGACCACGAGGCCGCCTTCGCCCGGGTCGGCTCGGCCAAGCGGGCGCTGGTGGTCGTGTTCACCGACCTGCTCGACGCGGCCGCGGCCCGACCCCTGGTGGCGGCGGCACCGGTGCTCGCCCGACGCCACGCCGTGGTGGTGGCCGGCGTGAACGACCCGGACCTGGTCCGAGCGGTGGCGACGCCCCCGGCCGCCCTGCGAGACCTGCACCGCGCCGCGGTGGCCCAGGACATCCTCGACGAGCGCGAGGCGGTCGCCGCGCGGCTGGTGGCAGCAGGGGCCCAGGTCGTCGATGCCCCCGCGGCGCGCTTCCCCTCGGCCTGCGTTGCCGCCTACCTGCGGCTCAAGGCGTCGGCGGCATGTGAGCGCCTCGGCCCGGGCCCGGCGGACGGCGGGCACGCCCTGCCAGAGCACCATCGCCCAGTAGAGCCCGCCGAGGGTGAGCCCGACGGCCGCGCCGCGGGCGTGCTCAGGCCCCGGGGGGTGACGAAGCCCTCGACGATCCCGCACGGGACGAGCAGCGCGGCGCACCCGAGGGCGACCTCGACGCCGGCGCGCCCCTCGGCGCGCAGCGCCTCGGCGCGGGTGCGGTGGCCGGGGTGCACGATGGCCCATCCCACGCGCAGCCCGGCGGCGCCGGCCACCGTGATGAGCGACAGCTCGAGCACGCCGTGGGGCGCCACGAGGCGCAGCACGCTGCCACCCGCGCCGAGGTGGACGGCGTAGCCGAACACCAACCCCATCACCAGGCCGTTGAACAGCAGGAGGGCCAGGGTCAGCACGCCGCCGGTGAGCCCGCCCGCGAAGGTCATGAGGGCGACCCTGACGTTGTTGGTGAAGATCTGGGACGAGAAGGCGGCGTTGCGGTCGAACGCTGTGACCTTCTGGGTGTCGGGGTCGCGCACGCCTCGCTCGCCGAGGCCGCTCGACAGCGGCGACACCTTGGCCACCCGCACCGCCTCGGCGGGGTGGGCGTTGGTCCACACGCCGACGGCGATGCCGGGCACGAACATCACGACCGCGGCCAGCAACAGCAGCCGAGGCCGCTCGCAGACGCGGCGCCAGTAGCCCGTGCGGGCGAACTCCCAGACGGACTCCCGCGTCGTGACCGTGCCGTACACCAGCGGTCGGGCGCCTCGCACCAGGGCGTCGAGCTCGGCGGTCATCGGTTCGGCGGGGAAGCGCCGGCGGGCCACCGCCAGGTCGGCCACCGCCTCGCGGTAGGTGCGGCCGAGCTGCTGGACCTCGGCCGCGGTGAGCCGGGTGACGCGCCCTCGGGCCTTCCGGACGATCGCCGCCAGCGCGGTCCACGACGCCTGGCGCTGCTCGGCGAAGGCCGGGAGGGGCTCGGGCACGGTGGATCCGATCGGCCGGGGACGGGACGAGCGCCGGTCTAGCGTGCCACCGGTGGAGCTCGAGGACACCTACATCGTGCCCGGTGCGGAAGGGCTCGACCTGCACCTCGTGCTGGCCGGCCTGGGCTCGCGGTCGGTGGCCTTCGCCATCGACCTGCTCATCGAGGCCGTCGCCCTGTTCCTCATGGCCCTCGTGGCCGGCACCTTCGGCGACATCGGTGCCGCCGGGGCTGCCATCGGCGTCTTCATGGTCCTCTTCGGCTACCCGATCCTGGCCGAGGCGTTCGCCGGCGGCCGGACCCTGGGCAAGGCGGCCATGGGCCTCCGGGTCGTGGCCGACGACGGCACCCCAGTCGGCTTCCTCGCGGCGGTGATCCGCAACATCGTGCGGGTGGTCGACGCACTCCCCGGCACCTACACGGTCGGGATGATCTCGATCCTCGCCAGCAAGCGGAACCAGCGGGTCGGCGACATGGCCGCGAGCACCCTCGTCATCCGGTCCCGTGCGGCACCGGTGGCGGTGCCCTCGGCGGGGTGGAGCCCGGCAGCAGCGATCCCGGCGCCCGGCGTGCCCGCGGCGCCCGGGTACGCCCCGATGGCCGGAGGTGGCGACCACCTCCGCTGGGACGTGTCGGCGGTGACCGCGGACGAGGTGGCGGCGATCCGGGAGTTCCTCGGCCGCCGGTGGTCGCTCGATCAGACCGCTCGATGGTCGATCGCAGATGCGCTGGCCCGCCAGGTGGCTCCGAAGGTGGCCGGCGTGCCCTTCGACGGTGGCCCCGAGCCGTTCCTCGAGCGGGTGGTCCAGGCCAAGCTCGCCCGCTGACCCCAGGCCTCGCCCGGGCTCAGGGGCCCAGGAGGCGCTGGGCGGCGACGGTGGGGGAGACCTCGCCGGCCTCGACGGCCGCCTCCAGGGCTGGCAGGGCGGCTGCGGTCGCCGGGTCGGCGCGGAACCGCTCCAGGAGCCCGGCGCGCAGCTCGTCCCACAGCCAGGCCCGGGCCTGGCTGGCGCGCAGGGCGTGGAGCTCGCCGGCGTCGGCCAGGTGGCGGTGCACAGCGGCCACGGCGTCCCACAGCTCGGCCACGCCTCGGCCGGTGGTGGAGCTCACGAGGAGGGTCTCGGTGGTGAGGCCCTCGTGCTTGGGGCGCAGCAGGTGGATCGCTCGCCGCAGGTCCGCAGCGGCGTGGTTGGCGGCGGCCTCCAGGTCGCCGTCCGCCTTGGTGACCACCACCAGGTCGGCCAGCTCCATGATCCCGCGCTTGATGCCTTGCAGGTCGTCGCCGCCGCTCGGCGAGGCGAGCAGCACGAACACGTCGACGAGGTCCGCCACCGCCAGCTCGGACTGGCCCACGCCCACGGTCTCCACGATCACGACGTCGAAGCCGGCGGCCTCGCACAGCAGCAGCGCCTCTCGGGTCCTCCGGGCGACGCCGCCGAGTTCGTGTGCCCGCGGGGAGGGGCGAATGAAGGCGTGGGGGTCCCGAGCCAGCTGGTCCATGCGGGTCTTGTTCGGTGATCGAGCCGCGCGTCCGGGCGCTCGAGGGGTCCACGGGCGGCGAGCACGGCGACGTGCAGGTGTCCCCGTTCCGGTGGTGGGTCCCGAGCGCCTCGATGAAGGTCGACTTGCCGACCTGGCAAGGTCTGGTGATGCTCCTTACCTTGTCGGCGCTGCCCGGTGCGGGGAGCAGTTCGTCGAGCAGCGCCGCCGCCTGGGCCCGCGGGTCCGCGCGGACTCCACCAGGGTGATGGCCTGCGCCAGGGTGCCGATCACCGGCGACCACCTCGACGAGATCCGGCACCCCTGCATCGACCACGAGGTCGCAACCTACTGCGCGCCAAGCGCGAGACTGCCCGGCCGTGGACCTGGTGGGCGTGGTGAGCGTGCTGATCGGCGTGGTCGTCGTGGCGTGGATGCTGGCCGACTCGTTCCAGACGCTGCTCGCCACGAACCTGCGCACCGGCCGGCTCTCGTTCACCCGCGGCTACTACACGGTGGTGTGGAAGTCCTTCCGGGCCCTCTGCGCCCGGGTCCGTGACGACCAGCGCCGGGACCGGCTCCTCTCGCTGTTCGGACCGGCCTCGTTCATGGGCCTGCTCGTGGCGTGGGTCGTCGTCGAGATCGCCGGCTGGGCGATGATCTGGTGGGGGCTGCGCGGCGGGTTCGAGCCGCCGATCACGGCGTTCAGCGATGCCTGGTACTACTCGGGCGTCGTCTACTTCTCGATCGGCTTCGGCGACATCCTCCCCACGGCCGGCGGGCTGCGGCTCCTCACCGTGGTCGAAGGGCTGAGCGGCCTGGGGACCCTTGGCCTGGTCATCGGCTTCCTGCCGTCGCTCAACGCCGCCTACTCGGCCCGGGAGCGGCGGCTGCTGCTGCTCGACGACCTGAGCGACCAGCGGATCACCCCGATCAGCCTGGTCCGCTCCCAGATCGGGCCGGACCAGGACATCGCCCGCCTGGAGCAGATGTTCGACGAGTGGGCGGAGTGGTGCGCCGACGTCTACGACAGCCACACCACCTTCCCGATGCTGATGTGGTTCCGCTCCAAGCACCGGGGCCACTCCTGGATCACCGGCCTCGGCGTCGTCACCGACGCGGCCATCGCCTTCGCGGGCACGGTCCCGAGCGCCGAGCACGGCCCCGCCGAGCGGCTCTACCGGCAGTCCGTCCGCCTCGTGCAGGGCCTGGCCCGACGCGTCGAGCTGGAGCCCCAGGAGGGGGCCGGGAGGCTGTCGGCGCGGTGGTGGTCCGTCGGGTACAGCTCGATGCAGACGATCGGCGTGCCCATGCGGGACTTCGACGACAGCTTCCGGCGGGTCACCGAGCTGCGCCGGGAGTTCCACCCGTACATGGAGGCGTTCATCGACGAGCTGATGGCGCCCCGAGGCTTCTGGGGGGTCACCGCCGCCGACCACCTCGCCGAGGCGGACCTGACGAACCTGTTCTTCGACGAGGACTGAGCCCGGCGGGTTTGGCGGCCCCGCGCCCGTGGGTACCGCCCTGCCGATGGTCGCGGCGCGCACGGTCCGGGTGGGTGGTCTGGTGGGCGCCGCCGCGCTCGCCACGCTGGCGGCCGAGCTGGCCTGGGTCGTCCACCGGCCCCTGCCCTCGCTGGTCGGCATGGATGCGTCCGGTCGGGCGGGGCCGTCGTCGCCCGAGCCGATCCGGCTGGTGGTGCTGGGCGACAGCACCACCACCGGCCCGGGCCTGGCGAGCGCCGAGCAGATCTGGCTGCGTCGGGCGCTGCACCGGCTGGAGCCGGCATCGGGCGTCGAGGTGCGGTCCCTCGCCGTCGGCGGGTCTCGGGTGGGCGACGTGCTGCGGCGCCTCCCGGACGTGTGGCCCCACGAGCCCGACGCGGTCGTGGTCGCCGTCGGCTCGAACGACGCCATCCACGGGACGCCGGCCTGGCGGTTCGGTCAGGACCTCGATCGGCTGGTGGGCGCGCTCCACGAGCGCGTCGGGGCGGTGGCGGTGTGCAACGTGGGCGACCTGGGCAACCTCGCCCGTGTGCCCGTGCCGCTGGCTTCGCTGCTGTCGGCCCGCAGCCGGGCCATCAGCCGCCGCATCGAGCGGGTGGTCGCCGCCCACGATGGCGTCGTGCTCGTCGACGTCACCGCCGCCGATGCCGGGTTCCGGCGCGGCGCGGTGTTCGCCGCGGACCTGTTCCACCCCAACGAGCTGGGCCACGACCTGTGGGCCGCGGCGGCGGTGCCGGGCCTGGCCCAGCTGCTGCTCGAGGTGGATCGGCGACGGGCCGAGGCCGCCGAGTGCGCCCAAGGCGGCGAGCCCACCCCGACCGCAGCCGGGTAGGCCTCAGGCCCCGGTGCGGGCCTCGATGAGGTCGAGCACCTTGGCTGCGGACTCGAGGATGTTGCTGCCCGGGCCGAACACCGCGGACACCCCGGCCTCCTCCAGGAACGGCACGTCCTGGGGCGGGATCACGCCGCCCGCCACCACGAGGATGTCGTCGGCGCCCTTGGCCTTCAGCTCCTCGATGAGCTGGGGCACCAGCGTCTTGTGCCCGGCCGCCTGGCTGGACACGCCGATCACGTGCACGTCGTTGTCGATGGCGTCGGCGGCGGCCTCGGCGGGCGTCTGGAACAGCACGCCCACGTCCACGACGAAGCCGAGGTCCGCGAAGGCGGTGGCGATCACCTTGGCGCCGCGGTCGTGGCCGTCCTGGCCCATCTTGACCACCAGCATCCGGGGCCGGCGACCGTGGGCCGCCTCGAACGCGTCGATGCGCTCGGCCAGGGCGGCGAAGCGCTCGTCGCCGGCGTAGCTGTTCACGTACACCCCTTCGATCGTGCGGACCTGGGCGGCGTGGCGCCCGAACACGGCCTCCATGGCGTCGCTCATCTCGCCGACCGTCGCCCGGGCGCGCGCCGCGTCGATGCAGAGGGCGAGCAGGTTGCCGTCAGCCTTGGCGCCCTCGGTGATGGCCTCGAGCGCGGCCTTCACGGCCACGTCGTCGCGCTCGGCGCGGATCTTCTCGAGCTTGGCGATCTGCTGGGCGAGCACCGCACGGTTGTCGATGTCGAGCACGTCGACCAGCTCGGCGTCGGCCGGCTGGTACTTGTTCACGCCGACCACGACCTCCTCGCCGCGGTCGATGCGGGCCTGGCGGCGGGCAGCGGACTCCTCGATGCGCAGCTTCGGCATGCCCGACGCGACCGCCTTGGTCATCCCGCCCAGCTCCTCGACCTCGTCGATGAGCGCCTGGGCCTTCTCGACCAGCTCGTTGGTCAGCGCCTCGATGTAGTAGCTGCCGCCCAGCGGGTCGATGACGTGGGGGATGCCGGTCTCCTCCTGGATGACCAGCTGGGTGTTGCGGGCGATGCGGGCCGAGAAGTCCGTCGGCAGGCCGAGCGCCTCGTCGAAGGCGTTGGTGTGCAGCGACTGGGTGCCGCCCAGCACCGCGGCCATGGCCTCGATGGTGGTGCGGATCACGTTGTTGTACGGATCCAGCGCGGTGAGCGACACGCCCGAGGTCTGGCAGTGGGTGCGCAGCATGAGCGACTTGTCGCTCTTGGGCTCGAACTGGCTCATGGTCCGGTGCCAGAGGATGCGGGCGGCCCGCAGCTTGGCGACCTCCATGAAGAAGTCCATGCCGATCGCGAAGAAGAAGCTGAGCCGGCCGGCGAACTTGTCGACGTCCATGCCCCGGGCGAGCGCCGAGCGCACGTACTCCAGGCCGTCGGCGATGGTGAAGGCGAGCTCCTGCTCGGCCGTCGCCCCCGCCTCCTGCATGTGGTACCCGGAGATCGAGATCGAGTTCCACTTCGGCATGTGCTCGGCCGTGTAGCTGATGATGTCGGCCACGATCCGCATGCTCGGCTCGGGCGGGTAGATGTAGGTGTTGCGGACCATGAACTCCTTGAGGATGTCGTTCTGGATGGTCCCGGCCAGCTGCTCCTGGCTGACGCCCTGCTCCTCGGCGGCCACCACGAACGAGGCCAGCACCGGCAGCACCGCGCCGTTCATGGTCATCGACACCGACATCTGGTCCAGCGGGATGCCGTCGAAGAGGATCTTCATGTCCTCGACGGAGTCGATCGCCACGCCGGCCTTGCCGACGTCGCCCACCACGCGGGGGTGGTCCGAGTCGTAGCCCCGGTGGGTGGCGAGGTCGAACGCCACCGACACGCCCTGCTGGCCGGCCGCCAGGTTGCGGCGGTAGAAGGCGTTGGACTCCTCGGCGGTGGAGAAGCCGGCGTACTGGCGGATCGTCCACGGCCGGTTGGCGTACATCGTGGCCCGGACGCCGCGGGTGAACGGCGCGAAGCCCGGCAGCGTGTCGGTGTCGAGCCCCTCCACGTCCGCCGCCGTGTACAGCGGCTTCACCTCGATGCCCTCCGGGCGGGTCCGGGTGAGGTCGTGGGGGCTGCGGCCCTTGAGGTCCTTGGAGGCCAGGGCCTCCCAGTCGGCGAGGGTCGGATCGTCGCTCATCGCCGGCCAGCCTACGGTCCGCCTCTCGTGGCGCCCCAATGCACCTGACGGCCCGTCAGGCCATCCGGGCGGACCTCAGCAGGTCCCGGCGTTCCGCAGGAAGATCTCGGTGACGTAGTAGGTCCGACCGCTCTTGGCGACGCCCGTGCCGATGCGGTGCCAGCCGCCCAGGATGTTGGCCTTGTGCGGCGGCGAGTTCATGAACGCAGTGTGGATGTCGGCCAGGTTCGGGCCGAGGCCGACGTTCTCGCCGTAGCGGCACCACCCGCTGACGCCCGAGGTGTCGAGTCGTGCCCCCGCCGGTGTGCTCGAGCTTGCCGGTGCGGGCCATGTGCTCGGCCCAGGCCTGGGCCTTGGCCTGGCAGCCGAGTCCACCTTCAGGGTGGCGAGGCGGGCCGACCGGCGGGCGCTGTTGACGGCATCCACGTCGGTCTGCTGGTTGGCCGAGATGCAGCCGGCGAGGAGCAGCGTGGCGAAGGCCACCGCGAGCAGGCCCACCGCTCGGTGCTTGGTGCTGGTCGTGCTGCGCAGGTCCACCGGGTTCCCCTCGGGCGTGTGGTGCTGGGTTCGCCGACGGTCGAGGTTTCGTCGACGCCAGCGCAGGTCGAGTCCCTGTCCCATCGGCACGAGGGCCGCCCTCCTGAAGGGTTTGCCCCCGATCTGGCTCGGTTCGCTCGGCGATCGAGGGTACCGACCGGTCCCATCGGCCCCACCGGTGGGCTTCGGGGCCCGGGCATCGGTCGCCTACGGTCGCTGGTCGTGCTTCCGCTGATCTGCCTCGACGTCGACGGGACCCTGGTGGGGACGGCAGGGGAGCCAAGCGACGCCCTCTGGGCGGCCGCCGAGCGGGCTCGCGGCCGGGGCCAGCGCCTCACGCTCTGCACGGCCCGGCTGGCCGCCGGGCCCACCCGGGCGTGGGCCGAGCGCCTGGACCCCGAGGGCTGGCACATCTTCCACACCGGCGGGGCGCGCTGGCACCCGGCCACCGGCGAGGTCCGCACGGTGCCCCTGCCCGACGGCGCGCTGGAGGCCTGTGCCGCGGTGGCCGCCGAGCGGGGCTGGGTGCTCGAGGTCTACACCTGGGACGACTACGCGGTGGACTCGGACCACCGACTGGCGGTGGAGCACGCCGGGCTGCTCGCCCTGCCGTACCGGCGCCGCCCCGCCTCCGCGCTCGACGGTGCCGTGGTCCGGGCCCAGTTCGTGGTCGAGGCGGCCGACGCTGCGGCCGCCGTCGCCGCCGCACCGCCGGGGACGGTGGGCTCGGCAGCCACCTCACCGGTCATGCCGGGCGCCACGTTCGTGTCCATCACCGAGGCGTCGGTGTCGAAGGCCGCTGGGATCGGCGCCGTCGCCGACGACCTCGGCGTCCCCGTCTCGGACGTGATGATGGTGGGCGACGGCCACAACGACCTGCCCGCGATCCGCGCCGTCGGGTGGGGCGTCGCGATGGGCAACGCGGACCCCGAGGTGCTGGGTGCCGCGCGCCTGCTGGTGGCCGACGTGGACGCCGACGGCGCCGCCGAGGCCATCGACGCGTCGGCCGGTCTGGGCGGGTGACGCGGCCCCGGTAGCCTCGCCCCATGTCCCCTCTGCGCTTCGTCGTGATCGGCGGCGGCCCGGCCGGCCACCAGGCGGCCACGACCGCCGCCCGCCTGGGTGCGGACGTCACCGTCATCGAGCGCGACATCGTCGGCGGCGCCGCCCACCTGCTCGACTGCATCCCCTCCAAGGCGATGATCGCCACCGGCGCCACCATGGACGAGATGCGCCGGGCCGGGAACATGGGCCTGCGCAAGGTCGAGGCCGAGCTGGACTTCGAGGCGCTGCGGGCGCGGATCGCCGCGATCGAGCGTCGGCTGGAGGGCTCGGTCAGCGGGCTGCTCGAGAGCCAGGGCGTGCGGCTCCTCACCGGGACGGGACGCCTCGTGGGCCCCCACCAGGTCGAGGTCCTGGGGGAGGATGGCTCCACCACCGAGGTCGAGGCCGACATCATCGTGCTGTCCACCGGGTCGCGCCCCCGCATCCCGGAGTGGGCGCCCATCGACGGCCAGCGGGTGCTCACCACCCGCGACGCCTACCCGCCACCCGAGCTCCCGGACCACCTGGTCGTGGTCGGCTCGGGCGTCACCGGCGTGGAGTTCGTCCACATGTTCTCCGCCTTCGGCTCGGACGTCACCCTCATCGTGAGCCGCCAGCAGGTGCTCCCCCAGAAGGACCCCGAGGTGGCGGCGGTGCTCGAGGACGACTTCCTGCAGCGGGGCGTGCGGCTGTTCAAGGGGGCCCGCGCCGAGGGCATCGACGTGAGCGACGACGGGGTCGCGGTGCGCTGCGACGACGGCCGGGTGGCGCGCGGCTCCCACGTGCTGCTGTGCATCGGGTCGATCCCCAACTCGGAGGGGCTGGGCCTCGAGGCGGTCGGCGTCGAGACGGATCACGGCTACGTGGTGGTGGACCACAACTGCAAGAGCTCGGTGCCCCACATCTACGCGGCCGGCGACCTCTCCGGGAAGCTGCCGCTGTCGTCGGTGGCGTCCATGCAGGGCCGCAAGATCGCGGAGCACGCCCTCGGCCTCCACGCCGGACCGCATCGCCACATCGACTACGAGAAGGCGGCGTCGGCCATCTTCACCGATCCCGAGATCGCCGACGTTGGCCTGGCCGAGGCCGATGCGTTCGCGGACGGCCGCAAGGTCCGGGTGACCAAGGTGCCGTTCTCGGCGTCGGCCAAGGCCCTCATCAACGACGACCCTCGGGGCTTCGTCAAGATCATCTCGGACCCGGCCACCGGCGTCGTGCTCGGCGGCTCCATCGTCGGCCAGCACGCCGCCGAGCTCATCTCGGTCATCGCCGTCGCCGTCACCGCTGGCCTCAAGGTCGTGGACCTGGCCGAGAGCCTGTTCGTCCACCCGGCCCTCGCCGAGGCCCTGAGCGAAGCGGCCGACTGACCGAGCCCGTGGACCACGAGCCCGAGGCCGGCGCGCCCGAGCCCGACGAGCCGGCGGCACCGGACGAGCCGGTGGGGGAGGCACCCGAGGCGCCCGACGAGCCGCCGCCCTTTGGGCCGCCGATCCACCGCCTGCGCGACCTGGACCGGCGGGGCCGCCTGGTGGCGCTCGGGCTCGGCCTGCTGCTCGTGCTCGTGCCGCTGCTCGCCGCCGCCGCCAACCACGGGCGCTGGATCCCCCAGGGCGACGACGCGCTGATCGAGCTGCGGGCGCGGGACGTCGGGACCGGCCGCAACCCCCTCGTCGGCCAGCCCTCGACGTCGGGCAGCTACGGCCAGCAGGCCGAGAACGTGGCCCACCCGGGGCCCATCGGCTTCCAGGTGCTCTCGCTCACGGTCCGGCTCCTCGGGCCGACCTCCGGGGTGCTCCTGGCCACCGCGGCGGTCTCGGCCGCATCCATGGTCGCCGTGGCCTGGCTCCTCTTCCGCCACCTCGGGGCGCGGGGCGGCGCCGCCGGCGCCATCCTCGTGTCGCTGGCGGCGTTCTCCGCCGGCGCCGCCGGCCTCACCGACCCGCTGAGCTCGAACTTCGGCCGGCTCCCGCTGCTCGCCGCTGCCGTCGGCGTGTGGGCGCTCGCCTGTGGCGACCTCAAGGTGGCGCCGCTCGCGGTGGCGTTCTGGTCCTTCGCCGCCCAGCAGCACCTCTCGGTCCTGCCCGCCTCGGTGGTGCTCGCCGGGTTCGGCGCGCTGGCCGCCGGGTGGTGGGTGGCCCGGTCGCCGCGGGAGCACCGCGTGCGGGCGCTGGCGTGGGTGGGCGGAGCCATCCTCGTCGGGCTGGTCCTGTGGTCACCGGTGCTGTACCAGCAGCTCACCGGGCACCCGGGCAACCTCACCGCCCTGCGGGAGTACTCCCAGGACTCCACCAAGGAGGACCTTGGCCTGCGGTCTGCCGTCGGGCAGGTGGCCAACGTGCTCGGTCCCCGGCCGTTCCTCGGGCGCAGCACGCCGACGGGCTGGGACCTGGTGCAGCACCGCTCCACCCCGCTCGTGGCCCTCACCTTCCTCGTGGTCGCGGCGATCCTGCTGGCCGGCGCCTGGTGGCAGCGCCAGGACCGGAAGCTGTCCATGGCTGCCGCCATGGTCGGCGTGCTCATCGTCGCCGGCCTGGTCACCGGGATGAACGTGCCGGCCTCGACCGAGCAGGGCCGGCTGAACTTCTTCCACTGGGCGTTCGCCCTGTCGTTCTTCGAGCTGCTGGTGATCGGGTGGCTGCTCGCCCGCCTCGCCCCGGTGGTGCTGCCCAAGCTCACGCACGGGCGCCACGTCACGGCGGTGGTGGTGGCGGCGGTGGTGGTGTTCGTGGTGGCCCTGGTGCCGGTGGTGGCGCCCCGTCCGAGCGACCGGCTCTACCAGCCGGTGCCCGCCTCGTCGTACCGGTCCCTCGTGCACCAGGTCCTGTCCTCGCCGGCCGTGCGCACGGCGCCAGGACCGATGCTGGTGCTGGTCAACGGCAGCGACAGCTTCGTGCAGGCGGGCGACACGGTGGGCACCCGCCTCACCGTCGCCGGCAAGCCGGTGGTGTTCCCGCCGTTCTCGAAGGGCTTCGTGCACCCCGACCGGCTGGCGGACCTGTGCACCGTGCCCTCGGCCCTGGTGCTCACGCTCCACCTGCCCGGCGTGACCGACCCGCCCGGGCGCCAGGTGGCGAGCGTGGACGGCTCACCCGGCCTCGACCGCGCCGCGCTGGCCCGCCTGGTCCGCCAGGCCAAGGCCGCCGACCGGGTGGACCTCGGGGCAGACCTGAAGGCCACGCTGGAGTCGCTCCCGGGCGACCAGGGCGCGCTCGTGGGCGCGTCGATGGTGCTGCGCCTGCGGGACCGGCCCCAGGCCGTGCTGCTCACCCGATCGAACCTGGACCTGCTCATCGACCACCCGATCGCCTCGCCCGCGCTCGATCCCGACGACCTGCGAGCCCTGCGGTCCTCGCTGCCCTCGGCGGCGAAGGGCGTCGTGGCCACCGAGGTCACCGCCCACCTGCTCGATCGGGACGAGCTGCTCCAGCTCCACCCCGAGTACGCCCAGGGCTGCTGAGCCCCACGGCCACCAGCCCACCAACCGCCAGCACACCTGCCCACCCGCAATCTGGTCGATTTCGGCCCCAGTGGGGCAAGGATCGACCAGAAAGGGTGGGGTCGGTCGACGTTGTGGTCGATTTCTGCCCGTGTGGGGCGGGGATCGACCAGAAAGGGCTACTCGGCGGCGGCGGGGGTGATGACGACGACGATGTCGCCGGAGCCGACGGCCTGGCCAGCCTCCACCTTCACCTCGGCCACGGTGCCCGAGACGTCGGCGGCGACGTTGTTCTCCATCTTCATGGCCTCGAGCACGCAGACCACCTTGCCGGCCTCGACGGTGTCGCCGACGGCGACGTCGACCCGCACGATGGTGCCCTGCATCGGTGCCGCGATGGCGCCGGTGCCGGCGGCGCCGCCACCGCCCGACGCAGCGCGACGGGCCCGGGGCTTGGCCGCGGCTGCGCCACCACCCGCAGGGGCGGCGGCCAGCTGCGACTCGGGCACCCAGATGGCCACCGAGAAGCGCTTGCCGTTGACCTCGACGTCGACGTCCCGGCGGACCTTGGGCTCGGCGTCCTCGCCGTCGGCCTCGGGGGCGGCGCCGGTGAGCCGGCCGGTGACGCCGGTGAGGTCCACGCCGCCCTGCTCCAGCCAGTTGGTCGAGTGGGTGCCGGCGCGGAAGTCCGGGGCGTCGAGGATCACGAGCTGGGCCGGCATGGTGGTGTCGATGCCGTCGAGCACGAACTCCTCGATGGCGCGCTTCATGCGGTCGAGCGCCGTGTCCCGGTCCGAGCCCCAGACGATGAGCTTGCCGACCAGGTTGTCGTAGAACTGGCTGACCTCGTCGCCGGACTCGTAGCCGCCGTCCCAGCGGGTGCCGAAGCCCGAGGGGGCGACCAGCTTGTCGATCTTGCCGGGGGCGGGCAGGAAGGCGCCGCCGGCCGGGTTCTCGGCGTTGACGCGGATCTCGACGGCCCAGCCGTTGCGCTGCACGTCGGCCTGGGTGAACGAGAGGACCTCGCCGGAGGCGACCCGGATCTGCGCGCGGACCAGGTCGATGCCCGACACCATCTCGGTGACGGGGTGCTCCACCTGGAGGCGGGTGTTCATCTCGAGGAAGTAGAACTCGCCGTCCTGGTAGAGGAACTCGACGGTGCCGGCGTTGTAGTAGCCGCAGCCGAGGGCGACCTTGACGGCCGCCTCGCCCATGGCCTGGCGGACCTCGTCGGGGAAGTTCGGGGCCGGGGACTCCTCGATCAGCTTCTGGTGGCGGCGCTGCACGGAGCAGTCGCGCTCGCCGACCCACACGCAGTTGCCGTGCTGGTCGCCGATGATCTGCATCTCGACGTGGCGGGGCTTGGTGAGGTAGCGCTCGACGTAGCACTCCTCCCGGCCGAAGCCCTTGAGCGCCTCGGACTGGGCCGAGCGCAGGGCGTCGTGGGCCTCGTCCGCGCTGTTGACCACGCGCATGCCGCGGCCGCCGCCGCCGTACGCCGCCTTGATGGCGACCGGCCAGCCGTGGGCCTCGCCGAAGGCGACGACCTCGTCGCCGGAGCTCAGGAACTCGGTGGTGCCGGGCACGCCGGACACGCCGGACTTCTCGGCGGCGATGCGGCTCGACACCTTGTCGCCCATGACCTCGATGGCCTCGGGCGGCGGGCCGATGAAGGCCACGCCCTTCTCGGTGATGGCCCGCGCGAAGTCGGTGTTCTCGGAGAAGAACCCGTAGCCGGGGTGCACCCCGTCCGCACCGGAGCGCTCGATGATCTCGAGGATCTTCTCGGTGTTGAGGTAGCTCTCGGCCGCGGTCTGCCCGCCGAGCGCGTAGGCCTCGTCGGCGAGGCGCACGTGCAGCGCGTCTCGGTCGAGCTCCGAGTAGACCGCCACGGAGGCGATCCCCAGCTCCTTGCAGGCACGGATGACCCGGACGGCGATCTCGCCCCGGTTGGCGATCAGGATCTTCGACAGCACGGAGCAATGTCTACGGCCTCGGACGGGGTCTGTGCCAGATGGCACCCCTGAGCGGCCTCGACCGGTCGGGACCTGCGGCGGGATCGGCCACGACGGGTGGAGCTGCGAGGCGCGGTTCGGGTGTTTGGCGAGGCGCGCCCACCTGGGCTGGACTGCGCTCCCATGACCGTCGACGACCCCGGGGCCCCGGCCCGCACCGCCCTCGCCGGCACCCGCTTCGCCGACGTGCGGTGGGTGGCCGAGACCGGCTCCACGAACGCCGACGCGCTGGAGCTGGCCCGGGCCGGTGAGCCGGAGGGGATCGTGGTCGTGGCCGACCACCAGACGGCCGGGCGGGGCCGGCTCGGGCGCACCTGGCAGGCGCCACCGGGCGGGTCCCTGCTGTGCACGGTGCTGCTGCGCCCTCCGGCGCGGGTCGCCGGTGCCTCGACCATGGCGGTGGCGGTGGCGATGGCCGACGCGGTGGCGGAGCTCACCGGGGCCGCACCCCGGCTGAAGTGGCCGAACGACCTGGTCTGGCCGGGCGACGGGTCGGGGGCGGATCGCAAGCTGGCCGGGATCCTGGCCGAGGTCGACTGGCCGGCTGCCAGCCACATCGCGGCCGGGTGGGCCGAGCCCCGTCCCACGGACCGCCTGGTGGTCGCGGTCGGCATCGGGATCAACGTGGCGTGGGGCGACGCGGTCCCCGAGGACCTCGCCGACCTGGCGGTCGCGCTCGACGCGATCGTGGGCGCCGACGCAGCCCCGGCCCGAGCCGACCTGCTGGTGGCGTTCCTCCGGGCCCTGGACCTGCGCTACGGGCGGCTCGTCGCCGACCCGGCGGGTGCCGAGGCGCTCCGGTCGGCGTGGCGTGAGCGCAGTGCCACGCTCGGGCGCGCCGTGCGCGTGGACCTCGGAGCCGACGACCTGGAGGGCACGGCGGTCGACGTCACCGAAGAGGGCCACCTCGTGGTGGAGACCCTCGAGGGCGAGCGCCGCACGGTCGCCGTGGGCGACGTGGTCCACCTCCGGCCCCGCTGAGGCGGCGCCGGGATCAGGCCTCGCGTCCGGGGCTGTCGGCGTCCTCGTAGCTGCGGTCGGTCTGGGCCGGCACCGTCGTGCCCTCGCCGGGGCTGGACCAGTCGCAGACCCCCTGCGGGAAGATCTCCTGCAGCCGGTCGAGCTCGTCCGCGCTGATGTCCACGTCGTAGTCCGCTGGATCCACCGGCTTGAGGGCGCACTTGATGATGAAGTTCGAGCGGGGCTCGCCCGCCGCCGTGCGGGGGTCGCCGGCGAGCGGGTAGCGGTCCCGGCAGGGCCCCGGGCGCTCGTAGAGGTCCCGGCCCCGGATGGGCGTCGTGCTCGACCCGACCGTGCAGTTGTCGTCGGCGGCGGTGGGGCGGGTCTGCTCGAGCAGGCTGGCGAGGGGGCCGCTGCCGGCGCGGTCCCGGAGCGCAGCCAGCCACTCGTCCATCACGTCGACGGCCCGCTCCACGTCCGGCGTGCCGGCGGGCCGGGTCCAGATCTGGAAGCCCGGCGCCTCCTCGGGCGGTCCGCCGCGGGTGAGCCGGTCGCGCAACGAGAACGCCCGGAAGCGGTCGTGGATGTCGCCGGAGGGGTCCGAGTACGGGTTGATGTCGATGATCGGGACGAGGCGCTGGTCGCCGGCGCCCATGGAGATGCGGCCGGTCTCGTACGCGTTGGCCACCGTGTCGGGGTCGGCCTGCTCCCGGGCGGCCACGATGTTGCCGTCGATGTCGTAGCCGCCGACGTGCTCGTTGAGGTCCAGGAACTGGGCGACCGTGATCGTGCCGTCGTTGAGTGCCTGCAGCCCGTACTGGACCCCGACGTTGTCGAGCGGGCGCTGGGCGAAGCCGGTGGTCGGGTCGGTGCCGACCTGGTTGCGGTTGGCGTCCTGGAGGGTGCAGCGCACGCCGGTGCGATTGGCCTTCGGGTCATAGATCGCCTTGGGGTCGGCGGCCGGGTCGCAGCCCTCGGTGGGGTCGATGGCGCCGAGGAACGACGCCTTCCAGTTCTCGCAGGTCCGGGTCGTGGCGTGGCCGTCGATGGCGGCCCGCTGCTCCTCGGTGAGGCCCTTGCCCCGGCTGGTTCCGTAGTAGGCGAGCAGCAGCCCGCAGTCCGTGACCCCGGGGGCGATCGAGAGGGCGTCGGGGAACGGTTGGGAGGCCACGACGCCGTTGACCAGCCCCGGGTAGTTCTGGGTGAGCAGGTGGAGCTGGATCGACCCGCCCGAGGCGCCCTCGCCGATCGTGTAGGCGACCGGGCCGAGCTCCTCGATCGCCCGCTCCTTGACCATCATCGTGGTCTCGGCCGAGAGCACGTCGTTGCACTGGACCTGGAAGGTGTTGAAGGTGGCGGTGGCCACGGCATAGCCCCGGCGGAGGAACGCCGGGTCGAGCACGCTGGTCATCGATCGGCCCTGGCCGAAGGTGGTGCCGCACCCGCCGCCGTAGCGGTAGAGGAGCTTGCCGTTCCAGCCCGGGCCGGCGGGATCCGTGCTGGCGGGGTCTGAGACGGTGGCGAGCTCGTACACCGAGCGGTTGATGACCCCCACCTCGTGGCGGACGTACAGCGGCACCTCGCGCCCGTCGATGGTGGCGGTGGCCAGGTCCGCAGGTTTGGTGGTCGGGCTCGGCAGCGGGGCCACCTTCCCGCCGGTGGTGACGTAGCGCCAGTCGACCTTGGTGGGCGCCGAGCAGTCGCCGTCGGTGGGCTTGCCGAGGCCGTAGGCCTCGGTGGAGCAGGCGAGCAACGGGAGGTGCGGCCCCGAGACCACCGGCCCGGTGATGGGCCAGGCCCGCAGGCGCAGCAGGGCCTTCTTGCCGCCGGCACGGGCCACCATCGTGTTGGTGCCTTCGACCAGGCGCCGCACCACGCCCTCGCGGTGGCCGCCGACCACCGGCAGCTGGGCCGTGACGTCGGCGTCGTCCAGCGTGACCTGCAGGTCCTCGGCCGACCCGCCCTTCGCCGGGCTGACCCGGATGCGGGCGTCGTCGCCCGTGATGCGGTCCGGCTGGCTGGAGAGCACCTCGATGCGGATGCCGTCGGGGATCGGGGAGGGGGCGCTGCCGAGCGGTGCGGTGGTGGCCGGGCCGCCCTGGCTGGCCTCGGTGGTGGTGGTGCGGTCCGCCGCACCACCGTCTGACGACGAGCAGGCCGAGGCCACCACCACGAGCGCGGCGGCGGCGAGCAGGAGGCGGCGGCGGGTGCGCGTGCGGGTGCTCACGGGTCGAGCGTCCGGGCTTGGAGGTCGGCGAAGGCGGCGATCGCCTCGCGGGTGCGGGGGCCGGGGCAGGCGGCGAGGGCGATCCCGTCGACCGCCGCGATGGGGTGGACGTCGCGGGTGGACGACGTGAGGAACGCCTCGTCGGCGCGCCGCAGGTCGTCGAGGCCGAGGTCGTCCCGCTCGGCGACGTCGAGGAGCTCGCACACCAGCGCACGGGTGACGCCGGCGAGGCAGCCCGTGGAGGTGGCCGGGGTGCACAGCTCACCGTCGACCACCAGGAACACGTTGGAGCCGGTGCCCTCGCAGAGGGCGCCGACGGTGTTGGCCATGATCGCCTCGGAGGCGCCGCGGGCGTGGGCCTCGGCCAGCGCCACCACGTTCTCGGCGTAGGAGGTGGTCTTGGCGCCGGCGACCGCGCTGCGCTCGTTGCGGGCCCAGGTCACCGTGGCCACCTCGGTGGCCTCGGGCCAGGCGCCGCCGGGACCGGCCGCCACGACGAGGGTCGGCGGCACGTCGCCCCGGTCCGAGCCGAGCGGCCCGGAGCCGCCGGTGACGGTGATGCGCAGCCGGCCGACGCCGTGCGCGGCGTTGGTGGGGTCGGCGGCAGCCGCGGCCACGGTGGCGCCCACCGCGGCGCGCAGCTCTTCGTCCGTCCACGGCAGGCGGAGGCGGAGGACCGCCGCGGAGCGGTGGAGCCGGGCCAGGTGCCGGGTCAGGGCGAAGGGCGTGCCGTCGACCACCTTGCAGGTCTCGAACGCCCCGTCGCCGACGGTGACGCCGTGGTCCAGCGCGGCGACGCGCGCCTCGCGCTCGGGCGCCAGCGCGCCGTCGACCCACACCCACGTGGTGCCAGGGGAGCTCATGGGGCACCAGTGTGGCCTGCGGCGACCGACAGGAGCCTCCGGGCCTTCAGCTCGGTCTCCTCCCACTCGCCGGTGGGGGCCGAGTCCCAGGTGATGCCGCCGCCGGTGCCGAAGCGGACCTCGCCGTCCGCGAACCAGAACGTGCGGATGGCCACGTTCAGCGAGCCGCTGCGCCGGTCCGCGTCCACCCAGCCGACGCCGCCGCAGTAGATCCCGCGGTCGACGGGCTCGAGCCGGGCGATGTGCTCGAGTGCCGCGACCTTGGGCGCCCCGGTCACCGAGCCGGGCGGGAAGGTGGCCTCGATCGCCTCGGCCCACCCGCAGCCGGGCCGCAGCCGCCCCTCGACCGTCGACACCAGGTGGGCGAGGCCCGGGTGCTCCTCCACGGCGCACAGGGCCGGCACGTGGATCGACCCCCAGTCGCACACCCGGCCGAGGTCGTTGCGGACCAGGTCCACGATCATCACGTTCTCGGCCCGGTCCTTGGCCAGGAACCCCTCCGGCGTGGCCGCGGTCCCCTTGATCGGCGACGACCAGACCCGGTCGCCGTCTCGCTCGAGGTACCGCTCGGGCGAGGCGCTGGCCACGTGGATGTCGTGGCTCGGGATGCGCACCACCGCCGAGAACGGCGCCGGGTTGCCCTCGGCCAGCGCGGCGCCGAGGGCGGCGACGTTGGCCCGGTCCGGGAGGGGTGCGGCCAGGACCCGGGTCAGGTTGACCTGGTACACGTCGCCGCGCCCGATGGCCTCGCGGATGGCGCGGACGCCGGACTCGAAGGCCTCCTGGTCGAGCGAGGACCGCCACGCCTCGGGCGCCACGCCGGCCCACGGGCGGCCGCGGTACGGCCGGGCCGGGCCGACCCGCTCGAAGCGGGCGCAGACGGGGTCGCCGGCGAACGGGAGCACGACCGCCCAGTACCCCGATCCGTCCAGGCAGGTCAGGTCCGAGGTGACGTCGCGCAGGCCGGTGAGCAGCCGATCGCCGACCACGGCGAGCGGGGGAGCGCTGGATCGGCCGGGCACGGCCAGAAGCGTACGGGCCGCCATCCCCTACGCTCGCCGCCGATGGACTTCGACTTCACCGACGAGCAGGAGCAGTTCCGCAAGGTGGTGCGGGACTTCGCCGAATCCGAGATCGCACCCCACGCCGAGGCGTGGGACCGAGACCACACGTTCCCCACCGACGCGGTCCTGGCCATGGGCGAGCTGGGCCTCTTCGGCCTGCCCTTCCCGGAGGAGTACGGCGGCTCGGGGGCGGACTTCACCACCCTGTGCATCGCCATCGAGGAGCTCGCCCGCGTCGACCAGTCGGCGTCGATCACTCTGGAGGCGGGCGTCGGGCTCGGCGCCAACCCGATCTTCACGTTCGGCACGGAGGAGCAGAAGCAGCGCTGGCTGCCGGACCTGCTCGCCGGCCGGGCCCTCGGCGGCTTCGGGCTCACCGAGCCGGAAGCCGGCAGCGATGCCGGCGGCACCCGCACCCGCGCCGTGCTCGACGAGGCCACCGACGAGTGGGTGATCAACGGCGAGAAGGCGTTCATCACCAACTCGGGCACGGACATCACGTCGCTCGTCACCATCACCGCCCGCACCGACGCGCCCGGCAGCGCCGGCAAGCCGGAGATCTCCACGATCATCGTCCCCGCCGGGACGCCGGGCTTCGAGGTGCAGCCGGCCTACCGCAAGATGGGGTGGCACGCCTCGGACACCCACGGGCTCACGTTCATCGACTGCCGGGTGCCCGCCGGGAACCTGCTCGGCGAGCGGGGCCGCGGCTTCGCCAACTTCTTGGCCCCCCCCCCACGGCCGGGTGGCCATCGCCGCCCTGGCGGTGGGCGTCATCCAGTGCTGCCTCGAGCAGAGCGTGCAGTACGCCAAGGACCGCAACGCGTTCGGCAAGCCGATCGGGTCCAACCAGGCCGTGGCGTTCAAGTGCTCGGACCTGGCCGTCATGGCCTCCATGGCCCGGCACCTCACGTACCACGCCGCCTGGCTCAAGGACCAGGGCCGCCCGTTCAAGCAGGAGGCGGCCATCGCCAAGCTGTACGCCACGGAGGCGGCGGTGACGGCCACCCGGGAGGCCACCCAGATCTTCGGCGGCTACGGCTTCATGGACGAGACGCTCGTGTCCCGCCAGTACCGGGACTCCAAGATCCTCGAGATCGGCGAGGGCACGAGCGAGGTGCAGCGGATGATCATCGCCCGGGGCCTGGGCCTGCCGGTCTGAGGCCGCGGTGGGCGCCCCTGCCGGGGCGCCTGCACGAGATCTCCACGTGGGGTGACTCCAAGGCACCAGGGGGCGGCGAGTAGCGTCGTCTCCCATGTCGAGGCGCTCTGGATCTGCTCGCCCGCGCCGCACGTGGCCGCAGCGGCTGCTGATCTGCTTCAACGTCGTGTGCATCGTGGCGGCCCTGGCCGCCGCCGGCTCCATCGCCTACGCCAAGCGCAAGGTGGACCAGGTCGACCGGGTGGTGTTCGGCACCGATGGCAGCGGCTGGGTGGACGGCAACGAGCTGGCCGACGACGCCCCCCGGAACTTCCTCATCGTCGGCGCCGACACCGATGACGGGCTGGCGGCGGACGATCCTGCCCGCGCCGGCCGGGATGCCACCGTGGGTGGCCTGCGCTCGGACACGATCATGGTGGTCCGGGTGGACCCCAAGGCCAAGCAGGCCAAGATCCTCTCGTTCCCCCGAGACCTCTGGGTCGACATCCCCGGGTCGGGCCACCAGCGCATCAACGCCGCCCTCCAGTTCGGCGGCCCGCAACTGCTGATCTCCACCATCAAGCAGAACTTCGACATCGACATCAACCACTACGTGCAGGTCGACTTCGCCGGGTTCAAGCACCTGGTGAAGCTGCTCGGTGGCGTGCCGGTCTGGTTCTCGACCCCGGTCCGCGACACTCAGTCCGGCCTCAACGTGCAGACCTCGGGCTGCACCACCCTGGACGAGAACGGCGCCCTCAGCTACGTGCGGGCCCGGCACTTCCGGTACTACGACGAGCAGGCGGGCCGCTGGAAGTCCGACCCCACCTCGGACCTGGGCCGCATCAGCCGCCAGCAGGACTTCATCAAGCGGGTCCTGCGCCGGGCCATCGCCCAGGGCGCCCGCAACCCCGTGAAGCTCAAGGACTACGTCGACGTGGGCGTCGCCAACATCACGCTGGACCAGTCCACCACCCCCGGCGACCTGGTCGCCCTGGGCCGGGCCTTCAAGGACTTCGACCCGAACACGCTCCAGACCGAGAGCCTGCCGGTCACCAACGTGACCCGGGGCGGAGCAGCCGTGCTGGACCTCCAGACCGGCAAGGCCGAGCCGATCCTCGCCCAGTTCCGGGGCACGGGCCGCACCACCACGGTCGACGGCAGCGTGGACCCCTCCAGCATCGCGGTGCTGGTCCTCAACGGCTCGGGCAAGCAGAACCAGGCCGCCGACGCCTCCTCGGTCCTGGCCTCGGTGGGCTTCAAGATGCAGCCGCCGAACTCGGAGGCCGCCGTCGAGCGCACCGAGGTGCGCTACATGGCCGGCCAGGAGGAGCAGGCGGCCCTGGTGGCCCGCTACCTGTTCGCCGACCCGGTGCTGGTGGAGGACCCCGACGCCACGCAGATCACCGTGGTCACCGGCCCGGACTTCGGCGCCGCGGTCACCAAGCCCCGACCGGCGTCGGACATCCCGGTGCCCACCACCACCTCGACCACCTCCACCACCACGACCACGGCCCCGAGCCAGGTCACCGGCAGCACCTCGAGCACCACGGCGGTCCCCGGCTCGGTCACCACGACCACGGTGAACGGCTACGTGCCCCAGGCCCCGCCGGCGGGCACCTCCTGCGGCTGAGGCGCCCGATGGCGCCGGTTCCCGTGCCGGCGGGGGCGCCGCACTAGGTTTGGACGGCCCGCCGGGCGCACCTGCGCCCCGTACGACCCTGGGATAGCGCCGTGGGAAGCAAGATCGCCATCATCGGCACCGGCTACGTGGGACTCACCACCGGTGCCTGCCTCTCGCACCTGGGCCACACCGTGGTGTGCGCCGACGTGGTGCCCGAGAAGGTCGAGTCGCTCAGCAGGGGCGAGGTGCCCATCCTGGAGGCCGGGCTCGACGACCTGGTCCACGAGGGCATCGCCGAGCAGCGCCTGTCGTTCGTGCTGGGCGCCGAGCACGCGGTGAAGGACGCCGAGTTCATCTTCCTGTGCCTCCCCACCCCCCAGGGCGCGGACGGCGCGGCGGACCTCTCGTTCATCAAGGCCGCGGCCACCGAGATCGGCCCGCACCTGCAGCCCGATGCCGTGGTGATCAACAAGTCCACGGTGCCCGTCGGCTCCGCGGGCGAGGTGGCCAAGAAGCTCAAGCGCCCCGACGTCCACGTGGTCTCCAACCCCGAGTTCCTCCGCGAGGGCACGGCGGTGGGGGACTTCCTGCACCCGGACCGGGTGGTGATCGGCGCGGACGACCCGGAGGTCGGCAAGCGCGTGGCCGCCCTCTACGAGAGCCTCCCGGGTGACGTGCTCATCACGGACCCCGCCTCCGCGGAGACCATCAAGTACGCCTCGAACGCCTTCCTGGCCACGAAGATCAGCTTCGTCAACGCCATGGCGGCGGTGTGCGAGGAGGTCGGCGCCGACGTCAGCGACGTGGTGCGGGGCATGGGCCTCGACCAGCGCATCGGCAACAAGTTCCTCGTGCCCGGCCCAGGCTGGGGCGGCAGCTGCTTCCCCAAGGACTCGCACGCCCTCGTGCGCATCGCCGAGAACCACGGCTACCAGTTCGGCCTGCTGCGCTCGGTGATCGCCACCAACGAGGAGCAGTTCGGCCGGGTCGCCAACAAGATCACCCGCTTCGCCGGCGGCACCCTCGAGGGCAAGACCATCGCCGTCTGGGGCCTCACCTTCAAGGCCCACACCGACGACCTGCGGGACTCGCCGTCGATCAACATCATCAACCGCCTCATCGAGGTGGGTGCGGCGGTCCGGGCCTGGGACCCGGCGGTGGAGGACAACTCGGACAGCCGCCTGTCGGCGATCACGGTGGTCGGCGACCCGTACGAGGCGGTGGCCGGCGCCGACGTGCTAGCCGTGCTCACCGAGTGGCCGGACTTCCGCGAGGTCGACTTCGCCCGCGTGGCCGAGGTGATCGGCCAGCGCAACATCGTGGACGCTCGCAACCTGCTCGACCGGGACGCGCTCAAGGCGCTCGGCTTCAGCTACGACGGCATCGGCCGGAGCTGATCCCGTGGCCCGCGTGGTGGTCACCGGCGGCGCCGGCTTCCTCGGCTCGCACCTGTGCCGACGGCTGCTGGACCGTGGCGACGAGGTCGTCTGCATCGACAACCTGATCACGGGGTCCATCCACAACGTGGAGGACCTGTTCGGCCAGCCGGGCTTCACCTACATCGAGCACGACGTCTCCACCTACATCCACGTCCCCGGCGATGTGGACGCGGTGATGCACTTCGCCAGCCCGGCGTCGCCCATCGACTTCGAGCGCATCCCGATCCAGATCCTGAAGGTCGGCTCGCTCGGCACCCACAACGCGCTCGGCCTGGCCAAGGCCAAGGGCGCCAAGTTCTTCCTGGCCTCCACCAGCGAGGTGTACGGCGACCCGCTGGTGCACCCGCAGCCGGAGACCTACTGGGGCAACGTCAACCCGATCGGGCCCCGCGGCGTGTACGACGAGGCCAAGCGCTTCGCCGAGGCGATGACCATGGCGTACAACCGCCACCACGGCCTCGACGTCCGGATCGTCCGGATATTTAATACCTTCGGGCCCCAAATGAGACCCGACGACGGGCGGGCGGTGTCCAACTTCATCGTCCAGGCGCTGCAGGGCGACGACATCACCGTGTTCGGCACCGGCAGCCAGACCCGGTCGTTCTGCTACGTGGACGACGAGGTCCGGGGGTTCCTGGCGCTGCTGGACTCGGATGTGGTCGGGCCCACCAACATCGGCAACCCCCACGAGTACACGATCCTGGAGCTGGCCGAGATGGTCCTCGAGGTCACCGGGTCGAGCTCGAAGATCGTGTTCGAGCCGTTGCCCGTGGACGACCCCACCCAGCGCAAGCCCGACATCACTCGGGCCACCGAGCTGCTCGGCTGGGCGCCCGAGGTCGACCTGCGGACCGGCATCGAGCGCACCACGGCGTACTTCCGCGGCGTCCTGCCCTAGCCCTCCAGCGCTGACGGCGCCCAGCTTGGCCGGACGAGCGTCCGGGCGGCTCGGTCATCGGTCACGCGCGCTTGGGTCGAGGCGCTGACCTGCCGATGTGGCTGGTGGGTGGACCGAGGGAGGGCACCGTGGACGCATCGACGGCGAGCGGCATCTTCACGCGGCTGCAGCAGGTCGGTGCCGTCGCGCCCGATGCGTCGGTCTCGCCCACCCGCGGCCGGGCCGAGTGGACCGAGCGCGGCCTGCTGCTGCGCCTCGTGCTCCACCGTGGCCCCCTCGGCGAGCTGACCTGGGTGGTGTTCGTGGGCGATCCGGTCCTCGGGCGGGCGTTCCACGACGGCGGGATCCTTGCCCTCGTGGCCCTGCGGCGCTGGTCCGACCCGGCCCAGGGCGACGAGCTGCCGTGGGCCTGGCCCACCGACGAGGCATCGCTCGCCCAGGTGGTGGCCGCCTTCGAGGTGGTCCTCGGACGCGTGCGGACCTTCGTGCCGGACCGTCGGGCGCTGTGCGGCCTGCTCCTCGCCGAGGAGGACGTGCACTGGGGTGGCCTCGTCGCCGACCTGCACGGCGATCGGGCCGAGCGGCTCGTGCGGGCCATCGCCATCGGGATGGCCGCCAACGACGACGTGATCCTGGCCGCCGCCCTCGGGGAGCTCGACCGGGCCGAGGCCGAGGCGCCCGCCGACGCGCCGAGCGCCCTGCGGAACCACGCCCGGTTCTGGGCCGACCAGTGGACCTGGCAGTCCGGGCGCCAGATCGTCGTGCCCGACGAGCTGCCCCGCCGCCTGGTGCCCGATCGGGCCGGTGCCACCGAGGTCGGCGACTTCTGGGACCGCGTCGGCTGACCGCTCGGCGGGCCGCTGCCCGGGTCAGGAGCCGCAGCTGTCCTGCACGTCGGGCTGGCTCTTGGCGAAGCGAGCCTCCAGCCACGGCACGGCGATGTCGTAGGCCTTCGGGGCCGCCTCGCCGTGGCCGCCGGCGTCGATCTCCTGGCGCTCCACCACCTGGCCGTTCCCGCACATCCGTGCCTGGACGGCGTCCACGAAGAACGTGGGCACCGTGCCATCCCCCGTGGAGTGGATGAGCAGGGTCGGCGCGTCGTTGGCCTTCTCCTGGCCGGCGTCCTGGGCCGCGGCCAGGTCCGACCAGGGCGGCCGGTCGGCCCCGCCAGCCACGAAGATGTCCTTGCCGTCGAGGTCGCCCGCTGCCGTGAACACGTGGGGCGCGCACCCGGGCTCGTCGACGACGTCGAGCAGCTCCTGGCCCTTCGGCGTGAGCACCTTCGACAGGTCCGCGTCGGGGTGGGCGGCAGCGAGGCCGGCCACGACCATGAGCGCGAAGCCCTTCACCTTGGCCGCCGCCTTGAGCAGGATGCCGACCTCGCTGGCCGGCGCGCCGGCGAAGGTGCCCACCACCTCGAGGTCCGGCGCCCACTCGGCGGCGACCTGGCTCGTCCAGAGCGCCGCGTGCCCGCCCTGGCTGTACCCGGCGATCACGAACCTGGTGCCGGGGTGGGCGTTGGGGAGCTGGCCGGCGGCGAGCAGGGCATCGATGCCGGAGCGCCCCTCGCTCTCGCCGACGAGGTAGGGGTGGCGCCCCGGGGTGCCGATGCCCTCGTAGTCCGTGGCGGCGATGAGGAACCGGGAGGCGAGCTTGCCGCCGACGAGGGTGAGCTCGGTGGCCTTGGGGTGCTTGGAGGGGGCGCAGTCGTCGCCGATCCCGGTGGTGCCGTGGACGACGGTGATCATCGGGCGGCCGCCCTCCGGGGCCGCGGCGTCGGGCACCCCGCCGACGCCGGTCTCGACGATGGCCTTCCCGGTCAGCGACTCCGACGTGTAGGCGATGCGGTAGGCGGTGGCGCCGTCGAAGCCGTAGTTGGCCATCGGGGCGTAGCGCAGGAGGGTGCCGGGGGGGACGTCGGGCGCCGGCTCCTGCGCCTTCGCGTAGAAGGCGTCGATGTCGCCGGAGAAGGCCTCGGCACGGGCCGCCTGCGTGCCCTTCGTGGAGGTCGGGGTGCCGGCGACGGTCGTGCTCGTGCCGCCATCGCTGCTGGACGAGCTGCAGCCGACGAGGGCGCTGGCAGCCACGGCCACCGTCAGCGCGGCGGTGGCGAGGGCGGCCGTGCAGCGCCGGGTTCGGGTCATCGGGAGCCTCCGTGCCGCGGTGGGGCAGGGCCGCGGCCCTCGCACGCTACCGGTGGCCGCCGGGGCGGGCCGGGCACGTCAGTCGGCGCGGGCCTCGGCCTCGGCCCGGTGCTCGAGGTACCAGGCCACCGTGGCCTTGAGGCCATCGGCGAAGGCGGTGCTGGCGCTGAACCCGAACCGCTCTCGGGCCCGGGAGTTGTCCACCCGGCGCCGCGGCTGGCCGTCGGGCTTGGTGGGGTCCCAGCGGATCTCGCCCTCGAAGCCGGTGGCAGCGGCGATCTCCACCACGAGGTCCCGGATCGGCACCTCGTGGTCCGTGCCCAGGTTGACCGGGTCAGGGTCGTCGTAGCGCTCGGCGGCCAGCACGATGCCGAGCGCGGCGTCGTCCACGTAGAGGAACTCCCGGCTGGCCGACCCGGTGCCCCACAGCTCGATGTGGTCGGCGCCGGCCTCGATGGCGTCGATGCACTTCTTGATGAGCGCCGGGATCACGTGGCTGACCGCCGGGTGGAACTTGTCGCCGGGCCCGTAGAGGTTGGTGGGGATCAGGTAGATGACGTTCTGGCCGTACTGCTCGCGGGCGGTCTGCGCGTGGACGAGCTGCGCGAGCTTGGCGATGCCGTACGGCGCGTTGGTCTCCTCCGGGTACCCGTCCCACAGCGATGCCTCGTGGAAGGGGACCGGCGGCTCCTTGGGGTACGAGCAGACCGTCCCGACCAGCACGGTCTTGGCCACGTCGTGGGCTCGGGCCTCCTCCACCACGTAGGTGCCCATGAGCAGGTTGTCGAGGTACAGCTCGGCGGGGTGCACCTGGTTGTACCCGATGCCGCCCACCTTGGCGGCGAGGTGGATCACGACGTCCGGGCGGACCTCGGCGAACAGCTCGGCCGTCTGGGCGCGGTCCCGGAGGTCGACCTCGGCGCTGCGGGGGACCACCACCTCGCTGCGGCGCCCTCGGCCTCAAGCAGGCGACGACGGCCCGTCCGAGGAAGCCGCTGCCCCGGTGACGAGCACGGCGTTCGGTCCAGGAGTCGGCCATGGCCCCGATGGTACCGACCGCCGCGCACCAGCCCCGGCCCGCCACGCACCCGGGTGGGCCGATCATCGCGTGGCGGCGTGCAGGTCGGGGCCAGAATCGTGGGGTGGATGGACGGCTGCGGGTGGCGGTGACGGTGGAGCAGTGCTGGCACCGCGTGCCCGGCGGCACGGCCACGTCGACGCTCGGCGTGCTCGGCGCCATCGCCGGGCGCCCGGACGTGGCGCTGCTTTCGGGGTGGCTGCGCGCCACGAGGCCCGCCACCGGCGGCGTTCCAGCCGCCGATCGAGGTGCGCCACCTCCCGCTGCGCGGCCGCGCTGTACGAGGCCTGGCTTGCGCGCTCCGCTGGCCCCGGTCAGCGCCACCGGGCCGGTCGACGTCGTGCACGGGACCGCCGTCGCCGTGCCCCCGTGCAAGGCGCCGCTGGTGATGACCATCCACGACCTGGCGTTCCTGGCCGACCCCACCCAGCCGACCAAGCACGGCCTGCGGTTCTTCCGCCGGGGCACCGAGCTGGCCCGCCGCCACGCCAGGCTGGTCCTCGTGCCGAGCGAGGCGACCGCCGAGGAGTGCCGCGCCGCCGGCTTCGACCCGGACCGCATCCGGCTCGTCCCCTGGGGCGTGGCGCCGGAGGCGGCACCCCCTCGGACGAGGACGTGGCCGCGGCGCGCGCTCGCCTGGCTGGCCCGCCCCTACGTCTTGTTCGTCGGCACCTTCGAGCCCCGCAAGAACCTGCCCCGGCTGCTGGGCGCGGTGGGGCGGCTCGCCGGCAGGAGCTGGACCTGGTGCTGGTGGGGCCGCAGAGCTGGAACGAGGACAGGCGGCGCTGATCGCGGCTCGACAGCACGGGATCAGCGTGCGGGCGCTCGGGTTCCTGGCCCCGGACGAGCTCCCTTGCTCTACACCGGTGCGGCCGCCTTCTGCTTCCCCAGCCTGCGGGAGGGCTTCGGGATGCCGGTCCTCGAGGCGATGGCGGCCGGCGCGCCCGTGGTCACCTCGGCGGCACCTCGACCGAGGAGGTCGCCGGCGACGCCGCCCTGCTGGTGGACCCCACCGACGTGGAGGCGATCGCCGCGGCGCTGGCCCGCCTGCTGGACGAGCCGGGCCTGGCCGATGGCCTGCGCCCGTGGGCGTGCCCGGGCCGCCGGGTACACCTGGGAGCGGACGGCGGAGCTCACCGTCGCCGCCCTATCGGGAGGTGGTCGGGTGAAGGCGGCGCCCACCGGGGGCCGTGGGCCGGGCGCCACGGCCGACGTGCGTCGCGTCGGCGTCAACCTCCTCTGGCTCGTCCCGGGGGTCGTCGGTGGCGGCGAGTACACGACTCGACTGCTGCGCAGCCTGGCGGAGCGGGCCGGATGACTTCTGCACCTCACGCTGTTGCCTTGCGTTCGCCGAGGCCACCGGACCTGGTCAGCGAGTACCCGACCGTGATCGCCCCGGTCGGCGGGCACCGCAAGTCCCTGCGGGTGGCCACCGAGGCCACCTGGCTGAAACGGACGCCGCGGCGCGGCGCGCATCGACGTCGTCCACCACGCCGGCGGCGTGGTCCCCCCAGCCACCCGCCGGCTGCACAGCGACGTTGTGCTCACGATCCGCGATCTGCGGCCTGGTGATGCCGGAGAACTTCTCGCCGCTCAAGCGGCGCTGGCCTGGCCGTGCTTACCCAGTCGGTGGCGGGCATCGACCTGGTGCTCACCCCTCGGACCCACTCCGACGACGTGGCGAAGCGCCTCGGCGTCCCCGGACCACATCCGCACGGTGCCCCACGGCATCGAGCCTCCCTCGCCCGTGCCGTTGAGCGGGTGGCGGCGGTGCGGGCCGCTACCGGCTCGGCGAGCAGGTGGTCCTGTACCCGGCCATCACGTACCCCCACAAGGACCACCTCACGCTGGTGGCGCGTTCGCCCGCCTGGCCCGCACCCGGCCCGACCCTGACCCCTGGCGGGTCCTGAGCGGGGAAGCGGGCCCGAGCAGGCCGAGGTCGCCGCCGCGATCCGGGCTTCGGGGGTGGGGGACCAGGTGCGCCGGCTCGGCCGGGTGCCGTGGGACGACCTGCAGGCCCTGCCGCGGCCAGCGTGGTGGCCGTGCCCAGCCGGTTCGAGGGCTTCGGGGCCCCGGCGCTCGAGGCCATGGCCGCCGGGGTGCCGGTGGTGGTCGCCGATGCCACCGCCCTGCCCTGGGTGGTGGGCGGCGCAGGCCTCAAGGTGCGCCCCGGCGATCCCGCCCAGTGGGCCTCCGCGCTGGCACGGGTGCTGGACCAGCCGACGGTGGCGCGGACCCTGGCCGAGGCCGGCCAGGTGCGCCCGGCGCTTCACCTGGGATCGGGCGGCGGCCGCCCTCGCCGCGAGCTACCGCGCCAACGGCCGGCGTGGGCGAGACTGGCCCGGCATGGTGCCCTCCTCGTCCTCTGCCCCCACTTCGCCCCGGACGTGGCGCCCACCGGCGAGGTGATGACCCAGATCGGCCTGGAGCTCGCCGCGCTCGGCAACCGGCTCCACGTGGTGACCTCGCTGCCCTGGTACCAGCACCACGCCATCGAGCCCGGGTGGGAGGGGCAGGTCATCCGCCACGAGGACACCGAGTGGGGGCGCATCACCCGCGTCCACCCCTTCCCAACGGACAAGCGCAACATCCCGGCTCGGGCGGCGGCCTTCGCCGGGTTCACCGCCCTCACCGGCCTGGCCGGCCTGGTCTCGCGCTCCCAGCCCGATGCCGTCCTCGCGATGTCGCCGCCGCTGACCTTGGGGGCGGCCGGCTGGGCCATCGCCCGGGCCCACCGGGTGCCGTTCGTGTTCAACATCCAGGACGTGTTCCCGGACGTGGCCGTGGAGCTCGGCGCCATCACCGACCCCAAGGTGATCGCGGTGGCGTCGTGGCTCGAGCGGGAGACCTACCTGCGCGCCGACGCCGTCACCGTGCTGTCGGAGGACCTGAAGGACAACGTCGCCGCCAAGATCGCCGGGCGCCGAGGCGTGGCGGGCAGCCCGACAAGGTCAGGTGATCGAACTTCATCGACACGGACCTGATCGTCCCCGGGCAGCAGGAGAACGCCTACCGCCGGGAGTTCGGCCTCGAGGGCAAGACGGTCGTCATGTACGCCGGGAACCTGGGCTGGTCGCAGTCGCTGGACCTGGTGATCGCGGCCGCCACCTGGCCCGACCCCGACGTGGTGTTCGTGGTCAACGGCCAGGGCGGCGGCGTCGCCCGGCGCGCGCAGCTGGAGCAGCAGGCCGCCGGCCTGCCGAACGTGCGGTTCGTCGACATGCAGCCCAAGAGCGCGCCTGGCCGAGGTGGCCGCGGCGGCGGACATCCACCTGATCCGCTCAAGACCGACTGGCAGTCCTCGGTGCCGTCGAAGCTCACGATCGCCGCGAAGGCCGTCCGGTGCTCGCCTCGGTGGACCCCGGCACCGAGGTCGCTCGCACGGTGGACGAGGCCGGCGCCGGCGTCGCCGTGCCCCCCGACGACCCCGAGGCGTTCACCAAAGCCCTGGTCCGCCTGCTCGAGGAGCCCGACCAGGCCCGGGCCATGGGCGAGGCCGGACGCCGGTTCGTCGAGCGATGGGCGTCCCCGGCGGGCGTGGCCGCGTCTTACGACGCGCTCTTCCGCGAGCTGGTGGCGACGAGGCGCCCGGGGCGGGCCTCCGCCGATCCCTGGGGGGCTGGTCCCGCCAAGTAGCGTGGCCCGCCATGGCAACGTCTTCCTCTGCCAAGAAGGTCGCGCGCGTCGCCGCCAAGAGCGGCTCCGGCCGCCCTGCCGGCACGGCCGAGTCCAACTCCCGGAACTGGCTGTTCGCGCTCGGCATCGTGGCGATCGTGCTGCTCGGCGCCGGCATCGTGTTCGTCGCCCGTGACAAGAACGGCGGCGCCCTGGACAACACCAAGAAGCCCAGGGCGAACCTCCAGAACGGCGAGCCCTACGACCACTGGCACGCGGCCTTCGCCATCGAGGTCTGCGGCAAGGAGCTGGCGGCGCTGCAGGACGGCCCGACCGACGTCATGGGCATCCACACGCACGGCGACGGGCTGATCCACATCCACCCGTTCACCCGCACCGCGTCGGGCGAGCGCGCCAACCTGGGCAAGTTCTGGAAGCAGGTGTCGCTCACGGTCACCGACGAGGGCTTCGAGCTGCCCAAGGGGGTGACGGTCGAGGGCAAGGGCTCCACCGTCAAGGAGGGCGTCACCACGTGCGGCGGCAAGCCCGGCGAGCTGGTGCTGGCCGAGTGGAAGGACGCCAAGACCGCAGCCAAGAACCCGCCGGACAAGATCTACCGGAGCAACTTCGCGGACGTGAACTTCAAGAACGACTACAGCGCCTACACGCTGGCCTTCGTCCCGAAGGGCTCCACCGACATCAACCCGCCGTCGTCGGCCGCCAACATCGAGCAGCTGGGCTCCGCCGACTCCGGGGGCTCCAGCTCCGGCGGTTCGAGCACGGCGACCGTGCCCACGGGCAGCGGCTCGGGCACCCCGTCCAACGGCACCGGCGGATGAGGGCGGTCGTCCTGGTCGGCGGGTTCGGCACCCGCCTGCGGCCGCTCACCCTCAACACGCCCAAGCAGATGCTGCCGATCCTGAACCGGCCGATGATCGAGCACGTCCTCGAGCACCTGGCCGGCAACGGCATCACCGACGCCGTGCTGTCGATGGGCTTCAAGCCCGACGCGTTCCGCGACGCCTACCCGGACGGCCGCTGCGCCGGGGTCGAGCTGCACTACGCGGTCGAGCCCGAGCCGCTCGACACCGCGGGCGCGATCCGCTTCGCGGCCATGGACGCCGGCATCGCCGAGCGCTTCGTGGTGGTCAACGGCGACGTGCTCACGGACCTCGACATCCGGTCGCTCGTGGCGTTCCACGACGCCCACGGCGGCGAGGGCACGATCGCCCTGCACCAGGTCGAGGACCCCTCGGCCTTCGGCGTGGTGCCCACCGACCCCGACGGCAAGGTCCTGGCGTTCGTCGAGAAGCCGCTGCGGGAAGAGGCGCCCACGGACCTGATCAACGCCGGCACCTACGTGCTGGAGGCCTCGGTCCTGGATCGGATCGCGCCCGGCCGCAAGGTCTCGATCGAGCGCGAGGTCTTCCCGGCGATGGTGGCCGACGGCGTGCTCTATGCCATGGCCGGCGACACCTACTGGATCGACACGGGTACCCCGCCCAAGTACCTGGATGCCCAGATGGACCTGCTCAAGGGTGCACGAGGCCCCCGAGTCAACGGCATCGACCCCGGCGCCAAGATCTCCCCGGACGCCAACGTGGCCCGGACCGTGGCCGCCGATGGCGTGGTCGTCGAGGCCGGTGCCACCGTGCGGGGCTCCGTGCTGATGGAGGGCGCCCACGTGGCGGAGGGCGCCACGGTCGAGCGGGCCATCCTCGGGCCGGGCGCCCGGGTCGAGGCCGGCGCTCGGGTCGACGATGTGGCGGTGCTGGGCCAGGGGTCGGTGGTCGGCCCCGGCCTGCGGATGTCTGGCGGGAGCCTCGGGATCGACGAGCACCTCGAGGTCGGAGCAGAGGGCGAGGAGGCCTGACGTGCGCGCACTGGTCACCGGCGGTGCCGGGTTCATCGGGTCGACCCTGGTCGACCGCCTGCTGGCCGAGGGCCACGAGGTCGACGTCGTGGACGACCTGTCGAGCGGCTCGATGGCCAACCTGGCCGATGCCCGCGCCAACCCCGACCACAAGTTCCAGTTCCACCGGCTCGACGTCCGCGACGCCTCGCTCGAGGACCTGATCGAGCGGCGGGCGCCGGAGGTCGTGTTCCACCTCGCCGCCCAGATCGACGTGCGCACCTCCGTGTCGGACCCGGTGCTGGACGCCATGATCAACGTCATCGGCAGCCTCCACGTGCTGGAGGGCGCCCGCAAGGCCGGCACCCGCAAGGTCGTGTTCGCCTCCAGCGGCGGCACCATCTACGGCGCACCGGACGGCGACGACCTGCCGGTCAAGGAGACCTACCCGCAGACCCCGATCTCGCCCTACGGCGTGGCCAAGAAGGTCGTGGGGGACTACCTCCACGCCTACCGGGAGCTGCACCAGCTGGAGTACACGGCGCTGGCCCTGGCCAACGTGTACGGCCCCCGCCAGGACCCCCACGGCGAGGCCGGCGTGGTGGCCATCTTCGCCGGGCGCCTGCTCTCCGGCGAGGCGTGCACGATCTTCGGTGACGGCGCCCAGACCCGGGACTACGTCTACGTCGACGACGTGGTGGACGCCTTCGTGCGGGCGGCGGACAAGGGCAGCGGCCTGGTGCTCAACATCGGCACCGGCGTGGAGACCTCGGTCACCGACCTCTACGGCACCATGGCCAAGGTCGCGGGCGTCGACGCCCCGGCGAACCACGCGCCGGCCCGCGCCGGCGAGGTGCCCCGCTCGTCGCTCGACGCCGGGCGCGCCGAGATCCACCTCGGCTGGAAGCCCTGGACGGACCTCGCCACCGGAAGCGCCGCGGTCCTGGAGTACTTCCGCACCAAGGGCTAGCGGAACAGGTCCTCGGCAGGGTCGCGGACGATCTCGTCGGCCACGCTGCTCGTGCGGAACCAGGACGGGTCCACGCCTCGGATCACCGCGACCGGCAGGCCGGTGGCCTTGCCGAGCACCAGGTCGGCGGCGCCGGCCAGCTCGTCCACCACCGCCACCTCGGTCACCTGGAGCTCCCGGCCCTGCGTGTCCGTGGTGCCACGGTGGTCGAGGATCGCGCCGATGCCGGCGCAGCCGATGGCGACGTCGGTGAGGCCCCGGCGCCAGGTGCGCCCGAAGGTGTCGCTCACGATCACCGCTACCTCCACGCCGGCGCGGGCACGGATGCCGTCGCGGATGCGCCGGGCGCTGCGATCGGAGTCCTCGGGCAGCAGGGCGGCATAGCCAAGCTCCACGTTGGACAGATCGACGCCGGCGTTGGCGCACACGAAGCCGTGCTTGGTCTCGGAGATGACCAGATCGCCTCGGCGCCGCAGCACCCGCACGGTCTCCCGTTCGACGATGGCCTTGTGGCTCAGCGGGTCGTCCGGGTCGACGGGCTCGAGCATCCCCTCGGCCTTGGACACGACCTTCTGGGTCACCACGACGACGTCGCCGTCGCGCAGGCCCCCGTGGTGCTCGGCGACGGCGCTGGCGATCATCCCGGCCAGGTCGTCGCGGGGGCGCACCTCGCCGATGCCTCGGACCCCGAAGATCTGCAGCTCGCTGCTCACCCGACGGCCTCGAGCGCGGTGCGGGCCAGTGCCGCGGCGACCTCGGGGGTGCGCATGATGCTCTCGGCCACGACCGGTGCGATGCCGTGGGCGGCGACCTCGTCGGCCAGGTCGGCATCGGCGTGGTCGATGACCAGGTTGGCGGCCAGGGGGGCGTAGAGCTTCGCGACCCCGGCCACGGTGGCGTCGTGGCCGAGCTCGGTGAGGAGCCGGTCCGCCGGTCCCTTGAGGGCGGCGCCGGCGACGATGGGGGAGACGGCCACGTTGCGGTCCCGCCTGGCCTCGACCGCCGCCCGCACCCCGGGCACGGCGAGCACCGGATCGATCGACACGATCGGGTTCGATGGGGCGATGACCAGGACGTCGGCGTCCTCGATGGCGGCCAGCACCCCTGGGCCGGGGCGAGCCGCCTCGGCGCCGTCGAACCGCACGGCCGACACCGGCACCGAGTGGCGGCGTTGCACGAAGTACTCCTGGAAGCTGACCTCGACGCCCTCGTCGGGGCCCTCGCCCGCCAGGGTGACCATGGTGCGCAGCCGGTCGTCGGTGACCGGGAGCAGCGCCAGCTCGAGGTCCCACGCCCGGGTGATCTCCGCGGTGACCTCGGTGAGGGTGGCCCCCTGCCCGAGCCGGTGGGTGCGGTACAGGTGGGTGCCCAGGTCCCGGTCGCCCAGGCCGAACCAGCGCACGCCGCCGTAGCGCTCGACGGTGGCCATGGCCTGCCAGGACTCGTCGCGCAGGCCCCAGCCGGTCTCGGGGTTGATCTCGCCGGCGAGCGTGTAGGTGACGGTGTCGAGGTCCGGGCTGATCCGCAGGCCGTGCAGCTCCAGGTCGTCGCCCACGTTGACGATGGCGGTCACCGCCGTTGGGGCCACCACCGAGACGATGCCCGAGAGCATCCGGGCCGCACCGACCCCACCGGCCAGGACCGTCACCTTCTCCCAGGTCATGGCGGCGACCCTACCGGTCGGCGCCGGCCCCGCCGCACGGCGGATCGGGGCTGCCAGGATGGGCCCATGGCGACCTTCTCCCCCGACGAGGCGCGCCGGCTCCGGCTGGCGTCGCTGCTGCTGGCCGAGGACCGGTCCCGGGCCCCGCTCGAGGTGGCGCGCTGGTTCGGGGCCATGCAGGGCCAGGACATCGGCAGCCTCCAGTGGTCCTTCGGGGTGCGGATGGCGGGGTCCACGCTCGCCGACGTCGACGGGGCGTTCGAACGGGCCGAGGTGCTGCGGACGTGGCCGATGCGCGGCACGGTCCACGCCATCCCCGCCGAGGACGCACGCTGGATGCTGGCGCTCGGCACGCCGCGGGCGCTGCAGGGCGTGGAGCGGCGGTGGGCGACGCTCGGCATCGATCGGTCGATCGTCGAGCAGGGCTGCGAGGTGCTGCGCGACCTGCTCCACGGTGGTGGTCCGCTGCCGAGGTCGGCGTGCGTCGACCGGCTGGCCGAGGCCGGCCTGGCCACGGCCTCGGGCCACGGCTACCACCTGCTCTGGTACGCCTCGCAGGTCGGGGTCACCTGCATGGGCCCCCAGGAGGGCAAGGAGGCCACCTTCGCCCTGCTGGACGAGTGGGCGCCGGACCAGCGGGAGCTGGACCGCGACGAGTCCCTCGCCGAGATCGCCCGGCGGTTCGTGCGCAGCCACGGCCCGGTGCCGCGCCAGGACCTCGCCGGTTGGACCGGGCTCACCCAGGGCGATGCCAAGGCGGCCATCGCCCTCGCCGGCGACGAGCTGGCCACCGTCGAGGTCGACGGCACCGAGATGGCGGTGTCAGCCGCGGTGGCCGACGAGGCGTCGAGCCTGCTCGCCGCCCACGACCCGGCTCGGGTGTGGGCCCTCACCGGCTTCGACGAGTACGTGCTCGGCTACAAGGACCGGTCGCTCATCGTCGACGAGGCCCACAAGGACCAGATCATCCCCGGTGGCAACGGCATGTTCGCCAACACGATCGTGGTCGACGGCCGGGCCGTCGGCACCTGGAGGCGCACGGTGCGCGCCAAGCGGATCGACGTGGCCGCCCAGCCCTTCGGCAAGCTCGCCAAGGCGCAGCGCGCCGGGTTCGAGCGGGCGATGGCCGCCTACGCGGCCTTCTACGGGACCGAGGCGGCGTTCACCGCCTGAGCCCCGGCCGGCTCAGCCGTGGGAGAGACCGCGCAGGTCCCCCGAGAGCAGGGCGAGGTCCGCGTCCACCATCATCTGGACGAGGTCGGGGTACGGCGTCTTGGGCTCCCAGTCGAGCTGGCGCTTGGCCTTGGCCGGCGAGCCGACGAGCAGGTCGACCTCGGCGGGGCGGAAGAACCGCTCGTCGACCTTCACGTACTGCTCCCAGTCCAGGTCGACGTGGCCGAACGCCAGCTCGCAGAACGAGCGCACGGTGTGGGTCTCGCCGGTGGCCACCACGTAGTCGTCGGGCGTGTCCTGCTGGAGCATCAGCCACATCGCCTCGACGTAGTCGCCGGCGAAGCCCCAGTCCCGCTGGGCGTCGAGGTTGCCGAGGCGCAGCTCGTCGGCCATGCCCAGCTTGATCTTGGCGACCGTGTTGGAGATCTTGCGGGTCACGAACTCCAGGCCACGGCGCGGCGACTCGTGGTTGAACAGGATGCCCGAGGTGGCGTGGAGGTCGTAGCTCTCCCGGTAGTTGATGGTGATCCAGTGGCCGTAGACCTTGGCGACGCCGTAGGGGGAGCGGGGGTACAGCGGAGTGTCCTCGTCTTGGGGCACGGCCTGCACCTTGCCGAACATCTCGCTGGATGACGCCTGGTAGAAGCGGATCTCCGGGTCGACGATCCGGATGGCGTCGAGGATGCGGGTCACGCCGAGGCCGGTGATCTCGCCGGTGAGCACGGGCTGGCCGAAGCTGGTCTGCACGAAGCTCTGGGCGGCGAGGTTGTACACCTCCTGGGGGCGGTGCTCCTGGAGGATCTGGATCATCGAGACCTCGTCCAGCAGGTCGCCGGGGACGAAGGTGATCTTGTCCTGGATGTGGGCGATGCGCTCGAAGTTCACCGTGGAGGACCGGCGGACCATGCCGATCACCTCGTAGCCCTTCGAGAGGAGGAGCTCGGCGAGGTAGGAGCCGTCCTGGCCGGTGATGCCGGTGATGAGCGCGCGCTTGGTCATGGGTACCGTTGTACCGGCTGGCCCGGCCCGACGTCTGTCAACTGGGTTGGCAGGATCCCGACGGCCCGAGGACGGCGGCGATGGACACCTGGGAACCCACCTGGCCAGGCCGGCCGCCCGGAGCGGGCTCGCTCGGCCAGCGCATCGCCGCCCTGCGGGTGGACCGCGGGTGGACCCAGCAGCAGCTCGCCGACCGCCTCGGCATCTCCCGGGTGGCGGTGTCGCACCTCGAGACCGACCTGAACACGCCGGGGGAGCGCACCGTCGCCCTGCTCGCCGGCGTGTTCCGCATGGAGCCCCACGAGCTGGTGGGCGGCACCTCGTACCCGATCGCCAAGGCCGACCGGCTCCCGGTGGTGGTGGCGCGTTGGACCGAGGTCGAGCACCAGCTGGCGCTGCTGGCCCGGGACCTGTGGTGGCTCGACCGCGTGGGCGTCGCCGGGCGGTCGGCGGGGGAGGAGGCGCTCGCCGGCTGGGAGGCCACCCTGCGCAAGCTGGCGGACACCGTGGCCGACCCGGCCGAGGCCGGCCAGGTGGCCGACGCCCTCCGCCTCGTCCAGGACCTCCGCCGCTCGTCCTGAGGGTCCCTCAGCGGGTCAGGTGACCTCGATGCGGATCGAGCCGGAGCCGGAGATGGCGCACTCGCCGATCAGGGTCTGGGGGCGGCGGAACGTCTGCGTGAGCGTCTCGCCGGCGCGGACCGTGAACGGCCCGACGGTGACCGTCTCGACGTCGTCGTTCTTGATCACGAGGGAGTCGCCCACCTGGAGCTTCACCTCGGCGGGCATGAGGTCGACGGTCTTGCCCTCGTAGACCTTCTGGGCGGTGCCCTTGGGCACCGTGTAGGTCTTGGTGACGGCGTCGTGGTGGTTCGCCACCGCGCTCATGGCGGCGAAGGCCCCCACGATGACGGCGACGACGACCACCGCGAGCAGGACCGGGATCCCCCAGCCACGTGCGCGCATCGGGACCTGCTCGGCCTCGGCCGGGACCTGCTCGTCGGTGGTCGTCGCCATCTCGTCACATCTCCCGGACGGTGGCCACGACGGTCTGCTCGCCGGCCTTCTCGAAGGTGAGGGTCAGCTCGATCTGCTGGCCCTTCTCGAGCGGGGCGGCGAGCTCCATCAGCATGATGTGGTAGCCGCCGGGCTTGAGCTGGACCTTGGTGTTGGCCGGGATGTCGATGCTCTCGACCTCCTGCATGGTCATGTTGCCGTCCATGCTGCCACCCATCGTGGTGCTGGTCATGTCCGAGCCCATGGCCGTGGTGGTGGTCATGTCGCTCGAGCCCATGTCGCCGGTGGTGGTGGTCCCGTCGGCCATCACGGTCTCGTGGAGCTGGGCCTCCTTCGCGACGCTCGAGGGCACCGACACGCCGACGAGCTTGTCGGCCGTGGGGCTCTCGATGGTGAGGTAGGCGGCGCCCATGTCCTGGCCGGCGGCGCTCTGGCGGGCCCAGGCGTCGGTCAGCTGGAGCTCGGCGAGCTTCTCGGTGGTGGTGGTGACCTTGTCCTTCACCTCGTCCTTGGTGCTCTCCGAGCCGCCGCTCGAGCCGCAGCCGACCAGCAGGACGGCGGTGGCTGCGAGGCCGGCGACGATGCCGGCCGTGCGCTTGGTGTTCATGGTGGGGTTCCCTTCCCTGGGGTGCAGTGGTGATGGGCTCACTTCTGGGTGCCGATCCGGTCGAGCAGGATCCGCAGGTCGTTGGCCATGGCGTCGGGGCCGGTGCCGAAGGCCCATTCGACCAGGACCTTCCCCTGGTCGTCCACGACGAAGCTCTTGGCGGTGTGGGCCACCTCGACCTCGCCCTTGGCGTTGGTCTGGACGGTGGAGGTGACGTTGAACGGGGCTTCGGCCGCCTTCAGCTGGGCGTCGGTGGACGGGCGCAGGGCGTGGCCGTCCTTGGCGAAGGTGTGGAGGTACATGGTCAGCTTCTCGGGCGTGTCCCGAGCTGGGTCCACGGTGGCGAAGGACACCTCGACGTCCTTGCCGTCGGTGCCGAGCAGCTTGCGGGCCTTCTTGACGTCGTAGAGCGTGGTGGGGCACACGTCGGGGCAGTTCGTGTACCCGAACGCCACGAACAGGAGCTTGCCCGGCGAGGCCCGGAACGTGAACGGCGTCGAGCTCCCGTCGGCCCGCACCTCGGGGAGGGTGGCCGAGCCGACGTCGAGTGGGTCGGCGCGGGTGAGGCCCTCGATCTGGGTGCCCTTGGTGGTGCCCCCATCGCTGGCCGAGGAGCCCGACGAGCCGCCCGAGCCGCACGAGGCGAGGCCGAGGACGGCCGCCAGCAGGGCGGCGACGAGCGTGGCGGCGACGGCGACCGCCCGGCGATCAGGTCGTGATGCCATAGCGATCCTCGATCTGCTTGGTGAGCTCCGCCTCGGTCAGCGCGCCCAGGTGCTTGCCGACGACCTTCCCGTCGGCATCGACGAACACCGTGCCCGGCAGGCCGCTCAGGGCCAGGTCGGTGATCAGCGTCTGGTCCTGGTCGACCAGGAGCGGGTAGTGGACGCCCGCCTTCTTCGCCGCGGCCTTGGCGGCGTCGAGGTCGTCGTCGTCGGTGACCCCGATGATGTTGACCTCGCCATCGACCTTGGCGGCCACCTCGTCGAAGGCCGGCATCTCCTTGCGGCACGGGGTGCACCAGCTGGCCCAGAAGTTCACCACCGTCGGCTTGCCGTTGTCCGGCCATGCGGCGGCCTTCTGGGTGCCGAGGTCGACGAGCTTGGCGTCGGGCAGGGGCTTGCCCTGCGACGGGGCGTCGTGGCTGCAGGACGCAAGGCCCAGCGCTGCCAGCAGCGCGATCGCCAGGGGGAGGAGGAGCCGGCGAGGCATGGGGCCATTCCACCTGATCGCGCGGGCAGAAGGAAGCCAGCAGGCCCCATTCCTTCCGTTCGGCCCCGAAGGTTCGGGTCGAAGGTCCCGGTCAGCGGGGCGCGAGCGGACCGTTTGATCGAACATGCGTTCGACGCGATGATCGGGCCATGGGGTTCCGCAACCCGCCCGTGCCGTGGTCCGAGCTCGAGCGTCGCCTGGGCGACGGCCATGGCGCGCCCCTGCCGCCGGCGTGGGCGAACGGTGGCGACAGCCCGGCGTGGTCGCGCAAGCGGGACCCCTATCGGCCCCCCGAGCAGCTCGAGCGCCCGGTCGGTGCCGTGCCCTGCGCGGAGCTGCACTGCCACTCCAACTTCAGTTTCCTGGATGGCGCCTCCACCCCGAGGAGCTGGCCGAGGAGGCGGCCCGCCTCGGCCTCGAGGCCCTGGCCGTCACCGACCACGACGGCTTCTACGGCGTGGTGCGCTTCGCCGAGGCGGCCCGTGCGGTGGGGCTCCCCACCGTGTTCGGCGTGGAGCTCACCCTCGACGGGCCGGTGCTGGCGCCCGTCGGCTCGCCCGATCCGCCCGGCGAGCACCTGGTGCTGCTGGCCCGGGGCCCCGAGGGGTACGCCCGCCTGGCCCGGGCCGCCACCGTCGCCCAGCTCGCCGGGCAGAAGGGGGCGCCGCGCATCGGGCTCGACGCCCTGGCCGAGCTGGCCGAGGGGCGATGGGCGGTGCTGACCGGCTGCCGCAAGGGGCCGCGGGCCCGGGCCCTCCAGGCCGACGGCCCGGCAGCGGCCGCACGGGCGCTGGACCGGCTCGTGGAGGCCTTCGGGGCCGAGCACGTCCACGTCGAGCTGTGGGACCACGGCGACCCCCTGGACGCCGTGCGCAACGACGCCCTGGCCCAGCTGGCCGTGCGGCGGGGGGTGCCGCTCGTGGCCACCAACAACGTGCACTACGCGGTGCCGTCGCGCCGGCGCCTCGCCACCGCCCTGGCCGCGGTGCGGGCCCGCCGGAGCCTGGGCGAGATCGACGGCTGGCTGCCCGCCGGCGCCGGGGCCCACCTGCGCTCGGGCGCCGAACAGGCCCGCCGCTTCGCCCGCTACCCCGGGGTCGTCGCCGCCGCCGCCGAGCTGGGCCGGGCCTGCGCGTTCGACCTGCGCCTCGTGGCCCCGGACCTGCCGCCCTACCCGTGCCCCGACGGGCTCGACGAGATGGCGTTCCTGCGACGCCTGGTGGCGCAGGGCGCGGCCCGTCCGGACCGCTACGGCCCCCGTCCGGCATCGCTCGAGGGCGACGCGCTGGCCCAGCGGGCGTGGCGCCAGATCGACCACGAGCTCGACGTGATCGAGGCCCTCGGGTTCCCCGGCTACTTCCTCATCGTCTGGGACATCGTCGAGTTCTGCCGCCGCCGCGACATCTACTGCCAGGGGCGCGGCTCGGCCGCCAACAGCGCGGCGTGCTGGGCGCTCGGCATCACCAAGGCCGACGCGGTGCGCCTCGGCCTGCTGTTCGAGCGGTTCCTGTCGCCCGAGCGCGACGGCCCGCCCGACATCGACCTCGACATCGAGAGCGGTCGGCGGGAGGAGGTCATCCAGTACGTCTACGACCGCTACGGCCGCCACTTCGCCGCCCAGGTCGCCAACGTGATCACCTACCGGGCCCGCTCGGCCATCCGGGACATGGCCAAGGCGCTGGGCGCCGACCCGGGCCAGCAGGACGCCTGGTCCAAGCAGCTGGACCCGTGGAAGGGGGTGCGGGGCTCGGCCGAGCTGCCGGACCAGGAGATCCCGCCGGAGGTGCTGGAGCTGGCGGCCGAGGTCGAGCACTTCCCGCGCCACCTCGGCATCCACTCGGGCGGCATGGTGCTCTGCGACCGCCCGGTGATCGAGGTGTGCCCGGTGGAGTGGGCCCGGATGGCCGACCGCAGCGTGCTGCAGTGGGACAAGGACGACTGCGCGGCGGCGGGGCTCGTGAAGTTCGACCTGCTCGGCCTGGGCATGCTCACCGCCCTGCACCGCACGGTGGACCTGATCCGCGAGCACGCCGACCCCACCGTGGACCTCGCCACCATCCCCCAGGAGGACGCCGTCTACGAGATGCTCTGCCGGGCCGACTCCATCGGGGTGTTCCAGGTGGAGTCCCGGGCCCAGATGGCCACGCTGCCACGCCTGCGGCCTCGCACCTTCTACGACCTGGTGGTGGAGGTGGCGCTCATCCGCCCCGGCCCCATCCAGGGCGGCTCGGTCCACCCCTACATCCGGCGGCGCAACGGCAAGGAGCCGGTCACCTACCTGCACCCGCTGCTCGAGCCGGCGCTGGCCAAGACCCTCGGCGTGCCGCTGTTCCAGGAGCAGCTCATGCAGATGGCGATCGACGTGGCCGGCTTCACGCCTGGCGAGGCCGACCAGCTCCGCCAGGCCATGGGCTCGAAGCGCTCCACCGAGCGGATGGAGCGGCTGCGGGGCCGGCTGTACGCCGGGATGGCCGAGCGGGGCATCACCGGCGAGGTGGCCGATCAGATCTACGCCAAGCTCGCCGCCTTCGCGAACTTCGGCTTCCCCGAGAGCCACTCGGTGAGCTTCGCCTACCTCGTGTACGCCTCGGCCTGGTGCAAGCTCCACCATCCCGCCGCGTTCTGCGCCGGGCTGCTGAACGCCCAGCCCATGGGCTTCTACTCACCGCACACGCTCGTGCAGGACGCCCGGCGCCACGGCGTCGAGGTGCGCTCGCCCTGCATCGAGGCGTCGTCGGCCGGCGCCACCCTCGAACCATGCCCCACCAGCGCCGGGGGCCTGGCGGTGCGCCTCGGCATCTCGTCGGTGCGCGGCATCGGCCAGGAGCTGGCCGAGCAGGTGGCCGCCGGGCGCCCCTACGCGGACATGGAGGACGTGGCCCGGCGCACCCCGCTGTCGTTGGCCCAACTGGAGGCCCTGGCCACCGCCGGGGCGTTCGAGGCGTTCGGCGCGGCGCGGCGCGAGGCCATCTGGTCCGCCGGGGCGGTGGCCCAGAGCCACCCCGACCGGTTGGCCGGGATCGTCACGGGCGCCGCCGTGCCCACCTTGCCGGGCATGGACGCCCGGGAGGAGGCGGTGGCCGACCTCTGGTCCACCGGCATCTCGGCCGAGGGGCACCCCACCCGGTTCGTGCGCGACGAGCTGGCCCGCCTCGGCGTGGTGCCCGCCTCGGAGCTTGCCGGCCGCCCGGACCGCAGCCGGGTCCTGGTGGGCGGGGTGGTCACCCACCGCCAGCGGCCGGCCACCGCGGCGGGGACCACCTTCTTGAACCTGGAGGACGAGACCGGGCTGGTCAACGTGATCGTCTCCAAGGGCTGCTGGGTCCGGCACCGCCGCCTGCTGCAGACGGCCCCCGCCGTGCTGGTGCGTGGCACCCTGGAGACGGCCGAAGGCGTCACCAACGTGATCGCGGAGAAGGTGTCGCTCCTGCCCCTGTCGGTCACGCTGCGGTCGCGGGACTTCCGCTGATCGGGGCTCGGCCGGGGCCGGGGCGCGTAGGTTGCGGCCCGTGCCGGTGCGCTGCGTGCTCGTGGAGGTCGACCGACGGCCCGGCGCGGTGCCGGCCGACGGCGACGCGCTCGGCGAAGGGCTCGCCGGCCTGGCCGCCGCGCTCGGGGCCGACGTGGCCCTCGGGGTCGGCGTGCGGGGCGTGCCGCTCGACCCGGGCGATCTGCCCGATGGAGCGTTCCAGCTGCCCGTGGACCTGCTCGGCCTCGCCCCCGACGGGCCCGAGCTCGCCGCCGCAGCCGCAGCGGCAGGCGGCTGCTTCCCGCGGGAGCTGCTCGTGGTGGCACCGGAGGCCAGCCCGCTGCTGCTCGCTGCTGCCGCGGCCGGCGCTCGGGCCAGTGCTGTGCCGGCGGCCTCGCTCCGGAGCGTGGACCTGGGGGCATCGGTGGTGGCCGCCGTCGCTGCGGCCGAAGCGGATGACGCCCGGCGCGCCGCCGCGGTCGGCGTGGGCCCGCACCCCGAGCCGTGGCCGGACGATCCCCACCTCGACCCGGCGCTGCTGCGCGACGGCGACCGACGCAACGTGGTGGACCAGTACCGCTACTGGCGGGAAGAGGCCATCGCCGCCGACCTCGCCGCGCGGGCCCACGAGTTCCACGTTGCGGTGGAGAACTGGCAGCACGACCTCAACATCGGGACCGTGGTCCGCAACGCCAACGCCTTCGGTGCCGCCGGCGTCCACATCGTGGGGGAGCGGCGATGGAACCGGCGCGGCGCCATGGCCACGGACCGCTACCTGGTCGTGGCCCACCATCCCGACGTCGCCGACCTCGTGGCCTGGGCGCGCGCCGACGGGCTGGTCGTCGTCGGGGTCGACAACGTCGAAGGTGCCGTCGACCTCGACGCCGTGGCGCTGCCCCGCCGGGCCGTGCTGCTCTTCGGGCAGGAGGGGCCGGGCCTGACGGCCGAGGCGTGCGCGGCCTGCGACCTGGTCGTGGCGATCGGCCAGCACGGCTCGACCCGGTCGCTGAACGCCGGGGTGGCGTCGGGCATCGCCATGCACCGCTGGGTGCAGTGCCACGGCAGGGCACCGGGCTGACGCCGGGCCTGGGCCGACCGGGCGCCGAGCCGGCCGGGCCGAGCCGAGCAACAGGGTGCTCGGGGCCCGCTTCGGCCGCCGCTTGGCACCGCACGGCCCGCCACCCGTAGCGTTCGGCCGTGGCCAACAAGCGCGACACCAGCAAGCAGAAGCGCGCCCGGCAGAACCGGGCCCAGCGCGAGGCGCTCAAGGCGCGCACCACGGCGGCCTCGACCCCGGCCGAGGCGCGTCGGTCGAGCACGGCGACGCCGGATCGGTCGGCGCCGGCGAAGCAGGAGAAGCGTGGCTTCTTCGCCCCGGACCCCAACCGCCCGCCCCGGCCCGGCGACACCCCGGTCGACCTGGCCACCCTCGAGGGCAACTGGTTCGCCAAGCGGATGCAGGTGCCCGGCGGCCGGCAGGTGATGACCGGCCTGCTGATGGCGATCGTGCTGGCCATCACCGGGGTGATCGGCAAGGTCAAGGCCGAGGACTGGACGCAGGAGAACAACCACCTGGTCCCGATGACCGAGCGCTACGGTGCCCTCTCCGCCGTGCTGGTGGGCGTGCCGGTGGTGCTCATGCTGATCGCCACCGTGCTGACCCTGCACCCCAAGCACCGGCTGATCTGGTGGGCCATCACCTTCCTGATGACGGCCTGGGTGGTGGCCACCATCAACATCACCGGCATCTTCTTCCTGCTCCCCACCGGCTTCCTGTACTACGCCGGCCGGCGGGCCGCCCGCATCGAGGGGCCGCTGCCCTCGAAGCGTCGAGCGGCCGCGGCCGGTGCGGCCGAGACCACCGACGACGGCGTCGAGGTCGCTCCCGAGGGCTGATCGACGCCCGCCGCGGTGGGGTCTTGACGCCACCGGCGATCGGGAGGAAGGTGGCAGGGCGCCCCGAGCGTTGCTCGGGACCGCAAGGGGAAACCGACCTTCACCATCGTGAGGAGGTTCGCGTCGATGCTGACCATCGAGCGCCTGGAGCGGTCACCTCCGGGCTGACGCCGCAAGGCAACCTCGGCCGATCGGGGTGGCGCTGCGTCCCGTTCCCATCACGGACCGCGGATGCGCGTCGGAGTCGGTGCGCCAGCACCCTCCCGCTCGCCACCGGGCCCGTCCACACTGCGGCGGGCGTGGTCCCACCTCGATCGACGTGCAACAGGGCGTCCCGCCGGTCCGCTGCTCCACCCGCAGACGGGCCGGCGGGACGTCCGCGTCCGGGATCGGTCGCGGCCCGGTACCGTGGCGCCTCGTGACCGACGATCTGCGCCTGCTCTCCGTCCACGCCCACCCCGACGACGAGGCCTCCAAGGGTGCGGCAACCGTGGGGAAGTATGTGGCTGAGGACGGCGTCGTGGCCACTCTCGTGTGCTGCACCGGCGGCGAGGCGGGCGACATCATCAACCCGGCCATGGATCGCCCGGAGGTCCGCGAGCACCTGGGCGACGTGCGCCGGGCCGAGCTGGACGCCTCGGCCGCCGCCATCGGGTTCGCCGAGGTGGTCATGCTCGGCTACCGGGACTCGGGCATGCCGGACTCGCCCGAGAACGCGGACCCCCGCTGCTTCTGGAACGCACCGATCGACGAGGCGGTGGAGCGCCTGGTGCGGGTGATCCGCCGGGTGCGGCCCCACGTGATCCTCACCTACGGGGATGAGCAGCAGGGCTACCCGCACCCCGACCACCTCCGGGTGCACGACATCTCGATCGTGGCCTGGGAGGCGGCGGGCGATCCTGCCCGGTTTCCGGAGGCCGGCGAACCCTGGACGCCGCTGAAGCTGTACTACTCGTCGTGGACCCGGGCCCGGTTCGTGGCCCTGCACCAGGGCTTCCTCGACGCCGGGCTGGAGAGCCCGTTCGACCAGAAGTGGTTCGACCGCCCGTCCCACGACGAGAAGGTGACCACCCGCATCGACATCACCGGCTACTACGGCATCCGCAGCGCGGCGCTGCGGGCCCACGCCACCCAGATCGACCCGAACGAGCCGTTCTGGTTCGGGCTGCCCGACGACGTGGTGGAGGCGGTGTACCCGCACGACGACTTCGAGCTGGCGGCCAGCCGGGTGCCGACCGAGGTCCCCGAGACCGACCTGTTCGCCGGGCTCCGCTGATGGCCGAGTACCTGACCGCCGCCTGGGCCGAGGCCCCGATCGATCCGCTGGCCGAAGCGGCGGCCGAAGCCGGCATCGCGGTGCGGCTGGCCCACGCGTTCACTGGCGCGCCCGATGGCGAGGTCCGCTACACGGCCACCGCCGCGGGTGGCACCGTCACCTACGAGCCGGGGCTGGCCGAGGATGCGGACGTCACCCTCACCGACACCTACCGCAACGCGGTGGCGATGGTGGCAGGGGAGCTGGGGCCCAACGCCGCGTTCATGCGCGGCCAGACCAAGGTGGTGGGCGCCACCGGCACCCTGCTGCGCGCGCTGGCGGCCGCCGGGGGCGAGGCCTACGCCGAGGCCTGCGAGAGGGCCCGCAGCTCGCGGTAGCCGATGCGGGTCGCACCGGCCCGCTCGATCAGCCGGGGAAGGTTCGTGTCCCGGCACACCAGGTGGTGGTCGTCGACCCGGTGGGTCCAGTGGTCGTCGAACGCCCGCTGCTCGGGGGTGTCGAGGGCGGGCTGCACCTGCAGCTCGGTGACGCCCTCGGGCAGATCCGCGAGGGCGGCCTCGATGGCCTGGCGGGCGCCGGGGGTCGTGACGGTGACGACGTGGTCTGGGAACACGACGCCCTCGGAGGCGGCCAGGTTGCGGAACGGGAACCCGATGGCGCGCTCGGTGGAGGCGTCCGAGAGGCGGATGGGGAGCCGGAACTCGACCGCCAGGTCGAGGTAGACGTCGAAGAACTCGGGGCGCAGCTGCAGGGCGCCCAGGTGCGAGTCCAGGTGGGTGATGTCGAAGCCCCAGAGGATGGCCCGCTCGACCTGGGCGCGCAGCTCGCGCCGGCACTCGTCGAGGTCCGCGTGGTCCCACAGGTCGGCCACCGTGCGGGGGAAGCCGCCGTCGCCGTCCAGCAGCGAGGGGGCGCGGGTGATCGGGCCCCACCGGTAGCGGTCGTAAGGGCTGTTCAGGGTGAGGTGCACCCCGATGTCCTCGCCCCGGTACTGGTAGGCGGCCTCGCGGGCCCAGGGCGCGGGGACCATCAGCGAGGCGCTGGTGGCCAGGCCGTCGCGGAGCGACTCGAAGGTGGCGGCGTTGGCGGCCTGGCTCATACCGAGGCCGTCCGCGTTGATGATGACCAGGCGGGCATCGGCGGGGTGGCCGAGGCGTTCGGCGAGCTCGCTCATCGTCCCGCACGCTATCGCCGTCATGGGGGCTGGTGGCACGAGCCCCACAGGCCGCGACCTGCGCCCCGGGCCGTGGCCTCCGCCGCAGCCAGGTCCGGGCGGTGCGCGGTGTTCGGCTCGATCGACAGCGTCCGGGCATAGCCGTCGGCGACCAGGGCGCGGTTGACGAAGAGCCCGTCCCTGCGACGGGTGACGTAGGCGAGCAGGCGGCCGTAGCGGTCCCGGGCCTCCTGGTCCCGCTGGAGGACGACGACGGTCCCCGGCGGGAGCAGGTGCTTGGTGCGCGCCGAGGCCTCCGGGCCGAAGCACTGGACGGGCGTGTCGGGCTTCACGGTCTCCGGGGTGTCGATCCCGAGGAGCCGGACGCGCTCGGTGGCGCCGCCGAGGCGCACGTCGATGGTGTCGCCGTCGACGGCGCGGACCACGGTGGCGGCGCCGTCGGCGCGCCGCGGCGAGGCGCACGAGCTGGCGATGGCGGCGGCCCCGCCGGCGATCAGGAGGGCGAGGGCGAGGGCGCGGTGGGCGTGGCGCGGGCGCGCGGGCATGGCGGGCTCCGATCGGTGGGTGGTGATCGGCGGCGCGCCGGCCGCGAGCGGTGCGGGGCGGCTAGAGCCGCTCGATGATGGTGCCGGTGCCCAGGCCGCCGCCGCAGCACATGCTCACCAGGCCGAAGCGGCCTCCGGTGCGCTCGAGCTCGTGGAGGGCCTTGGTGACCAGGATGGCCCCGGTGCCGCCCAGCGGGTGGCCGAGGGCGATGGCGCCGCCGTTGGGGTTGACCTTCTCCATCGGCACGTCGAGCTCCTTGGCCCAGGCGAGCACCACCGAGGCGAAGGCCTCGTTGATCTCGAAGGTGTCGATGTCGTCGATCGACAGGCCGGTGCGGTCCATCAGGCGGCGGGTCGCGTCGATCGGGCCGGTGAGCATGAGCACCGGGTCCACGCCGACCAGGCAGGTGTCCACCACGCGGGCCCGGGGCGTGAGGCCGAGCTGCTCGGCGCGCTCGGCGGTCATCATCAGCAGGGCGGCGGCGCCGTCGGAGATCTGGGAGGAGGAGCCGGCGGTGTGCACGCCGTCCTCGCGGGCGACGGCCTTGAGGCCCTGCAGCTTCTCGAGGGTGGTCTCGCGGAGGCCCTCGTCCCGCTCGACCCGGTGCGTGGTGCCGGTGGGCTTGCCGTCCTCGTCCAGGTCCGGGGCATCGACCCCCACGACCTGGGTGCCGAAGCGATCCTCCGCCCAGGCGGCGGCGGCCAGCTGCTGGGACCGGAGGCCGAAGGCATCGGCGTCGTCGCGGGTGATGCCCCACTGGTCAGCGATGCGCTCGGCACCCTCGAACTGGGAGGTGAACTCGTAGCGGGGGAAGTAGGACTTGGGGATCGGTCGGCCGTAGTCGCCCTTGGCGTTGGAGCCGATCGGCACCCGGCTCATGGCCTCCACGCCGCACGCCACGGCGACGTCGACCACGCCGCCGGCGATGAGGGCGGTGGCCAGGCCGGTGGCCTGCTGGGACGAACCGCACTGGGTGTCCACGGTGGTGGCGGCCACCTCCTTGGGCAGCCCGGCGGCGAGCCATGCGGTGCGGCCGATGTCGAAGGCCTGCTCGCCGATCTGGCTCACGCAGCCGGCGACGACCTGCTCGACCGCGGCCGGGTCCACGCCCGCCCGGTCCAGGACCTCGCGCTGGACGACCCCCAGGGTGTCCGCGGGGTGCATGGTGGACAGGCCGCCGTTGCGCTTCCCGATGGGGGTGCGGACGGCTTCGACGATCACGACATCAGGCATGGGAGCAGCGTAGACCCGAACTTGACCGAGCGGTCAAGGGCGAGGGGTCGGCTCAGGCCGCGTGGCGATCGGTGGGCTGGGCGGGACGGCGGGCGGCCAGGGCAGCCCGAGCCGAGGCGATGCCGCGCCGGCCGGTCTCCCGGGTCTCCTCGTCGAGCCGCCAGGTGGTGGTGGGGGGGATGAGGGTGAGCTGTCGTGCCATGGCGTCATCTTCCGCAGGGGGTCTGACAACGAAGGCATCGTACAAGTGTTCGATCGAGGTGCGCCAGGGGCAGAGGTCACATCTGCGTCAGATCAGCAGGGGGCGCCCGGAGCCACGAGGGGCCACGGACAGGTGCGCTCCACCAGGGCGGCCAGGTCCAGGAGCAGCTGGTCCTCGTGGTGGCGCCCCATGATCTGCATCCCGACCGGCAGGCCGTCGAGCGGCTCGACCGGCACCGAGATCGACGGGTTCCCGACGATGTTGGCGGGGATCGTGAGCGCGCCGTTGTTGCCCGGGGCCACCTTCTGGTCGCCGACCCGCGTGTTCATGGCGACCTCGGCGGGGAACGCCACGTCCGGGTTGGTGGCGCAGATGACGAAGTCCACCTCGTCGAACAGGGCGGCCATGGCCTCGTTCGCCCGGGTCCGGCTGGCCTCGCCCTTGGCGACGGTGTCGAGGCTGACGACGCCCTCGGCGAACTCCACCCCGAACGCGATCTGCTTGGTGAGCTGGTCCTTGCACTCGGGCCACCGGCCCCGCAGGTCCTCGTAGAGCCCGGCCATGTTGCCGAGGGCCCACTCGGCGTCGATGGTGGGCAGGGCCACGTCGAGGTCGACGACGACGAGCCCAGCGTCGCGGGCCAGCGCCTCGGCGGCGGCCACCACCCGCTGCTGCACCTCGTCGCGGACCACCGCTGCGCCCAAGGTGGGGGCGATGGCCACCCGCTTCCCCCGCAGGTCGAAGGTGCCGAGGTCCCGCTCCCAGCCGTCGATCCGGGGCAGCGAGTACGGGTCGCGCATGTCGTAGCCGGAGGCGACGTCGTACCAGCGGGCGACGTCGCGCACCGACCTGGCCTGGCAGCCGACCACGACGGTCATCGGGGCGATCAGCGTCTGCGGGCCGCGAGGGATGCGCCCGGCGGTGCCCTTCATGCCGACCAGGCCGCAGAAGCCTGCGGGGATGCGGATGGAGCCGCCGCCATCGCCGCCGGTGGCGATGGAGACGAGGCCGCCGGCGACTGCCGAGGACGATCCGCCCGACGAGCCGCCGGCCGTGCGGCCGTGCTGCCACGGGTTGTGGCAGGTCCCGTGCAGGCGGTTGGTGGAGATGTTGAGGCCGCCGAACTCCGAGGCCAGGGTCTGGCCGACGGGGACGATGCCGCCCCGCTGCGTGAGCCGGGTGAAGTGGGTGGTGTTGGAGGTGGCCACCCGGTCGGCGAAGACCAGGGACTCCTCGGTGTAGGGCCAGCCAGCGACCGGCTCGAGCGCCTTGATGCCGACGGGCACGCCTCCGAAGGGCATGGACACGTCGGCGGCCGCCGCCTTGGCTCGGGCGCCTTCCTCGTCGACGAACACGAAGGCGCCCAGCTCGCTGGCCTCGATGGCGGCCAGCGACGCCTCGAGCTCCTCCATCGGTGATCGCTCCTTCGCCCGGAAGGCGTCGACGAGCGAGCACGCATCTCCCTGCCACGGTGCATCTGCCATGGCGCCGGAGGCTAGGTGCTGCGAGGCGCGCTCGCGCCGGGACGGCGCCAGCGCGTCGTCAGGCGTCGAGCTCGAACTGCACCGAGACCCGCTCGGCGACGATCGGGTCGATCAGGTCCCGGATCCGCTGCTGGTGCTCGGGGTGGTCCCGATAGGTCACGTAGCCGTCGACGTCGGCGAAGTCCGCGCTGACGGCCAGGTCCCACGACGGCGGGTTCACGCCGACGTCGAGGCCGACGTGGTACCGCTCGATCTCGGGGATGATCGCCGGGAGCTCCCGCAGGGCGTCCACGATGGCCTGCGGGCCGTCGGCGGGGGCGTCGGGGGAGAAGCGCATGCACACCACGTGGCGGATCGTCATGGCGGCGACGCTACTGGAGGCCCTGGGCCGCCCCGCCGTCCACGGGGATGGCCGCGCCGGTGAGGAAGCGGGCGTGGTCCGATGCCAGGAACGCCACCACCGCGCCGAAGTCCTCGGGTCGGCCCACCGTCCGGGTGGGGACGCCCTGGGCGGCGCCGGTCGGGTCGCCGTCGTGGAGCGAGAGCAGCCGGTCGGTGGCGTGGAGCCCCGGTTGGACCGAGTTCACGGTGACGCCGTGGCGGGCGACCTCCGTGGCGAGCGTCTTCAGGAAGCCGGTGGCGCCGGCGCGGGCGGTATTCGACAGGATGAGGTTGGCGATGGGCTGGCGGACGCTGTGGGAGGTGATGGCCACGACCCGGCCCCACCCTCGGTCCACCATCGCGGGCACCGCGGCGTGGCACATCGCCACGGTGGACAGCAGGTTCAGCTCCAGGGCCGCCGGGTAGGCGTCGAGGGGCGTCGTGGCGAACGTGCCCGGCGGCGGGCCGCCGGCGTTGGGGACCAGGACGTCGATGCCGCCCAGGGCCTCGGTGGCCTCGGCGACGAACGCCCCGGCGCCCTCGACGGTGCCCACGTCGGCCACCAGGCCCACGTGGTCGCCGGCGGCCACCGGTGCCAGGGTGGCGAGCGCCGCCGCCACCCGATCGGCGTGGCGGCCGCAGATGGCCACCCGCACCCCGTTGGCGGCGAGCGCCTGCGCCGAGGCGAGGCCGAGCCCCGCCGACGATGCGGCCACGGCCGCCCGCTTCCCCTCGATGCCCAGGTCCATGGCGTCGCACGCTACCGAGGCCCGCCCCCCGTCAGCCGATGCCACCGCCAGCCGACGCAAGGCGTCCAGGTCGATCCCCGGCGGACCCCGCCATCCAGCCTGGTCGTTCCCCTGCGGAAGCTGGTCGAGTTCCCGGCCCTCTCGGGCGGGAATCGACCAGAAAGGGGGGTTGGCCAGCGGTGGCCGTCGGTGGCCGACCGTCGCCGGGGACGTGGGCGGGGCCCGCGGCGGAGGTGGCCTGCCTGCCGCGGCGGCGGGGGTGCTGGGCGGGGGCCGGTAGGGTCCCCGGCGATGGACGCGCGGCAGTTCCTCGGCCTCGAGGCCACCCACAACCCGCACCGCTGGCACCTCGAGGTCACGCCCGGCCTGTCGACGGGCGGCGGGTTCCTCTTCGGCGGGTGCGGGCTCGGCGCGGCGATCGCCGCGCTCGAGGGCACCACCGGCCGACCGCTCGTGTGGGCCACCGCGCAATACCTCTCCTACGCCCAGCCGCCCTCGGTGGTCGACATCGACGTCACCATCGCGGTGTCGGGCCGCCAGAGCACCCAGGCCCGGGCGGTGGGCCACGTGGCCGACCGGGAGATCTTCACGGTGAACGCGGCGCTCGGCAGCCGCTCGCTCGACATCGACGAGACCTATGTAACCCCCCTCGACGTGCCGCCGCCGGAGGAGTGCGACCCCCGGCCCCTGCGCATCCCCGGCGAGGAGTCGATCATGAGCCGCCTGGAGCTGCGGCTCGCCCACGCCAAGGCCTGGGAGGACCTGCGGGGGAGCCCGGCGGAGGGTGGTCGGTCGGCGCTGTGGGCCCGCATCCCAGACCTCCTCGAGCCCTCGGCCGCGACGCTCGCGATCCTGGGCGACTACGTGCCGTTCGGCATCGGGCAGGCGCTGGGCGCGTTCGCCGGGGGCAACAGCCTCGACAACACCCTGCGGGTCCGGCGGATCGTGCCCACCGACTGGATCCTGCTCGACATCCAGGTCGACGGCATCGCCAGCGGCTTCGGCCACGGCACCGTGCACCTGTTCGCCCAGGACGGCACGCTCATGGCCTCGGCCAGCCAGTCCACCATCGTGCGGTACTGGGAGCCCGAGCGCCCCGGCACCCGCCCCCAGGAGGAGCACTCGTGACCTACACCGGCTACGGCATGACCATCCCCTTCATGGGGGTGCCCCTCCACGAGCAGGGGGACTGGATCCGCGAGCTCGCGGACCTCGGCTACACCGACGTGTGGTCGAGCGAGGCGGACGGCGCCGACGGCTTCACCCCGCTGGCGCTGGCCTCGGTGTGGGCGCCGAGCCTGCGCCTGGGCAGCGCCATCGTGCCCGCCTTCACCCGGGGGCCGGCCACGATGGCCCAGTGCGTGGCCGCGCTGGCCGACGCCGCGCCGGGGCGGGTGGCCTTCGGCATCGGCACCAGCTCGAACGTGATCGTCGAGCGGTGGAACGACATCCCCTTCGAGCAGCCCTACCAGCGCACCCGGGACATGGTCCGGTTCCTGCGGGCGGCGGTGGCAGGGGAGAAGGTCACCGAGGAGTACGAGACGTTCTCGGTCAAGGGCTTCAAGCTCTCCCAGGTGCCCCAGCAGCAGCCCAAGATCCTGATCGCCGCGCTGCGCCAGGGGATGCTGCGGCTCGCCGGCGCCGAGGGCGACGGCGCCATCGTCAACTGGCTGGGCGCGGAGGACGTGCCCACCGTGGCGCCGTTCGTCCACGAGGGCGGCGCGGAAAAGGAGGTCGTCGCCCGCATCTTCGTGGCGCCCACCACCGATGCGGACCTCGTCCGGGACTGGGGTCGCCGCCTCATCGCCGCCTACCTGACCGTGCCCGTGTACGCCGAGTTCCACCGCTGGCTCGGCCGCGGCGAGGTGCTGCAGCCGATGTGGGATGCCTGGGCCGCGGGCGACCGCAAGGCGGCGCTCACGCACATCCCTGACGACCTGGTGGACACGCTGATCGTCCATGGCTCGCCGGAGGCGTGCCGGGAGCACATCGGCCGCTACCAGGCCAACGGCATCACCACGCCGGCGCTGGCCGTGCTGCCGTTCGGGGTGGACCAGCGCCAGGCGATCCGGGACCTGGCGCCGCGGTAGCGGCCCGCCGGTCAGGTCGACGGGCCGCCACCGACGCCTGGTTCAGCCGTCGACGTCCACCCGGGCGACGTAGCCGGCCTCGTCGCGGAGGCTCTGGGCCACGATCTCGGCGGGGTAGCCATCGTCGCGGATCGCCTTCACGCCCTCGAGCAGGATGGGAAGGGTCGGCATCTTGCGGAGCATGCCGAGGTAGATCAGGACCGTGTCGACCTGCGGGGCGAGCCGCCGCTTGCCCTCGCTGGACTCGCTGAAGTTGACCATCACGTCGCCCCGGGTCTTCTGCTTGGCGTCGAGCTTCTTGGTCCAGTAGGCGAGCCCGCCCGGGTCCGGGTCCCGCTCGAAGATGTTCTGGTAGATCTTCGCGACGAACGCCTGGTTCGACAGGGCGCCGTACTTGTTCTGGAACTCGGAGCTGGCGGCGAACTGCTTGGCGACCACGGACAGCTTCTTGCCGGCGCTGAGCTGGTTGGTCCAGTAGGCCATCCCGCTCGTGTCCGGCGGGCGGAGGAAGAACGCCCAGTAGAGCCGGGTGAGCGGACCGCGCTTGGCCGACCAGGTGGTGCCGTGGGCGAGCTCGTCGATCAGCTCGTCGGGGTTGCGCTCGCCGTAGAGCATGCGGGCCGACCACTCGGTCTGCTCGGCCGCCGTGGGCGTGCGGCCCTCGAAGTCGACGAACTGCTGGCGGACGAAGGCGGTGGTCGACAGGAACGGGCTGATGTCGAGCGTTGCGTCGCGGACGTAGATGTCGGTGGTCCCGTTGGTGTCGTTGCGGGCCAGGTCGGTGGCCTCGGAAGCGAAGGCGATGGCCTTGCCGTCGCCCGAGATCGTGGCCGGGTAGGACTGCCCGTCGCCGGCCACCCCGTCGGGCGTGTCGCTGGCCAGGATCGTGTTGCCGGTGGCGAAGTCGTGCAGGTACACGTCGTCGTCCTGGTTGGCATCGCCGGGCTGATCGACGTTGATGTACACGCTGTAGACCACCCGCTGGCCGTCGTCGCTGATGTCGGGGACGAAGGCGCCCGTCCCGTCGCTGCCACCGGCCAGGGGGAACGAGGCGCGCACCACGGTGGACGCGCTGCGGTCCCGCACGAAGATGTCGTCCTTGCCGTTGGCATCCCCGGCGACGAGGTTGGTCGCGGCAGAGGTGAAGGCGACCTTGTCACCGTCCTGGGTGATGGCGGGCTCGGTCGATGCCTTCGCCAGCTGCTGGCCGCCGGCGGTCACGCTGACTCGCTGCGTCGTGCCCGTGGAGACGGTGTGCACGAACACGTCGGAGACGCCGTTGTTGTCGTTGGCCACCAGGTTCGGGGCGGTGGAGTCGAAGGCGACCACGTCGCCGTCGCCGGACATCGCCGGGTCCAGGCTCCCGTCCGTCCCGGCCAGCCCTGCGGTGGACGTGCTCACCCGCAACGTGGACGCGGTCTGGAGGTCCCGCCGGTAGATGTCGGCGCCGAGGCCGTTGTCGTCGCCGCCGGCCAGGTTCTCGGCGTCGCTCTGGAAGGCCACGTAGCGGCCGTCGTCGGACACCGGGCAGGCGTACTGCTCGTAGATGCCGCTCGAGCCATTGCTGGCGGCAGCCGGATCGCCGCTCGTGTTGGCCGACACCAGCGTGGTGGTGCCCGCCCTGCGGTCCCGCAGGTACACCTGGAGCTCGGTGGGGTCCGGCAGGTCGCCTCCCACGGCCAGGAAGCTGACGTAGCGGCCGTTCCGGCTGAGGCCGCACACGTAGGCGTTGCCGTCGATCTCCGCTTCGTCGTCGGCGACGCTGACCCGGGTGGTGGTGCCACCCATCCGATCGCGCAGGTACACGTCGGACTTGGTGTCGCCGTCGCCTGGTGTCAGGGCGACCGTGGACGAGAAGGCCTGAACCGCCCGTCGGCGCTGATCTCGGGCCGCTCCTGGAGCGAGGGGGCACCGCCCTTGCCGCCGTCGGTCGCGACGCTGACCCGACCGGTCGGCGTGACCGGCCCGAGGGTCGCGCCCGCCGGCCGGGATGCCACGGCGAGGGTGGTGGCGCCCAGGGCGATGGCGAGCGCGGCCAGGTGCGCGACGGGCGCCCATCGAACGACCCGAGCCTTGTACTCGTCGCCCTCGCGGACGAGGGCGATCAGGACCTCGATCGGACTGCCGTCGGCCCGGGCGGCGCAGGCCTTGTCGAGCTCCTCGGCGGTGGGCATCCGCCGCAGCATCCCGAGCGAGACCAGCACGGCGTCGACCTGCGGGGCGAGGCGGCGCTTGCCCTCGCTGGACTCGCTGAAGTTGACCATGACGTCGCCTCGGGTCTTCTGGCCGGTGTCGAGCTTCTTGGTCCAGTAGGCGAGGCCGCCGGGGTCCGGGTCTCGCTGGAAGATGTTCTGGTAGATCAGCGTGACGAACTGGGCGTTGGTCTTCTTGCCGTACTTGGTCTGGAACTCGCTGCTCGCCGCGAACTGCTTGGCAACCCGCTGCAGGGTCCAGCCGTTGCCGAGCCGGTTCACCCAGAACTGCAGGCCGTTGGCGTCGGGCGTGCGGAGGAAGAACGCCCAGTAGAGGCGGGCCATGGGCTCGCGCTTGGCGGCGAACGCCGCGCCGTGGGCCAGCTCGTCGATCTCCTGGTCTGCGGTGCGCTCGCCGTACCCGATGCGGGCCGTCCACTCGGTGAGCTCGGCAGCGGTCGGTGCCCGCCCGACGAAGTCCTGGAACTGCTGCGTGACGAACGCCGAGGGCGTGCCGAACGGGCTGAGCGTGACGTTGGGGTCCGCCACGAAGGCGTCGGCCTTGCCGTTGGTGTCGCCGCGCACGAGGGAGGTCGCGGTGGACAGGAAGGCGACGGCGCCGTTGGCGGCGAGCTGGGGCCACGCGCCGTAGCCGTCGTCCTCGCCGAGCCCGGTGGTGCTCGGGTAGGTCGTTGCGCCGGTGACGAGGTCCTTGACCACCACGCTGCCCGACGACGGGGAGATCCCCGGGTGGTTCCCCGCCTCGGTGACGAAGGCCAGGGCCTTGCCGTCGGTCGAGAACGAGACGTTGGCCTCGTTGCCCGTGAGCGACGTGCCGTTGGCGGACTTGCTGGCGCGGATCACCGCGCCGTTGGTGAGGCTCTTGACGAAGATGTCGGTGTCGCTGCTGGTGTCCTCGGGCACCAGGTCGGTGGCCATGCTCTGGAACGCAACCAGCGTCCCATCGCCCGACACCGCAGGCTGCGAGGACACGCCGTAGACCTCGCCGCTGCCGAACTTGGCGCTCACCCGGACGGTGGTCGACGTGCTGACCTTGCGGGCGAAGTCGTCCTGGAGCCCGTTGGTGTCGTTGGCCACCAGGTTGTTGGCATCGGAGGTGAAGGCGATGACGTCGCCGTCGCCAGACATGGCGGGCTGGCCCGAGAAGTCGTTGCCGCCCGCCCCGCCGCTCGACGTGCTGATCCGGATCGTGGTCCCGGTCTGGAGGTCGCGGCGGAAGATGTCGAACCCGGTGCCGTTGGCATCGCCCGAGGCCAGGTTGGTGGCCTGGCTCTGGAAGGCGACGTAGCGGCCGTCGTCGGACACGGCGCACCGGTCGGCACCGAGGACGCCGCTGAAGTCGGTGGTCACCGAGGAGGGCGAGCCGCCCGTGGACTGGCTGACCAGCTTGGTCGTGCCGGCGACCCGGTCCCGCAGGTAGAGCTGCGTGCGGGCCGCGTCGGCGTCACCGCCGTAGCCGGCGAACGCCACGAACTGCCCGTTGCGGCTCATGGCGCACACCTCGGTGTTGAGCATCTGGCCCTCGTCGTCGTCGAGCCCGACGCGCGTCGTCGTGCCCGCCACGCGGTCCCGCACGTAGGCGTCGTCATCGCCGTTGGTGTCGCCGGGGGTGATCGCCTCGTCGGAGGTGAAGGCCAGGTACCGGCCGTCGTCGCTGATGGCGACCGGGCGATTGGTGCCGTTCGCCAGCTGGCTGCCGTCGTCTCGGACCGAGGCCCGACCGATCGCGGCCACGGTGCCCCCGGCAGCGTGGGCCGGGGTGGCCGTCGCCGAGGCGGCGAACGTGGCGGTGGCCAGGGCGATCAGGCCGGCTCGACGTCGCCGGCGGGTGGTGGGGTCGGTGGTGGGGTGCACAGCGTCCTCCCGTCTGGACGGTTGCGGGGTGGGCTCGGGTGGTGGTCGGTCGGCAGGTGGTGGGGGCGGTCTGCTGTCGGGCGGTCGGTCGGGTCAGGTCACGTGGGCGGAGTACGCCGGGCTCACCCGCACCGCGTCGGCGAAGTCGGCGGCGGTGGCCCCCAGGCCGATCTTCAGGCGCCACGCCTCGAGGACGCCCTTGGTGGGCATGGCGCCGAGCATCCCGAGGTTGATGAGGACCACGTCGGTCTGCGGGGCGAGGCGTCGCTTGCCCTCGCTGGACTCGCTGAAGTTGACCATGACGTCGCCTCGGGTCTTGGCCTTGGTGTCGAGCTTCTTGGTCCAGTAGGCGAGGCCGCCGGCGTCGGGGTCCCGGTCGAAGATGTTCTGGTAGATGAGCGTGACGAACTGGCTGTTGGACTTGGTCCCGTACTTGGCCTGGAACTCGCTGCTGGCGGCGAACTGCTTGGCCACCCGGGCGAGGGACCAGCCGGCCTCGAGGCGCCCGACCCAGTAGTCGAGGCCACCCTCGTCGGGGGTGCGCAGGAAGAAGGCCCAGTAGAGGCGGACGAGCGGGGCCCGCCTCGCCGACCAGGTGCTGCTGTGGGCGAACGCCACGATGGCGCTGTCGGACGACTGCTCGCCGTTGGTCAGCCGGGCCTTCCACTCGGTCCGCTCGGCGCTGGTCGAGGCCCGACCGAAGAAGTCCTGGTACTGCTGCTCGATGAAGTTGTCCATGCTGGGCAGCGGCCCGAAGTCCGCCGCGGTGTCCCGGGCGAACACGTCGCGCCGGCCGTTGGTGTCCTTGCGCACCAGGTCGGTCGCATCCGACGTGAACGCCACGACCTTGCCGTTCGCCGAGACCACCGGCTCCCAGCTGTCGTCGTTGCCGGGGCTGATGCCCGCCGTCCGGCTCACGAGGGTGGTGCTGCCGAGCTGGCGATCGCGCAGGAACACGTCGGCGTTGTTGGAGACCTTGGCGGGGTACAGGTCCTTGCCGCCTGAGGCGAAGGCCACGAACCGGCCATCGGGCGAGATGTCGGCTGCGAAGCTGTAGCCGTCGCTCTGCACCTCGGTGGAGGACATCGAGACGAGCTCGGTGGCATCGGTCTGGAGGTCGCGCAGGTAGACGTCGTCGAAGGTGCCCGCCTCGCCGGCGGTGAGCCCGGACCCGGCGGACACGAACGTCACGTAGCGCCCGTCCCCGGCGATCGACGGGCTGTGCGAGTCCCCGTCGGCCACCTGGGCATCGCCATCGGTCAGCGACGCCCGCTCCAGGCTGGCGGCGCCCACCGTCCGCACGAACACGTCGCTGTGGCCGTTGCCGTCGCCCGCCACCAGGTTGTTGGCGGTGGACTGGAACGCGATCTGGTTCCCGTCGTCGGTCATGTCGGGGAACCGGGATGGGCCGTTGCCGACCACCGAGGCCGAGCTCATGCTCTCGATCAGGGTGAGCTTGCCCGTGCGGTCCCGTCGGAAGATCTGCTCGTGGCTGTTGGGCGAGAGGGTCGAGGACGAGTTGGCGAAGGTGACGTAGCGGCCATCAGTGGAGATCGGGCACCGGCTGGCGACGTCCATGCCGGAGTCGCCGCCGTTGCCGGCCCGCACCCCGCCGCTGGTGACGCTGACCATCTCGGTCTCGTCGGTGGTGCGGTCGATGATCCACACCTGGGACGTGGAGCTGTCGTCGCCGTCGTGGAGCGGGGCGTAGAACCCGACGAAGCGCCCGGTGCTCGATGCACCGCACAGGCGCGAGACGTTCTGGCTGAAGGAGCGCCCGTCGGTGCCGACCGAGACGAGGGTCGTCGTGCTCGAGCGCCGGTCGCGCACGTACACGTCCCAGGTGTCGTTGTCGTCGTTGGGGGCGAGGGCCTGGCTCGTCCCGAAGAACACGTACCGACCGGTCTCGTCGAGCTCGACGATGCTCCCGAGGTACGGCCCGGCGGGCAGCTGGGATCCGTCGCTGGCCACGCTGGCGCGGCCCGTCGCGGTGTAGGTGGTCCCTGCCGCCGATGCCGGCGTCGGCGCCACGAGCGCCCCGGCCAGTGCAGCAGCCGTGAGCGTGGCGGCGAGCGCCGCGGTCCGGGCCTTCGGGCGGTGGGTCGGGTGGTGGCGCATCGTCGGTCTCCCGTCGGACGAGGTGCTGGGGTGGGTGGTCAGGCGCAGCGGCAGGGGGCCGCGGGGGCGCCCCGGCCGTCGACCGGCCAGGGCAAGGGGGCGAGGTCTGGCGGGGCCCAGGTGGCCCGGACCTCCTCGGAGAGCAGCAGGTCCCGGCTCCAATGGCGCAGGGGCGCCTCTCGGTCGAGGGCTGGGTCCTCCAGGAGCTCGGCGTCGGTGGTCCTTCCCGCCTCCATGGCGGCGGCCACGGCGGCGACGTAGTACCGGGTGACGGTCTCGTGGTAGCGGCCGTGCTCGCCGTTCGGGCTCACGCGGGCGTTGTGCGCCAGGATCAGCGACCGCATCCGCTCGTAGGCGGCGTCGGTGGAGGGCTCGGCGCGCAGCAGGTGGGCGAAGGCGCGGACGTGGGCGGCGTGGTCCCACTCCTCGGCCGACGCGGTCCCCGCGAGGAAGCGGGCGACCACGGGGTCGAGGGCAGGCGTCGGGGGGAGCGACGGGTCGGACGGCATGGGTCGACGATCACCCGGATCGGGCCGAGGGTGGTGGCGTCCTTCGCCTCGTTCGTGGTCAGCTCCCGAGGTTTCGAGGCCTCACGCCGTAGATCGGAAAGGAATCCACGGCAGGTGCGCTGGATCACGCTCCGATCACGTAGCATGGCCGTGATGTCCACGGCCCTCGATCCGCTCGACCAGCGCCTCGTCGACGAGCTCGTCCGCGATGGCCGGGCCACCTTCCAGGACCTCGGGCGCACGATCGGCCTGTCGCCGACGGCGACGGCAGATCGGGTCCGCCGGCTCCAGAAGGCCGGGGTCATCCGCGGGTTCCGCGCGGTCCTGGACGCCGGGCACCTCGGCCGGACCGTCGAGGCGGCGATCGACGTCCGCCTCGAGCCCGGCGCGGACCGCAACCGGTTCGCCGACGCGCTGCGGGCCCAGCCGGGCGTCGTGGAGGCGGTCCACGTCACCGGCCACTACGACTACATGCTGCGCGTCTTCTGCACCGGGACCGCCGAGCTGGACGGGATCCTCACCGACCTGAAGGAGCGTGCGGGGGTCGTGGAGAGCCAGACCCGGCTGCTGCTGCACCGCATCGCAGACCTGGGCGGTGCCCGTTCGGCCCTGGAGGGCTCGCCGCCGGCCCTCTACTGAGCGGGCGGGACCGCGGCCGGGCCGTCGCTCGCCCGTCCCCGGTCGGCGTGGATCACCCAGGCCGCCACCACGCCGCCGATCGCGCCGAACACGTGGCCCTGCCAGGAGATGCCCGGGTGCGGCAGCAGCCCCCAGAACAGACCGCCGTAGAAGAACAGGATCACGAAGGCGAACAGGATCTGGCCGAGGCGCCGGGCGAAGAAGCCGCGGGCGATGAGGTAGGTCAGGTAGCCGAACACCAGGCCGCTGGCGCCGATGTGCACCGTCCCGGCCGGCGCGGTCAGCCACACGCCGACGCCGGCGAACACTCCCACGATCACCGTGACCTGCACGAACCGCTGCAGCCCGGACGCGGCGATGATCAGGCCGAGCACCAGGAACGGGATCGTGTTCCCGATGAGGTGGCCGAACCCGGCGTGGAGGAACGGGGCGAGCGGGATGCCGATGAGCCCGCCGGCCGTCCGCGGGCGGATGCCCCAGCGATCGAGGTCCACGCCCGGCACCAGGTCGATGACCTCGAGGAGCCACATGGCCGCGACCATGCCCAGCACCGCGAGGTAGGGCCGCACCTCCTGCGCCGTCAGCCGCGGGCGCTCCACCTGGGCTTCGGCCACGTTGGGCATCTTGCCAGCTTCCGGGAGGTGGCTCAGGTCGCGGGCCCGGCGGCGCCGATGGCGTGGGCGCCGCCGTCGACGTGGACGATCTCGCCGGTGGTGGCCGGGAACCAGTCTGACAGGAGCGCGACGACCGCCCGGGCCGCCGGCTCGGGGTCGTCGACGTCCCAGCCGAGGGGCGCCCGCTCCTGCCACACCTCATCGATGCGGGAGAACCCGGGGATGCTCCGGGCCGCCACCGTCCGCAGCGGCCCGGCCGCCACCAGGTTGACCCGGGTGCCCGACGGGCCGAGGTCCCGGGCCAGGTAGCGCGACGCGGCCTCCAGGCCGGCCTTGGCCACGCCCATCCAGTCGTAGGCCGGCCAGGCCAGGGCGGCGTCGAAGTCGAGGCCCACGATCGATGCCTTCGGGGCGAGGACCGGGCGCACGGCGCGCGCCAGGCCCGCCAGGGACCAGGTCGACACCTGCAGGGCGGTGGCGACGTCGGGCCAGTCGGCGGCGAGCAGCCCCTCGGGCTGGCCGAGGCAGGCGGCCGGCGCGAAGCCGACGGCGTGGACCACCCCGTCGAGGACGAGCCCTCGGGCTTGGATGGTCGGGGCCAGGGCGGCCAGGTGGTCGGGGTCGGTGACGTCGAGCTCCAGCACCTCGGGCTCGACGGGCAGCTTGCGGGCGGCGCGGGTGGTGGTCGACATCGCCCGCCCGAAGGAGCTCAGCAGGACGGTCGCCCCCTGCTCCTGGGCGAGGCGGGCGCAGGTGAACGCGATGGACGAGGGGGTCAGCACGCCGGTGACGAGCACGGTCCGGTCCTGGAGCAGCACCGGGCGATCATGCCCCATCTGCTGGTGGCGGGCAGCCCCTGGGCTCAGCGGCGCCGCAGCAGCGAGTGGCGGTGGGCCGGCGCGGCGGCCTCCGGTGGCGAGCTCACCACCGTCGGCCGCCACGCCGGTGCCGGATCGAGCACCCCCAGCTGCTCGATCTCGGTCAGGGCCGCGACCAGCCGGGCCGGGCTCCAGCCCAGCTGCTCGCGGAGCTCGCCAGCCGCCGCCGTGGCAGCGAGCTCGACGACCACGGCCCAGGCGTCGGCGCCGAGGGTGATCGCCGCCGTGGGGGTCTCGCGCAGCGACACCGGCCGTTCGGCCCACGAGGCGAGGGCGTCGCGCTCGTAGGCGGTCGTCCGGGTCTCGAGCAGGAGCGTGGCGGTGTCCCAGCTCCACGACCCTCGGATCGGCAGGTGGGCCAGCGGGTCGTGGTAGTACCAGCCGTCGCCCGCGGCCTCGCCCAACGTCCGGACCAGCAGCTCGACCGCGGTCCGCCGGGCCTCGACCTCGTCAGCGGGGAGCTCGGCGGCCTCGTCGGCCTCGTCGACCGCCGCGTAGACGCGGCCGGCGTCGAAGTAGAACGTCGCGGGACGCCCGGCGTGGAACTCGATGCTGCCCGTGGCCTGGTGCGCACCGGCCTGGCGGATGACCCACTCGACCGGATAGCGGTCCAGGGGGCCGCGGCGCATCATGGGCATGGGGCATCCTCGCGGCGACGGGAGGGAGGGCGTCGCTGCGGTCTCTACGGCCCGATCGGCCTGCACCTGAAGGGGAATCTGCGGCGACCTGGCCGCTGGCCGGCCGCCGTCAGCGGATCGGGATCAGGCGCAGCGAGTCGGTGGCCTGGCCGGGGTACTCGCGGGAGCCGCTGAGCACGGCCACCAGGTCGCCTCGGCGGATCAGGCCGGCCTCCCGGGCCTGCTCCACGGCCCGGGTGATCTCGTTCTCGGCCTGGGAGTCCACGTCGAGGTGCATGGGGATCGCCCCCCAGCTGAGGGTGAGCTGCCGCAGGGTCTGCTCGTCGGTGGAGAAGCCCACGATCTTGGCGGTGGGGCGGAACCGGGCGATGGACCGGACGGTGAAGCCGGTGAGGGTGATGCAGAGGATGGCGCTGGCGCCGGTCTCGAGCGCGGCGCGCCAGGCGGCGTTGGTCATGCCGAGGGTGACGGTGTCGTCCACGTGGGGGCGCAGGGTGGAGGCCTCTTCGTGGACCCGGGCGCCCCAGGCGTCGTAGTCGAACTCGTCGTCGGCCCGGGCGGCGATGCGAGCCATGGTGGCGACGGCGTTGATGGGGTCGTGGCCGATGGCGGACTCGCCCGACAGCATCAGGGCGCTGGACCCGTCGAACACGGCGTTGGCGATGTCCGAGGCCTCGGCCCGGGTGGGCGACGGGGCGGTGACCATCGACTCCAGCATCTGGGTGGCGGTGATGGCCGGGCGGCCGAGCGTGATGCAGCGCTGGAGGATGCGCTTCTGGAGGTGGGGGAGCTCCTCGATGGGCATCTCCGCGCCGAGGTCGCCACGGGCGATCATCACGGCGCCGGAGGCCTCGATGATGCTGTCGAGGTTGTCGACCGCGGCGCGGGTCTCGATCTTGGCGATCACGAGCGGGCCACGGGGGTGGGGCTCCACGCCGACGCGCCGCACGTCGTGCGCCGAGCGCACGAACGACAGCGCCACCATGTCGACGCCTTCTTCGATGAAGGCGTCGAGCATCCGCAGGTCCTCGGGGGTGGGGGAGGAGATGCGGAGGCGATCCGATGGGATGTGCACGCCGGGACGGCCCTGGAGGAGGCCGCCGTGGGTGATGCGCGCTTCGAGGTGGTCGTCGCGGCGGTCCAGCACCTCGGCCATGACCACGCCGTCGCCGAAGGTGACCCGGTCGCCGACATGGAGGTCCTGGAGCAGGCCCTCGTGGTCCACGGTGATGACCTCGGCGGTCGATCCGTCGCTGCCAGGAGCGAGCCGGACGCTGTCGCCCTCTGCCACGGGGAGGCCGGACTCGGGCATGTGGCCGGCGCGGACCTTCGGGCCGGGGAGGTCGACGAGCACGCCGATCGGCCGGCCGAGGGAGGCCTCGACCCGGCGGACCCGGCGGAACTTCTCGATGGCCTCGTCGAGCGAGCCGTGGGCCAGGCCGATGCGAGCCACGTCCATCCCCGCCTCGGCGAGGTCCTTGATCATCGCCTCGGAATCCGAGGCCGGGCCGATGGTGGCGATGATCTTCGTGCGACGTGCCATGGGACCAGTGTCGCAGGCCCAGCAGCGAGGATTCCGCGCCGGAGTTCCCATGACCGGCCGATCGGCCCCATCCGCGCGTCTGCGGGCGCAGGGCAGGTCTCGCGTCCGCAGGCGTGAGCGGGTCTCGCGTCCGCAGGCGCGCGGGTGGGGCTCGCGTCAACAGGCGCGCGGGTAGATCTCGCGTGCGCGACTTGGTGGGAGCTCGCGTCGCAGGCGCGGGTGGGGCTCGCGTCCGCGGGCGCGGGTGGGGCTCGCGTCCGCGGGCGCCGGGTAGGGCTCGCGTCGCAGGCGCGCGTCGGCGGCTTCGGAGTCACGCAGCACGTGAGCCGCATCCGCCGATCTCGGTGGTCCCGCCACGGGCCAACCGCTGATCGAGCGGGCTCGGTCAGCGTATCCAAGGGGTGTGACAGTGACATGGGTGGTTCCGGGTGGCCGGCGCGTCCGCGGAAGCGCGCGTTGCTCCGCAGGATCGCTCGCCTGTGGCCTTCGCAGAGCGGCCGACCGCGAGGGCTCGCTAGGCCGGACCACGCTGAGGCACCAGCGCCGTTCGAAGCCGTGACCACTGCCCGGCGGTATGGGGCACCTGACTCGGGTGGGGGCGTGCCGTTCCAGGTGGCGGACCTTCATTTCCCTGGCTCGAGCGACCGCGGGTCTCATCCCGGTGAGCCTTGGCCGGGCCCGAGATCTAGGAAGGCGCGGATCGCGGCCTCCTAGGTGGCGACGGCTTCATGTTGCTCGTCGGTGGGGCCTGGCGAGCATGCCATAGCCCGCCAAGCCGCGAGGGACGAGCACCGCGACCTCCTTGTGGCCTCGTCGCAGGCGATCAGCTCACGCGGCCACTGGCTCCTGGGCTCAGGCGTGGCAACGGCTCGCCTGCCGCCGCATCCAGCCGGCGCAGCGTCGCCCTGCTCACGTAGGTCGAGCTCCACGTGAATGTCAGGGCGGTGCGCAGGCGCATGTTCGTCGCACATGCGGCCTCGATCCAGCGAACGTCGTCCTCGTCATCGGACACGAAGTCCTCGAGTGGGCCGGCAGCCACTTGTCCCAACGTGGCCTCCGATGCGTGCTCGATGAGCTTGAGAAGCAGGTGTCGGTGGAGGTCCTTGCGCTCGAGGAGCTCGGTGACCCAGAAGAGGTCGACCGCCCACCAGTCAGGGTGGTCCACGTCCTTCGGTTCCGGGGTGGCGGTGTAGCGGTGCCAGGCGATGGCGATCTCGTCTGCAGACACCAGGGCGAGCAAGCCGTCGATGTCGCCGACATCTACGCACCGCTGCATGGGGCTGTCGACCGTGTCGATGGCCTCGTTCTCCACGCCATCGACGCTACGACATCACCGACATGAGGACGGATAGCGAGACCGTGGCTGAAGTGCCGATCGGTGTCACACCTACCCGGCGTTCAGGGGCACTGTGGGTACGAGCGCAACTCCACGAAATCGGGCAAGGGGGACTGCCGCGCGTGGGGGTGACATCTGAGCTGTGGTGCCGGGAGGTACCGCTGAAAGGATGTCCGCCATGCCCAAGCCGTATCCGAAGGAGTTCCGCGATGACGTGGTCCGGGTCGCCAGGGGCCGTGAAGCCGGCGTGCGGATCAAGGACATCCGCGAAGGACTTCGGGATCACCGAGTCCTGTCTGACGAACTGGCTGGCCCGAGCTGATCGTGAGGACGGCATCAAGCCCGGTCCGACCACAGCCGAGCTCGCCGAGCTGCGGGCTCAAGAAGCGCAACCGGCTCCTCGAGCAGGAGAACGAGGTGCTGCGCCGCGCTGCGGCGCATCTGTCCCAGGCGAACCTGCCGGGAAAATGATGTTCCCCAGCTCGTCCGCGAGTTGGCCGCTGCAACGCGAGGGTTCCCGCTCACGGTGACGATGCCGGAGTTCGCAGGGTCGAATACCTCAAGGAGCTGTGTCGCCAGCACAGGTGTACTACCGGTAGCTCAGGCTGTCGGAGTCCCTTGTCGCGGAATCGTGGTCAGCGCCGCTGGCGTTGGGGTCCGGCGGATGTGGCGGACGGCAGAGCCGATCGTGCCTTGGCCTGCGGTTGACCACTTCGAGGTGCGACCTGCAAACCAAGGCCGGTGCCTGACTATCGCCGTGGTGGGCACTGATGGACGCTCCCGCTGGACACGAGCGCTGATCTTCGGCCCGAAGGCGAAGGACGCAGCAGCGGCGCTTCAGGCCGAGTTGGAGGCAAGACATCCTGGCGGCGTGACGTAGCAAGCGGGTGATCCGGCCCGGTAGCCACCCTTCCGGCGATAGGGGGCGGGCATCCGGCATCATTGGGGCATGGGCGAGGTCGGTCAGCACCGAGGTGCTCCTTTGTCCCTGGTGTCGGCGATCCATGCGCTGTCGGAGAGCGTTTCCGGGTTTCGGGCGACGACGTGCGAGCATCCGCGGTGGAGGGAACGTTGACCGGGGACGAGGACCGGTTGCCGGCTCGCGTGCTCGAGCTGTTCACCCACGGGATGGGCGGCCTTCTGGACGAGCCGCTCTGCGGTCCACCTGTGCCCCTCGGCGAGAGGCGCGAGGTGGACCGGGCGGCGACTGACGAGCGGGACCAGCTAGCCGACCAACTGTTCGAAGAGGCTCGACGCCAGTTGTAGAACCCTTCAGCCGTAGCGAGCAGGAGGCGCTGCTGGCGCGAGGTCCCCAGCGTGCCGATCGGTGTCACACCTACCCGCCGGTAGGAGGCAGGGCGGGCATTCCGTTCGAGCAAGCAACCTGGGAATGGCTAGGCCGCCTAGCTCACCCAACGCGCTGCCCATAGCAGCGCGCTAGCGAGCCAGATCCACAAGCCGAGCGCGATCACGAAGCCGGCGAGCCCAAGGCTGCGGTCAAGACCGGATCGCTTCCGGTCGATCGCGACCGATCCGCTCAACGCCATCCCGGTGCTGCTCAGCACGACGCTTAGCAGGAAGCCAAGGTCAGCGGACAGCGTGGCAGCCAGCTCGTCATCCAGCCGATCTGCGTACCCAGCGACCACCACGCCGATCGCGAGGTACGCGAACAATCCGGTCGCCAACCCAGCTACTGCCCGGCGTGACACCCCTGCCCGTCCATGCGCCGCATCAGAAGCGTCCGCCACCTCCACCGACATGGGACGACCATCGGCCAAGCGCCGCTGTTGTTGACCCGTCATGCGAGAGACCGCCCCGCTGCTCTGCTGCACTCGCAACTGACCTGGGGTCCTTCAAGTGCTGGTGGGTGTCCCCACTACCCGGCGGTAGGCGGCATGCCCCGGAGGCCACTGGTGGAAGACTCGGCCCGGTGACTTCGGGTGATGCAGGGGCAAAGCCGGTGCTGGTGGTCATAGGCTTCCTCTTCTGGGCGGTGGCCTACGCCAACTACCGCTGGGCGGGCATCTTCGTGGCTGATCCGACGAAGGCCAGATGGGGGCGCTGGCCCGGTGCGATTGTCGCAGGCGCCGTGGGAGCGTTCTTCGTAGTCGCCGGCGTGTCCACGTTCTTCTGAGCCGGTGGGCGGGCTGCCAGCCGCCAAGACAGCGGCCGAGGTAGGGGTGCCCTGCAAGTGCCGTTTGGGGACGCTTCTCGGAGGGGGAGAGCGAGCCGGGTCTGGGCGTCGAGGCGGGTGACCTTGCTAGGTGTCACCTGTCGAACAGGTCGTCGGGTCGGGGCCGTCGGCGGCTGCACGGAGGTGGGCGACGAGGTCGTCGAGCGAGGTCGTGGCGTTGAGCCCGCTCGTGGACGGGAGCACGTAGACCGGGGTGTCGCCGAGGCGCTCGGGCTGCCAGCCGGGGGTGGCCCGGCGGTCGACGGCGGCCCGCCAGCCGGCGAGGCCCACCATGGCCACCGCAGCGGGGCGCAGCCAACGGCACAGGGCGGCCAGGCGCTCCACGCCCTCGCGGTACTCGGCCGTGGTGAGCTCGTCGGCCCGAGGGGTGGGCCGCTTGACCAGGTCGGTCATACCGATGCGATCCACGCGCAGCAGGTGGCGCGGGTCGTGGGTCCGGGTGGCGAGGCCGGCCGCCGTCATGGCGCGCCAGAAGCGGTTGGAGCCGGTCACGAACCCCATGCCGGCCTCGGCGGCGTGCACGGACGGGTTGAGCCCGCAGCACAGCAGACGCATGTCCGGGCCGACGTGGTCCGGCAGCGCCAGGCGGGCGGTGGCGACGACCTCCACGTGCAGGTGGGCGGGGCCGGCCGGCTCGTCCGCCTGGAACGACTCGATCTGGAACCCGGCCGCCTCCACCACGGTGGCCAGGTGCTCCACGTTCCACCACGTGAACCAGCGCCCAGGCAGGTCGTCGGCCTGGTCGCTCACCTGCTAGGTGGTGGGGCGGGTCGGGTCGTCGGCGGCGAACACGGTGAGATGCAGGCGGCCGCCCGTGCGCAGGGACCGGTGGGCGTCCGCCAGCGCCAGGGGGAGCCACGCCGCGGGGACGTGCTGGTGCGCCTTGCTGGCCCAGATCCCCGCGAGCGTGCGGCGGCCGAACGGCAGATCGACCAGGTCCGCTTGGACCACGGGGGCGTGGGCCGAGGCGGCCTGGACCATGGCGGCCGCTGCGTCGGCGCCGAACACCGGCTGTCCGAGCAGCGGCAGGTGCAGGCCGGGCCCGCACCCCAGGTCCAGGCGCGGGCCGTCGACCGCGGCGGCGAACGCCTCGGCCCGCTCCGGCCGGCGCAGGCCTCGCCGCACCGCGTAGTTGGCGCCCTCGCGCTCGTAGACCTCGACGGTGGGCCGGTCCACGACGGGCGCCTAGAAGAGCCCGAGCTGGAGGCCGCCGCCCGTGTCGGCCAGCGGCACCCACTGCTCGCCGCCGCGCGGGCCGACCGTGCGGACCTCGATGCGCTCGACGGGGATGGCCCGGGCTCGGCCCCGCTCGTCGCGCAGGCCCACCGAGCCATCCTTCTCCCGCCGCAGGACCACGCCCTCCCGGTAGCGCTTGTCAGACGAGCCGATGTAGCGCACGATCTGGCCGATCTCGAGGCCGAGCTCCACCAGGCCGTCGTCGATGGGCGAGGGGCGGCGGGCCACGCTCAGCCCTCCAGGGATCCCGTGATCCTGGCCTGCAGGCGCGCCATGCCGGCGAGCCAGCGGTCCGTGTCCGTGGCCCGCCGCTCGTAGTAGCCGGCCACCTCCGGGTGGGGGAGGATCAGGAAGGTCTCGTCCCGCAGGCCGGCGATGGCAGCCGCAGCCACCTCCTCGGGCTCGATCAGGCCCTGGGCCACCACCGTCTCGACCGACGTGTGGCCGAGGGCGGAGGCGATCATGTCGGTGCGCACGCCCTGCGGGCACAGGCAGGAGACCTTGAGGCCCTGGGCGCCGTAGGTGATGGCGAGCCACTCCGCCACCGCGACCGCCGCGTGCTTGGTGACCGAGTACGGGAGGTCGCCGATCTGGGCGAGGAGCCCGGCGGCCGACGCGGTCGAGAGCAGGTGGCCCTCGCCCCGGGCGAGCATCGAGGGCAGCACGGCCTGGGCGGCGCGGACGTGGGCGAGCACGTTGACCTGCCAGATCCGGTCCCACGCCTCGTCGCTGGCGTCCAGGCCGGCACCGGTGCCGATGCCGGCGTTGCTGGCGAACACGTCGATGGGGCCGTGGGCCTCTTCGGTGGCAGCCACGAGGGTGGCGAGGGCGCCGGGATCGGCGACGTCCACCGCCGCGCTGTGGGCTCGATCGCCCAGTCGGGCCGCTGCCGCGTCGACGTCGTCCTGGGCCAGGTCCGCCACCACGACCGCCCGGGCGCCTTCGGCCAGGAAGGCCTCGGCCAGCGCGTAGCCGATGCCGCGCGCGCCGCCGGTCACCACCGCCACCTTGTCCGCGAGCTCGGTCATGCGCCGGCCGCCGCGACCATGGTGTCTTCGATGACCTGCTGGCGCTCGCCGCCCCACGGCAGCGGCATGAGGACCGGGACGTCCACCCCGGCGTCGACGTACGCCCGCACGGCGCCCTGGACGGTGGCGGCGTCGCCCAGCACGTCGATGGCGTCGCACATGCGGTCCGACACCGCGGCCACGGCCCCCTCCCGGTCGCCCGCAGCGTGCCGGGCCCGGATCTCGTCGACCTCGTCGCCGAAGCCGGCCCGGCGGAAGTTGTCCGCGTAGGCATCCACGACGGCATAGGCGAACAGGTCCCGGCGCGCCTTGTCGATGCCCTGCTCCCGGTCGCCCACGCCGGCGTGGACGTAGGCGTAGACCTCGGCATCGCCGCCGGCCCGGACCTGCTCGACCGACCAGGCCACGTGCGACGCCGGGAGGTAGTTGAGCAGGACGCCGTCGGCCACCTCGCCGGCGAGCTGCAGCATCTTCGGGTTGAGGGCGCCGACCACGATCTTGGGCCGCTTCTCGCCGAGCCGGAGCCCCAGCCGGAAGCCCCGCACCCGGTAGAAGTCCCCGTCCCAGTCCACCTTCTCGCCGCTCAGGCACGCCCGCACCAGCGCCACGTACTCCCGGACCCGGGCGAGCGGGCGGTCGCCGTACTCGACGCCGTGCCAGCGCTGGGTCACGACCGGCGACGAGATCCCGACCCCCAGCAGGACGTCTGCCTCCGGGTGCAGCGCTTGGAGCGTGGCCGCGCCCATGGCGGTGACCATCGGCGTGCGCAGCTGGAGCGCCAGCACCCCGGTGCCGAGGTCCAGGCCGGGTGCGGCGGCCCCGGCGGCCGCCAGCACCGAGAACGCCTCCGGCCCGGTCGTCTCCGCCGTCCAGAACGAGCGGTAGCCGAGCTCAGACGCCCGCGCGGCGGTCTGGACGGCGACCCCCGGGCCGAGGGGCATGAGGCTCGCGAACGTGAAGCCGAGGCGTCCGTGCGTCATGCCCCGACCCTACGCCCCGGGGCTGACAGCGAGGTCAGAAGGTGCCCCGCGCCTCGAGCACGTAGCCGAGGGCGCTGCGGTCCGACCCGACCGAGGTCACGGTGACGGTGAGGGTGGTGGCGTCGTTGCTGCCGCAGGTCGGGTCGTCGATCGTCACGGTGGCCGGCTCGCCATCGCCCGACACGGCGGTGCCGAGCTCCCGGTCGCTATCGAGCACGGTGAGGCGCTGGCTCGTGCTGCGCGGCGCGGTCAGCGTCACGTGGACCTGGCCTCCGCAGTCGAACTGGAACTTGTCGCGGACGTCGAGCTGGTAGCTGTCCCGATCGTCGGTCGGCACGAGGTTGGCGGTCAGCCGGCCATCGAGCGGGGCGCCGTCGCGCAGCTCATCGGGCTCGGCCTCGCAGCCGTTGCGGGGGTCGGCGTCGTAGTCGGCAGTGCCGTCGAGGCAGCGCCGCCCGTCGGTGTTCGGCGCCGGTCGCTCGCCGCAAGGTTGGAAGGGCAGGTCCTTGCAGCGCGTGGTGGTGGTCCGGGGGACGGTGGTGGGCGAGGCGAGCGGGGCCTGGCTGCCATCGCTGTGGGTCAGGATGGCCGCCGCGCCGCCGACGGCCAGGATCGCTAGCACGACGACCACGGCCACGGTCCTGCCCCACCCGTCGACGATCCGTCGCCGCGCCGGTGCCTCCAGCACCGCGGTGCCGTCGGTCCCGCCCCGGGCCTCGGCGGCCGACGGGCGAGCCGCCGGGTCCTTGGCGAGCATCGCCTCGAGGCGCTGGCGAAGGTCTGGCGGCAGGTCTCGGGGTGGGCGCTCGGTCCGCCCAGCCGCGGCGCGCAGGAGCAGGACCCGAGGATCGCCGGTGCCGTAGGGGCCGCGGCCGGTGGCCGCGTACAACAGGGTGGCCCCGAGGCTGAACACGTCCGAGGCCGTGGTGGCCACCTCGCCCCGCGCCTGCTCGGGCGCGATGAAGCCGGGGGTGCCGACCACGGTCTCGTCCGCAGTGAGCCCGGGCGTTGCGTCGCGGTGCAAGGCCACGCCGAAGTCCGCCAGCGCCGGGCGGCCCTCCGCGTCGAAGAGCACGTTGGCGGGCTTGATGTCTCGGTGCACGACCCCCTGGCGGTGGGCGGCGGCCAGCGCGCCGAGCAGACGATCGGCCAGCGCCGCCACCTCGGGCGGCGAGAGGGGACCGTCGTCCTCGACCCGCTGGGCCAGGTTCCCGCCGGGCAGGTGGTCCATCACGAGCACGACGTCGTCGCCGTCGTCGAGGACCTCGCGGAGCCGCACGATGCCGGGGTCGTCGAGCTGCTGGAGGACCTCGGCCTCGCGGCGGATCCGGATGCGCGCCCGCTCCAGCTCCTCGGGGGTGCCGTGCAGCGACAGGCGCTTGAGCGCGACCTCGTGGCCTGCGGGATCGCGGGCCAGGTCCACGACCCCCATGCCTCCCCGCCCGATGCGGCGGATGATCTCGTAGGTCACGGGCGACAGGGTAGGTGGGGGCGCAGCGCGCGCTTCAGGCGAGAACCGCGCGTCGATCGGTGGCGCAGGCCGGTAAGGTGGCGTTCGTGACCGAGACTGCAGCGCCAGAGATCGTGATCCAAGAAGCCATGGCCGTGATCGACCAGGCCCTCGGGACCATGCAGGCCCGGGAGCTGGTGTCCACCGATGAGGTGGCCGACCTGCTCCTCGACCTGCGGCTCCTGTTGGCCTCCGCACCGGCCCCCGTCCCGGTCACCAGCGGCATCTAGCCCGCGGAGGCCACGGGGCACGTTCAGCGCGCCCCGCCCGTCCGCCGACCGCCGAGCTGCGGCCCCAGGGCCAGCAGCTCGTCGAAGGACGCCACGATGTCGTCGCGCAGCTGGTCCGGATCCGCGACCGCGGCCCGGTCCACGTGCAGGCCGAGGTCCAGCATCCCCCGGTAGCTCATGGTCGTGAGGTTCCACGCCGTGCCGGCGATCGGGCCCACCGGGTAGTTGGCGGTCATCAGGGCGCCGGCGATGTAGAGGTCGAAGGGCGCCGCCCGCACGTTGGACGTGGCGAAGTCGACGGTCATCACCTGTTGGCGGGCGAGGCGCACCACCATCGCCTGGGGCAGGAGGTTCACCACCCCGGCGAGCGACGCGGTCAGGGCCATGGCCCGCTCCGCCTTGGTGATCGACAGGCGCTCGTGGACCTCCGCGAAGCGCGCCGCGGGATCCGGCGTGGTCGGCACCAGGACCCGGGTGGGCGTGAAGGCGTTGCCGCCGGGGGCCCGGTCCGTGCGGGTGCTGACGGGCATCGACATCCGCAGCTCGGCCACGCCGACGCCGAGGCGGCGGTGGTAGGCGCCCGCGCCACCCGCTGCCGCCGCCACGAACAGGTCGTTCACGCTGCCGCCCAGGTGCGAGGCCGTCGCCTTCACGTCGGCGAGCGACACCTGGAAGGTCTCGAGCGACCGGTCGAGCGAGCGTTCGGTCCACAGCGGGGAGCGGTGGCTGTCGACGACGGCGAGCTGGCGGACGAGCGACCGGGTGGTGGCCGCCGTCTCCGAGGGGAGCGCGGCGAGCATGGACGCCACGTGCAGCGGATCGCGGGCCAGGCCGGTGGCCGAGTCGACGAGCCGGGACGCCGTGTCGGCGCTGCGCCGGGCCATGCCGGTCACGGTGTCGATGGCGCCGGCCCACGGCGGTCGGTCCGGTGGCGGCGGGGGACCGTCGTCGACCGGTGGCGGCTCCGGCGCGTCGCGCTCCAGGTCGATGAACTCGAGCGACATGCGGATGCCGCCCTTGCCGTCGGTGATCGTGTGGTGGATCTTCTGGATCATGGCGGCGCGCCCATCGGGCAGGCCCTCCACGACGGTGAACTCCCACAGCGGCCGGGATCGGTCGAAGGGCTCGGCGGCGATGCGGGCGGCGAGGGCCCGGGCGCCGGCGTCGTCCGCGCCCTCGGGGAGCCGGACCCAGCGCAGGTGGCGGTCGAGGTCGAAGTCCGGGTCCTCCTCCCACGACGGGGTCGTCGGGCCGAAGCCCTCGACCACGCGGCGCCGCAGGCGGGGCACGACGCGGCTGGCGCGCCACAGGCGGCGACGGAGCCGGTCCGGGTCCGGCGCCCGGTCGAAGTAGGTGAGGTTGGCGAAGGTCGACGACAGGACCGGGTCGGCGTCGAGGCTCCACATCAGGGCCTCGAGGTCGCTCATCCGCTCGGAGTGCGGCTCCTCGGGGTCGCTCACCGCCGGGGTCCCCGCCGGCCGGGCCAGGTGCCGGCCGGCCACAGGCGGTCCACCAGGCGGCCGTAGCCGGCGCCGATCGCTGCGCCGGCCACCACGTCGGAGGCGTGGTGGATCTGCACGTGGATGCGGCTCGTCGCCACGATCGCGCCCAGCGCGTAGTAGAGCGGTCGGGCCTTGGGGTGGCGGCGAGACAGCAGGTGGGCGGCGGCCATGGCCGCGCTGGCGTGGCCGCTCGGGAAGCTCGAGGTGAGGGGCTTGCGCAGGTCGTGCGGGCGGGGGTCGGTGGGCTCGGGCCGTGGGCGGTGGAAGAGCCGCTTGATGCCCTGGTTGACCAGGAGGGACTCGCCGGCCAGGAGGATCGCGAAGCGGATGGCGGCGTCCGCCTCCTCGTCCGAGGCCACGCCTTGGGCCGCCGCGAGGAGCAGCCAGATGAGGCTGAAGTCCCCGAGGTCCGAGGCGGCGTAGAAGACCCAGTCCGCCACCGGGCGGCCCCGCAGGGCGCGGCCCCACGCCTCGTCGACGGCGTCGTCGAAGCGGTCCACCCAGGCGGGGAGGTTGTCGGAGGTGTGGCGCCGGTGCTCCGTCACAGGGATGCGATCCTACGTCGCCGGGGAGGTCGTGCCCTCCGGGCAGCCCGCCGGCGCCCCTCGACGGCTAGCGCGCCTGGGCGGCGAGCCGGGCCTCGCGCTCGAGCGCCGCCTGCTCGGCGGCGGCCGGCACGAGCGCCAGGTCACCGCCCTGGGCCGGGCAGTACGCCTGGAACGCGCACCAGTTGCACAGGGGGCCCGGCCGCGGCCGGAAGTCCTCCTTGTCGCACGCCCGCTCGATGGCCTGCCACAGGGCGCGGAGCTTGGTGCGCAGCGCCCGGGTGGACTGCTCGGTCGGCTCCGTGGTGATGGTGAGCGCATCGCCCAGGTAGAGCAGGCGCACCGCGCTGGGCAGGGCGCCGAACAGCTCCTGGCAGAGCAAGGCGTAGAACGCGACGCCGCCGAGCTTGTGCCGCTGGTGGGCGACGCCCGGGGCCCGACCGGTCTTGTAGTCCGACACCACCAGGCCGCCCTCCGGGGCGAGCTCCGGCTGATCGATGGACCCCGGATCCGGATGCCGTCCAGTTGGGCCTCCAACTTGAGCTCCAGCCCCACCGGGTGATGGCCGACGGGTCCTCCATCTCGAAGATGGCGCCGCACCAGACGGTCTGCGTCCGCGAGGAACGCAGCCTCCGCTCCGGCGTCCAGGCCCAGGTCCACGAAGTCCGGGTCCTCCCGCATCGACTCGGTGGCCCGGGCCAGGTCGGCCAGCGCCGCATCCAGTCCGTTCGGCCGGCTCTCGGTCGAACAGGTGCTCCAGGGCGAGGTGCATCGGTGGGTGCCCTGGTGCCGCCGGGCTCGGCGGCCCGGCAGGAGGTCGATGGCGGAGAACCGGAAGGCGAGCGCGCAGTCCTGGAACGAGGACACCTGGAGGGCGACAGCGTGGACGGCGGGTCGAAGGCCATGGGCGAACGGTACCCGGGAGGGGTGACAGCGAGCGGCCGTCCGGTCGGTACCATCCCGCAGGTGCCCGACGACCTCGCCGACCTCCTCGAGGCCAACGAGGCGTTCTACCGGGCCTTCGAGGCCGGCGACCTCGACGCCATGTCGGAGGTGTGGGCCCACGAGGACCACGTGGTGTGCATCCACCCCGGCTGGGCCGCCCTCCGAGGGTGGGCGGCGGTGTCGGCGTCGTGGTTCGCGCTCTTCCAGGGCGGCGCCTCCATGCAGTTCATCCTCACCAACCTCCACGGCGAGGTGCGGGGCGACGTCGGCTGGGTGACCGTCGACGAGAACCTGATCTCCGGTGCCCAGTCCGGGACCGTTGCCGCCCTGAACCTGTTCGAGCGCATCGGTGGGCGCTGGGCGATGGTTGCCCACCAGGGCAGCGGCGTCGCACCCCGCTGACGCCAGCGCCTCGCTCGGGCCCGATGGCGGGCCCACGGGCGGCGAGTTCGCCCTACGCTTGGCCAGCGGGAGGACCCATGCCCACCGAGACCGAGCTCGCAGCGCCCATGGACGGTCGGACGGCGCGCGCCGTGCGCACCAAGGACGCCATCGTGGAGGCCTGCCTCGCCCTGATCGACGAGGGCGACCTGCGGCCCACCGGCCCCCGCATCGCGGAGCGCGCTGGCGTGTCCGTGCGGTCGATCTTCCAGCACTTCGACGACCTCGACGCCCTGTTCGGCGCCGTCGGCGAGAAGGTGGCCCAGCGCCTCGCCGGCCTCATCGCCCACATCGACCCCACCGGGCCCCTCGAGGAGCGGATCGACGCCTTCGTCCTCCAGCGCACCGAGGTCCTCGAGGCCGTCACGCCCGTGCTGCGCGCCGCGCTGGTCTACGCCGCCTCCTCCGAGGAGATCCGCCGCCAGTTCGACGACGGCCACCGGTTCTTCGGCGACCAGGTCGACCAGACCTTCGCCCCCGAGCTCGCCGCCGCACCGGAGCCGGATCGGCTCCGCGACGCGCTGGTCGTCGCCTCCTCGTGGCCGGCGTGGGACCTGCTGCGCGGCCCCGAAGGGCGATCGGTCGAGGAGGCTCGGGCCTCGGTGGCAAAGCTCGTGCGGGCGGCCCTCGAGGCGCCGGCCAAGGGCTGAGGCGACCGGCCGGGCGACGCGGCCCTCAGCCGGCCACGGTCCGCACGGAGCCGCCACGTCGGGCATCGCCGGCCGCCGAGCCCCCAGGCCCTGGGGCCACGGCGTGCACGCCGCCGAAGTACATGCTCGGCGCGGGCCAGGCGTTGGCCGGGGCGATGGCCTCGATGGCCGCCACTGACGTCAGGCGAGGCCCGGCTCGACCTCGATGTGGTCTTCGTCCCAGTGCAGGCGCAGCGCGTCGACGGCGGCGGCCAGCTCGGCCTCGTCGTCGATGACGGCGGCCAGCACCTGGAGCAGCGCGGAGCGGATGCGCTTGGACCCACCGCTGCCGAGCGCCAGCTGGACGGTGCCGTCTCGGCCCTCGACGAAGGTGGGCGACATCATCGACGCCACCCGCACGCCAGGCGGGCCGGCGTGGAAGCCGTCCGGGTGGAGGTCGTCCTCGCCGAGCATGTTGTTGCACGAGATGCCGGTGCCCTCGAGCACGTCGCCGGAGCACTCCCCGTTGGAGGTGGTCATGGCGGCCACGTTCCCCTCGGCATCGGCCACGGTCACGTGGGTCGTGCCTCGCGTGGCCACGGGCCGATCGTCACCGTCGTCGCCCCGCAGCGCCGCCAGGACGTCGGGGTGCCCGGCGGCCCGGTCGCGATCCACGCTGGCCATCACCTCGACCAGCCGGACCGCCCGCTCGGGCGAGCCCGCCGGCAGGGCCGGGCCGAGCGCCGCCAGCCGCTCGAGGGCGAGGCGCAGCAGCGCACCGCCGAACGTCGGGGGCGGGTTGGTGAGGATGCGCCGGTCCCGGAACTCGAAGGCCAGCGGCGCCCGCTCGACGACCTGGTACGCCGCCAGGTCGTCCTCGGTGAGCAGGCCTCCGCCCGAGGCGAGCTGGGCCACGAGCCGCCGGGCGAGCTCGCCCCGGTAGAAGGTGGCCTCGGGGTCCCGCCCGAGCTCGCGGAGGAAGGCACCCAGGTGCGGGTTGCGCAGCTCGTCGCCGGCACCCACCAGCCGGCCCTGCGGGAAGAAGATGGCGCGGCTCGCCTCGGTGCGGGCCAGGATCGGCTCCAGCAGGCGGAAGTCCGCAGCCTGGGTCGGGGAGACGGCGACACCGCCCTCGGCCAGCTCGATGGCCGGCGCCACCACGTGGGCGAGCGGGAGGCGGCCGAGGGTGCGGTGCGCGTGCAGGTAGCCGGCGAGCACGCCCGGCACGGCGACCGAGCCGGGCCCACAGTGGAAGGTCTGGACCGCGGCCCCGAAGTCGACCGCGACCTCCTCGAAGGTCGGGTCGGCATCGTGGGTGCGGCCGCGCCCGGGGGTGTCGACGAAGAAGTCCACGAGGACGTCGCGGCCTGCCGAGGTGCGGGCCAGCAGGTAGCCGCCGCCGCCCAGGGCTGGTGAACCCGGGCTCGCACACCGCCGACGCGAAGCCGGCGGCCACGAACGCATCGAACGCGCTGCCACCGGCCTCGAGCTGGCGCTGCGGCATCGGCCGCGCTCGGATGGCCGGCGGCGACGGTGCCCGGCGTCGGGGAGCGGTCATGGCCGGCGAGGCTGGGAGCGGCCTGCGCCGGCCCCAACCGCCTGCCGCGGGCTACGAGGTGACGACCCCGTTGATGGCCGTGGTCACCACGCCGGCGATGCCCCGCATGCCGGTGGCGTTCGGGTGGACCGGGGCGGCGTCGGTGCCGGGGATGATCGGCTCGACCCACTTGCTCGAGGAGCAGGCGTCGTAGCCGATGCTCGGGCCGTAGATGTCCACGTAGTGGCGCCGGCTGGCGACGGCCCGGGCCCGATCATCGAGTTGAGGTTCTTCTCGACGGTCCGCAGGTAGGCGACGTCGTTGCTCACGATCGGCACCGACGGCCAGCAGCCGCCCCCGGTCTCGGGGAGGATCGCCGGGTAGCCGAGCACGAACACCTTGGCCTGCGGCGCCTTCTTGGCGATGGCGGCCAGGACGCTGTCGATCTTCGGGGCGGTGGCGTTGATCTTTTCGAGCAGCGTGTCGTTCGCCGCCGGTGACGTAGTCGCCCTTGCAGCCGGCGTCCCACGGGGTGAGCGCCGCGCAGTTCTTGATGATGCTGCTGAAGCCGATGTCGTTGCCGCCGATCTGCAGCGTGACCACCTTGGTGTTGGCGTCGACCGCGCTTCAGCTGGGCGGGTTCGGGCCCGGGGTCACGCCCTGGGTGTTGAACATGTCGGACGTGGTGGCGCCCGAGCAGCTCACGTCGGTGAACGTCGAGGCCTTGATGTTCGGTGCGGTGAGGTGCGGGTAGTTGCGGTCCGACCGCAGGCAGCCGAGCGGGTTCAGGGACTGGTTGAGGATGAGCGGCCCGGCGGTGTAGCTGTCGCCGAGCGCCACGTACGCGGCCGGCTTGGGCGGCTCGCACGCGGTGAGCCCGACGAGCACCGCGACGAGCGCCAGGATCCCGAAGCTCCCGGCACGCAGCTTCCTGCGAGGTGCAGCCATGACGTCCTCCCCTATGTCCCCTTCGGACGGCAGCCCGTCCGAAGGGACATCGTAGTGTCCCGGGCGTGGAGGAGCAGGACTACCGCACCACCTACGAGCTCGAGGGCCACAACTGGTGGTTCGTGGGGATGCGGCGCACCTGCACGGAGTGGGTGGCGCGCTGCCTCGCCCGGCCGACGGCCGCGGCGCCGGTGCGGCCCCCGCGCATCCTCGACGTCGGCTGCGGCACCGGGATCAACATCGAGGCGTTCGAGCGGTTCGGGCCCACCGTCGGCCTCGACCGGTCGTCCACGGCCCTGGCCTTCTGCCGCGAACGGGGGCGCACGGACCTGGTCCAGGCCGACGGCGTCCGGCTGCCGTTCCCCGACGGTGCGTTCGACGTCGTCACGGCCATCGGGGTCGTCGAGCACATCGAGGCCGACCGCGCCGCCCTCGCCGAGTGGGCACGGGTGCTCGCCCCTGGCGGCCGGCTCGTGCTGCTGACCAGCGCCTACCAGTGGATGTGGAGCGGCCACGACACCAGCAACCACCACGTCCGGCGCTACACGACCCGCCAGGTCCGGTCGATGCTGGCGGCCGCCGGCCTGGGCGAGGTGCGCTCCTCCTACGTGAACTGCTTCCTGTTCCCGCCGATCGCCGTGGTCCGCCTGGTGGAGCGGGCCATGCGCCGAGGCCGCCCTCCGGCACCCCACAAGGACACTGGCGAGGTGCCCGGGCCGGCGAACCGCCTGCTGGTGGCCCTGCTCGGCCTGGAGGCCAGGCTGCTGCGCCGCACCGACCTGCCCTTCGGGGTGTCGATGGTGGCGTCGGGCATCAGGTCAGGTACCAGCTCCGGCTGAAGCCGAACGCCAGGAAGGCCACCGTGCACGCGAGCGCGGCCACCACGCCGCGCTGGAGCGCGGGGGACCGCTCCGCCAGGCGCTCGCCCAGGTAGGCCCAGGCGGGGAAGGCGGCGATCATGTACCGCCCGGTGCCCATGAAGTCCTCCGTGCTCACCGTCGGGATCGCCACCAGGACCGCGAGGTACAGGCCGTAGGCGAACCCGAAGCGCCGGCAGACGGCCGGGATGCAGAGCACCACCACGAGGGCCACGAGCGCTTGGCCGGTGGTCGTGAGGGTGATCGAGGGCTGGTCGCCGAAGTGGAGCCAGTGGACGACGAACGCCCGCTTCAGGAGGGGCAGGTCGCCCGGGTGGTACACGGTCTGGTTGGTCTTGAACGCCAGCGGGTCGCCCCAGCGCACGCCCAGGTAGGCCATCCACGCCAGGACTCCACCCACGACGAGCATCGGGCCGAACGTGGCGGCGCGCAGCTTGGTGCGGTCGAACCGGGTGGGCAGCGCGAAGCGCGCCGCCAGCCCGCGCTGGCCATCGGGCACCGACAGCACGCCGTCGCGGATGAAGCCGAACGCGACGAGCGCCGGGATCAGGGCCATGCCGGTGGGCCGGGTCGCGGTGGCGAGCCCGCCGACCACCCCGGCCCAGACCAGGTGCCGTCGCTCGACCAGCAGGAACGCCCCGACCGCCAGGGCGAGGAAGAGCGAGTCCGAGTGGACGACGCCGTACAGGTACCAGCCGTACGGGTAGAGGCAGCCGACGAGGAACGCGAGCACCCGAGCGGTGCCGTGGATCCCCCGCTGGTCCAGCCACCGCCAGTAGAGGCACACCGCGGCGGCGCCGGCCACGAGCGACACGAGGATCCCGGCCAGCAGGTAGTCGTGGACGACCAGGTGGTGGGTCCAGCGCAGCAGGTTGGGGTACAGGGGGAACCAGACGATGTTCGACCGCTGGCCGGGCGTGTAGGAGTACCCGTGCTGGGCGATCTTCTGGTACTCGGGTCCGTCGAACTGGCTCCACCCGTCGAGGTAGAAGCGCAGCCCCTTCCACTGCAGCGGGTACGGCCCGTCGTAGCGGAGCACCCGGTTGGAGATGTGCTGGATGATCAGCAGCACCGCCACCGTGGCGCCGTAGAAGGTCAGCGGGAACCGGAGGCTGGCATCTCGATCCCGGGCCACCCGTGAAGCGTAACGGCGCGGTGCCTAGCATCCGGCTCATGTCGAGCCCCGCCGCGCCGGTCCTGCTGCACGCGACGGCGACCCCGCGCCAGGTGCTCGTCGGTGGTGACGATGCCGCCGTCCGCGAGTCGGCGACCGCCCAGGTGGCCACCATGCTCGGCGATCCCTCGGCCCTCGTGCTGACCGCGTCGTGCTCCGCCGCGCTCGATGCGGCGGCGAGCCTCTTGGACCTCAGCCCGGGGGACGAGGTCGTGGTCCCGGCGTTCACCTTCCCGACCACCGCGGCCGCGTTCGCTGCCCGGGGCGCCACCCTGCGCTTCGCCGACGCCGACCCGGTGACGGCGAACGTGGACCCGGCCTCCGTCCTCGAGCGGCTGGGCCCGCAGACCCGGGCCGTGGTGGTCACCCACTACGCCGGGGTGGCCGTGGACCTCGGTCCCCTCCGGGCGCCGCTCGCCGATCGGGGCATCGACCTGGTCGAGGATGCCGCGCACGGCACCTGCGCGGCGGTCGACGGCACCCCGCTCGGGCGCCTCGGCCGGTTCGCCGCGCTCAGCTTCCACCGCACCAAGAACCTCTCGTCGGTCGAGGGGGGTGCCCTGGTCGCCAACGACGCGGCCGACGCGGCGCGCATCCTGGTGGCCGTCGACAAGGGGACCAACCGGGTGGCCTTCGAGCGCGGGGAGGTGCCGTCCTACGAGTGGTCGGGCCTGGGGTCGGGGTGGCGGATGCCGGAGGCGGCGGTGCGGTACCTGGCCGAGGAGCTCCCCGACCTGGCCGCCCACCAGGCGCGGCGCCACGAGGTGGTGGCCTGCTACGACGCCGCCCTCGGGCCGTGGGCGGCACAGGTCGGTGCGACCCTGCCCGTGGTGCCGCCCGGGCGGACCAGCCCCGCCCACCTGTACCACGTGGTCCTGCCCGCGGACCGGTCCGGGTTCGTGGCGCACTGCGCGGCTCGCGGCGTCCAGGTGGCCCGGCACTACGGCTCGCTGCCCGAGAGCGCCTACGGGCGCCGGCTGGTCCAGCCCGGCGATGCGTGCCCTGGTGCATCCGTGCTGGGGGAGCGCCTGGTGCGGATCCCGCTGCACCACGACCTCGACGACGCCGCCGTGGCGCGGGTGGTCGACGCCGTCACGTCCTGGCGCCCCTGACGCTGGCCCCCGACCCCGACCAGGCCGGGCCCACCGGCCCCCATCCCCGTGAACTTGGTGCCGAAACTGACCCCACAGGTCACCATCGGCACCAAGTTGGCGCGAGGTGGGGTGTCGGTTGGGGTCGAGGCGAGCCCGGCGGGCAGGCGCGGGTCAGCCGGCGTCGGTGAGCTCGCCCACCGGCTTGTCGGCCGTGAGGGCGATGGGGATGCGCCGCTTCGTGCGCATCGGGACGGCATCGGGCCGCGGCACGGGCGGCGTGGCTGGCACGCCGCGCCAGCCGTCGGCCTGGCGCTCCTTGGTCCGTGACTTCAGCCGGAGCGCCTTGGAGGCCATCGAGATGGTGATCTTGATGCCGTCACGACCCACGTGGGGGAAGGTGAAGGGGATCAGCAGCAGGTAGAGGACCAGCGCGGTCTTCTTCATGCGGCGGTTGATCATCCAGCGCACGGCGGGCAGGGCCCACGACGGCGCCTTGGCGTAGATGGGCGTCATCCGCGCCATCGTCTCCACCAGCTCCTTGTGGGGGTGGCGGAGGATCGACTCGTGGTGGAACGAGGACAGGCCCTGGCGGACCATCTCCTGGCCCGCCTCGTCCAGGTAGCCGGTCTCCACGGCCAGGTCGTACATCTTGGTCTTGGGCAGCGGGTAGAAGACGTTGCCCGAGCACTGCCACGGCTTGACGTCGCGGGCCATCTCGAGCGTCTTCCACATCTGCTCGTCGGTCTCTCCGGGCGAGCCGTAGACCGTGGAGGCGAAGATGTCGATCTCGTGGTCGTGCAGGAGCTGCGCCTTGCCGAGGATCAGGTCATCGGTCATCGGACGCTCCATGAGCGTCTTGCGCACCTCGGCGTCGCCCGAGTCGATGCCCATGAACAGGGTGGCGCAGTTGGCGGCCTTCATGGTGCGCAGCAGGCGGGGCTTGATCGTGGTGGGGTAGCCGAAGCAGAACCACGGCAGCCCGATCTCGTCCCGGTAGACCTCGCAGAACTCCTCGACCCACAGCACGTTGGTCGTGAAGTTGTCATCGTGCACCGACACGGTCTTCACGTCGTAGCGCTCGAGGTTCTCCTTGAGCTCGGCGATGACGTTGGCCACGGACCGCTTGCGGAGGAAGTCGCCCTTGTCCTCGAACAGGTCCCGTTGGTAGTGGATGTTGCAGAACGTGCACTTGAACGGGCAGCCGCGGCCGGTGAAGACCTCCAGGCTGTCGCTGAAGGCGCCGTACTCCCGCCACAGCTCCTTCTCGGGGAAGGGGAACCGGTCGAGGTCGTTCTCGAGCAGGCCGATCTCGTTGCGGTGGATCACGCCGTCCTGCTTCACCCACATGGTGGGGACGTCGGTGTAGTCCTGCTGGGCCTGCATGCGGTTGACCAGCTCGAGCAGCGCCAGCTCGCCCTCGCCGGTGCAGACGATGTCGACGTAGTCCTTCTGGAGGACCCACTCCGGCAGGGCCTGGGCGTGGTGGCCGCCGACCACGAGCGGCACGCCGAGCTCCCGCTTGAGGCGCTGGGCCATCTTGGAGGCGTGGGGCCACAGGTTGGTGGGCGAGCCGATGCAGACCAGGTCCGGGTCGAAGGCCTTGGCCCGCTCCATCAGGGCGTCGGGCCGGTTGAACCACGCCAGCTGCGGGGCGCGCACGTACCCGTTGTCGTCGAGACCCGGCTCGAAGATGAGGTCGACCTGGTGACCGTGGTGCTTCAGCATCGACATCAAGTAGCCGATGCCCAGGCTCTCGATCCCCCGGTAGTAGAAGAGCACGCGCAAGGCGCCCATGTTGGGTCGTGCGTCACAGCCTGTCAAGGAAGTGACGGGCCCCGATGAGGCACATGGGCCATATGGCCCGTACGGCCCGGAGGGCCGCGCCTGGGCCATGATGGGGCCGTCGTGGCCACGGGGATCGAGCACAGCGAGGCGGAGGCCGACGCGCCGCCGCCTGCCGACCCGGCGGCGGGCGAGGCGGAGGCCCCGGCCACCCCCGGCAGCCCGGTCGGGTGGCCCCGCCGCGCCTGGGCGTGGGCCCACCGCCACCCGCTCCTCGTGGTCCTCGTCGTGGCATCGGCCCTGGCGGCGATCCAGTGCGCCTGGATCTGGCAGCACCGCCTGGTCGGCGCGCTGGACCCCGACGAGGCCGGCTACATCGCCACCACCTTCCGCTTCCAGCGCACGCTGCTGCACGACCCCCTGGCCATGCCTCGCGCCATCGGTGGGACCGGCAACGGCCCGCTGGTCCCGCTGCTGTCCGTGCCCCTCCTCCTCGTCGGGCCCGACGACCCGCGCACGGTCCTCATGGCCCAACCGATCCTCATGGTCGTGACCGCGGTCGCCGCTGCGGGGATCGCCCGGCGCCTCGCTGGGTCGGGCGCCGCCATGGTCACCGGCATCGTGATGATGGCGCTGCCCACGGTGGTCTTCGCCACGCAGACCTACTGGCTGGGCCTCGGTGCGGCGGCCGCCATGGCGCTCGGGGCGTGGGCGCTGGTCTCGTCGGACCGGCTCCAGAACCGGTGGACCTACGCGTACGGCGCCTGCACGGGGGCGATGCTGCTGTGCCGCACGATGACCCTCGGCTTCCTCCCCGCCATGGTCCTCGCCGGCGTGGTGGTCGCCGGGCGCGACCGGCGATCTTGGGTCGGGCTCGCCAAGGCGCTCGGCGTCACGTTCCTCGTGGCCTTCCCCTGGTGGTTCGTCGCCCGCCACGCCATCTTCGACTACCTCTTCAGCTACGGGTACGGCGCCCGCTCCCGGCTCTTCGGCGAGGGCGGGCCGCGGCAGCGCTGGGACCACCGGGTCGCCTCGGTCCGCCTCGGGGTGGGCGCCGCCGGTCGCTGGGCCCTCGTGGTGGTGGCGTTCGCCGCTTTCCAACTGGTCCGCACGTGGCACGGCTGGCCCCGCCAGACCCGCCACGCGGTGGCCTTGGCCGTCGCCATCGTCGCCGGCATGGTGGCCCTGGCCTCCACCAGCAACAACGGCGTGTGGTTCGAGCTGCCGATCATCGCCTTGCTCGTCCCGTTGGTCGTGGCGTTCGGCTCCAAGGCACCGGACCTGGTGAAGGGCCTGGTGCTGATCCCGGTCGCGGTGGTGTCGGTCCTGCAGCTGGGCTGCTCGCTCTGGCTGATCGCGCCGGGGCCCCGGCCCGTGGTCGGGATCGCCACGGTGCACCGCGTGGCCCAGTACGAGTACGGCTTCGAGCAGTACGACCGGCGCTTCGGGCCCGAACAGCGGGACCAGCTGCGAGAGGCGGCCGGCGAGTGGGCGGCCGCGAGCCGCGCCGTCGAGGCCGAGCTCCGGCGCCTGTCGCCCGACGGCAGCACCGTGTTCACGACCTCGGGCAACTTCGAGATGTTCAACACCAACACCGTGGAGCTCGAGGCCCAGCGCCACGGGTGGACCCCCCGGCTCTGGGTGCCGGACACGGTGGGCGGCCCGGACCGGCGCGCCCGCTACCTGACCCCCGGTGGCACCGACGACGCCGGCAGCGTGGTGCGCGGCCCCGACGGCCGCCAGGTCGAGCGGGTGCTGGTGATCGCCCGCCACGACCAGCACCTCTTCACGCCCGACGAGCGGGTGGACGCCCTGTACCGGGAGGCCCGGGCGGCCGGTTGGGAGCCGGTGTGGCGGCGGCCGCTGCCGGTCGACGGCGAGGTGGTGGTGCTCCGCCACCCCGACCGCAGCTAGGTCGGCACCGACGCCCTCAGGCGGGGGTGAGCCGGTCGGCCTGGGCGGGGGCCCGCCGGTAGCGGGGGTCGAGGGCGATCAGCCGCTGGACGGCGGCGTTGGCGGCCGCTGCTGCGCCCGAGGTGGGGCGGAGCACCTCGAGGAAGAGGGTCACCCGGGGCTCGGGCCCCCGGTTCCAGGCGGCGTGGGGCCGGGTGTCGTCGAACAGGATGCCGACCCCGTCGCGGTAGGGCACCGCGGTGCCTTCGACCTCGAGGGCGGCGCCCTGCCCGCAGTCCACCCCGAGGTGGTACCGGAGCACGCCGGCGTTCGGCCCCTCGTGCTCGGGGAGCTCGGCGCCGGCGTCGAGCACCGAGAACAGCGCAGACCACAGGCCCGGCACCTGCCCGAGCGCCACCAGGGTCAGTGGGAACCGCTCGGCGAGCTGCGTGGCCGGCCGGCCCCGGCTGACGAGCAGGCCGGCCCGCCACTCGCCGACGTTGCCCTGGTGCTCGCCGATCACGTCTTCGATGAGCGGGAGGGAGCCGGACGCGGCGAAGGCGTCCCACTCGCTGCGGATGTCTGGCCAGGCCGCTTCGAGCCGTCGGTTCCACTCGACGCCGGCGAGGTCCCGCGGGTTCGGGTCGAACCGATCCGTGGCGCGCACCCGCATCCGCTCGTTGTTGCGGACGACGACCGACCCCAGCAGGTCCTCGACCCGGCTCACCTCAGCGCCCGAGGTCCAGCCCGTAGAGGCGGGCGGCGTTGCCGCCGGCGATGGCCTGCTGCTGGTCCGCGGGGAGCCCGGCGATCGACTCGGCGAGCATCTTGGTCGTGCCCGGGTACTTGGCGTCGGGGTGCGGGAAGTCCGACGCCCACACGATCCGCTCGTAGCCGACGTAGGGGGACCGGGCGGTGAACTCCAGGGTCGACTCGTCGGCGTCGAAGCTGATGAAGCACTGCCGGCGGAAGTACTCCGACGGCTCGGCCTTCAGCCACGGCACGTCCCACCCGTACATGTGGAAGTGGTGGTCCAGCCGCTCGAGCCACGGCACGATCCAGCCGCCGTTGGCCTCCAGGAACACCACCCGCAGGTCCGGGTGGCGTTCGAGCACCCCGCCGGCGGTGAAGAACGTGATGGCCGTCATCATGTCGACCGGGTTGCCGATGGCCTGCGTGAAGAAGATGTTGTCGGAGCCGAAGTCGTCCTGGTCCTGGACCGGGATGTCCGACGAGCCGAGCTTGTTGAGCCGCAGGCCCCGGATGGCGCCGGCCAGGTCGGCCGAGCACAGCGGGTGCATGCCGATCGGGAGCCCGACCTCCTCCGCGGCGGCCCAGATGGGCTCGTAGACCTCGTGGTTGAGGTGCTTGAAGTCCATGGCCGGGTTCGGGCGGACCTGGACGCCCACGATGTGGGGCAGGTCCGCGACGCGCCGGACCTCGGCGGCGGCCAGCTCAGGGTCGAGGTGGGGGAGGATCGCCACGCCGTGCAGGCGGCCCTCGCCGTCGGCGCACAGGTCCGACAGCCAGTCGTTGTAGGCCCGGCACTGCATGGCGGCGAAGGGGATCGACCGGAGGTGCTGGAAGGTCAGCAGCATGGTCGGGTACAGGACGCTCTGGGAGATCTGGTCGCCGTCGAGCGCCTTCAGCCGCGCCTTGGCCTCCCAGCAGTAGTCCGGCAGGTCCAGGTAGCCGCGGTCGCCGGAGTGCTTCGACACCCGCTCGTCCTCGGCTTCGCCTCCCGCCGCGGCGAAGGCCATGACCGCCGCCTCCATGAGGTTGTGCTCCTCGAGGGTGAGCCACTCGACGCCTTGGTCGTCCTTGTGGACCTGCCAGACCGTGTCCTTGTACTCCTCGGGCGCGTAGTCGATGAGGGCGGTCGGCGGCTCGAGGAGGTGGCCGTCGGCATCGATGTAGGTGAGGGCCGGGGCCGGCTCGGTGGCGGTCATGCGGGCTCCTTGTCCAGGTCGACGCCCTCGGCGGCGGCCTGCTCGTCCAGGAGGGGATGTTCCGCCTTGGCGAGCATGTCGAGCAAGGTCAGCGGGCGGTCAGGTGTCACGAAGGGCTTGCGGGGCGGTGCGGGGCCCACGTCCACGTGCGTCGCCCGGGCCCGCAGGGCGGCCACCGTGCAGTCCTCGGGGGCGGCGTGGGCGAAGGGGTCGAACCCGAAGTGGGCCATGGCGTTGCGGTGGGTGATCTTGGCGATGGCGTCGGCCGAGAGGCCCTGCAGGCCGCGGGCGAGGCGCTCGGGCGTGCGGGGCCAGGTGGAGTCCGAGTGGGGGTAGTCGCTCTCGATGCAGACGATGTCCTCGCCGATGAGGTCGAGCAGCCGCAGGCCGGCCTCGTCCACGATGAAGCAGGCCAGGAAGTGCTCCCGGAACACCTCCGACGGCAGCTTCCCGCCCATGTCCGAGCCGGTCCAGCGGCTGTGGTTCTCGAACACGTAGTCGGCCCGCTCGAGCAGGTAGGGGATCCACCCGATCGACCCCTCGGAGAGGGCGAAGCGGATGTTGGGGAACTCGCGCACCACGCGGGACCACAGGAGGTCGGCCGCGGTGTCCATCACCGCCGTGGGCTGCAGGTTCATCATCGTGGTGAACGGCGCCTCGACCGACGGCAGCTTCACGGCGGACGACGAGCCGATGTGCAGGCAGATCACCGCGCCCACCTCGTCGGCGGCTCGCCAGAACGGGTCCCAGTGGGCGTTGTGGAAGCTCGGGACGCCGAGCTTCTCGGGGTTCTCGGACCAGGTGAACGCCCGGACGCCGCGGGCGGCCATGCGCCGCACCTCCGCTGCCATCAGCTCGGGGTCCCAGTAGGGCAGCAGGGCGAGGGGGATGAAGCGCCCCGGCGCCGCACCGACCCACGCCTCCAGGTGCCAGTCGTTGTAGGCCTGCAGCACGGCCAGGGCGAGGGCCTTGTCCGCGGTGTTGGCGAAGATCTGGCCGCAGAACTGCGGGAACGAGGGGAAGTTCAGCGAGGCCAGGATGCCGCCGGCGTCCATGTCCTCCAGGCGGGCCGCCACGTCCCAGCAACCTCGACGGATCTCGTCGAAGCGGGTCGGCTCGATGCCGTACTCCTCCTGGGGGCGGCCCGACACCGCGTTGAGGCCGAAGTTCGGGATCTCGACGCCCTCGAAGAGCCACATCTCGTTGCCCGCGGCGTTCTCGATGACGCGCGGCGCCCGGTCGGCGAAGGCGGCGGGCAGGCGGCCGTCGAACATGTCGGGCGGCTCGACGAGGTGGTCGTCCACGCTGATGAGGGTGAGCGAGCCGGGGTCGATCGTGGGGTCGGTGGGGTCCATGTCCTCGGTGGGTGTCAGGGGGAGGTGAGCTCGGCGTCGAGCACCGGGCGGAGCGCGGCGGCGAGGCCGGGGGCGCCAGCCGGTTCCAGCAGGTCGTCGTGGAAGCCATCGAAGTGGTGGATGTGGAGGTCGTCGACGAGCGGCCCCCACCCGAGCGTGCCGTCGACGGACCCGGTGAGCGAGGCCCAGAACAGGTGGACCGGCCCGTCGTAGCGATAGGTGCGGTCCCAGGCCTTGGAGGCCAGCTTCCAGTGCTCCTCCCAGGCGTACCAGAGCCGCCACTCGGGGCGCACCCGGCCGTGGGCGCGCAGGTCCGCGTCGAAGCGGAGCTGGTCGACCGGGCGGGACGCGCCGGTGCGGATGCTCCAGTGGCGGAGGAACCCCTTCGGGTGCTCCCGGGCCATGGCGAGGTAGTGCTGGGCCGACGCCGACAGGCCCGCGTCGGGGGGCGGCGGCTGGGGCATGCCGAAGTACGGCCACGGTGGCGAGTGGCGGCCCTTCCAGTTCGGGCCCCGGTAGCTCGGGCCCACGTCGACCACGCCCACGAAGGCGACCTCGTGGCCGGCGGCGACGAGCTGGCGGGCCATCTCGTACGCGCAGATGCCGCCGAAGCTGTAGCCGCCCAGCCAGTACGGCCCCTCGGGCTGGGCCGCCACCATGTCCCGGACGTAGCGGGCCACGAAGGCGTCCAGGTGGGGGTAGGTGTTCGGCTCGCCGCGCAGGAACGGGGACTCGAAGCTCCAGACCGGCTGGTCGGGCCCGAGGTGCCTGGCGAGGTGCCGCACCCGGTAGGCAGAGCCGGGGAGGTCGTGCACGAACCAGAGGCGGGGGCGGTTGGCCTCGTCGCCGCGCTGCACCACGGCTGCGGTGCTGGGCTCGCCGGTGGCGGAGCGCAGCTCGTCGATGCGCGCCGCGAGCGACCGGACCGTGCGCGAGTCGACCATGGTCGACATGGGCACGACCGTGCCCGAGCGCTCCTCGATCATCACGAGCAGCTGGGCCGCCACGAGCGAGTGCCCGCCGAGCACCTCGAAGTCGTCGTCGAGGCCGATCTCGGGAGCCGGCAGGAGCAGGCGGAACAGCTCCCACACCTCCCGCTCGGTCGGGGTGTCGCCGAGGCGCCGGTCCGGCGCAGGGCCGCGGGGCGCCGGCGCGTCCGGGGCCTCGCCGAGCGGCAGGGGGGCGACCAGGTCCGACGCGGCGCGCCGGTCGAGCTTGCCGTTGGGCAGCCGGGGCAGCGCGTCGACCACGACCCAGGTGGTGGGCACCCGGTACGCCTCCTGCTCGGCGAGGAGGCGGGAGCGCACGAGCTGGGGGTCGACGTCGCCGTCGGTGGCCAAGACCGCGGCCAGCTCGGTGGTCCCGCCGCGCTGGTGGGGGACGACGACGGCGTCGACCACGTCCGGCTGCTCGTGGAGGGCGGCCTCCACGTCGCCGAGCACCACGAACCGGCCCCGCACCTTCACCTTGGTGTCCAGGCGACCCAGGACGGTGAGCACGCCGTCCGCATCCAGGCGTCCGAGGTCGCCGGTGCGGTACAGGCGCCAGCCCGGTCGTCCGTCGGGGTCCTCGAGCAGGACCTGGGCGGTGAGGTCCGGGTGGCCCCAGTAGCCGGTGAACAGGTGGGGGCTGGCCACCGCGATCTCCCCCGACTCGCCGGCCGCCACGGGCGCGCCGTGGTCGTCGAGCACCCGCAGGTCGACCTCGGGCACGGGGAGCCCGGCGGGGACCGCGCCCTCCACCGGGTCGTCGGCGCCCTGCACCCAGAGGGTGATGACGCCGGTCTCGGTGGTGCCGAAGCCGTTGGCGATGTGCGTGGGGCCGAGCAGGTCCCGGGTGAGCGCCACCACCTCCGCGTCCACCAGCTCGCCGCCCAGCGCGATGAGCCGCAGGTCCGGGAACGACCGTCCCGCCAGCGCATCGACGAGGAACCGCACCACCGTCGGGGCCATGTAGGCGAGCGTGATGCGCTCCGATGCCAGGAAGTCCGCGACGGGAGCGAGGCCCACCGAGCGCACGTCCAAGGTGGCGAGGGTGCCGCCGTTGAGCAGCGGCAGGAACATCGGGTAGGCGGCAACTGCGAGCGAGACCGGGAAGAGCATGGGCATCCGGTCGTCGGGGCCGATGCCGAGCGCATCGGTGGCGCCCCGCACGAGGTTGGCCAGCACCCCGTTGGTGATGATGGCGCCCTTGGGCGTGCCGCTCGTACCCGAGGTGAACGCCAGCATGGCCGGGTGCTCGTGGTCGGTGGCGACCCCGGGCAGGTCCTCGGGTCGGGTGCCGGCGCCCGCGAGGGCGCCAGGCCCCTTGCCGAGCTCCACCGCCGCCACGCCCTGGGCGACGGCGACGGCCCCGGCCACCGACGCCAGGTCGGCGTCGTGGAGGACCGCAGCCACGTCGGCCTCGCCGAGCACCTCGTCGCGGTGGGCCTCGGGCGCCTCGGGGTCCAGGACCACCACGACCGCCCCGGCCAGCAGGGCACCGAGCACGCCGACCACCAGGGGGCCGTCGTGGCGGGCCAGCAGCGCCACCGGTCGGCCGACCGCGCCCTGCGCCCCGGCCGCGTCGCCCAGCCGCTCGGCCACGGCGACGGCGTCGTCGAGCAGCTCGCGGAAGGTCCAGGCACCCGCGGGGGAGCGCAGCGCCTCGTGGTCGGGCCGCTCGGCGGCCACGTGGGCGAACCGGGCAGCGATCGACCGCTCGACCCAGCCGTCCGGGTACGGGGCCCAACCGGCACCCTCGCCGCTGCGCCAGGGACCGGCGCCGCGGGTGGCGGGCGCCGAGCCGGAGGTCGCGTCAGCCATGGCCCGACCCTACTGGCCGCCGCCTCCACCACCGCAGCCCGCGCCGGGCCCCGTCGGCGCTCGCCGGGGACGGGGCGGCCGGTGCCGTTGCGGCCGGGGGCGATGGCGTCGGCACGCCCTCCAGGTGGCCGACGGGGTGCCCGTCGCGCACGGCGACGAGGTGCGGCCACGGCACGGAGGGGTCCGCCACGTCGAGCGGCAGCAGCTCGGCGACGTAGGCGAGGCGATCGCGGTCCGAGCGGTTCGGGGTGGTGGCGTGGGGCAGCCGGGACGAGAAGGCGACGACGTCGCCGGCACGCGCGTCGAGGGCACGGGTGGGGAGCGGCTCGTCGATCACCACGTGGTTGCCCTGCCAGCGGTGGGGGTGGTCCACGAGGTGGCAGCCAGGCGCCACGACCAGGCCGCCGTTGCCCTGGTCCATGTCGGTGAGGGCGACCCAGAGCTGCAGGTGGGCGGCGTCGAGGCCGGTGTAGCCGTTGTCCTGGTGGAGGGGGAACTCCGGGGCGCCGGGGCGCTTCCACACGGCCTGGTCCCAGCGGACCCACGCATCGGGGCCGAGCAGCGCCGTGACCAGGGCGATGACCCGCGGATCGACCAGGAACCGCTGCAGCGGCTCGCTGCCGTAGAAGAGGTTGGAGGCGAACCGCATGGTGCCCAGGGTGAGGGGGTTGGGCCCGTCGTCGCGCTCGGGCGCCGCCTCGATCGCCTCGCGCAGGGCGTGCACCTCGTCGGGCGCCAGCAGGCCCGGGACCAGCACGAACCCGTCCCGCTCGAACGCGCGCGCGAGGTCTGCCCGTCCCTCCACCGTGGTCGGGAGCTCGGTGCCCACCCGGGGCAGGGTAGCGGTGGCCCGGCAGCGGGGCCCCGGCCACCTGTGCTCCCGAGGCCCGGCCGAGTACCCTGTCAGGCGTCCGACATCTCGTGGAGGGGTTTGCACGATGCGCACCTATCCGATGCCGATGCCCTTCGGCTGGTTCCAGGTGGCGTGGTCCGACGAGGTCCCCGCGGGCACGTCCAAGCCCATGTACTACTTCGATCGCCACCTCGTGGCGTGGCGCGGCGAGGGTGGCGAGCCCCACGTGTGGGACGCGTTCTGCCCCCACCTCGGCGCCCACCTCGGCGGCTTGGCCAAGATCGAGGGCGACGCCATCCGCTGCCCGATGCACAGCTGGCAGTACGGCCCTGACGGGCGCTGCACCGACATCCCGTACTCGGACCGCATCAACAAGCAGGCCAAGATCCGCACCTACCCGGTGATCGAGCGCAACGGCGGCCTCTACGCCTGGTACCACCCCACCGATGCGCCGCCCAGCTGGGACGTCCCGGACCTGGCCGAGTTCGCAGGCGGCGACGCGTACTCCGAGGTGTACCGCAAGCACTACAAGCTCGGCTGCCACTGGCAGGAGATCGCCGAGACCCAGGTGGACGCTGCCCACATCCAGGCGCACCTGATCGACTACCAGATCGCCCTCAACGGCGGCGTGCGCCCGGATCGCCCCACCATGCCCCAGGTGGACTCCTACGACACCGACGGCCCGGTGGCCCACATCCGGATCTCCCAGGGCTTCCCCACGCCGCGCGGCGTGGTCACCGGCCGCATCGACACCGACGTGTGGGGCCCGGGCGTGGCCGCCACCTGGTTCACCGGCCTGATCGACACCCTGCTGCTCGGCTGCGCCACCCCCACGAGCGACGGCGGGTGCGAGCTGCGGTACAGCTTCGTGGTGCGCGCCACCGGCGATGCCGACGCCACGAGCAAGCTCGCCCAGGGCTTCATCGAAGAGATCCACCAGCGCACGGTGGAAGACGTCGAGATGTGGGAGATGAAGGCCTACGTCCCGAAGCCGGTCCTGGCCCACGGCGACGGCCCGATCATGCAGTACCGCCGCTGGTGCGAGCAGTTCTACGCCGAGGGCGTCGACCCCCGCCGCGAGCCCTGGGTCCCCGGGGAGCCCGAGCTCGAAGGCGCCATCGTCGAGGTCTGAGCTGGCTCAGGCCCGGCACCACGCCCGGGCCGCGAGCAGGTCGGCCAGGCCGTGCAGCACCCCGAGCGGGTCGGCGAGCACGTCACCGTCGTCGCCCGGTTCGTCCAGTTCGTCCGCCTCGAGCCTGACGGGCTCGCAGGCGCGCAGCGGCGCCAGGTCGGCGAGCAGGCGATCGACGTTCGTCTCGATCGACCGGCGGGGGATGCCGGCGTCGATGGCGGCGACGATCACCTCCACCGGCCCGGCCGTCCCCATGGCACCGTCGAGCACGGCGGCCAGGAAGCGGCGGCAGGGCGCGCTGACCGGGCGCACCGTCGTCCAGTGGCCGACCTCGTGGATGGCGCTTGCCCGCCCGACGTGGGCGCCCAGGCCACCGTGGACCAGGCCGGCGCGCACGTGGCCGACCACCACCTCGGCCACGCCTGCCCCCTCGACCGGTGCCGCCAGGACCTCTGTCGTGCCCTCGTCGAGGTCGCGCAGGTCGAGCGCCACCGGCGAGCCGACGGCCGCCAGCCGCTCGGCCGCCCGCCGGGCGGCGCCGGCGAAGTGGTCCGCATCGGCGTTGGCGTCCGCCTCGGCGCCGAACGCCTGGAGGACCGTCGCGCCGTAGGCCGACGCCTCGCGCCCACCGCTCAGCCCGATGCGCAGCAGGGGCGAGCCGATCATCAGGTCGAACCGCCGCCACGGATCGGGCTCGGGGGTCGAGTGCCAGGCTCCGACCTGCCCGGCCACGGCGCGCTCGCGGCGCCCGTTCGCCACCCGTGCCCCGCCCTGGCGCTCCCGCGTGGGCTGGAGGGAGTAGGCGCTCAGGGTCTGGGCGACGAGGGTGGGCAATCCGCCGGCGCCGTCCGAGGCGCGCTGGAGGGGGAGCAGGGCGTCGCCGGACGGGACCCCGGGCCGCGGGGCCGAGGCGCGGGCGAGCTCCAGCGCGAGCGGGCGCAGCCGGAGGAGGCGTCGGGGGACCGAGGTGAGGGTGCTCACGCAGCGGTGCTGCGGGAGGCGCTCTCCAGGAGCACCGGCGCCGGGGTGCGGTCGATCTCCGCGTCGAGGCCGCGCCGCTTGCGGCTCATCGGCCCGCGCCGCTTGGTGCGCAGGCCCTGCTCGAGCCAGGTGTGCTCCTCGCCGCCGAACAGCAGCGTCTTGACCAGGTGGACGATCTGGCTCGGGTGCAGCAGGTGGCTGAGCGCCAGGAAGGTCATGACGTTGAACATCTGCACCAGGTGCAGCTGCTTCACGGTGAGCTGCGGGTTCCAGTTGTTCTTGGCCTCGCCGCCGCCCCGGGTCAGGCAGTCGTAGCAGTAGGTGTCGTCCACCACGAGCTTGCCGGCGTCGACCAGGTCCTGGAAGTCCCGGCTGCCCGGGTACGGGTAGAAGAGCGTGGTGCCGGCCACGTGAAGGCCGGCGAAGGCGGCGCGCATCATGAACTTCCAGCTGAGCCAGCGGTCCTTCCAGCGCTCGGCCGGGTGCCCGAGGATCATGTGGATGTTGGTGACCATCCCAGCCCGGCGCGCCGCCGTGATGCTCTCGAGCACGTGGTCGAGGTCCAGGCGCTTGTCGTACACCTCGAGCATGTGGGGCGAGCCGGTCTCGGGGGCGAAGGTGATGTTGGTGGTGCCCGCCTCCGCCATGCGCCGCAGCACCTCCTCGTCGAGGGCCTCGGAGCGGGTGCCGATCGGCAGCTGCAGCGACACCTGCAGGCCCCGCGCCTCCAGCTCGTCGCAGAGCTGCAGGATCCAGGACCGCTTGGTCATCGGGGTCAGGTCGACGAAGTCGATGTTCTTGACGCCGTAGCGCTGCACGTAGGACTCGATCTCGTCCACCACGTCCATGGGGTCGCGCACCACGTAGCGGGTGGTCCACATGTTCGGCGACGAGCAGAACGAGCACTTGTACGGGCAGCCGCGGGTGGCGAGCAGCGGCATGGAGCGGCCGCGGTCGACGCCCGTCGAGCCCTTGTGCTCGAAGTAGGCGTCCAGCTCGAAGAGGTCCCAGGCCGGCGGGGGCACGTGGTCCAGCTTCTTGAAGCGCACCGGGAGCCCGTTGCTGGCGGGGGCGCCCTCGCCAGCGTCCCGCACGGCGACGCCGGCCATGTCGGCGAACCCGAGGCCGGCGGAGATCCGGGCGGCCAGCTCCACGGCCGCGCCCTCGCCCTCGCCCAGCACGGCCACGTCGATGGCGTCGGTCTGCTCGAACGCCCAGGTCCACATGCTGGTGGCGTTCTCGCCGCCGATGGCGATCACCGCATCGGGGAACCGCTCGCGGGCGAGCTCGGCCACCTCGCGGACGGTCGGCCACTCGTGGGCGAACATGTTGGTGATGCCGATCAGCTGCGTGCCCGGGGCGATCCGGTCCACCAGCTCGGTGGGGGTCAGGCCGATCCGGCGCACGGTGCCGGCGTGGATGTCGAACTCCTGGCCCCGGTCCATGGCCAGGCCCGGGGCGTCCAGCACCTGCACGTGGTGGCCGCTCTCGCGCAGCACCGCGGCGATGTAGCCGAGGCCCACCGGCGGCGTCGGCATGAGGTACCCGGAGTTCATGAGCGTGACCCACGGCGGGCGCAGCAGTGCCACCCTGATGGGCTCGACGTCGATCGTTCGCTCGATCGACAGCAGCGTCTCGGTCCCTTCCCCGACCATGGGCGCCGATCCTACCGGCACGGCCCCGGGCGACGCGGTGGTCACGCCGCGGTGCTGTCGCGGTCCGCGACGCGCAGCGGCACCGGTGGGGCGTCCAGCACCCGCGGGGCGGGCAGGCCGGGCCGGCGACGGCTCATCGGGCCCTTGCGCTTGGTCTTCAGGCCCTGCTCGATGAAGTTGGTCTCCTGGGCCCCGAAGAACTGCGTCTTGATCAGGTGCACCAGCTGGGAGGGGTGCAGCAGGTGCGACACGGCCAGGAACGACGTGATCATGAACAGCTGCACGAGGTGCAGCTGCTTCACCGAGAGCTGCGGGTTGAACTGGTGGGTGCTGCCGCCGCCGCCCCGGGTGAGGCAGTCGTAGCAGTAGGCGTCGTCCACGGTCAGGCGACCGGCGGCCACCAGGTCCTTGAAGTCCCGGCTCCCCGGGTACGGGTAGAAGATCGTGGTCCCGGCCACGTGGAGCCCGGCGAGCGCCGCCCGCATCATGAAGGTCCAGTTGTGCCACCGGTCCATCCACCGCTCTTCCGGGTGGCCGATGATCATGTGGATGTTGGTGATCATCCCGGCCCGGCGGGCGGCCCGGATGGCGTCGAGCACGTGGTCCAGGTCCAGGCGCTTGTCGTAGACCTCGAGCATGTGGGGCGAGCCCGACTCCGGGGCGAAGGTGATGTTGGTGGTGCCCGCCGCGGCCATGCGCCGCAGCACCTCCTCGTCGAGCGCCTCCGAGCGGGTGCCGATCGGCAGCTGCAGCGACACGTCGAGCCCGCGGGCCTCGAGCTCGTCGGAGAGCTTCAGGATCCAGGACCGCTTGGTCATGGGCGTGAGGTCCACGAAGTCCACGTTGCGGACGCCGTAGGTCCGGGCGTAGTGCTCGATCTCGTCGGCCACGTCCTCGGGGTCCCGCACGATGTAGCGGGTGGTCCACATGTTGGGCGACGAGCAGAACGAGCACTTGTACGGGCACCCGCGGGTGGCGAGGATCGGCAGCGTCCGGCCGCGGTCCACGCCGGTGGAGCAGGTGTGGCGCCAGTACGACTCCAGCGGGAACAGGTCCCACGCCGGGCGGGGGATCTCCTCGAGGTGGCGCATGCGCACCGGGAGCTTGGCCTCGTGCTCCTCGCCCTCGGGCACCTCGCGGAGGGCGAGGCCCTCGACGCCGGCCAGCGTGGCGCCCTGGGCGACCCGGTGGGCGACCTCGGCCGCCGCCCGCTCGCCCTCGCCCAGCACGACGGCGTCGATGGCGTCGGTCTGCTCGAAGACCCAGGTCCACATCGCCGTCGCGTTCTCGCCACCGAGGATGATGGTGGCCTCGGGGAAGCGCTCGCGGGCGAGCTCGGCGACCTCTCGGACGGTGGGCCACTCGTGGGCGAACATGTTGGTGAGGCCGATGAGCTGGGTGCCCGGCTCGATGCGCTCGACCATCTCGGTCGGGGTGAGGCCGATGCGCCGGACCGTGCCCTGGGGGACCGGGAACTCCTCGGCCGCCTCCATGGCCTCGCCCGGTGCGTCGATCACCTGCACCTCGTGGCCCTGGGTGCGCAGCGTGGCCGCCACGTAGGCCAGCCCGACCGGGGGCGTGGGCTGCAGGACCCCGGAGCTCTCCAGGATGATCACCCACGGCGGCCGCAGCAGCGCCACCTTGGTGGTGGCGCTGGCGGCGCGCGGCAGGAGCTCCACCCGCGTCCCGGTGCGCTGCCCACCTGCGCTGCTCGGTTGCCCCTGGTCCACGCGCTCCTCCTGCCCCGTGCGTCGGTCCGATGTGGCGCCGATGGTATCGGTCGGCGGGGTGGTCGGCTCCGGACCTCGCCCCGGGAGCGCCGGGTATGCTCGGCGCGGTCCCGAGGGCCGGGGCAGCTGGACGCCAGGGGGCAGGCACAGTGGCAACACCCGTGGAGCTGTCGGGCCGAAGGGCCGCCGCGGCCGCCACCGTGGCGCTGGTGCGCCCGCCCGTGGACATCCTGGTGAAGTCGATGTCCATGCTCGGCCCGATGCCGCCCATCGGCCTGGCCTACGTGGCCGCCGCCCTGCGGGAGGTCGGCCACGACGTGCAGGTCATCGATGCCGCCGGCGTCGCGCTCGACCAGCTCGACGAGTACGAGTCCTGCGTCGGCACCATGCGCCGCATCGGCCTCTCGGTGCCCGAGATCGTGGCCGAGATCCGCCCCGGCACCCAGGTCATCGGCATCACCCACCTGTTCATGCACGAGTGGCCGGTCGTCCGGGAGATCGCCGAGGCGGCCAAGGCCCGGTTCCCGGAGGCCGTGGTGGTGGTCGGCGGCGAGAACGCCACCAACTTCTGGCCGTGGATGTTCGAGCAGACCGACGCCATCGACGCCGTCGTGCGCGGCGAGGGCGAGCGCTCCGCCTGCGAGCTCGCCGGGCGCGTCGCCCTGGGCCTGCCCTACGCCGACATCGAGGGCGTCGTCGTGCCCGAGGGGGCGCCGGCGGTCGCCGCCGACGCCGGGCTGCCCACCCGCATCCGCCAGCTCGGCGAGATCCCTCGGCCCGCCTGGGACCTGTTCCCCATGGACCGCTACCTGGCCCAGCGCAGCTTCCTCGGCGTGGACCGGGGGCCGTCGATGCCGATGATGGCCAGCCGCGGGTGCCCCTACAAGTGCACGTTCTGCTCGGCCCCGAACATGTGGACCACCCGCTACAACGTGCGCGAGCCCGAGGACATCGCGGACGAGATCGCCAGCTACGTCGAGCAGTACGGCATCACCAACGTGGACTTCGTCGACCTCACCGCGGTCACCAAGCGGCAGTGGACGCTGCGGCTCTGCGACGCCTTGGAGGCCCGGGACCTCGACATCACCTGGCAGCTCCCGATCGGGACCCGCTCCGAGGGCATCGACGACGTCGTGCTCGAGCGGCTGAAGGCCTCGGGGTGCACCAACATCACCTTCGCCCCGGAGAGCGGGTCGCCCCGCATGCTCGAGATCTTCGACAAGCGCCTGGACCTCGACCACATCCTCGCCGACATCCGCCACGCCCACCGCCTGGGCATGGTCGTGCACGTCAACACGATCATCGGCCACCCCGACGAGCGCTGGCACGACCGCTGGCTGAACCTCAAGTTCCTGGTGCAGGCGGCCGTCGCCGGTGCCGACACGGGCTCGGCGATCATGTTCCACCCCTACCCGGGCTCCAAGGACTTCGACCGGCTGCTCGCCGAGGGCAAGGTCGTGGTCGACGAGACGCTGTACTACGACGGCCTGGCCCGCGGCGCCCCCGCCCACCACAGCTGGAACGACGGCATCTCGTCGCGGAACCTGTACCTGTGCCAGGTCGTGATGATGCTGGCGTTCTTCGCCCTCTCGAACCTGCTGCACCCGCGCCGGCTCGTCCACCTCGTGCAGGCGCTGCTCGGCCGAGCGCCCGAGGAGAACTTCTCCGAGCAGGCGCTGCGCACGAAGCTGAGCGGCCCGATGAGCGCGAGGAAGATGGCCGCGGCGGCCGAGGGGGACGCGGCCTCGGCCGAGCCCGTCGATGCGCACGTCGCCTGAGGCCGTGGCGAGCCCGGTCCCGCGCGAGCCCTCCGCGCCCGCCGCCTCCGTGGCGGTCTGCGTGATCGCCTACGAGGCGGCGACCACCATCGAGGAGGTGCTCGCCTCCATCCCGTCCCGGGCCGGCGAGTCGACGGTCGCCACCTTCGTGTCCGACGACGCCAGCAGCGACGACACCGCCGAGGTGGCACGGCGCTGGGCGGAGCGCGCCGGGTGCGCCGAGGCCACCGAGGTCGTCCGCCAGCCGGTCAACCTCGGCTACGGCGGCAACCAGCGGGCCTGCTTCCGGTGGGCGCTCGAGCACGACGTCGCCGCCCTCGCCATGCTCCACGGGGATGCCCAGTACCCCGGCGCGGCGGTCGCCGACCTCCTCGCACCGATCCTCGCCGGCACCGCGGACGTGGTGCTCGGCTCCCGGATGCTCGACCCCGGCGGCGCCCAGCGCGGTGGCATGCCCGCGGTGCGACGCGTCGGGAACCGGGCGCTGAGCTGGGCCCAGAACCAGCTCACCGGCATCGAGCTCAGCGAGTGGCACACCGGGATGCGCGCCTACCGGACCGACCTGCTCCGGGGCCTCGACCTGGACGCCCTGCCGAGCGGCTTCGACTTCGACACCGCGGCCACGCTGGCGGCGCTCGACGCCGGTGCCCGGTTCGCGGAGATCCCGATCGACACCCGCTACGCCGGCGAGGTGTCGCGCATCCCGCTGTGGCGCACCGGCGCGCAGATCCTCGGGCGGACCATCCGGCACCGGTGGCGGGCCCGATGAGCGCCACCCCGGTCGCCGTGCAGCTGCGCGATCGCCGCCCGACGCGGCCCGTCCGCCTGGCCCTCGTGCGCCCACCGGTCATCGCCCTGCCCGGCAGCCTCGCCACGCACGGGCCGGTCCCGCCCGTCGGGCTGGCCTACCTCGCCGCGGTGGCCCGCGACGCCGGCCACGAGGTCACCGTGATCGACGCGCCGATGGCGGAGGTCGGCCGCTACGAGCAGATCGACTCGCCGATCGGGCCGCTCGACCGCACCGGCCTGGCCCCCGCCGAGGTGGTCGATCGCCTGCCGGCGGACGTCGAGGTCATCGGCATCACCAACATGTTCCTGCACGAGTGGCCGCAGGTCCGGGAGATCGCGGAGCTGGCCAAGGCCCGCCACCCGGGCGCGCTCGTGGTCGTCGGCGGCGAGACGCCCACGTCGTACTGGGAGCAGATCCTGGCCGAGACCGACGCGGTGGACGCGTGCGTGGTGGGGGAGGGCGAGGGCACCCTGCTCGACCTGCTCGACCAGGTGGCCGACGGGGTCGAGGTGCCCACCGGGCCGAGCGTGGTGCATCGCCCGGGCCTGCTCCCCGACGAGGGGGCGCCCGCGCTGCCCCGCCGGATCCGGGACCTCCAGGAGGTGCCCCGCCCGGCCTGGGACCTGTTCCCGCTCGACCACTACTGGGCGGACTCCCCGTACTTCGGGGTGGACCTCGGGCGATCCATGCCGGTGCTCGCCACCCGCGGGTGCCCCTACAAGTGCACCTTCTGCTCGTCGCCCTCCATGTGGACCACCCGCTACACCGTGCGGGACCCTGCGGACCTCGCCGACGAGATCGCCGGCTACGTGGAGCGCCACGGGGTCCGCAACATCAACTTCTGCGACCTCACGGCCATCACCAAGCGGCAGTGGACGCTGCGGTTCTGCGACGAGCTCGACGCCCGCGGCCTCGACATCACCTGGCAGCTCCCCGTGGGCACCCGCTCCGAGGCGCTCGACGCCGAGGTCCTGCAGCGGCTCTGGGACACCGGCTGCCGCAACATCACGTACGCGCCGGAGAGCGGCTCGGCCCGGATGCTGCGGATCATGGACAAGCGGGTCGACCTGGACCACATGCGCTCGTCGCTGCGCGCCGCGCACCGCATCGGGCTGCACACCCACGTCAACATCATCATCGGGCACCCCGAGGAGCGCTGGACCGACGTGCTCGCCAGCATGCGGCTGCTCCTCCAGGCCGCCTGGATCGGCTGCGACGACGCCGCGCCGTCGATCTTCGCCCCGTACCCCGGCTCCCAGGACTTCGCGTCCCTCCTGGCCGCCGGGCGGATCTCGATCGACGAGCGCACCCCGTACCTGAGCTTCAGCCGCTCCACCGCCGCGTCGCAGAGCTACAACCCCAGGATCTCCGCCCGGCAGCTCCGCGTGGTCCAGCTGGCGATGCTCGCCCTGTTCTACGGGGTCAGCGGCCTCCTCCACCCCTCCCGCCTGTGGCGGCTGGCCCGCACGCCGTTCCGTGGCGGCGAGCGCACCTACCTGGAGCAGATGCTCCGCACCCGGCGCCAGGTGGCCGCCCGGCGGCGTCGTGCCGCGCGGTCCCTCGCGCAGCCCGCCCGGGTACCGTGATGGCCCTGTTGCGCCGTCTGGGTGGAGGGGAACCGTGGTGAGCGTCGCCACGCCGAGGTCGAGCCCGTGGGATGTGGCGGTGCCGGCCCGGCGCTCGCACCGCGGCCTGCTCGCGCCCCTCGCCTGGCTCCTCGGCATCGCCGGCGTGGTCGCCCAGGTCCAGGGCTACGGCCCCACCCAGCAGCGGTGCGCGGCCTACCTCGCGGCCGCCGCCGCGCTCCTCGTGGGGGCGCTGGCCGTGCGCGCCGGCCTGCTGCTGCGCGCCCTGGTGGCGCTCGTCGCGGTGGGCGTCGCCGTGGTGCTGGCCCGTCCGTCGCTCGGCCTGACCGTGGTGGGGCTCGGGCTGGCGAGCACGGCGCTGGCCACCGCCGCGGTGGTGGGGGTGCCGATCGCTCGCCGCAGCACCCGCATGGTGGGGCCTGCGGCGCTGGCCGTGCCCTTCCTCGCGTTCGCCGGGCTGAGCTGGTACCGGACCGCGTCGCTGCCCCGGGCGGCGGTCGGCCTGGTCCTGGCGGCGGCGGTCGTCGCCGTCGACGCCGTGCGGCCCGGCGTGCTGGCGCGGCTCGACCGGGCCGTGGCCCGGGGCCTGGCCTGGCTCGGCCGGGTGATCGCCGGCCTGGTGCTGCTCCTGGCCTCGCTGCTCGTCGTGTACCTGCCCGGCCTGCTCGTGCGGGCCGCCCGCGCTGTCGGGATCGGCCGGCCCCGACCCGGCTGGCAGCATCGTGAGGTCGACCTCCAAGCGGCCCGGACCGACGCCCGGTACCCGTCCGCCTCCACCGACGCGCGGAGCCGACGGCGCCACCTCGCCTCAGGGCTCGGCATCACCTGCGTGGTGGTCGTGGCCTTCGCCGTGTGGCTGCGCTCCCAGCCGCCCGAGGTCGAGTACCGCGCCGTGGCGCCCGCTGGCTCCAGCGGGTCGGCCTCCTCGGATCCTGCCAACCCTGGCGCGACCCCCACCACCTCGACACCCAAGGAGGCGCCCCAAGGGGCGCCGGTGAAGATCGATGGCATCCGATACAGCCAGACCGAGGCGGGACGAGGGCTGAGCTGGGCCGACCAGGTCCAGCAGGACCAGGCATCGCAGCAGCTCCCACCCGACACGCTCGCCGGCTTCAGGTCCGGGGACCTCACGTCCAAGACCACCAACGTGCGTGACGGCGAGCGGCGCACGATCGCTTCGCCGTCGTGCGACTGCCGGCCGGTGGTCGTGTGGCTCATGGGCGGGTCGGTGGCCTTCGGCACCGGCCAGCGCGACGAGCACACCATCGCCTCCGAGCTCGTGCGCCAGGCTGCCGGGCGCGGCTACCAGCTCGAGGTCCACAACTACGGCGTGCCGGGCTACACGCTCTGGCAGGAGTACCAGGTGCTCATGGCTCGGCTCGGCTCCACCCAGCAACCACCGGACGTGGTGGTCTTCTACGACGGGTTCAACGACCTCATCGGCACCTTCGAGCAGGCGCTGGTGGGCGAGGACGACTTCACCAAGCCGGTGGTCTACGACCCCGAGGCGCTGGGCAAGCTGCAGGGCCTGGGGGACCAGCTCGACGACCGGCTCGCGCAGCTCGGCGGGATCGACGGGCTCGCCGCGAGCGGCGCCGCCCGCTACAGCCGGCTGCTGGACCTGGTGTTGCACCAGATGGACCAGCTCGGCATCTCAGCGGGGGTGTTCCTGCAGCCGGACTTCACCGCCTCGCCCGTCCAGCGCCAGGCCATCCTGCACGACTACCCCGACCTGCCCCGGGTGTTCGCCGACCTGATCGGCAAGTACTTCGCTGCGGCGTCTGGCCAGCTCCCCGACCAGGTGGTCGACCTCCGGCACATCTTCGACGACGAGCCGGCGTCGGTGTTCTTCGACCTCGCCCACACCAACGAGCACGGCGCTGCGGTCGCGGCGACTGCGGTCTACCAGCGCCTGGAGCCCGAGCTCGCCCGCCGGGCGCCGGATGCCCGTGGTGGCCCCGCGCTCCTCCTCGAGCCACGCCACTTCGGCCCGGCTTGGGTCGAGGGGCGGTTCGACGAAGGCGGTGAGGTCGCCCCCTGCGGTGCGGTGCGCTCGGGGCCGTCGGCCACGTCCTCCGTGGGCCGGGTGTCCCAGCGCCTGACGCACGACGGGGTGGTCCAGGAGGTCCTGCGCACCTACCGCACCGAGGACGACGCCAAGGCCGCGTTCGCCGCGTCTCGCGCCGCCTTCGAGTGCGCCAGGGGCACCGTCGACGACGGTGCCGGGGGCACCGTGCCGGTGACGCTGTCCGCGAGGTCGATCGACCTGACCGAGCCGGCGGACCAGGTGGCGGCGCACCGCATCACCACCCCATCGTTCGCCGGTGGGGCCGCCGAGGTGCGCCGGGGCCGCCGGGTCCTGGTGATCCAGATCATCACCCGTCCCACGGCGGACCCGGCCGGCGTCCCCGACCTGGCAGGCACGGTCGACGCTGCGCTGGCGAGGGCGGCGCGCTAGGACCCCAACCGGTCGATCGCCTGCTTGGCGAGCGACTCGATGCTGGGGGTCGGCGTCGTCGCACCATCGGGCTGCATGATCTGGACGATGACCACGTCGCTGCCCACCTGGGCGATGAGCGATCGTCCCTGGAACCCGGCCGCCGAGATCTCCTTCTTGGCTGCCTGATCCACCTTCGGCCCGAGCGACGTCACCGCCGCGGTCGGACCGATCGTCAAGGCGATCGACCCGCCCTGCCCGTCGGGGACCGAGCCCGACGGGCAGTCCACCTCCGAGAGGAGGCTGTCGTAGGCGCGGCCGGCGGTGGACGCGTCGGCGTAGCTGCGCACGTCCTCCTGGGCCCGACCGTCCTTGGCCTTGGCCACCGCCACCATGCCGACCTTCGCCTTCGGGGGGATGAGCTCGTCGGTGTTGGTGGTGCCGCACGGCGAGCCGACCTCGGCGGGGTCGTAGGCGTCGGCCACCCAGCCCTCGCCCACGTCAGCCGGTCCCAGCACCCGAGCCGACGCCGGTGGGGTCGTCGTCTTCGTGGTGCTGGTGCTCGCGGTCGTCGTCGCCGTCGTGGTCGGCTGCTTCGTGGTGCTCGGCGGGGCGTCCGAGCCGCTGCTGCAGGCGACGAGGAGCGCAGCAGCCGCCAGGGGACCGAGCAGGAAGGTGGGCCGGGCTCGCATGGTGCTCCTCGGGGGTGGTGGGCCGGATCAGAAGAGGGTGTACACGACGGTGGGGACGACGACCTTTGCGGCCGTGACCACGACGCTGGTGATCGCCAGCAGGATCAGCAGCAGCGGCATCCACCAGCGACCGGTCCGCACCACGTACGCAGCGAGGTCCCGGACGGCGCGGCCGATGTGGCGGATCACGAGCACGGCGCCTGCTCCTCGGACAGTTGGGACTTGTCCACGATGCACCGCTCCATGACCAGGAGGTCGATGTCGGTGTCGGAAAAGCACCGGAACGCATCGGCGGGGCTGCGCACGATCGGTTCGTCGCGACGGTTGAACGAGGTGTTCACCAGGACCGGGCAGCCGGTGCGCTCGCCGAAGCGCTCGAGCAGGCGGTGGAACAACGGATCGGTGGCGGCCTCGACGGTCTGGACCCTGGCGGACCCATCGACGTGCGTGCAGGCGGGGATCGCCGAGCGGGCGACCGCGAGGCGTTCGGCGAACCCGGCATCGGGCGGGGCCTCGGCTGCTTCGTCGTAGGACGCCACCTGGGTGGTGAAGAGCATGTACGGCGAGGCCCCGGCGTGCAGGAACCAATCGCCGGCCGCCTCGACGGGCACCGCCGGGGCGAACGGCCGGAACCCCTCACGGCGCTTCACCGCCTGGTTGAGGCGCGAGGCCATGGCCGGGTCTCGGGGATCGGCCAGGATCGAACGGTGGCCGAGGGCTCGTGGTCCGAACTCCATGCGCCCCTGCAGCCAGCCCACGATCCGACCGTCGGCGAGGGCATCGGCGGTGGCATCGCACAGCTGCTCGTCGTCGTCCAGCTCACGGAACGGGATGCCCTCGTCGCGCAGCCAGGTGGCGATCTCGTCGCTGCCGTAGCGGGGGCCGAGGCTGGCGCCGGCCATGCGGTCACCGGCGGCAGCCCGGCGGGGCTCGTCGAGGATCTGGTGCCACGTCCACAGCGCCGCGCCGATGGCGCTGCCGTCGTCGCCGGCCGCCGGCTGCACCCAGAGCTCCTCGAACGGTCCGTCCTCGCGCAGCCGCGCGTTCGCGACGCAGTTGAGCGCGACGCCACCGGCGAGGCACGCCGCCCGTTCGCCCGTGAGCTGGTGGGCGTGGCGCGCGATGCGCAGCACGGCGTCCTCCAGGACCTCCTGGATGGAGCGGGCGATGTCGGCCTCTCGCTGGGTCAACGGCTGGTCGGGCTGTCGCGCCGGGCCGTCGAGCAGCTCGGCGAGCCTCGGCCGGACCATCGCCCGGCCCGATTGGTAGTCGAACCAGCGCTGGTCGAGCCGCACCTCGCCCTGCTCGCCGAGGTGCACGACCCGATCGAGGAGCACGTCGCGGTAGGTGGGGGAGCCGTAGGGCGCCAGGCCCATCAGCTTGTACTCGCCCTCGTTGACCTCGAAGCCGCAGAAGGCGGTGAGCGCGGAGTAGAGCAGTCCGAGCGAGTCCGGGAACCGCTGCTCCTCACGGAGCTCGATGCGGTGGCCGGCGCCCCAGCCGATCGTGGTGGTCACCCACTCGCCGAGGCCGTCGAACGTGAGGATCGCAGCCCGTTCGTACGGCGACGGAGTAGAAGGCGGCGGCGGCGTGGCTCTGGTGGTGCTCGGCGAACACCAGGCTCGGGCATCAGGTGGCCGAGCCGCCGGAGCTGCTTCTCGATGCAGTAGGCGACCCAGAGCTTGCGGCAGGACCACTGGGAGATGGCCTTGGCCAGCGAGCCGAAGCCCCAGGGCCCGGTAGGGCGTAGTTGACGGATCCGCTCGTACTTGGTGAACGGCTTCTCGTAGAGGCCCTGGCGCGCAGCATCGCCAGGCGCCACGCCGGCATCCTCGGAGGGCCCAGGCCAGGGCGTTGATCGGCAGGTCGGGGTCGTGCTTGGTGCGGGTGAAGCGCTCCTCGGTCGCGGCGGCCACCGGGGCACCGTCCACCACCACGGCGGCTGCGGCATCGTGGTAGTCGAAGCTGAGGCCGAGGATGGGCCCATCGTCGGGGCGGCGCGCTCGGCTCATCGGGCTGGCTCGAGCTGCGGTGCGATGCGCGGGACCAGGGCCTTCGCCACCCGCTGGGCGCCGACCTCGTTCGTGTGCACCAGGTCGATGAAGACCGGCGCGTCGGTGTCGGCGAAGAGGTCGTGGAGGTCGATGACCTGGCTGGGCAAGGCCGACACCGTCGAGCGAGCCGTGGAGGCGAACAGGTCGACGCTGTCGCTCCGGAGCACCGGGAGAGCATATCGACGCTCCACGCGCGCCAGGTTGGCCGGTGAGGCGGTCGCGTCGGGCTGGAAGGCGAACGCCGTGGGGATCCCCTCCGCCTCGAGCTGCGACCGCACCAGGTCCTGGAGCCGCACGTAGCGGCGGGCGATCTGGCGGCCGAGCTCCTCCGGACCTCCCAGCGCCCGCATCTGGGCTTGGACCTCATCGGTCTCCATCGACCGGAACCGCTTCATGGCGGCGGGGTCGTACATGGCCGGCCGATCCCACGTGGTGCCCACCGTGATGGCCGGCACGAAGCTCTGGATCAGATCGTTGAAGCCGTCGTAGAAGAGCACCAGGTCCGGGCGCTCGCCGCCAGAGGCGAGGCGCGCCAAGACCAGCTGGTACTCCTGCCACAGGGAGTACCCGGGCACGCCGAGGGACACCACCCGCATGGGGTGGCCGGCGGCGTCGCCCTGGCGCACCAGCTCCGAGGCGAGGGAGTGGTCGTCGCGCTGGCCGATGCCGAAGGCCGCCGACCCGCCGACGAGCCAGACCGTGGGTGCGTCCGAGGTCGTGGGCTCGACCGTCTTGCGGGCGCCGTCACGGACGTTCGTGTAGCGGGTGCGGTAGTCGCCCACCGAGAACCCGGTGACCGGATCTGGCGGGAGCGGCAGGGCGAGTTGCTCCCGCTGGACGCGGTCGGCCCAGGGAAGGCCGGCCCCGGCAGCGGTCTGGCTGTACCGCACGGCGCCGGACATGCCGGGCGGGGTCGAGGGGGCGGCGGTGGTCGAGCCGGCTGGGGGCACCGACACGATCACCCGCTCGGGGGGCTGGGCCCGGCGCCACGCCACCAGGCCGCCGACGAGGGCGACGATCACGAGCGCGCCGACGCCGAGGCGCTGGCGCCGGACCCGGGGTGCGGTGGCGCCGAACGGCTCGCTCGCCACGCGCCGATCGGTGGCGGCGTCCGCTTCGGTGGGTCGCCAGCCGTCACGGCGTCGCACGAACCGGCGACCCGCCCGGGCGATCACGCCCGGCAGGTAGAGGAGCACGGCCGTCACGACGAACAGCACCGCGTGGGCGATCCCCGCCACGACCCGCACGATGGCCCGCCGGACGGAGTGGTCCGCCGCCGATGCGGCCGGCCAGCGGTCCATGGCCACCACCAGCAGGGCCCCGGCCGCGGCACCGGCGATGGCCCAGTTCGGCTGGCCCGTGCGATGCCAGGCGCCCATGCCGAGGGCGGCCATGGCGACGGCGAGCCCGGATCGGAGGTGGGACGGCTTCTCCCAGGCCCCGAGGGCCGCGCCGACGACCGCCACCACGACCAGTGCAGCGACGAGGGACCTGACCCCGATCGTCGCGTGGACCGCCGCCACCCCGATGACCGCCACGGCGCTCGACCCGGCCAGCCGAGCCAGCCTCGCCCGACCGGGCAGGAGGCCCACCGCCAGCGCCACGACGGCGACGAGCAGCACCACCGCACCCTGGCGCTGGGGACCGCTCTGCGCCCAGAACAGCCGCGTCGGGCCGATCGTGGCGATGGCGACGGCGGCCGCGGCGCGAGGCAGGGGGCCGATCGTCCGGCGGCGCGCCCGCGCCGGCAAGCCCCACGGGTCTGCCATGGTCAGGCCGGGCGCCGGCCGAGCTCGACGGTGACCGGGGTGGGCTCGGGGCTCCCGTGGTCCTCGGTGGCCGGACCGGGCTCGTCGTCGCGCCAGTCGCCGTAGCCGGGGTCGAAGGGGCGGCCCGAGGTGTTGAGCGCGGTCGTCTTGCGCAGCACCGGGTTGATCCCGAAGTCCCGGGCGTGGACCAGGAACTGGTACACCGAGCAGCCCTCGGAGATCAGGTAGTAGTACGTGAAGTGCAGCGCGAACAGCGCGCCGAACAGCACGGGGATGCGGTAGCGGCAGAGCTTGGCGAGTGGCTTCTCCAGCCAGGGGAAGCGGTACATCAAGAAGTAGACTCCTTGAGGTTGACCAGCCTCGTCCGGTCCGGCAGCTCCAGGTACATGTCGTTGTGGAGCGTGGCGCCGAACTCCGGGGGCGCAGCGAGCACGGCGGCGATCCGGGGGTCTTCGGTGAGCTCGAGGCCCGGGTAGGGCTGGAAGAACGTGGACCACAGGTACACGCCGCCCACCGCCCGGTAGAAGGGGAGCTCGGCCAGGTGCTGCTCGAAGGTCTGGCCGGGGAGCCCGAAGAAGGCGGTGGTGCCGTAGCGGACCCCGTGCTTGCGCATCCACCCGGTCACCTCGAGGATGTGGGCGTTGGACACGGGCTTCTTCATGAGGCCCCGGCGCAGCTCCTCGTCGCCGGTCTCGGCCGCCACCACGACGGCGACGGCGCCGGCCTCGCCCATGAGCGCCACGTCCTCCTCGGTGACGCCGCCGTTGAACTTGAAGTGCATGGTGAACGGGATGCCGATGCGGTCCCGGTAGAGCTCCAGGAACCGCCGCAGCCACGCCCGGTCGAACCAGAGCACCTCGTCGATGATGAAGATCCGCTTGATCTCGTTCGGGCGGGAGGCGATCAGCTCCTCGAGGTCCGCGATGAACCGCTCGGGGTCGCGCTTGCGCAGGTAGTCGCTGCCCCCGTAGGCCTGGGTGAGGGTGGTGTTCGAGCAGAAGGTGCACCGGAAGGGGCAGCCGCGGCCGACGTAGACCCGCAGGTAGGGGCTGCGCCGGAAGAACCTGAACTTGTCGTACATGGCCCGGTCGATGGCCGGCAGCTCGTCCATGTCGACCAGCGGCGCCCGCTCGTTGCGGATGACCTCGCCGTCCGGGCGGACCGTCCAGAAGCCGGCGATCTGCGACCAGTCCTCGCCGGCGTCGAGGCACCGGGCCAGCTCCAGCAACGGGTGCTCGCCCTCGCCGGTGCACACCAGGTCGTAGGCGCCGCAGGCCGCGAAGTGCTCGGTGTTCAAGATGGCATCGACGTTGCCCACGACGGTGACCGCGCCCGTGGCCGCCTTGAGGCGTCGGGCCGTGTCCTCGGCCCAGGCCCGGCTCGGCGTGAGCACCGAGAACCCGATGACGTCGGGCCGGAACGCTCGGATGTCCCGATCGAAGCGGTCCCGGTGCACGTGGTCGTCGTAGAAGACCTCGACCACGTGGCCCGCCTGCTTCAGCACGGCGGACATCTGCATGTAGCCCATGTATTCGATCAGGCCGTCCTGGCAGAGCGCGATGCGGGTCATGAGCTGGGCGTGCCTCCCGTTGGGACGTCTCAGGATAGCTGACCGATGTTTCGCAGGTCTGTCGGTCGGCGACGGTTGCGGGTGCCTGACGCCCCTGCCGTACGCTGGCACCGATGCAGCGCGAGCGCACCCCACCGCTCCCGGCGCGGGCCCAGGCGATCCTGAACCGCCTGTCGGGGCGCCCTCGGGTGCTGGCCGACCCGGTCCTGGACGCCCGCCTGGCGCGAGATGGGTTCGTGCGGCTGCCCGTCCTGTCGCCGTCTGGTGCCGCCGAGCTGCGGGAGGCGTTCGGCACCCTCCACGGCTGGGAGGGCGACGGCTTCGAGGTGGACTTCTGGAGCCCGGACCCCGGCTACCGGCGCGAGGCATCCGAGCTGATCGCCGGCCACGTCGACGCCGCCCTCGCCGCCGCGTTCGTGGACCACGAGGCCTTCCTGCGCAACTTCCTGGTGAAGTGGCCGGGCCACCGTGACCCGGGCGGCTTCCCCGAGGCCGCCCACCGCGACTGGATGTACACCGACGAGCGCGCCGGCGTGCGCAGCTACGTGGCGTGGATCCCGCTCCAGGACGTCCTGGGCGACAACGGTCAGCTGCTGGTGGCGCGGGGGAGCCATCGGATCGAGGCGGGCATCCGGGGCACCAACATCGATGCGCCGTGGCTGGGCCACACCGACGTGTGGGACGAGCGCTTGCTGGCGGTGCCGGTGCGTGCCGGCGAGGCGATCGTGACCGATGCGGCCACCGTGCACGGCAGCTTCTCCAACCTGTCCGACGAGCCGCGGGTGGTGGCGGCGGTGGCGGTCCGGCCCGCGGGCGCCCAACTGGTCCACTTCCGGAACCTCGACGGCCATCGGGCCGCCCGGTTCGACGTGGACCCCTCGTTCTTCCTGGAGCAGTCCGCCGAGGCGCTCCTGCGCGAGCCGCCGGACCGGCCCATCGCCGAGGTGGTCGACATCGACGGCGAGGAGCTGTCGCCCGCCGAGCTGGCCGAGCGGCTCGACCGCCAGCCGCTCGTCCGCCGCGATCGACGCCACCGCCAGCGCGCCGGGGCGCTGGTGCGGTGACCGGCGCACGCCGTCGGGTGCCGTTCCTCGCGGATCGGCGCGCCGACCGGAGCCTCGACCGGTTCGGCTTCGCGATCGTGGACGTCGTGGGCCCGGAGCCCGCGGCCGCGCTCCTGGCCGCCCACCGGGAGCTGCGGGGCAGCGCAGGCGAAGGGTTCGAAGCCGACCTGAACAACGTGGATCCGGCATACCGGCGCCGCGTCGCCGAACTGGGCACCGCCCACCTTGGGCCAGCGCTGGCCCGCCTGGTCGTGGGCCACGAGCCCTTCCTCTGGAACTTCCTGGTGAAGTGGCCCAACGATCCCGACGACCTGTACGTCCACCGGGACTGGATGTTCGTCGACGAGCCGTCCGGCGCCCGCAGCTACACCATCTGGACCGCGCTCCAGGACATCCAGGGGCACAACGGGCAGCTGCGCGTGCTGCCGGGAAGCCACCGCGTGCCGTCGGGCCTCTCGGGGACCGACCTGTCGCCCGGCTGGCTCCGCCACGAGGGCCTGATCGAGGAGCGGATGCGCGCCATCCCGCTCCGCGCCGGGCAGGGGGTGGTGATCGACCACGCGCTCGTCCACTCGTCCCATCCCAACCACACCGATGCGCCTCGGGTCGCCATGGGCTGCGGTTTCCGACCGGCTGGGTCGGGGCTCGTCCACTTCCGGCGGAGCGGAACGGCAGGCGCGGTCCGCTACCAGGTGGAGGACCGGTTCTTCGTCGACCACACGCCCGCCGACCTCATGGCCGCCGCGCCGGACGAGCCGGGCGCGGCGGTGCCCGTGGTGGAGGTCGACCTCGAGCGAGCGGAGCTGGCGGCAGCTCTAGACCGGGCCGTCAGCCGCCAGGGCATCGGGAGCCGGAGGCGATCACAGCGGGCCGCCGGCGCTCGGTAGGGTGCGCCCTGTGGCTCGGGAACGTGCGGTCCTCCTGATCGCCGGGCCCATGGGGCGCCGGGCGCGACCCTGGCGGCGCTGCTGGCCTTCGCGGTGCTCGCGGTCGGGTGCACATCGTCCGATCGCGCCGCGACGACCACGACGACCACGACCACGAAGCCCGGCGACCTCCCTGGGGTCGCCCAGCCGGCGCCCGTCGACGAGCTCGCATCGGTGCCGGTCCAGCTCCGCCTGCTCACGAAGGCCGCCGCCCCCACCTCGATCACCCCGGTCCCAGACGGCTACCTCGTCGGCGAGCGGGCGGGCAAGGTCCGGCTGCTCCGGTCGCAGGGAGGTGACTGGAGCTTCGCATCCCGACCCGTGCTCGACGTCGAGGCGGACACGAGCACGGCCGGCAACCAGGGCTTGCTGGCCGTCGCGGCCGACCGGGGCGGCGCCCGGCTCTTCGTCGCCCGCACCACGGGCACCGGGAACATCGTGGTCGAGCGCTACCCCGTGGCCGGAGGGGTGGCCAGGACCGCCGAGGTGCGGCGCCTCCTCGACCTGCCGATGCCCTACAACGATCACAACGGCGGTGCCCTGCGGTTCGTGCGGGGCGGATCGCTCTGGTTCAGCCTCGGCGATGGCGGCGGCATCGACGACCCGGGGCGTCGGGCGCAGGAGCCCGACGACCCGCGGGGCAAGGTGCTGGCGCTCGACCCGGATGGCCGCGAGGAGCCGAAGGTGCTCGCTGTGGGCCTTCGGAACCCGTGGCGGTTCAGCATCGACACCGTCGGGGGCGACCTGTGGCTCGCCGACGTCGGCCAGGAGACGGCCGAGGAGATCGATCGCGTGCCCTTGGACCAGGTCGACGGGGCCAACTTCGGCTGGAGCGGGTACGAGGGAGCCATCCTCCAGCACCCGGGTCGCGCGCCGGCGAGCTCGGTCGCCCCGGTGATGCAGCTCCTCCATGCTCGCGGCTACTGCGCCGTGATCGGCGGCTACGTCTACCGCGGCCGGGCCATCCCCGAGCTGCGGGGCTGGTACCTGTTCACCGACCTGTGCCGTCACGACCTCTTCGCCCTGCAGGTCCGGGGCGACCGTGTGGTCGGGCAGCGCAAGCTCCCCACGGGGGTGGGCTCGGTGGTGGCCATCGAGCCCGATACGGCCGGTGAGCCGCTGGTGCTGTCGCTCGACGGGGCGATCTACCGCGTGGTGCCTGCCTGACGGGCGAGCGAGAAGACCCGTCGGGCGTTGCCGTCGAGCACCAGCGCCAGGATGCGATCGTGCTCTGCCAGCGCCCCGGCGCCGCGGAGGCAGTCGTGGACCAGGGTGCAGAGCTCGCCCAGCGTGTGGCGGTACTGGGCGATCGACGGGGGATGGTCCAACCCGAAGAGGATGCGCTCGGGGTGGGCGAGCAGGAGGTCGGCCAGGCCGGGCAGGTCCGGTGCGAGGAGGTGGGCCCGGGCGGCGAGGTCGACGTGGAGCCGCGGATGGAGGTCGAGGAGCCGGTGCAACGCCGGCAGATCGTCGACCAGGTCGAGGAGGTGGGCGCCCACCACGAGCAGCGCGGGCCATCGGTCGAGCACGCGCCCGAGCTCGGCGTGGAGCTGGGGTGGTCGCAGCGCCGTCCGATCGGCCCAGTGCCAGTCCGGGTGGAGGCGGAGCTCCTCGGCGTACTGCCCCTCGGCCGGGATGGGCTCGAAGAAGGCCGGTGGGTCGGCAACGTGGATGACCACGGGAGCGCCTCGCTCGGCGCAGGTCGCCCAGATCGGGTCGAGGCGCTCGTCGTCGATCGCCACCCGCTCGCCCTGCTCGTCACGCACCTCGAGGCCGAGGACCTTCCACACCTTCAGCCCGGCGGCGCCTTCCTGCAGCGCTCGGTCGAGCTCGGCGGCGGCTCGTGGGGGGAACGCCGCGCCCTCTGCCGCCCACCGCGCCCACTCGATGCCAGCGAGGTGGCGGAACCGATCGGGCGCGGCCCGCTCGAAGTGCTGCCGATGCGCGGCCAGGACCTGGTGGCCCCATCCCCCGGAGAGGTCGACCAGCACGTCGATCCCCGCCTCGTCGAGGAGGCGGACCAGCTCGGCGGCGGGACGATCGATCCAGCCACCGCCGAACGCGTGATCCAGGTGGGCGTGCGCGTCGACCGTCACGGGTCGGCGGTCCGGGCCCGCACCGCGACCGGGGTGGCCCGTGGCGCCAGGTAGGTGTCGGTGGCGACGAGGAGGTCGGCGCCATCGCCGACCGGACAGGCCAGGATGCGCAGGCGCAGGCCGACCTTGTCCCGCTGGTCCCCGCCGGTGGTGAGCCACAGGTGGTGGTCGCCGATGGGGCCCGTCAGGTCTTCGCCGGCCACCCAGGTCGATGCGCCGAGCTCGGCCTCGAGCTGGTCGAGCAGCGTGCGGAACGGGGCGCCTCGGGGGATGTCGAGGTCCAGCTCCTCGAGGCCGGCGAGGTCGTCGAGATCGAGCGACGTGCAGCGGCCCTCGGCATCGAGCTGGATCTGGCCCGTGGGTCGCCCGCCGGCCCATCGCTCGAGCGCGGCGGCTGCGGCGGCGCGCTCGTCGGCATCGACCGCCGGCCGCCGGCAGCGATCGAGGATCGCTGCGTCGAGCGTTGCCGAGGTGGCTGGCCCCGGCGGGGCCATCACCAGGGGCGGGCCCGGCCGTCGGCTCGCTCGTCCACCTCGGCGCGTAGTCGCGCCAGCTGGCGGAGCCACCCGTCGTGGTTGCGGTCGAGGTGCGCCAGCAGGTCGACCTCTTGGCGCTCCATCGTGGCGACCACCTCCCGCAGCTCCTCCACGGGGAGGTGCTGGACCCCGTGGGCCGGCTCCACCACGGTCTGGATGCTGACGTCCATGCCGTGCTCGTCGGCGAACCGCAGCACCGGTGCGAGCTCCGACCAGTTGTGGCGGGTCATCGAGAAGCTCAGGTACACGCCGCTCCCAGTGGCTTCGGCCTGCTGCTCGAACCGCTCGATGTTGGCCATCACCTCGTCGAATCGGGCACCGACCCGCACGGCCTCGAACGTGGTCGGGTCCATGGCATCGACGGAGACGCAGATGTTCGGCGAGAAGGTGTCGAGCACCCACTCGACGTGGTCGTTCCAGACCGTGCCGTTGGTGGTCACGGATGTGGTCGGGCGCACGCCCAGCTCGGCGAGCAGCTCCCACACCCGGCGGTGCTCGCGCACGAGGAACGGCTCGCCGCCGGCGAAGTCGATGGCCTCGCAGGCCACGAGGAAGGGCACGAGGTCCTCGAAGAACTCGTCCCCGTACACGTGGGGGAGCGGCGGGAGGTCCGACCGGGTGGAGCGGATCTTGGAGGAGAGGTCGGCGCCGCACATCACGCACGCCAGGTTGCAGGTGTTGTGCAGGGAGAACGACAGGAGCCGGGGCCACGTGGTTGGCGCCCCAGGCCGGGCGAACTGGTTGTAGTACTCGAGGGGGATCTCGCCGCCGGGATGGTGCAGCCGGTGGCGGCAGATGTCGCACCCGCGTGTGAGGTCGCCGGCGGCCAGGGCTTCCCTGAGGGCGTCGGCCCGCGGGCCGTGCCAGATCTCGGGCAGCCGCTCCCGAGTGATGTTGCCGAGCGGGTGCAGCGCGTTCGCACAGCAGGCCTGGACGTTCCCGAACGGATCGAACTCCATGGCGACCCACGGCGCCGCGCACAGGGGCGAGGGGTGCTCAGCGCGCATCGGATCGGGGCCGACGCCGGATCTCGATGACCTCGTCGGGCCGCGGGGCGTACATCTCGTCCTCCGCGAGCAGGAGGGTGGATCCGCCCTCGACGGCCACCTGCACGCTGCGGACCACCGAGCCACGGGCGCCACGGCGCGGCGTCCCGGAGGTGAGGGCGATCGTGCGGACCACCGAGGAGCCTCGGTGCTCGTGCTCGACCATCCACGCCGTGGCGCCGCTCGCGGCCTCGATGGCTCCGATGACGCCCTGCACCGTGGCGCCCAGCGCCGCCTCGCCGATGCCGAGGCGGGGGTCGCCCACCACCAGCGCGTCCACGTGGCCGGTGCCGTCGAGGTGCAGCTCGGCGACGGGGCCGCGGGTGCTCCACGCGGCGAGCCGGGCGCGCTCGAGGTCGACCTCGGCCTCGGGCGCCTCGGAGGTCGGGCCGGCGAGGTGGTGCGCGGCGATCGGCTCAGCGTGGCGCGGCGAAGCGGTGCGCTCCGCCCGGCGCTCGTCGAGCACCGCGTCGAGCTGGGCAAGCTGGGTCTTCCACACGTCGAGGTTGCGGTCGAGCGCCGGCGCGACCTCGAGGTCCTCGGTGAGCCAGGCGGCCTGGACCTGCTCGAGGTCCGCGGTGGGGAGGTCGTGGAGGGCCAGCCCATCGTCGGTGACCAGGTTGACGCTGGCGCTGGACTCGAACCGCTCCGCCCAGCGCAAGAAGCGGCCGAGCTCGTGCCAGTTGCGGTCCATCAGGCAGTACGAGACGTGGAGGTCGGAGCGCTGCGCCTCGCACCGGGCCGCGAAGCGGTCGACGTTGGCCATGAGCTGCTCGAAGGACCCGCCGCGCCGGATGGCCGAGTAGGTCTCCGGCGTGCAGGCGTCGACGGAGATGCTGATGTCGACCTGGAAGTGGTCGAAGAGCCAGTCGACGACCTCGGTCCAGACGGTCCCGTTGGTCGTGACCTGGAGGCGGGGCGGGGTCGGCAGGGCGGCGAGCATCTCCCAGACGCGCCGATGCTCCGGAGCGAGGAACGGCTCGCCTCCGAGGAACTTGGCGAGCCGCAGATCCGTGAGCAACGGCTCGAGGTCGGCGAAGAAGGCGTCGTCGTAGGGCGACGGGAGCGGGGCGAGCCCCTCCTCGGCCGCCAGCGTGGACGAGAGGGCCGGGGAGCACATGACGCAGCCGAGGTTGCATCGGTTGGACAGCGCGAACAGCATCATGTGCGGGACGTCTGGCTCGGCCGAGCGGACCGGGTACTGGTCGTAGACGGCGGCCACCGGGTCCATCCGCCGGTGCTCCAGGTGCCAGCGACAGGTGCCGCACGCGACGGTCAGGTCCCACCTGAGCAGCGCGTCCCGCAGCACCTGGGCGCGGGGGCCGTTCCAGAGGTCGCGCAGCCGCTGCTCGCCGATCCGGCCGAGGGGGTAGAGGCCGCTCGAGCAGCACGCGTACACCCAGCCAGCCGGATCGAACTCCAGCGACACCCATGGGGCGACGCAGGCCGCGTCGACGACGTGGTCCTGACCGGGCCGCGCCGCCTGCCATGCGGCTCGAGCCGAATCCTCCATGGGCGCCAAGGGTACCGGGCGCGCTGCGCCGATGGCTCGCCGATCGGCGCAGCGCGCTCAGGCGGCCGGGCCGAGGCGGCGAGCGAAGTCGGCGGGCTGGACCGGCGCCGTCCACGGCTCGACCTCCGGGTACCCGACCGGCACCGACTCGAACGGCTGGTCGGTGAAGTACGCCGCGTCGACGGCGAAGCCGCAGTAGCGCTCGATGGTCTCGCAGAAGTGGAGGGGCTGGGCGGCCTTGGGGATGGAGGCGATCACCACCGCCGGTCGGGCCTGGTCGCTCAGGTTCGGGCCCGAGCCGTGCACGATCGCAGCGTCGTACATGAGCAGGGAGCCCGCGGCCAGCGACGGCGTGTCGGCCATCGCCTCGAAGTCGGACTGGAAGTCGTCGGTCGGCCCCGGGCGCACATCGGGCGTGGTGCTGGTGCGGATGCCGTCGGTCCACCGGTGGGTGCCGGGGGCCAGGGCCAGCGAGCCGTTGCCGGCGTCGGCGTCGACGAGGGGGATCCAGGTCTGCACGGTGCGGTGCTCGCGCTCGTCGCAGAAGGTCCAGTCCTGGTGGAAGTCCAGCCGGTCGCCGCCGGGGCCCTTGCTGATGAAGGTGGCCAGGACCTGCTGGTGATCAGGGAGCAGCGCGCCGAGGGCATCGGCCACCAGGGCCTTGATGCCGGCGTCGATGGCCCGAGCCGTCTCGCGCGACTCGTCGGCGAAGGTGCGGTGCATCGCCGGGGAGCTGGCCACGTGGATGCTGGCGAACAGCTCGAGCAGCCCGGCCACCGCCTCTGGTGCCAGCCGACCGGTGACGGCGAACCCTCGGTCACCGGCAAGCTCGTCGACCACCCCGTGCATCGTCCGCACCCTAGCGGCTCGACCCCCCGGCCCATCCCGGTGCCTGGGGAGCCGGGGGTAGCATCCGAGCATGTCCGGACCGGTCGAGGCGCGCCGCACCCTCGCGGACCCCGACCTCGATGAGGCGCTCCGGACCGCAGGCTCGGTGGTCGTGCCCCTGCTGGCACCGGCTGCGGCCCGGGACCTGCGGGACCGCTGGCTGCGGCTCCACCCGTCGCAGCGCGTCGAGCACCACGAGGGCCAGCCCCCCGACTTCGAGGGCGACTTCTCGAACCCCGACCTGGCGTTTCGCCAGGCCTCCGCCGCAGCGATCCGCACCATCGCGGGCGACGCCGCTGGGGCACGGTTCGTGCGCCGCCGAGCCGCAGGGCACGCCATGCTCGTCAAGTGGCCGACGCCTCCATCGGCCATGGACTTCGATGACGTCCCCGCCGCCTTCCACGTCGACACGTCGTTCGTCGACGAGCGCGGCGGTGACCGGTCCCACCTGGTCTGGATCGCGCTGCAGGACACGACCGCCGAGGATGGTGCCCTCCAGGTCGTGCCCGGGAGCCACCGCATCGCGCCCTCGCTGCGGGGCATCGACGTGATGCCCGACTGGATCCAGCACCGCGCCGTGTTCGCCGATGCTGCCGTCACCGTGGAGCTGCGCGCGGGTGAGGCGCTCGTGTTCGACACGGCCCTCGTGCACCGCAGCACACCCAACCTTGGAGCCTCGCCCCGCCTGGCCGCCACGATCCTCATGGTCCCCGAGGAGGCACCGCTGCGAGCGATGCGGCTCGCTCCGGATGGGCAGATCGAGGTGGTCGCCGTGCCGGAGGCGTTCTTCGCCGAGGGCCAGCGCGAAGACCTGGGGACCTTGCCGGTGGTGGATCGGGTCGAGCGGCCCGACGGCGCCATGGCCGCCGACGAGCTGGCACGCCGCCTGGCGGCGTTGGGCGCTGGCTAGCCGCCTGGTCGCAACGCTCGCTTGACCCGCCGTGCGGCGGCCCTCGGGCCGCGCCGCCCGGCCAGGCGATCGAGGGTGGGACCGAGCTGGTCGCCGAGCTGGTCCGCGTCGTCGACCTCGACGACGCGCGAGACCGGGTACGGAGGTTCGGCGACCATCAGCCAGTACGGGTTGAGGCGCTCGTAGAACCAGGGATCGATGTCGTAGCGGCGAGCGGTGCGCTCGTCCCAGCGGCGGTAGTGCACGTGGGTGGCGCTGCGCCGGGCGAACCAGAGGGTGGCGGCCACCCGCGGGTCCGCCGTCGCGTTGTGGTAGCTCGAGTGGACCGTGGCGCTGTTCCAGATCGCGCACTGGCCGATGGCCATCGGCAGGCTCTCGAGGCGGGGCTCGACCACCTCGTCGCGGTCGATCCACGGGGTGCGGAGGTGCGTGCCGCGCGGGCGGCCGTCGACCCGGTGGCTCCCGCGCAGGACCCGGATCTGGCCGTTGTGGCCGTCGATGGGGTTGAGCGCGACGAAGGCGGCGAAGGTCTGCTCGCCTCGGTCTTCATCGATGTAGGACCAGTCCTGGTGGGGCTCGAGCGCGCTGTCGTCGCCTGGCCACTTGCACAAGAACGTGGTGAGGAAGGGCTCGTGATCGACGAAGAGGGCGCCGAGGGCCTCGCCGAGCACCTCGCGCATCAGCCGGTTGGCCTCGGCGCGGTAGCGCAGGTCGCGGTGGTTGAAGTCGTTGAGGTGCCCCTCGCCGCGCCACTGGTGGAGCTCGCCGAACCGGGTGCGCAGCTCCGTGGCCACATCGGGAGCGATGACCGGCTCGGGCACCACCACGAACCCGTCCCGCTCGAGCTGGGCGTCCAACGCCCGATCGACCAGGACGGGGAGGCCCGGCTCGACCCGGGTGGTCGCTGCGGGGCGGACCTGGGGCAGCGGTGCGTCTGGCGCCCGCCGCCACGTGATCGGCTCGTCCTCGCAGGCATCGCACCAGCGAGGTGGCGCAGCGCGCCACGCGTGCGGGCCGTGGCCGAGGAGGGGCGTGCCGCAGCGCCCGCACCACGCGGTGGCGCCGTGGGGGGTCGTCGGCGCTTCGATCGCCTCCTTGACGACCTCGCGCAGCTCGGCCTCGGCGACCGTGGCGGAGGGGCCGTCGGGCACCCCGACCAAGCGGCCGATGATCGCCCGGGCCGGCCGGTCGACGTTCGGCAGGCTGAACCAGCGGCCGCCGCCGGGGAGCACGGCCACCTGCCCGGGGGCCAGTGCCACCGGCACCGCCGTGCTCGGCTCCAGGTGCTCGTCATCTGACCAGGTGGCGACCACCCAGGGCGCGCCGGTCTCCGGGCCGAGCCAGTCCAGGGCCAGCAGGACCGTGGGTGCGTCGTCGTCAGCCGACCCGAGGCCGTGCCCGCTCGCCGGGCCTGGCCAGGTGATCTGCAGCTCGGGATCGGTCACCATCGCGCCGGCGATCGCCCCGCCGAGGGGCGCGAGCGCGCCGCTGGCCAGTTCGGCCGCGAGCTGCGCCCACGGCTCGCACCGCGATGTGCCCGACCGGCTCGCGGCCACGCACCCGTCGTCGGGCGCCGGGCCCAGGGCGGCGATCGCCTCGACCGCCGCGGTGACCGCCTCAGGCCCGAGCAGGTCGAGGACGGCGGCGCGACCCTCGGACAGCAGGGACCACAGGCTGCTGGAGCGTGGCGCGTCCGTGGGCATCAGCGCTGATCGCTAGCCCGCACCTCGGCCGGGTGTCAACCAGGTGGCCCCGGCGACCCGCACCGCTGCGCGCCTAGGCTCCCGGCAGGAGGACGCCCGGATGATCGCGCAGCACGAAGACCACAGCATCCTGACCGGGACCAGCATCGACTGGCGGGTCGTGTCGGCCGACGAGGTGGCCGACCACCCCACGATGCTGGCAGACCTCTTCGCACGGTCCCCCGACGGCATCACCCTGACGGGGGTCTTCTCCCCAGACGACGTCGCTGCCGCCCTCGAGCGCTTCGAGCGCACCGAGTCGGACCGCATGGTGTTCCCGAACGGCACGCTGATGGGTCGCCCGATCGCCTACGTGGGACCGGAGGAGGACTACCGGGGCGCCTACCTGGAGGATGCGGCCCGCTGGCGGGGGATCTTCGCCGAGGGCTTCGGCTACGACCCCCACGAGCGCATCGCCAGCCTGCTCGCGCCCATGGGCACCTACGACTCCTACATCGGCCCCTTCGAGCGCGGCTTGCCGTACAACCCCGGCCACGTCCGGTACTGGGAGCCGGGCCAGGGCGGGCTCCCCGCGCACATCGGCAACGAGTTCGCGGAGGCGCAGAAGGACCACTCCATGCGCCACCTGCTCGCCACCACCCACGTGGCCGACCACCTGAGCTACTTCGTGGTGCTCCAGCGGCCCGAGGTGGGGGGCGCGCTGTCGGTGTACGACGTGGTGCGAGAGGTGTTCCTCGCGGACGAGCCATGGGGCGATGGCCACCGGGACGACTCGTGGATCGATGCCTTCCCGTCCATCAAGGTGGATCCGGCCGTCGGTGATCTGGTCCTGTTCGGCGGCGGCTGGCGCTGGCACCGCGTGGACCCCGTCGAGGGCCCGACCCCGCGGATCAGCTACGGGGGGTTCTGCGGGCCGGCTCGGGAGGGCAACGCCCTGCACTTCTGGTGCTAGGTCCCGTCGGGGTCGTAGGCCCAGTGGGCTGACAAGCGGGCGGCGGTGGTCCCCTCCGAGCCGAAGTGGACGGTCCGCCACTGCTCGCTGATGATCGTGCCGTCGATGGCGTCGACGACCGTCACGACCACGTCGTGGAGGCTGAGCAGGCCGATGCCTGCGAGCTCGCCTCGCACCCGGTGGGTGCCCGGGGTGCGGAGGACGTCGTCGGGGAGGTCGATGACCTGGAGGTGCTCGGTCCACGCCAGGCGGTCGGTGTACTCCTGGGGTCGGTCGCGCACGGACGGCTCGAGCGAGTGCCGGATGGAGAACTCGAGGTAGGCGTCCGACGTCGGCGCCAGCACCTCGAGCTCGAACGAGACCTCGAACGGCTCGCCCCACTCGAGCAGCGCCGGGGCCACGTCGAGGTCGCGCACGGCGAGGGTCCCGGCTGCCACCGTGGCCCCGCCGGACCAGCCGATGCCCCCGCTGTCGGCGATGACCTCCAGGGCCGGCCCGTCGTCGGCGACGCGGCCGTCGAGGAGGCGGACCACCCGATCGCAGACCGAGGTGACGAGGTGGAGGTCGTGCGAGGCGAACACCACCGTCGTGCCATGGTCGATCAGGTCCAGCAGCCGTGCCCGGGTCCGCTCTCGGAAGTCGATGTCGCCCACCGAGAGCGCCTCGTCGATCAGCAAGACGTCGGGGGCGAGCTCCAGGATCGTGCTGGTCGACAGGCGGGCGACCATGCCGGTCGAGAGGTGCTTCGCCGGCACGTCGAGGTGGTCGCCGATGTCAGCGAAGCCCTCGATCGCGCCCAGGGCCGATCTGGTGCGGCGGGGGTCGCCGCCGTTGAGCTCCCACAGGAACCGCAGGTTCTCCCGCGCCGTGAGCTCGCCGTGGAACCCGAGGTCCAGCTCGAGGAGGGCGCCGCGGCTGCCGGTGACCTCGACGGTGCCCGAGGTGGGCGCGGCGATGCCGGCCAGCAGGCGCAACAGGGTCGTCTTCCCCGCGCCGTTCGGCCCGATCAGGCCCACGGCCTCGCCGCGGTCGACGGCCAGATCGATGTCGACGAGGGCGTCTGCGGTCGGTCCCCGCCGGCTCGCGTGGTCGGCCCACGCCGGGAGCGAGGCGAAGCGCTTGCACGCGGCGACGCAGCGGATCCGGTCGCCGGCCCGGTCCGGACGGCTCCGGCTCGGCGGCTCGGTCGGTCGGGCTCCGGCGGCGCTCCAGCTGCCATCCATGGCGATGCGGACGATGCCCAGGTCGATCCCCTCGACGGTGATCGGTGCCGCGGCGCGGTCGAACACGATCACGTGGTCGTGCCCGGCGGGCGCCACGAGCGAGGCGGCGACCTCCAGGGTGCCCGCGGTCGCCGAGATGGGCCCGACGGTGCCATGCACCCTGGACGTGCCCGGGCGCCATCCGCCCGCTGGCTCCGACGGGAGGCTCACGAACCCCGCCTCGGCTGCAGGGTCGCGGAACTCGGCCTGCAGGCGCAGCGGGGCCGATGGATCCTTGATGGTGACCGTGGCCGAGACCCGCACCAGGTCACCGCTCGCGATGGTGCCCTGGTCGACCTCGAACGCATCGATCGTGCCGGGCAGCTCGCCGCGGCGGCCGGCGTGGCGGGCCGTCCGGTCGTAGGACCCGATGACCTCTCGCGGCAGGCCCTCCGCAGCGACCCGACCTCGCTCGAGGAGCAGCACGCGGTCGCACACCTGGTGCACGAGCTCCATGCTGTGGGAGACGAACAACGCGGTCGCGCCCCCGCCGACCAGGTCCCGCACCCGGTCGATGCAGCGGAGCTGGAACTCCCGGTCGCCCACGGAGAGCACCTCGTCGATGAGCAGGACGTCGCACGGGCCGTGGGTGGCCAGCGCGAACCCGAGGCGCGAGATCATGCCGGTCGAGAAGTGCTTGACCGGCAGGTCGAGGTGGCGGCGGATGCCTGAGAACTCGACGACCGCCTCGAGCTGCTCGTCGAGGGTGTCCGCCGGGTAGCCGAGGAGGGCGGCGGTCGGTCGGAGGTTCTCCCACCCGGTGAGGTCGCGGTGGAAGGGGAACCCGAGCTCGATCATCGGGGCGGGGGACCCGATGATCGTCGTGGTGCCGCTCGTGGGCTCGAGGATCCCAGCTGCCAGCTTGAGGGTCGTGGTCTTGCCCGAGCCGTTGCGCCCGATGAGCCCGACGACCTCACCCGGGTGGGCGTCGAACGTCACCCCGTCGAGCGCCGCCGGCCCCAGCCCGATGCCACGCCCGGGCAGGGCGGCCACGCCAGCTGGCGGGGAGGTGCCGACGAACCGCTTCACCACCTGGTCGAAGCGGAGGAGCGGCGCCTGGACGGGTGGTGGGGTCACCGCTCGGTGTGCTGGGGGGCGGCGGGCCTGGTCGCCGCAGCCAGGGCCGACTCGAAGTCCTCGGCCTCGACGGCACGGTCCCAGGGGGCCAGGTGCACCAGGTGGTCCTGCTCGGACCGGTAGGCATCCATGTAGTAGGTCCCCTCGGGGATGGCCACGACGTCGAGCGCGCCCTGCTCGTCCCGGCGGGCGTGCACGACCTGTGCGCCGGGCGGGGCGAGGTGCACCCCGAACGCCAGGCGGCCGTGCGGGGTCTCGTTGGGCGGGGTGCCGTGGACGATGCCGGGGTCGTAGAAGACGGCCTCTCCCGCACGCAGCCGCACGGTCTGGGCGCGGGCGCGGAAGGCGTCCTGGTGGGGGACGGTCGGTTCGTCGCGATCGACGGCGTTGCTCGGGCGCAGGCCCGGGGCCCATCGGTGGCTGCCCGGGACCATCTGCATCGCGCCGTTGCGCTCGTCGACGTCGACCAGCGGCACCCACGCGGTGACCACCCGGTGGTGGCGCTCGTCGGTGTAGGTCCAGTCCTGGTGGAACTCGACCTCCTCGCCCCCGTTGGCGCCCTTGTACAGGAACAGGGCGAGGAACGGGCGGTAGCCGGGGAGCACGTCGGCGACGAGCGGCTCGACGGCCTCCCGCAGGAGCCGGTCGATCGCGGCGCCCTGCTCCCGCGGTTCGTGGACGACGGAGATGTACCGCGGGTGGTCTGGATCCACGTGGAGGTCCTCGAACGCCTGTCGCAGGCGGTCCGCCGTGGACGGGTCGAGGAGGGGGGCGGTCCAGAACCCCCGGTCGTCGGGGCCGACCATCAGCGCGGCGGCATTCCCGAGCTGGCCACGGGCTGCTCGGCCCAGGCGCCGGCCAGGGGGCCGTCGAAGTCGTCGGGCGCCACGCAGCGCGCCCATGGCACCACGGCATCCAAGGGCGGGCCGGCGCGGTGGAAGCCATCCATGAAGAAGCGCGTCCGCGGGATGGCCACGCCGGTCGTCCGGTCGCCCTGCTGGGTGAAGTGCACGACCGGCTCGTCCCCGGGGGCCAGCGCCATGCCGACCACCGGGCGCCCCAGGGCGCCCAGGTTGTCGCACGAGCCGTGGACGAGCCCGGGGTGGAACAGGACCGCCTGGCCGGCGGCGAGCTCGACGGTGACCGCCAGCGCGGCGAAGGCATCGAGGTGGGGGTCGGTGGGTGGCGCGTCGTCGATGCCCGACGGGCGGATGCCCGTCGTCCAGGCGTGGCTGCCTGGGACCACCCGCAGCGCGCCGTTGTCCGGCCCCACGTCCACCAGCGGGATCCAGGCGATGGTGGCCGAGCACCGGCGCTCGTCGGTGTAGGTCCAGTCCTGGTGGAAGGCCATGCCCTCCTCGCCCGGGTCCTTGCGGAAGAAGCAGCCGAAGAACGCCGGTGCCCCGGGCAGGTGGGGGACGAGCCGGGGGGCGACCGCTCGACGGAGCACGGCGTCGAGCTCCACCGCCGCGTCGCGCTCGCCGTGGCGGCCGGTGGCCGCGGTCACCCCTTCGGCCGACCAGCTGGTGCGGTGGGCGCCGACGTGCGCCTGGTACAGCCCTTGCAGCTCCTGGACCTGGGCGCGGTCGAGCACCTCGACGACGGCGAACCCGTCGCGTGCGAGATCGGCTTCGACGCCTGGCGCAGCGTGGTGGGGGCTGGTGGTCATGGCTCCTCGCGGTCGGCGGTCAGCCTAGTGCTGGCCGGGGCCGGACGACCCGCCCGCGTCGGTCGGGCGCGGGCGCCGGCGCACCCGCTGCAGGAGGCTGAGCGCCTGGCGGTCCAGGCGGTGGAGCGCTCGCCCGACCTCGGCGTCCGAGGCGCCGGGCAGGGGCGGGCACGCATCGTCGAGCGGCGATCGGTTGGTCCAGTCGGGCGGTCCGCCCCAGGGCTCGAACCGCACGGTCTCCTCGTCGTGCTCCCACCAGGACCCGACCGAGGCGCCGGTCGGCGCGAGCCGCACGTGGAGCCACCGCACCGCCTCACCGCCGTGGTTGGGGCGCCTCGCCCGCACGGTCGCGGGCGAGGCGACGAGCCCCTCGCCCGCCCGCAGCGGGACGTCGACCATCCGGTCCGCCCACCGCTGGTCGGCGCTCGGTGGCGGCGCACCCGGCACGGCGGGGCGGACGCCTGGGTCGATCCGGTGGCTGCCTCGCACCAGGCGGAGGAGGCCGCGGTCGCCGGTGGCGTCGTCGAGGGGCACGAACAGCGACCAGGTGGCCTCGCCCGGCGCGGCCGCCATCGACCGCAGGACGTGTGGAGGCACCCCGGCGTCCGGGTCCACGGTGGCTGGTGCCAGCTCGATCGATCGGTGTGCTGTCGACCAGGTGCCCGGCGACCCCGGCACCAGCCTGGCGACCAGTTGGTCGAGGCGGTCCGGGTCGGCCACCGCGCCGGTGTGGTCGACGAGGGCCCGGGCCTCGGCGAGCGCTGCGGCGGGCAGCGACCCCACCCGTGCGAAGCCGTCGCGCCGCAGGCGCCGGGCCCCGCCCTGGGCCACCGGCCCGGTGCCCGTCGGGGGCCCGAAGTCTGACCGGGCCCGCAGGACCATGGGCGCGGCGAGGCGTGCCTCGGTCTCGGGCGTCGGGCGTAGACCGTCACCCGCTGGGGCGACCCAGGGCGGGAGCGCCCGACGGAAACGGTGCCGTCGGGGGTAGGTCGAGATGTCGACCTCCGGGTGCAGCACGAAGTACTCGTCGTCCACCTCGTAGAGGTCGACCCAGCCCTCCGGATCGCATTCGACGTGCACGTTCGTGGCCTGGGCAGGGCGCACGCCGATGGCCAGCACGAGGCGCGGGCGATCGGTGCGGTTGGGCGACGAGCAGTGGATCACGCGGTGGTCGAAGGCGATGGCCTGGCCCGGCCGGGTGGGCACGGGCCTGGCGCCGGACCGATCGATGAGCTGCTCGACCTCCTCGATCCCGGCCGGGATGAAGCCGCCACGCGCCCGGTACCAGTGGGCGCTGGGCAGCTCGTGGCTGCGGGGCACGATGCGCAGCATGCCCATGGCCTCGGCGTCGGTCGGCTCGTCGTTGAGCGGGATCCAGACGTTGAGCGCACGCTGGCGGGACTCCGTGCCGACCATGGTGGAGTCCTGGTGGGGCTGCAGCCGCCCGCCGGGACCGGGCCACTTGGCCATGAAGGTGAGGTGGAACGGGTGGTGGTCCACGAAGTTGGGCTCGACGAGCGGCCAGACGATCGGCAGGGCGGCAGCGATGACGTCGCGCTTCCAGGCGGGGTCCGGGCTGGCGTTGCCCGGGAAGAAGCCCGTCTGGGGGTCGCCCGGCGCCGGGCCGACGCTGGCCCAGATGGCGAGGAGCTCGTCGCGGACGTCCTGGTCGCAGACGTCGAGGACCGTGAACCCTTCGGTGCGGAAGGCCTCCTCGTGGGCGTCGGAGCGGAACGTCCGCAACGGTGCGGTGGCGGGGCCGTCGATCAGGTCGTGCGGCAGGACCGGCCCGGAGATGTCGGCTGCGCGGTCCTCCATGCTGGTGCCGAGGGTACCATCCGACCCGGCCCCGACGATCGGTCGACGAGGTCGGGCATGGAGGGTTGCGGGCATGGGAGCGAGCAAGGTGTCGGCGGTGCCCGCGCCGCCCGCGGCCGCCCCGAGCTCCCGCACCCGACGGGCCATGCGGCTGATCCCGCTCTGGACCCAGCGCGAGGTGCGGGCGCAGTACCGCCAGAGCGCCCTGAGCGTCGGGTGGGCCCTGCTCACGCCGGTGATCATGCTCATCGGGTACGGCCTGGTCCTGACCAGCGCCTTCGACGTGTCGCGGGGCCTGTCGGTCCCGTACGCCACCTTTGCCTGGACCGGCCTCGTGGTCTGGACGTTCATGGCCAACGGCATCCTGCGGGGGACCAGCTCCCTCGTGAGCTCGGCGGACCTCCTGCGCAAGACGGCCTTGCCCTACGAGGTGGTCCCGATCTCCGCCGTCGCCGCCGTCGGCCTCGACCTCGTCCTGGGGCTGCTGGCGCTGGTCGGCCTCATGATCGTCCAGGGCACCTCGATCTCCGTCCAGGTGGTCGCGGTGCCGTTCGTGCTGCTCGCCGCGTTCGTGTGGACCGCTGGTGCCGCGCTGGTGCTCGGGACCGTCACGGCATTCGTGCGCGACGGGGTGCACGGCCTGGCCGTGGTGCTGCGCATCGGGGTGTTCGTGACCCCCGTGATGTACCCGATGTCGCAGGTGCCCGAGCAGTACCGCTGGCTGATCGACCTGAACCCGTTCGCGGTGTTCATCGAGTCGGTCCGCCAGCCACTGCTGTACCACCAGTGGCCGGACTGGGAGCTGCTCGGGCTGCACACCCTCGGCGGGGTCCTGCTGGTCGTCGTCGGCCTGGCCTACCTGCGTCGGGTCGAGGGCCGCATCGCCGACGTGATCTGACCCTCGCTGCGCCGCCGGTCAGCGGGCGGCGTGGCCGGCGACGGACCGGGGCGCGAGCACCACCCGGTTGTTGCGCCCGGTCGGGCCGGTGCCGGTGGCCGCCTTGGGCGGCTTCGTGGGGGTGATCTCGGTGGCGGCGCTGGCGTCGCTCGGCCGCCAGCCCTGCTCGTGGCGGTAGGCGTTGGTGTGCAGGTCGGTGGTCCCGGCACGCATGGCCCGCCAGCCCTCGAGCGTGAAGCGCACGTTCTCCCACAGCTCGCGGTTGCGGAGGATGAACCGGGCCCGCCGCAGCAGGTAGCGGGGGTTGCGCAGGTAGGCGTCGCTGTAGAAGCGGTCGAAGGCGGCGATGATGGTGGGCCAGCTCAGCGTGGGGTGCTCGTAGATCGCCTCCGCCTTGTTCCACACGCTGTAGGCGTCCCAGTCGTAGGTCCGGATCCGGCCCGAGGCGTGGAGCTGGTCGAAGTACGGCGTCCCGGGGTACGGCGTGCAGATCCCGCACTTGATGGCGTCGAGCTCGACCTCCTTGGCGAACGCCAGGGTGTCGGCCATCGAGGCCTCGGTGTCCGCGGACAGGCCCACCATGAACAGGCCGTCGGGCTCGAGGCCGGCGGCCCGCGCGGCGCGCACGGCGGCCCGGCCCTGGTCGAGCGAGGCCCGCCCGCCCTTGCCGAACGAGCGCAGCACCTCGTCGTTGCCGGACTCGAAGCCGAAGCAGACCCGGTAGCAGCCGGCGGCGCGCAGCAGCGGGAACAGGTCCGTGTCCGTGCTGTCCACCCGGATGCCGTTGGAGCAGGTCCAGGCCACCCCCGGCTTGCGGCGGATGATCTCCTCGCACACCGCCGACGCCCACTCGGCGTCGCTGGTGAAGATGTCGTCGGTGAGGATCACCTCGCGGAACCCGAGCCGGCCGAGGCGGACCAGCTCCTCGGCGCAGCGCTCCGGGGACTTCTTCCGGTAGCCGTAGCCCATGGTGTTCTTGCTGGCGCAGAAGTCGCAGCGGAACAGGCAGCCACGCGAGAACTCCATGGTGGTCACCGGCTGGTGGCGGGCGATGACCCGGGACATGCGCTGGTCGAGCGCGCCCGGGTAGGCATCCCAGGCGGGCAGCGGCAGGTGGTCGAGGTCCTCGAGCAGGTGGCCGGGGACGGCGGGCACGTAGGCGTCGTCGACCAGCCGGGCCACCCCGCCGAGCAGCGACGGGTCTCGCCCGTCGAGCAGGTCCGCCAGGAGGAAGTCCGCCTCGCCGACGGCCACCAGGTCCAGCCGGGCCTGGCGGAGGGAGAGCTCGGGCAGGGCGGTGGGGTGGGCGCCGCCGGCGATGGTGACGATGTCGGGCGAGATGCCCTTGACGATCCACGACATGTCCCTGACCTGGTTGAACAGGGGCGTCGTGGCGGTGAAGGCGACCACGTCTGGCCGCAGGGCGCGCACCTGGGCCTCGACCTACTCGGGGGCGTAGGGGCGGGCGCCCAGGTCGAGGATGTCCACGTCGTGGCCCCGGTCTCGGACCGCCCCGGCGATGGACGCGAGCGAGAGCACCGGGTAGAAGGGGAACGCCAACCGCCCCGAGCGGGTCCCGTAGGTCGAGAGCGACGATGGATTGATGAGCAGCGCACGAGCCACGCGCGACTCCCCCAGGTCGGTCGGCCGGACCGGGTCGAGGATAGCGAGTCGAGGCGCCAGCCCACCGAGGAGCGCCCACCTTGCCGGGACCGGGCGCGCCGTCGACACTGGGCCGGTGGAGCTGGCGTTCGACCGGGTCGCGGTCGCCGACGAGGTGGGGGAGCGGACGGGGCCGCGCTGGACGCTGCCGACCGCGCTGGCCGGTGCGGCCGGCCTGGCCGCCCTGGCCCCGGTCCTGCGCCGGCGGCTGGTGCCCCTGGTCGGGCCCACGGCTGCCGACGCCGCGACCGCGGCGTCCCTGGCCGTGGCCGGGTGGATGGGCCTCGCCGTCCTGGAGCGGGTGGCCCCCCACGATCCGGCATGGAACCGCGACGACGGCGAGCTCCGCACCGATCTGCTCTTCGCGTTCGCCCTGGCCCCGCCGACCACGCTGGGCGCCTCGTTCGTCAGGCGCGCCCTGACTGGCGGCCGGGGCCGGCGCACCGTCCTGGCGGACCTGCCCATCCCGGTGCAGGTCGCGCTCGGGGCCGTGGCGCTCGAGGGCGTGCACTACGCCCACCACCGGGCATCCCACCAGGTGCCCGCCCTGTGGCGGTTCCACGCCGTGCACCACAGCGTCCGCCGGCTCTACTGGGTCAACTCCGGCCGGTTCCACCCGGTGGACCTCGTCCCGCTGCTGACGGCCCAGATGGTGGTGCTCTCGACCCTCGGCCTGGACCCGGACGCGGTGGTGGCGCTGCAGGTCTTCAAGGGGATCCACGGCCAGCTCCAGCACGCCAACATCGCCACCGCGCCCAGCGTGCTCGACCAGGTGTTCAGCACCCCCGAGCAGCACCGCTGGCACCACGGGCCGGATGCCTCGGCGAACCTGAACTACGGCGCGGTCCTCGCGGTCTTCGACCGGGTGCTCGGCACCCAGCGCCGGGGCACGCCCCCGCCCCTCGGCGCGGGGAGCGCCACCGACCGCCCGGCGCGCCTGCGCGACCTGCTCGCCAGGCCCTTCCGGTCCCGCCCCACCTCCCCCGGCCCTTCGGTGGGCGCCGGGTAGGCTCCCCGCCCGATGGAGCAGCCGCCGGCATCGGGCCCCGCGCCCGGGGATGGCGACCTGGGGCGCCTCGTCGCCGGGGCCGTGTGGGCGTGGCTCGTCGCGATCGTGCCCACGGCCACGGGCGTCGTGGTGGGCGACCGGTCGGCGCAGGTCGGCCAGGTCGTGCTGGCCCTGGGCCTCGCCGCGTTCGTCGCCGTGCTCGCGCTGGGCCCGAAGCTGGGTCGGGCGGCGCTGCCGCTGGCGGGCGCCACGGCGGTGGGCGTGGTCCTCGTCGTGCCCACGATCGGGCGCACCGTGGTCCTGATCGGCCTCCTGCTCGCCCTCGCCGCCCACGCGTCGCTCGTCGCGGTCCCGTCGTGGCGCCCCGGTGCGCGCCTCGCGCCCTGCCCGCTGGCGCTCGTCCCGACGGTCGCTGCCGGGCTGGCGTGGCGGGCGCTGCTGCGCCCGGCGCCCGCCCTGGCGCTGGTCGCGGTCGCCCTGGCCCTGGCGGTGGCGTCGGCGGCCCGGGCGCCGGGGTGGCTCCGGCGGGCCGACGAGGCGCTCGTCCGCGGGTACCGCGCCGCATGGCACCCGGTGCGCCGCGCCCTCGGGCGTGCCCTGCGGTGGCTGCTGCGCTCGATCCGGCTGGTGCTCGGGTCGATCGGCCGAGCCGCGAGGTTCCTGGCGACCCGGTTCGGGCGGCCCCGCAGCCGCGGCGACGTCGGCGTGCTGGTGGCCATCGGGGTCGGGGGCCTCCTGCGCGCCGGCTGGGCCATCTGGGCCGCGGCGCCGCCCACGCCGGTGACCACCAGCCCGGTGGTCGGTGACTACTACGCCACGATGAACCTCCGGATCGCGGACGCGCTGTCTCGCGGCGACCTGCCGACCATCGGTGGGCGCCCCACGGCGCTCTGGCCGCCCGGCGCCGGGATCGTGATGGCCCCAGGGGTCTGGCTCGCTCGGGTCTCCGGCTGGTTCGCGCCTTACCAGGCAGGGGTCGCGGCCAGCGTCGTGGCCGGGACGCTCACGGTCTGGCTCTGCGCTGCGCTCGCCGCCAGGTGGTTCGGCCCCCGCGCCGCCGTGCCGGCGGCCTGGCTCTTCGCCATCGCCCCCACCCACGTCTTCGTGTCATCGGTCGCGATCCTGGAGCCCACGGCCACCGCGCTGCTGGTGGGCGCCGCGCTGGCCGCCACGGTGGTGTCGCAGGACCACGCCCGGCCGCGCCGGGAGGTGCTGGTCTGGACGGGCGTCCTCGTCGGGTTCGCCATCATGACCACCGATCGCGCGTGGGTCTTCGTGCTGGTGCCGCTGCTGGCCCACCTCGCGGTCCGCCGCCGGCGGACCGGGGCGCTGCGGGTGCTGGGGCTCACGCTGGCGGGGGTCGCTGTCCTGCTCGTCCCGCTGACCATCCGCAACGGCGTGCAGGTCGGTTGGTGGAGCCCCAACGCCACCAGCATCCCGGAGGGGATGTGCACGGTGAAGTACGAGTACGACCGCTCCCTCACCACGGTGCGCCTCCAGGACGACCGCTTCCTGCCGCTGGCCGAGGACTGCTTCCGGGGCTCGCCCTTCGATGACCCGGACCTGCAACTCTCGGGCTTCTTCCCGCCGGGCTGGCGCTTCGACCACCCGGCCGAGGGCGCCCAGGCCCGGCGCAACACCAGCCGGGCCCTGCGGTGGTTCGCCTCGCACCCCGTCGAGCTGGCGAAGGTGGCGCCCCGCCGCCTGGCGCAGGTGGGCAACGACGACGACGCCGGGGGCCTGGACTACGCCACCCACTTCGACCGGCTGCGGATCCTGACCGTGTCGCAGGACCACGCCGCCCGCTCGGCCGCCTCCTGGTGGTACCGGTCGATGGCGGTCATGGCGATCTTCGCGCTCGTGGCGCTGCGATCCGCTCGGCGGGCCACCGTGGTGTGGGTGCCGGTGGTGGTGCTGTTCCTCCAGCCGATCCTCGGGCCCTACGGGTACTCGCGGCACGCGATGATGGCGTATCCGTTCCTCGCGATCCTGGCCGCCGGGCTGATCGGTGCGGCGCGGTCCGCGCCCCCGCCGCTCGAGCCGGAGCCTGCCTGATGCACCTCAAGGACCCTGTCGCCGACGCCCGCCTGCAACAGGACGGGTACGTGGTGCTCGACCTGCTCGGCGCGGCCGACGTCGATGCCCTCCGGCGGGGCTTCGACGCGCTCGACCTGCCCTCCCAGGCGGGGTTCTCGGCCACCCTCGGCCGCCTCGACGACGCGGCGAACCAGCAGGCCAGCGAGGTCATCGTGTCGGTGATCGGGCCGCGCCTCGACGAGGTGCTCGACGGCTACCGGGCGATCGGGTCGACGTACCTGGTGAAGGAGGCTGGTGGGGAGGGCGAGATGGACCTCCACCAGGACTGGAGCTCGGTGGACGAGTCCGTGGCCCGCTCGGCCAACGTCTGGTGCCCGCTGGTCGCCACCGGACCGGACAACGGCCGGCTCCTGGTGGTCCCGGGCAGCCACGGGTGGTTCGACGCCGCCCGCTCGCCATTCCTCCCGTCGGTCAACGTCCCCCTGGACCAGGCCGGCGGGGATGCCATGGTCCCGCTCGACCTCCGCCCCGGCCAGGTCGTGCTCTACGACCACGCGCTGTTCCACGGGTCGGGCGAGAACCGCACCGGCGAGCCCAGGGTCATCGCCCAGGTCGGCATCGCCCCGGCCGACGTGCCGCTCTGCATGGCCGTGCCCACCGCCGATGGGGTGGCATCGCTGCGGAAGGTGGAGCCCGAGGCGTTCTTCCGTGGCCTGGCCTTCGAGCAGGAGGGTGGTGACCTGTCGGCCCACCCCGAGGTCGGCACCGCACCGGCGGGCCCGGTCACCGTGGCGCAGGTGCTCGAGCACCTGGCGGGTGGGCCGGCTGGCGCCGCGCCATCGGCGCCCTCCGGGACGGCCGCCGCCACCGAGGCACCCCGAGCGGGTCGGTCCCGGTCGATGCCGCGCTGGCTGCGGCGCCGGGCGCGCTGACCCGAAGCGGGCCGGCGCGGGGCGCCGAGTACGATCCGCCAGATGGAGTCCGGCACGCGGAGGGGGCAGGCGGCCATGGCGGCCCCGGTGCTGGTCGGGCTGTTCGTCGCCGTGGTGCTGGTGGCCACCTCGTGCGGCCTCGCCGTCACCACGATGCCGAGCTCGACCACCCGCGTCGGCGGGGCCAAGCCGTCGCCGGCGTCGATGGGGATCGACGAGGGGCTCGGCACCGTGCCCGACGGGAGCAGCACCACCGTCGCCAAGGAGACCACCAGCACGTCGTCGACCACGACGCCCACGGTCCTGCTGCCCAACGGCCACGACCTGATGGCCCCTGACCCCGACATCTTGACGTCCAACGACGCCATCGACCCGGCGGACCTGACGGCGGGCTGCCGGTCCTTCTACACGGTCTGGCGCTACGTCCGGTACGTGGTCGCGCGCCTCGACACCGACACGTCGGGCCGCGAGGGCTACGCCAACACGCTCACCCGGCTCGCCGACGACTTCGACGATGCCGCGCGCTACTTCACCGGCGCCGATCAGGCGAGCGCCCAAGGGGTGGCCAGCCGGCTGCGGGCGGCCGCTGGCCGAGCTGGCGCCAGCGGGAGCGACTCGGCGGCGTTCCAGATCTTCACCTCGAGCCTCGCCCAGGAGCGCGAGGCGATCTCGGCGCTGGTCCTGGCAGCTGGCAAGGCGTGCCCGGTCCTGCTGGCTCGATGACCGCCAAGGGAGCCGGGCCAGGCCCCAGCGCGCCGCTCCGGGTCCTGGTGGTGATGGGCGCGCCGAACGCCCGGTTCGCGTCGCAGGTGCTGCTCGAGGGCTGCGCCGCCATGCGAGACCACCTCGGCGCCCATGTGGAGGTCTGGTACCTGCGGCGGGGGCACAAGCCCCCGTACGCCGGCCGGGTCTGGGATGGGCCGACCCGGTGCATCGACCACCTCCGGACCTGGTGGCCGGCGGTGCTGGCCGGGATCGGCGGCCAGCGGACCGCCGGGGTCGTCCGCGGCTGGCAGCTGCGGCGCTGGATGCGATCAGCCGCCCCGGACCTCGTCATCCTCGACGACGGGCAGGGCGCCCGAGCCGTGCCCGGCATCGAGCGGGTGCCGGCCATCGTCGTGCGTCGGTCCGGCGAGGAGCCCCTCTACGGCGCCTGGGAGGACGAGTGGACTGGGCGGGTGGACCTGGTCATCGACGCGTCGGAGGAGGGGGCCAGGGAGGCCGGCGGCGCCTGGCTGCCCCGCCTCACGACCGTCAAGCACCGGGTCGGGACGGGCCCGCTCGGACCGGTCCCCACCATCGTCGGCGTCGGCACGGACTCGTGGCTGGACGGCGCCGACCTGTTCGTCCGGGTGCTGTGGCACCTCGAGCACCACCACCGGCTGATCGTCCGCGGCCGCTGGCACCTCACCGGGTCCGAGCCCTCCGACCGTGAACGGCTGCTCGAGGAGGCCGATCGGTGCGGGGTGGCCGATCGACTCGAGCTGGTCGAGGGGCCGATCGAGGTCGGCGCCGACGACGCCCCGGTGATCTGCGTGCCGGCCCGCCTCGCCCTGCTCACCGACGAGCTCCTCGCCCTGGTGGTCGAGGGCGCGGTGGTCGTCACCTTCTACGAGCCGGACCAGGTCGTGCCGGGCGTGATCGCCCTGCCCCCGTTCGACGTCCCCGGCCTCGCCGATGCGGTGGCGGCCACGCTGGCCCGCCACCCCGACGACGTGGTGCAGGGCATCATCGACGCGATGGACGCCGACCGCTTCGCCGAGCGGGTCGTCGAGGGCGTCGCCGGGCGGCTGGGGAGCGGGTGAGCGGGCCCGGCGAGCGCCCGTTGCTGCGCATCTGGGTCCACGCCCTCGACCGCACCGGCCCGCCCGTGCTGGTCCGCACCCTGCTGGCGTGGCTGGTCGAGGTCCGCCCGGACCTGCGCCTCGAGGTGCTGGCGTTCCGGGGCGGTGAGATGGAGGGGGAGGTCGCCTCGCTCGCGCCGGTGCGGGTCGTGCTGGACGACCACGAGCCCTGGGAGCACGCCAGCCCCGACCCGGCCCGCCTGGACGAGCTCCGGGGCCGCTTCGCCGACCTGGAGGTGGCCGCCGCCAACCTGTTGGTGAGCACCTCCGCGGCCCAGGCGCTGCAGGTGGTGGGCGAGGTTGGCCCGATCGTGGCCTGGTCGGTCGAGATCGGCGAGGACCTGCACTGGCTCGACGGCCCGGTGCCGGTGCGGGCGAGGGTCGACCGCTGGCTGGCCGGTTCGGCGGGGACCGCCGCCGAACTGCAGGGCCGGCTGGGGCACCCGGTCCCGGTGGCCCACGAGTTCGTGGCTGGGCCCGCGGTGGCCGCGTCCCCGGACGAGGCCCGGGACGCCGTCGGCGTGCCCGTCGACCTGCCGCTGGTCGTCGGTGCAGGCATCGGCACCCACCGCAAGGGGGTCGACCTGTTCCTGGAGGCCGCGCTGGCGGCGTCCCGGCTGGCGCCCGAGGTCCAGTTCTGCTGGGTGGGGGGCGCCGCCGACCCGCTGCGGCCCCGCGTGGCCGACCTGGCCGAGCGCCTGGGCCTGGCCTCGTTCCACGTGGCCCCGTCCACCCCGGCGCTCGACGACGTCCTCGCCGCCGCCGATGCCTTCGCCCACCCAGCGCGCGTCGACGCCTTCCCGCTCGTGTGCCTGCACGCCGCCCTGGTGGCCACGCCCGTCGTGGGCTTCGCCGGATGTGGTGGGCTGCAGGAGATGTTCGGCCCCACCGCCCGCCTCGTGCCCTACCCGGACGTCGCCGCCCTGGCCGACGCCGTGGTGGCGCTGGCCATCGAGCGCCGTTCCGGGGCGACGGGCCCGTCGCAGCAGGCCCACGTGGCGGCCCGGTACCGGGTCGAGGTTGCCGCCCCCGCCCTGCTCGATGCCCTCGCCGACCTGGTCGGGACCGGCTCGTGACCGCCGACCTGCTCGTCGTGGCGCCGCACGCCACCCGGTCCGGCAGCACCCGGGTCCTCCTCGACCTCCTGTGCTCGGACCAGCGGCCCGAGGGCCTCGACGTCGCCCTCGAGCTCGCGAGCGGTGGCGCCATGGAGGACGAGCTGCGGACGGTGGCGCGCGCGCCGGAGGCGGGCGAGGGCGCGCCAGTGGTGCTGGCCAACTCTGCCGTGGCCGCCGGCGCGCTGCTGGAGGTGGCGCCGGGCACGGCCACCGTCGCCTACGTCCACGAGACCCACCGGGTCCTGGTGGGCTTGCGCCCGGCGTCCATCGACGGGCTGCGCTCGGCGGACCTCGTCCTGTGCGTGTCGGAGGGGGTCGCCGACGGCGCGGCCGCGCTGGGCGTCGACCCTGGCCGGATCGAGGTCCTGCCCCCGGTGTTCCGGCCGGCACCGCCAGCCGACGCCGAGGCGGTGGCCGCCATCCGAGCGGAGCTCGCGCCCGACGGCCCGCTCGTGGTCGCCTGCGGCGAGGCCCGGTGGGTGAAGGGCGCCGACCTGTTCCTGGAGCTCGCCGCCGCGCTCCGCCACGAGCCGCCGGTCGCGATGGTGTGGATCGGTCGGCGCCAGCGCGGGTTCGTCCGGCTGCTGGACGTGGTGCGCCGGACCCTTGGCCCCGACGGCGAGGTCACCTGGTACGGCGAGGTCGACGACGTCGCGCCCTACCTGGCCGCGGCCGATGCCCTGGTGGTGCCGTCGCGCGAGGAGGCCCAGCCCCTCGTGCCCCTCGAGGCCGCCGCCCAGGGCACGCCCACGGCCTGCTTCGAGGTGGGTGGCCTGGCCGAGCTGGTGGCCGACGGTGCGGCCGTCGGCGCCCCCTACCCGGACGTCTACGCCCTGGCGGGCGCCCTGGCACCGCTCCTCGACGGCTCCGGGGCCGGCGTTGCGCTGGTCGAGGCCGCTCGGGGCCGCGCCGCCGCCCGCCAGGCCCCCGAGGTGGTCGGCCGACGGTTCTGGGAGGTCGTCGGGGGCCTGGGTATGCTCCGCACGTCGTGAGCGGAGGAGGGGCCGTCCCGGGCGGCAGGGGCAGCGTCGTGGTCACGGGCGCCGGTGGCCGCTTGGCGGCCGCGCTGGTGCCTGCCCTGGAGGGCGATGGCTGGCGGGTCCACCCCGCCACCCGGTCCGAGCTCGACCTCGAGGACCCTGCGGCACCGGCGCGGGTGCTCGACGCGGCCCGCCCCGACGTGGTCGTCAACCTGGCGGCCTGGACCGACGTGGACGCGTGCGAGGCCGACGAGGCGCGCGCCCACGCCATCAACGCCACCGGGGTGGGCCACCTCCGCCGGGCGGCGGGTGCGGTGGACGCCCACCTCGTCCACGTGTCCACGGACTACGTGTTCGACGGCGGTGCCGACGAACCGTGCGACGAGGCCGTCGCGCCCCGGCCGATCAACGCCTACGGACGGTCCAAGCTGGCTGGCGAGGTGGCGGCTGGGCCCGACGCCTCCATCGTGCGGGTGGCCTGGGTGTCGGGCGCCCACGGGCGGTCGCTGGTGCGCACTGCCGTGGACGCGGCCCTCGGCCGGTCGGCCGAGGCGACCTTCGTGACCGACCGGTGGGGGAGCCCGTCGCGCGCCGACGACGTGGCCGCCGTGCTGGCCCGGGTGGTCGATCGCCGACCGGGGGGCGTGTTGCACGTGGCCAACGCGGGCGAGGCGACGCCCTACGAGCTGGCGTGCGCCGCGGCCGAGCTCGCGGGCGGCGAGCCCGGCCGGATCGTGCCGGCGTCCTCCACGGACCACGTCCGAGCGGGCCGCGCCCCACGCCCGCGCCGCTCGGCGCTGCGGTCGTCGCGCCTCGGCCCCGAGCTCGGGGTCCAGATGCGGGGCTGGCGGGAGGCGCTGGCCGACCTGGTGCCCCAGCTCGTCGACGAGGGAGGCCGCTGATGGCGCGCATGCTCGCCGTGGCCCACGAGGCGACCCTGACCGGGTCGCCCATGAACCTGCTGCACCTCCTGCGCTGGATCAGCCGGGAGCAGCCCGACGTGCAGGTCGAGGTGCTGATCCTGCGCGACGGCGACCTCGGCCACCGCTTCGCGGAGGTCGGGGAGGTCCACCACCTGGACACCTGGACCGTGAACCGGGGCCTGGCCTTCGCCCAGGAGGGCCTGCTGCGGCTGGGCAGCCGCCGAGCCTGGAAGGCGATCGCGGCAGCTCGCCTCGGCCCGCAGCTGCGCGCGCTCGGGCGCTTCGACCTCGTCTACCTGAACAGCCTCCCCAGCGTGGCGATCCTCCCGTACCTGGTCGAGCCCGGTGCCGTCGTGTGCCACGTCCACGAGCTCCAGGTGGCGTACCGCACCTGGACCCGCCAGCACGAGCGCGACCTGTTCCTGGAGGTGCCCGACCTGTGGGTTGCCGCGTCGGGCGCGGTGCGCGACTTCCTGGTGGACGACGTGGGGCTGCCCGGCGAGCGCGTCCGGACCCACCACGAGTTCATCGACGCCGTGGCCCTGGCCGAGCGCCGGGTGTCGCCCCGGGCCGTGGAGGAGGTGCGCCGCAAGTACCACGTCCCAGTGGATGCCTCGCTCGTGGTCGGGTGCGGCACCGTGGACTGGCGCAAGGGGGCCGACCTGTTCGTGCAGCTGGCCTGCGAGGTGCGCCGCCGCCATGCCGAGCCGGTGCACTTCATGTGGGTCGGTGGCGACCTGCGCTCGGCCGACTGGGAGCGGGTGCGCTCGGACCGGGATCGCGCCGGCGCGGACCACGTCCACTTCGTGGGCGTCCAACCCGACCCCGTGCCCTGGTTCGCGGCGGCGGATGCCTTCGCCCTCACCAGCCGGGAGGACCCGTACCCCCTGGTCGCGCTGGAGTGCGCGGCGCTCGGTGTGCCCATCGTGACCTACGAGAACGGGGGCATCCCCGAGCTCCTGGTCGCCGCCGGGCCCGAGGCTGCGACGGGGATCGTCCCGCACCTCGACGTCGGTGGCCTGGCCGACCGCCTCATCGCCTTCCTCGACGACGAGCGCCTGCGCCGGGCCGCCGGTCGGAGCCTCGCGGCCCAGGTCGCGGCGGCGCACGACGTCCGGGTCGCCGCCCCCAAGCTGTGGGCCGACCTGGCCGCGCTCATCGATCGGGGCTCGACCTCGCCGCCCATCGGCTGAACCGAGGGCGGTCCCGCGGGTACGCTGGCCGTGTGGGGATGGACCAGCCCGAGGGCACCAGCAGCGAGCGCGTCTCGGTGGTGCTCGCCACCTACAACGGTGCCGAGTTCCTCCCCGCACAGCTGGCGTCGCTCGCCGCCCAGGCCAGGCTGCCCGACGAGCTGGTCATCGTGGACGACGCCTCCGCCGACGCAACGCCCGACATCCTGCGGGCCTTCGCCGCCGAGGCACCCTTCCCCGTGGAGCTGCTCCTGCGCGAAGAGCACCTCGGGACCTGGCTCACCTTCGAGGAGGGGCTGCGGGCGGCCACCGGCGACATCATCATGATCTGCGACCAGGACGACGTGTGGCGGGAGCACAAGGTCGCCGTGCTCTGCGAGCGGCTGGCCGAGCACCCCGACGCCCTGATGGCCTTCTCGGATGCCCGCCTCATCTCGAGCGACGGCGAGCTGATCGGCCACTCGCGCTGGCGGGTGGCAGGCTTCTCGCACAAGGAGCTCGACGGCACCCGCCACGACCCGTTCGCCCAGCTCTTCACCCGCCAGGCCGTCTCGGGCTGCACGCTCGCCCTGCGCGCCGAGGTCCTGGCGGCGGTCCTGCCGTTCCCGGCGGAGATCCACCCGGGCCTGCCAGTGATGATGTACGACCGCTGGATCTCGCTCGTGGCGGCGGCCGCCGGCGAGGTCGTCCCGGTGCCGGAGAAGCTGGTCGACTACCGGATCCACGCCGGCCAGCAGATCGGCATCCCCGCCCTGGCGATCCGGCGGATCGCCCCGCAGCTCGCCCTGCGCGGGGCCCAGTTCCTGCACGGGCGCACCGAGGTGGAGCAGCGGATGGGCTACCACGTGGCCCACCTCGAGGAGATCGAGAAGCGGCTGGTCGTCGCCCACATGGCGACGCCGGCCTCGGACGCCCGCCTCGCGGCGGGACGTCGCCACATGCGCTTCCGGGAGGGCCTGGCGGCCCATCGTCGGGAGCGCCTCGGCGCGGTGCTGGCGGAGCTGCGGCGGGTCGACGGGTATCGCCGGTTCTCCCTCGGTGCAGCCTCCGCGCTCGCCGACGTGGCTCGCTGAGCGCCCATGTGCGGCATCGCCGGGCTCTTCGACCCCTCACGCACGCGGCCCGCTGAGGCCCTGCTCGCCCAGGCCGTCGCCATGGGCGCCACCATCCGGCACCGCGGGCCCGACGCCGACGGGACCTGGTCAGACCCCGACGCGGGCATCGCCCTGGCCCACCGGCGCCTCGCCGTCGTGGGCCTCGGCCCCGAGGGCGCCCAGCCGATGGCCTCGGCGTCGGGCCGGTGGGTCATCACCTACAACGGCGAGATCTACAACGCCCCCAAGCTGGCCAAGCAGCTGGAGGCCACCGGCGTGCGCCTGCGCGGCACCTCCGACACCGAGGTCCTCGTGGAGGCGCTCGACGCTTGGGGCGTCGCTCGCACCCTCGAGCTCCTGAACGGCATGTTCGCCTTCGCCGCGTGGGACCGCGAGGAGCGCACCCTCGTCCTGGCCCGAGACCGCCTGGGCGAGAAGCCGCTGCTCTACGGCCAGGTCGGCGGCGCCTTCGCCTTCGCGCCGGAGCTCCAGGCCATCCGGAGCCTGCCGGGTGCGCCGACCGAGCTCGACCCCGACGCCGTCGCCCTGCTCCTGCGCTTCAAGTGCATCCCGGCGCCGTGGACCATCCACCGCGGGATCCGCAAGCTGCCGCCGGGCACCTGGCTGCGGGTCGGGCCCGGGCCTGGCGAGGTCGGCGAGCCGGTGCCGTACTGGTCGATGGCCGAGGTGGCCGAGGCCGGGTCCCGCTCGCGCCTGACCGACGAGCGCGAGGCGCTCGACGAGCTCGACCGGCTCCTCGGCGATGCCGTCGAGTCCCGGCTGCGCGCCGACGTGCCCTTCGGCGCCTTCCTGTCCGGCGGGATCGACTCGAGCACCGTGTCGACCCTGGCCGCCGAGCGCCTCTCGGAGCCGCTGCGCACCTTCACCATCGCCAGCGACGATCCGGACCACGACGAGTCCGGCGCAGCCCGGGAGGTCGCCGACCGCATCGGCGCCGACCACACCGAGTTCCTGGTGACCGGAGCCGAGGCCCTCGCCGAGGTGCCGCTCATGCCCGGCCGCTACGACGAGCCGTTCGCCGACTCGTCGCAGCTGCCCACCTACCTGGTGTCGCGGCTGGCCCGCCAGGAGGTCACGGTGGTGCTGTCGGGCGACGGCGGCGACGAGGTCTTCGGCGGCTACAACCGCCACGTCTGGCTGCCCAAGGTGTGGTCGAGGATCGGACGGATCCCGCACCCCGTGCGCCGCGCGCTCGCCGCCGGCCTGGCCGCGCCGAGCCCGGCCACCTGGGATCGCATCGCCCGCCTGGTGCCCGAGGCTCGCCGCCCGCCGCTCGTCGGGCTGAAGGTGGAGAAGCTGGCCTCGATCGTGGGCCAGCCGACGGCGGCCGCGGCCTACGGACGGCTCGTGTCGCACTGGGACGACCCGGAGGCCGTGGTGCCCGGCGCCCACGAGCCCACCTCGATCACCCACGATGCCTCGGCGTGGCCGCACCTGCCGACGCTCGCCGAGCAGATGATGGCGGTCGACGCCGTCTCCTACCTGCCCGACGACGTGCTGGCGAAGGTCGACCGGGCCACCATGGCCGTCAGCCTCGAGTCCCGGGTCCCGCTCCTCGACCCGGACGTGATCGCCTTCGCCTGCCGGCTGCCGCTCGACATGCGGATCCGCGACGGCCAGGGCAAGTGGGCCCTGCGCCAGCTCCTGCTGCGGCGGCACCCGCCGTCGCTGGTCGACCGGCCCAAGAGCGGCTTCGGGGTGCCGATCGACGACTGGCTCCGCGGGCCGCTGCGCCCCTGGGCCGAGGAGCTGCTGGCGCCGGCCCGCCTCGCCGAGGGCGGCCTGCTCGACCCCGTGCCGGTGCGCCGCGCGTGGGACGATTTGCTGTCGGGTCGGAGGGACTCGTCCTACGAGGTCTGGGACGTGCTGATGCTGCAGGGCTGGCGAGAGGTGAACCGGTGACCGAGGTCGGCCGCCGACCCTCAGCCGACGCGCCCCGGGAGGTCGAGCCCCGCCGTTCGCCGATCGTGGCCTCCAAGCAGGCGGCCTACGCCCTCGCGGCCCCGGAGTCGGTGATCGCCATCGTCGGCGGGATCCTCGTCGTGGCGGTGTGCCTCGGGATCTTCCTGCTCGCCCTGGTGACCGACGCCGACACCTGGGTGCCGATCCTCCTCTTCTTCGTCCTGCTCACCATGACGCTGCCCGTGTGCTTCTGGGCGGCGAAGGGCGACAAGCGACTGCGGCGCCTCATCATCGTGGCCCTCATCCTCAAGCTGCTCATGGCCGGCCCCCGCTACTACATGACCGAGGGCATCTACGGCGGCCAGTCCGACGCCGGCCGCTACCACCAGGCCGGCGGCATGCTCGTGGTCAACATGAAGAAGGGGAAGTTCACCATCGCGGGCACGGACCTCGACAGCTTCCCCCGCAACACCCGGGTCGTCGGCTACATCACCGGGATCCTGTACCTGGTGTTCGGCACCACCTACTTCGGCGGGTTCCTGATCTTCTCGTGGATCGCGTGGATCGGGCTGCTGTGCTTCTTCCGGTCGTTCCAGGTGGCGTTCCCCAATGCGCCTCCGTACCTGGCGGCGTGGCTGATCTTCCTGCTCCCATCGATGCTCTTCTGGCCGTCGTCGACCGGCAAGGACGCGCTGATGGTCGGCCTCATCGGCGTGTTCACGCTGGGTGCATCGCGGGTGCTCTCCGGGAGCAAGACCGTCATCGGCATCCTCTGGATGGTCCTCGCCGGCGTCGCGATCTTGAACATCCGACCCCACCTGCTGCTGATCTCGGCGTTGGCGATGGTGGTGTCCCTGCTCGCCCGGCCCACCGGCACCGTCGGCCGTCGGGGCATCGCGTTCCCGATCATCGTGCTGCTGCTGATCGTGCCCGTGCTGATCAGCGGGCTCGGGCGCATGGACTCGGTGCTCGGCACCACTGCCGGTGGCACCGCCAACCTCAACGACTCGCTCGAGTCCACCGTGACCCGGACCGGCATCGGTGGCTCGGCGTTCGCCGCGACGCCCGTGCGGCGACCATGGGACCTCCCCGCCGCCACCGTCACGGTGATCTACCGCCCGTTCGTCTTCGAGGCGCGCTCGTTCGCGGTGCTGCTGTCGGCCGCGGAGGGGATGCTGCTGATCGTGCTGACGATCATCGCGTTCCGATGGATCTGGAACATCTTCCCGGTGATGTACCGATCCAACTTCGGCGCGTACTGCGGCGGCTACATCGTGGGGTTCGTCATCGCGTTCTCGAACATCTCGAACGCCGGCATCTTGTCGCGCCAACGGGTGCAGCTGTACCCGTTGCTCATGATCCTCGTGGCCGCCGCCCACGATCGCTACCGGCTCCAGCAGCTCGAGAAGGCCGAAGAGGAGCGGGCCAAGCTGGAGGCCACCCTGACCGCCAACCATGCCCCCGAGCAGGGGCTCCTCGTGGCCGATCCCGCTGCTCCTGCTCGCGGCGCCCGAGCCTTGTAGCCTGTCCCCCCTGCCGCTCATGACCACCACCACCACGTAGGCGCGCTGGACCCACATGACCTCCAACCTCTTGTTCATCCTCCGCCGGCGCTGGCCGATCCTGGTGGGGCTGCCGATCATCGTGATGGTGGCGGTGGTCGCCCTGGCGCCCTCCGCGCCGAAGCAGGAGACGCTCTACACGACCAACGTGTACCTGGCCGCCAACGCCGGCGACGTCACGCTGGTCGACCTGCAGCAGGCGGCCATCGACCTCAAGCAGAACCAGGTCGCCGCGGCTGCCGCCCAGAAGAACGGGGTGCGGGGCGTCGCCGCCCAGAAGTACGCCAAGCAGCTGAAGACCAAGGTCAACGCGGATTCGCTCGTCATCAAGCTGAGCGCCCAGATGGCGGACAAGAAGGAGGTGCTGCCCTACGTCCGGAGCTTCGCCCAGGCCTACATCGACGTCAACGAGCTGACGCTCAGCCAGTCCTACAAGGACAAGCTCGCCGCGGCCCAGCAGTTCCGCGACGATGCCAACGAGAGCCTCAACGCCTTCCTCGCCGCCAACATCGAGAAGCTCAACGCCAACCCGCCCGACGTGGCGGTCCAGGCCCAGCGCACCGTGCTCTCTGATCGCCTCGCCAAGGCCGAGCAGCAGGTGATCGACGTCCAGGACTCCAAGACCTCGACCCCGTGGCGGATCGCCGGCTACGACCCCGTGACCGAGGTCCCGCCGGCCAAGCTGACCCTGCCGAACAGCCTGCCGCTGCGGATGGCGCTCGGGTTCCTGATGGCGCTGCTCGGCGCCGTGGGCCTCGTGGCCATCCTGGAGAAGGTCAACCCTCGCGTGGACTCGCCCAAGGACGCCGAGGACATCGTCGGCGCCCCGGTGGTCGCCATGGTGCCGGTCATGAAGGGGCGGCGGCGCAAGCTGCTCGAGCGGGCAGACCTCAACGAGTTCTCGGGCCCGTTCGCCGAGGCGTTCCGCGCCATGCGCTCCCACCTGGACTTCCGGAGCTCGGCCGAGGGCTTCGACCGGCCCCCGTGCGTGATGATCGTGTCGTCGGCGCCGGGCGAGGGCAAGACCACCTCCACCGCCTTCCTGGCGCTCAGCTATGCCGAGGTCGGCCGGGACGTGGTGGTCATCGGTGCGGACTTCCGTCGGCCTGCCGTGCATCGCCTCTTCGGCGTCGCCCGCACCCCTGGCCTGTCGTCGCGGCTGCTCGAGCGGGCCGATGCCGGGCGGCCCGAGGACATCGTGCGCAGCATCGTGAAGCGCGACGAGAAGACCGGCGTCCGGGTCATCCCGTCGGGCCCGGGGACGGACCGCGTCACCGGCCTGCTCGACGACCTCGCCGCCGTCACCTCGGCGGGGCTGGACTCCGGGTGCACCGTCGTCATCGACACGGTCCCGGTGATGGTGGCCAACGACGCCATCGACTTCCTGCCGCTGGTCGACTGGGTGGTCGTGGTGGTGCGGCTCGGCAAGACGACGGAGCGCTCGCTGCGCCAGACCATCACGAGCCTCGAGCTCAACGCCGCCCGGATCGTGGGCTGCGTCATGGTGGGGTCGCTGGAGTCCAACGACGCCAAGCGGTACTACTACTCGTACTACAAGCTCGACGAGGTGGCGCAGGCCGCCCGCCAGCAGCAGGACACGATCCGCGCCGAGGCCCGGGCCCGCTCCACCGCCTCCACCTCCGCCGCCGAGCCCGTGGTGGCCCCCGCCCCCGACGTCGACCCGGACGATCTGCCGACCGGGGAGCCCATGACGATCGAGGGCATCCCCACCGACCGGAGCTAGCTCCGATCCCGGGCGGGTCCGTCGGGCACCGCCACCACGAACTGGATGTGGCCGAAGGCCCGCGCCGCCACGGACCGCAGCGCCCGGCCTGCCGCGCCCACCGGCTCGTCGGTCAGGACCACCCGCCGGGCCCAGCCCCCCAGCCCGCCCCCAGCGAGCGCCGGGCTCGCCGTCGCCGACCCGTCCGCCTCGGCGGTCGTCGCCTCGGGCGGGGCCGCCCCAGGCTCGGCCTGGCGTCGGCCCCGGGTGAGGTCGCCGATGCCGCTGGCCACGTCGAGCGCCGTCCAGCGGACCACGCTGAGCCCAGCGGCCTGGAGCAGCTGCTCGAACTGGCGCCGACCGAGCTCGTACTGGTGGAACGCCCCCGGTCCGGTGGTCGGCTCGAGGTGCTGGCGGCGGGTGACCAGTCGGCCCCGCTGCGGGTAGGCGGTCCGTCGGCGGAGGCCGAGCTGGGCCACGTCAGACGCCGCCCGGAACCAGGATCGCTGGGGCACGGTGATGAGGAGCACGCCGCCGGGGGCGAGCACCCGGCGGTGCTCGCGCAGGAGCTCGACCGGCCCGGCCTCGAGGTGCTCCACGACACCGAGGCTGACCACGGCGTCGAACGTCCCGTCCGGGAAGGGCAGCGCCCCGACGTCTGACCCGGCGAGGGCCAGGGTCGGATCGTCGCGGTGGGCGGCGACCAGGGCCTTGAGCGCCAGGTCCACGCCGACGACCGGGCGGCCCGGCGAGGCCAGGAGGCGGACGAACTCGGCTTGCCCGCACCCGGCCTCCAGCACCCGGCCCCGGACGGGCAGCTGCCGGTCGAGGGCACGGACGAGCCACGGGGGTGCGACCTGCTTCTCCGCAGCCCATGCGGTCTCCCAGTAGCCCGTGGAGCCGCCGCCCTCGGCCTCGGGGATCCAGACCGTGCGGTACCCCCTAGCCACGGACCACCCGCTTGAGCCGCCCGAACAGGCGCAGGGCGTTGGTCCGGTCCACGAGCAGGAGCACGGTCAGGTAGGCGGCGGCGCCGGCGAGCGCCAGCACGATCGCCTGCAGGATCATGGCCAGGCCGTCGACCTGGCCCTGCAGCGGGATGACCACGGCTGCCATGGCGGCGAGGCCGGCGAGGGGGCCGCGGTTCAGGCGGAGGACCGGGCTGAAGCCGACGCCGATCTCGGTGCGCACCGCGAGCTGGGTGATGATCGTGGACAGCAGCGTGGCGGCGGCGATGGCGACGGCGACCGGGGTGATGCCGTCGGTGGTGCGGGCGACCACGAAGAGGAAGGCGACCGATGCCACGAGGCGGATGGTCTGGATCCTGATGTTGACCGAGGGCTTGCCGAGGGCCAGGAACATCACCATGCCGCACTGGCCGGTGATCTCGGCGAGGGCGGCGATCGTGAGCCAGCGGAGGGGGCCGACCGCGGCCATCCACTTCTCGTCGAAGGCGAGGGCGATGATCTGCGTGGCGGTGAGCGCGACCCCGCCGAGGAGGGGGATGGCGATGAAGTTCAGGAGCTCGACGCTCTCCTGGTAGATCGCGCGGACCTCGACCAGGTCGTCCTTGGCCCGAGCCATGAGCGGGAACAGGATCTCCCCGGCCAGCCAGGTCAGGCGCTGGCGCAGGATGTTCGGCAGGACGAACGCGATGTAGTACAGCCCGAGGGCCGTGGCCCCGAGCGTGAACGAGACCATCCAGTAGTCGACGTTCTTCACGAAGTAGTTCAGGAACTGGTTCCCGAAGAACCCGGCGTTGTAGCGCAGGTCGCCCTTGATGGAGGCGAGGTCGAAGGTCCAGCGGGGAAGCCACCGGGCCGCCACCATGCGCAAGATGGTGGCGAGCAGCTCGCCTGCGACCCGGCCGATCACCATGGACCAGGCGCCGAGGCCTGCCCACGCCAGCAGGAGCGTGAGGCTCACGTACACGACGATGTTGAGGATGTCCGCCGTGTAGACCCACGGGAACCGCAGCTCCCGGAGCAGCCGGGCCTCGGACACGTTCGAGACCATGTTGATGGCGAGGAGGGGGGACAGGGCGATCACGTAGGCCGTGATCGAGGGCTGCCCCATCGCCCGGGCGAGCAGGGGGGACAGCACGATCAGCAGGCTGGTGAGGGCGACCCCGATGCCCGAGGCGAGCCAGAACGTCGTCGAGGAGACCGGCTCCTCGATCGAGTCCCGGCGCACGAGCGACGCGCCCAGGCCGATGTTGCCGGCCATGTGGAGCAGGTTGAGCAGGAGCGTGGCCGCGGCGACGACGCCGAAGTCCTGGGGGCTGAGCAACCTGGCCAGGACGATCGTGGCGACGATGCTCCCGACCTGCTCGAACATGCCGGAGACGAGGCCCCAGCGCCCGCCGCGAGCCGCCTCGGCCCGGTCCGAGCGACCGTGGACGGCCTGGGAGGCCCCTGCTTCCACCTCGTCGCCGGCGATGGCGTCGACGGCGGCGGCGTCGCCCGGGTCGGGGGTCGCGGCGCCGGTCACGGCCGCCCTGCTGCGGCCCGCAGCACCTCGTCGAACTGGGCGGCGACCACGTCGAGCGAGAAGCGGCCACGGCACCGCTCGGCCGCGGCCGCACCGAGGGTCGGGGCGTCGTCGAGCATGGCGCGCAGCGCGGCCGCGACCTCGGTGGGTGAGGCATCGGCGGGCACCAGGCGACCGGTGGTGCCGTCCACGACGACGCTCGACACCCCGCCGACGTCCGTGCACAGCAGCGGCAGCGCGGACAGCCCGGCCTCGACGGCCACCCCGGGCTGGCCCTCGGTGGTGCTGAGGAGGATGGCGCCGTCGGACGCTGCGAGGAGGGGCTCGACGTCCTGGACGACCCCCAGCAGGTGGTGGCGGCCCGGGAGCGACCGCTCGGCGGCGCGCGCGACCGAGTCGCGCTCGGGCCCGTCGCCGGCGATCAGCAGCACCGCGCCCTCCACGGCCCCGACCGATTCGACGACCAGCGGCACCCGCTTCTCCGGGGCGAGGGCGCCGAGGTAGAGCACGACGGGGGCGTCCGGCGCGAGCCCGAGGGAGCGCCGGGCCTCCGCTCGCCGCTCGGCGGTCGCCGGGGAGAAGCGACGCTCGTCGGCGGCGTTGGGGACGACCGTGATCCGCTCTGGGGCGACGCCGTACTGGCGGGCGATGGCCTCCGCCGCTGCCGGCCACAGCGCCGTGACCTGGGCGGCACGGCGGAGCTGGAGCCCGACCCGCACCTGGCGCGCCCGGGAGGCACCCCAGAACGTCGGGTCCCCGATGCTGCGGTACACGAGGGGCGTGCGGGTGCCCAAGGTGGCGGCGGTGCCAGCCACGAGCCCCCGGCTCCCGTGGCCGAGCACGACGTCGGCCCGGCGCGCCCGGCGGCGCAGCTCGGCGACGGCCCGGGGCCGAGGCAGCCCCGGCACCACGTCGACGTCGAGGCCGCCGCCAGGGGAGCCCGGCGGCCGCAGGGCCACGACCTCGGCCTCGTGGCCCAGCTCGGCGAGCCGCTCGGCGAGCAGCACCGCGAACACCTCGGCGCCACGCCGGTCTGCGGAGGCGAGGAGGTGGAGCGTGCGCACCCCGAGATCATGCACGACGCGAGGGGCACGGTCGCTGATGGCCGGTGCGCGAAGATCAACGGATGCTCACGGGGGCGACGCAGGGCTCTGCCGACGCGATCCAGGTCGCGGGACGACGTCCGCGGGCCACCGTGATCGTGTACCGCCTCAACGATCGCGGCGGTGCCGAACGGTCCACCGTGCTGTTCCTGGAGCGCCTGGCGCGCAGCGAGTTCGAGACCCGCGTCCTCGTCCTCACCGGCGAGTGCGCCTTCCGGAGCCGCCCCGAGCTGGAAGCCCTCGGGATGTGCTTCGTGGAGATCCACGACCGGTGGCCCGCCCGGGCGAGGATCGTGGCTCGGGACCTGTGGACGCACCCGCCGGACCTCGTCCACACGACCTTGTTCGGCTCGGACCTGGTCGGTCGGCTCGCCGCGCCGCTGGCCGGCGCCCCGGCCATGGTGAGCGTCGTCAACATGCAGTACGCGCCCGAAGCGATGGCCGTGGCGCCCTCGCCGCGTCGGCTCGCGGTCGTCCGGTCCGTCGACCGGTTCCTCGCCCGGCACCTGACCTCCGCGTTCCACGCGCTGACGGCGGCGGGGGCCCGGTACGCGGTGGCCCACCTGGGCGCCGACCCGACCCGGGTGCTGGTCGCAGGCCGGGGGCGCGAGCTGGAGCGGTTCCGTGCCCCGGTCGAGGCGGGGGAGCGGCTCCGGGCCGACCTCGGCATCGCCCCCGACGCGCCCGTCGTCGTGAACCTGGCCCGGCAGGAGCCGCAGAAGGGCCAGAACCTGCTGCTCGAGGCCATGGCGGTCCTGCGAGAGCGCCACCCCGACGTGGTGCTGCTGGTCGCCGGCCGGGAGGGCACCGCGACCCCGGAGCTGCAGGAGATCCACGCCCGCCTCGGCCTGGACGGCACCGTGCGGCTGCTGGGCGTCCGCGACGACGTGCCCGAGCTGCTCTCGGCGTGCACCGTGTTCGTGTCATCGGCCCGCTACGAGGGCTTCGGCGGTGCCGTCCTCGAGGCCATGGCGTCGGCGTCGCCCGTGGTCGGCTTCGACATCGGCCCCGTCCGGGAGGTCCTGGGGGGCACGGGCCGGCTCGTCCCGCTGGGCGACGTGGCCGGCCTGGCCGGCGCGCTCGCCGACGTCATCGAGGACCCGGACCTGGCCCGAGCGATGGGCGAGGCGTCCCTCGCCGAGGCGACCAGGCGGTTCTCCGCCGATGCCGCAGCGGCCAAGCTCGTCGCCATCTACCGCCGGGTCGTGTCCGAGCCCGACGCGTTCCCCCGCCCGTGGATCACCCGCGCCATCGCCAGGGCACGACGCCGGTGAGCGGCGCCCTCGCGCTCGCGGTGCTCCGCGACGACGACGCCATCGACGCGCTCGAGCCCGAGTGGTGGGACCTGGTGGACCGTGCTGCGGACGCCAACGTCTACCTGACGCCGGCGTGGGCGGGCGCATGGTGGCGCACCTTCGGTCGGGGCCCCCGGGCCCACGCCTCGCGCAACCGCCTCCACCTGGTCACGGTCCGGCGAGGCGGCCTGCTGGTGGCGCTGGCCCCGCTGCTGGAGTCCCGCTTGGTCCCGGGCCCGGTCGGTGTGCGGATGCTGGTCGGGGTCGGTCACGAGAACGCGGACTTCGGTGGCGTCCTCGTGGACGGTGGGGCCCCCGAGGCGCTCGACGAGGTGGTCGAGCACCTCGCCGTCGAGCTGGGGCGCCGGGGCACCGTCCTCAACCTGACCCGGCTGGCCGACGACAGCGCCCTGCTGGGGGCCCTCCGAGCCCGGCTGGAGGGCAGCCACGAGCTGCGCCAGGAGGAGCACGAGGCCTACCCGTACCTGGACCTGCGGGCGTTCGAGGACCCGGAGCGTGGCGTCCGCAAGCTCCTGAAGAAGAACGACGTGCTGCGCCGGGGCCGGCGCCTGGCCGAGGTGGGCGAGGTCGAGTGGGTGTACCACCGGTCCGGCAGCTCCAGGGAGGACCTCGACGCCTTCCTCCGCCTGCACGACCTTCGCTGGGAGGGCCGGGCCCCGACCGGGCCCTTCACCAGCGTCCCGGGCCGGGCGTTCCTGGCCGACGCCTCCGCGGCGCTCGACCGCGCCGGCTTGCTGCGGATCTCGTTCGTGACGCTCGACGGCGTCCCGATCGTCGGGCGCTACGGCGCCGTCTTCGGTGGCTACTACCTGGGGATGAAGTCGGGCTGGGACCCCACCTACGCCACCTACGGCCCGGGCCACCTCGTCGTCGGCCGGCTCCTCGAGCAGGCGGTGCAGGACGGGCTCGACGGGTTCGACTTCATGCGCGGCGCCGGCGACCACAAGTCCGCCTGGACCAACCAGGCGCGCGACGTTGGCTACACCACGGTGGTGCGGCGGGGGGCGCTGGCCGACGTGGAGCACCGGGCGCTGTGGACGGGGCTGCGCCTCCGGTACCGCTGGCGGGGGCGGCCGGTCGCCCCCTCGATGGCCTAGCTGCGCCGGTGGGGCCGCTCGTCGAGCCGGCGCAGGACCTCTGCGAGGTGGTCGTCGGCGGTGAAGAACGTTGGGGTGCTCGCGCCAGGTGTCCGGGCCGCTCGTCAGCTCCCCCGTGGCCTCCTCGTACCACGAGGGGGTGAAGCCGCGCTCGGCCATCCACCCCACCATCGCCTCCGCCGACGAGCCGTGCTTGCGGAGCTGGTGGTCGAGGACCTCGATCTGCCAGACCGGGGGGTCGTGGCGGTCGATGAGGGCCTTGGCGCCCTCCAGCGCGCGCAGCTCCACGCCCTCGACGTCGAGCTTGGCGAACGCGTAGCCGCTGCCGGTGGCCCGGGCGTCGATCCGGTCGACCACCACCTGGATCGGGGTGCGGCCCCGGGTGTCGGTGTCGTGCTCGATGGCGCTGCTGACGTCGAAGTCCAAGAACCCGGCCGTGCCGGCGTGGTCGTCGACCGCGACCTCGTGGACCACGGCGTGGTCGAGGTGGTTGAGCTCGAAGTTCTCCCGGACGCGGGCGGCGGCGACCGGCAGCGGCTCGAACGCCTCGATGCGGGCGTCGCGCCCGATCAGGGAGGCGGCGAGCAGGCTGTAGGTGCCGATGTTGGCGCCGATGTCGAGGAAGCCGTCGCCCGGGCGCAGGTACCGCTCGAGGAACGCCATCTCGTCCCAGTCGTAGCGGGACGTGAAGTAGAAGATGTTCGAGGCCGACCCGCTATCTGGGTGGCAGCGGAGGACGAGCCCCTCGTAGGGGATGTCGACCGGCTTGCGCACCACGCGCTTGCGGACCTGCCAGCCGACGGAGCGGGCGAGGGCCCGGACCTTGTGGTCGGCGTTCGCCGGGTGGTCGGTGACCTCGTGAGCGATCTTGCGGACGTAGTGCCACGCCGAGTGCTTGCGCTTCATGGTCCCCTCGGGATCGAGCCACCCCGGCTGGACGGGTGGTGCGGTGACGGCACGCGGACCCTATACGATCGCTTCCCGCCGCAACCGCCTTGCAGGTGGGCTGGAGAGGGGAGGCGACGGCCATGAAGCTGCTGTACGTGATCCCCGGGCTCGGGGTGGGTGGGGGCGCGGAGCGCTCCCTGCTGGACCTGGCGCCGGGCCTGGCCGCCGCGAGCATCGAGCTGTCGATCCTGTACTTCCACGAGCGGCCCTCCTCGGCGGTCGACCGGTTCCGCGCCCTCGGGGTCCAGGTCGACGCGGTGCAGGCCCGCACCTGGCCGGGCCGGCTCCTCGCCGTGCGCCGAGCCATCGCCCGCGCCCGGCCGGACATCGTCCACACGACCCTGTTCGAGGCCGACGTGATCGGCCGGCTCGCCTCGCTCGGGCTGCCCACCAAGGTGGTCAGCAGCCTGGTCAACACCTCCTACGAGCCCAACCGGCGGCGGGACCCGAAGTTCTCGCGCTGGCGCGTGGAGGTGGTCCGGATGGTCGAGGCGTGCACGCTCCGGGTGGGCTGCGATCGGGTGCACGCCAACTCCTGGGCGGTCGCCCGGTCGGCCACGGCCCGGCTGCACGTGCCGCCGGATCGGATCACCGTGGTCCACCGCGGCCGCAACCCCGACGAGCTGCAACCGCTCTCGGCGGAGGCCCGTGCCCAGGTGCGCGCCGAGCTCGGCATCCGGGAGGGCGAGCTCCTGGTGCTCGGCGTCGGGCGCCACGAGTACCCGAAGGGCCACCTCACGCTGCTCGACGCGCTGCCGGAGGTCCGGCGCGCCCACCCCAACGTCCGGGTGGCGATCGCCGGGCGCGAGGGGTACATGACCGGCCGGATCCGGGCATCGCTTCAGTGGAACGACCTGGAGGACGTGGTGCAGCTGCTCGGCCATCGTGGCGACGTGTCCCGCCTGCTCGGCGCGGCCGACGTGTTCGCCTTCCCGTCCCTGCTGGAGGGCCTGCCCGGCGCGGTGATCGAGGCCATGGCCATGTCGGTGCCGCTCGTGGTGTCCGACATCCCGCCCATCCACGAGCTCGTCGACGAGGAGAGCGCCGTGTTCGTGCCCACCGAGGACCCGCAGCGCATGGCCGCGGCCATCATCGACGTCATCGAGGACCCGGCGGCCGCCCAGGAACGTGCCGCGGTGGCCCGCCAGCGGTTCCTCGACGAGTTCACCGTCGCCGTCGCCCTCGAGGGGATGGTGGCCTTCTACCGCTCGGTGGTGGCCCCGTGAGCGCCCGCAGCGCCGTCGCCCGCGGCGTGACCGCCGTGCTCGGCCTCCCGCCGGTGGCCGCGTTCTCGGCCCGGCGCTGGAACCACCACCTGCGCGTGGTCGCCTACCACCGGGTGCCGGACCGCCAGGCGTTCGAGGCCCAGGTCGCCCACATCGCCGAGGCGTACCAGCCCGTCGGCGAGGCCCAGGTCCGCGCCGCCCTGGCGGGCGATGCGCCGCTGCCCGAGCGGGCGGTCTGGCTGACCTTCGACGATGGCGACCCGACCGTGGTCGACGAGGGCCTGCCGGTCCTGGCCCGCCACGGCATCCCCGCCACGATCTACGTGTGCCCCGGGCTCATCGAGCAGGGTGCGGCGCCGTGGTGGCGGATCGTGGAGGTCGCGGGCGGCCGCGGCCGAGGCGCCGAGATCGATGGCCGGGAGCTCGTGGGGCGCCAGCTGATCCCGGCCCTGAAGCGGGTCCCCGACGCCCAGCGCCGAGCCATCGTCGCCGACCTCGAGGCCGTGGCGGCCCCTGACCTGACCGACCACGAAGCGGTCACCGTCGAAGGGCTCGAGCGCTGGGTCGACGCCGGGTGCGCCGTCGGCAACCACACGTGGGACCACCCCTGCCTGGACCACTGCGACGAGGTCGAGCAGGACGCCCAGATCTCCAGCGCCCACGAGTGGCTCGTGCGGTTCCAGCCAGACCACCGCCCGACGTTCGCCTACCCGAACGGCGACCGGACCGATCACGCGGAGGCCACGCTCGAAGGGCTCGGCTACGACGTCGCCCTGCTCTTCGACCACGCGCTCGCCGCTCCGGCCGGGGACGGGCTGCGGACCTCGCGCCTGCGCCTGGACTCGGAAGCACCGGTGGGCCGGGCCCGGGCCGTGCTGAGCGGGGCCCACAGCAGCCTGCTCGGCCTCCGGGGCTAGCACCGCGCCCGGCAGTACCATCACGTGGCCCCGACCGAGGGCCGGACCCACCAGGAGGCACGGTGCGCACCCAGATCCGACGGCAGGTGAGCGCGGCGCTCAAGGCCACCTCGGGCGTGCTGGACCGGGTGCGGCCGCCCGCGCCGGGCGTCACGGTGCTGATCTACCACCGGGTCGGTGCCCGCACGCCGGTGCCCGTCGACCTGCCGACCCCGCTGTTCCGGGACCAGATGGCCGAGCTGGCCGACCGGGCGATCTCGATGGACGACGCCCTGGCTCGCCTGGACGGGCCGGCGCCCGCGCCAGGGACCCCGAACCCGGTCGTGGTGACCTTCGATGACGGCACCGCGGACGTGGTCGAGGAGGCCCTGCCGGTCCTCGTGGAGTTCGGGATCCCGGCGCTCCTGTACGTGGCCACGGACTTCGTCGAGCAGGGCCGGGACTTCCCCGACGACGGCCGGGTGGCCTCGTGGTCGGCGCTCGCCGATGCTCGCTCCACCGGGTGCCTCGAGCTCGGCTCCCACACCCACACCCACGCGCTGCTCGACCGGTTGGACGCCTCGCTGGTGGAGGACGAGCTGACGCGCTCGATCGAGCTGCTCCGCGAGCGGACGGGGGCCACCGCCGACCACTTCGCCTACCCCAAGGCCCTCCCCGGCAGCCCGGCGGCCGACCGCCTGGTGCGCCAGCACTTCCGCTCGGCTGCCATCGCCGGCACCCGGGCGAACCGCTACGGCGCCACCGACGCGTGGAACCTGGAGCGCTCGCCCATCCAGGTGGCCGACGGCATGCGGTGGTTCCGCGCCAAGGCGGCGGGTGGCCTGGGCCTGGAGGATGCCGTGCGCCGGACGGTCAACCGGGTCCGCTACCGCGGGGCCACCTCGTGACCCGTCCCAAGGTCATCCACGTCACCACCACCGACATGAGCCTCGAGCTGCTGCTCGGGCCCCAGCTCCACGCCTTCGCCGAGGCTGGCTACGAGGTGGTCGGCGCCTCGGCGCCCGGCCCCTACTCGGCCCGCCTCGAGGCGTCCGGGATCCGCCACGTGCCGCTCCACCACAGCACCCGCTCGATGGCGCTGGCGCGGGACCTGCGGGCCACCGCCGAGATGTACCAGGTGTTCCGCCGCGAGCGCCCGGACATCGTGCACCTCCACAACCCCAAGCCGGGCTGGTTCGGCCGCCCGGCCGCGGCCCTGGCCCGCGTGCCCGGGATCGTCAACACCGTCCACGGCCTCTACGCCACCGAGGACGACCCGCCAGCGTTCCGCGCCCTGGTCTACGCCCTCGAGCGGTTCGCCGCGACGTGGTCGGACGTGGAGCTCGTGCAGAACCCCGAGGACGTGGACCAGCTCCGCCGCCTGGGCGTCGCCGATCGCAAGCTGGTCACCCTGGGCAACGGCATCGACCTCGACCGGTTCTCGCCGTCGAGGCCCGATCCTGCCGAGGTGGCCCGCTTCCGCGACGAGGCCGGGCTGCAGGGCGACGAGGTCTTGGTGGGGGCGGTGGGCAGGCTGGTGTGGGAGAAGGGCCTGCGCGAGGTCTTCGAGGCGGCCCGGATCCTGCGGGAGCGCTGCCCGCGCGCCCGCTTCGTCGTGATCGGCCCGCTGGACCCCGAGAAGGGCGACGGGCTGACCGCGGCGGACCTGGAGCAGATCACCGCGGAGCTTGGGGTCCACTTCGCCGGCGAGCGCCTGGACATGGACGTTGTGTACGCGGCGCTCGACGTGTACGTGCTCGCCTCGCACCGCGAAGGGTTCCCCCGCTCGGCCATGGAGGCTGCCGCCATGGGGACCCCGGTGCTCGCCACGGACATCCGCGGGTGCCGGCAGGTGGTCGACCACGGGGTGGACGGCCTGCTCTTCCCGGTCGCGGACCCCGCGGCCCTGGCCGACGCGGTGCAGCAGGTCGTCGAGGACGATGCTCGGCGGGCGGCGATGGCGACGGCCGCCGCCCGGCGTGCCCTCGTCGAGTTCGATCAGCAGCGGGTGATCGACCTCACGCTCGACGCCTATGCACGGGTACTGGCGTCTCGCTGATCGCCCCCAGGGCGCCGAGCCCCACCGCCAGCACCACCGAGCCCGCCAGCTCCTTGGGCGTCGTCGAGCCGGCCATGCCCAGCGTCCGGGCGCTGACCCACATCGTGCCGCAGGCCGCCACCATGGTCACCGGCAGCGGCATCGGCGCGCGGATCGACTGGCGGCTCATCTGCTTGCGAGGATCGGCCTTCAGCTGGAGGAGGCGGAGCGCGGCCAGGCCGCCGACCACCACGATGGCGCCGCCGACGCCGCCGGGCCGGCCGCGGTAGGCGTCGGCCGATGCGAAGGCCACGGCGCCCCAGAGCGCCAGGGGGGCCGGTCCGACGTGGGCGACGAACGTGGCCGCCACCAGGGGGATGAGGCAGGCGGCCGCCAGGGCCACGACCGCCTCGGTGTCGGGGCCGCCGAGGATCCCGGCCACGAGGGCGGCGGGCAGCAGCACGGCCCGCGTCCAGCTGGCCCGCATGGGGTCCCGCTGGTGGGGTGGCACCAGGGCGACCGCGAGCCCGGCCACCAGGGTGAGGAGCAGGCTGGTGGTGAGGCCGTCGCGCGCCGCCGCCAGGCCCACCGCGGCCAGCGCCGACAAGGCGAGCTGGGGCGCCTGGGGCAGGGCGGCTGCCACTGCCAGCAGGGCGACGGCGGCGACCACCATGGCCGGCACCTGCCCCTGGGCGCCGAGCACCCCCACGACGACCACGGCGGCCGCGTCGGCGGGGCTGATGGGGAGCCACCGGCGCACGCCCGTCGCCAGCGCTCCAGCCCCGAGGCCCATGAGGGCGAGCTCCGGGTGGAGCGCGGCGAGGTCGGTCATCGCCGCCGAGCCGCGTAGTACCACCACGGCGTCCGGTAGGTGCTGGGCCGGCGCGGCTCGTCGCCGTTGCGCACCTCCAGCACCTCGAGGCCGTGGCCGGCGAGCTCCTCGCGGACCCGGTCCGGGGTGGCCATGTGGGTCCGCAGCCCGCCGCGGACCGGATCGAGGATCCAGCCCTCGCCGGAGCGGAAGGCGCTCGACGGGACCATCCGGGCGACCCGGCGAGCCGACATGAGGCCGGCGGCGGCCCACCGCTTGGGCAGGGAGCCGGTGCTGGGGGGCGGGATGGCGACGGCCCGGGGGTTGTGCGTCGAGAACACGTAGGTGCCGCCGGGGACGAGCACCCGCACCACCTCGTCGAGGGCCCGGTGGCGCGCCTCGTCGTCCAGGTAGTCGATGCCGTTGTAGGAGAACACGACGACGTCGACCGAGCCGTCCTCGACGAACGAGAGGTCCGCGGCATCGCCCACCCTGATGTCGCGGCCGGGGTGCAGGCGTTGGGCAGCCTCGACCATCGCCGGGGCGTAGTCGATGGCCAGGTAGGAGCTGCCCCGCTCGGCCAGCCATGGCGTGGTCCGGCCCGTCCCGACGCCCAGGTCGAGGATCCTCGCCCCCTCCGGCACGCGTCGG
>JAXLRJ010000002.1:0-422183 GCA_046331115.1 Acidimicrobiales bacterium
ACCACGGGACCAGCTTCGCCCCGTCTCCGAGGCGAGTGGGCAACCTATCGGTCGGCCGTGGACCGCCGCAAGAAGGAAGGGCCCCCTCAGCCGGGCAGCGCCGGCTGGTCCGTGCCGTCCAGCCACCCGTCGAACAGGTCCGCGAGGTCCCGGTCGGCCACCTCCGACGCCACCGCCACGAACTCCTCGGTCGTGGCCGAGCGTCCGCCGTAGCGGCGCACCCAGGTCCGCAGCGTTCGCCCGAACGCCTCGTCGCCCACCGTGCGCCGGAGGGCCTCCAGCGTGAGGGCGCCGCGGCCGTACACCAGGTCGTCGAACTCCCGTGCCACGTCGGGGTCCCGCACGGCACGGTGGTCATCGGCGAAGGCGCCTGCGGTGCGCTCGGCCTGGCGCTCCACGGACCGGCCGCCGATGTGCTCCTCCCACATCCAGTCGGCGTAGGTGGCGAACCCCTCGTTCAGCCACACGTCGCGCCACGTGGCGGGCGAGACGTCGTCGCCGAACCACTGGTGGGCGAGCTCGTGGGCCAGGGCATCGATCGGGCCGCCCAGCGAGTCGGTGCCGAACAGCGGCCGGCCCTGCACCTCCAGCGCCAGGCCCAGGTCCTTGTGGACCACGATCGCGCCGGCGTCGTCGTTGGGGTACGGGCCGAACCGGCTCGAGAAGTACGTGAGGATCTCGTCCTCGTCGGCCAGGTCCCGGTCTGCGCTCGCCGCGATCGACGACGGGTAGGCGAACACGCCGCGGGCGCCGGCCACGTCCCGTTCGACCAGCCGGTAGTCGCCCACGGCGGCCAAGAGGAGGTACGACGCCATCGGCTCCTCCTCGACCCACCGCCAGCGCCAACGTCCCTGCCCGCCCTTCGCCGGCCGCGCGACGAGGTGGCCGTTCGACACGCCGGTGACGCCTTGGGGCACATCGAGGGTGACGGTCCAGCTCGCCTTGTCCGATGGGTGGTCCGACACCGGCACCCACGTCGAGGTGCCCGTCGGCTCGGACATGGTGAACCAGCCGCCGTCATCGTCGGGCTGCCAGCCCACGGCGATCCCCCAGTCCGCGAACTCGCCCCGGCGCGGCGTCCCGGCGTACTCGACGACCGCAGTGGTGCTCCCGCCGGCCGGCAGCGGTCGGGCCGGGGTGATGGTGACCTCGTGGCCGGCCACCGACCAGCGGGCGGCCCGGCCCCGCGGCACCTCGACGGTGGTGGGCTTCGGTCCGTCCAGGTCCAGGGTGAAGGAGCGGAGCGGGGCGTCGGTGGCGTTGGCCAGCCGGATCGTGGCCCGGCCCGAGATCTCGTCCTTCCCGGGGTCGGCGCGCACCACCACGTCCTCGTGGGCCACGTCGATGCGGGGATCGCCGTAGCCGTCGAACACCGGGTCGTCGACCGACGGCGCGCTCGCCTCGCCCGTCGCCGTCGCCGTCGTCGTGGTCGTGGTCGTGGTCGTGGTCGTGGTCGTGGTCGTCGATCGTGGCCCGTCGGCCGTGGTGGTCGATCGGTCCGCCCGGCCCGAGCGCTCGCGGGCACCGGCGCCCGCGCTCCCGCCCGAGGCGCTGCAGGCGCCGAGCACGGCCACGGCCAGCGCCGCGCCCGCCCACCGCGGGGCGCGGGCACGCACCCTCAGCCCTCTCCGGGCCCGAACACCTGGTGCAGCTCCACCGGGGGCACCACCTCGAGCTGCTCGAACGTGCACGACGCCGGGTCCCGGTCTGGCCGCCAGCGCTGGAAGCGGCAGCTGTGGCGGAACCGGCCGTTGTCGACCCGCTCGTAGGCGACCTCGGCCACCAGCTCGGGCCGCAGCGCGGTGAACGACAGGTCCTTCTGGGCGTTCCAGCGCGAGATGTTGCCCGGCATGCGGCCGCCCTCCGCGGCGACCTGGGCCTGGACCTCCGCCCACCGGCCCCACGGGTGCTCCGCCCAGTCCTCGGTCACGTACGGGGCCAGCTTGGCGCGCAGCTCCTTGCGGCGGGCGGCCGAGAAGCTCGAGGCCACGCCGAGGTGGTGCAGGTTGCCCTCGTCGTCCCACAGGCCGAGCAGCAGCGACCCTGGCCCGGTCCCGTCCTTGTGCTCGCGGAAGCCGGCCACGACGCAGTCCGCGGTGCGCAGGTGCTTCACCTTCAGTTGGGCGCGCTTGTTGGGCTGGTAGGTCCCGGTGGCCGCCTTGGCCATCACGCCGTCGAGCCCGGCGCCCTCGAAGCGCGAGAACCAGTCCTGGGCGACGGCGCGGTCGTAGGTCCCGGGCGTCACGTGGACCGAGGCGCTGGGCGTGATCGCCTGCTCCAGCAGCTCGCGGCGCACCGACAGCGGCTCGGCCATGAGCGAGCGGTCGCCCAGGGCGACCAGGTCGAACGCCACGAACGAGGCAGGGGTCTCGGCGGCGAGCCGGTTCACGCGGGACTCGGCCGGGTGGATCCGCTGCTGCAGGGCGTCGAAGTCCAAGCCGTCCGGGCCGACCACGACCACCTCGCCGTCGACGACGCAGCGCTCCGGCAGGCTGGCGCGCAGCGGCCCGAGCAGCTCCGGGAAGTAGCGGGTGAGCGGCCGGTCGTTGCGGGAGCCGAGCTCGATCTCGTCGCCGTCGCGGAACACCAGGCACCGGAACCCGTCCCACTTCGGCTCGAACCAGTAGGCGCCGGGCTCGGCCTCGGGCAGCTCTGGCGACGACTTGGCCAGCATGGGTGCGAGGGGAGGCATCACCGGGAGGTCCATCGGGACCAGGGTACGGGTCAGCCCTCGCGCACGCCCTTCGCCACGGGGATGGCGACCTGCACCTCGGTGAACGCCACCTTCGAGCCGTCGAGCGGGCCGGGGCGGAAGGTGGTGGTGTCGGCCACCAGCTGCAGGGTGAGCGAGTCGCCCGCCTGCACGTGCTCGACGATCACCTCCATCGGGAGGGTGAGCGTGTGCTCCTCGCCGTCGAGCTCCAGGGGGATCGGCGTCAGCTGGTTGCCGACCACCAGGCCCGTCTGGTCGTCGACGATCTGGGCGAAGGCCCGGGCCCCGCTGGCGGTGCCGTCGGCCTGGGTGCCCGAGTAGGTGAGGCTGAGCTTGGGGGCGCCGAGCAGCAGCGCCTCCTGGCCGATCCGGATCGGGACCTCGAGGGCCTTCGACGCCTTCGACGGCGTGAACTTGGCGACCACCCCGCCGAGCACGTCGCCGGGCTTCACCGGCACGCCGCCCGAGCCTCCGCCGGGCTCCAGCACGAGCGTGCCCGAGCCGATCGCCGTCACGGGCTGGCCGGTCGCCCCCGGCAGGTCGTCGGCCATCCAGTGCTTGCCATCCTGGTCGAGGGCCTCGAACCGGGCACCGGTCTCGACCTTGGCGTCGCCCTTCAGGTACCGGTCCAGCCAGGCGAAGCTCCGGTCGCTGACGAACGGGTCGTCGCCGCCCTTGGTGAGGCAGGCGCCGTGACCGCCGCAGAACCAGATCATGGATACCGGGACGCCGGCCTTGCGGAGGGTCTCGTAGTTCTCGATGCCCTCGTGCAGGGTGAACAGGTTGTCGACCGTGCCCTGGATGATCAGCGTCGGCACCCGGACCTTGCCCACCAGGTCGCCCGGCCCGCGGCTGCGGAACCAGTCCTGGTTGGCCTGGCTGATCGTGCCGGTGGCGTTCCCCTCGTCGTGGGCGGACTCGATGTGCGGGTCCAAGTTGGCCTTCGCCGCCGAGCTGACCAGCAGGTTCGACCACCCGGCCTTCACCGTCTCGTTCGGGTAGAGGCTGGACTCCAGCGACCGCCAGGCGATGCCGGGGACGATCGCATCCACCCGGCAGTCGATGGCCGCGGTGGTGAGCTGGATGCCACCGCCGTAGGAGAAGCCGGCCATCCCGACGCGCGGATCGCCGGCGCGGTCCTGCTGGGCCTGGGGCTGCTCCGAGAGCCAGTCGATGATGGCCTGGACGTCCCGGCCCTCCTTCTTGGCGTCGTTCACCGACGCCTTGCCGCCGGACCCGCCGAAGCCCCGCGGGTCCCACGTGACCACGTTGTAGCCGTGGTCCCACATGGTCGGGATGCTGAGCGAGGCGAACAGCACCGAGCCGGTCGTCGACGTGTCGCCGGTCTCGGACCAGCCCGGGCCCATGAGGATCGTGGGCGCGGGCTTGGCCTTCGAGGCGGTGGCGACGGGCATCCAGTTCAGGCGGATCGGCGTGCCATCGAACGAGGTCAGGTCGAAGGAGCTGACGCCCGGCTTGCCGGCGGCCGGCAGCAGGGGCTTGGCCTCGACCTTTGCGAGGGTCTTGCCCTGGCCGCACGGGCGCTTCGCCGGGTCCGAGGGGAGCGAGGTGGCCGTCGACGGCGTCGTCGTCCCGGCTCCCGCATCGTTCGCCGAGCCGTTGGAGCCGCCCGAGCTGCAGCTCGCGAGGAGCAGCGCCCCGGCGAGGGCGACGATCGCTCCGCCCCGTCGAGCAGCGTCGGTGCGCAGGGCGCGGCGGTGGGGCGTGGGGTGGGTGGGGAGCACCGGGCGAGGCTACCGGCGCCCTCGCGCCCCGTCCTGCCGCCCGCCCGCCTGCCCGCCTGCCCGCCTGCCCGCCTGCCCGCCTGACCGCCCGCTGGCGAAGGATTCACATCGAACTGGTCGCCCTGCCGCCACTTCGATGTGAATCCTCGGGTGCAGCGCGATGCGGCCACCCAATTCACATCGAGGTGGTCGCCCTGCCGCCACTTCGATGTGAATCCTGTGGGGCAGGTCGTGCGGCGCGCGCGGGGGTGGGCGGGGCAGACTGCCGCCGTGCACGCTGCCCGACACCTCCAGATCCTGGCCGCCGAAGGTGGCCGGGTCGCTGCCCTGCCCGCCGACGCGCTCGACGCCCCGGTGCCCTCGCTCGACGACTGGACCGTGGAGCGGGTCGTCCGCCACCTGGCCAAGCTCCACCACTGGGTGCGCGGCGCGCTGGCCCTGCCCGCCGATGGTGCGATGGCCGACATCGGCCCGCTCCCCGAGGTCCCGAAGGGCGCAGCGTGCCTGCCCGCGTACCGGGACTCGCTCGACCTGCTGCTCGCCGAGGTGGAGCGGCGCGACCCCGACGAGGCCTGCGCCAGCTTCATCGGGCGCGAGTCGGTCGGTTGGTGGCTGCGCCGCCAGGCCCACGAGGTGACCGTCCACCGGATCGACGCGCAGGACGCGGTGCACGCGGCCGGCGGTCCGGCGCCCGATCCCATCGAGGCCGATGCCGCGGCCGACGGGATCGACGAGTGGGCCCGGGTCTTCCTGGCCGTCCGCTATGGCCAGCGGTTCGGGGCGATCCCCGACCAGCTCCAGCACCGCACCGTCCACATCCACGGCACCGACGACCCGGCGCCGGCGGACGGGGCCGAATGGCTGCTGGCGTTCGGCAACGAGGGCGTGTCGGTCGAGGCCACCCACGCCAAGGGTGACGTGGCGCTCCGCGGCCCATCTGCGGACCTGCTGTTGGTGCTTTGGCGCCGCCGTCCCCTCGACGTGCTCGGCCCCGACGGCGTCGTCGGCGATGCCACCGTGGCCGACCAGCTCCTCGAGGCCGCCCAGTTCTGATCACGGGTGGCGTGCCGCCCGTCACGGTTGGGGCGCGATCCCCGCTCTGGCGTAGGTTTCACCTCCATGCCGGAGCATCCCATCCGCGAGCGGCTCGAGGACCTCCTCGCCCGCAAGGAACAGGCCCTCTCCCCGGGGTCGGAGCGCTCGATCCAGCGCCAGCACGACCGGGGCAAGATGCTCGCCCGCGAGCGCATCGAGTACCTGCTGGACCCGGGCACGTTCCACGAGCTGGACATGCTCGCCCGCCACCGCAGCCCCGACGTGGCCGACCGTCCCTACACCGATGGCGTCATCACCGGGTGGGGCGAGGTCGACGGCCGCAAGGTGTTCGTGTTCTCGCAGGACTTCACCCTCTTCGGTGGCGCGCTGGGCGAGGTGTTCGCCGAGAAGATCCACAAGGTCATGGACATGGCGTTGAAGGTCGGCGCCCCCGTGGTCGGCCTCAACGACGGTGCCGGTGCCCGCATCCAGGAGGGCCCGGTGTCGCTGGCCTCCTACGGCGGCATCTTCCACCGCAACGTGATGGCCTCGGGCGTGACCCCGCAGATCAGCGTGATCATGGGCCCCTGCGCCGGCGGCGCCGTCTACAGCCCGGCGCTCACGGACTTCATCTTCATGGTGGAGGACACGTCGTACATGTTCATCACCGGCCCGGACGTGGTGAAGACGGTGACCGGCGAGGACGTGACCCAGCAGGACCTGGGTGGCGCCACCGCCCACCACGCCAAGTCCGGCGTCGCCGCGTTCACGGCGGCCGACGACAAGGCCGTGCTCGACGACGTGCGCTTCCTGCTGTCGTTCCTGCCGTCGAACAACATGGAGACGGCGCCGGTGCTGGACGCGGGCGACCCGCGGGACCGGCCTTGCCCCGAGCTGATCGACCTGATCCCCGACAGCGCCAACGTGCCCTACGACATGCGCAAGGTGATCGAGGCCGTCGCGGACGACAACGAGTTCTTCGAGTACTTCTCGAAGTGGGCCACGAACATCGTGTGCGGGTTCATCCGCCTGGGCGGCCAGTCCGTCGGCGTGGTCGGCAACCAGCCCTCCGCATACGCCGGCGTGCTCGACATCGAGGCCTCCGAGAAGGCGGCCCGGTTCGTGCGGACCTGCGACTCGTTCAACGTGCCGCTGGTGACCTTCGTCGACGTGCCTGGCTTCCTGCCCGGCGTGGACCAGGAGCACCACGGCATCATCCGCCACGGCGCCAAGCTGCTCTACGCCTACTGCGAGGCCACCGTGCCGCGCATCCAGGTGATCACCCGCAAGGCCTACGGCGGCGCCTACGTGGTGATGGACTCCAAGTCGATCGGTGCCGACCTGGCCTACGCCTGGCCGTCGGCCGAGCTCGCCGTGATGGGTGCCACCGGCGCGGTGGAGATCCTGAACCGCAAGGACATCGCCGACGCCGACGACAAGGACGCCAAGAAGGCCGAGCTCATCGACGAGTACTCGGAGAAGTGGCTGAACCCCTACGTCGCCGCCGAGCGCGGCTACGTCGACGACGTCATCGACCCCACCGACACCCGGCGCCTGCTGATCGACGGCCTGGAGATGCTCGCCTCCAAGAAGGAAGAGCTCCCGCCCCGCAAGCACGGCAACATGCCGCTGTAGGGAGCGATCGCCGTGGCCGACCTGCGCATCACCCCCGAGCCCACCGACGAAGAGGTGGCGGCGATCCTCGCCGCCGTCGAGGCGGCCACGCCCCGCGGCGGGGCCCCCGCCTCCCCGGCTGGCGTGCCCCGGTGGCGCTGGTCGGGCCGTTGGTGGAGCCGCCCGATCCCGCAGCGCCGCGCCCGTCCCTGGTAGCTCCGGGCGCCCGCCACTCGATCGGCGTCAGCGCAGCTCGCCACCGGCCTCGACCATCGCCCTGAGCCGAGCGACGCGCGGGTACATCGCGGGCCCGCGGATGGCCACCAGCTGCTCCTCGATGTAGTCCAGGTCCAGGGGCGGTGCTTCTTGCACCATGCGGCGGATGTCCACCCAATCCTTGTCGCGGTTGAACGAGAGCTTGAAGAGGATCACGTCCTCGGCGGAGTAGAAGGGGATGGGGACCAGGTCGGGCCCGAACGGGTGCGCCACCAGCCGCTGGCGGACCCGGTCGTAGCGCTCGTCGAGGGCGAAGAAGACATCGATGGGGAACGGGCTCGCCGAGGGATCGGCCCACAGCCGCACGCCGGCCACCGGCAGCGCCTCCTCCGGAGGACGCTCGGGGGTGTAGCCGATCTGCTCGAACACGGCGATGACCTGCGCCCTGTGCTCCCACGGCACGAAGGCGCTGATGTCGATGTCGCGGGTCGCCCGTGGATCGGCGTACAGGTTGAGCGCGAGCGCTCCGCCGAACCCGTGGGGGATCTGCTCGGCGTCGAGCAGCTGGTGGACGGCGATGACCAGGTCCTCCAGCGTCATCGGGCCACCTCGGCCATCGCGAGCGCCGCCGACATCGCCCGAGCGCGCTGCTCGGTGGTGGCGCCTGCGGTGATCGTGGGGGGCTCGTCGGGCGGGTCGTCGGGGAGGCGAGGAGGCAGGTCCTCGTCGGGGAACCAGCCCACCTTCGGCAGCGGGGCGCGGACCTTGCGGGCGCCCGCCTCGGCGACCAGCTGGTAGCCGCAGGCCACCAGGATCCGGTTGGCCACGTCGAGCGTCGGCGTGCGGCGGTCGTTCTCGTAGGCGGACAGGTTGGGCTGGCTGATGCCGACGACCTCGGCGAGCTGTGCCTGCGAGAGACCTCGGGAGGTCCTGACGTGCCGGAGGAACGATCCGTACATGTGCGAAACGATATCATGTTCGTCTGCATATGGATACGGCGTCGGCGACGATGGGCCGTGGCCCCGGTCGCCGGTATCGTCGCCGCCGTGGACTCGGCCTTCCCGCCCTCGCCTCCCGAGCTGACCACGGTCGGCCCTCGGTTCGCCGTGGTGCACGAGGCCGGCCAGGTCCGTCGCTACGACGGCCTGGTGCCCGATGCCGAGGCCTCGGTCGAGGGGTTCACCTTCCGCACCCTGCCCGAACCGGGCGAGCTGCTGGCCACCTTCGCCACGGTCAACGACGTGCACTTCGGCGAGGAGGTGTGCGGGCTGATCGACGGCTCCGACGTGGGCCCGGTGTTCTCCTCCGCCCCCGGCGATGAGCCGTTCCCGGTCGTGATGAACCGTGGGGCCATCGCCGAGATCGCCGCGATCGAGCCGGACCACGTGGTGGTCAAGGGCGACCTCACCTCGAACGGCACCCAGGCCGAGTACGACGCCTTCCGCGCCGCCTACGAGCCGGCGTTCGGCGACCGGCTCACCGTCGTGCGCGGCAACCACGAGAGCTACAACCTCGCGGCCTTCGCGGATGACCCGTGGCAGGAGGTGACCCTCCCCGGTGTGGTGCTCGCCGTGATCGACACGTCGGTCGACCGGTCGCCGTCGGGCACGGTGAGCGCGGAGCAGCTCGAGCGGATCGACGAGCTCGGCGCCCGCGCCGACCGGCCCGTCCTCCTCTTCGGCCACCACCACCTGGGCGACCCGTCGTCGACCGAGAAGGCGGACCGGACCTTCGGCGTCGACCTCGACGCGTCCGCCGCGCTGCTGGAGGTGGTGGCCCGCCGCCCGGCCATCCGCGGGTACTTCGCTGGCCACACCCATCGGAACCGGGTGCGCCGCTTCGGGCCCACGGGCGACGTGCCGTGGGTCGAGGTGGCGTGCGTGAAGGACTACCCCGGCACCTGGGCGGAGTACCGGGTGCACGAGGGCGGCATCGTCCAGATCGCCCACCGGATCTCCAGCCCCGACGCGCTCGCCTGGACCGAGCAGACCCGGCACATGTACCACGGGCTGTACCGCGACTACGCGCTCGGCTCGCTGGCCGACCGCTGCTTCGCCGTCCCGACCACCCCCGCCACCCGCACCACCGCTGCCTGAGAGGACGCCATGGCCGACCGGATCTTCGAGAGCACCGAGACGCTGGAGGCGTACCGGGAGGCCGGGCACTGGTGGCGGTCGCTCGTCGGTGGCATCGACGACCACCAGTGGGCCCAGCCCGGCATCGGCGAGTGGACCGTGCGGGAGCTGGTGGCCCACGGCTGCCGGGCCTTCCGCACCGTGCCGCAGTACCTGGCGATGGAGGTGGTGGACCCCACCTGGCTGGACTCGGCCGCCCAGTACTTCCGCATCGTCCTGGCCGAGGAGACCCCGCACGTGCACATCGCGGCGCGGGCCCGCAAGGAGGCGGCAGAGGAGCCCGATTGGGTCGTGGCCACCGACCGGTTCTGGGCAGAAGCGGACCTGGCCGTGTCGACGCGGCTGGGCGGCGCCCTGGTGCGCACGTTCGTGGGCGAGATGCGGCTGGACCAGTACCTGGCCACCCGCGTCGTGGAGCTGGTGGTGCACGGCCTGGACCTGGGCGACGCGATCGGCATCCCGTCGCCGCCCCCGCCGCCGGCCGCCAAGGTCGCCATCGCGGTGCTGATGGACCTGGCGTCGCCCGACGACCTGGGGTCCATCGCCCGGCTCCTCACCGGTCGGGCCGGATCGCTGCCACTCACGAACGTGCTGGCATGAGTGCCAAGGCGATCGGCCGGCCCGGGCCGGGCGACGGCCCGCTGCACGACCTGCGGGTCATCGATCTGGCCACGGTGGTCGCCGGGCCCGGCTGCGCTCGCTACCTGGCGGACTTCGGCGCCGACGTCATCAAGGTGGAGCGGCCCGGCAGCGGCGACAGCACTCGGGCGATGGGGTGGACCCACCCCGACGACGACGTCGCCCTGTGGTGGAAGCTCGTCGGGCGCAACAAGCGCAACGTCGTGGCGGACCTGAAGGACCCCGACGACCTGGCGTTCGTGCGGCGGCTGGTCCTGAGCGCCGACGTGCTCGTCGAGAACTTCCGGCCCGGCACGCTCGAGCGCCTCGGCCTCGATCCGGCCGGGCTCATCGCGGAGAAGCCGACGCTCGTGGTCACCCGCGTCACCGGGTTCGGCCAGGACGGGCCCTACGCCGGGCGCCCCGGGTTCGCCACCCTGGCCGAGGCGATGTCCGGCTTCGCCGCCATCAACGGCGAGCCGGATGGCGCGCCGCTCCTGCCTCCCATCGCCCTCACCGACGAGGTGACGGCGCTGGTGGCCGCCTTCGCCACCATGGTCGCCCTGCACTCGGGCATCGGCCAGGTGGTCGACGTGAACCTGCTGGAATCGCTGATGCAGCTGATGGGCCCGCTGGCGTCGCTGTGGGAGCTGCGCGGCGAGCTCGCCCCCCGCCTCGGTTCGGGCATCCCGTACTCGGTCCCGCGGGGCACGTACCGCTGCGGGGACGGGCGGTGGGTCGCCATCTCCACGAGCGCCGAGACGGTCGCCGTGCGGGTCATGGAGCTGCTCGGCCTGGGCGAAGACCCTCGCTTCGAGGGCTTCGCCGGGCGCATCGCCCACCGCGACGAGGTCGACGCCACGCTCGCCGCGTGGTGCGCAGCCCGCACGCGCGACGAGGTGCTGGCCACGTTCGAGGCCGCCAACGCCGCCGCCGCGCCCGTCTACGACATGGCCGAGCTGGCCGCCGACCCCCACGTCGCCGCCCGCGGCGCCATCGTCGACGTCGGCGGCACGCCGATGCAGGGCATCATCGCCCGCCTCTCGGCGACGCCGGGCCGCCTCCGCTGGCCCGGCCGTCCCCTTGGGATCGACACCGACGAGGTCCGCGCCGAGCTCGAGGGCTGACCGAGCGCGCGCTGGCCTACGGGCCGCGCGCCAGCCGGCATCCGCCGGGGGTGGGGGCGGATCAGGCGGCGCGGAGGCGGGAACGCCGCTCGGCCAGGAGGCCGATGCCGATCAGCACCATGCCGAGGCCGATGAGGAGCTGGCCCTTCACATCGACGCCGGTGCGGGCCAGCTCGCCCGAGCCGGTGCCGGAGCCGCCGTTGCCGTTGTCGGCGTCGGCACCGGACACGTCGCTGGTGGTGGAGGTCGTCGACCCGCCGGCGGCCGTGGTCGAGCTGGTCGAGCCCGGCGTCGAGGTGGTGGTCGACGAGGTGGTGGACGACGTCGGCGTGCTCGTCGAGGTGGTCGACGACGTGGTGCTCGAGGTCGTGGTGCTCGACGTGGTCGTCGGTGCGGTGGTCGTGGTGGACGAGGTCGTGGTGGTCGGTTGGGTGGTGGTCGTCGACGAGGTCGTGGTCGTGCTGGACGTGGTCGTGCTCGACGTCGTGGTGGACGAGGTCGTGGTGCTCGACGTGGTCGTCGGCGTGGACGTCGTGGTGGACGACGTGGTCGTTGGCGTCGAGGTGGTCGTGGTGGACGAGGTCGACGTGGTGGTCGATGAGGTCGTGGTGGGCGTCGACGTCGTGGTGGTGGAGCCCGTGGTCGTGGTGCTCGACGGCGTCGTGGTCGTGGTGGTCGTCCCCGTGGTCGTGGTGGTGGTCGGCGGGGTCGGGTCCGCCCAGTTGATGCTGAGGGTGATGGATCCCAGCTTGTACTGGACGTTGTGGGCGCCATCGATCACCCACGACGAGCCGCCGCCGCCTCCGCCGCCGCCCTTGCAGCCCGCCGAGGCGTTGCCGCCCGCGTTGCCGCCGACCAGGCCGCCGCCTCCGCCACCGCCGACGACGTTCAGGCCGCCGCCACCGGACCCGTTCGGGGCGCTGGCGCCGAACGCGCCAGTTGCCTGCCGTCGAGTTCACCCCGCCGGCGCCACCGGCGCCGCCGCCCGAGGCGGACCCGCTGTTGCCGCCGTCGAAGCCCTGCCCGCCGCTCGGGCCACTGCCACCGGCGATCGAGGTGAACGAGCCAGTCGCGCCAGACGCGCCGCTGCCAGCCGGCGTGCCGATGCAGTTGCTCACGCCACCGCCGCCTCCGCCACCAGCCACGACGAGCATGGTGGAGCCGATGCCCGCCTTGCAGGTGGTGCCGAGGCACACGGCGCCCGACCCGCCGCCCGCGCCTCCCGATGCGCCGGGCTGCCCGGCGATGATGGAGCCGCGGCCGGAACCACCGCCGACGCTGAAGCCATTGCCGCCGCCGCTGCTGTTGTCGAAGCTCCCGCCGTTCTTGCCGTTGCACGGCCACACCGCCGAGATGGTCTGGCCGGGCGTGACGTCGATGTCGGCCTCGATCCAGCTCGGCACCCCGCCGAGGTAGAAGTCGCTGCCGCCCTGGGTGCCGCTGGTGCCCCCGATGCCTCCGGAGACGGCCACGTGCATCGAGTAGACGTCGGGCGGCACCGTGGTGCTGTCGACCGTGCCGCAGGGGGTGGCCGGGACCCAGTCGGACGCCGCCTGGGCCGCAGGTGCGCTCGTGAGGGCCACGACACCGAAGGTCATCGATGCGGCGCCGGCGAGCGCCAGGATCCGTCCGGCGAACCGGTGCGGGCGTCGGGTGGTGGCCATCGCGCGTTCCCTCCTGCGGCCGGAGAGGGCGGTGCAGCGGCGATGGCGCCGGCTGCCTCCGGCGCCACGAAGGTAGCGAAGCGGAGCCAGGCAGGCCAAGGATCCCAGCCTTGTGGGCCCTCGGATCGGCTCGACCCCGCAGGCCTCAGTCGTCGGGGGTGGCGGTGGTGACCTCGATGCGGTCCTGGCGCCACTCGCGGGCGGCCTCCAGGGCGCCGAGGGACTGCTCGACGAGCTGGTTGGCGTCGAAGGCGTAGGCCGGGTAGCAGCTCATGCCGGCGCGGACCGTGCAGCCGTCGAGGTCCTCGCTGATCTTGCGGCGGATGCGCTCGAGGGTCCAGATGGCACCGTTCTCGGGCGTGTCCTCGAGCAGCACGGCGAACACGCCGTCGTCCATGCGGGCGACGGTGTCGGCCTCGCGGAGGGTCTCGAGCAGGATGTCAGCGACCGGCTTGGCGGTGGTCTGGTGGCAGTCCGGCTCGCCGACCTTCTCGACCACCTCGACCATCGCGACCGTGAGCGGGCGCAGGCCGCGGCGGGCGGCAGAGATGCGCTTGCCGAGGGAGGCGTCGAAGAACGTCTGGCTGAACACACCGGTCTCGGGGTCGACGATGTCGTCGCTGCCGCTGCGGGCCAGGCCGGCGGCGGCGGTGGGGGCGCTCTCGGCCGCCATGGCCTGCGAGCGCTCGGCCAGCATGGCGGTGGCCAGCTTCTCCCGGGCGGCGATGGCCTCGGCCTCGAACTTGGCGGCCCGAGCGGCCATCTGGTCGTTCTCTCGGGCGAGCTTCTCGGCCTCTTCCTGGAGGATCTTGCGGTCCTTGTACCGGATCGGCACCCGACCGGGGACGATCAGGACCAGCACCACGCAGGCGATGGTGAGGACGCCGGCGATGACGACCAGGACCGGCTCCTGCGTGATGATCGCGGCGACGGCGAGGATCAGGCCCAGGAAGCCCGAGATGGTCCCGGGGAGCGCGCGTCGATCGAACATGGGCGCTCCATCGGCACCAACTCGTCGCTTCACAGGGTTACGCCGCGTTCCGTGACGAAATACCCACGTTCCGTGAACACTTGTCCGTCCCGCACGTCGTCCGACGCCTCCTGCCGGCCGGCCCTCCGCGGCCCGGTCGTGCTCCCACTAGCCCGCTCGGTGCTGCTCCACCAGGTCCGCGACCTCGCCCATGATCTTGGCGATCTCGAAGTCCTTCGGGGTGTACACGGCGGCGACCCCGGCCTCGAGCAGCTTGGGCCGGTCGTCCTCGGGGATGATCCCACCGGCGATCACCGGGGCGGTCACGCCCTCGGCGCGCAGCAGGCGGACCACCTCGGGCACCAGCTCGAGGTGGCTGCCCGACAGGATCGACAGGCCGACCACGTCCACGTCCTCGTCGCGGCCGACCGCGGCGATCTGCTCGGGCGTGAGCCGGATCCCCTGGTAGATGACCTCGAAGCCGGCGTCCCGGGCCGCCACGGCGATCTGCTCGGCACCGTTGGAGTGGCCGTCGAGGCCGGGCTTGGCGACCAGGAACCGGGGTGGGCCTCGGCCATGGCCTTGAGCCGATCGGCCACGCCGCGCAGGCCGGCCGAGCCGCCGGCCGCGCCTTCGAGGCAGCGGCCACGCCGGTGGGCGCCCGGTACTCGCCGAACTCCTCGCGGAGCACGGCCGCCCACTCGCCGGTGGTGCCACCGGCGTGGGCCAGGTCGATGCTCGCCGGCATGATGTTCTCGCCGGAGCGGGCGACCCGGCGCAGCTCGTCGAGGCTGCGCTTCACGGCGTCGTTGTCCCGGGCCGAGCGCCACTCGGCCAGCTCCGCCACCGCGGCGTCGGCCACGGCCGGATCGACCTTCAGGATGTTGTCGTCCCCGTCGAGCGGCGAGGGGGCCGTCTCGGTGAACTTGTTGACGCCCACCACGGTCAGCTCGCCGGACTCGATCTTGCGGATGCGCTCGGCGTGGCTGCGGACCAGGCGGCCCTTCAGCTCCTCGATCGCCTCGAACGCGCCACCGAGCGCCAGCACCTCGTCGAGCTCGGCCTGGGCCGCGTCGACGAGCTCGGAGGTCTTGGCTTCGATCACCTTGGAGCCGTCGAAGATGTCGTCGTACTCGAGCAGGTCGGTCTCGAAGGCCAGGACCTGCTGGATGCGCAGCGCCCACTGCTGGTCCCACGGGCGAGGCAGGCCGAGGGCCTCGTTCCACGCCGGCAGCTGCAGCGAGCGGGCGCGGGCGCCCTTCGACAAGGTGACGCCGAGCGCCTCCAGCACGATGCGCTGGACGTTGTTCTCGGGCTGGGCCTCGGTGAGCCCGAGCGAGTTCACCTGCACGCCGTAGCGGAAGCGGCGGGCCTTGGGGTCGGTGACCCCGTAGCGCTCCTCGGTGATGCGGTCCCACATCTGGGTGAACGCCCGCATCTTGCAGGTCTCCTCCACGAAGCGGATGCCTGCGTTCACGAAGAACGAGATGGAGGCCACCACGTTGGGCATCCGGTCCTCGGGGACCTGGCCGCTCTCCTTCACGGCGTCGAGCACGTCGATGGCGGTGGCCAGGGAGTAGGCGATCTCCTGCACCGGGGTCGCGCCCGCCTCCTGCAGGTGGTACGAGCACACGTTCATCGGGTTCCAGTGCGGGATCCACTCCTGGCAGAACGCGAACATGTCGACGATCAGGCGCTTCGACGGCAGCGGCGGGTAGATGTAGGTCCCCCGCGACAGGTACTCCTTGACGATGTCGTTCTGGGTGGTGCCCCGCAGCGCCTTGGACTCCACGCCCTGGCGCTCCGCGTTGGCCACGTAGAGGCCGAGCATCCACGCCGCGACGGCGTTGATGGTCATCGACGTGTTCATCTCGCCCACGGGGATGCCGTCGAGCAGCGTCTCCATGTGGCCGAGGTGCGACACCGGCACGCCCACCTTGCCGACCTCGCCCCGCGCCATCGGGTCATCGCTGTCGTAGCCCGTCTGGGTGGGCAGGTCGAAGGCGATCGAGAGGCCGGTCTGGCCCTTGGCCAGGTTGGTCCGGTACAGCTCGTTCGAGGCCTTGGCCGTGGAGTGCCCCGAGTAGGTGCGCATCATCCACGGGCGGTCAGGCTGGCGCTGGTCGGTCATGTCCACCATTCTCCGCCGCAGCGCACGGCCATGTCACGCCCGAAGCGGGGTTCGCTCCTCGCTGGCGCCGCACCCGCACCGCCACGGCGGTGCCGCGGCAGCTCGTACGATCCCTCGCCGTGGACGACGACGCGCACCAGGGTGGGACCGGGGCGGCCGCCGGCGAGGAGGCTCCCCCCGGCAGCCCCGAGGGGAGCCACGCCCCGCCGGTCGACGCCCGCTTCTCGTTCGCCAACGAGCGCACGTTCCTGGCGTGGAACCGCACGGCCCTGGCCCTCATCACCGCCGGGCTGGCCATCACCCAGCTGCTCCCGCCGTTCCACGGGCCCGGCGGCCGACGGATGAGCGGCCTGCCGCTCATCGCGCTCGGCACGCTCGTGGCCATCACCAGCTACTTCCAGTGGCAGCGCAACGAGCGCGCGATGCACGCCGGGGAGCCGCTCCCGCCCTCGCTGCTGCCGGTGCTGCTCGCCGTGGTGGTCGCCATCAGCGCGGTGGTGGCCTTCGTGCTCGCCATCTGGGGCGGGCCGTCGTGAGCGACGTGGCGCCGGCCACGGGCTACCGCCCGGACCCGAGCCGGGCGGGCGAGCGGACCGAGCTGGCGTGGGGCCGCAGCGTGCTGTCGCTGCTCGCCTGCGGCGTGGCCATCGGGCGGGGCCTGCCTGCGCTCACCGGCAACCGGGGGCACCCCGTCGCCGGGGCTGTGGTGCTCGCCATCGGCATCGTGGCCTGGGCGGTGGCGCTGCCCTCCGCCCGTCGCCGGGCCAGGGCGGCCCATGCCGGCCAGCGTCAGGTGGCCACCGGGCGAGACCTGCTGCCGCTGTCGCTCGGCACGGCGCTCGTGGGCCTTGCCGCACTGGCGGTCGAGCTCTTCTTGCCGCGCTGACGAGGCGTGAGCACCCGCAGCACGGTGAGGAAGATCACGATGGCGGTGACGGCCACCACCGCGTACTGCATGGCCGGGTTGGTGCGCTCGGTGCCCGCCTGCAGGTAGTGCAGGGTGGCCAGCACGTAGACCACGAACGAGAGCAGGTGCAGCCGCGCCCAGAGCCGGTTGGAGATGCGCCGCTTGAGCAGGGAGCTCACCTCCACCACCACGAGCAACCAGAACGCCACGACGCCCAGGCCGACGGCCGTGGTCTTCCACGCCGACGCCCCCGGTACGAACAGGTCGGCGAGGGTGAACGGGACGAACGTGTCCGCGATCAGCGCGGCCATGTGGATCCCGACGAACGCCAGGGAGATGGCGCCGAGGTAGCGGTGCAGGTCCAGGACCCACGACGGCTTGGCGACGCCCCGCGCCGTGCGGGTGCTGAGCAGGAGGCCCCAGACCACGGCCGCAGCGGCCAGGGCCCACGCGACGATCCCGGCGCTGCGCGCCGCGTACCACCAGAACTTCGGGGTGACCTGGGCGGCCACCGTCGCCGTCGCCGCGAGGCCGCTCACGCCACCACCTCCCGCAGCGCGGAGGTGGCCCAGGTGCTCCCGTCCACCAGCACCAGCAGCGCCTCGACCGAGCCGTCGCCTGCATCGAGGTCGTCGATCAGGTCCGGCTCGAGGACGAGGGACGTGGCCTGGACCTCGGCCCACCAGGCCTCGGCGGCGACGACCGTGACCGCGGCGACGGTCGTGGCGGCCGGCCGGCCGGTGCGGGGATCGAACACGTGGTGCACCTCGCCGGCAGGGGTCGACCACCGGCGGCGCTGGGTGGAGCTGGTGGCCACCCCACCCTCGGGGATGGCGAGCCGGGCCAGCTCCCGGCCCTCGTGGAGCGGGTCGTCCACGGTGATGACCCAGCCGGCATCGTCAGCGGCTCGGCCCACAGCGCGCAGGTCCCCGCCCAGGTTGACGAGGAGGCCGGCGGACTCGCCGGCGAGGGCGGCGGTGACCAGGTCGGCCGCCAGGCCCTTGCCGATGGCGCCGGCGTCGATGCGGGTCCCGACCGGCAGCCGGGCGCGGCCTCCGGCCACGTCGATCTCGATCATCGGCCAGGCGCCGTCGACGATCGGCTCCGGCTCGTGGTCCAGGCCGCGCTCGCGCACCTCGGCGAAGGTCCGGTCGTAGCCGTGGGCGATCACGGCGGCGCCCACGGTGGGGTCGAAGCGGCCGTCGGTGGCCCGGGCGCCGGCCACCGCCCGATCGAGCAGCACCAGCGTCTCGGGGGCCACCGCCACCCACTCGCCGGCCCGATCGTTCAGCTGCGACACCTCGCTGGTGGGGCGGAAGCGGCTCCACAGGGCCTCGAGGTGCTCGATCCGGGCGCGAGCCTCCTCGACCACCGCGGCGGGGCCGTCGACCACCTGCACCTCCGCATCGGTCCCCATGGCGGTGAAGCGGGCGCGCGCGACGGGCACGGTCCCGGCACCGGCGACGGTCACGTCCATGGCGATCGGTCTAGCTGCCGCCGGTGCCCGGCCGGCGGGGACGTGACCGGCGGGGCGGTCACAGGCGGCGCGGTGGGCGGGGGCGCGGTGGGGGGTGGCGCGGTCAGGGGGCCGCGGTGGCGGGGGGTGCGGTGGCGGGTGGCGCGGTCGGGGTGGGCGTCGCGGCACCCGCGCCACCGGTGCTGCGGATGCCACCCCCGCCGCCGCCGGTGGTGGGGGTGGCGGTCGCCGGCGTGGTGCTGGGGGCGGCCGTCGTGGCGGGCAGGGTGCTCGTGGTGGTCGGGGCCGTGCTCACCGGGACGGCCGGCGTCGCGCCGTTGCGGGCGCGGGCCGTGGTGGCGGCGACCCACGCCGCCTGGCGCGCCGCCTCCGCCCCGGCCGGTCCGGTCGAGGCCACGAGCTGCTGGGTCGTGTCGGCCTGGGCGAGGACGCCGACCAGGCCCACGGTGGTGCCGGCTGCCAGCCCGGTCACCAGGACCCGGCTGGCCAGCGCGGCGTGGCCCTTGGTGGGGCGCCGGCGCTGGAGCGGGGCGGCGGCATCCGCTCCAGCAGCCGGACGGGTGGCCCGGAGCGCGTCGAGCTGGGCCCTGCGCGCTCCGGGATCGGGACGGCGGGGCGGGGTGTCGCCGTGCCCGAGTGCGTCGGACGGGTCAGTCATCGTCCTGGGAGCCGTCGTCGTCGACCTCGTGCTCGTCGTCTTCGTGCTCGGTCGGGTTGGCGTGGTCGTCGTCGTCCTCGGAGCCCGGCGACGACACGGCGCTGCCGCCCGTGTGGGTCGGGACGGTCGTCGCCACGGTGGGGGGCGAGACCACGATGGTGGGCGCCGGCGCGGCCGGGCCGCCGCCATCGCGCTCGCTCGGGTTGGCCACCGGCGCGCGCCCTGGTCGCCGCCCCCGCGGCCGACGGGTGCAGCGGTCGTGGGCGGGGCGGGCGGCACCGTGGTGGGCGGCAGGGTGGTGGCGGCCTCGGTGGTGGTGGGCCGCCCGGTGGTGGTGGGCAGCGCCTCGCTCGGCTGCTGGACCACGGGCTCGAGGTGGCCGACGCCACCGCTGTCGTGGCTCGACAGGATCGTGGCGTTGGCGGTGACGCCCGCCGCGCCGAGGAGGAACGTGGCGGATGCTGCTGCGGCGGCGGTGACGGCCTTGCGACGCTCCATGGGTGCCTCCTGGGTCGGCGGGGGGTGACGGGGCGGTTCGTAGGTTGCAGGAGCGTAGGGACGGCACCACCAACGGCGGCCTAGCCGCGGGTAAGGGTTCGGTTAAGCCGCAGGTCGTGGGGCCGCGAAGTCCACGACCACCTGCAGGCCGACCCCGCCCGGGCCCTCCTCCAAGGCCAGCTGGCCCCCACCGGCGAGGACCAGGTGGTCCACGATCGCCAGGCCCAGGCCCGAGCCGGAGGTGGTCGATCCGGCGGGGCGCCAGAACCGTGCCGTGGCCTGCGCCCGCTGGTCCGCGGTCATGCCGGGCCCCTGGTCGGTGACCGTGAGCCGGCCCCCACCGCCGTCGCGCGCCGCCACCTCGATGCGCAGCGTCGAGCCGGCGGGGGCCACGGCCATGGCATTGGAGAGCAGGTTGTCCAGGATCTGCTCGACGCCGCCCTCGACCGCCTGGACCACGAGCGTGGCCGGGGACTCGAGCACCAGGTCGACCCCGGCGCGGGATGCCACCTCGGTCCAGGTGTCACGTCGCTCGGTCGCCACCACGGCCAGGTCGACCAGGGCCACGACGGGCTCCGCGGCCTCCGAGCGGGCGATCTCGAGCAGGGACTGGACCAGCCGGCTCAGCCGGTCCGTCTCGGCCAGCGCGGCCGCCACCCGGCGCTCGTCCTCCGGGGTCGGGTGCAGCGTCTCGAGGTTGAGGCGCAGCGCGGTGAGCGGCGTGCGCAGCTGGTGCGAGGCGTCGCCGACGAAGCGCCGCTGCGCCTCCACCACCTGTTCCAGGCGCTCGGCGGTGGCGTCGAACTGGGCGGCCAGCTCGGTGATCTCCGGTGGCCCCGACACGTCGCCGGCCCGGGCCGACAGGTCGCCCTCGGCGAGGCGCCGGGCCGCATCCTCGAGCTGGCGGACCGGCCGGGTGACGCTGCGGGCGAGCAGGAGGCCGACGATGCCGACGGTGGCCAGCACGATGGCGGAGAGCGCCGCCAACCGGATCCAGGTCTCCTCCACCCGCCGATCGACAGCAGACGACGGCAGCGTGATGCGGACGGCGCCGTGCACCCGGCCCCGCGACGCCACGGGGATCGCCACGTACACGAGGTCCGCGCCCAGGGTCTTCGAGTGGCGGCGGCCCGTCACCCGCCGCCCCTGGAGGGCGGCGGCGATCTCGGGGCGGGTGCTGTAGTCCCGGCCGAGCGCGCTGCCGTCGGAATCCGCGACCGATCGGCCGTCGCTGTCGACCACCAGGATGCGGGCGCCGGTGCCGTCGTAGGCGTCGAAGGGGGCCTGGAGGTCGGGCAGCGTCCCGGATTCGAGGTCGTCCTCGGCCCGCGAGGCCACCGCCTGGGAGTCCCGCTCCAGGTCGAACAGGAGCCGATCTCGCTCCCGGGCCGAGAACGTGATGCCGAGCGGCACCACGACGACGACGAGCGCGAACGCGGTGATGGTCAGGTAGGCGAGCAGCAGGCGCCGGGTCACGGGCCGTCGACCACCGCCACCCCGCTGCGCCCCGCCGGCACGTCGAGGCGGTAGCCGACCCCGCGCAGGGTGGTGATCCACCCGGGCTCGCCCAGCTTCTTGCGCAGGGCGGCGATGTGGACGTCGAGCGTCTTGGTGGGGCCCCACCAGTGCTCGTCCCACACCTGCTCGATGATGGCGTCGCGGTGTTGGGCCCGGCCCGGCTCGGAGGCCAGCAGGGCGAGCAGGTCGAACTCCTTGGGGGTGAGGTCGATCTCCTGCCCGTCGAGCACCACGCGCCGCGCCCGGCGGTCGACCACCAGGTCCGCGGCCGCGCTGGCCCCCTCGTCGGTCGGTGCGTCCGTCGGGGTGGCGGGCGTCGAGCGCCGGTGCACCGCCCGGATGCGGGCCACCAGCTCCCGGAACCCGAACGGCTTGAGCACGTAGTCGTCGGCGCCGGTCTCCAGCAGCAGGACCCGCTCGAGCTCCTCGTCTCGGGCGGTCAGCACGATGATCGGCACGCTGCTGGTGGCCCGCAGGCGGCGGCACACCTCGCGGCCGTCGAGGTCCGGCAGGCCGAGGTCCAGCAGCACGAGGTCCGGGAGGTCCGCCTCGATGGCGGCGGCCCCGGTCCGGACCCAGGTGATGGCGAAGCCCTCGCGCTCGAGCCCTTCGGTCAACGGCTCGCCGATCGTGGGGTCGTCCTCGACCACGAGGAGCTGGATGGCCATCGCCACAGGGTAGGACGGCCGTCCGGGCGCCCCCAGGGACCTTGGTCGCTTCAAGTTCGGCCCCTTCGTGCCGATGGAACGCCGTGGCTCCTACTGCGAACTGCCCCACCTGCGGCGCCCAGCTGGCCCTCACCAGCACCGGCGCGCTCGACGCCTGGGTCTGCCCGGCCGGCCACGGCCTGGCCGCGACGTTGTCGGAGCTGTACGAGCGGGCCCAGGAGGACGACATCCGCGCCCTGTGGCAGGTCGCCCGCAAGGCGACCGCCGTCGAGGGCGCACGGGCCTGCCCGATGTGCGCCCGCCCGATGGTGGCCATCTCGTCGCCGGTCGACGCCGACGAGGTCCCCGAGGGCGAGGACGGCGACGGTCCGACCGCCGCCGAGGTGCCCCTCGACGTGTGCGTGGCCGACGAGGTCATCTGGTTCGACGCTGGCGAGCTCGAGGCCATGCCCGCCGACCTGCCCGACGCCGAGCCGAGCGCCCAGGAGCTCGCCGCCCTGGCCCAGATCCGCGCCCAGTTCGCCCAGGCCTACGGGGAGGCCCTCCGCGAGAGCAACGGCCTGCCGCCGACGCCGCCCGGCGCGGCGGCGTTCCCGGCCGCGCCCGTGCCGGCGGCACCCGTCGACGTCCCCCACTGACGCCCGTTCGCCCGTTCGCCGTTCGCCACGTGCTGCGGCCGATGGCCCGTCGCTACGCGGGCAGCTCCACGCCGAGCTCGGCCGCCTTGGCCGCCACCGCCTCGGGGAAGATGTTCTTCAGCAGGAACAGGTCCCGCGCCAGCACGTAGCTCGGCGCGAGGGTGCGGGCGTAGCGCTCGAAGTAGAGCAGCTGCTTGGACACCAGCAGCAGCTCCTTGGGCGCCGTCGCCCCGTACTGGTTGGCCAGCTCGAGGTTGGTCTTCAACTGCTCGCCGAGGCTCACGCCGCCGACGCCCTGCTGCAGCATCGGTTCCATGATCATCGCGATCGCCGGGCCGGCGACCTCGGGGTCCACGTCCTCGGGGATCACCCCGACCCGCTGGTAGGCCCGCACGACCCGGCGGTAGTCCTGGTCGATCATCGACGTGAAGAGGATCTCGCGCATGGTGTCGCGCCAGATGGGCTCGAGCTCGCCCATGATCCCGAAGTCCAGGTAGGTGGCCCGGCCATCTTCGAGGACCCACAGGTTGCCGGCGTGGACGTCGCCGTGGAACGGCCCGTGGACCAGGGCCGCCTCCACCCACACCTTGATGCCCCGTCGCAAGATGAGCTCGCCATCGACGCCTTGGGCGGCGATCGCGTCGAAGTCGTCCATCGGCACGCCACGCATGCGCTCCATGCAGATCATGTGCGGGGCGCAGTGGTCCCAGTAGACCTCCGGGGCGGTGATGCCCTCGTTGTCGCCGAACGCGCCGATGGCATCGCGGAACCGGGACTGGCGGTCTGCCTCGAGGGCGGCGTTCAGCTCCTGGTTGGTGACCTCGTGGAGGTCCTCGACCATGCCGACCACGTTGGCCCGCCGCCCAGCGTTGGTACGGGCCAGGACCTTGGTGGCGATGGCGTGCTGGATCCGCAGGTCGGTGTTCATGCGCCGTGCGATCTCGGGGCGGTGCAGCTTCAGGACCGCGTCTCGCCCGTCGTGGAGGGTGCAGGCGTGCACCTGGGCGATGGAGGCCGCGGACAGGGGCACCAGGTCGAACGAGGCGAACACCTCATCCATGGGCCCGAGCTCCGCCTCAACCAGCCGCCGCACGTGCTCGGCGTCGAAGGGCCGCACCTCGTCGAGCATCTTCAGGCAGGCATCGGCGAGGGGTTGTGGGAACAGGCTCGGCGACGAGGCGATCAGCTGGCCGAGCTTCACGAAGGTGGGGCCGAGGCGCTCGAACCCGTCGACGACGCCCTCCGAGGCGGCGGTGGCGAAGGATCGCCCACGTCGCCGCACCACCCAGCCGAGCGCAGCCCGGACCACGGTGGCCGCCAGCACCAGGCCGATCACCACCATGCGCCCGAGCTCGGCCGGCCCGAAGCGGTCGAGGCGGGGCGCGTCGACCCGCAACGCCTCCGGTGGCGGGCCGTCGGCCCAAGGTCCGCGGAACACGGCCCGACCGTAGCCCCGGCACCTCGCTAGCTTGCGGCCCGTGGAGCCGCCATCGCCTGACATCGCTGCCGGGTCTGCGGGCGTGGCGCCGGTCGCCTCGGCCCACCCCCGGCCGGTCCCCGCCGACGACCTCGGCGAGGCGGCGTCGCAGTTCCTGGCCCACGTCGGTCCGCGGGTGCTGCTGGCCCAGACGGTCGCCCTCTGGGCGCTGCGGTCGCGCGACCGTCGAGTCGACCGGATCGACGTGGCGACGGCGGTCGGCGTCGTCGCCTGGTGGCCCCTCATGGAGTGGCTGGCGCACCGCTGGATCCTGCACGCCCGGCCGGGGACGGTGGCCGGCCGCACGGTGGACCTGCGGGTCGCCCGCCACCACCGCGCCCACCACCTCGATCCCTGGAACCCGGAGCTGACCCTCCTGCCCACGTGGTTCCTGGCCGCTGCCGTGCCGCTGCACGTGGCGCTGTGGGCCCTCGTGTGGCGGGACCGGCGACGCGCCCTCACCGCCATGGCGTGCACCTCCACCGCCACCCTCGCCTACGAGTGGACGCACTTCCTCACGCACACCGCCCTGCGCCCGAAGGGCCGCTGGTACCGGACGCTCCAGCGGCGCCACCGCCTCCACCACTTCAAGGACGAGCACCTGTGGCTCGGCTTCACCGTCCCGTGGGTCGACGACCTGCTGGGCACCGCCCCGGACCCGGCCACGGTGGCGGTCTCGCCCACCGCTCGGACCCTCGGCGTGGAGGTCGACCGGTGAGCGCACGGGTCACGGTGCTCACCGGCGCCGGGATCTCCACGGACTCGGGGATCCCGGACTTCCGCGGGCGCAACGGCGTGTGGACCCGAGACCCAGCCGCCGAGAAGCTGTTCACGATCGACAGCTACCTGGCCGACCCCGAGGTCCGGCGGCGCTCGTGGCTCGCCCGGCGGTCCAACCCGGCCTGGGGTGCCGAGCCCAACGTCGGCCACCGGGCCCTCGTAGAGCTGGAGCGGCGCGGGGCGCTGGTCGCGCTGGCGACCCAGAACATCGATCGCCTCCACCAGAAGGCGGGCTCGTCGCCCTCGGTGGTGCTCGAGCTCCACGGCAACATGGTCGAGGCGGTGTGCTGGTCGTGTGGGGCGCGGTCGCTCACCCAGGAGGCCCTGGACCGGCTCGACGCCGGCGATCCGGACCCGGCGTGCCTGGCCTGCGGCGGGATCCTGAAGACGGCCACGGTGATGTTCGGCCAGTCCCTCGACCCGGCGGTGCTGGAGGCGGCGGTGGCGGCGGCTCAGGCCTGCGACGTGATGGTGGCCGTCGGCTCGACCCTGCAGGTGCAGCCGGCGGCGGGGCTGTGCGGCGTCGCCGTCCGTGCCGGGGCCGAGCTGATCGTGGTCAACGACGCGCCCACCGGCTACGACCACCTGGCAACCCGCATCGTTCGCGAGCCGATCTCCGAGGCCCTCCCTGCGCTCGTCGACGAGCTCGCGCCGCCGCCGTGACCTCCTGCGGATGGCTGGTCAGCGGGTGGGCCGGCCGACCAGCAGGTCGCACCAGCGGTCGAGCTGGTGCTCGAAGAAGGCGTCGTAGTCGGTGATGCCACGGTGCAGGTGGCCGAACAGCGTGTAGCTGAGGTGGCCGAACAGGGCGGTCCAGACCAGCAGCGCCCGAGACAGGACCTCGTCGGGCACGTCCGCGCCGATCCCGGTGCGGATGGCGTCGTACTCGGCGGCGACGGGGCCGGGCACCGGGGTGGCCGACGGCGGCCACGGCGCCGGGTCGATCTCGCCGGCGGCGAGCCCCTCCACCACTGCGGCCACGAAGGCCCCGGTCACCCGCAGCGCGGGGGAGATCGTGTCCTCGGGGGCCTGGTAGCCGGGGACCGGGCTGCCGTAGACGAGCGCGTAGTCGCGGGGGTTGGCCACGGCCCACGTGCGGATCGCGCGGGCGATGCGCCCCACCCGATCCCGGACGTCGGTCGCCTCCTCGGTGGCGGCCTGCTCGGCGGCCTCGCCCACCGCGTCGTAGGCATCGATGATCAGGGCGGTCAGCAGCTCGTCCCGGCTGGCGAAGTACCGGTACACGGCCGAGGACACCACGCCCAGCTCGCGGGCGACCGCCCTGAGGTTCAGCCCGTCCGGGCCGTGCTCGGCGAGCTGGCGGCGGGCGATGGCCTTGATGTCGGCGGTCATCGCCTCCCGCGCCCGGGCGCGCGAGGTGCGGGGCGCCGCGACGGGGTCGCCGGGGGCCGGAGCAGGGGTGGCGGGCACGGCGAGAGCATACCGAGAGCAGTGCTCTTGACAAGTCGGGCGAAATGAGAGAGCATCGCTCTCGTTCGAGAGCACCGCTCACCAAAGGAGACCACCATGACCATCGCCCCCGCCCCCGCCAGCTCGTCGGCCCCGGCCGCCGTCCACTACGTGGCGCCCGATCGCGGCACGCTCCTGTTCAACAAGGTGGCGATGCGGCTGACCCGGATGGGCCTCAGCATCCGGGGGTCCCGGATGCTGGTGGTGGTCGGCCGCCGCAGCGGCGAGGCCCGCCAGACGGTGGTCAACCCCCTGCACCACGAGGGCGCGGTGTACCTGGTGGCGCCGAGGGGCACCACCGACTGGGTGCGGAACCTCCGTGCGGCCGGGGGCGGGGAGCTGCGCCTCGGCCGTCGGGTCGAGGCGTTCCGCGCCACCGAGCTGGCCGACGACCAGAAGGTCGAGGTCCTGCGGGCCTACCTGCGCAACTGGGCGTGGGAGGTCGGCGCGTTCTTCGACGGCGTGGGCGCCGATGCGACCGACGACGAGCTCGCCGCCATGGCCCACCGCCACCCCGTCTTCCTGACCCATCCCGCCTGACCGATGTCGGCCGGCGGGTGCGACCCCGGCGGGTCCCCCCGACCCATCGGGAGGGCCCCAGGTGCGGCGTCGCCCTCGTCAGCTCCCGTCACGCAGGACGACGATGGTGGGCGGGCAGGGGGCGGGGTCAGTGGTGGACGTGGTCGTGGACCTGCCCGTCGCCGTGGTCGTGGGTGTGGACGGCCCCATCACCGTGGTCGTGGTCGTGGGGCGCCGCGGCGGCGCGGGCGGCGATGCGGCGCAGCGGCGGATCGTTCTTCGGCGGCACCTTCCGCGGGGGCAGGGCCGCGAGCAGCTCGTGGGTGGCCTCGGTGACCAGCTGCACGGCCCGCTCGAACGCGGCCTCGGTGGCCGCCGAGGTCGATTGCACCCCGCTGACCTTGCGCACGTACTGGCGGGCGGCGGCCTCGACCTCCTCGGGCGTGGCGGCGGGCTCGAGGCCCCGGAGGGTGGTGATGTTGCGGCACATGGGAGCCTCCCGGCGTCGGTGGGCACGTCCCGGCCTGTCTACCGGGCGCTCGCCGGCCTTGCTCGGGCGACGTGCTGCGAAGCCGCTCGCCGGCGGCCCGTCAGCTCCTGGGCCGTGGCTCAGGCATCGGACGATGGGCCGTCGCCAGGCCCGGCGCCGTCGCTGGGCGCACCGCTGGCATCGGGGCCCGGGCCGCCGAACGCCGCGGGCAGCGGGCGCGCCAGGGCGTCGGCCAGGAACCGCAGGTACGCGTCGCGGGGGAGGTCGATGGCGCCGAGCGAGCGGAGGTGGTCCGTCGTCCACTGCACGTCGAGGAGCGAGGCACCGCCCTCGTTGAGCAGCCCGACGAGGTGGACGAGGGCCACCTTGGATGCGTCGGTGCGCCGGTGGAACATCGACTCGCCGGCGAAGAGCCCGCCGATGGCGATCCCGTAGAGCCCGCCGGCGAGCTCCCCGTCGGGGGCCCAGGCCTCCACGCTGTGGGCCCACCCGAGCCGGTGGAGCTCGACGTAGGCGTCCCGGATGCCCCGGTCGATCCAGCCGTGGGGCCGTCGAGGATCCGCGCAGGCGTCGATCACCTCCTCGAAGGCAGCGTCGACCCGCACCTCGTAGCGGCCGCACGATCGCCGCAGCGACCGGGTGACGCGCAGCCCTTCGAGCGGGATCACGCCACGGGGATCGGGCGACCACCACGCCAGGGTCCGGCGGCGCAGCGGCATCGGGAACAGGCCGCAGCGATAGGCGGCCAGGACCGTGCCCGGGGCCAGGTCGGCGCCGATGCCAGCCACGCCGTCGGGGGAGGCGGTCCGGGGATCGGGCATCGCCCAGCGCGACGGTGGCGGCTCGATCGGCGGCATCGGGCGAGTATGGCCCGGGGTCAGCGGGCGATGGCGTCGAAGATCGCGAGGCCGGCGGCCACGCCGACCGCGACCGCAGCGGCGTAGAACGCCCAGATGCCGACGCGGGACCTCACGACGGCCCCTCCTCGATCGCCCGCTGCTTGGCGGCCCGGTACTCGTCGTCGTCGATCGCCCCGCGCTGGTGCAGGGCCTCCAGCCGCTCGAGCGCGTCGACCAGGCGCTCGGCGCTCTCGGGCGCCGGCGTGCGGAACGGCGGTGGGGTGGTCTGGGCGCGGACCTCGGCGCCGAGCCGGCTGGCCCGCTGCACCGCCGGCCCCATCCGACCGACCGGGCGCGAGGCGCCGGGCCGGTCCTCTGGGTGGAGCAGCCACAGGGCCACCGGCGCCAGGCCCATCGCCCAGAACATGGCGCCGCAGAAGAGCCAGCTCCACACCGGTCCGGTTGCGGGGCCGGCGGGATCGATGGCGAACCGGAAGAAGTTCCATCCGAGCGACATGAACAGCGCAGGCCAGGCGAGCCAAGCGATGCTCGGCATCGCGAGCTTCAGCGCAGCGACGCTCGCCCCGGCCACGCAGCCGATGCCGACCCAGATGGCCAGCGGGATGATCCAGCCGACGCCCTTCGGGCACGGCTGCGCGCTCACGTAGGGCCCGCCGGAGGCGCACGAGCCGCCGACCTCCATGACCGAGCGCATGCCCTCGTACAGGAGGACCAGGCAGGCCACCGCGCCGGCGGTGCACGCGAACAGCGCCACCCATGCGCCAGGCGACGCGCGCCCTCCCGTCGTCGCTCCTGCGGTCGCCTCCACCGCCCGAGCATGGCACCCCGATGTGGCCGGGTGCGGGCGGTCGGGCCTGCCAGCGATCCCGTGACCGGTGGGCGGCCCCGGGCGCGACGAGGCCCCGCCGGCTGGGCGGGGCCTCGTGGTCGACGGTGGCGGCCGAGCCGCGGGCGGCTACTTGCGGTAGTCGTAGAAGCCGATGCCGGACTTGCGACCCAGCTGGCCGGCGCTGACCATGCGGCGCAGGGCGGGCACGGCCGCGTAGTTCGGGTCCCGGAACTCGTCGTAGAGGGCGTCGAGGATCGACAGCGAGGTGTCGAGGCCGACCAGGTCGAGCAGGGCGAGCGGGCCCATCGGGAAGTTGCAGCCGCCCTTCATGGCGGTGTCGATGTCGTCGCGGCTGGCGGTGCCGTTCTCCAGCATCCGCACCGCGTTGTTGAGGTACGGGAACAGGAGGGCGTTCACGATGAAGCCCGCCCGGTCCTTGACCTCGACGGGGTCCTTGCCGCAGGCGGCGGCGAAGGCCACGACCTCGGCCACCGTCTCGTCCGACGCGGTGAGGGGCCGGACGATCTCGACCAGCGACATCATCGGGGCTGGGTTGAAGAAGTGGACGCCGACGACCTTGTCGGGGCGGGCGGTGGCGACGGCCATGTCCACCACCGAGAGGGTGGAGGTGTTGGTGGCGATGATCGCCGACTCCTTGACGATGCCGTCGAGCTCGGCGAAGAGCGCCTTCTTGACGTCCATGTCCTCGACAACCGACTCGATCACCAGGTCGCAGTCGGCGACGGCGCCGATGTGGTCCGTGGCGGTGACCCGGGCGAGGGTGGCGTCACGGTCCTCCTCCGAGAGCTTGCCCCGCTCCACCTGCTTGGCGAGCGACTTCTGGAGGCCCGCCACCATGGCGTCCGCCGTCTCCTGCTTGCGGGAGCGCAGCACCACCTCGTGGCCCGTCTTCGCCGCAACCTCGGCGATGCCGGACCCCATGATCCCCGACCCCAGAATGCCAACGCGCTTGATCGTCATGGGCGGTCAAGGTACTCACCACGCCTCCCCGGCACCCAACCCGCGGCTGGGTAGGGTCAGGGCCATGTCGGGTCACCTCGCACTGGTCGGCGGCGGCGAGTTCGCCGAGGGATGCACGTTCGATGCCGCGCTGGTGGACGCAAGCGGGGCCGACGAGGTCCTGGTGGTCCCCACGGCCGCCGCCTACGAGCACCCGCAACGCCTGGTCGACGCGGCCGCCGGGTGGTTCGACCGGCTCGGCGTGCGGACCCGCGGCCTGGACCTGCTGGCACGCCCGGATGCCTCGGACCCGGCGATCGTGGACGCCCTCGCCGCCTCGCGCTTCACCTATCTGGTGGGCGGGTCGCCGCTGCACCTGCGCTCGGTGCTGAAGGACTCCCCGGCGTGGGAGGCCCTGCTCGCGGCCTGGCAGGGCGGCGGGGTGCTCGCCGGCTCGTCGGCGGGCGCCATGGTGCTGTGCGACCCGATGGTGGACCCGCGCGGCGGCGCCTTCACCCTCGGCCTCGGCCTCCTGTCGGGCGTGGCGGTGATCCCCGCCCACGACCACTGGTCCGAGGACGCGGCGCACCGCACCCGCAAGATGAGCCCGCGGGACCTGGTCCTGGTGGGCATCGACGAGCGCACCGCCCTCATCCGGGACCCGCAGGGCGCGTGGCGCGTCGAGGGGGCCGGCGAGGCGGTCGTGTTCGTCGGCGGCGCCCCTGCGGCGCTCGACGCCCTGCCCCACCCCTGATCGGCGCCGGGCACCGGTGGGCGGGCGGGGCGGCGGTCAGCCGCGGTCGATGGTGACGGACTCGATGGTGACCTGCTTGGACGGCGCCGAGCTGCCGTCGTCGAGCGCGGCGATCTTCTCGAGCACGTCGAGGCCCGACGTGGCCTGGCCGAACACGGCGTAGCTGCCCGCCGACGGGCCGATGGCCTGCTGGTCGCCGAGGTAGCGGCCGCCCTCGTTGGCGAGGAAGAAGAACTGGGCGCTGCCGCTGTTGGGCTGGCCCGTGTTGGCCATGGCGATGGTGCCCGGGGCGTAGTCCTTCGAGCTGAAGGGCAGGCCCTCGTCCTCGATCGTGTAGCCCGGGCCCTGGTCGGTGTTGTCCTGGGTGTGGGGCGAGCCGCCCTGGATGATCCCGGACTGCGCCTCGGTGCGGAACAGGTCGGTGCCGTCGAAGTAGCAGCGCTCGGCGAGGGCGACGAAGTTGTCGACCGTCTTGGGCGTGCGCTCGGTGTCCAGCTCCACGACCACGGTGCCCTCGGTGGTCTCGAAGGTGGCGGTCACCTCGTCGCCCTTCTCGATCCCGGCGGTCGGCTGCTCGGTGAAGTCGACGGTCCGCTTGCCGTCGGGCGCCGACGGGCACTCGTCGCCCTTCCCGGAGCCCTTGGTGGAGGTGGAGCTCGACGTGGTGGTGGTCTCCTTCGCCCCGTCGCTGGAGCTCGAGCTGCAGCTCGTCAGGCCGAAGATCAGGGCGATCACGGCCACGATGGCCACCAGGACCACCAGGTTGCGGATGGTCCCCATGCGGCGCGCTCGCGCCTCAGCGGCCTGCTGGGCCTCGATCCGGGCGGCCTTGTTGGCCTTCTGGCGCTCTCGCTTGTCCGTCCCCATGGAGGCGGAGGTTACCGGCCCGCACCGCGCCGCTCGCCGCGTCCCCACCGCCGTGGCGTGCTCGCGACGTAGCCGCGCGACCGCCCTTCGTCGCACTCGGCTCGTCGCGCGGACGCGAAAGCAGACAGAATGTGCCGATGCGCGAGGAGGACGCCGCGGGAAGCGTGCCGCTCGACGAGGAGGAGTACGGCCTCGATCCCGAGGACAAGGGCTTCTCCGCGTCTGTCGGCCAGCGCCTGCGCGCCATCCGCCAGGCCCAGGGGCTCTCCCTCGCCGAGGTCGAGGCTCGCTCCGACGGTCGCTGGAGCGCGTCGGCAGTGGGTGCCTACGAGCGCGGGTTCCGCACCCTGTCGCTGCCGCGCCTCAAGACCCTGGCGGACTTCTACAAGGTGCCGGTGGCGGTCCTGCTGGGCGAGCCGCTGCCCATCGAGCCAGCGGCCGAGCGGCGCAAGATCGTCCTCGACCTGCAGGCCCTCGCCCAGATCGACCCGGCGGCGCCGATCCGCCGCTTCGTGCAGTCGATCATCGAGGCTCGCGGTGACTTCAACGGCAAGGTGCTCTCGCTGCGCCACGACGACCTCAAGGCGCTGTGCACGCTCGTGGGTGGCGACATCCCCACCGGCGTGGCGCAGCTGCGGTCGTGGGGGGTGATGCTCGACGGACCCGAGATCCCCCACGATCCGCTCGACCGCTCGGCCTTCGAGCCGGGTGGTTGACGGGTCAGCCAGGTGGGCAAGACCCGATCCCGCACCGACATCCCGGGCTGCACGTCCTCGCGCGCGCCAAGCGCGCGGCGCGCCTCGCCACCGCGCCCTGGCGCCCCCTGCCCGACACCCTCCTGATCGGCGGCATCCGCTGCGGCTCGACGAGCCTGCACGACTGGCTGGTGGAGGTCGGCTACCAGCACCCCGGCGTCGACCGGAAGGTGGAGGTCCACTACTTCGATCGCAACGCCGAGCGGGGGGAGCGCTGGTACCGGGCCTGGTACCCGCTGCGCGGCACCGGGCCGGCGATCGACTCCTCGCCCAGCTACCTCTGCACCCCCGGCGTGGCCGAGCGAGCGGCGGACCTGCTCCCCGACGCCACCGTCCTCGCCGTCCTGCGGCACCCGGCGGCACGGGCGGCGTCGCACTTCGCCTGGCGCCGGGCGCGCGGCCACGAGCCGCTGCCCACGATCGAGGAGGCGCTGGCCGACGAGCCGCGACGGCGGGCCGCCGGCGAGGTGCTCGGCTGCTACCGGCTGCACTCGGACTACGCGCCCGCGCTGCGCGCGTGGGAGCGCGCGTTCGGCCCCGACCGGGTCCACGCGTTCGTGTCCGAGCAGCTCTTCGCCAACGACCCCGAGGAGCTGGCGCGCCTCGGGGCCGCCTGCGGGATCGCGGCCCCGCCACCGTTCCCGCGCAGCAACGTGGGCCCCGAGCACGAGACCGACCCTTGGCTGGTGGCCGATCTGGCCCCGATCGTCGCTGAGGTCGAGGAGCTGCTCGGCCGGCCGACCGGGTGGGGGCGCTGACCGATCGGTCTTGGGCGCCTCGCCGGGGCTCCGGTACCGTCGCCGCCGTGGGTCTCGTCGTCCAGAAGTTCGGTGGCACCTCCGTCGCCGACCCCGAGCGCATCCGTGAGGTGGCCGACCACGTCGCGCGCACGCGCCGGCGCGGCGACGACGTCGTGGTCGTGGTCTCGGCCATGGGCAAGGAGACCGACGAGCTCCTGCACCTCGCTGCCCAGGTCTCCAAGACCCGGCCCGGCCGGGAGATGGACATGCTCATCACGGCCGGCGAGCGCAAGGCCACGGCCCTGCTGTGCATGGCGCTCCACGACCTGGGCATCCACGCCGACTCGTTCACGGGCAGCCAGGCCGGCTTCCTCACCGACACCAACCACATGAACGCCAAGATCCTCGAGGTCCGCGCCGATCGGGTGCGGGCGGCGGTGGACGCCGGCCACGTGCCCGTCGTCGGCGGCGCCCAGGGGGTCTCGACCGAGCACGACGTCACCTTCCTCGGGCGAGGTGGCTCGGACACGACGGCGGTCGCGCTGGCCGAGGCGCTCGGCGGCGTGTGCGAGCTCTACACCGACGTGTCGGGGGTGTTCACGACGGACCCGCGGGTCGTGCCGGTGGCGCGCCGCATGTCGCACATCTCCTTCGACGAGATGCTCGAGATGTGCGCGGCCGGCTGCCCCAAGCCGGCGATGCGGGCCGTCGAGTTCGCCCGCACCCACGGCGTCAAGCTGCACGTCCGGTCTGCCTTCACCTGGGAGCCCGGCACCTGGATCACCGACGAGGAGCCAGACATGGAAGATGCGATCGTCTCGGGCGTGGTCGGCGACGACTCGGAGGCCAAGGTCACCATCACCGGGGTGCCGGACCGCCCGGGCGTGTCCGCGGTCCTGTTCCGCTCGCTGGCCGACGCCGACGTCAACGTCGACATGATCGTGCAGAACGTCTCGGAGTCCGGGATCACCGACATCTCCTTCACGGTGCCCGCCGACAACCTCGACGAGAGCGTCGCCATCGTCGAGCGGGTCGCCCCCGAGATCGGCGCGAAGGGCGTCACCTCGGACCCATCGATCGCCAAGGTGTCGCTCGTCGGCGCCGGCATGAAGACCAACCCGGGCGTGGCCGCCACCGTGTTCGAGACGCTCGCCGCCAACGGCATCAACATCGAGATGATCTCCACCTCGGCCATCCGCATCTCCTGCGTGGTGGCCGGCGAGGAGTGCGACAAGGCGGTGGCCGTGCTCCACACCGCCTTCGGCCTCGACGCCCCCGCCTGACCTGCCCGCCCCGCACCCGCCCGGTCGGCGAGGCACGCAGCTGCGCGCCGGGAACCAGGTCCGTCGGCGCGTCGTCGGACCTCCATCGCCCGCACCGCGCGGGCGATGGGGAGGTCGTGATGGGACGGGGTCGGCGCATCGGTGCAGCGGTGGTGGGCGTGGCGGTGGCCGCCCTGGTGGTGGCGTCGTGCTCGGGGGCTGACCACAGCGCGAGCCCCCAGAAGTTCGACACGGTGGGCAACCAGATCAGTGCCGACAGCGCCGCGACGGCATCGGCGGCCGGCGGCGGGTCGGCCGGTGGCCGCGGCGACGCCGCGGCGCTGCCGGAGGGCCCGGATGTGGGGTCCCAGCAGGATCGCAAGGTCGTCTACACCGGCACCCTGACGGTCCAGGTGGCCGCGGCGCCGAAGGCGGCCGACGCCGCCCGGCGCACCGCCGACGACGCCGGCGGCTACCTGGCGTCCCAGCGGGCGGAGCTGACCGGGGACCGTCGGGTGGTCGTGGTCCTGCGGGTGCCGGCCGGGTCGTTCGACGAGGTGATGGCGTCGCTGGCGAAGCTCGGCGACGTGCGGGCCCGCAAGGTGGACTCCGACGACGTCACCGACCAGGTGGTGGACCTGCGGGAACGCCTCGACAACGCCAAGGCCAGTGCGGCCCGGCTCCGGGAGCTGCTCGCCGAGGCCGAGAACATCAACAACGTCATCGCCATCGAGGACCGCCTGACCCAGCGCGAGACCGAGATCGAGGCCCTGACCGGCCAGATCGAGGTGCTGCAGGACCAGGCGGCGCTGTCCACCATCACCGCCACGTTCGCCGAGGCCGTGGAGCCGACGGTGTCGAAGGACCTGCCGGGGCCGGTGGCCGCGGCCCACGCCGGTGGCGTGGCCTTCGCCAACGTGGCGATGGCCCTGGTGGCCGCGGTCGCCTTCCTGCTCCCGTTCCTGGCCGTGGCGCTGCTCGTCGGCCTCGTGGTGCGCGCCGTCGTCCGCCGGCGTCGCCGGCGCGCCGATCGGCACCCGGGTGGGCCGGGTGGGCCTGGTGGGCCAGCCGCCCCGGGGGCGCCGGATGCCCCGCCGGTGGCGGTTGGCTGATCGGGCCGGCCGGGCAATGGCCTTGGGAGCGGTCCGAGGCGGCCCGTAGCCTGGCAGCCATGCGTGTCGGGATCGTCGGTGCAACGGGTCAGGTCGGTGGCGTCATGCGCGCCGTGCTGGAGGAGCGGTCGTTCCCGCTGGAGGAGCTGCGGCTGTTCGCCTCGGCCCGCTCCGCCGGTCGCACCCTCCCGTGGCAGGGTGGCGAGGTCGTGGTCGAGGACGCGGCCGCGGCCGACTACGCCGGGCTCGACATCGTGCTGTTCAGCGCCGGAGGCGCCACCTCCAAGGAGCTCGCTCCCAGGGTCGCCGCCGCCGGTGCCGTCGTCATCGACAACTCATCGGCCTGGCGGATGGACCCCGAGGTCCCGCTGGTGGTCTCGGAGGTCAACCCGCACGCCATCGCCGATCGCCCCAAGGGCATCGTGGCCAACCCGAACTGCACCACCATGGCGGCCATGCCCGTGCTCGGGCCGCTCCACCGCGCTGCCGGCCTGAAGGCCCTGGTCGTGTCGACCTACCAGGCGGTCTCGGGTGGCGGGCTCGCCGGCGTGGCCGAGCTGGACGAGCAGGCCAAGAAGGTGGTGGATCGGGCCGCGGAGCTCACCTTCGACGGTTCGGCGGTCGAGTTCCCGGCCCCGCAGAAGTTCGTGGCGCCCATCGCCTTCAACGTCTTGCCCCTGGCCGGGTCGATCGTCGACGACGGCCTCGACGAGACCGACGAGGAGAAGAAGCTCCGCCACGAGACCCGCAAGATCCTCGAGGTGCCCGGCCTGGTCGTGTCGGGCACCTGCGTGCGCGTGCCGGTGTTCACCGGCCACTCCTTGTCGATCAACGCGTCGTTCGAGCGGCCCATCACCCCCGACGAGGCCCGCCAGATCCTGGGCTACGCCCCGGGCGTCGAGCTGGCCGACGTGCCGACGCCGCTGATGGCTGCCGGCCAGGACCCCACCTACGTGGGCCGCATCCGGGTGGACGAGACGGTGCCGCACGGCTTGGCGCTGTTCCTCTCGAACGACAACCTGCGCAAGGGCGCCGCGCTCAACGCCGTCCAGCTCGCCGAGCTGGTGGCGGCCGAGCTGGCCGCCTGACCCTCGGTCCCCGTCAGGGGCAGGCGCAGGGCGAGGCGCCGCAGCGCGGGCAGCCGGTGGCGTAGCGCTGGGCGGCGTCCGCGGAGCGGGATGTCGAGCTGGTGCGCCAGGAGGCGAGCCAGGCGAGCACGTCACCGAGCTCGTGGCGCTGCTGGTCGACCGTCCCCTTGCGGACCGCCTGGGCGAGCTCGCCCACCTCCTCGCACAGCCACGCCACCGTGGCGGCGGTGCCCCGGGCCGCATCTCGCTCGCCATACGTGCGGGCGATCACGTCCTGCAGCTCCTCGAGGTCCATCGGCCGAGCGTACGCCCGCACCAGGCGGTGGGGCGGCAGGATCGGTCGTCCACCTGGCCGGCGCCGGCACCTATCCTGCGCGCCGTGACGGGCACGGGATCGGGTGGGCGCCGCGACGGGGCGGAAGACCAAGACGGGCGGGAGCAGTCGCCCGATGGGATCGTGGTGTCCTACGCGCCGGAGCACGACGGAGACGCAGACCCCGGCGAGGTGGTCTGGGCGTGGGTGCCCTACGAGGACGACCGCACCCAGGGCAAGGATCGGCCGGTCCTGGTCCTCGGCTGGGACGGCCCCGAGCTGGCCGCCGTCCAGCTCTCCTCCGAGGACCACGCCTCGCTCGCGATGCCGGCGAGTGGCTGCCGGTCGGGCGGGGTGGGTGGATCCGCAGGGCCGGCCGAGCTACGTCGACGCCTCGCGCCTGCTGCGACTCGACCCCGCGTCGGTGCGGCGCGAGGGCGCCGCGCTCGACCGGGCGCGCTTCGACGAGGTCCTCGCGCACGTCCGAGAGCTGCACGACTGGGACCCGACCTGATCGGTCGGGCTCGGCGCCGGGCCGGTCAGGCCGAGGCGCGCTTGCGGAGCGGCACCACGACGTCGTCCTCGACGCGGGGTCGCAGGGCGGCGGGATCGACGCCGCGCTGGGGCGGGCGGCCATCGACCTGCACCACCCGGGGCGGTTCGTCGCCGCGGCGGCGGACCTCGACCTCGTAGACCGGCCGCTCGGTCGCCGTGCGGCGCGGGAGCGGGGTCCGGGCCTCGGCGGGCCGCACCTTGGGCATGCGAGCGGCCACCATCGCGTCGAAGAGGTGGAGGTCCAGGACGCCACCGTTCTCCTGCTCCGCGGTGCGGGCGACCAGGACCGGGCTGCGGCGGCCGTTGCCGATCCGGTGCACCCAGGCGTCGCGGGACGCGGAGTACCGGAAGCCAAGGGCCCGGGCGATCTTGAGTTGCTTGTCCGACACGGGTCGGCGGACCCGGTTCGTGCGTCGTGCCATCTGTCCCCCACGGTGCCGGTCGACCGACCGGTCCATGTGCCTCTCTGCTGGCCCGTGCCAGCGTTCCTTCCGTGCGGCCGGAGCCGCGTGCCCCACCTCGACCGGCGGTCGACACGGGACCAACCACTGTAGGTGACCGGCGTGGTGGTTTCCACTGCAACCACCGCCGCGTGTGCTAGGTGGGGGCCAGGCGGCCCAGCCCTCGCCGCTCAGAGCCGGCGGGCGTCGGACAGGTGGCGGAGGAACTGCGCCGTCCGCTCGTGGGTCGGCGCATCGAAGATCTGCGCCGGCGGGCCGGCCTCGAGGATGGCGCCGCCGTGGAGGAAGCAGATCCGATCCGAGATGTCTCGTGCGAAGCCCATTTCGTGCGTGGCCAGCACCATCGTCATGCCCGCGGCCTTGAGCTCGCGGATCACGGCGAGCACCTCGCCCACGAGCTCCGGGTCGAGGGCCGACGTCACCTCGTCGAGCAGGAGCAGCTCGGGCTCCATGGCGAGGGCTCGGACGATGGCCACGCGCTGCTGCTGGCCGCCGCTCAGGTGGTCGGGGTAGGCGTCGCGGTGCCCAGCGAGGCCGAAGCGCTCGAGCAGCCCGTCGGCACGCTCCGTCGCGGCCGCCCGGGCGAGCCCGAGCGCCCGCCGGGGCGCCAGGACCACGTTGTCGAGCACCGAGAGGTGGGGGAACAGGTTGAACGACTGGAACACGATCCCGATCCGTCGCCGCACCTCGTCGACGTCTCGGCCGGGCTCGGAGATGTCGTCGCCGTCGAGCCAGATGGCACCGTCGTCGATGGGCTCGAGCAGGTTGCAGCAGCGCAGGAGCGTGGACTTGCCGGAGCCGGAGGAGCCGATCAGCGTGACCACCTCGTGCTCGGCCACGTCGAGGCTGATGTCGGCGAGCACGTCGCGCTCGCCGAAGGACTTCCACACGTGGTCGACGCGAAGCTTCGGGGTCATGCGGCCACCCGTCCGCCGGTCCGACGCTGCTGGCGCACGATCAGGTGGTCGACGAAGCGCGTCTGGGGGATCGTGATGGCGATGAAGATGCACGCGGCGGCCACGTAGCTCGTGTAGTTGAACGTCCTCGCCGTGTAGATCCCGGCCTGGCGGGCGGCCTCGATCGGGCCGATCACGCTGATCAGCGCCGTCTCCTTCTGGAGGGCGATGAAGTCGTTCAGCAGGGGTGGGATGACCCGTCGGACGCCCTGGGGGAGCAGGACGTAGCGCATGGTCTGGGCGCTGGTGAGGCCGAGCGAGCGGGCCGCGGCCCGCTGGCTCTCGTGGACGGAGTCGATCCCGGACCGGAACACCTCGGCCACGTACGCCGAGTACGACATCACCAGGGCGACGATGCCCCAGAAGACCGGGTCCGTGGGCAGCCCCCCGATCTGCAGCGCCGGCATGCCGAACCCGAGGAGCAGCAGCACCAGGATCGAGGGGATCCCGCGGAAGACGTCGACGTAGACCGTGGAGGCCAGCCGGAGCGGGAACAGCACTGGCGCCCGGGAGGACTTGGCGAGCGCCAGCCCAAGGGAGCAGACGAGGATGAACGCCTCGGCGATCAGGAACATCTTCACGTTGAGCGCGAAGGCCCGCAGGATGTCGGGGAACGAGGCCCGGAAGTCCGCGCCGCTGAAGAACGCCTGGCGGACCGTGCCCCAGCCCGGCGAGCTGACGACCAGGAGCCCGACGACGCCGAACACCACCACCGAGCTGATGGTGGCGATCAGGGCGGCGCGGCGGCGCTGGGCGCGCTCGGCGAGCTGGCGCCGGGTCGGCCCGGTGGGTCGGGTGGCCGCCCGCGCCGGGGCGGCCACCGTCGCCTCGGTGGGGTCGCTCAACTCAGCGAGATCTGCGGCGCCACCGTGTCGGAGAGCCACTTCTGCTGGATCTCGTCGAGCGTGCCGTCCTCCTGGAGGGTGGCCAAGGCCTCGTTGACGCAGTCGCGCAGCGGGTTGCCCTTCTCGAAGACCATGCCGAACTGCTCGGGCTTGTCACCGGTGGTCGGGAACTGGCCGATGACCTCCGAGCCTTCGATCTCCGCGGCGCTCACGTAGAGGGCGGTCGGCAGGTCCAGCACGATGCCGTCGATCTGCTTGGCGGTGAGGGCGGCCTTGGCGGCGCTGTTGTCGTTGTAGACGAACGGCTGCTGCTTGGGCTTGATCACCTCGGTGATGAAGTCGTAGCTGGTGGTGCCCTGCTGGGCGCCGAGCTTGAGGTCCTTGAGGTCGGCCACGGTCTTGGCCTTGGCCGCCTTGGAGTCCGAGAAGCCGACGATCGCCTGGTTGACGTCGTAGTAGCCATCGGAGAAGTCGACCGCCTTGGCCCGCTCCGGCGTGATGGACACCTGGTTGATGTCGAAGTCGAACTTCTTCTTGCCCGGGGCGTAGGCCGAGTTGAACGCCTCGGTGGTCCACTTCACGTCGGCCTTGTCGAAGCCGAGCTGCTTGGCGACGGCGTAGGCGACGGCGCTCTCGAAGCCCTTCCCGTTCGACGGCTCGTCGTCGACGAACCACGGCTCGAACGCGGGGGTGTCGGTGGCGACGGTGAGGACGCCATCGGCGTAGGTCTCCAGGTCGGCCTTGTCGCAGCTGGCGGCCTGGTCCGACGAGCCGTCGGAGCCGCTTGAGCCGCCGCTGGAGCACGCGCTCAGCAGGAGGAGGCCAGCGGCGGCGGGGGCGAGCAGGGCGAGTCGGGTGCGGCGGTGCATGGGAGCTCCTCGGCAGATCGGGGCGGTTCGGCGGAACGGTAACGGAGGGGCGGCCTTCTCGTCGGACGCGCGCCCGACCAAAACCTATCAAATCACTATGAATTTGGTGGTGGCGCGGTTGGTACGTTCGGCCCGTGACCGCACCGCCTGCTGCCTCGGACCCGGTCGCCGCCCTCGTGGCGGCCGTGGCCGCGGGCGAGGTGCCGCCGGTGGACGGGCGGGTCCGGGTCCTGGCGCCCACCGGGCGGTTGAGCGCGGTCCTCGCCTTCACCGGCCACCACGTCGTGGTGGCCGACGTCGACCCGGCGTGGGTCCACGAGCGCCTGCCCGAGGGCGACATGGCCGCCCCGATGGCCGCACCGTTCCTGGATGCCCTGGGCGCGCGCATCGGGCGCCGCTACGACAACCTCGACCTGGTGCTGGTGGCCCCAGGCCTGGCCGGCCCGCCGTCGTTGCCCCTCGTGGAGGTCGATCCCGACGTCGACCACCCGCGCGCTGCCCGGGCCCGCCGCTACCGCGACGACGTGCGGGCGTGGGAGCACGATGGCGGCCGGGGCCTGCTGGTGGTCGGCCGGGGTCTCGGCGGTCGGTGGGAGGCCGCCTTCGAGGTCGGCCCCGCCGCTCGGGGTGCGGGGCTCGGCCGGGCGCTGGCCACCGCGGCCCGCCACCTGGTGCCCGAGGGCGAGGCCCTCTTCGTGCAGGTGTCGCCGGGCAACGCGGCCTCCCTGCGGGCGGTGCTGGGCGCCGGCGGGTTCCGGCCCGTCGGCGGCGAGGCCCTGTTCCCACCAGCACCCGCCTGACCGGATCCCTAGGGTGTCGCCATGTCGAGGCGATCCGAGGGGGATCCGGGCCTCCCGATCAAGTGGCACCCGGTGTCGAACGGCGAGTTCGTGCCGCCCCCGCCCACCGAGCTGGTCCGGGAGGCCACGCGCCGGTCGCTCGCGGCGCTCGACGCGAACGCCCGCCGCACGGGGATCGACCGTCGCCAGTTCCTCCTGTCGGCCTGCGGGTCCGCGACGATGCTCGCCGTCCTGGCGGCCTGCTCGAAGGACGAGGCGGCGCGGCGGGGCGAGCGGCCGGGTGGCACGTACCAGGTGCCGAAGGAGGCCACCACCGAGCCCGACGCCGCCGACGAGGCGATCGGCGGCGACGAGCTGATCTTCGACGTGCAGAGCCACCTGCTCGAGTACCCGAAGGGCGCACCGCCCCAGGCGGCACCCAGCTTCCCCCAGACCGACTGCGGCCTCGACGACCCGCTCGACTGCTACCGGCGGCCCACCTTCCTGGAGCTCATGTTCCTGGAGAGCGACACCTCGGCCATCGTGCTCTCCGCCATCCCGTTCCCGGGCGACCTGCTCAGCCCCGAGGTGATGGCCGAGACGATGCGGATCGGCGAGGAGCTGTGCGGCGACGACCGGGTGTTCATGCAGGCCCAGACGAACCCCAGCGCGGCGGCGTCGATCGAGGCGCTGAGGGCCTCCATGGCCCGCGTCGCCGAGGAGCACCCGATCACCGCGTGGAAGGCCTACTGCCACGCCGGCGGGCCGGGCTGGTTCCTCGACGACCACGACCCGAGCGCGCCGCAGGTGGGCGAGGCGTTCCTGGCCCAGGCCGAGGCGCTCGGCATCCCGCGGGTCGCGATCCACAAGGGCTTCGCCGCCATCGGGGGCACCGGCCCCGATGCCGTCACCTACTCGGACCCCGTCGACGTCGGTCCCGCGGCCGCCGCCCACCCGGACCTGGACCTGATCATCTACCACTCGGGCTTCGACGTCGGGCCGCCCGAAGGGGCCTACGACGAGGGCAACGACCACGGGGTCGACCGGCTCATCACCTCGCTCCGCAAGGCCGGCATCGGGCCGGGCGAGAACGTGTACGCAGAGCTGGGCTCGACCTGGCGCTTCGTGATGAGCCGGCCCACGGAGGCCGCCCACGTCCTGGGCAAGCTCCTGAAGCACGTCGGGCCGGACCACATCCTGTGGGGCACCGACAGCATCTGGTACGGCTCGCCCCAGGACCAGATCGAGTCGTTCCGGGCCTTCGAGATCAGCCCGGAGCTCCAGGAGCGGCACGGGTACCCGGCGCTCACGCCAGAGGTGAAGCGCAAGATCTTCGGGCTCAACGCCGCGAAGCTCCACGGCCTCGACCCGGCCGCGGGGCGGTGCCGGTTCGACGAGGGCGAGCTCCAGGAGGCCCGGTTCCGGAGCGGGCGCAAGAACCAGACCTACGGGCCGACCACCGCTCGGGCTGTCGCCCTCCTCCAGCAGCGCGGCGAGCCCTGGGAGCGCCTCGGGCCCTGAGCTGGACGGGTCGGACCGGTCCGCTGGGATCGGGCGCACCGGTCGCGGCGCGCTGACAGACTCCTCACCATCGCCCCGCCGCTGCCGATCTGTGGACGCATGTCCCGGCTCCGCCTCCGCACGCGCGCGGCCCTCGTGGTGATGGCCCTCGGGCTCGCCGCGCCGCTGGCCGGGTGCGGGCAGGGACCGACGCCTCCCGACGCCGACCTGGTGGCCCAGCTGCGGGACTTCCACATCGACCTCTCCAAGGCGTCCGTGGAGGATGGCCACGTCGTCCTCGGCCTCGAGAACGAGGGGCCGACCGTGCACGAGCTGGTGGTGGTCCGCACCGACCGGCCGGGCGACGAGCTCCCGATCGCCGCCGACGGCGTCTCGGTGGACGAGGACGCGCGCGGGTTCCGCGTCCTCGGCGAGGAGGAGCACGTCCGCCTCGACGAGCAGGAGGTGATGGACCTCGTCCTCGAGCCGGGCCACTACGTGTTCTTCTGCAACCTGGAGGGCCACTACCTGGGCGGCATGCACGCGGACCTGGAGGTCACGTGAGCCGTCCCCGGCGCGACACCCACCGCATCGGGGCGCTCGCCGCCCTGTTCGCGCTGTTCGCCGTGATGGCGGCGATCTTCGTGCACAACGCGCGCGTCGCCGACGAGCAGCGCAAGGCCGCGCTCGTGGCGAACGTCGCCGGCCGGCTCCGCTCCGACGTCGAGCGCTACGTGTCGGACACGACCATGAAGGCCAACGGGGCGCAGGCCGACCCCTCGGTCAGCCTGCAGCGCATCCGCGAGACGGCGACCGCGCTCACCGAAGGCGGGCCCGTCGACGACATCCAAGGTGGCGGCGAGATCGACCTCCCCCGCCCCTCGCAGTCGAGCCTCCTCAAGCTCAAGCTCGTCCAGCAGCAGCTGCTCACCAAGCGGCTGGAGAACGTCGGTCGGCGCCTGCTGACCACCGAGCCGGGCACGCCCGAGTACGAGCAGGCGCTGCTCGACCTGCGGGTGGTCGGGGCCCAGCTGTCGAGCGTCACCGGCGACGTCGTGGGCCAGATCACCGAGGACAACCGGGCCACCCTCGAGCAGGCCCAGCGGGTCGACGCCGTCCTCGCCGCCCTCGCGGTGGTCGCGGCGATCGCGGCCGGCGTGCTGTTCCTGCGGTCGGGCCGCCATCGCGAGGAGGCCCGGTACCGGGCGCTGGCCAACAACTCCTCGGACCTGGTCGTGGTCACCGACGAGGAGGGGACGATCCGCTACGCCAGCCCGTCGGTCGAGGCCATCGCCGGGCACCGGCGGGAGGACCTGGAGGGCACGTCGTTCCTCGACATCGTCCACCCCGAGGACCACGAGCTGCTCGAGGCCGCCCGGGGCGAGCTCGAGGCCCGCCCGGAGGCGCCGGTCCGCGTCGAGTACCGGCTCCGCCACGCCGACGGGCACTGGGTGCGGGTGGAGACCGGCTGGTCGAACCTGATGGCCGATCCGGCCGTGCGCGGCATGGTGGCGAACAGCCGCGACGTGTCTGACCGCCACGCCCTCGAGGAGGAGCTGCGTCGCAAGGCCTTCCTGGACGACCTCACCGGCCTGCCGAACCGGGCGCTGTTCGGCGACCGCGTGGAGCAGGCCGTGCAGCGCGCCCACCTCGGCAACGGCGTGGTCACCGTCCTGTTCGTCGACCTCGACGACTTCAAGACGGTCAACGACTCGCTCGGCCACACCACCGGCGACCACCTCCTGGTGGCGGTGGCCCAGCGCCTGCGGGCGTGCGTGCGCCCGACCGACACCGCGGCCCGCCTCGGCGGCGATGAGTTCGGCGTCCTGCTCTCCGACGGCAGCACCATCGACACCGCCGAGTCGCTCGCCGAGCGGCTGATCGGCACGCTGCGCGAGCCGTTCGAGATCGACGGTCGGACCCTGGTGGTGACCGCGAGCGTCGGCATCGCCTGCCAGCTCGCGGAGGACCTCACCACCGAGGCGGTGATGCGAGATGCCGACGTGGCCATGTACGCCGCCAAGTCCCAGGGCAAGGGCCGCTACCGCGTGTTCGCGGACCGGATGCACAAGGACGTGGTGGAGCGCCAGCGGCTCGGCAGCGACATTCAGCTCGCCCTCGGCCGCGAGGAGCTCGAGGTCCACTACCAGCCGCTCGTGCGGCTCGAGACCGGTGCCATCGAGGGGGTGGAGGCGTTGCTGCGCTGGCACCACCCGACGCGCGGCGACATCCCACCCATGACGTTCATCCCCGTGGCCGAGGAGGTCGGCGCCATCATCGAGATCGGCGCCTGGGTCCTCGCCCAGGCGTGCGAGCAAGTGGCGGCCTGGGGGCGGCGCCACCCGACCGCCCAGGACCTGGCGGTCACCGTGAACCTCTCGCCCCACCAGCTGGCATCGGAGCGGATCTTCAGCGACGTCGCCGATGCCATCCAGGCGTCGGGCATCCGGCCGTCGCAGCTCGTGCTGGAGATCACCGAGGGGGCGCTGGTCGGCGATCCCGAGGAGATGGTCCGGGTCCTCCAGCGCCTGCGAAGCCTCGGGGTCCGCCTTGCCATCGACGACTTCGGCACCGGCTACTCGTCGTTGTCGCAGCTGCGGATGCTGCCCGTCGACATGCTGAAGATCGACAAGTCCTTCGTCGACGACACCGCCGACGGGGGTCGGGGCACGGCCCTGCTGCACTCGATCATCGGGCTGGGCCAGGTGCTGGACCTCGACGTGGTCGCCGAGGGGATCGAGCACCCCGAGCAGGCGGCGGTCCTGCGGGAGTCCGGCTCCACCTACGGCCAGGGCTTCTTCTACGCCCGTCCCGCCAGCGCGGCGGACCTCGACGAGCTGCTCGCCGCGGGCCGCCTCGGCACCGTCGACCACCCCGCCTGACCCGCGCCCGCGCCCACTCCCTCTGATCTCTGGTCGGTCTCCGCCCCTGAGGGGCGGCGTGCGACCGGGATGGCGGGGTGGGGCTGGGAGGGCTGGTCGGTCTCCGCCCCTGTGGGGCGGCGAACGACCAGAGGTGGCATCAGGAGGTGGTCAGGGCCCGCTCGAGGGGGCCAGGCGAGGCGGCGCGTCGCAGGTACCACTCGTGCGCGACCACCTGGTGGAACGTGCCCGGCGGGATGCCCATGAAGTCGATGGCGTCGGGCACCTGGCTGGCGTGGGCTGCCATGGCCGCCTGCTTGGCACCGAGCTCCGCGGCCACGTCGAGGTGGACGAGCGCCGCGGGCGGGTCGCCGGCGCCGGTGGCCCAGCCGCCTGAGGTCCGGGCGACGCCCAGCCGGGCCAGCTCGGCGCCGCACCACGCCTCGGGTGCCAGCCGTCCGGTGGCGATCCGCTCGGCGCGCAGCGCCACCAGCCAGTCCCGGTCGAGCGTGGCCTCCAGGTGCTCGGGCACGCCGGCCTCGGCGGCGGCATCGGTGACGATCCGGTGGACGGCCAGGTGGTCAGGGTGGCCGTAGATCCCGTTGGGGTCCTGGCCGACGACGGCGTCGGCGCCGACCCGGCCCAGCAGGGCGGCCAGGTCCGCCGTGGCCGCGGCGATGGAGGTGGCCAGCGCGCCCGCTGCCAGGTTGGCAGCGGTGCCGGCCATGCCACTGTCGCGGTAGCCGAGGTAGTGCAGCTCGTGGACGCCCAGCTCGGCGGCCGCCGCGGCAGTCTCCATGCGGCGGTGGTCCGCGGCGTCGAGCTGGACCCAGTCCGGCAGCTCACCCTCCTCGCCCGAGGTGGCCATCACCAGGACCACGTGCCAGCCGGTGTCGGCCGCCCGGCGCATGGCCCCGCCGGTGAAGATCGCCTCGTCGTCGGGGTGCGGGTGCACGAACGCTGCGGTGGGCACGGTGGCCAACCGTACCGGTGCCCGGGCGTGGCGGTTGCCCGGCCGGAGGGTGGCCGGGAACCGCGGTGGGGGGAGGGTGGGGTGGGGGAGCGTCGTGGGTCAGGCGGTGGCGGGGGTGCTGGCGGGCACGAGGTCGATGTGGCGGACGATCCCGCTGCTCACCTCGATCTCGGTGACGGTCGTGCCGGCGACCAGGTCGGCCACGGTGGCGGTGCCACCGCCCGAGCCGCCCGAGCCGGACCCGCCACCGGAGCCGGAGCCGCCGCCGCTCTCGCCCTCGCGGGCGGTGGTGGCCGGGGCCTGGTTGGCGACGGCGTCGTCGCCGTCCTCGAAGCGGATCCGGGTGTCGGCGGTGACCTTGCCGGTGAGCGAGCCGGTCGGCCCGGTCACCACCAGGGTGCTGGTGGCGGCGTCGAACGAGGTGATGGTGCCGAACAGGTCGTCTTCGTCTTCGTCCTCGCGGCCGTCGGCATCGGCATCGTGGTGGCAGCGGTCGACGCTGTGGTCGTCCTCGTCCTCGTTGAGCACGCCGTCGTGGTCGCGATCTTCGCTGCCGTCGCCGATCCCGTCGTGGTCGGTGTCGGCCGAGGTGCGGCTGGTGCCCAGGTCGTCCTCGTCCTCGTCGGCCACGCCGTCGTGGTCCCGGTCGGCGTCGTCGCCGACGCACGCCTCGGTGGCGTCGTCCTCGTCCTCGTTGCGGATGCGGTCGCGGTCGGCGTCTTCGTTGCCGTCGCGGATGCCGTCGCGGTCCGAGTCGGCGGCGTCGACGCGGGTGTGGTCCCGGCGCTCGTCCCCGTCGTCGGAGCCGTCGTCGTCGGTGTCGGAGTCGTGGGCCCGGCCGTGCAGGCGCCACTCGTTGATGTTGCCGACGCCGTCGTGGTCAGGGTCCTCGGCGCTGTCGTTGCGGTGGGTGTCGAGGTGGTTCGACACCTCCCAGGCGTCGGGCATGCCGTCGCGGTCCCGGTCGACCACCGTGGTGGTGCGGGCGGTGGCGCCGGCGGGGCTGGCGAGCAGGCCACCGAGCGCGAGGGCGGCGGTGGCACCGACGATGGTGATGCGTCCGATGGTTCGCTTCATGGCTTGTCCTCTGGTCTGGGCGGGCGGGTCGCCCGGTTCGTGGGATCAGCATCGGACGACCGTGGCGCGGCGCTCCATGGGACATAGGTGCTAGGACCTCCGCCCCCGGGGCGCGCCCCGCTCGCCCGGTGAGGTCAGCGGGCCGGTGGTCGGGCTGGGGCGATCCACGCCTCGAGCTCGGGCACCTCGGGTGGCGCCGGGGAGCGGCGGGGCAACGGGAGCAGGTCGTCACGGGCCCTGGCGATGGCCGCTGGTGCCGCGGCCACGATGACCAGGGGGTCGGGCGCCACGAGCGGGGCGAGGAGGTCGATCCAGCTCGCGTCCTCGAGCGAGGACCGCACCGCGGCGACGGCACACCGGCCGCTGGGCAGGAGCCCGGTGAGGGCCATCTGGTGCTGCAGGATGCGCTCGCGCAGGGGCGCCGGCCAGTCGGCCGGGAGCGCGGCCGACCAGGCGTCGCGCCACGCTGTCGGGATGGCACCGGCGCGCGCCGCACGCGTGCCCCGGATCCCCCGCAGCGCGGTTCGGGGCGTCGGCGGCGGGGGATCCGGCGTTGCGGCGCGAGGGATGGCGAACACCACCCCGTCGAGCTCCGACCACGCGCCGAGCCCGCTGGGCAGGAGCGCCCGGACCTGGCGCTCGATGTACTGCTCCCGGAAGCTGGCGGCCTCCGGGCCGTCGCCGAACATCCAGGTCCCGAGCGGATCGATCGGTGCGGCCACTGCCCGTGCGACGACGGTGGCCTCGTCGGCGACGCCCACCAGGCGGAACCCATCGTCCGTGCCCATGGCGACCCTCCCGCCAGGAAGACCTCGTCGGTTCGTGTCGGTCGGGCTCGCTGACGACCGTCAGCGACCCGTTGGTCGGGGTGGCGGGATTTGAACCCACGACCTCTGCGTCCCGAACGCAGCGCTCTGCCAAGCTGAGCCACACCCCGGAGTAGTGCGAGGAGCCACCGTAGCCGCTCGGCCTCGGTGCCTCCCACCCGGATCCGTCAGGCCGGAGCGGCCTCCGGCTCGGGCTCGGGCGGCACGATCGCCTCGTCGGCCGGGCCAGAGGCGTCGCCCTCGGGCACGTCCACCTCGTCGGCCGCGCCCTCGTCGTCGGCCATGCCCTCCCGGTAGGCCTCGCCGGCCAGGATCGCGGTGGCCGCCTTGCGGAGGCGGAAGGCGTCAAGCGGCTTGACGATCCACCCATCGGCCTCGGCCCGGTGGGCCAAGAAGGCGTCGACGTCGCGGTCGAGGAGCATGAGCACCGGCACGTGGTCCAGGCGGTCGACCGACTCGTCCAGGCGGATGGACATGCACGCCGCCATGCCGCCCATGTTGCCGATCTGCAGGTCGAGGACCACCAGGTCGGGCTCGAGCTCGTGCACCGCCGGCAGCACGTCGACGCCCCGGCTGAGGCGCAGGACCTCGATGTCGTCCCCGGCGAGGGCAGCATCGACCTCTTCATGGATCCGGTCGGCGTCGGTGGCGAGCAGCACGCGTGGCACGGCGCAACGCTAGCGCCCGGCCCTCCGGCGCCTCCACGCCGGGGCCGTCGCCCGGCGTCGCACGCTGCGGGAACCGGTTTCCCGGCGCCTCCGTCAGACCCCTCCGGTACCATCGGGCCTTCCCCCCACCTCGAACGAACGGAGCACCTGCGTGCTCGAGATCGCGATCACCCAGCACGACAGCCACACGCTCTGCCGCCCCGTGGGCGAGCTCGACGCCTACACCGTGGCCTCGTTCCGGGACGCGCTGAGCGGCCTGGCGGACCACGCCCGCGTGGTCATCGACCTGTCGGAGGTCCCCTTCATGGACTCTGCCGGCCTCGGCGCGCTCATCGGCGGCATCCGCCGCGCTCGGGAGCACGGCGGCGAGGTCGCCGTGGCCTGCAGCCGGCCCACGCTCACCCGCCTGCTGCACACCACCGGGTTCGACCGCATCGTCCCGGTCACCGAGACGCTGGACGCGGCGGTCGCGGCGGTCTGCGAGCCGGTCACCTAGCGGTCCAGCCGTCGGCGGCCTCGGCCGCCGTCAGGCGATGCCGAGGTCCTGGGCCGCGTCGCCGCGGTGGTGGACCACCTCGTGGAGGCACACCCGCGCCAGCTGCTCGATGGTGAACGGGACCCCGTCGCCCACCACGGCGCCACGGTCCCAGTCCTCGTCGCCCACCATCCGCAGCGCCTCGGACAGCTTGGAGGCGTTGCGACCCAGGTCGTCCACCACCGCGCCCACGTCGGACTCGTTGGCCATGCCGTCGTCGATGGCGGCGTGCTCGTCCCACCAGCCGAGCTGGGGCTGGTGCTCGGCCAGGGTGCGCACGATGCGCTCGGAGAACACGGTCAGCAGGTCGCGCACGTGGACGCCGTACTCGAGCGCCGACCAACGGTCCGGTGCGGGGCGGTGTCGCACGGCATCGTCGTCGGCGACCTCGAGCAGCCGCCCGAAGGCGTGGACCTCGTCTCGCACCTCGGCACCGAGCGCCCGCGCCGGGAGGGCGGCGATGTCGAGGCCGCAGCCGGCGCACGTCGCGCCGTCGACCACCAGGTGGTACCACGCGGCGTCGTCGGTGCCCGGCCCACCGTCGGTCCTGGGCGGCCCGTCCACCTGCGGCACCCCGCTCGGTCTGTCGCCCTCCTGCCCGCCTCCTGCCTCGGGTGCGTCGGGCCCTGCTGCCTTGGGCGCGGCATCGGCTGCAGCGTGCTCGTCATCGCGCTCGCCCCCCGCCGCCCGGTCGGCCGCCCCGCCGATCCCGCCGACCTCGTCGACCCCGCCGACGTCGTCGGCATCGACGTCGAGGACGTGCCCGACGCGCCAGAGGTTGCCGTCGGGGTCCTCGGTGGCGAACTCGCGCACGCCGTAGGGCTGGTCCGTCGGGGCGAGGACGAGCGGTGCGCCGAGCGCGACCCACCGCTCGAAGGTGGCATCGGCGTCGGCCACCCGCAGGTAGGCGCCGGCCACCGAGGCTCGGTCGTCGGCCTCCTCGGGACCGAGCTCGCGCAGGTGGACCTCGACCCCGTCGACCAGGAGGATCGCGTACCCGTCCTCGTCCGCCACCGCCCGGAAGCCGAGCCGCTCGTACCAGGCGACGGCTCGCACCAGGTCGGCCACCGGGAGCACGGGGATGGCCCTGGTGGGCTGGTGGGCGGGTGGCGGGTCGAACGGGTGGTCGGTCATCTCGATGGCAGGTGGGGCGGTGGGGCCGAGGGGCAGTGGGGAGGTGGGTGGGTGGCGGCCCCGGGGGGGGGGGCCTAGGCCCGCTCGAAGAGGTGGTCGCCGACCTCGGCCAGGCCATCGAGGTCGTGGACGTCGGTGCGCAGGAACGGCACCCGCACCACCGGGGCGGGTGCGACCTCGGCGGCCAGGCCCGCCAGGTGCGCTTCCTCCCGGTGCGCCACCAGGGAGAAGTCGGCCAGGTTCCGGTACAGGCCGCCGAGGTCGCTGCCCTGGAGCGTGACGGCCCGCTCTCGGAGCGCTTCGGGCATCTCGTCGGTGAAGTGCGGGTGCATCCGGTTCACGATCAGCGCCGAGATCGGGATGTGCGCCTCGGCGAGCTTGTCGGCGAAGTACTGGGCCTCGGCGACGGTGTCGCGCTTGGGCGACGCCACCAGCACGTAGGACGTCTCCGGGCTGGTGAGGAGCTGCAGGACGTGGTCGGCCCGCTCCTTGAACCCGGCCTCCATGCCGTCGAACGCCTGGAAGAACGTGATGGCGTCGTCGAACACCTCGGCGCCCACGACCTTGGACACCTGGCGGACGAACGCCTGGGCGGCCACGCTCGCCGCCTTCATCACGCCGCGGGTCGGGGCCATGAGCACCCGGTAGAGCCGGTGGTCGAGGAAGCGGGTCAGCCGGCGGGGCGCGTCCAAGAAGTCCAGGGCGTTGCGGCTGGGCGGGGTGTCCACCACCACCAGGTCGAACCCGAGCTCGGTGTGGAGCTCGTAGAGCTTCTCCATCGCCATGTACTCCTGCGTGCCCGAGAGCGCGCCGGAGATGTTCTTGTAGAAGCGGTTGGCCAGGATCCGCTCGGCCTGCTCGGGGCCCTCGGCGTAGCGGCCGACCAGGTCGTCGAAGGTCCGCTTGGTGTCGAGCATCACCGCCCACAGCTCGCCGGGCCACGGGCCCTCGATCTGCTCGGGGTCGTTGCCGATGCCGCCGCCACCCAGGCCGAGGGCGTCGGCCAGGCGCTTGGCCGGGTCGATGGTGACGACCACCGCGCGCCGACCGATCCGGGCCGCCTCCATGGCCAGCACGGCGGCGCTCGTGGTCTTGCCCACGCCGCCCGAGCCCGAGCAGATGATGATGCTGCGGCTCGCGACGAGCTCCTCGAGGTCCGCGGGCGGCGGAGGTGGGCCCGCCGGTGCCGTCGAGGCGTCGTCGGCTGCCCCGGGCCCTTGGTCGCTCACGACAGCGCCTCGATGTCCGCGAGGAGGCTCTGGGCCAGCTCGTCGAGCTGCTCGGGGCCCAGCTCGCTGTCGAACAGGTAGGGGAGCCGGAGCTGCGGGAGGGGCAGGGCGTCGGCCAGGCGCTGGACCTGCTCGGCCTGCAGGGCGGTGCGCTCGCGGCGGAAGCCGGCCGCCTCGACCAGGGCGGCGGCCTCCCCCGGCCGGAGTGCCGTGCCGGCCTCGGCGGCCGCCGCCTCCGGGTCCACGTCGAGGCCGGGCAGCTCGGGGTACAGGCCGTTCACCACGACGGGCGCCAGGCTCACGCCGACCCGGTCCTCGAGCTGGAAGGCGGTCTCCACCCGCGCGTTGACCGGGGTCTCCTCGGGCAGGGTGACGAGCAGCACCTGGCAGCGGGACGCGTCGCCGAGCAGCTCCAGCACGTCCTGGGCCTGGGTGTGGATCGGCCCGAGGCGCACGGCGTCGGACAGGCCGCTCGCGGACTGGAGGAACGTGATGGCGTGGCCGGCCGCGGGAGCGTCGAGCACGATCAGGTCGGCCACCCCGGCGCGCTCCATCTGCTTGATCTTCCCGAGCACGAGGATGTCCCGGATGCCGGGGATGGCGGTCGACACCATGTCCAGGGCGCCGCTGGTGATGAGGCGCTTGGAGATGCGGCGCATCCCCGAGTCCTCCAGGTACTCGACCAGCGCCTCGTCGGGCGTCAGGGTCCGGGCCCGGACCTCGGCGTGGCCGAGGGCGGGGTCGGCGGGCGAGAGGACCACCTCGTCGTAGGAGAAGGCGGGGGCGCCGAACATGTTGGCCAGGCCGGACTTGCCCTCGACCTCGACGATCAGGGTGGACAGCCCGCTGCGCGCCGCCGCCCGCGCCAGCGCGGCCGACACCGTGGTTTTGCCCACGCCGCCCTTGCCCGCAACGATGACGAGGCGAGAAGCCGTGAAGAACTGTGCTGGATCCACTCCAGTTCCCCTCACCGTCGGCTTCGTTCCGGAGGCACTTCGTTGCGCAGACTACCCATCCTCGGTGCGGCCCTGGCCACGTTGGGCGTGGTCTTGGGCGTGCTCTCCCTGGTCGCGGGGCCGGCATCGGCCCAGGCCAGCCTGGGGGCGGCCCAGCGCTGCAACCCGGTGGCGGACGGCCAGCCCGCCGGCCGGGTGAGCGTCATCAAGGTCGAGGGGCTGATCGATCCGGTGATGGCCGACTTCATCGACCGTTCGATCTCCGACGGCGAGGCCGCGGGCGTGGTGGCGGTGGTCGTGCAGATCGACAGCTCGGGCAGCGTGGTCGACGACAGCCGCCTGGTCGAGCTGGCCCGCCACATCCACACCGCCAAGGTGCCGGTCACGTTCTGGATCGGCCCGAGCGGGTCCATCGCCACCGGCGGCGCCGCCCAGCTCGCCGGGGCGTCCTCCAAGATCGGCATCGCGCCCGGTTCCCGCCTGGGCAAGACCGGACCCCTCGTCGTGCCGGACCGCTACCTCGACCCGGCGTTCCTCGAGGCTGCCGATCGGCTCGAGACCGGCACGGTCACGCCCAAGGAGGCGTACGACCTCGGCATCACCGACGAGCGCAGCGCGCCCATCATCGGCCAGTTCCTCATCGACCTGCCCGGCTTCCACTCGAAGCCGGTGAAGGCGGGCAAGCGCATCGTGTGCCAGCCCCAGACCAGCCCGGTGTTCTCGTCGCTGCCGGTCCAGGACCAGCTGTTCCACACGGTGGCCAGCCCCGCAGCGGCGTACCTGCTGTTCGTCATCGGGCTGTCGCTCATGATCTTCGAGTTCTTCACGGCTGGCGTCGGCGTGGCCGGGCTGGTGGGGGCTGGCGCGTTCGTGCTCTCGTGCTACGGGCTGGCGGTCCTGCCGGTGCGCCCGTGGGCCGTCGCGCTCCTGGTGCTCGCCATGTTCGGGTTCGCGGTGGACGTCCAGACCGGGGTGCCCAGGGTGTGGTCCGGGATCGGCGTCGTCGCCCTCATCGTCGGCTCGCTCACGCTCTACGACGGGCTCTCGCTCTCCTGGATCACCCTGCTCGTGGGGATCGGCGGCGTCACGCTTGCGATGATCGCCGGCATGCCGGCCATGGTCCGGACCAGGTTCTCCACGCCCACGATCGGGCGCGAGTGGATGATCGGCGAGGAGGGCGAGGCGGTCACCAACGTCGACCCCGACGGCGTCGTCAGCATCCGCGGCGCCCTGTGGCGGGCCCGGACCAACCGGGCGACGCCGATCGAGCTGCACGCCGGCGTGCGGGTGGTCGAGGTCGACGGCCTCCTCCTCGAGGTCGAGCCGCTCGAAGGCGGTGCCATCGACTACCGCGAGCGTCGGCGCGGGGGTGACGGCGAGGGTGACGCTGACGCCGCCGATCCGAGCGGCGACGGGCGTGGCGACGACGACGATGGCCGGGTCCTCGTCGACGGCCAGCCGCTCGATCCGGCCTGACCTGGGCCGCTCGCGGCCGTTGCGCGATCTGCTCGCGAAAGTTGGGGGTTGTCACCCCGGCTGACCGGTTCTACGGTCGCGCCTCACCGAAAGGGGGCTTTCCGGTGAGTGCACAACGTTCTGATGAGTGGCAGCTTCGTGCGGCCTGCAGGGGACCGCAGGCCAGCGTCTTCTTCCCGCCCGGGACCTTCGAGCGCAAGGACGAGAAGCTGGCCCGAGAGAGCCGTGCGAAGGAGATCTGCCGCACGTGCCCCTCGAAGCAGCCATGCCTCGACTATGCGATCGCCATCCGCGAGCCGCACGGCATCTGGGGTGGGCTGAACGAGGCCGAGCGCAAGACGATGCTGGTGCAGGTGGTCTGACCCCTCGTCGGGGCCACGGCGTCACGGCGCCGCGGGTGGGCCCTCAGGTGGATCGATCCCGAGCTCTTCGCGGATGGCGGCCAGCCGCTCCTTGGACTCGCGCCTGGCGCTCCAGCTCCAAGCGGGCCCGGGTGACCTCCGGGTCCTCGGCCTCGGGCGTGGGCACCGCCGCGGGCGGCCCTCGCCGGCGGGCCGGCCTCCGTCGCCCTGCGCTGTGGGCCGACCCGCGCCCGCAGCCTGACCCGGGCGAGCGGCCGGGGCCGTGGGTGGCGCCGGCGCACCGGCCGCCGCCTTGCGCTGCTGCTCGGCCTCCCACTCGATGCGGGCGCGCGCTCGTCCAGCGACGGCGCCCGATCGTCGGCGTCGAGCCATGGGCGGTCGGCGGCGCGGGCGCGCTGCTCGGCCTCGAGGTCGTCGAGCTCGGCGTCCGCGTCCTGGACGGCGCGCCCGAGCTTCGCCTGGGCGTACTTCCACCAGCGGCCCACGTCGAGTGCCATGGCCTCCAGTCTCGCCGGTCGGCAGACTGGGCGTGGAACCGCACGCCGTCGTCCGCACCACCCACCACGGGCTCGAGCTCGCGCGCTGAGCGGGCAGGCTGGGGCGATGGCACCCGCACGGCCGTCGGCCGCATCCGACGCGGGTGCCCGCCACGAGCAGGCGCTCGCCGCCGCCGGGCGGCGCAAGGCGCAGGGCGCCTACTACACGCCCCCTGCCGTGGTGGCCGAGGTGCTCGACCTCGCCCTGGCGCCGGTGCTGGCCCGGGCGTCGGCCGATGGCCTCGACGCGCTGCTCGGGCTGCGGGTGGTGGACCCTGCCTGCGGGAGCGGCAACTTCCTCGCCGCCGCGGCGATGCGCCTGCGCGGGCGCTCGTCGCGGCGGGCATGGATGCCGCCGCCGCCGGGGCCCACGTCGCCGCCCGGGCCGTCGCCGGTGCCGACGTCGATGCCCGGGCCGCGTCGCTCTGCCGCCGGGCGGTGGGCGAGGCCACCGGGGCGGGGGCCCGACGGGTGCGCGGGGTCCGGGTCGGCGACGCCCTCCTGGACCACGGGCTGCTGCCGGTCGGGGCGTTCGACGTCGCGGTGGGCAACCCGCCGTTCCTGAGCCAGCTCGGGTCGGCGACGGCGCACGCCGTCGCAAGCGGCGGCCATGCGCCACCGCTTCGGCCCGTCCGTCGGCGCCTACACCGACCCTGCCGCCGCCTTCATGCTGCTCGCCCTGGACCTGGTCCGCCCCCACGGCGGGGTGGTGGCGCTGGTGGAGCCGGTGTCGCTCCTCACCGCCCGGGACGCCTCGGGCGTGCGGGCGGCGGTGGGCGGGGTCGCGTCGCTCACCGACCTGTGGGTGCTGGACCACCGTCCCTTCGGCGCGGCCGTCGAGGTGTGCGTGCCGGTCGCCGTGCGCGGCGGCACCCCCGACCCCGTCCGGCTGCGCCGCGGCCCCCGCGCCGCGGTCGTGGGCGAGGTCGGGCAGGCGTCGTCGTCCTCGTCGTCCTCGTCGTGGTCGCCGCTGCTCGCCGACCTGCAGGGGCTGCCCACCTGCGAGGTCCGCACGTCGGGGGTGCTCGGCGACCTGGCGTCGGCCACCGCAGACTTCCGCGACCAGTACTACGGGCTGGCGCCCCACGTCGTCGATCGGGAGGTCGCCAACGACGCCGCCTGGCCCCGGCTGGTGACCGCCGGCGCCATCGATCCGGCCACCTTGCGCTGGGGAGCGCGCCCCACCCGCTTCAACAAGGCGACGTACCAGCACCCACGCGTGGACCTCGCCGCGCTGCCCGAGCGGCTCGGCGCCTGGGCGCGCGCTCGCCTGGTCCCCAAGGTGCTGCTGGCCACCCAGACCAGGGTGCCCGAGGCGCTCGCCGACCCGACCGGCGCACTGCTGCCGTCGGTCCCGGTGGTCTCGGTGGTCCCGCGCCGGGCCGAGGCGCTCGACGTGTGGCGCCGCGGTGGTGCTCACCTGCCCGGCGCTGGCCTCGGTCGCGGCGCGCCGCCACGTCGGCTCTGGTCGGGGCGCGCGCACCGTCCGCCTGCGCGCCGCCGAGGTGGAGCGGCTGCCCCTGCCCGAGGACCGCGCCGGCTGGGACCGCGCTGCCGGGCTGCTGCGCTCGGGTGCGCCGCTCGAGGAGGTGGGCCGGGCGATGGACCGCGCCTACGGCGTGGACGACGAGGCGCTCGTGCGGTGGTGGCTGGGGTCGCTGCCCCAGCGGTGACCGACGACCGAGCAGGCGCCGGCTGGCGCTCCGATCCGCACCGGTAGCCTGCGGGCGTGCTCGTCCTGTTCCTGCTGTTCGTGGTGGCGCCGCTCGTGGAGCTGTACGTCATCATCCAGGTCGCGCAGGTCATCGGCGGGTGGGAGACCATCGCGCTGATCGTCGTGGAGAGCCTCGTCGGCGCCTGGCTGTTCAAGCGCCAGGGCAGGGCCACCCTGACCAAGATCAGCCAGGCGCTCGACGCGGGCCGCCTCCCGAGCAACGAGCTGGTCGACGGGCTGCTGCTCATGGTCGCCGGAGCGCTGATGCTCGCCCCAGGGTTCATCAGCGACCTGCTCGCCTGGCTGCTCATCATCCCGCCCACCCGCCTCCCGTTCCGCCATCTGGTGCTGCGCCGCTTCCGGCGCGGCGACACCGGGTGGTTCTTCGCCGCCGCCAACAGCGGCTCGGCGACCCGCTTCGTCGGCTCGTTCCGGCCTGGGGGCACCGTCTACGACACCACCGGCCACGCGGCCACCACACCCCACGGAGAGCTCGAACCGTGACCACCCCCGACCCGGTCCCGCTGCGCGACGCCGCCACCGTCCTGATCCTTCGGGACGGGCCCGACGGCCTCGAGGTCTTCATGCTGCGCCGCAACCTCAACTCGGACTTCGTGGGCGGCGCCTACGTGTTCCCCGGGGGCGCCGTCGACGAGCACGATCGCCACGCGGACCTGGAGCCCATCTGCCAGGGGCGCACCGATGCCGACGCCTCGCGCCGCCTCGGCATCGACTCGGGTGGGCTGGCCTTCTGGGTCGCCGCCATCCGCGAGTCGTTCGAGGAGGCCGGCGTGCTGCTGGCCTACGACATGGACGGCATCGTGGACCTCGACGACGAGGCTGGCATCGAGCGGTGGGCGCACCACCGCCAACAGGTGGACGACGGCCAGCTCACGATGGTGGACCTCTGCCGGCTCGAGGGCCTGCGCCTCGCGGTCGACGGCATGCACTACTTCGGCCACTGGATCACGCCCGAGGGCGCGCCCCGCCGCTACGACACCCGCTTCTTCCTGGCCGCCGCGCCCCCGAACCAGACCCCGCTGCACGACGACCACGAGGTCATCGCCAACCAGTGGCTCCGCCCGGTCGACGCGATTGCCCAGGTCGAAGCCGGGGAACTGACGATGATGCCGCCCACCATCTCCAGCCTGAAGGCGATCGCACGGTTCGAGACCGCCCAGGAGGCGCTCGACGCCGCCACCGAGATCACCGACGTCCCCACCATCCTCCCTCGGATCATCGCCTACGACGGCGGGGTGCGGATCGTCCTGCCGGGCGACCCGGCCTACGACGACCCGGCCGGCACGCCCGACGCCTCGCTCTCGGGCAACTGGATGATGGTGGCGGACTCCCGCAAGGTCACCGGCTTCGGTGCCGCGGAGGGCACGTGACCAGCGCCCCGGCCGACGACCGGCCCGAGCTGCTGGCCGACGTGCCGGTGGCGCTGGGCAAGCTCGTCCGCCGCATCCTGTGCGGCAACCCCGGGATGATGACCGGCCCCGGCACCAACACGTACCTGGTCGGCATCGACGAGATCGCCGTCATCGACCCCGGCCCGGACGACCCGGCCCACCTCGACGCCATCGCGGCCGCGGGCAGCGGGCGCATCCGCTGGATCCTCTGCACCCACACCCACGGCGACCACTCGCCCGGCGCCGCCGGCCTGCAGGAGCGCACCGGCGCCCAGGTCCTGGCCTTCGCCGACCGTGACGGCCTCGTCTGCGACGCCCACCTGGCCGACGGCGACCGGCTGGAGGGCACCGAGTTCACCCTGCGTGCGATCCACACGCCGGGCCACGCCTCCAACCACCTCTGCTTCTTGCTCGAGCGGGAGCGGCTCCTCTTCTCCGGCGACCACGTGATGGACGGCTCCACCGTCGTGATCACCCCGCCCGACGGTGACATGGCCGCCTACCTCGGATCGCTGCAGCGGCTGCTGGACTGGTCGCCGGCCATCGGGGCCATCGCCCCCGCCCACGGCCACCTGATCGAGGACCCCAAGGCGAAGCTCGAGGGCTACCTCACCCACCGGCTCGAGCGGGAGGCCCAGGTGCTCGAAGCGCTGCGGGCCGCCGGCCCCGACGGCGCGGGGACCGCCGCGCTGGTCGAGGCGATCTACGTCGACGTGCCCGAGGTGCTCCACCCCGTGGCCCGCTACAGCGTGTGGGCCCACCTGCGGAAGCTGGTCGACGAAGGCCTGGCCGAGGTCCACGCCGGCGCGGCCGGCGACGTCCCCCCGGTCGACGATCCCGACGCCACCTGGTCCGCCACCTGAGGTCGGCTGCCGCGTCGGTGGCGTGGGTCACGTCGGACGCATGCCCCGGCGACGAGGGGTAGCGTCCTTGACCGCACGGTCAGGGGACCGCGCCCACTCCACCCGAACCACCACACCAAGGGGACCGGCAACCATGGCCGACTACCAGCTCTTCATCGACGGCGAGCACGTCGACGCCGCCTCGGGCGAGACCTTCACCACCTACGACCCCGCCACCGGCGAGGCCATCGGCGAGATCGCCAAGGCCGGCCGCGAGGACTCGGTGCGGGCCATCGAGGCCGCCCGCAAGGCCTTCGACGAGGGCCCGTGGCCCCGCCTGTCCGGCAAGGAGCGCGGCGAGAAGCTCAACCAGATCGCGGACGCGATCGAGGCCAAGGCCGAGAAGTTCGCCGAGATGGAGGCCCGCGACGGCGGCGGCACCATCAAGAAGGCCACGTTCGCGGACATCCCCGGTGCGGCCGGCGCCTTCCGCTGGTTCGCCAAGCTCGCCATCGAGGAGGCCGACGAGGTCGAGGTGCCCGGCACCCCGTTCCCGCCCTCGCAGAACTGGGTCCGCTATGAGCCCCACGGCGTGTGCACCGGCATCATCCCGTGGAACTTCCCGTTCATCATGGCCGCCTGGAAGCTCGGGCCCGCCCTGGCCGCCGGCAACACCTCGGTGCTGAAGCCCGCCTCGTTCACCTCGATCACCGCCCTCATGCTGGGCGAGGTCTTCCAGGAGGTGGACCTCCCGCCGGGCGTCGCCAACATCATCGCCGGCCCCGGCGGCACCGCCGGCGAGGAGCTGGCCCAGAGCCCGCTCGTCGACAAGACCGCCTTCACCGGCTCCACCGAGGTCGGCCGGCGCATCATGCAGCTCGCCTCGGGCACGGTGAAGCCCGTGACCCTGGAGCTCGGCGGCAAGAGCGCCAACATCGTCCTCGACGACGCAGACCTGGACCTCGCCGCCGCCTGCGTCCTGTGGGGCACGTTCTTCCACAACGGCCAGGTGTGCGAGTCCGGCACCCGTGCCCTGGTCCACAAGAGCATCTACGACGAGTTCGTGTCGCTGCTCGTGGACCGCGCCGGCAAGATCGCGATCGGCAACCAGATGGACTTCATGACCGACCTCGGCCCGCTCGTCGGCCGCAGCCAGGTCGAGACCGTGGAGCGCTACGTGGCCCTCGGCCGCGAGGAGGTCGGTGAGCCGGTGTGCGGCGGCAGCCGCCCCGAGGGCCTCGCCGAGGGGCTCGACCCCGCCGCCTTCTACACGCCGACGATCTTCGCCGGCGTCGACAACAAGGCCAAGATCGCCCAGGAGGAGATCTTCGGTCCGGTCCTGTGCGTGATCCCCTTCGAGACCGAGGAGGAGGCGATCGCCATCGCCAACGACTCCATCTACGGCCTCGCCGGCGGCGTGCAGTCCACCAACCAGGAGCGTGCCCTCAACGTCGCCCGCCAGATGCGCACCGGCACGGTGTGGATCAACGACTACCACCTGATCGACCCGCAGCGGCCCTTCGGCGGCTACAAGCAGTCCGGCATCGGTCGTGAGCTCGGCATCCAGGGCCTGCGGGCGTACCAGCAGGTCAAGCACCTGCACGCCAACCCGGGTGGCACCCGCGACAACTACATCCACCTGTCCGCGCTGAGCGGCAACATCTGATCCCCGCACCCGCCCGGCGGGTGCCAGGACGCGAAGGAGCCCGGGCCCTGCAGCCCGGGCTCCTTCGCGTTCCCTGGGGGTGGAGCGATCTCAGCCGGCGGTGACGCAGGACGTCACGGCGTCCATCAGCGCCTTGCCCGCCTTGCTCGACGTGTCCTGGGACTTGTTGAACTCCTCGAGCTCGTCCTTGGTCAGGTCCGCGTCCTTCACCTTGCTGGCGATGCAGTCGGCCTGCTTCTCGGGGATGCCGCTGTCCTGCAGCTCCTTGGAGATCTCGTCGGTGCTGAGGTCACCGGTGCTGTCGTCGCCGCAGGCCGTGGCGATGAAGGGCAGGAACAGGGCCATGGCGGCCATGAACACGTAGCGGAGCTTCATGGGGGTCCTCCTCGTGGGTGTGGGTGGCGCTCGAGAGAAGGACTGCCTCGGTTCCCGCAACTCTCGGCACCCGCGACGGTAGCGATCCAGCCGCCGCGATGTCGGGATCTTCGTCCGAGAGCGCCCACCACCCCTCGGGCGGGATCGCCGTAGGCTGGTGGCGTGCTGGTGACCGCGACCGACCGTGCCGTGGAGGTGATCGACGAGATGCGCCGCCGTCGGGCGGGCACGCTCACGGTCACCATCGGCACCGGCTGCTGCGAGTCCACCGCCCCGTTCCTCTACGAGGACTTCTGGCCGGGCCCGGACCAGGCGCCGGTCGGCGAGGTGCAGGGCGTCGTGGTCTACGCGCCCGAGTACCTCCGCGACCAGTACCCGGGCGACGAAGGCGTCGTGCTCGACGTGGTCGACGAGCTGGGCGAGTCCCTCAGCGTCGAGACCGAGCTCGGCTGCCGGCTGATCCTGCGCGGCCAGGGCTTCACCTCGGCCGGCGAGCCCGAGGCGTGCGAGGTGCCGGCCGGTGCTGGCGCCGCCCGTCCCCCGATCGACCGGGCCGTGCGGGGCGAGCTGCCTGCGGCGCTCCGCGGCTTGCGCATGCGCTGAGCCCGGGAGCGGTCAGGTGCCGGCGGCGGCTTCGGCCTCGTCGGCGGCGTCGAGCGCGGCCACCGCGAGCTCCAGCATCCGCGCCGAGCAGCCGGCCAGGTCCGCCGGGGGGACGGCCTCGGTGACCAGGCGCTCGGCGATGGCCCGGAACACGCCAGCGGCGGGGGAGGAGCCGAGCACCTCGGGCTCGCCCACGTCGCCGCCTGCGGACACGAGCGGCTCGATGGGCACCTGGCCGAGCAGCGGCACCCCGGCGTCGTCGGCCAGGGTCTGGCCGCCACCCGAGCCGAAGAGGGCGTAGGCCTCGCCGTGGTCGCACGTGAAGGCGCTCATGTTCTCGATGACGCCGGCCACGCGCAGGAAGTTCTTGCGGGCCATCGACACGGCGCGGATCGCCACCTTCTGCGCGGCCACCGCCGGCGTCGTGACCACCACGACCTCGGCCCGGGGCACGAGCTTGGCCACGCCCATCTGCACGTCGCCGGTCCCCGGTGGCATGTCGACGAGCAGGTAGTCCAGGTCGTCGCCCCAGGCCACGTCCTGGAGGAAGTGCTGCACGCCGCGGTTGAGCATCAGGCCACGCCACATGAGGGCGGTCTCCTCGTCCTCCACCAGGAAGCCCATGGAGACGATGCGCAGGAGCCCGTCGCCGATGCGGCGCTCGTGGGGGATCATCACCTTGCGCTCGCCCTCGGTCCGACCCTCGAGGCGGCCCGACACGCCGAGCATCCGCGGGATCGAGAAGCCCCACACGTCCGCGTCGAGCACGCCGACCTTCAGGCCCCGGTCCGCGAGGGCCGCGGCCAGGTTGGCGGTGACCGACGACTTGCCCACCCCGCCCTTGCCCGAGGCCACCAGCACGACCCGGGTCAGCGGGCCGATCGCCGTGTCCTCCGGGCGCTGGGAGATGTTGAAGCGGGCCCGCTCCATCGCCCGTGCCTTCTCCTCGGGGGTCATCTCCGCCCAGTCGATGTGCACGCTGGCCACGCCGGGCGCCGAGCCCACCCGGGTCCGGACGTCGCGCTGGATCTGGGCGCGCAGCGGGCAGCCCGACGTGGTGAGGGCGATCGTGACGGTGACCGCCCCCGCGTCGTCGATGGCCGCATCCCGGACCATGCCGAGCTCCACGACGTCGCTGCCCAGCTCCGGGTCGATCACGCCGCGCAGGAGCTGCACGAGGTCGGCGGCGGTGGGCGCGGGGGCGTCGGAGGGCGGGGCCACGAGGCCTGATGCTACCGAGGGCATCGGCGGACCCGACCCGGTCGGAGGGGCGCGAACGCGCCGTGCGGCGGTAGGATCTGGGCGAGTCCGCTCCCCGTCTGGAGGATCCCGTGATCACGCTCACCGACAACGCTGCTTCCAAGGTCGCCGAGCTCATCGCCGCCGAGGGCGACGACGCCCTCGCGCTGCGCGTGGCCGTCCGTCCCGGTGGCTGCTCCGGCTTCAGCTACGAGATGTTCTGCGACTCGGACATCGCCGATGAGGACCTCACCGCCGTGAAGGACGGGGTCAAGGTCGTGGTGGACCCGTCCAGCGCCCAGCTCCTCACCGGCGCCACCCTGGACTACAAGGACGGCCTGCAGCAGGCCGGCTTCTCCATCGACAACCCCAACGCCCAGCGCACCTGCGGCTGCGGCTCCAGCTTCAGCTGAGCCGCTCGCCCGGGCGCCGAGCGCGCACCGACCTGGACCGGAGGCGGGCCTGCGGGCCCGCCTCCGCCGCGTCCGGGCGGCCGTCGCTCAGCTGGTGAGGGCGGGCACCCAGCCGATGCCCGGGATCTGGGCGCCGGTCGGCGCCTCCGGGTCCGGCGGCAGCACGACGATCACCCGCTGGGCTCGGGGGAGCCCGAGCAGCCGGCGGTGCAGCTCGCGCGCCCGCGCCTCGGGCAGGTCGGCGTAGGGCGCCGCGACCACGAGCGTGTCGACGTCCTGGACGGCCAGCGACGTGCCCTCGGTGAGGCGCAGCTCGGTGCGGTCTCGGCGCAGCAGCTCGGCGATGGCGGGGTCCGCGATCGGCGTGGCGTCGCCGACCTCCCGCCGCCAGGCGGACACCCAGGCCAGCCGGCGCTCGACTGCCAGGCGGTCGGCGGCTCGCACCGCCGGGTTGGCGCCCACGAGCGAGCCCACCACGCGGTCCTGGGGGTCGTAGCGGTGGATGATCTCCTCTACCTTGGAGGCGTCCGCGCCCACGCCGGCGACCTGCTCCCAGCGGGCCCGGCAGACCTCGCAGTGGCTCCGCAGGCTGGCGTGCTCGGCCGGCTGCACGCGGCGGGCTCGCCAGCGGCTGACGCCGGTGGCGGCCAGGCCAGCCGCAACGATCGCTGCGCCCACCGGCGGGGCGGCGAGCAGCGCGGCGGCGGCGCCGGTGGCCACCGACCCGGTGGCGGCGGCGGTGCGGCCCCGGCGGCCGCGCACGCTGCGCCGGTCGTCCTGCTCGAGGGCGAGCGCCAGCGCCAGCTCGGCGGCCAGCAGCTCGTTGGCGGCGCGGCGCAGCGTCTCGGGGTGGATGGCCACCGTGGTGTTCAGGCGATCCGAGATCTGGCGGGAGGCCTCCGCTCGGGTGCGGTCCCGGACCGCCTCGGCTCGGCGCATCGCCTGGGCCAGCCCCTCGAGGTCCCGGTGCTCGAGCTGGCGGGCCTGCAGGCGCTCGACCGCCTGCTCGGTGGCGGCCCCGCCGATCGCCAGCTCGGCGCGCAGGTCCCGTGCGATGGCGCGCGCCGCCTCGGCCGGATCGTTCCGGACCATGACGATCAGCCCTCCGGCATCGCCGGTGGCGTCGGACGTGGGGATGCCTGCTGGCACGGTCCTCCAGGGTCGGGGGAGCCGATGGGTCGGTGGGCGAGGACGAAAAAGGTCAAGACGGCCCCAAAGGGCCCAGCAACGTTCTACTCAGCGTGAGCAGGCGTTTCGGGGACCCCACGTTGCGTGCCGGGCCGCGCGGCGCTCCGCACTACCGTCGCCGTCGTGACCGATCCGTCCGCCGCCCACCCCGAGCGCACCGTGGAGCTGGTGGTCGACGGCGAGCCGGTGTCGGTGGTGGATCGAGGTGGCTCGCTGCTGGCCGCGCTGCGCGACCAGCTGGGCATCCGGTCGGTGAAGGACGGGTGCAGCCCGCAGGGCCAGTGCGGCTGCTGCACGGTGCTGGTGGACGGCGCCCCACGGGTCTCGTGCGTCACGCCGCTGCGCCGGGTGGCGGGCCGGTCGATCGCCACGATCGACGGGCTCGACGACGACGTGCGGAGCGCCTGGGCCGATGCCCTGTGCGCCACGGGCGGGAGCCAGTGCGGCTTCTGCACCCCGGGCATCGTCGTCCGCCTCGCCGGCCTGGCTGCCAAGGATGCCCAGGTCGAGGGCCACACGCCGGTCGAGCGGGCGCTGCAGGCCCACCTGTGCCGGTGCACCGGGTGGCAGACGATCGTCGAGGCGTGGGACCTCGTGGCCGCCGGCACGCCCGTGGACCTCGGTGCCCGGGACCTCGACGCCGCCTCCCGCCGAGCCACCATCGAGGGCGGCGCGCCGCAGGTGGTCGCCCCGGAGGTCGCGCTGGGTCGGGGCGGGTTCGCAGACGACACGGCGCCGGCCGACGCGCTCGTGGCCGTGCGCGCCGCGGACGGGTCCTGGGCGGTCGGCGAGGGGCTCGAGGAGGCGCGCGCTGCGGCCGGCAAGGTGCAGGGGCGGCGCACCACGGTCGACGCAGCGCCGCCGCTCGCAGCGCCCGAGGGCGCGTGGGACGCCACCCTGCGCACGAGCTGGGTGGAGCCGGCGTACCTGGAGACGGACGCCACCTGGTGCGCGCCTGGCGGCCAGCCGGCCAGCAGCCTCGCCAACGGCGGGGCCTTCGGGGCCAAGGCGGCCGACCACCTCGGCACGGTGGCCCGGGAGCTCGCCGACCGCCACGGCAGGCCGGTGCGCGTGCTGTGGTCCCGGGAGGACGTCGTCCGCCTCGGGCCCAAGCGGCCGCCGCTGGCCGGTGGCGCCCGCGCCGATGGCACCGGCCGCATCGTGGTGGCGCGCACCCCAGGCATCGCGGCGGCGATCGCGTCAGTGGCGCCCGGGCTGGAGGTCGAGGAGGTCGATCTGGTCGGCCCGCCCACGTCGGCCGCGGTCCGCGCCGCCGGGTGGGCCGAGGCGGTCGTGCTGCTGGCCGGCGCCCGCGGCGAGGTCGGCCGCGTCGTGGCCCCGTCGGGTGGCTGGGCGGAGGCCTCGGTGGCCGACGGGCGGATCGCGGTCACCGTCGGCGCCGGCGATCCGCTCGACGAGGTCGTCCTGCGCGCCTACGCGATCGGCGCGGCCCACATGGCCTACGGCTGGATCACCGGCGAGGCCATCGCGGTCGACGCGGATGGCGAGGTGCTGGACCTCACGGTCCGCTCCTTCGGGGTGCCCCGCGCCATCGACACCCCACCGATCGACGTGCGGATCGACCCGACGCCGGGCCCACCGGTCAACGGGTCGGACGCTGCCTTCGCCGCGGTGGCCGCCGCCGTCTGGCGCCACCTCGGCTGCCCAGAGTCCCTGCCCACCGGAGGATCGATCCCATGAGCAACCCGCTCGGCCTGCCCTACACCCCAGCCGTCGCCGTCGGCGACTGGGTCGTCGTCTCGGGCCAGCTCGGCCTGCGCGACGGCCAGCTCCCCGACGGCTTCGCCGACGAGGTCGACCAGGCCATCGCCAACCTGGCCGACCGCCTGGCGGAGCACGGCCTCGGCCTCCAGCACGTCGTGAAGACCACGTGCTTCCTGCTCGACCTCGACCAGTTCGGCGAGTTCAACGAGCGCTACGCGGCCGCGCTCCCCGAGCCACGCCCGGCTCGCTCCGCCTTCCAGGTGGCCCGCCTGCCGCTCGACGCCCGCGTCGAGATCGAGGCCTGGGCGCACCGCGACCGCTGACCTCGCCCTCCCCTCGACCGCTCGGCGACCCGTGCGGTCCTGGCGCGGCACGACCGCGCCACGCGGGTGGGTGGGTCAGATGTTGGTCTCGATGAGCTCGCTGCCCGCGTGGGACACCTCGCCCTCGCGCTTCAGGAAGTGGCCCAGGAGGGCCGAGGCCACCGCGCCGGACACCAGGACGGCGACGGGGATGACCACGACGAGGACGAAGGCGATGACGACGGCTCCGGGCATGGCCCCATCTTGACCCGAGCGCGACTCGGAGCGCAACGGAGGACGGCGGTACCGTGGTCGGGCCATGGGCGCGCCTCCTCCCCCGAGCGATCGACCGCGCGGCCCCCGACCGACCCCGCGGGCCGCCGATCCGGCCTCCCCGGGCAGCGACGCCCCGTCGGAGGGCCGCCGAGGGCCTCGCCGCCCGCCCGCCCCGGCCCGGGCCCCGTCGGCACTCGACCGTGCGCCGACGGCCGCCCGTGGCGTGCCCAGCGCCGAGCCCAGCGCCGAGCCCAGCGGGGCCACCCCTAGGACGGCCTCCTCCCGGCGTGGCACCGGCCAGGCAGCGGAGGCCACCGTCGTGCGCGCCCGCACGGTGGGCGCGGCGGGCGAAGCCGAGGCCGCCCCTCCGGCCGACGCGCCGCGCCGCACCGGCCTGGCGCCGACCGCACCTGCGGCCACCACGTCGGTCCAGGCCCCTGGCACGACGGAGGTTGGCCGAGGCGCAGCGGCCGATGGCGTCGTGGCGGCGGTGGCGCCCGAGCCGGCGGCGGTCGCCGTGGCCGACCCGCCGGTCGTGGTCGACGACGAGGTGCTCGCCGCGCCGTCCTCGGCGCCGCCCCCGCCGGGCTACCTGCCGGCGCTCGACGGCCTGCGGGCGGTGTCGGTGCTCGCCGTGGTGGCGTACCACCTCGAGATCATCCGCGGGGGCTTCCTGGGCGTCGACGTCTTCTTCGTCATCAGCGGCTTCCTGATCACCCGCCTGCTCGTGGCCGAGCACGACCGGGCCGGCCGCGTCGACATGCGCGCTTTCTGGGGCCGGCGCTTCCGACGCCTCCTGCCCGCGCTGCTCGTCGCCCTCGTGGTCGTCTGCCTGCTGTCGCGCGTGTGGCTGCCGCCGTGGCGGATCGGCGCCATCCGCACCGACGCCCTCGCTGCCCTGTTCTACGTGGCCAACTGGCGGTTCATCGTCAGTGGCCAGTCGTACTTCGGCTCAGGCATCGTCCCCAGCCCGTTGCGCCACACGTGGTCGCTCTCGATCGAGGAGCAGTACTACGTCTTCTGGCCCCTGCTGGTGCTGGCGGCGATGAAGGCGTCGCGGGTGTCGCTGCGCCGGGCCGTCGCGCTGGTGGCCGCGGCCGGCACGGTGGCCAGCGCGACGTGGATGGCCGTGGCGGCGCTGCAGGGCCGGGACCTGTCGCGCATCTACTACGGCACCGACACCCGGGCCTTCGCCCTGTTCGCCGGCGCTTGGCTCGGCACCGTGTGGGATCCGGCGCTGCGCCAGCGCGGGACCCGTGCCCAGCGCCGCAACCGGGCCCGGTGGCTCGCTGCGGCGGGGACGATCGCCTTCGTGCCGGTGGTCGCCCTGTTCTTCGTCGGCACCAACAGCCAGGCCTCCTTCTACGAGGGTGGGTTCCAGGCCATGGCGGCGCTGTCGGTGCTGGTGGTGGCAGGCGTCGCCACCGGCCGAGGCGCGCTCGCGGCAGCGCTGTCGGTCCGTCCGCTCCTGTGGCTCGGCCGTCGCTCCTACGGCATCTACCTGTGGTCCTGGCCGGTGCAGGTGTTCGCCCAGGAGCACTTCGACCTCGAGGGCGGGGTGCTGTACGCCACCGTCGTCGCCCTCGCGATCGGCCTTGCCGCCCTGTCGCACTGGCTGGTCGAGGAGCCGATCCGGCTGCGCCGCCGCCCAGCCGGCTTCCCCCAGCGCGCCGAGCGCGACGACCGGCCCCCGAGCCGGCTGCCGGGCTTCGCCATGCCCGCGTTCGCGGTGGTCGGCGTGGCCGCGGCGATCTTCTCGACGGGCATCGGCGCGCCCAAGGCGCCGAACTACACCCGGGTCACCGACCAGCAGGCGCTCGACGCCGCCCTCGGGAACGTGACGGCCGAGGACGAGGCCGCGTTCCGACGCTCGACCACCACGACGCTCGTCGACCATGGCCCGCCCGGGCCGCTCACCGGCGCGCGCACCCTGGTGGTCGACCCGAAGGCCCAGACCGATCCGGCGCTGCGCCTCGGTCGGCCCCTGAAGGTGATGATGGCGGGCGACTCGGTGGGCTGGTCGATCGGGTGGGGCCTGGGCAAGGACCTGACGCCGTCGGTGAAGGTGGCGGAGCGGGCGTTGATCGGCTGTGGGCTGATGCCCCCGGAGGCCAAGTTCATCGTCGGTCGCCACGAGCCCGAGCAGTACCCGCCGCTGTGCCAGAAGGCGGAGCTCGTCGAGTTCAAGGGCCTCGGCAACGAGCCGGACGCGGTGCTGCTGTGGGTCGGGGCGTGGGAGGTCTATGACCACGAGTACCAGGGCCGCCGCTACCCGGTCGGGTCGAAGCGCTACGGCAAGCTCCTGCAGGAGCGGTTGCAGCTGCGCATCGACCGCTACAAGGGGATCGGTGCGGTGACGGTGATGCCGATCGTGCCGTGCTTCGCGCCGAACGCGTCTCGCCTGGGCGACGAGCGCCACGATCCGGAGCGGGTGGCGTGGGTCAACGCCCAGATCCGGGAGGTGGCCAAGCGCAACCGCGGGTGGGTCCGCCTGATCGATCCCCGTGCCGAGCTGTGCAGCCCGTCGGGCAAGGCGAAGCCGGCGACGCCCACGGGCATCCCGCTGCGCGAGGACGGCGCCCACTTCGACCCGCCGGCCGCCACCTGGTTCTGGAACACCTGGCTGGCCGGCCAGATGGGCGCGGTCTGGGCCGACGTCCCCGGTGCCGTGCCCACCACGACCAGCACCGCCCCCGGCACCCCTGGCACGTCGACCTCCGGCACGTCCGCCACGTCGGCCTCCGCCACCTCGGTGCCGGGCACCTCAGCCCCCGGCACGTCGGGTTCCGCCACCACCGCCCCGACCACCACCACCCAACCCCCCGGCACCTGACCCGCTCGGAGGATTCACATCGAACTGGCTGCCCTGCGACCAGGACGATGTGAATCCTGGACGTGGCTGGCGCCGACGGTGAGGATTCACATCGGGATGGCTGGATGGCGACCAGTTCGATGTGAATCCGCGCGGGCGCGCTGGCCCCGGGATGGCGGGGGCAGGCCGGCCGAGGTGGTCTGCGCCGGAGGCGCTCCTAGGGAAGGCGTGAGCAGGGCAGGGCGAGGCGGCCTGCGCCGAAGGCGCAGCGAAGAGGCACCGCAGGAGGCTCTGCCTCCGAGGATGCTGGGCGCGGCCGGAGGCCGCACCCCAAGCTCGAGCCAGAACCTCCGGTTCTGGCTCGAAACCCTCACCGCAGGAGGCTCTGCCTCCGAGGATGCTGGGCCGCCGGCACAGCCGGCGACACCTAGCTCCGAGGCAAACCTCCGGTTTGCCGAGGAAGAGCTATCCCCACTGGGATTGGCCGAAGCGGTAGCCGACGCTGCGCACGGTGGCGATCAGGTTGGCGTGCTCCTCGCCGAGCTTGGCGCGCAGGCGCCGGATGTGGACGTCGACGGTGCGGGCGCCGCCGTAGTACTCGTAGCCCCACACCCGGCTGAGGAGGGTCTCTCGGGTGAAGACCTTGCCGGGGTGCTGGGCGAGGAACTTGAGGAGCTCGTACTCCATGTAGGTGAGGTCGAGCGGGCGGCCATCGATGACGGCCTGGTAGGTCTCGAGGTTGAGGACGAGGCCGCCGTACTCGACGAGGTCGGGGGCGGCGCCGAAGCCGGAGCGCCAGAACAGGTGGCGGAGCCGGGCCTCGAGCTCGCGGGGGTGGAAGGGGTCGAGGCAGAAGTCGTCGTAGAGCTCGTCGCGCAGGTCGAGCTCGTCGAGGCGGTTGCCGCCGATGAGCAGCAGGAGGGGCTCGACGGGCAGGTCGCCCTTGCGGATGGCTCGGCAGAGGGCCCAAGCGGCGTCGCTCTGCTCGCCGACGACGACGATGGCGCCGCCCCAGCCGTCGTCGGGGGTCTCGCTGATGGCGGCGCGCTCGTCGCCGATCGGCTTCCAGGCGTAGCCGCTCAGGTCGAGGAGGCGGGCCAGCTCGGGTGGCGGCGGGTCGGGGTGGACGAGGAGCGGTTCCACGGGGTCACCAGGTGGGCAGGTACCGGGTCAGTTCGAACGGGGTGACCTGGGCCTTGTAGTCGGCCCATTCGGCGCGCTTGTTGCGGAGGAACCACTCGAAGATGTGGTCGCCCAGCGCCTCCCTCACGAGCTCAGAGCCTTCCATGGCATCGAGGGCCTCTGCCAGCGATTGCGGCAGGTCGTCGATGCCGGCCTGGGCCCGTTCCTTGGGCCCGAGCTCGAGGAACGTGGTGGCTTCGTCGGGGAGCTCGTAGCCCTCGGCCACGCCCTTGAGGCCGGCGGCGAGCAGGACGGAGTAGGCGAGGTACGGGTTGCAGGCCGGGTCCGGGGAGCGGTACTCGATGCGGACCGAGTCCTCCTTGCCGGGCTTGGTCATGGGGACCCGGACGAGGGCGGCGCGGTGGTTGCGGGCCCACGTGATGTTGGCGGGGGCTTCGGTGCCGACGATGAGCCGCTTGTAGGAGTTGACGAGCTGGTTGGTGATGGCGGTGATCTCTGCGGCATGGCGCAGGAGGCCGGCCACGAACGCCTGCCCGGTGGCCGACAGCGGGTGGTTCTGGTCCGGGTCGTGGAAGGCGTTGGCGTCACCTTCGAACAGCGAGAGGTGGGTGTGCATGCCAGAGCCTTGGACGCCGGCCATGGGCTTGGGCATGAACGTGGCGTGGACGCCGCGCTCCATGGCGGTCTCGCGCACCACGAGCCGCAGCGTCATGACGTTGTCGGCCATGGTGAGGGCGTCGGTGTAGCGCAGGTCGATCTCGTGCTGGCTGGGGCTGTCCTCGTGGAACGAGTACTCGACGGGGATGCCCATGGCCTCGAGGTGCTGGATGGTCTCGCGGCGCAGGTCCGAGGTGACGTCCGCGGTGGTGAGGTCGAAGTAGCTGCCGGAGTCGAGCGGCACGGGCGGCGCGCTCGGATCGGAGGAGCCGAAGTAGAAGAACTCGATCTCGGGGGCGACGTAGAAGGAGTAGCCCTGGGCGCGGGCGGCGTCGAGGTTCCGGCGCAGGACCTGGCGGGGGTCGCCGGCGAAGGGGTCGCCGTCGAGGGTGGTGAGGTCGCAGAACATGCGGGCCGAGACCTCGTTGCGCTCGCCCCACGGCAGCAGCTCGAAGGTGCGGGCGTCGGGCCGGGCGAGCACGTCGCTCTCCTGGATGCGGCTGAAGCCGTCGATGGCCGAGCCGTCGAACTGCATGCCCTCGTCGAAGGCGTTCTCGAGCTCCGCGGGGGAGACGGCGAACGACTTCAGCTGGCCGAGCACGTCGGTGAACCAGAGGCGCACCAGGCGCACCCCGCGCTCTTCGACCGTGCGCAGCACGTACTCCTTCTGGCGATCCACGGCCGCCATCCTCCTGCTCGCGGGAGCAAGCAGGCAACCCGGGAGAGGTCCGTTTCACGTTGCGTTCACATTGGCCACAGGCGGGCGTGATGGCCCCGAAACGCGCCGGACGGGCCGCGCCCGGAGGTGTCGGCCCGCCCGCGCGCCCCTCGAGCGAGGGTCCGGTCGTGGGCAAGCGTCAGCAGACGACCTGCACCTGGAAGCCGAGGTTCGCCGATGCGCCCGAGGTGTTGTACACCTTCACGTACACGCCGTTCGGGTCCCCGCTGGAGTTGGTCACCGCCACGAAGCCGGGAGCCGTCCCCTCCGATGTGGTGGCGGTGCCGCCGAAGTAGGTGCACGTCGAGATGTTGCGGTCGAAGGTCAGGATGTAGGTGCCTGTTCCCACGGTGGTGACGCCCGTTGCCCGCGAGTTGCGGCCCAGCGTGCCGTCGCTCGCCACGTTGGCGGACATCGGGGCCTCGTAGTAGCCGGCGACGTCGATCACGAGGTCGGTGGGGGAGCCGAACGCCCGAAGGGTCAGGTCCTTGTCGGCGGCGCACCCGGTGGCGCAGAGCGCCAGATCACCGGAGTTCGACACGTTGAACGACGGGTCGTAGTTCATGAAGGTCGACGTGGGCTGGCCGCCACCGGGGGGCCAGGCCCGGAGGAACCCGCTGCCCGCGTCGACGGCGGTGATCGATGCGGAGATCGCAGTGGCCGAGGTCGGGATCGCGCAGCCGTTCTTCCGCCCGCCCTGGGCGGTGAAGGTGGCACCGGAACCACGGACGTCGATGGTGATCGGCGTGCCGACCTGGAGCTTTCCGAAGCCCTTGCGGGTGTCGAGGATGCGGCAGGGGGTGATCGGCACGAACTTGCTCTCCGAGGTCCCGCCACCGAGCGCCCGGACCGAGCGGGTTGGCGCCGGCGATGATGGCGAGTTCTCCGCGACCTTGGCGGCGGCCGCCCCCGATGCGCCCGCCACCAGGACCGCTGCCGCGATGGCGATGGCCTTCTTCCACGTTCCCATTGGTGCTCTCCCGTGTCCCCCGGCGCACGGCCCGGGATGTGGGGCCCGGGGTGTGGGCCCTTCGGCGTGGAGCCTTGCATCGTGTTGGGCGCTTGGCGCGGACCTCTGGACGCACGTTCTGCTCGACCGGTGGCGGCCGGCGTGGGCCCGTTCACACACCGTTCACATTCGGGAAATGACCTGGCGCGGACGGACTCCTAGGGTGCGCCCGGCACAACGGATCTGCCTGCCCGACCCCCGGGTGGCGAGACAACTGGAGATACCACCGTGGTTTACAAGGCCGAGTACATCTGGATCGACGGGACCGAGCCCACCGCTCGCCTGCGCTCCAAGACCAAGATCGTCGCGGACTCCGTGTCCCATGACGACCTGCCGATCTGGGGCTTCGACGGCTCCTCCACCAACCAGGCGCCCGGCGACAAGTCGGACTGCGTGCTGAAGCCCGTGGCGGTGTTCCCGGACCCGATCCGTGGCGGCGACGACGTGCTCGTGCTCTGCGAGGTCTTCCTGGTGGACGACACCCCGCACCCGACCAACACCCGCGCCCAGCTGCGCGAGGTCGCCGACAAGTACGCCGACCAGGACATGTGGTTCGGCATCGAGCAGGAGTACACCTTCTTCAAGGACGGCCGCCCGCTCGGCTTCCCGGTTGGTGGCTTCCCCGCCCCGCAGGGCTTCTACTACTGCGGCGTCGGCGCCGACGAGGTGTTCGGCCGTGAGATCGTCGAGGCGCACCTCGAGGCCTGCATCGAGGCCGGCATCGGCGTCTCGGGCATCAACGCCGAGGTCATGCCCGGCCAGTGGGAGTTCCAGGTCGGCCCGCTCAAGCCGCTCGAGGTGGGCGACCACCTGTGGGTGGCCCGCTGGCTGCTCTACCGCATCGCCGAGGAGTTCGGCGTGTCCGCCACCGTCGATCCCAAGCCGGTGAAGGGCGACTGGAACGGCGCTGGCTGCCACACCAACTTCTCGACCGCGGCCATGCGTGAGAGCTACGACGCGATCATCGCCGCCTGCGAGGCCCTCGGTCAGAAGGCGGAGGAGCACATCAAGGGCTACGGCGCGGAGATCGAGCACCGGCTCACCGGCGCCCACGAGACCGCCCCGTGGACCGGTTCTCCTACGGCGTGTCGAACCGTGGCGCCTCGATCCGCATCCCGTGGCAGGTGGCCGTGGACAAGAAGGGCTACGCCGAGGATCGCCGCCCCAACGCCAACATGGACCCGTACGTGGTGGCCCGCCTCATCACCAACACGGTCTGCTCCGCCGCCGCCGGCGACTGATCAGACCCGAGCTGTCCGACGGGCGCAGGCCCGATCGGTTGTGCCGCTGCCGGCCTCCTTCCGGGGGGCCGGCAGTGGCGCCCGGGATCGGGTCGCAGCCGGCAGCGGTTGGGGGCGACTGGCGCCGAGCAGGGTGCCGACGGCCGGGCGGTCAGCCGGTGAAGGTGGCGTCGTGGGGACCGGGTCGGCGGGCGGGGCCGAAGAGGGCGGGGGGGACGGCCTTGGCGCCGACCACGACGGTGACGTCGTAGCGGTCGAAGCAGTAGTCGTCGGCGTCGCAGTAGTAGGCGGTGAACGACCAGGTGCCCTTCGCCGTGGCGGTGCCCGTCCACGTGCCGTCCGCTTGGAGCTCGAGGCCGGGCGGCTGGGTGCCGTCGATCGAGAACGTGGCCCTTGCTCATGTCCGGCGACGGCCAGTTGCGGACCTCGATCGGCGCTGGCGTGGCGCCGACCACGGTGGTGCGGGACACGAAGGCGTCGCCCATGTTGCAGAACAGGTCGACGGCGATCAGGCGATGCTGGTGGTGACCGTGCCCGGCGCGCCGGCCGCGTAGCCGGCCGTGTCGACGAGGGTGGCGGTGATGTCGCCGACGCCGTCGCCGACGTCGACGGTGGCGTAGGTGGCGCCGTCGGGGATCGGTCGTGACCGGGAGCCCGGGTCGGCGCCGGTGATGGCCGAGCCGCTCCACGTGACGTCCACGGCGAGGTCGCCGCTCGTCGACCCGGCCCGGGTGATGCGGACCGTCGCCGGCGCCACCAGGTGGCTGCGGTCGTTGCCCTTGCAGTCGACCACCTCGGCGTAGCTGCCGCTGGTGGCGCTGATGGTCACCGTGGGCTCGGCGGCGCCCCTCGGAGCGGCCAGGGCGGGCCGGGCCCGACAGCCGCCGCCGCCACCAGAGCCACCGCGAGCTGCGCCGCCGACCCGTCCTCGATCGCATGCCGCCCATCATCGTCCTCCCGCGTCAGGAGCCTGGCGCGATCCTGCCATGGGGCGCGGCCTCGCTGCTGGGGTGCTGCTGGGCTGGCAGCATGCAGGCCGTGCCCCGCCTCCTGGTCGTCCACCACACCGTGTCGCCGCCGCTCGGCGCGCTGCTCGGCGCGGCGCTCGACGGGGCCCGGACGCCGGAGGTTGCCGGCGTCGACGTCGTCGTCCGGCCGGCGCTGGTCGCCACGGCGCTCGACGTGCTCGAGGCCGACGGCTGCCTGCTCGGCACCCCGGCCAACCTCGGGTCCATGGCCGGGGCGCTCAAGCACTTCTTCGACACCGTGTACCCGTGCCTGGAGGCCTGGTCGGGCGGCCTGGGGCCTCGTGCACAGCACGCGACGTGGACGGGGCCATCCAGGACGTGGAGCGGATCGTGACCGGCCTGCGGTGGCGGGCGGTGGCGCCGCCGCTGCGGGTAGTCGGCGCGCCGGACGCGCCGCCACCGGCGCGGCCTGGGGGCTGGGGGCGACCCTGGCCGCCACCCTCGCCGGCTGACCGCTCCAGGCTCGGCCCACCGCGCCGGCGCGGGGCGCGGCTAGGTGTCGCCCAGCTCCCCGTGGAGCTCGGCGAGGAAGCCGAACGAGGTGGCGCATCTCCTGGGAGCAGTGCACGAGCAGGTCCGCGCCGCCTCCGCAGCCGGCCTTGCGGTTGGCGGCGGGCGGGCGACCTTGTCGAGCCCGGGGACCTGCACCCGTGGAGCGGTGTGGCGGCCGCCAGCCAGAAGCGGGAGCGCATGCGGCACCCGTCTCGTCGGTCGGTTCGACAGTGCACCAACCAGCCGAGGTCGACCGGGAACTGGGAGGACCCCGTGCGCAGATGGCGGTGCGGTCGGTCGGGCGAGCCTCGTCGAAGCCGAGCTCGGCCGGCGGCACAGTGCCGGATGGTGACGGGAGCCAGCGTGGACCCGAGGTACTCGTCGACGAACAGGTGCGGCCGACGTAGCGCTCCCGCCCACGTCGGTCGCCATCTGGGCCGTCGCCCCACAGGGCGCTCAGGTGCGCCCGGGGGTGCCAGAGCTTGTAGCGGCGCGGGTCCGACCCGTGCCACCCGAACCACCAATCCCACATGGCCGGGGTGACGCCCGGCATCGGGGTCGTGACGTTGACGACGATCGACCCGTCGTCGTCGACCGCGATCCCATCCTCGATGGGATCCTCACGGTCGAGCAGTTCGGGGGCGGCGTCCACGGTGCCGAGCAGCGGGGCCGCGACCGGGCCGACGTGGAGGGCGTCCACCACGGTGGGCAGCAGCGGTGCCATGTCCGTGGTGAAGAAGCGGGCCCAGGGGGTCTGGTCGTCGTCGCCGCGGTAGCCGAGGTACAGGTCCCGATCTGGGGCGGGGTGCTTCACGGTCAGCTCGCTCATGCCCGCCCCATCCAAGCGTGGAAGCGGCCCGCGGGGTCGAACGCGGCGCGAGCCTCGTCGAGGCGCTCCATGTTCTGGGGCGTGGCGAACGGCATGGGCCGCTGGCCGAGGTTCTCGTCGGCGAGCTGGATGCCGGTGGCGAGGTGCTCCATGGAGGCCATGTTGCTGCGCGCCCAGTCGGCGTAGCGCTCGTCGTCTGCCGCGTCCTCCCACACCGTGTAGCAGGCGATGTAGACCACGTCCTCCATGGAGTACGCCATGTCCTGGCGCTCGGGCGGCTCGCCCCACAGGAGCCACAGGCAGTGCGAGGGCGCGGGCGGCAGGGTGTCGGCCACGCGCCGCATGCCCGCCGCGAGCTCCGCTGGTGGCGCGGAGGTCCACATGTTGTCGGTGGCGTACCGGTGGCCGTCGGGGTACGCGTGCATCACCGCGTCGTACCACTCGGCCATCTCCGCCGGCGCGTAGGGGATGGCGACGGTGGCCTGGTCCCGCACCGGGCAGGTCTCGAGGATCGACAGGGCCTCGATGGCCTCCTCCTCGCTGTCGGCGAACACCGGCGTGGCGACGACGATGTGCGGCTCGTGGAGGCCGAGGTCCGGGAACTCGGCGGACAGGAGCATCTGCACCTCGATGCGCCGGTCGACGTGCGGCGCGATCTCCCGCGCCCAGGTGTAGACGTCCTCGAGCACGGTGGCGGGGTAGGCGTAGACGCTCGACCCGATCACCGGTGGTCGCGGGTAGAGGCGGAGGTGGAAGCCGACCACCACGGCGAAGAAGCCGGGGCCGGCGCCGCGGGCGGCCCAGTAGAGCTCGGGGTGCTCGTCTGGCCCGGCGTGGACGAGCTCGCCGTCCGCGGTGACCACGTCGATGCCGAGCACGCTCTCGCAGGCCGGTCCGAGGCGGCGCCCGTTCCAGCCGTACCCACCCTGGAGGAGGTAGCCGCCGACGGCCACGCCCTTGCAGTGGCCGCCGGGGAAGAACAGGCCGGCGTCGGTGAGCTCGATGCACAGCTCGTGGCCCTTCTTGCCCGGGCCGACGACCGCGGTCATGGCGTCCGGGTCGACGGCCACGTCGTCGAGCCGGGACACGTCGAGGAGCATCCCGCCGTCGCGGACGTGGTTGGCGGCCCAGCTGTGGCCACCGGAGCGGGTGCCCACGCGCATGCCCGCAGCCGTGGCGTGGCGGATGGCGGCCTGCACGTCGCCCACCGTGTGCGCCTGGACGATGAGGTCCGGGAAGCGGTCGGGGAGGCGGGCGTTCCAGACGGTGGCCCGGCGGGCCTCCTCGTAGCCGTCGGCGCCGCGCTCGAAGGCGGTGCCGTGGGGGAGGACGAGCTCTGGCATGGTGACTCCTGTTCCGCTCTACGGATCATCTGATCCGGAACGTGGACTATACTGGTGGCATGCCCACCCCGCCACCCATCGCCGTCCCCGCCTCAGGCGCCCGACCCGACGCCGGCCTCCAGGTCGTGCGCCGGGCCGCCGTCGTCCTGCGCACGGTGGGGGAGCAGGGCGGCGGGCTCCGGCTCGCCGAGCTCACCGATCGCGTGCAGCTCCCCAAGACCACCGTGCACCGGGTGGTGAACGCCCTGGCGGACGAGGGTCTGCTGCGGCTCGACCCCCACGGGCGGATCTGGCTCGGGCCGCTCGTGGCCACCCTCAGCCGGACGGCCACCGCCGACCTCGCGGCCCAGGTCCGCCCGGCCGTGGTCGGCCTGCACCGCCGCCTCGACGAGACCGTCGACGTCTCCGTGCTGGAGGGCGCGGGCGCCCGCTTCATCGACCAGGTGCAGAGCACCCGGCCCCTGCGGGCGGTCTCCGCGGTGGGTGCCACCTTCCCACTGCACGCCACCGCCAACGGCAAGGCCCTGCTCGCCTCGCTCGCCCCGGCCGAGGCGGATGCCCTCTTGGCCGGGGCGCTCGAGGCGCTCACGCCGGCGACCATCGTGGACCGCGCCGCGCTGCAGGCCGAGCTAGAGGTGGTGCGCCTGGACGGGATCGCGTTCGACCGGGAGGAGCACTCGCCAGGGATCTGCGCGGTCGGCGCCGTCGCGACCCCGGCCGGCGGCGGGCCCGTGGTCGCCATCTCGGTCCCGGTCCCCGCTGAGCGCTTCGCCCGCTCCGAGGGCGAGGTCGTGGCCGCCCTGCGGGAGGCGGTGGCCGAGGCGGCGCGGCTCCTGGCGCCTGCCACCTGATCCACGCCACCGCACGCCCTGGGGTCGGTCATGATGGCGTCGTGGGTGACCGACCGACCGACGACGAGCTCCAGGCGGTGGTGGACCGAGCGGCCATCGAGGACCTCCAGCGGGCCTATGCCGACGGGGTGACCCGGCGGGACTGGGCCCAGGTGCGCTCGCTGTTCCTCCCGGACGCGGTGGTGGCGCTGGACCTGGTCGACCGGCCCGGGCGCGAGCTGGCCGGGCCCGAGGCGCTGACTTCGTTCGTGGCCGGAGCGATCGAGCGGTTCTCGTTCTTCGAGTTCGTGATCCTGAACGCGCGGATCGCGCTCTGGTCCGATGGTGACCGCAGCGCGGCCACGGCCACGATCTTCATGTGCGAGCTGCGGGCCGAGGGCGAGCCGCCCGTGCGGTCCGAGGCGTTCGGCCGCTACCAGGATGCGTACCGCAAGGTCGACGGCGCATGGCGCATCGCCGGGCGCCGCTACCGGTCGATCGCCCGCTTCCCCGACGGCATCGTCCACCCGCTCGACGGGGCCTGACGCCGGTCGGCCGGCGAGGCCTCAGGCGGGGCGCGCCGACTCGAGCGCCGAGGCCCAGGCGTCGAGGTCGTCGACGAAGAAGCCGAGCTCGGCCGGGTCGTCGGTGGTGATCACGAGGTGCGTGCGCCCGCCGACGCGCGACCCCAGGAACGCCTTGGCCTCGTGCGTGCCGGTGATGCGCGCCCGGGGGACCTCGACCACGCCGCCGGTGGCCTTGCGGAAGACCAGCCGACGGTCGGTGAGCACCAAGCGCCCGTTGCCCTTGACCGAGCCGTAGGTGCCCGTCGCTCCCCGGTAGATGGCGTCCTCCGGGCCGCGGGCCACCTGCTCGCCGGAGGCGGCCAGGTCGGCGTCGAACCCCTCCCAGAACTCGCGGTTGCGCCGCTTCCACCGCAGCCCGAGCGGGACCCAGATGGCCGCCTGGACCAGCCCGACCACCAGGATCACGCCGACCACGATCGCGGCTGCCTGTCCCACGACGGCGAGCCTACGGCAGCATCCGGCGCATCCAGGTGGGGTCCGGGGCGTAGCCCACGTCCTCGTACAGGTGGCGTCCGTCGGGCGTGGCGTAGAGGTAGGTGGCGCGCACGCCGAGGTCGCCCGCCCCAGCCTCGGCCGCGGCGAGCAAGGCGCGGGCCACGCCCCGCCGCCGGGCCGTGGGCACGACGTACATGTTGATCACGTAGCCCTCGAGCGCCCGCGGGTCGTCGGGCCGGGGCGGGACGTCGGCCAGGACCACCGACGCGATGCCCACCGGCGTGGCCGGCGCACCGCCGTCGAGGGCCAGCCACGAGGCGAGCCGGCCGGCCTCGGTCCGCGCCCGCACCCAGGCGCGGGTGGCGTCCGCGTAGCCAGGGTCGAGCGCGGCGGGGTCGATGCCACGGTGGTCGGCGATGAAGGCCAGGCGCAGCTCGGCCACCACGTCCACCTCGTCGTCCCTGGCCCGGCGCACCTCCACCGGGTCAGTCTGGCCGCCCGGCGCACCCCGGGCTGGGCCGTTTCCGCAGGTCGGAGCACGGCTCCGGATGGGCGGTTCGGGCCTCACACGCTCCTCACAATCGCGTCGCATCCTGATGGTCGAGCGAGGCCCCACTCCCCCCGGGGCCCCAGACCAGGAGACGATCAGATGTCCAAGAAGCTCGCGAGCCTCGGCCTCGCCGCCGCCATCGGCCTCGGTGGCCTCGGCGTGGCCGCCGCCAACCCGCTCGGCGTCGCCGGCGCCCAGACCTCGACCGAGGCGCCGAGCGGCACCTCCAAGGCCCACCCGGATGGCCCGCTGCAGCGGGCCCTCGACAAGCTGGTGGCCGACGGCACCCTCACCCAGGCCCAGGCCGACAAGGTCCTGTCCACCACCAAGGCCGAGGCCAAGGCGGGCAAGGACAAGCGCCAGGCCCGGCGAGGCGAGCTGCTGAAGGTGGCCGCGGACGCCATCGGGGTGTCCACCGACGACCTGAAGGCAGGCCTGAAGGACGGCCAGTCCATCGCCGCCCAGGCCGAGGCCAAGGGCGTGTCGCGCCAGAAGGTCGACGACGCCCTCACCAAGGCGATCACCGACCGGATCGACCAGGCGGTCGCCGACGGCAAGCTCACCGAGGAGCAGGCCGCGAAGGCCAAGGCCCGCATGGACAAGGCCGTCGACCGCATCCTCGACGCCACGCCACGTGGTGGCGCCGGCCGCGGTGGCCGCTTCCGCCCCGGCAACTGACGTCGGGCCCACCAGCCACACCACTCCCCCCAGCCGCAGAGGGATCGGGCTCCGGCCCGGTCCCTCTGGCGCGCCCAGGTGCCACACTGGGCAGATGGCCCGACTGCGGATCGCCAGCTGCCAGCTCAACACCCGGGTGGGTGCGCTCGACCACAACGTGGCCGCCATCCTCGATGCCCTGGACCGAGCCGAGGCCGCCGGGTGCGACCTCGCGGTGTTCCCGGAGCTGGCCATCACCGGCTACCCACCCGAGGACCTGCTCCTGAAGCCGGGCTTCATCGCCGAGTGCCGCGATGCCCTCGGCAAGGTGGCGGCGCGCACCGGCTCGTGCGTCGCGGTCGTCGGCTTCGTTGACGCCGGCCGAGACCTGTGGAACGCGGCGGCCGTGTGCGCCCACGGCGAGGTGGTCGGCGTGTACCACAAGCGCGAGCTGCCCAACTACGCCGTGTTCGACGAGGCCCGCTACTTCGCCCGCGGCGCGGAGCCGGCCCAGCTGTGGCGGGTGGGCGGCGTGGCGGTCGGCGTCAGCATCTGCGAAGACGCCTGGAACCCGGCCGGGCCGATCCTGACCAGGCGGACTCCGGTGCCGAGTTGATCGTCAACCTCAACGCCTCGCCGTACGCGGAGGGCAAGCTCGCCACCCGGGAGCGGATGATGGCCACCCGGGCGGCGGACGCGTCGTGCGCGCTGGTGTACGTCAACCAGGTCGGTGGCCAGGACGAGCTGGTCTTCGACGGCGGCTCGATGGTGTTCGACGCGGAGGGCCGCCTGGTGGCGCGCTCGCCCCAGTTCGTCGAGGACCTGCTGGTGGTGGACCTCGAGGTCGAGCCCGTCTACCGCAAGCGCCTGCTGGACCCCCGCGGCCGGCCGACCGACCGTGCCCTGCCGGTGGCCGCGGCGCGCAGCGAGCAGGTGGAGGCCACCGATGCGCGGGCGAGCGAGTCGGCGGCGCCCCTCGGCCCCGCGCCCGTCGCGCCCCACCTCGACCCGGACGAGGAGGTCTACCGGGCCCTCGTGCTCGGCACCCGGGACTACCTGGTGAAGAACGGCTTCGCCGACGTGGTGGTCGGCCTGTCCGGCGGCATCGACTCGACCTTGGTCGCCGCGGTGGCCGTCGATGCCATCGGCGCCGAGCACGTCCACGGCGTCTCGATGCCGTCGCGGTTCTCGAGCGACCACTCCAAGAGCGACGCCGCCCTGCTCGCCCGGAACCTCGGCATCGACTTCCGGACCATCCCGATCGAGCCGGCCCACGCCGCCATGCTGGAGATGCTGGCCCCGTCGTTCGAGGACCGCCCGGCGGACCTCACGGAGGAGAACCTCCAGAGCCGGCTGCGCGGCACCACGCTGATGGCGCTGTCCAACAAGTTCGGGTGGATCGTGCTGTCGACTGGCAACAAGTCCGAGGTGGCGGTCGGCTACGCCACCCTCTACGGCGACACGGTCGGCGGCTACGCGGTCCTGAAGGACGTCTACAAGACCCGGGTGTACGACCTGTGCCGCTGGCGCAACACCCAGGGCCCCTCGCCGGTCATCCCCGAGGGCGTCATCACCAAGCCGCCGTCGGCCGAGCTGCGCCCGGACCAGCGAGACGACCAGAGCCTGCCGCCCTACGAGGTCCTGGACCCGATCCTCGAGGGCTACATCGAGCACGACCGCACGGTGCCCGAGCTGATCGCCGCCGGCCACGACGCCGACACGGTCCGCCGGGTCGCCCGGCTGGTCGACAACGCCGAGTACAAGCGCCGCCAGAGCCCGATCGGGGTGAAGGTGTCCACCAAGGCGTTCGGCAAGGACCGCCGCCTCCCCATCACCAACGGGTTCCGCTGACCCGCCGTCCACCCGCACGCCTGCCTGCCCGACCCCTGGAGCCCCCGTGCCCGACGCCCCCGCCCCGCCCGAGGTCCTCGTCCCTGCCGGCCTGCCCCTGGTCGATGCCGCGCGCTGGGTCGGCCACGCCTGCTGGGCCGAGCTGCGGCTCCACGCCGTGCTCACCGGCTGGCTGGCCGTGGAGCCCGACCCGGACGCCAGCCTGGTGTTCTGGCAGGAGCGCGCCGACGCTGCCGAGCGGGCCGAGGCGTGGCACCACCGCCTCCCGGAGCTGCGGGAGTACCCGCGCTCGGGCTTCATCGCCCCCTCCGGCGACGCGGTGGCCCGGCTGATGATCGGCCTCACCGCGCTGGACGACCCCGGGGTCACCCACGAGCGCCGGGGCGCGCTGGCGTCGGTGCTGCGCGGCCTGCGGCTCGGCTACCACGCCCGCCGGGAGGTGGCCGTGGGCCCCGCCGACGGGCCCCTGGCCACCTCGCTCACCTCGGCGCTGCGCTCCACGTTCGGCGTCGGCGGCTACGACCCGGACCCGGCGTGGACCGCGGCGGTCGCCGAGGCCGGCGGCCTGCCCTAGCCCAGACGTCGAGCGAGGCGACGCGACGGGCGGCGCCGCCCCGCGGCGGTGGCCGTCACGCCATGCCGACGACCTTGGACGCCACCTCGCCGAGCAGCGCCACGCGCCCGGGGATGTGGCCGTTGGCCGGCGCGTTGATGGTGAACCCGTCGACGCCGAGGGCGAGGTCCGCTTCGAGCGCCTCGCCCACGGTGTCGGGGTCGCCCCAGATGAAGGCGGCGGTCACGAACGCGGCGTCGTCGTCGGACAGCGCGTCGATGTCGACCCCGCTGGGCAGCAGCGCGGCGCGCATGTCGGCCCACGCCTGCTCCTTGGTGGGCGCCACGCAGGAGCGGCGCTGCCAGGACACGGTGATCTCGCTGCGGTCGCGGCCGAGGCGCTCGCAGTGCTCGGCCAGGGCCTCCAGCTTCCGGGGCGCGTCGGCCCGATCAGCCAGCAGGTTGGACTCGTCCGCGTACTGGGCCACGAGCCGCAGCGTCTTGCGCTCGCCGCCACCGCCGATCATCACGGGGATCCGCGAGAGCGGAGCCGGGATGTTGTGGGCGTCCACCGCCGTGTAGTGCTTGCCCTGGAGGTTGGCCGTCTCGCCCCGCAGCATCGGCACGATGATCTGCAGGGCCTCCTCGAGCTTCTCGAAGCGGTCCGTGAACGTGCCGAACTCGATGCCGAACGCCTCGTGCTCGAGCTGGAACCAGCCCGAGCCGATGCCGAGCTGGGCCCGGCCGCCCGACACGATGTCCAGCGCGGTCACGGTCTTCGCCAGCACCGCCGGGTTCCGGTAGGTGTTGCCGGTGACCAGCGCGCTCAGCCGCACCTTGGAGGTCTCCTGGGCGAGGGCCGAGAGGAGCACGTAGCACTCGATCATCTCGTTGGTGGGCGGGCCGAGGATCGGCAGCTGGAAGAAGTGGTCCATCACGAGGACCGTGTCGAAGCCCGCCGCCTCCGCCTCCCGGGCCTGCGCGGCGATGGTGGCGTAGAGGTCCTGGGGCGCGACCCCCGGGTAGGTGAAGTTCGGGATCTGGTAGCCGAGGCGGGTCATGGCGCCAGTCAACGCCAGATGGGGCGGCCCTGCAACGAGGCCGGCGGCGGGTCGCTCAGGTGCCCTTGACCCGGACGTAGCGGCGGTGGTCCGGCCGGTACACCCACTCGCCCTCGCCGGCCTGGAACACCTCGACGAGCGCCGGGAACCGCTGCACCAGCTCGCCCAGGCTCATGGCCTCGGTGCCGCTGCCGTCGTCCTCGCCGAAGAAGTCCGCCGGCTCGTCGCCGTTGGTGACGCTCCAACCGCTGTCGGTGGCGTCGAGGGGCTCGTCACGGCCGGCCCACCCGGGCGGGCCCACCACCTCCCGCAGGCGGGTGCTGACCACGGCCCGCAGGGCCACGTCGAAGGTGACCTCCTCCTTGCGGAGGGCGATGCCGGCCACGTGCTTGGCCTCGAAGGCCACGACCGACGACGGCGCCAGGGACGTGATGACCACGGGACGGTTGGTGAGGTAGCCCTCGTAGGTGCCGTCGGGCTGGGCGGCGCGGACCTCGACCCACATGCGCTCGGCGTTCGGGCCCGACGTGGGCGGGGGGTCCAGGACGAACACCAGCTTCACCATGTCGCCGGCCCGGAGCTGGTCCCGCTCCTCCTTGGTGGGGATGGGGAACGAGTCCGGGAACGCCGCATGCTGGGCTTCCGCGTCGAGCAAGCCCCACTCGGTGGGCACGATCGGAGGTGGGGTGGCGGTCGTGGTGTCGTTCATGCAACCAGGAAGTTTGGCGGTCTTGACCCGGTCGGTATCGTAAGGAAGGCCCGGATTCGTGCCCAGGGTAGGTCGCGCACCCCTCGTGGGGGCGAACCGACGCTGGCACGAGGGGGCAGCCGCCCCCGAGATCCACAGAGAAAAGGTGCAAGATGGCGAAAGAGCGAGTCGAGCGCGATGAGGAAGACCTCGTCCGCCTCTACCTCACCGACATCGGCCAGTACCCCCTCCTGACCAAGGACGACGAGGTCCGCCTCGCCCAGGCCATCGAGGCCGGCAACGCGGCCCGCGAGGAGCTCGAGAACGGCGGCAAGGAGGTCACGGCGGCCCGCAAGCGCGAGCTGCGGCGCCTGGCCCGGGAGGGCGAGCGGGCCGAGCGCACGTTCGTCCAGTCCAACCTGCGCCTCGTGGTGTCGATCGCCAAGAAGTACCAGGCATCGGGCCTGCCCCTGCTGGACCTCATCCAGGAGGGCAACCTCGGCCTCATGCACGCCGTCGAGAAGTTCGACTGGCGCAAGGGCTTCAAGTTCTCCACCTACGCCACCTGGTGGATCCGCCAGGCCATCACCCGCGGCATCGCCAACACCGGCCGCACCATCCGCCTCCCCGTCCACGCCGGCGACACGCTGGCCCGCCTGCAGAAGGCTCGGGCCCGCCTGGAGCTGAAGATGGGCCGTCCCGCCACCCTGGCCGAGCTGTCGGCCGAGGTCGAGATGCCCGAGGACAAGGTCACCGAGGCCCTGCGCTTCGCCGCCGAGCCCCTCTCCCTGTCCGAGCCGCTCCGCGAGGACGGCGACGCCGAGCTGGGCGACGTGGTCGAGGACCGCTCGGCCGAGTCGCCCTTCGAGGTGGCCGCCACCGCCCTGCTGCCCGAGGAGATCTCCCGGCTGCTGTCGCCGCTCGACGAGCGCGAGCGGGAGATCCTCAAGCTCCGCTTCGGCCTGGACCGTGGCGAGCCCCGGACGCTCGAGGAGGTGGGCGAGCACTTCAACCTCACCCGTGAGCGCATCCGCCAGATCGAGGCCCGGGCCATGAGCAAGCTGCGCCACCCCAGCTCGGACACCGGCGCGCGGGACCTGCTCGCCGTCTGAGCCAGCGCGGCGCCCGGCGCCGTACCGATCCTGGACCGAGGCCGACCCACTGCCGGGTCGGCCTCGTCGCGTCGGGGCCGGTCGGCTGGCCACGCTGGCCGGGGGGGGGGGGCGGGCGGCGCTCCGGGCGCGGCCCGAGCTGGGCGTCGGTCAGTCGGCGACGTAGCCGAGGAACAGCGGGGGCTCGTTCGTCTTCGGCGCCGGCGGATCCAACTGGTACACCTTCACGAGCTGGTGGTTCTCCTCGAACTGGTGCACGAGCTTGAGGCCGACCGGGGCGCCCTCCTCCTGCATGAGGATGTCGTACACCTCGGGCCGGCGGCTCTTGATGGTGGACTCGTCGGCCACGATGTAGTCGACGCCCTTGCGGCGGGCGAACTCGAGCATGGCCCGGTACTCGGCAGAGGGCATGGCCACCACGTCTCGGTGCGAGTAGCCCTGCACGATGAAGGACCGGGTCATGATCCGGGAGCCCTTCGGCGTGTTGCGGTCGATCCACTCGCCGACGGTGCGCTGCTCGGTGTGCTCGTGGCGGTTGGTCCACGGCAGCAGGATCGAGGCGCCGCCGAGGAAGCTCACGACGCTGAGGATGCCCACGGCCCACCACACCATGCGGGCGCGCCCGAGGCGCATCCGATGGGTCCAGTCGGCCAGGCCCCAGGCGCCGAACGGGATCAGCGCCGCGATCGTCATGATCATGTAGCGGGGCAGGGCGAAGAACAGGAAGCAGGTGGCGAGCGGCCACGCGGCGAGCACGGCGAAGAGCAAGGTGGCCCGGTTGCGCCGCTTGCGCCAGATCTGGACGAGCGCCGGGATGAGGATGAACGGCGCCATCAGCTCCCAGACCGGGCCGCTCTTCCACGACACCTTGAAGACGTCGCCCAGGATCGTGGTGGTGTTGGTCCAGGCGATGGTGAGCCAGCCGCGGGGGTGCTCGCGGGCGATGGCGGTGAGCGAGCGGGTCTCGGGGCCGAGGCTCACGCCGTCGGGCTGGATGGCGTAGAGGATCTGGTCCCGCTCCAGCCGGTCGTTCTCGGCCACGGCCCGCCAGGCGTCGATGGAGGCGTCCTTGGTCTTGGACGTGAGCGCCCAGGTGCCCGTGTTGCTGTGCTGGTAGTTGACGTAGGGGGCGATGAACACCAGGCACGCCAGGCCGAAGGCGGCGCCGTGGGCGATGGCCGTCCCGAACCGCTTGCCCCAGCCGTGGCGCTTGTCCCGCAGGGCGACGAGCACCACGGCCAGGCCGATGGTGGCACCTGGCATCAGGGACTCGGGCCGGGTCAGGTAGGCGAGGCCGACGAGCGCGCCACCACCCACCAGGCCGGCGTAGAGCTTGGGCTTGGACCGGTCGGCCGCCGTGTCGAGGGTCCACAGGGTGAGGAGCGCGGCGCCGAGCACGAACACCGCGGTGGTGAGCTCGCTGCCGCTGCCGCTCTTGATCGACAGGGTGATGGCGCCAGGCACCAGCCAGGACAGCCAGGCGGTGGCCACGGTGGCGTCGTCGTCGCGGCTCAGGTACCAGCCGATGGCGGTGAGCAGCAGCACCGCGGCCATGCCCCAGATGAGGTTCCAGGAGCGCAGCGCCCACATGTCGCTGCCGGTGAGCTTCTCCAGGAGGCCGAAGCCGACCGGGGTGATCGGCGGGAAGTGCAGCTCGGGGGCGCCGCTGCGGGTGTAGCCGTTGCCGCTGACGAAGTTGTGGCCGGTCTCGAAGTAGGAGACCGAGTCGACCGAGGGCAGCTTGTCGCCGAGCACCAGGACCACCTGGACGAACAGGCCGACGCCGAAGGGCCACAGGAGCCGGCGCCGCAGCGGCTTGCGAGCGGGGGCGGCGTCGTCCGGGCCAGGCGCGTCGACCTCGAGGTCGTCGGGGGCGGTGGTGGCGGTGGCGTCGAGCACGTGGTGGGGTCCTGGCCCGGGCCGGGTGGCCGGTCGGGATCGCACGATCCTACGGGCCGGGGGTCCGCGGCCACCATCGCGGCCCGTCCCCGAGCAGGCCCCTCCGGCAGGTGGCTACGCTGCGAGCCATGAAGAAGCTGCTGATCATCCTCGCCCTCGCCGCTCTGGCCGCCGTGGCGGTCAAGAAGGTGACCTCGGTCTGATCCCGTCCGGGTGGTCGCCTCGCGGCGGCCACCCGGTGGATCGTCCCTGCGGCCACGGCGGGCCGCCTGCAGCTCCGGCGCGCCTGGCTTCGGCGCGCCCCGCCGGCACTGCGTTGGCCGGGTCTGGCTGCGCTCGTCCCGTGTCGTCGGGCCTGGCTCGCCATCGCGGTGGAGGGCCTGAGGGCCTGGTCGCTCGCTCGTCGCCTGCGCCTGATGCGTGGCACCTGGGCTGGGCCCGTTGGTCTCGGGGCGCTCGCTCGCTAGCTTCGCCGATGCCTTCCCTGCGTCCATCGAGCCGCGGAGGAAGCGCGCATGATCACCTGTTGGGCCGCCAAGGGCGGCGTCGGCACCACCACCGTGGTGGCCGGGATGGCCCTGGCCATCGCCGAGGCGGCACCCGTCCTGGCCGTGGACCTCGCCGGTGACCTCGGGCTCGCCTTTGGCGGGATGGTCGGCGATGGCCCCGGCGTGGCGGAGTGGACCCGGGCCGGCGCCGCGGTCCCAGCCGATGCGCTGGACCGCTTGGCGGAGCCGGTGCGCGGGGGCCTGCGGCTCGTGCCCCGTGGGCGCGGGCCGTTCGACCTGGCCCGCCTCGGGGTGCTCGCCACCTTGCTGGCAGGCCTGGACGAGCAGGTCGTGGTGGATGCCGGGCAGATCGGTGCCTCGGATGGGTCGGTCGTCTGGTCCGGCGCGATCTTCGTCGAGCTCGCTGGTGCTTCGCTGCTCGTGACCCGGGCCTGCCCGGTCGCCCAGGCCCACCTGGCCACGGCCGCCCTCGCCGGTGGGCCCACCGGGGTGGTGGTGGTGCGGGACCCCGGCCGGGGCCTCAGCCGTCGGGCGATCGCCGCCGTGGCGGGCGCGCCGGTGGTCGCCGAGCTGGATCTCGATCCGGCGGTCGGCGCCGCGGTGGACGGAGGGCTCGCTCGTGCCCAGGGCCGTGCCCTGCGGGTCTGGCAGCGGTCGCCGGCGCATGTCGGAGGTGGCGCGGCCATGAGCCTCGAGGAGCGCCTGCACCGGCGCTTGGCCACGGGCGGCCAGGCGCGCCGCACCGAGGACCTGGCGGGACTTCGTCCGCGCTGCAGACCCCTTGCGCCCGGCCCCCGAGGTGGCGCGCACCGTGGCCGGCATCCGCGCCCGCCTGGCTGGCCTGGGGCCGATCGAGCCGCTGCTGGCCGATCCCCAGGTCACCGACGTGCTGGTCAACGGGCCCGGTCCCGTGTGGGTGGAGCGCTCCGGTCGGTTGGAGCAGACGGCCGTGGTGCTGGATCGCCCTGCCGTGGACCTCCTGGTGGAGCGCGTGGTCGGGCCGCTCGGGCGGCGGGCCGATCCCGCCCACCCGTTCGTCGACGGCCGGCTCGCCGATGGCTCGCGGGTCCACGTGGTCGTGCCGCCGCTGGCGGTCGACGGGCCGTGCGTCACCATCAGACGGTTCGGGGTCCGCCCGGTCCCGCTCGAGCAGATCGCTGGGCCGCGGTTCACCTCCGAGCTGATCGAGGCCGTGCGACACCGGGCGAACGTGGTGGTGTCCGGCGGGACGGGCTCTGGCAAGACCACCCTGCTCAACGCCCTGGCCGCCCACCTGCCCGCCGGCGAGCGGGTGGTGACCGTCGAGGATGCCGCAGAGCTGCGCCTCGGCTCGGACCACGTCGTGCGCCTGGAGGCCAGGCCGGCGTCGGAGGGCCTGGCCGAGGTGCCGATCCGAGAGCTCGTCCGCAACGCGCTGCGGATGCGGCCGGACCGCCTGGTGATCGGCGAGGTGCGCGGCGGCGAGGCCGTGGACCTGCTCGCCGCCATGAACACCGGCCACGACGGCTCGCTGTCCACGGTCCACGCCAACTCGGCCGCTGATGCCCTGGTCCGCCTGGAGGGCCTCGTGCTGATGGCCGGCGTCGGCGTGCCGGTCGAGGCGGTGCGCGCCCAGCTGCGTGCCGCGGTGGACCTGGTGGTGCACGTGGCCCGACGGCCCGATGGCTCCCGCGGCGTCGATCACGTGCTGCGCGTGGGCGAGCGGGCCAGGCGGGTGGCCTGATGGATGCGTCCGTGCTGTTGGCTGCGGTGGCCGTCGGCGGCCTGGTCCTGTGCGCTGGGTGGGCTCGGCGACCGGTGCCCCGATGGGCCGCCAGCGATCGCTCGCCGGACGCCTCGACCGCGATCGGTGGCGGCGCCCTTGCTGGGCGCATCGGGCGTCGGGGGCTCGTCGCTGCGGGGAGCGACGCCGAGCGCTCGGCGGCGGCCGTGGAGGCGGAGCTCGCGGTGCTGCGCAGCGAGCTGGCTGCGGGCGCCTCCGTCGTGGCCGCGTTGGCGGTGCTTGCCGACGGTGGTGGGCCGTGGGCCCAGCCGTCGGACGCCGCGGTGGATGCGGTCGCGCGCGGCGCCGGCCTCGACGCCGCCCTCGCTGGATGGATCGACGCCTGTGGGGATCCGGTCGCCGCCCTCGCCGGGCACGCCCTCGGCCTGGCGGGGCGGACCGGGGGGTCGCACGTCGCAGCGATCGATGTGGCGACCCTGGCGCTGCGCGAGCGGACGGCGCTGGCCCGGGAGGTCCGGGCCTTGTCGTCGCAGGCCAGGGCCAGCGCCCTGGTGCTGGTGGTCACGCCGCTCGCCTTCGCCGTGGTGGTCGTCGCGCTCGACCCGCGGGTGCGCGCCATCTACCTGGGGCCGGTCGGGCTGGCGTGCGCGCTGGTCGGCCTCGTGCTCGACGGGATCGGTGCGGCGTGGCTGGCGGGCCTGGTCAGGCGGGCCCGGTGAGCGGGCCGGCGGCCCGTGGCGGGCCGGGTGGCGCGGGTGGCGCGGGCACCGGTGGTGCTCGCGGCCGCGGGCGCCGAGCCCGCACGTTGGACCGGGAGGTCCGCGAGGCGCTGCCCGAGCTCGTCGACCTGTTCCGTCTCGCCGCCGGTGCTGGGATGCCGGTCGCCGTGGCCCTCGTCCACGTCGCACCCCTGGCCCCGATCCCGCTGCGGCCCGCGCTGGAGGACGCCGCTCGGTCCCTCGATCGGGGGCTGCCCCTGCGGTGGGCGCTCGATCGCATCGAGGACGCGCTGGGCACCACAGCCGGCCCGCTGGTCGAGGCGCTGGCCCGCACCGCCGCCACCGGTGAGCCGGCCGGGCCCATGCTCGCCGCGCTCGCCGAGTCCGAGCGAGAGCGGCGGATGCGGGCGGCCCAGGAGCAAGCACGCCGCCTTCCGGTCACCATGCTCCTGCCGCTGGCGCTCTGCATCCTCCCGGCCGCCGTCGTGCTGGCCGTCGTCCCGGTCCTCATCGCGTCCCTGCGCTCGCTCTCCCCCTGAACGCCCTCGCGATCGCCGACGACCCGCCGGCGGGGTCTCGTCGTCGGTCGGGCAGCGGTCCTCGTCCGGTGCTCCCCGGTGGTCGCTGGGCCATCACTCGCCTCGCCCGTCGCCTCCCCTCGACGAGCCCGGCTGCCCGACCGCACGCTGCGCCTCTTGCCGAGGCGATGCGTGCCGCCGCCCTCGCCCGCTCGGGCCTGCTTCGCACCACGCCGGTGCCACCTGTCCCGGCCGTCCCGGCCAGCACCTCCGAGGTGATCCATGCACGCCCATCGTCCCGCCCTCGCCGTCGACCCGTCGGTCTCGGCCGACCCGAAGCCGGCGCTGACCGCGCCCGACCCTTCCACTCGTCCTCGCTCCGCCGATCGATCGCCCGAGATCGGCGACGCAGCACCGGCTCGGCGCTGGCGGGAGGCCGGGCAGGCCACGGCCGAGTACGCGCTCGTCCTGCTCGGGGCCGCGGCCATCGCCCTGCTCCTCGCCGCGTGGGCGGCCAAGTCCGGGGCCATCTCGAAGCTGTTCGACGCCGTCGTCGACGAGCTGATCGCCAAGGTGCGGTGACGTGATCCCTGGCAGCACCACCGTCCGCGCCCGCGCCGACCGCCGCCGTCCACCTCGTGTGCGGGGGCGGGGTGCGGCCGGGCAGGCCTCGGTCGAGCTGGTCCTGGTCCTGCCGGTGGTGGTGCTGGCCCTGCTGCTGGTGGTGCAGGTGGGGCTGGTGGTGCGCGCCCAGGTCCTGGTCGTCCACGCGGCCCGCGAGGGTGCCCGGGCCGCGGCGGTGGAGGCGGGCTCGCCTGCCGCGGCGCGCCGGGCGGCGCTCGACGTGCCCGGGCTGGTGCCCGGCCGTGAGCGGGTGGCGGTGCGCACCTTCGGCACCGACCTGCGGCGCGTCGCGGTGGAGGTGGCCTACCGGGTGCCGACGGACGTGGCGCTCGTGGGCCCGCTGGTTGGCGAGCCGACGCTGCGGGCCCGGGTGGTGATGCTCATCGAGGAGCCGGCGCCTGCTCCCTCAGGTGCCTCGGCCCCGCCGTGACGGCAGCAGTCACCTCGTGCCCGGCGCCACAGCGCCGGCCAGTGCGCCACCACCCGTCGCGTCCGCATCGACCGGCGCCGGGTCGGGGAGGCCGGCGGCGCGGATGAGGCGGGCGGCGGCCTTCTTGTCGAGCGGCTCGTTCCAGCTGCCGCACTTGGGGGACTGGACGCAGCTCGGGCAGCCGTCCCGGCACGTGCACCGGTCCAGCACGTCGAGGGTGGCCTGGAGCTGGCGGTCGGCGAACTCGAAGCCGAGCTCGGCGATGCCGGCGCCGCCGGGGTGGCCGTCGTAGATCACGATGGTGGGCCCGCCCGTGTCGGCCAGCCACGGGGTGGACACGCCGCCCACGTCCCAGCGGTCGCAGATGGTGAACAGCGGCAGGATCCCGATGGCGGCGTGCTCGGCGGCGTGCAGCGCGCCGGGCACGGTGCCGTCGTCGATGCGAGCGGCCCGCAGCACCGACGGCGGGATCACCCACCAGTAGCCGCGGGTCACCAGGTGCGACGGCGGCAGGTCCAGGTCCTCGGAGCCGAGGATCTTGCCAGTGAGCACCTCGCGTCGCTGGTACCCCGTGACCCGGCTGGTGACCTCGACGCCGCCGATGCCCAGCTCGAGCTCGCCCAGCGCCACCGTCTGGTCCACCGACAGGATCCGCAGGTCCACGTCCGTGCGCGCCAGCGTGTAGTCCCGGCCATCCGCGGGCTCGACGATGGCGGCGCCGTCCTCCAGGTCCAGGTCGATCACCCGGTGGGGGCGGCCCTGGTGGAGGTAGATGGCGCCAGGGTGGACCATCTCGGGCGCACGGCTCCGGTCCACCGTGCCCACGAGCGTGCCGTCGGGGAAGGCGATCCGCACCTCCCGGGTCGACCCCGACCGCAGCCCCATGCCAGACGACGGGTGGCCCCGGGCTGCGAAGTAGGCGCGGGTGCGGTCGCCCCGGGCCCGCAGGCGCAGGCGGTCGTCGAGCACCAGGCGGTGCACGCCGTCGTGGAGGTCGTCGCCCCACCAGCGCTCGTCGTGGTGCGACAGCGGGGTCTCGTACGCGGCGCAGGCCAGGTGCGGGTCCAGCACGAACGGGTTGGCCAGGTTGACCACCGCCGGCTCGGGTGGCCGGGAGAACACCTCGTGGGGGTGGGCCAGGAAGTAGCGGTCGAGCTGGTCCTCGCCGGCCACCAGCACCGACAGGCTCGGCTGGCCCTCCCGGCCGGCCCGACCCATCTGCTGCCACAGCGAGGCGATGGTGCCGGGGAAGCCGTTCAGGATGCAGGCGTCCAGGCCGCCCACGTCGATGCCGAGCTCCAGCGCCGAGGTGGCCACCACCCCGCCGAGCTGACCGCTGAACAGCTGCGCCTCGATCTCTCGCCGCTCGGCCGCCAGGTAGCCGCCTCGGTAGGGGCGGACCCGACCCGCCAGGTCGGCGTGGCGGCGCACCACCTCTGCGGCAACGACCTCGGTGCCGGCCCGGCTGCGGCAGAACGCCAGCGTCCGGTGCCCGCTGCGCACGAGCTCGCCCACCAGTGCGGCGGTGATCTGGTTGGACGAGCGGGCCGCCCGCGGCCCGTCGGCCGCCATCGGGTCCACGAAGGCCACGAGCCGCTCGCCCTTCGGCGAGCCGTCGTCGGTGACCTCCTCCACCTCCAAGCCGCAGATGTCCGAGGCCAGCCGTCCCGGCGAGCCGATGGTGGCGGAGGAGAACACGAACGTTGGCGACGAGCCGTAGGACTCGCAGAGGCGGCGCAGCCGGCGCAGCAGGTGGCCGGTGTGGGTGCCGAACACGCCGCGGAGCACGTGAAGCTCGTCGACCACCACGTAGCGGAGGCGCATCAGGAACGTGGCCCAGCGCTCGTGGTGGGGGAGGATCCCGCAGTGGAGCATCTCCGGGTTGGTGAGCACCACGTTGGCGTTGCGCCGCACCCACGTCCGCATGTCCGGTGACGTGTCGCCGTCGTAGGTGGCGGCCACCAGCCCCGGCACGGCCAGGTGGCCGAACGAGCCGAGCTGGTCCTGGGCCAGGGCCTTGGTGGGGAACAGGGCGAGGGCCGTCCCCGGCTTGATCGGGTCCAGGATGGCCTCGGCGATGGGCAGCTGGTAGCAGAGCGACTTGCCCGATGCGGTGCCGGTGGCCACCACCGCGTTGCGCCGCTCCCGCAGCAGGTCCACCGCCTGGGCCTGGTGGGTCCAGAGCCCGTCGAGGCCGAGCTCGCCCAGCCGGTCCTCGAGGAACGGGTGCAGCGGCCGGTCGAGCTGCCCGAAGCGCGCTGGCCGGGCCGCCAGCCGCTCGAGGTGCGCCACCGCGTCCGAGCCGAGGCGCGTGCTCAGGGCGTGCAGCAGCGAGTCCGCGGGATCGTGGGAGGTGACGGCCATGTGCGGCGCCTCGGAAGGGAACAGGCGTTCGCCAGCGTAACACCGTTGTGGTTTGGCTTCCCGGCCCGATCCGATCGCCTCGCCGGGGCGCGGTCCCCACCTCCGTTCGACGGCGATGGGGACGGGTAGCCTGTGGGCCACACGGGCAGCACAGGGAGCGGTGGATGGATCTGCGACTCGACGTCAGGCGACACGGGGATTGGACGGTCGTGGAGGTCGGTGGCGAGATCGACGTGGCCACGGCGCCCCGCCTGCGAGAGCAGCTGATCGCGATCGTGGCGGACGAGCAGTACCAGATCGTCGTGGACCTCGAGGCCGTCGACTTCATCGACTCCACCGGCCTCGGCGTGCTGATCAGCGGGCTCAAGCGGGTGCGCACCCACGGCGGCGAGCTCGCCCTGGTGTGCACGGAGCCCCGGATCATGAAGGTGTTCGAGATCACCGGGCTGCTCCAGGTGTTCCCCGTGCACGAGTCGGTCGACCAGGCGGTGGCGGCGTGAGCCGGCGACGCTGAGGCCGCACGTGGACGAGGCCCAGCCTGGCGACGTGGTCGAGCTCGAGCTCCCGGCCCGCCCGGAGGTGGTGTCCGTCGCGCGGATGGTGATCGGCGCCCTGGTGGCCGGCGACCCGCTCTTCGACGACGAGCGCGCCGCCGACATGCGCCTCGCCGTCTCGGAGGCCTGCACCAACGCCATCCAGGCCCACCTCGCCCACCCGGCGGCGGCCGACGACCACCTCGTCGTCATGCGCTGCACCCTCGCCGCCGGCCACATCGAGGTCGAGGTCACCGACCACGGCGGCGGCTTCGACCCGGCCGAGCTGCGGCCCCACCCCGACGTCACCGACCCGGCACGGCTCGAGCACGAGCGGGGGCTCGGCATCCCGCTCATGCGGATGCTGGCCGACGACCTCCGCTTCGATGCCGTCGAGGGCGGCACCCGCACCACCATGCGCTTCGAGCCCCGCTCGCGGCCCGCCGCCGAGGGCGGCGAGGGCGATCCGCGCCCCAGAGGGCTGGGGTAGGGTCGCCCCGGCGTGCCGGGAAGCCTGGTCGGCGACATCCACCACCGCGAGAAGGGAACCTGGCGTGGCCGAGCGCCGTGACGAGTGGGCGTTCCCCCGCCCGATCACCTGGCTGCAGAGCGACCGACCGCTCGCCCGCTACGTGGCCCGACCGGTCCAGTCGTTCCTGGAGGTCGAGGCGGCCGGCGGCATCCTGCTCGTCATCGCCACCGTGGTGGCGCTGGTGTGGGCCAACTCGCCGTGGAAGGCCGCCTACTTCGACCTGTTCCACACCCACGTCGTCATCGAGGTCGGCAAGGCCACGTTCGACGAGACCGTCGTGCACGTCATCGACGACGCCCTCATGACCCTGTTCTTCTTCGTCGTCGGCCTGGAGATCAAGCGTGAGTGGGTGGCTGGCGAGCTGCGGGACCGGCAGGCGGCGCTGTTGCCCGGCATCGCCGCGATCGGCGGGATGGTCGTGCCCGCGCTGCTCTACGCCGCCATCAACGCCGGCTCACCAGCCTTGCGAGGCTGGGCCATCCCGATGGCCACCGACATCGCCTTCGCCCTGGCCGTCGCCGCCATGCTCGGCCCCCGGGTCCCCGGCCAGCTGAAGGTGTTCCTGCTCACCCTGGCCATCGTCGACGACATCGGCGCCATCATCGTGATCGCCCTCTTCTACACGGACGACCTCCAGCCGATGTGGCTGCTCGCCGCCGCCGTCATCGTCGGGCTCGTCGTCGTGGCCAAGCGGGCCGGCATCCGCTACCACGTGCCGTACGTGCTGCTCGGCTTCGGGCTCTGGCTCGCCGTGTTCGAGTCCGGCGTCCACGCCACCATCGCCGGCGTGATCATGGGCCTGCTCACCCCGGCCATCGCCCTCATCCCCGACGTCGAAGCCCAGGCGCTGGTCGACGAGCTCGAGCTGCGGCCCGGCATCAGCGCCGACGACGTGCGCCGGGCCGGCTTCCTGCTGAAGGAGTCCGTGCCGCTCACCGAGCGCCTCGAGCACATGCTCCACCCCTGGACGAGCTACGTGATCGTCCCGTTGTTCGCCCTCGCCAACGCCGGCATCCCGCTCGGCGGCGGCGTCGCCACCCGCCACGAGGCCGTGGTCCTCGGCGTCGTGATCGGCTTGGTGGTGGGCAAGACCGTCGGCATCTCCGGGGCCAGCTGGCTCGCGCTGCGGTTGCGCATCGGCCACCTGCCCGAGGGCGTGCGCTTCCCGCAGATCGTGGCGGTCTCGGTCCTCGCCGGCATCGGCTTCACCGTGTCGCTGTTCATCACCGGCCTCGCCTTCGGCACCGGCCCGACCTCCGACGCCGCCAAGGCCGGCATCCTCCTGGCCTCGGTCATCGCCGCCGTCGGCGGGACCGTCGCCCTGATCGCCACCGCCAAGCCCGACCCCGCAGCGGGGCCCGACCCCACCGTCGACCCCGACCCCGACTCCACCGCCGAGACCGGCCCCGCCACCAACGGCGGTGGCGACGGCGCGCCCGCCCCGACCGGCGCCTGACGCGCGCCGTCGCGCTCCCTCCTCCAGCGGCGCATCCCATCGCTTCTTGTCGACCGTGGGTGCAGGAGTGCACCGTGGGGTGACAGGAACGGGGTGCGCCTGGTTCTTGTCGACCGTGGGTTCAGTTCTGCACCAACGGGTGACGAGAACGGGGTGGGGTCAGCGGCGGCCGACGTCCTCGGGGATCTCGGTCGGGGCGTAGCGGTTGAGCTCCCGCTTGGCGACCTGGCGCTTGTGGACCTCGTCGGGGCCATCGGCCAGGCGCAGCGTGCGGATGCCGGCGTACATGGCGGCCAGCGGGAAGTCGTCGGACACGCCGCCGCCGCCGTGGGCCTGGATCGCCCGGTCGATCACCTTCAGCGCCATGTTCGGCACCACGACCTTGATCGACGAGATCTCGACGGCCGCCCCCTTGTTGCCCACGGTGTCCATGAGCCAGGCGGTCTTCAGCGTGAGGAGCCGGGCCTGCTCGATCTCCATGCGGGACTCGGCGATCCACTCCCGGATCACGCCCTGCTCGGCGAGCGGGCGCCCGAACGCCACCCGGTTGGTGACCCGCTGGGTCATCAGCTCCAGGGCCCGCTCGGCCGCCCCGATGCAGCGCATGCAGTGGTGGATGCGGCCGGGGCCTAGGCGGGCCTGGGCGAGCGCGAACCCGCTGCCCTCGGTGCCGAGGAGGTTGGCGACGGGCACGCGCACGTCGGTGAACGTGATCTCGCAGTGGCCCTCCTGGTCCTGGTAGCCGAAGACCGGCAGGGCCCGGACGATCTCGACGCCCGGTGCGTCCCGTGGCACGAGGATCATGGACTGCTGCAGGTGCCGGGGCGCCGACGGGTCGGTCTTGCCCATCAGGATGAAGAGCTTGCAGCGGGCGTCGGCCGCCCCCGAGATCCACCACTTGCGGCCGTTGATCACGTACTCGTCGCCGTCCCGCTCGATGCGGCACTCGATGTTGGTGGCATCGGAGCTGGCCACGGCTGGCTCGGTCATGGCGAACGCCGAGCGGATCTCGCCCTCGAGCAGCGGGAACAGCCACTCCTCCTGCTGCTCGGGCGTGCCGAACATGGTGAGCAGTTCCATGTTCCCGGTGTCGGGCGCCGAGCAGTTGCACGCCTGCGACGCGATGCCGCTGCGGCCCATGATCTCCGCCAGCGGGGCATAGTCCGCGTTCGACAGGCCGTCGGTCCACTTGGTCTTGTGGGGGAGGAACAGGTTCCACAGCCCGCGGCGGCGGGCCTCCTGCTTCAGCTCCTCCATGACCGGCGGGTGGAAGTGCGGGTCCCCCGAATCGCGGATCTGCTGGGCGTGCACCGGCTCGGCCGGGTACACGTGCGCATCCATGAAGTCGAGCAGCTCGGTCCGGAGCTCCTCGCAGCGAGGGGAGAAGGCGAAGTCCATGCCGGCGACCGTACCCCCGTCGCCCCGCCCCTGTTCAGGGTCCAAGGTCGGTCCCCGCGTCCGCGTCGTCGCACCCAGCAGTCGGGACCTCACCGCCCCGCCTGCCCTGCGCGGCCCGTCGGGCCCTCACCCCCTCGGCCTGCCGCTACCCGCCCGTCGCCGGCCGCCGGCCGCCTTGCTCCAGGATTCACATCGGACTGGTCGTGTGGCGACCACTTCGATGTGCATCGTCTGGGGCGGGTCGGGATGCACATCAGATCGGCTGCAGGGCGACCACTTCGATGTGAATCCTGCGGTGCGGTCGAGGATGCACATCAGATCGGCTGCAGGGCGACCACTTCGATGTGAATCCAAGTCGCAGGCGCTCGATGGGGCGTGGTCGGTCGGGGTGCGGGCGGGTCGATGGTGGCGCGGGCGATCGATCGGGGCGAGGTCAGGCGACGCGGGCGAGGTACTCGGGGCTGCGGCGGACGCCGTCGATCACGAGGTAGGTGGGGAGGGTGGCGCCCGCCGTCTGCTCGTCGGCCGTCGGGGCCCGGCCGAGCATGCCGGCGTACACCTCGAAGGTGTTCACCCAGGCGGCGGAGGTGCGCACGTACTCGCTGGACTCGGAGAACGCCACCATCACCTCGCCGCGGGGGAAGCCCTTCGCCATCTTCGCCGTCCAGTACGCCTGGCCCTGGGGGTCAGCCGGCCGTCCAAGCACCGAGCGGTACACCTGGTCCAGGAACCCGGCGTCGTCGAGCGACCCGTAGGTCCGTTGGTACTCGCTGGAGGTGGCGAAGGCCTGCGAGATGTTCCGCAGCCGCATGCCGCCTCGGTGCTTGCCCGCCCAGTAAGTGGCGCCGCCGTAGTCCGGGACCCGCCCGAAGTACGCCCGGTAGAGGCGGCTGACCGGAGCGACGTGGCCGCCGAACCAGGAGCCGCGCATGAGGCGTTGGATGTAGGCGGTGGGGGTGAGCGACCACGACGACAAGGCGTCGACCGTGGCCTGCCGGTCCTCGAGGGTGCCCGGGCTGCCGGTGAGGTCGAAGCGCTGGCGGGCCACGAAGTCGTCCCACGACGGGAACGGGGCGAAGGCCGGCGAGCGCAGGAGCGAGGCGTCGTCCACGTCGATGGCCACGTCCGGCGTGAGCGAGGCGATCGTGGCCCGCAGGCCCGAACCGGTGGCGTACACGTCCACCGAGGCGCTGACCTGCGTCCACGTGGCGCCGAGCGCGACGTCGGCGAAGGTGCCGGCGTCGGCGGCCGGCGGGGTGCTGCCCACCTTGGGCGCCAGCCGGATGCGGGCGGTGGCCGGCGTCCCGTCGGCGGAGCGCGCCCAGGCGGTGAACGTGTACCGCTCCCCGACGTGGGTGGTGGTCGCCACGTCCTGGCCGATCGCGGTGCCGCCGCCGGTGGGGGCGGTGAGCCGTGCCCAGGTGGTGCCGTGGTGGCGCCGACGTCGGTGACCGTGGCGGCGGTCGGCTCGCCGTCCGTGCGGACCGGCCACGACGCCACCCCCGTGCCCGCCTCCCAGGACGGGTCGGCCAGCAGGTTCGTCGGCACCGGGGTGGCGACCCGCCGGCTCACGTCGCCGTTGACGAAGTTGCTGTCGATGAGGAGCTTGGCGCCGCCCCACGTCTCGGCATGGTCGCCTCGGTACTGCTTGATGCGGTGGCCGGCCCAGAGGGCGTCGGAGAAGAGCGCTTCGTGGTCCGTGCGGATGCCATCCCAGCGGGCGATCCAGATGGCGTCGGGGCGGCTGAACCCCGGTGTGGCGTAGCGCTTCGAGAGCGCGTAGGGCGCGGAGGAGGCAGACCCGTAGGCCCCCGAGCGGTAGCCCTTGGCGTGCAGCCGGGCGGTCCACGCCGAGGCGAACGCCATGGTCGCGTCGTTGCAGCCGGTGTTGGCCACCTCGTAGTGCTCGATGTCCAGGTAGATCGGGGTGCCGGCGCCGAGGCCGAGCCCCTTGGCCAGCGCCGCCGCATCGTCCGCCGCCGAGGTGCCCTGCACCGCCGCGGTGCTGGTCGACGAGGAGATCCGCAGCCCGTAGCTGGTGCACGGGGCCTGGCGGCCGACGTAGATCGGGATCAGCGACCAGCCGGCGTCGAGCTGTCGACCGACCCACGCCGCGGTGAGGTTCGGCTGGGCGCACGCCCGGCTGCCACCGCCGATGTAGACGCCGACGGCGGAGAAGGGCGAGGCCCCCGCCCAGGCGTCCATGGTCGACGAGCTCGGTGCCGAGCAGGTGTCGAAGCCGTCCTGGATCGCCGTGGCCCGCGTGGACCGCGTCGAGCTGCCGGCGGCGACGGGCACCGGCGCGTCGGCGAGCGCTCGGTCGGCCGCGGGCAGCGGCGCGGGCCTGGTCGGCGCTGGCCCGAAGCGGACCGACGCTGCCACCTGGTCCACGAGCGGCGTCCGCGCCCCGTGGCGGATGTGCACGACCCGGCCGTCGGGGGCATCGAGCTCGGTCGACGCGTCGTCCGTCGGGGTGCCGTCGGTGGTGGCCGCCGCCCCCGTTGCTTCGGCGGCTGCGGCCTGGCGGGCGTCGAGCACCTGGACCGTGGTGCCTCGGCCCACCGCCACGGCGGGGCACTGCGCCTCGGGACCGGGCAGGCCCAGGTACACGGCGTCGACGTCGAGCCGGAGGCACGCCGTCCGGTCCCGGCCGAGGTCCACCACCGGCCAGGCGGCTGGCACCTCGACGGTCACCCCGGCGTAGGCGACCTGTTGGAGCTCGCCGGCCGCGCTGGTGCCAGCGCCCACCGCACCGGCAGGTGCCGTGGTGGTGAAGGCTGCCGCGGCGAGGGTGGCGAGCCCTGCCACGGTCACGATGGCGCCGCGCACGTCGCTCCCCTGGTGGTCGGCCGGAGCGCGCGAGCCTACCGGTGCCCTTCTGCGCCGCCGGGGCAGGGCGACGCATCGGGCGCACCGCGCCACGTCGGACCGCCTCCCCGCCGTCGCCCCGGTGGCCGCTTCCATGGCGGCCCCCGTGCGAGGCCCGTCATCGGATCCCGGTGGGGCGGTCCTCCGGGAGCGCCGCAGCCCGGCGATTCGCGGCCGGTGGGCGCGACGACGACGTCGTCCTCCCGTCAGCGGTGTCTGGATGGAGCCCGCCGGTGGTCGAGGGCACCCGCGGTGCGAGCAAGCTTCCGTCCGTCTCGCCCGGCTGGTCCGTGAGGTGCCTCAGGTGGTGATGCCGTTGTCGATCGGGATGACCGTGCCGGTGATGCTGACGGCCTCGTCCGAGGAGAGGAAGGCGATCAGCGCGGCCGGCTCGGACGGCTTGGCCATCTTGTAGTCGTGGGCGATGGTCTTGCGCATGAGGTCGAAGTCCAGGCCCTCGGGGAACTGCACGGTCCCGGTCATCGGCGTCTCGACCGCGCCCGGGGCGATGGCGTTCACCCGGATGTTGGACTTGGAGTACTCCCAGGCGAGCGCCCGGGTCATCATCGCCACGCCGCCCTTCGACGCCGCGTAGCCGGCCAGGTACGCCTGGCCGAACACGCCCGCCGACGACGCCACGTTGGTGATCACGCCCCCGCCGGCCTCGAGCATCGAGGGGATCACGGCCCGGCAGGTGAGGTACGGGCCCTTGAGGTTGACGGCGAGTTGGAGGTCGAAGTCCGCCGGGTCGGACTCGTGGGTGTGGGCGAAGCGCAAGACGCCAGCCACGTTGGCCAGGATCGTGATCGGGCCGAAGGCATCCTCGACGGTGGCGACCGCAGCGCCCACGGCATCGACGTCGGTGACGCTGGCCCGGACCGCCACGGCGTGCCCGCCGGCCTCGGCGATCAGCTGGGCGGTCTCGTCGACCGCCTCGGCCAGGTCGATGCACCCCACCTGGGCGCCGTCGGCCGCGAGGCGCTGGGCGGTGGCGCGCCCGATCCCCGAGGCGGCGCCCGTGACCAGGGCGGTGCGTCCGTCGAATCGTCCTGCAGTCATGCCATCTCCTCGGGCTGCCAGCCGGCGTCGTCCGGCACCTGACCGGCGGCGACCCTACCGCTGCCCAGCCGCCGTGCCCGCCGTGCCCGCCGGGCCGGCCGCTGCCCGGTCGTCGTGTGCGCCGGGCCGGCCGCTGCCCGGTCGTCGTGTCCGCCGGTCCGGTCGCGGTCCGGTCGTCGTGTGCGCCGGTCCGGTTGTCGTGTGCGCCGGTCTGGTCGGTCCTGGCGCGGCCCGGTCGTCGTGTCCGCCAGTCGGAGAATGGTGCCGGTCCGGCGGTGGCCGGCCTGCTTGCCTTGGGGCATGGGCCAGGCCGGGTCGGACGACGACCGCATCTTCGTGGCGCCCGGGGTGCGGATCCCCCGGAGCGAGCTGCAGGTCCGGTTCAGCGCGTCCGGCGGGCCGGGTGGCCAGCACGCCAACAAGGCGGCCACCCGGGTCGAGCTCGCCTTCGACGTGGCCGCGTCGCCGTCGCTCCTCCCCGTGCAGCGCGAGCGGGTGCTCGACCGGCTCGGCCCGGTGCTGCGGATCGTGGTGGACGACGAGCGCAGCCAGGCGCGCAACCGGGCCATCGCCGAGGAGCGCTTCGCCGAGCGCCTCGCCGCCGCCCTGAAGGTCGAGCGCCCCCGCCGCCCGACCAAGCCCAGCCGCGCCGCCAAGGAGCGGCGGCTCGACGCCAAGCGCCAGCGGTCCCAGACCAAGGCCGACCGCCGCCGCCCCCACCCCGACTGACCTACTCGCCCGCCGTCGCCCTCGACCAACGTCGGTGGTGGGGAGGCCCGGGGAATCTGGTCGATCTCCGTCGCTGTGGGGCGAAGATCGACCAGCAATGGTGGGGAGCCTCGGGGGATCTGGTCGATCTCTGTCGCTGTGGGGCGAAGATCGACCAGCAATGGTGGGGAGGCCCGGGGAATCTGGTCGATCTGCGTCGCTGTGGGGCGAAGATCGACCAGCAATGGGTGCGGAGGTCCGCGCGGTTGGGTAATCAGCCGGGTGCAGTTGAGCAATCGTTGCTCAGGTGCCCTGACCTGGGCACCCGTACAACGGGGGCATGGACCAGACGCCCGCCCCCCACCCCGCCGGCACCGCACGGATCGAGGCCCACCCGGCCGCCCGTCGCGACGCCGGGATCGATGCCCGTCACCTCGGCAGCCGCCGGGCCCGGCGCGCGGCGCCTGGCGCACGACCGGCCCGGCGCTCGGCCCGTCGGGCCGCCACCGTCGCCCTCGCCGCTGGCGTGCTCGGGACCGGCCTGGCCCCGCTCCTCGCCACCGCGCCGGCCGCCGCCGACGTCTACGTGAGCGAGCGGCCGATGCTGGTCAGCCGGTACCCGGAGGGCGGCGTGCCCGGCGGCCCGGCCCGCAACTCGGCGGTGAGCGCCAACGGCCGGTTCGTGGCGTTCATGTCGCTGGATCCGGACCTGGCGCCCGGCGACGCCAACACCGGCCCGACCGGAGGGGACATCTTCGTGCGGGACCGGTGGTCCAACACGGTGGAGCGGATCTCGGTGAGCAGCGCCGAGGCGGGCGGCAACTCGTTCAGCGACCTGCCGTCGATCTCCGACGACGGCCGCTACGTGGTCTTCGAGTCCGACGCCTCGAACCTGGTGGCGAACGACACGAACGGCGCCTACGACGTCTTCTTGCGCGACCGCTTGGCCGGCACCACGACCCGGGTCAGCGTCACGTCCACCGGTGGCCAGGTCAACGCACCGTCCTACGGTGCGACGATCTCGGGCGACGGCAGCACCGTGGGCTTCTTCACCGCCCAGGACGGCGTGGTCCCCACGGACACCAACGCCAACTTCGACGTGTACGTCCGCGACCTGAAGGCCAAGGTGACCGAGCGGGTGTCGGTCGACTCGTCCGAGCAGGGCAAGAGCGCGTCGTCCCAGGACGTGTCGCTCTCCGACGACGGCAAGCGGGTGGCGTTCCGCTCTGCCGGCGAGCTCGACGGCGGGCAGGCCGGCGCCAACGAGGACGTGTACGTCCGGGACCGCACCGCGGGCACCACCACGATCGTCGACGTGTCGAGCAGCGAGGTCCTCGCCAACCAGAGCGCGGGCTGGCCGCTGATCTCCGGCGACGGGAAGGTGGTGGTCTTCGCCTCGCTCGCCAACGACCTGGTGCCCTCGGACACCAACGCCAAGAGCGACGTGTTCCGCCGCAACCTCGCCGCCGGGACCACGGACCGGGTCTCGATCAACGACAACGAGGCCCAGCTCGACGACCACTCGACGCCCCGGGCCGTGAGCGACAACGGCGGCTCGATCCTCTTCGACACCAAGGCCAAGGCCACCGCCCAGGCGGACCTCGGCACCGACACCGACGTGTTCGTGCGCCAGACCGGGCTCGGCTCGACCCTGCGGGTCACGTCGTCGTCGGCCACCCCCGACGCCAACGTCGACCCCGCCGGCGACGACCTCACCGACGACGGCACCGGCGCCACCTTCAGCGCCTACGGCGGGTTCGCCTCGGACCACGCCGTCGGCACCAACCAGCAGGTGTACCTCCGCCAGTCCACGAACATCGGGCCCTTCTACGACTACGCCGCCTTCGTCCAGCAGCAGTTCCAGGACTTCTACGGGCGGGCCGCGACCGCCGGCGAGGCCTCTGGGTGGGCGGCCCGGTTCCAGGACGGGTCCAGCACCCCCGTCGCCATGATCGCCGACCTCGCCACCGCCAACGACTGGGCCGAGTTCCGCGGCCCGGTGACCCGGCTCTACTGGGCCTTCTTCCTTCGCAAGCCCGACCCGAGCGGCCTCGCCTACTGGATCGCCAAGTATGAGGCGGGCACGAGCCTCTCGGCCATCGCCCAGAAGTTCGCCCAGTCGACCGAGTTCAAGAACCGTTACGGGTCCGTGGCCAACCAGCAGTACGTGAAGCTCGTGTACCAGAACGTGTTCGAGCGGGAGCCGGACCCCTCGGGCCTCGCCTTCTGGACGAAGAAGCTCGACGCCAAGACCATCACCCGCGGCGGCGTGATCGTGGCCTTCTCGGAGTCATCGGAGGGCAAGCGGCGCCTCGCCCCGCAGGTGGGCACGGTGCTCATCTCGCTCGGCATGCTGCGGGCGCTGCCCGACAAGGCCACCTGGGACGCCGCCATGGCCGCCTTCGACGCCGGCGAGAAGCAGCCTGCCGTCGTCGCCGAGGCGATCCTGCGCTCCAACGCCTACGCCGCCCGCCTCCCCTGAGCGAGAGCCCGGGGGTCGCGAGCCCCCGGAGATCTGGTCGATCTCGGCCGTGGTGGGGCGAGAATCGACCAGGTTGGTGGGGCCCCTAGGAGGGCTGGTCGATTTCGGCCGTGGTGGGGCGGTGATCGACCAGCGTTCGGGTGCCGTCCAGGCCTTCCTCGGTGGGGGCCGACGCCTAGGACAGGAGGTCGGGGCGGTGCTCTCGGATGGCGTCGGCGAGCTTGCCTTCGGGCCAGCGGGGGGCGAACTCGTCGATCGGGATGATCCGATCCCACCCCCGCTGCACCACCTGCTGGCGGGTCTGGGGGGTGTGGGCCCAGCGGAGCCCGCCACGCTTCAAGACGATGGCCTGGGTGGTGCCGGAGGGCAGGGTGGCCTCGCCGATGCGGTCCAGGTCGTCCCAGGTCGTGCGGAGCACGAACGTGCCGGCTTCGTACTGCAGGCCGTTGCCGTCGACCTTCAGGGAGGTGGTCCGCTGCTGGCCGACGCCGAACAGCAGCCCCACCGTCCACACCACGACGAAGCCCAGCGCGACCTGCCAGTTGACGAGCGCGAGGAGGATCGCAGCGATCGGCAGGGAGGCGAGGAAGATCATCACGCCGAGGCGCACGAGGCGGTCGCGCTTGGCCCGGGTGGAGGGGGTCAGCACGGTCGACACGCCGTCTGGCCTAGTGCCCGGAGGGGCATCGGGCCAAAGGCCCGGGAGGTCCGGGCGAGGGGCCACGGTTGACAGTGGCCCGTCAGATGGCTTTGTCTACTGCCCGTGCCCAAGCCCCTGGTGATCGTCGAGAGCCCCGCCAAGGCGCGCACCATCGCGGGCTTCCTCGGGGGCGAGTTCAACGTCGAGTCCTCGGTCGGCCACATCCGGGACCTGCCGTCCAAGGGCCTGAGCATCGACGTCGACAACCACTTCGAGCCCACCTACGAGGTGGCGGCATCGAAGAAGGACGTGATCCGGAGGCTGAAGGAGCTCCTGAAGGACGCCGACGAGCTCTACCTCGCAACCGATGAGGATCGCGAGGGCGAGGCCATCTCCTGGCACCTCCTGCAGGTCCTCAAGCCCAAGGTGCCGGTCAAGCGGATGGTGTTCCACGAGATCACCCCGCAGGCGATCGAGCACGCGGTGGAGAACTGGCGCGAGATCGACGAGGGCCTGGTCGACGCGCAGGAGACCCGGCGCATCGTCGACCGGCTCTTCGGCTACCCGGTGTCGGAGGTGCTCTGGCGGAAGGTGAACGCCGGGCTGTCCGCCGGGCGGGTCCAGTCGCCGGCCGTGCGCCTCGTGGTCGAACGGGAGCGGGAGCGCATCGCCTTCCGCTCGGCGGACTACTGGGACCTCGAGGCGGCGTTCCCGACCGAGCCGGGCTTCACCGCCACCCTCGTGCAGGTCGACGGCGCCCGGGTCGCCACCGGCAAGGACTTCGACGACCGCGGTGCGCTCACCAGCGGTGCCGTGGTGCTCGACGAGGCCGGTGCCGGTGCCCTGCGCGACGGGCTGCGGGCGAGCGCATTCTCGGTGCGGTCGGTCGAGGACAAGCCGTTCACGTCCAAGCCCAAGCCGCCGTTCATGACCTCCACCCTCCAGCAGGAGGGTGGCCGCAAGCTCCGGATGAGCGCTGCCCAGGTCATGCGCGTGGCCCAGGACCTGTACCAGAACGGCTACATCACCTACATGCGGACCGACAGCACCACGCTGTCGGAGACCGCCCTCACCGCGGCCCGCAACCAGGTGCGCTCGCTCTACGGCGACGACTACCTGCCGCCTGCGCCGCGCACCTACGACCGCAAGGTCAAGAACGCGCAGGAGGCCCACGAGGCCATCCGCCCAGCCGGCGAGGTGTTCCGCACCCCGGCCCAGCTGTCGGGCGAGCTGCGCTCGGACCAGCTCCGCCTCTACGAGCTGATCTGGATGCGCACGGTCGCGTCGCAGATGGTCGACGCCCGGGGCTTCGACAAGCGGGTGCGCATCGGCGCGGTCGCCGCCGACGGCCGTGATGCTGAGTTCGCCGCCTCCGGCCGCACCATCACCTTCCCCGGCTACCTGAAGGCGTACGTCGAGGGCTCCGACGACGGCTCGAACGAGAGCGACGAGGCCAAGCTGCCGGACCTCACCGAGGGCCTGGCGCTGCCCACGCCCGAGCTGGAGGCCAAGGGCCACAGCACCTCGCCGCCCGCCCGCTACACCGAGGCGTCGCTGGTGAAGAAGCTCGAGGAGCTCGGCATCGGGCGCCCCTCCACCTACGCGTCGATCATGCAGACGATCCAGGACCGTGGGTACGTCTGGAAGAAGGGCACCGCGCTCGTCCCCACGTGGACCGCGTTCGCCGTGATCAAGCTGCTCGAAGACCACTTCGCCGACGTGGTCGACTACGCCTTCACCGCCCGGATGGAAGACGAGCTGGACCAGATCGCCGCCGGCCAGGTCCAGCGCGAGCCGTGGCTCAACAAGTTCTGGTTCGGCGACCCCGCTGGCGAGCCGACCGCCGAGCTCGCCGACGTGTCGCCCGGCTCGCCCGGCCTCAAGGAGCTGGTGGAGCGGGGCAAGAGCGAGGCGATCGACCCGGCCGAGATCAACGTGGTGGCCGAGTTCGTCACCGAGGACGGCGAGCGCATCGTCGCCAAGCCCGGCAAGTTCGGGCCGTACCTGAAGCGTGGCGAGGACACCGCGTCGATCCCCGACGACCTCTGCCCCGACGAGCTCACCCTGGCGAAGGCCGAGGAGCTGCTCGACGCCCCCTCCGGCGACCGGGTGCTCGGCGACGATCCGGAGACGGGCCTGCCCATCTACGTGAAGGCCGGCCGCTTCGGCCCGTACGTGCAGCTCGGCGACATGCCCGAGGGCAAGGCCAAGCTGAAGCCCGAGGAGAAGCCCAAGACGGCGTCGCTGTTCAAGACGATGACCGTGGAGCGGGTCACCCTCGAGGACGCCCTGCAGCTGCTGTCGCTGCCGCGCACCGTCGGCACCGACCCGACCGACGGCGGCGTGATCACCGCCCAGAACGGTCGCTACGGGCCCTACATCTCCAAGGCCTGGACCGATCCGGAGAGCGGTGCGGCCAAGACCGACTCGCGCTCGATCGAGACCGAGGAGCAGATCTTCGACATCACCCTCGAGCAGGCGCTCAAGGTGATGGCCGAGCCCAAGCGCCGCCGCGGCCAGTCCGCGGCCGGCCCGCTGCGCGAGCTCGGCGTCGACCCCGTGTCCGAGAAGCAGATGGTCATCAAGGACGGCCGCTTCGGCCCGTACGTGACCGACGGCGAGACCAACGCGTCGCTCCGCAAGGGCGACGAGGTCGAGACCCTCACCGACGAGCGGGCCAGCGAGCTCCTGCAGATCCGCCGCGAGGCCGGGCCGTCCAAGAAGAAGGCGGCCAAGAAGAAGGCCGCGGCCAAGAAGGCCCCCGCCAAGAAGAAGGCCGCCACCAAGAAGGCCCCGGCCAAGCGGGCCGCGGCCAAGAAGGCGGCGCCGAAGCAGGCCGCGCCGCCCGACGCCGACGCCTGACGCTGACGCCTGACGCCACCGCCTGACGCTGACGCTCGCTCGAGGATCCACGTCGGGCTGGTCGTGTGTCGACCGGTCTGATGTGCATCGTGGGGGTTGCCGGGAGGATTCGCATCAAGGTGGCCCTCTGGCGACCAGATCGATGTGAATCCGCGGGAGGACTGGAGGATTCACCTCAGGGTGGTCGTGGGGCGACCAGATCGATGTGAATCCGCGGGTGGGCTGCTGGGGGGGGGCAGGCTGGGCGACACCGGCGGAGGGCGGGCGGGGGAGTGGGTAACGTCGGGCTGGCATGGGTCGGTTCGTGGTGTTCGAGGGCGGCGAGGGGTCGGGCAAGTCCACCCAGGCGCGCCGCTTGGCCGAGCGCTGGGGGGCGGTCCTCACCTTCGAGCCCGGCGGCACGGACGTCGGCGCCCGCCTGCGCGAGATCCTGCTGGACCCCGCCACCGGCGACCTCGACCCGCGCGCGGAGGCGCTGCTCATGGCCGGGGACCGGGCGCACCACGTGTCCTCGAAGATCCGGCCCGCGCTGCTCCGCGGTCGAGACGTGGTGTGCGATCGGTTCGTTGGCTCGTCGCTCGCCTACCAGGGCTACGGACGAGACCTCGGCATCGATGCGGTCCGCGCCATCAACGACTTCGCCACCGACGGGCTCGTGCCCGACCTGGTCGTCCTGTTGGTGGTGACCCCGGAGGTGGCGGCTGAGCGCCTGGCCGCGGCCGGCAAGCCGGATCGGATGGAGGCCGCCGGCGACGAGTTCCACCGCCGCGTCGCCGAGGCCTATGCCATGCTCGCCGCCCACGACCCCGATCGGTGGGTGGCGGTCGACGGCGCCGGCACGCCCGACGAGGTCGAGGCCCGCGTCCATGCTGCGGTGTCATCGCGGCTGCCCGTGGTGCAGGAACGATGAGCGCGCTGCCTGGGCTCGAGCATGCGGAGGACGCCTGGGACGACGTCGTGGGCCAGCCGGCTGCGGTGGCGATGCTCCGCAACGCCGGCGCCGGCGACCCGCCCCACGCCTGGCTGTTCGTCGGCCCGCCCGGCACCGGCAAGCGGGAGGCCGCCCGGGCGTTCGCCGGCGACGTGCTCGCCCACGACCAGGAGGCGGCGGGCGACGCCGAGGGCGCCGCCGCTCGCGTGACCTGGCTCGGCGGGAGCAGCACCCCGACCTGATCGTGGTCGCCCGCGAAGGGGCGAGCATCTCGGCCGGCCAGGCCGACGAGATCGTGCGGCGGGCCAACCTGTCGGCGGTCGAGGGCACCCGCAAGGTGCTGCTCCTCGACGAGTTCCACCTCGTGAAGGACGCGGGGCCGAAGCTGCTGAAGACCATCGAGGAGCCGCCCCGGGGCACGTTCTTCGTGGTGCTGGCCGACGAGGTGCCGCCGGAGCTCATCACGATCGCGTCGCGCTGCGTCCGGGTGGACTTCGATCCGCTCGCCCCGCAGGTCATCGTGGACGCGCTGGTCGGCGAGGGGGTCGATGCCGCCCGGGCCGCCGAGGTCGCAGCCCACGCCAACGGCGACCTGGACCGGGCCCGGCTGCTCGCCACCGACGAGCGACTCGCCCTCCGCCTCGCCGCCTGGCGGGACCTGCCTCGGCGCCTCGATGGCACTGGTGCCACCGCGGCAGCGGCGATCGACGACCTCCGCGCCGCGATCGACGACGCGGCGGCGCCGCTCGTGGCCCGCCACGAGGTCGAGGTGGAAGAGCTCAACGAGCGGATCGAGCGCTACGGCCAGCGTGGCTCTGGTGCCACCGAGCTGTCGGCCCGCCACAAGCGCGAGGTCCGCCGCCTGCGCACCGACGAGCTGCGGATGGGGCTGGGTGCGCTGGCCGCCACCTATCGCGACGAGATGGCCGTGGCCTCGGACCCCATGCCGATGGGGGCGGCCATCGGCGCCATCCAGGAGCTGGCCGAGCGGCTCATCCGCAACCCGAACGAGGAGCTCCAGCTCCTCGCCCTGGCCTTGCGCCTCCCGTCCCTGGCGTAGCGCGCTGCTCGGGCCGCCGGCCACCAGCGCACAGGGGTCGAGGCCGCCTCCGTCCTCGTCGGCGCTCGTTTCCGGTTCGGCGACGATGGTTTGCACCGACGGTCGGGAGCTCGGCCGGTCTGGTGACTTGCGCTCGGGTGGCTGAAACGGGAATGATTCTCATTATGGTCTCGATCTCTCCCCTCAGCGAACGACTGCGTCCCACCCAGGCGCCTCGCCGGCGTCGGCGGACGCGGGCCGGGCTCGTCGTGCTGGCCGCCCTCGCCACCGCCCTGCTCGTGGGCTGCGGATCCAGCGGTGGTGGCGACGGCAAAGCAAGCGACGGCAAGGTCGACGTGGTCGCCGGGTTCTACCCGCTCGCGTGGATGGCCGAGCAGGTGGGCGGGGACCGGGTCGCGGTGACCAACCTCACCAAGCCCGGTGCCGAGCCGCACGACCTCGAGCTCACGCCCCGCGACGTCGCTGCTGTCACCGACGCAGACCTGGCCGTCCACCTGGCCGGGGTGCAGCCGGCCGTCGACGATGCCATCGCATCCTCGGGCGTCCGGGCCTTCGACGCGGCCCGCTCGGCGAAGCTCGACCGCACCTACACCCCGCTCGAGGGCGGCGAGGTCGCCCAGGACGAGGCCAACAGCCGGGACCCGCACTTCTGGCTCGACCCGACCCGCATGGCGGCCGTGGCCGATGCGTTCGCCGATGAGCTCGGCAAGGCCGACCCCGACCACGCCGCCACCTACGAGGCCAACGCGCGGCAGCTCCGGTCGCAGCTCGAGGCGCTGGATCGCGAGCTGGCGTCGGGCCTGGCGGACTGCGACAGCAAGATCATCGCCACCAGCCACAACGCGTTCGGCTACTTCGCCGAGCGCTATGGCCTCCGCCAGGAGGCGATCGCCGGGGTGAGCCCAGAAGCCGAACCGACCCCCGCGCAGCTCGCCGCCATCAGCCGGTTCGTGGAGCGCAACGGGGTGTCCACGATCTACGCCGAGACGCTCGTCGACCCGTCCGCAGCCGAGGCGGTGGCGAAGGAGACTGGTGCGAAGGTGGCGGTGCTCGACCCGATCGAGGGGGTGACCGATCGTTCGGCGGCGAAGGACTACCCGGGCCTGCTGCGCGCCGACCTGCGCGCCCTGCGGTCCGGGCTCGGGTGCTCGTGACCGCCACCTCCACCTCCGCCCCCGTCCTGGAGCTCGACGGCGCATCGGTCGGCTACGAGGGCCGATCGGTGGTGGACGCGATCGACCTGCGGGTCGATGCCGGCGAGGTCGTCGCCCTCATGGGCCCGAACGGGTCGGGGAAGTCCACCCTGGTCCGTGGCATCCTCGGCCTGGCCACCGTCCAGGGCGGCGCGATCCGCCTGTTCGGCGAGGACCGCGAGCGGTTCTCGGACTGGCGGCGGCTCGGCTACGTCCCCCAGCAGGTGCCGGCCACGAGCGGGATCCCAGCTTCGGTCGCCGAGGTGGTGGCCACCGGCCGTCTCGGCCGTCGGGGGCCGTTCCGCCGGTTCCGTGCCGAGGACCGCGCCGCGGTCGCCGAGGCGATCTCGGCCGTCGGGTTGGCCGACAAGGCCCGGGCGCCGCTCGCCACGCTGTCGGGCGGGCAGCAACGGCGGGCCACCATCGCCCGGGCGCTGGCGTCGGCGCCGGAGCTGCTGGTGCTCGACGAGCCGACGGCGGGCGTCGATGCCGAGAACCAGGCGGCGCTGGCCGACATACTCCGGGACCTGGCCGCGCAGGGCACCACGATCGTGCTCATCACCCACGAGCTGGGGCCGGCTGCCCCGGTCGTGACGCGCAGCGTCGTGCTGGCGGGTGGCCGGGTCGCCTACGACGGCCCCGGTGCCACGGCGCCGAGCGAGCACGACGACGAGTGGCACCACCACCACGGCCACGAGGCCACGCACCCCCACCGGCCCGCCGGTGACCGGCTCGGCCTGGAGGGCCCGGCGTGATCGGCGCGATCGAGATCCTCCAGTACGACTTCATGGTGCGCGCGCTCGTCGCCGCGCTCCTGGTGGGGATCGCCGCGCCGTCGGTCGGGGTGCACCTGGTGCAGCGCCGGCTGGCACTGGTGGGCGACGGCCTGGGCCACGTGGCCATCACCGGTGTGGCCATCGGCCTCGTCACCTCGCGCAGTCCGGTCATCACGGCGCTCATCGCTGCGGTGGTCGGTGCTGTGGTGGTGGAGCTGGTGCGGGCATCTGGCCGGGCGTCGGGCGACGTCGCCCTCGCCGTGCTCTTCTACGGCGGCATCGCCGGTGGCGTGGTCATCGTGTCCAAGGCCCCCGCCGGCACGCCGGTGAACCTAGACCAGTACCTGTTCGGCGCCATCACGACCACGACGGCGGCCGACGTGCGGACCTTCGCCATCCTCACGGCCTTCGTGCTGGTGGTGACCCTGGGCCTGCGCCGCCAGCTCTTCGCGGTGGGCGTCGACGAGGAGTACGCCCGGGCATCCGGCCTGCCGGTGCTGGGGCTCAACCTGCTGTTGGCCATCGTCACGTCGGTGACCGTGGTCGTGTCCATGCGGGTCGTCGGGCTGCTGCTCATCAGCGCCCTGATGGTGGTCCCGATCGCCACCGCCCAGGGCCTCTCCCGCAGCTTCCGTGCCACCGTGCTGCTCGGCACCGCGCTGGCCGTCGCCGAGTCGGTCGCCGGGGTGGCGATCTCCTTCTACGCCGACACCCCGTCGGGCGGCACCATCGTCCTGGTCGCCATCGCCGCCTTCCTGGTGGTGTCCGCGGCGATCGGCGTGCGCAGCCGGTGGGCCCCCGCGACCCGGCGGTCGGCCGGCGCATCGGCCTGACGCGTCGCGGCGCACCCATCGGTACCCTCGCGCCCATGCCGATCTCGAACGGGCTCAACCACGTCGCCACCCTGACCACCGACATGGACCGCACGGTCCGGTTCTACGAGGAGGCGTTCGGTGCGGTGGTGACCTTCGAGATCCCCGAGCGCGACGACCACCCGTGGATGAAGATCGTGGACGTCGGCGGTGGGGCGGCCCTCAACATCTTCGAGGTGCCCGAGGCCGCCCTCATCGGGGAGCGCCGCCGCCAGGGCGGTCGGGGTGCCATCGACCACTTCGGGCTCTCGGTCCCTGACAAGGCCACCCTCGACGCCATGGTCGAGCGCCTGCGGGCGGCGGGCGCCCAGGAGGTCGGGGAGCCGCAGCTCCTCGGGGGCGAGTGGTCGCTGTTCTTCCGCGACCCCGACGGCATGGAGCTCGAGGTCTGCTGCCCCGCCTGACCTGACCAAGGCCAGGTGGGCGCCGCGCCGGTCGCAGCGGTGGCGCCGTCAGAACGCCGTCGGGATCGGAGCAAGGTCGTCCCAGCCCTGCGCCTCGTCCGGCCCATCGGGGTCGTCGGTCTCGTCGTTGCCCTGATGGATCACCCATGCGGCGAGGCCAGTCGTGATCGGGACCGCAGCGACCAGACCGATCGAACCGATGAGGGCGCGCACGAGCTCGACCGCCACCACCTCGCTCGTGAGGACGCCGGTGATCGACCGTCCACCCTGGGCGAAGAGGAGGAGCAGCGGCAGCGAGGCACCGGCGTACGCGAGGAAGAGGGTGTTCACGGTCGAGGCCACGTGGTCCTTGCCGACCCGCATCCCGGCTCGATACAGCGCGAAGGCCGACGCCGAAGGGTTCGCGGCTTGGACCTCGGCGACGGCCGACACCTGGGTGACCGTCATGTCGTCGAGGACCCCGAGCGCTCCGATCACCAGCCCAGCAAGGATCAGTCCCCGAACGTCCAGCGATCCAGCGGCCACCGTGAGCGAGGCCACAGTGTCGTCGGTGTAGCCAGTCAGGTGGCAGGCACCGATGAACAGGGCGCCAAGTCCTGTGGCGAGGCCGAGCGCGATCGCTGAGCCGGCGAAGGCCACGTGGGTGCCGACGTGGACGCCATGGGCGAGGTACAGGACCGCGACGGCGATCGCGAGCGCGGTGACCAACGCCAGGGTGACGGGAGGTCCGCCGCGCAGCAGGGCGGGGAGCAGGTAGGCGATGACGATGACGAGGCTCACGACCATGCCGAGGAGGGCTCGGACCCCCTGCAGCCGCCCGAGCAGGATGACGGCGACGGCGAACCCAACCGTCAGCACCAGCATCGGCCGCCCACGCTGGAAGTCGTCGAACGTGTATCGGTGGCCGACGGCACCCTTGGCGAAGTACGCCATGCGGATCCTGTCCCCGGCCCGCAGCTCCGGGGTGCTGGGCAGGCCCGCGACGTTGGGGAGCTCGACGATGTCGCCCTCGTCGGGGCCGCTGGTCACGCGCACCTGGGCGGTGGAGCACGAGGCGGAGGTCGGGTACTCCTCCGGGCAGACGTCGGGCTCGAGGGCGATGACCCGACCGCCGACGAAGGTGGTGCCGGGGATGACGCCTGGTGCGCTGGGGGCGTCCCCGGTGGGCCGCAGGACGATGAGCCCGATCAAGGTCAGCATGGTGGTGGCCGCGACGCAGGTTGCCAGGATCCATCGCGCCGACGTGGTGCCAGGAACGAGGCGCAGGCTCCCGTGCCCGTGCCCGTGCCCGTGCCCGTGCCCGTGCCCCTCACCCTGCCCGTGCCTCTCCGCCGTGGGGCCCGGTCGGGTGGGACCAGTCCCTTCGGGTCCCACGTGGCGATCGTCCCGGGCCATCCGCCCAAGGGTAGTACCGGAGTGGTTCTCATTCCTAGACTTGCAGGCACCCCACACTACGTGGTCGAAACCTTCACGGAGCGTGAGAATTGGTCCGTTCGGCCCATCATGTCCTGGTGCGTTCGCGCCGATTGCTCTCCGAACGGCCGGCAGGCAGAGCGGGCCGCCCTTGGGAGGGGTTCCACATGAAGAAGACGTCCCTGGGCGTCGCCGCAGCTGCGGTGGCGCTCTCGTTCTCGCACTGGCTTGCACCAGTGTCGGCGGTCGCCGCTCTGGCACCAGCTCTGGGCAGGTGACCACCACCCAGCAGATCACCTCGACGTCGGGGTGGTCCCGGTGAAGGGCGACTTCGACGGCGATGGCCGCGACGACGTTCTCTGGTACGCCGCGGGCTCCGCGCCGGACTACCTGTGGGAGCGGCAAGGCCCGCGACGACACGTCGGGCACGACGATCGCCGACCGCTTCGACGTGACGACGATCTCGATCACCGGGTCGTACACCCCGCGTTCGTCGGCGACTTCAACGGCGACGACCGCACGACATCATGCGGTACTCGCCTGGCACGGGCCCCGACTCGGTCTGGTACTTCACCGGCCGCGGCGTGGTGCACAGCCAGAGCCTCACCATCAATGGCACCTACAAGGCCGCGTTCCCGACGCCTCCGACGGCACCCGCACATCGGCAATTCTCTGGTACAACAACTCGTCCTCACCTGTGGACGTCCAACGAACGAGACCTTCACGTCGGCGTACGTGAACAACCTGCCCGACAACGCCAAGGTGTACGTCGGCAACTTCTACCAGTCGGCCGTGTCGTCGACGGCGCCGGAGTACCTGGACGTGCTGTTCTACGTCCGGCACCAGCGCCGACTCGATCTGGGCCGGCAACGGTGATGGGCCCTTCACCCCCGCAGGCGGTGACGATCAACGGCGACTACAACCCGATCATCGGCAACTTCGACGCCAACACCCCCGGCGTCGACATGACCGACATCTTCTGGTACGGGCCCGGCAGCAGCGCCGACTCGGTGTGGATGAACAACGGCAAGACCTTCACCACCCGTGCCGCCACGGTCAACGGCTACTACAGCCCGATGGTCGTCCCGTCCCGTGAGTCGACCACCCAGGACGACATCTTCTGGGACTCCAAGACCGCCGGCGACTTCCTGTGGGTCACCAACGGCACCAGCACCGCCTTCAGCTACACCAGCATGACCCCCTCGGCTTGGGGCGGCACCGACATCGGCACCCGCGACGGCATCGCCGGCGACTTCAACGCCGCCGACCCGACGGCCAGCGCCCTGTACTACGACTCGATCTCCTCGGGCGGGTCGTTCAGCTGCGCCATGACCAGCAGCGGTGGCGTGAAGTGCTGGGGCCTCAACTCGAGCGGCCAGCTCGGCAACGGGACCACCACCAACTCCAGCATCCCGGTGAACGTCACCAGCGCCACGTCGAACATGTTCAGCGTGGCCGCCGGCAACGCCCACGCCTGCGCCGTGACCACCGGCCAGGCGGCGGTCTGCTGGGGCTACAACGCCAACGGCCAGCTCGGCAACGGCACCACCACCAACTCGACCACCCCGGTCGCGGTGTCCAGCCTGGGCACGACCGTGTCCGAGGTGTCGGCCAGCGAGTTCCACAGCTGCGCCCTCATCAACGGCGGCACCGTCAAGTGCTGGGGCGCCAACCAGTACGGCCAGCTCGGCAACGGCACCACCACCAACTCGCTCACGCCGGTGACGGTCACGGGCCTCTCCAGCGTCACCCAGATCGACGCCGGGCTGAGCTCCCTGACCTGTGCGGTGTCGGCGGGCGCCGCCAAGTGCTGGGGCCTCAACGGCAGCGGCCAGCTGGGCAACGGCAACACCACCAACCAGTCGAGCCCGGTGACGGTCACCGGCCTGGGCAGCGGTGTGGCCAAGGTGGGCGCCGGCTCGAGCCACGCCTGCGCCCTCACCGCCGCCGGTGCGGTCAAGTGCTGGGGTGCCAACGACTCCGGCCAGCTGGGCAACGGCACCAACACCCCCTCGACCACCCCGGTCGCCGTGACCGGCCTCACCTCGGGCGTCTCCGACCTGACGGTCGGCCAGTCCACCAACTGCGCCACCCTCAGCACGGGCGTGGTCAAGTGCTGGGGCGCCAACACACCTACGGCCAGACCGGCACGGCCTGGTCTCGACCGGCGTGCTCACCCCCACCACGGTGGTCGGCCTCAACGGCACCGCCAACTCGCCCTCGGCGGTGGGCAACCAGACTCGCGTGCTCATGAACCTCGGCCGGATCCAGTGCGCCGGCCAGGGCACCAACAACCTGGGCGATGGTACTCACCACCACGTCGAGCTCCTTCATCGAGGTGGCGGGCGGCCGGTCCTTCGGCTCCTTCACCCGGCCTACCGGCAACGCCGACGTCCTCTGGTACACGGCCGGCGGCACCGGCGAGCAGGAGCTGCTCTGGTACGGTCTTCGACAGCCTGAGCTGACGAGACCAGGGCCGAGCCCGGCTCGGCACCCATCCTGAGCCGGCACCGCAGGCCGGGCCCTGGGCATCGGCCAGGGCCTGCCTTGCCGCGCCCGGTGCCGGCGCAGGACACGGCAGGGTTGCGCCGAATCCCACGCGCTGTGGCCGATTTCACTGGGCATAAGTGTAGTTTGAGCCATCTGGCCCATCGTGACCTGGTGCGTTCGTTGATGGTTTCTCGAACGGCCTGCCGGCAGAGCAGGCCGCCCTTGGGAGGGGTTCCAACATGAAGAAGACGTCCTTGCATGTCGCCGCAGCCGCGGTGATGCCGATGCTCGCGCTCGGCGCTGGTGGGTTCCAGCGCGCCGGCGGTCGCCGTCGGCACCAGCCCTGGGCAGGTGACCACCACCCAGCAGCTCACCACCACCGGGTCGTCCCCGTGAAGGGCGACTTCGATGGCGATGGCCACGACGACGTCTTCCTGGCAAGGTACGTCCCCGGGTCTGGCACGGACTACCTCGTGGAGCGTGCGTCCCGGGACGACACCTCGGGCACGACCATCGCGGATCGCTTCGACGTGACGACTTCCCGGATCTCGGGGCAGTACATCCCGGTGGTCGTGGTGACTTCAACGGCGATGACTGTGGCAGATGATACGTCCTCTGGTACTGCCGGGCAGCGGCCCGACTCGATCTGGTACTTCACCGGCCGCGGCACGGTGGTCGGGCAGTCCCTGTGGGGTCGATCAGCGGGAACTACAAGGCCGTGGTCGGTGACTTCCTCGACGCCACCGACGGCATCGGGAAAAAGGACGACATCCTCTGGTGGCCAACAACTCGTCCTCACCTGTGGACGGGCAACGCCAACGAGACGTCTGCGCCGGCGTACATCAACAATCCGCCCGACAACGCCAAGGTTCGACAAGCGTCGGCAACTTCTACCAGTCGGCCGCAGACCGCTGGTGCGCCGGAGTACCTGGACGTTCCTGTTCTACGTCGCCGGCAATCTTCACCGCCGGATCGGATCTGGGCGGGCAACGGCGACGGCGGGGTCCAGCCCTGCGGTGACGATCAACGGCGACTACAACCCGATCATCGGCAACTTCGACGCCAACACCCCCGGCGTCGACATGACCGACATCTTCTGGTACGGCCCGGGCAGCGGCGCCGACTCGGTGTGGATGAACAACGGCAAGACCTTCACCACCCGTGCCGCCACGGTCAACGGCTACTACAGCCCGATGGTCGTCCTGTCCCGTGAGTCGACCACCCAGACGACATCTTCTGGGACCTGAAGACCGCCGGCGACTACCTCTGGGTCACCAACGGCACCAACACCGCCTTCAGCTACTCGAGCCTGACGCCCTCCGCCTGGGCGGCATTCGACATCGGCCAGCGCTCGGGCATCGCTGGCGACTACAACAAGGTCATCCCCACCAACCGGGTGACCGTGGTCAGCTCTCCGTGGGCTGGACGTCGGCCTGCGCCATCACGACCGGCTGGCGGGCTCGACTGCTGGGGCGGCGGCTCGAACGGCGTCCTCGGCAACGGCGCCACGGCGGACTCCAACAAGCCGGTGGCCGTGTCCGGGCCGAGCTCGGGCGTGGCGTCGGTCAGCGTCGGCCGCCTCCAGGCCCGTGCCGTCACCACGGCCGGCGCGGCCAAGCGCTGGGGCTACAACGCCACCGGCCAGCTGGGCAACGGCAATTACCACCGACTCGTCCACCCCGCGGCCGACGGGGTTGACGTCCGGCGTCTCGACCGTGACCGCTTCTGGTACGGTCGACGTGCGGCCCTCACCAACGGAACTGTCAAGTGCTGGGGCGACAACACCTACGGGCAGCTGGGCAACGGCAATTACCACCGCCTCGACCACCGCCGTCAACGTCACGGGGCTCACTGGCGTGACTCCAGATCAGCATGGACGACGTCGGCGACAACGTCTGCGTCGCGGCCTCCGGTGGGGCCAAGTGCTGGGGCTACAACGGCTCCAGCCAGTTGGGCAACGGCAACACCACGAACTGTGACCGCTCGGTGAGCGTGACTGGTTCACCAGCGGGGTCGCCCAGGTCTCGGTGGGCGACCTGCACGCCTGCGCCGTGACCACCGCCGGTGGCGTCAAGTGCTGGGGCAACAGCTTCGGCCAGCTGGGCAACGGCACGACCACCTCGTCGACCACGCCCGTGGACGTGACCGGCCTGACCGGGGTGGCATCGGTCAACGAGCCACCAGCAGACCTGCACTGCTGACGAGCGGGTGCCGCGCTGGGGCCAGCGTCAACGGCAATCATCGGTGATGGCGGCGCTAACACGGGCAGCCAGACGACCCCTCCCGGTCTCGATCGTCAACCTCCAGGGCACCGGGATCGAGCTGAGCGGCGGCATGTACAACGGCTGCGTGCTCACCAACCTCGGTCGGGCAGTGCTGGGGCTACGGTTCCCAAGGACCCTCGGCGACGGCTCGAACACCATCAACACCATACGACCCCCACCGAGGTCCCTCGGTGGTCGCATCTTCCTCGACCGGGGTCGAGCAACGCCGTGACCGGCAACGCCGACGTCCTCTGGTACACGGCGGCGACGGCACCGGCGAGCAGGAGTTGCTCTGGTACGACCTCGACAGCCTGAGCTGACGAGCCGCACCACCTGAACGGCAGAGGAGGCCGGGCCGAGCGATCGGGCTCCGGCCTCCGCTGCGCCCGGGCCGAAGGTTACTCCATCGCCGCGGCACGGTCGAAGGACCGGCTACGAGCCCCGGACGGGCACCGGCCGCCTCTCCTGGGGCATCGACGCCGACGGCCCGGCTCCGGCCGCGACGTTCGCCCGCATCCCGGCCGGCGCCGCCCTCGGTGGTTGAGCCCGCCGCCGGATGGAGCGACCTGGGTCGCGGCCCTTGGCCGCGCCTGTGAGGCGAGCGCTTGGAGCCCAAGAAGGGAATCGAACCCTTCTGGACTCCTACGAGTGAGATGCTCTGCCGGACTGAGCTACTTGGGCGTGGAGGGGACACGGTACCCGACGGCTCCGCCGGGCGAGCAACCCGTTGCGTGGTCCGGCGGCGGGCCCGGGCGGGGCTCGGGGGCGGCGTCCTCAGCTGGCGGCCGGGTCGCCGTCGCCCCTCTCGTCGGGGTCGGGCGCCGCGCCGGCGGCGCCTTCCGGGACGAGCACGGCGAGCTGCGCGGTGAGCAGCTCCACCTGCTGGCGCAGCGCCACCACCTCGGTGGCGAGCACGGCGGTCGGGTCCTCCTCCTCCGGGCTCCCGACGCGGAAGAAGCTCGCGAGCGAACCGGCGAGCACGCCGAGCACGCCCACGCCGCTGACCATGATCATCACCGCGACGATCCGCCCGGCGTGGGTGATCGGGGTGATGTCGCCGTAGCCCACGGTGGTCAGGGTGACGATGGCCCACCAGACCGCGTGCCCGTAGGTGTTGAACCTGTCCGCTCGCGCCCGGCGGCGGCGGCGGCGCCGAGCAGGACGGATGGCGACGGCCACGAGGGCGCGATGCGCCCGACCCGCTGGAACAGCCGACGGGCGCCAGCGCCAGCCATGATCAGCCGGCCAGGCGGGCGAGGCGGATGAGCATCACGAACCGACCGGCCTGGGCGCCCGAGCAGGAACTCGAGGGCGCGGTGAGGATCACGACCTCACCAGGTCGAAGCGGCCGAGCCACGACCCGAGTTGTCGAGCCGCCCTGTGGACGGTGAAGTCGACGAGGAACACCAGCCACGAGACGATCCCGACCGCAGCGCCGAGCAGGGAGTGGTTGCCCGACGGCAGGAGGAACAGGGGCAGGACCGCCGACAGGATCAGCGGCAAGCGCCATCTTGTCGTCGAAGCGCGCTGAAGCGCTCGGCGTCCTCGGGGGTCTTCGCCCCTCCAGCAGCCGTTCCTCGGGCGTCTGGGCCATGGCCGCTGTCCACGCTGGCACGCCCGCTCGTCCGCCTCGCGGACCCTGGCGGGGTGGGCCTGGTTCATGTCATCGGGGGGGTGCGGTTCTGCACCGTGGTGCGACAAGAACGGGGTGGGCTCGGTTCTTGTCATCGGGGGTGCGGTCTTGCACCGTGGTGCGACAAGAACGGGGTCGGTCGAGCGGAGGGCGGTTTCGGCTGTGGCCGGTGGCCGTGCCGAGCGGGCTACTGGGCGTAGCGGAAGGCGTGCTGCTCGACGTCGAGCATGCGGGGCGAGCTATCGCGCTTTCAGCTCCCACGACGGGCCGTAGATCCGGCGGACCTCCCGGGAGGGGCTCGGCCGCCGGCGGACTGCACGTTGGCGACGAGGAGGCCGTCGCGGTGGCCGTCGTCGTCGACCTCGAGCACCCCGGCGCCGAAGGAGCGCAGCGGCCGATGGCTGGCCGGGTCGGGCGGATAGGTCTGGGCGGCCCACCACGCCGCCACGTCGTGGGCCAGCGCCACGCGCCGCGGGAACGTGGCGCCGGGCGACGGCAGCACCGCGGCCTGGGCGGCGAGCACGGCGCCGAGCGCGTCGTCGTCGGGGACCCCGAGCTCGTCGACCATCCAGCCGCCGAGCTCGTCGAGCAGCTCCCCCCACGAGCCGGGCGGGACCATCCAGGCGGTGAAGCCGACGGCCGCCCACGCCAGGGCCGGGTAGCGATCCGCAGCGGTGCGGGAGAGCACGTCGAGGCGCTCGAGCACGTCGGTCTCCGCGATGCCGTGGTCCCGGCTGGCGAACCGCAGGGGCAGTCGGGCGATCCCGTAGGTGTCGAAGGCGTCGGCCAGCCGGTGGAGGTTGGCAGCCCGTCGCACGTCGTCGAGCTCGAAGCTCAGCGTCCGATCGACCCGCTGGAGGTGGTCGGCCTCGATGTCGAGCTCGGCTCGGTGCTCGGGTGCGCTCATCGGCGCGTTCGGCAGCAGCACGGTGCGGTGCGCCCGCGGGGTGATCTCGTTGTCGAGGCAGAACTGGACGTCGCCGCGCATGGACTCGTAGGTGGCGCCGGGGAGGCCCAGCATGATGTCGGAGGTCATGGGCAGGCCGCGGTCCCGGAACTGCTGGCGGACCCGGTGGTACTCCGACGGTGGCAGGTTCTTGCGTCGCACGAGCTTGAGCGTCGGCTCGTCGACGGTCTGCAGCGCCAGGTTGCCGTCGACCTCGACGCCCGCGTCCCACAGCAGGTCCACGATCGGGATCAGCAGCTCCGCGGTGTCCTTGGCGAACGTGAACTCGACCTGCCGGGGGCTGCCGTGGGCGCGGCGGGCGTCGGCCAGGGAGCGGGTGATGTCGAGGTCCCGGTCGAGCGCCCCGAAGTTGGCGTCGGCCACGAAGATGCCGTCGACCCCGCGGGCCGCCAGCCACTCGATCTCCCGGGCGACCCGGTCCAGGTCGTAGGTGCGGACCCGGCTGCGCGTGGCCATGCCCCAGTCGCAGAACGTGCACCCGAACGGGCAGCCCCGGTTGGTCTCCACCACGGCGAGCAGGCCGGCCAGCTCCACGTCGTCGAACCACCCGTCGAGGTACGGGCTGGGCACGGCGTCGAGGTCCTCCATCCGCTTGCGCTTGGGGCCGCGGGCCACGCCGTCGGGGGTGCGGTAGGAGAGGCCTGCGAGGTACCGTCGAGGCAGGCGAGGCGCTCGACGCCGCCCTGGTCGGGCGCGCCGGCGGCAGCCAGCGCGGCGAGGGCTTCGACCAGCGTGACCTCGCCCTCGCCGTGCACCACCACGTCCACGTGGGGGTGGGCGGCGAAGAAGGCGTCGACGTCGGCAGGGTACCGGGGACGTTCGGGCCGCCGTGGATGGTGATCAGCCGTGGGTCCGCAGCCTTGGCCTGCTCGCCCATCCGCAGGTTGCCGCGGGTGGACCAGACGTAGTGCGAGAACGGCATCACGCCACCGCGCCCGGCGGTGGCCCGCCCGATGGTGGCCGGCAGTCGAGCCGAGGGGCTGGGGGCGAACCGCGGCGCGGCGGCCTGCGTCGGTGGCGACGGCCGACAGCATCAGCCCGAGCGCCAGGTTCGGCTGGGGCCTCGGGTGGTAGTCGACAGGCCACACCGGCCACCGGGTCGTCTGCGGCGGCCGGATCGACCGAGGTCGTCGGGTCGTGGGAGGCCGTGGGGCCGTCGGGCACCTCCGGCGGGGACCGCCTCGGCTCGCTGCGCTGGGCGCGCCGGGGCTGGGATCGGCCGAGGCCGCCGGGGTACCGGCGTGGCGCCTGCGGCCAGGGAAGCGGACCGTGGCGCCGTCGACGGTGATCCACCGGCGCTCCACGTGGTCCCACCAGCGCGGCAGGTCCTGGTCCCAGCGCAGGTGGATCGGCTGGTCGGCCGGCAGGTCCGCTGCTCGCCGGGCAGAGGCGGGGGCCATGGGCGGTGCCGCGTCGAGCGCGGCCCAGGCGGCATCGTCGAGCGGCCGGGCCACGCCCGCCACGAGGTCCACGGCGAAGGCGCCATGTGCCTCCACCACCAGCACCCGACCAGCGCTGGTCATCGGGCCGTGGCCGGCGCCGCCCGTCGGGGCCCGGCGCGCCCATGCGCCTCGCCCCGCTCCGGCCATCGTCCTCGCCGGCGCTGGGCCGGCACGCCCGCCTTGGCGGTGATGGGCCGAATCTCGCTCGTGGAGCAGGCCGACGTCGAAGAGCAACGTCGGCTGGTGGCGGCCGAGGACCTGCAGGCCGATGGGGAGCCCGTCGATCAGCCCGGCGGGAATGACTTGCCGGGTTGCCGTAGGTGTTGGACAAGATGGTGAGGCCACCCATGTCGAGCATGTCGGGCAGGCGCTTCTCGGCCTGGGCGAACGGCAGGTGGCAGGCTCGGGACGACGCCGGTGGCCATGCGCAGCTGGTACGGCGCTCGGAAGACGCGGGTGGCGGGGGCGGTCGCCCAGGCTTCAGGCTGCTCGGGTGGCGGGCTCGAGGCGGGCTGTCCGCTGCCGAGCGCGGGGCCAGGGTTGGTGGCGGCGATCCCCAGGTCCGCCTTGCCGAACAGCTCGGCCATGTGGCAGGTCAGCTCGAGGAGCGCTTCTTCTCGGCGATGCCGGCGGTGAGCGAGGTTGTAGAAGGTCCGGCTCAGGCGCAGCCCGTCCTCGATGGCCTCGGTGAGGTCGCCAGCCTGGCTCGGCCACTTGTCGCCCAAGCTCGGCGACCAGGGTGGCCACGTTGCCCATCATCCACTCGATGGTCATGTTCGGGATGTCGACGTCGACATCGACCTTCACCATCCCGGCCTTGGCGATGAGCTCGTCGGCCTGGCGGACGATCGGGTCTTCGACGCCCGGCTCCAGGTGGACGCCGCCGAGGTGGGGGAGCACGGCCACCTTGAGGCCGGCGAGGTCGTGGCTGCCGAGCCCGGCCTCCGCTCTCCGGCGAGGGCGGGCTCAGGGGTCGTTGGCGTCGAAGCCGGCGGCCACGTCGTAGTGGCGAGCGGTGTCTCGGACGGAACGGGCGAGGCGGCCGGCCACCTCGGTGTTCGGGCGGGGTAGGCGGAGGGGCCGCGCGGGATGCGGCCGTGGGGTGCCGCGCCGTCCCGAACAGGCCGGTGTAGCCGGCGGGGATGCGGATCGAGCCGCCACCGTCGGCCGCGGTGCGAATGGTGACGAGGCCCCCGGACACGGCGGCCGCGCTGCCGCCCGAGGAGCCGCCCACGGTCTTGCCGTGCTGCCACGGGTTGTGGGTGACGCCGTTGAGCTTGGTGACGCTCACGTTGAGCACCGAACTCGCTCGCGGTGGTGAGCCCGACCAGCACGGCACCGCCGTCGGTCCGGAGGCGCTCGACAGCGGTGGAGGTCTCGGTGGCGATGCGGTCCTTGAACACCAGTGATGCGCTCGTGTCCAGGCCAGCCCTCCACCAGGTCAGCTCCTTGACGCCGGCGGGCACGCCGCCGAAGGGCGCCTACGACACGTCGGCGACCTCGGCCGCAGCCAGCGCCACCTTCGGGGTCGGCGAGGTACGAGAAGCAGTTCAGGTCGCTGGCCCTCGATGGCGGCGAGGGTGGCCTCGAGCTCTTCCTTGGGCGAGCGCTCGCCCTTGCGGAAGGCATCGACGAGCGAGCGGGCATCGCCGGCAGGGTGCGTCGGTCATCGGGGACATTGTGGTCGCCCACCCGGCTCGCCGCCCACTCCTCGACCTGCCCGCCAGCGGTCGCTCCCCGGTTCAGCACGCTGCGTGGCCTGTTGGCCGCGATGCGCATCGACTGGGTCACGCCGTTCAGGACACAGGTCATGCCGGTGGCGGGAGCACCGGCCGGCGCGCGGCACCAGGGAACAGAGCGTGAACGCACATGGGTGGGCACGACGCCGGACGGCGCTGGCGGCCATCGCCGTCGCCATCGGAGCGATGGCGACGCTGCTGGTGGTGGAGCCCGCCGGCGCGCACCCTCAGGCGCGGCGAACCGAGCGGTCGACCCGCCGAGCCGGCGGCCGCCACGATCCAGACCACGGCCAAGGCGCTCAGCCCTGCGGCCCCCGGCGCCCGGTCGGTGATCGACGCGACCGTGCTGAACACCGGCCTGGCGCAGGCCGCGGCGCCCGTCACGCGGCCACGTCTCGGGGCTGCCGGCGGGGCCTCGCTGGCCGAGGGCACCACCGACGACCTCGACACCGGATGGTCCTGCACCGCCGCCACCGGGGTGGCGTGTGCACGCTGGTCGCGCCCGGCACCTCGTCTCCCGCGCCGTTGGGCGGCGAGAGCGTGGCCTCGGTCCGCCTCGGCATCGACCTCGCCGACAGCGTCACCGTCGGCGCCAGCTCTCCTGCCGCGATCACGACGGCCGTCGGCCCTCCACCAACCCGACGCCGGACCTGGCCAAGGCGTCGACCACGGCCAAGCTGTCGCCGCTCGCCTCGGGCGGCGGTTCGCTCCTCCTCAGCGATGACCTGCGCGGCGCGGTCGAGGTCGGCGCGCCGCTCGCCGGGCACCTCACCATCACGAACCTCGGCCCGTCGCCCATCGGCGGCGCCGGTGGCACCGTCACCGTCGGGGGCCTGGTGCCAGGCGACCGCGTCGGGCGCGTCGGCCTCGGGCTCGGGCTGGTCCTGCGCCGGAGCGTCGCTCACCTGCAGCTAGAGCGGCGGCTCGATCGCCGTGTCGGCGACGGCCTCCCCGCCCTCGCGCTGGCGGCCACCGCACCCGCCGGCCACCCCCGCCGGCTCGCCCCTGTCGATCACGCGGACGGCCGCCCTGCGCCCCGGCACCACGTCGATCACCGGCGCCCTCACCAGCCAGCTCGCCGTGGTCGACCACCCCACCCCCACGGTCACCCTGGCGGCATCCGCGGGCGACGCCCCCGGCACCGAGGCGCCCGGCAAGGTCACCTCGGAGCTCACCGTGCGCGGCACCGGGCTCGAGGACCCCAAGCGGGCCGTGACCGTCGCCGTCGTGGCGCCGAGCGGCTTCTCGATCGGCTCGGTCGCCTCCGCAGACCCGTGGACGTGCGCCACCGGCGGGCCGAGAGCGGCGCGACCCAGCTGTGCACGCGCCCGGGCGGCATCACCGCCCAGGACCCGTCGGTCTTCACCATCACCTGGAAGGTCGCCGCGTCCACCCCGGCAGGCTCGGCGAAGGTCGGCTTCGTGGCCCAGGTCGCCGGCGAGGCCGACAGCGCCAAGGCCGACAACCTCGCCTCGCTCGACTACGCCATCACCAAGCCGCCGGCGGCTGGCCTCCGGCTCCGGACCTACCGCTACCCGGCCAGCCAGGCCCGCCTCGCCGAGGACGGCAAGCCCCTGGTGGTGCACGAAGGCGTGAGCGCCGTGTTCGGCGTGGACGGCACCAACTCGGGCAGCTCTTCGATCCGGCCGGCACCGAGCTCTCGCTGACCACGACGCTCCCGCTCGGCACCAAGGTCGTGAGCGCCTCCACCGACGCCGGTGCACCGACGTGGTCCTGCCGCACCCAGCGCTCGCCGGGCGGCACCGCCACCTACCTCACCTGCGCTGGTGCTGGCCTCGCCCGTCGCAGTGGGCGCGGCCATCCGCGCCTGCGGGCACGGGTCACCGTGCCGCGCACCGCGCCGACCGGCCTGACGAGCTGGAACGTACGCTCGTCGGCGACCCAGGACGGCACCGCGGTGCCGAGCCTGGCCGCCACCGCCAAGGTGAAGGTGTCGGTGATGCGGCCGCTGCCCGCCGCCAAGCCGAACCTGTCGGTCGAGGTGGTGAAGGCCTGCCGCGGCGGGCGCACCGGCCAGGTCCGGGTCACCTACGGCAACGGCGGCGACGCGCCCGCCCCGGCTGCCTCGATCCTGGCCTCGTTCCCGGCCGGGGTCCGCCCGGTCGCCCCGTGGCCCAAGCAGTGCGTCCCCGCCCCTCGGGCGTACGCGCCGGCCAAGGCGCTCTGCTCGGTGCCGGCCGGGCTGGCCCCCTCGAAGACCGCCGCCAGCACGTTCACGGTGTGGGCCGCCACCAACGCTCGGATCTCGGGCACGGCCTCGGCGGCCGGCCGGGCCGGCGCCACCTCGCTGACCGCGAAGGCCGACCTGGTCCTGCTCCGGTCGCTCACCGCCCACGCGGTCGCCACCCCGGACCAGGTCGCCAGCCCCGCCCTCGGCGACCCCGACGTGACCGTGCTCCTCGACGGGCGGACCAGCTCCTCCGCGGAGGCCGACGCCACGTGGAAGCAGGAGCCGGCCACCGGCGAGCCGCTCGTGGCGCTCGATGGGGTGGCTGCCGGGGAGGCGGCCTCCGGGCTCACCACCAGCTTCGTGGTGCCGCAGGTCGATGCCGCCACGACCCTCCACTTCCGCCTCACCGTGGCCGACGGGACGACCAGCGCGACGGACCTGGCGACAGTCACGGTCGACCCGGCACCGGTGTCGACCGGTGGCGATGACACCGGTTGGGGGTCGGGTGCCCGCGCTGGGACGACCGCCCGTGCCGTCCCCGGTGCCAGGCCCGCGGCGGACCGGGCCATCGCCCGCGCCGACGCCATCGGGAGCGTCGCGACCGGTGGCTGGACCTCCACGGTGGACCCGAGCGTCAGCTCGAACGACGCCGGCGATGCCGGCCCGGTGATCGGCTCCCGCGCCCGCCTCCTGGACAACGGCTCGTTCACCTGGACCAGCGCCGACCCCGAGCCCACCGACACCACCGTGACCCACGAGTGGCAGCAGTGCGACCTCGACTACAGCACGGACCCACCCACGCCCACCTCGTGCACCGCCATCGGCACCGACGACGTGCTGCTGGTCCCGCAGAACAACGTGCAGCTCCGGCTCCACATGATCATCGACGGCACCAGCAACGGCACCCCCGTGCGCTCCGAGTTCGACTTCGTCGTCGGTGTCGTCGGCTCGGACTACGGCACGCCGGTGGTCATGGTCGACCCGTCGGTGAGCGGCACGGCCGAGGTCGGCCAGGTCCTGACCGTCGACCCCGGCGAGTGGACCCTGGAGTTCGGCAAGTCGTACCAGTGGATCCGCTGCACCCAGAAGCTCGTCGGCGACGGCATGGACTGCGTCGACATCCCAGGGGCCACCGACACCACCTACACGGTCGGTGCCGAGGACCGCGGCGCCATGCTGCGGGTGCAGGTGGTGGCCTACGGCCGCGAGGGCGGCGCCAGCCTGCCCGCCAACGTCGAAGCCGGCCAGGTGCCGGGCTCGAGCGTGTGCACCGGCGACTGCTGGCGCTTCGACACCGCACCGGTGGTGGTGGCCGAGCCCGGCATGGGCGCCCACCCGATCGCCGGCTTCGCCGCCACGATCGAGTCCCAGGGCGCAGCCACGTGGCTCGACCCGCTGCACCCGCCGACCAACGTCGCCACGGTGAGCTCGTGGAAGGAGTGCGAGGTCGCGTCGCCGAGCACCTGCACCACCTCCACCGGCGACCTGTACGTGCCCCAGCGCACCGGCGTCACGCTCCAGGCCATCGTCACGGTGAGCGGCGACTACTCCGTGTCCGGCGCCACGGAGGCCAAGGCGTACACGGTCGACCTGGGCGAGGTGCAGGCCCCCGCCGGGCCGCCCCAGAACCAGGTGCTGCCGGAGATCTCCGGCACGACCAAGGTGGGCGAGACCCTCACCGTCTCCTCGGGCACCTGGGACTACGCCATCCGCGGCAGCGGGCCCCTCGGCTCCGAGTACGGCTACCGCTGGTACCGCTGCGAGGCAACTGACCACCTGTACTGCGAAGACACCGGTGTCACCTCCACCGACTACCACGCGACGGAGGCGGACCTGGCGCCCACCTCGAAGGTCCTCAAGGTGGTCGTCACCGCCCACGGCCTGACCGCAGCGGACGACGCCAGCGTCGAGGTCTTCAGCAACATCATCACTGCCGACGCCAAGGTGGCGATCGCCCCGCCCGGCTTCGACGCCGGCGGCGCCGAGATCGTCATGGGCACCACGCTCACGCGCAACCCCGCCTCCTGGTCGGCCGAGCCGCAGTCGGACCTGCCCCACCCCGAGGTCCAGTGGCAGCGCTGCCACGTGGCGCCGATCTCCTGCGAGGACATCGCCGGCGCCACCGGTGACTCGTACCGGCTGGTGCGCGCCGACATCGGCTGGCGCATCCGCATCGTCGAGCACGAGCGGGCCAACGGCACCGACACCTACAGCAGGTCCGACCCGCTGGCCACCGTGGACGTCGGCGGGCCTGCCGTGGAGGCCACGGTCACCACCAACCTGGTGGGCGGCACGGCCAACCTCCCGAGCTCCGCCCACCTCACCGTGACCGGCTCGGCCACCGGCGTCGAGCCGCTCATCACCACCTGGCAGCTGCAGAGCGGCGATGACATCGCCACGCAGTCCGGCGACGAGCTCCGCGTCGTCGTGCCCGACACCGGGTCCGGCACCTCCGTCTACCGCTACACGGTCCAGGACGCGGCCGGGCAGGTGGCGTCCACCGACGTGACGATCGACTGGGGCAAGGTCGACGTCCCCGGCATCCTCTGCAAGGCCGAGAACCTGATCCTGGAGGGCGGCACCGGCCCCAAGACCTTCGCCCTCGGGTCGACGATGACCATGGCGTTCTCCAACGCCACGGTGGATGGCGGCACCTGCGGCTCGGGCACGACGCTCCACGTCACCGACGCCACGGTCACCCTCTTCGGCTGGCTGCAGATCGCGGCCGACGAGATCACGATCGACAAGGACGGCGTGACCTTCGCCGGCGTCCAGCTCGATGCCCTGAACGACGCGTCGCTCGGCGGCGTCCACTTCCACGTGGGTGCGGACCTGTCCATCCCGTTCACGAAGGACTACTCGAAGCTCGAGCTGCACGGCACCGTGCTGGCCGACGGGCTCCCGTTCGTGTCCCTGCCCTCGGGGTGGCGCGCCGCCGAAGAGCTGAGCTTCGGCACCTCGGGCGGCGTCCAGACGATCGGCTTCCACGCCATCGCCTTCGAGGACGACACCCAGCCGCCGCCGTCGGTGGGCACCACGCTGCCGACGCCGCCGAGCGGGGCCGCGGTGCTCGACGTGTCGGGCAGCCTGTCGTCCGACCGGACCTTCGCCCTGTCGGTCTCGGCCACCGGGATCGTCACGTTCGCCGACAGCGGCATCGACTTCTCGGGCGAGGTGGAGCGGACCACGCCGAACGGCGCGGTGGCGTTCCGGGCCGAGGGCTCGCTTGCGTCGCCGGTCGACCTCGCCACCGGGGTCCGCCTCGACAGCGCCCACCTGGCGTGGGACGGCACCACGTTCTCCGGTGACGGCAGCCTCGTCGTGGACGTCAACGGGTCCGACCTGACGATCGCCCCGGCGTTCTCGTTCACCGATCCGTCGAAGTGGTCCGCCTCGCTCACCGTCGCCGGCTCGGGCGACTGGACGCCGGCCAAGGGCATCGTCCTGACCGACCCGACGGTCACCGGCTCCATCTCCCGCAACGGCACGAAGACGAACATCGCGATCGACGTCGACGTGGCGAGCCTCGGGCTCGGCAGCAAGGCCCGCATCGACGACCTGCACCTCGCCATGGCGGTCGCCTGCACGGCGGGCTCGTCGTGCAAGCCAGCGTTCGACCTGTCCGGCACGCTCGTCGCCGAGCTCCCGTCCGGCTCCACGCTCACGGTCACCGTCACCGGCTCGCTCGACCTCGGCAAGGGCACGTTCGACCTCGAGGGCGACGTCTCCGGCTTCACCGCCATGCCCGGCCTCGACGTCACCGGTGCCCACCTGAAGGTGCACTCGGGCGGCGCTGGCGACCGCAGCGTCGCCTTCTCCGCCAGCGGCGTGGTCTTCGGCACCTCCGTGCTGGTCGAGGTGGACTTCGACGACCGCGGGTCGTTCGTCCACGTCGCGGTGGGCGACTGGACGCCGTTCACGGGCGCCCCCACGTTCCGCCACGTCGAGGTCGTGTACACGAGCGCCCCGCGCGACGTGGTGGTCGGCGCCTCGACCACGGTCACGGTCCCGGCCAAGACCGTGTGGATCACCGCCGACACCGTCCCGCCGAGGTGGTTCACGGACCTGATCCACACCAACGTGAGCGCCGCGGTCGTCAGCGGCCAGGTCAACCTGGCCACCAAGGAGTTCGACTTCCGCATCACCTTCGGGCTGCCGTCGGCCACCCTGGTCGACGTCGGCGGCGTCAAGGTCACGCTCGACTCGGTCGGCTTCCGGGTCCGGGCCTACGGCGGCAACTTCAGCACCGGGCTCGAGGCCGACGCGAACCTGCGGGTGCCGGTGATGGGCGGTTCCGGTGCCGCCCAGCTGCCCCTCAAGCTCACCGCCGGCTACAACACGAAGTCCAAGACGTTCTCTGGGTCCCTGACGCTCGCCGGCAACTGGAACGGGGCCTTCGGGATCAGTGGGCTGACCGTGCGGGACCTCACCGTGAGCCTGTCGATGCGGCCCACGGGCCTGCCGGTGGTCGGCTTCGCCGGCTCGGTGATCCTGCCCTCGGGCTGGGCATCGAAGATCGGCCTGGTCCCCGGCACGGAGGTCACGCTCGTCGCGGCCATCGGCGGGGCCGGCGGCACCTCGAGCTGCTTCGGCTTCGAGATCGGCAAGGCCGGATCGACCTCCACGGTGCTCGACGTGGCCAACGCGGGGGCCCTCACGGCCAAGCACGCATCGATCTACTTCGCGCCCACCGGCTGCCAGGTCGGTCCGTTCCAGATCGCGTCGGGGCTCTCGCTCGACTTCGACGGCACGATCCTGAGCACCCCCGTGCGGGTGCAGGCCACGATCTCGCCGACGCCGCTGAACATCGACGCGGACATCAGCATCGGGGCGTTCTCGGTCGGCGGGTTCACCCTGGACGGCGCCCACGCCCACATCACCATCTCGTCGACCCAGCAGCGCATCACCTTCGACGCATCGGCGTCGCTGTTCGGCGCCACCGCCAAGGTCCAAGGCCTGTTCGCCCGCGGCTCGTCGGGCGTGCTGGTCGACTTCACCGGCGAGTTCACCACCCCGGACCTCGGCGGCTTCCAGCTCGACCGGCTGACGCTGCACTTCCGCTTCACGTCGGGCCCGCCCAGCACGATCACGGTGGACGGGGCAGCGTTGCTGAAGATCATGGGCCAGCCGCAGAGCGTGGCGCTGTCCATGGAGCTCGTGAACGGCGCGGTCACCAAGGCCACGGGCGACGTGGCGATCTCGGTCGACGTGCCACCGATCGCCATCACCGGCAACGCCCACGTGGTGCTGCAGCGCGGCCAGTTCCCCCAGATCGCCATCGACGGCTCGCTCACCGCGGGCGGCCGCCAGCTGACCGCCGCCCGCCTGCTGGTCCAGGCCAACGGGATCTCGGTGTCCGCCTCGGTGAACATCCCGGGCGTCACCTCGGCGCCGGTCGTGCTCTCGGGCACCATCGCCTGGCGCAGCGTCGGATCCGCGCCGACCCTGATGATCCAGAACCGCTTCGGCCAGATGGTCGCCGCCAGCCCCGGCGACTTCCGGTTCGACGCCACCGGCATCAACATCTCGGTGAGCGGCTTCTCGCTGTCCGCGGACGTCACCATCGCCCGGGTCCAGGGCACCTTCTGGGCCGACATCGCGACCGGCGTGCAGTTCGGGGTCGACAGCTCGAACGTCCGCATCGGCCTGCGCGGGTCGTTCGCGAGCAACGGCGACTTCAGCCTGGCGGGCGTCGGGGCCATCACGCTCGGCGGCATCCCCGTCACCAACGCGACGTTCTCGTTCGTGCACCAGGGCGCCTCGATGTCGCTCGGCGTGTCGACCGCGCTGGAGGTCCCGTCGGTCGGTTCGATCTCGTTCTCCGGCTCGTTCTCCCGCACCAGCGGCGGGACGTTCTTCGAGCTGACCGGCACGGGGTCGGTCCGGCCCGGCGGCTACGACTTCGGCTACGGCACGTTCACGGTCTTCCGCCGGCAGGGGATCTACGGCCCGTACCAGGGGATCTCCGCCGCCGCCCGGGTGAGCGTGCCGGGCCTGGCCACGGGCGACGGGACGCTGTACATCAGCAGCGACGGCACCGCGTCCATGAGCCTGAACCTGGGCATGAACGGCAACATCGGCGCGGTCATGGGCTACCCGACGGCGTCGGTGAACTTCAGCTCGGGCTTCCAGGACCGGTGGACCTACCAGGGCGGCGGGCGCTGGACCTACGGCAAGGTCCGGGTGACTGAGCTGAGCTTCAGCGCCAGCATCCACGACGCCATGAAGATCCCGGGCTGGTTCACGGTCTCGGGCACCATCAGCCCCGGCAACAGCTTCGACCTGTACGCCTCGGTCGGCGCCGGCCCCTGGAGCTGGAGCAAGGACGTCGGGATCTGCACCGCCCGGGCCAGTGCCCAGGGCACCTTCTCCGCCCACGTGTCCGGCGGCGGCAACTCGCTGTCGATCGACGTGACCCTCGACGCGTCGGCCAGCGCCGGCTGCGGGAAGATCAGCGTCAGCGTCGGCGCCAGCCTCGAGTTCAGCTACACGTCGCCCAACACGTTCAGCGCCAAGGTGAAGCTGCGCATCCACGTGAAGGGCATCGGCACCTGGAACCCGACGGTCGCCACGCTCTGACGCTCGAGCGCCGAGCTCACCAGGTCGGGTCGGCGTCCAGCAGCTGGCGCAGGTCCTCGATCGGGATCGGCTTCGAGAACAGGTAGCCCTGGGCGACGTCGCAGCGCATCCGGCGCAGGTAGTCGAGCTGGCCCTGGGTCTCGACGCCCTCGGCTGCGGTGCGGTGGTGGAGGGCGCCGGCGATGGCGCCGACCGCGTCCACGATGCGGGTCAGGCGCCCATCGGGCTGGTCGATCCCGGCCACGAACGACTGGTCGATCTTCACGAGGTCGACGGAGATGCGGCCCAGGCGGGTGAGCGACGAGTAGCCGGTGCCGAAGTCATCGATGGCGATCTGCACGCCCAGGCCGTGCAACCGGTCGATGAGCTCGAGCGGCCCGTCGAGGCCCGAGATCAGGGCGCTCTCGGTGATCTCCAGCAGCAGCGAGCTCCCCGGCCACCCGTTGCGCTCGAGGATGGCCTGGACCTCGACGTCGAACCGTCCGACCTCGAGCTGGCGGGCCGACACGTTGACCCCGAGCTGGAACCGCCGGCCCGGCCGCTCCAGCAGCGGTCCGAGCGACTGCACCTCGACGATCGCCGTCTCCAGCACGTGGCGGCCGAGCTCGTCGATGGTGCCGATGTCCTCGGCCACCTCGATGAAGTCCGCCGGGGCGAGCAGGCCCCGTTCGGGGTGCTGCCAGCGCACCAGCGCCTCGGCACCGCAGATGCGGCCGGACCGCAGGTCGATGACCGGCTGGTAGTGGACGACGAGCTCGCCGCGCTCCACCGCCCGGCGCAGGTCGTTCTCCACCTGCATCCGGATCATGGCGGCGTCGCGCATCTCGGTGTCGAACTGGGCGAGGCGGTTCCGGCCCGCCTCCTTCGCCCGGTACATCGCGGCGTCCGCGTCGCGAAGCCACGCGTCGCCGGTGCGGTGGTCGAGGGCCCGGGCGAGGCCGATGCTCACCGTCAGGTACACCTCCTTGCCCGCCGGCAGCACGAACGGCTTGGCCACCGCGGCGGCGAGCTCGTTCGCCAGGCGCACCGGGTGGTCCTCGTCCTGCAGGTCCTCGATCAGGACCACGAACTCGTCCCCGCCGAAGCGAGCGACGGTGTCGCCGGGGGCGACGACCGTGAGGAACCGCTCCGCGAACGCCACCAGGAGCTGGTCGCCCACGTTGTGGCCGAGGCTGTCGTTCACCACCTTGAACCGGTCGATGTCGCAGAACAGCAGCGCGAGCGGCGCCTCGGTGCGCTGCCGGCGGGCGAGGGCGTGGTCCAGCCGGTCGAGCAGCAGCGTCCGGTTCGGCAGGCCGGTGAGCCCGTCGTGGAGCGCCTGGTGGGCCATCCGGGCCTCGTTCTCCTCCCGCTCGAGGGCGATGGCCATGAGGCTGCAGACCGCGTCCGCGATGCGCCGCTCCACCTCGGTGGGGTCGTGGGGGACCGCGTAGAGCGTGGAGAGGGAGCCGACGGGGCGACCCGTGGCGATCGAGACGATCGGCTGGGACCACGCCGCCCGGAACCCCTCCTGCGCCGCGATGGCGGTGAGCCCGGGGGCGAGCTCGGCGTCGGCGAGGTCGGCCAGCGCGATCGGCGTGCGGGCCTCCATGGCCTGATCGCACAGGCTGCGCTCGGGGGATCGCGCTTCGGTGCGCAGCCAGTGGTTCAGCGACGCCGGCGCCTCGCCGGCGCGCAGCTCCAGGCGATCGCCCTCCAGGAGGTACACCGACGACCGCCCGTCGATGCCGTTGTCCTTGAGCAGCTGGATGCACGCCTGGGCGACCACGTCGAGCGCCTCGCCGCGAGCGATCAGCTCGAGCACGGTGGCCTGACTGGAGGCCAGCCGCTCGGCGCGGCGCAGCGGGGTGATGTTGCGGGTGGTGAGGACGATGCCCCGCACGTCGGGATCGTCGAGCAGGTTCACCCCGGTGACGGCGATGTCCTGCCAGCTGCCGTTCGCGGCGCGCATCCGCACCTCGCCGGTGATCTCCTCGCCGGGGCGCGCCAGGCCCTCGGCCCACGCCGCGGCGGCCGCCTCGACGTCATCGGGGTGCACCAGCTCGAGCGAGTGCATGTCCTCCCACTGCTCCTCGGGGTACCCCATGAGGCCGTTGCGGGCGCGGGAGGTGAACTGCACGATGCCGTCACGGTCGACGATCGAGACCGTGTCGCTGATGTTGGACAGGAGGCTGCGGAACCATCGCTCCGTGGGCGGTAGCTCGTTGGCCTCGTCGGACGCTCCCATGGCACCTCTCCGTGGGGTCTCCGCTACCGACAGTGTGCCACTCGGGACGGACGCGTTCCCAGGGGCCGGGCTCCGGGGACCGCCCGGGCACCCACCGGTGGTGGTGGGCACCCGGGCGGTGGGACGGTCAGCAGCCCGCTCGACCGGCCCAGGACGGTGGCGGCCCGGCGCCGGTCAGGTGGGCCCGGCGCCGTAGCCGATGCGCTCGCGCCCCGAGCCGGGGACGTAGAACAGCACGTCGGGGCCGAGGTCGTGGTCGAAGTCGCCGGTGACGGGGATGGCCCCCGCGCCCACGTCGGGATCGAGGCTGGTCACCAGGCGCCCGCTCACCAGCACCTTGTCGGCGGCGTTGGGGTCGTAGGCGTAGCCGCTGCTCGAGTCGCTGCTGTTCGGCAGCACCCGGGTGGCGGCGATGGGGTCCGGCGCCGCCGACGAGTACCCGAGGCTGCCGGCGTTGTACCAGGAGGCGTCGGGCGCCGAGCCCGGCCCGAGCCACAGCACCGAGTCGTGGTAGCCGTTGCCCAGGATCTGCGGCTGGTAGGTCCCGTTCACCGTCTTGGTGGACTTCACCAGGGTGCCGCTGTCGTAGGTGTAGGTGGCGTCGGGGCCTGGCCCAGGCGTGTAGGCGAGCACGTCGGTGAACGCGTTGTCGTCCCAGGCGAGGGGGAACAGCTGGGGCGAGCCTTCGATCGGGGTGGTCAACGACCCGTGGGTGCCGTCGGCGTTGAACGACCACAGGGTGTCGGTGCCGCTGCCGGGCGCGTACCAGAGGATCGCGTCCTTCGGGAACGGGCCCGCGTCGCCTTGCATGTTGGCCGTGAGCTCCTGGGACAGGTCGAGCACGACCGGCTTGTAGTAGCCGCTGACCTTGACGGTCGTGCGCTGCCACATCGACGAGCCGGGCAGGGAGATCCACAGCGGATCGGCGCCGATCCCGGGGGCGTACCAGAGGATGTCGTCGCCCTCGTCGCCGCCGAAGTCGCCGACCAGCGGGGTGTAGGTCCCGTTGATCGAGATCGGCACCTTCGTGAACGTCCCCCGCTGGCTCGTGGCGATCCACAGCGAGTCGGTGGCGGCCCGGGGCCGTACCAGAGGATGTCATCGCCGGGCCCCGCGGTGAAGTCACCAACGATCGGTGTGTACGTGCCGCCGACCTGGAGGTCGTTGGTCGACGCGGTGAACACCCAGGGGTGGCGCGGGTTGAGGTCCGCGCCGCGGGTGGTGCCGGGCTGCGCTGCGGCGGCGCCAGCGGCGCCGGGGAGCGCGCCGGCGAGCGCTGCGGCGGTGAGGGCGAGGGCGAGCCCGAGCCCGCCGGCGCCTCGGCGGGCGAGGCGGTGGCGGTGGCGAGGGCGGGGGTGGCGGCTCACAGGTCTTGCACCTGCTGGGCGATGGCGGTCATCTGCGCCTGGTTGGCGACCTCGCCACCGTCGGCCAGCTCGATGCCGCGGACCACCTCGAAGGTCCCGCTCTTGCCGCGGACCACGATCGTCCCGAAGTCGTTGTAGGCGAAGGCGTCCAGGCCGGGCACCTCGAGGGCGTCGGTCTGGAGCTCCTTCTGGCTGTCGAAGTAGGAGGCGTCGCTGCGCACGATCCGGACGACGAACCCGTCCATCGTGGAGCCGCCCGCGTCCATGGTGCGCACGTAGTCGCAGTTGGGCGCCGTGAGCGCCTCCTGGGGCTTGGCGCCCGAGAGGGAGGCGCCGCCGAGCAGCTCCTCGACGTCGGACTGGGTGAGCTCGGCGCACAGGTCGAGGTCGTCCCCCTCGCCAGCCGTGGTGGTGGTGTCGTCGCTGACGCTGCCGTCGCCGGTGGCGGCGGTCGTGGTGGCGGCGTCCTTGGTCGGGCTGGTGTCCTTGGATGCGCCGTCGGAGCTGCTGCCGCCGCGGGCGGCGAGCAGGACCATGGCGGCGACGGTCAGGCCGGCCAGCGTGGTTCGGTGGGAGGCGTGCCGGTCTCGTGATGTGGGCTGCATGGGGCGATCGTGCTGGTCAGCGGGCCGAGCGGTCGCGAGTGGAGCACCACTCATCTCGGCGGCAGGACCACTCCAGGCCCGATGGTGCGGGTGTCGCCCCTGCCGGCTGGCAGCGCGGCCTCGGCCCATGCCGCGCCGAGGGCCAAGGTCGCTCGCCTCGATCGGGCGAGCGGGCGAGCCGGGCGAGCGGACGACGGGGCGAGGGGACGGCTGGGGCGCGGTGGCTCGAGACCATCGCGCCCCCAGGGTGCTGGCCCCGCTTCGGGTTCAGCCCCGCTTCGGGTTCAGCCCCGCTTCGGGTTCAGCCCCGCTTCGGGTTCAGCCTCCACGTTGGCCGAGCCCTGATCCGGGTCTGGCCCTCATCCCGGCCCCCCCCCGGGGCTGCTCGATTCGGACATTTTCGGTCCTGATTCGGACATTTGGCGTCGATTCGGACATGTGGGGGTCGATTCGGACATTTGGGGGTGGATTCGGACTTTTCGGTGGTTGGGGTTGCCGCTCGAACATGTGTTCGGTAGGGTGGTGGGCATGACGGCGGCGACGACGAACGTGCGGATGGCGGTGCTGCAGCTGGCCCAGGACCTCGATCCTGCGGTCCTGTCTGCCGAGCAGGCGTTGGGGGTGGTGGAGGACTTGGCGGTGGCGGACAAGGCGTTGACCACCGTGTTGGTGTTCTCCGCGGTGCGGGTGGCGAAGACCGAGCTGTGGCGCGGGAAGGGGCATGCGACAGCGGCGGACTGGTTGGCGGCGCAGTTGGGTGTGTCGGTGCGCGAGGCGTCTGGTCTTCTGCAGTTGGGGAAGCGGGCGGAGAAGCGTCCGAAGACCAAGGATGCGATGAAGAAGGGCAAGGTGTCGCCGACCCAAGCGGACGCGATCACCGACGCCGCCGAGGCGGATCCTTCGGCTGAGGACGAGTTGCTCGACTCGGCGGAGAACGACACCACCGCCAGGTTGAAGGAGAAGGCCGCCGCGGCGAAGGCCGCGGCGACCGACGAGCGTCAGAAGCGCGAGCGGGCGAAGCGGAGTCGGGCCCGGTGGGCACGCACGAACCCGGATGGGACGTTCGACTTCCACCTCCACGGCCCCGCCGCGGACCTCGCGCGTCTCGAAGCCCTGGTGCGGCCGTGGGACGAGCACCTGTTCCGCACCGCCCGCCCCAACCCTGACGGCACCAGGGACTCGTTCGCGAACCGCAGCTACGACGCGTTCATGGCGTTCGCCCTCCACCAAGCCGGCCACGCCACCAACCCCACCCCCAACGGGGGCTCGGGCACGGGCGCTGCCGCGACCGGAACGGGAGCCGGAGGCGGGACCACCGCCAGGGCCGGGACCGGCGGGAAGGCCACGAGCTCGGGCAAGGCGACCGGCCCTGCCGGAGGGTCAGGCCGGGACGACGGGGGAGGCGATGGCGGCGATGGCGGCGATGGCGGCGATGGCTCGACCGGCGATGCCATGGCCCGCGGTGGCGCATCGAGCGCACCGGCGCCTGGACCAGGGCCTGGGTCGCGGTTGCCGGGTGGGTCGAACGTGAAGGTGATCATCCGCATCGACTGGCAAGCCCTGATGCGGGGCCACACCGTGGCCGGCGAGACCTGTGACATCCCCGGGCTCGGGCCGCTACCGGTGTCGGCGGTGCGCGAGTTGATGGGTGACGCCTTCCTCGCTGCGATCGTCACGAAGGGCCGTGACGTGCACACCGTCGCCCACCTCGGCCGCGGCCTCAACGCCCATCAACGCACCGCGATCGAGTGGACCGGCACGATCTGCTCGAACATCGCCTGCAACCGCACGATCGCGGTCCAGATGGACCACAACCTGCCGTGGGCCCAAGACCCACGCACCAAGCTCGACAACATCGACCCGCTCTGCCCGCACCACCACCAGCTCAAGACCCACCACGGCTGGCACCTCGAAGCGGGCACCGGACGCCGACGCTTCCTCCCACCCAACGACCGATCCGACGACCACACCGACGGACCGTTCGATGGGCAGGCGGACCTGGGGCACGCTGCCTCCAGCACGAAGGCGGCCAGCCCGGATGCGAGCCCGACGGATCCCGACACCTGGGACCCGCCCCACCACGTCCCCACCGAATGGGAGCAACCCACCCTCTGCTGAACCCACCCACCCGCCCGTCGGTCGGGGACGGCGAGCGGGGAAGGCGTGAGGAACGGGTCGGAGTGAACGGAGCGCAACCGATCGGAGCAGGCCGCCCCGGCGCGGCCGCTCCGGCGCGTCCATCCGCGGGGCGCTCCGGGTCCAGGCATCGGAGCAGCGCCATCGGCTCGGCCCTGGCATCAGCATCGAGGCCAAGCGGTCCGATCGACTCGAGCCCGGTCGGCCGTCCCTGCCCGGGGGCGCGGGTCGGGCGGACGGGCGGGGCCGAGGGGTCGAGGGGTGGAGGGGTGGAGGGGCCGAGGGGCCGAGGGGCCGAGGGGCCGAGGGGCCGAGGGGGTGTAGCGCCCAGCCGAGCAGGTCGCCCCAGCAGCGCAGGTCGCCCCAGCAGCGCAGGTCGCCCCAGCCGCGGCCGGTTCGGTGCGCTCCAGCCACGGCTGGTTCGGCTGGGTTCCAGCCGCGAGCGGCGTGGCTGGGCGTCGTGCCAGCCGACCTGCGGCCCGTCAGAGGTGCTGGCCGAGCTCGGACCGGGTGGTGACCCCCAACTTGGCGAACGCTCGGTGGAGGTGGTTCTCGACCGTGCGCAGCGACACCACGAGCTGGTCGGCGATCGCCCGGTTCGAGAGGCCCGACGCAGCCAGCGCGGCCACCTCGGCCTCCCGGGTGGTGAGGGCGTCGACCGGCTGCTGCCGGCGCTCGTCCACCAGCCGTCGCAGCGGTGGGGTCGCCAGGCCGGAGCGGTGGGCAGCATCCTGCGCCGATCGGGCGAGCGCAGCTGCCCGCGGCCCCGTCGAGGCGAGCGCCGCCAGCGCCCGGGCCTCCGCGGCCCACCCTGCGGCCCCGAACCCCTCGAACCGCGCCCCGCAGGCCTCGAGTGCGTCGGCATCCTCCCGGTGGGCAGCCTCGGCGAAGGCCCGGCGAGCCTCGGTGACCGGCCCACCCGGGGGCAGCTCGGCGAGCACGTCGAGCGCGGCACCGGGGTGGCCGGCGCGCACCAGGTCGTGGGCGGTGGCCGCCGCGTGCACCGGGCGCCCGCCGCGGATGCCGAGCGCTGCGGCCGCGAGGAACGCCGCCACCGGGCCCTCCCCCGAGAGCTCGACCGCCCAGGCCCGGGCCCGCAGCAGCTCGGCGTCGAACAGGCGGAACGGCGCGGCGGCGAGCGCATCGGCCCGCGCCAGGCACTCGGCCAGGCCTTCGGCGTCGCCCTGCTCGGCCGCCGCGAGGGCCGCGATCGTGGCACTCCACCTCGCCGTGCCCTCGACCCCGGCCGCCACCCACACCAGCTCGGCTTCGAGGCCGAGCTCGACAGCGTCGCGGGGGTCGCCGATGGCGGTGCGGGCCAGCCCGCGGAGCATCCCGGCCCACCCCTGCTCCCGTCGCCCCGGGCGCCCGAGCGTGTGGCGGTAGGCCGCGGTGGCGAGCTCGTCGGCCGCCAGCAGCTCGCCGGCCAGCAGCTGGGCGAACAGCAGCCCGACGAGGTGGACCCCGGGATCGATGAACAGCGCGGGGGTCGGGCCGGCGAGCCGCTCGAGGGCTCGCTCCGACACGGCGCGCGACTCGGCGGTGCGATCCAGCAGGGCGAGGGCGACGCCAGCGGCGAGCGACGCCGGGCTGAGCACGGTGGGCTCGGGGTGGTCGGCCAGGGGGAGGGCAAGCGCGAGGGCATCCTCGGTCCGCCCGTCGAGGACGAGGAACATCGCGTCCTGGGCGTCGAGCGCGAGGCGGGCATCGGCGCCGACGCGGCGTCGGGCGTCGTCCATGGTGGCCCGGGCCGCCTCAGGGTCGGCGCCGATCCACACCTCCTGCTCGGCCTGGCGGATGGCGATGGCCACCGCCGCGGCATCGTCTTCGGGCTCGTGGCCGGCGAACAGCTCCCGGTCCCATCCGAGCGCGCCCTGCTCGTTGGCGCACCAGGACTGCAGCAGGAGCGCAGGGGTGCCCCCGCCGGCGGCCGCGGCGAGCCGGGCGAAGCGCTCGCCGAGCGCGGTGTCGCCGGCATCGACGGCGAGGTGCGCAGCGTCGAGGAGCTGGTCGGCACCCAGCGGCTCGCCGGCATCGACCGCCCACGCCAGCGAGCGCAGCTCGACCTCCGGCGACGCCGCCAGCCCGTCGGCGCAGGCCCCGGCCAGCGCCTCGCGCAGCTCCCGGGCGCAGCGGGCACGGGCCAGCGTCGGGAGGTCGGTGGCCACGGTGGCAGCCAGCGCCGGGTCGGCGACGCGCACCGCCTGCTCCGGCGCCGGCCCGACCTCGACGAGGCCCGCCCGCTGCAGGGCCTCGAGGGTCGCCGCCGGCACCACCCGCCTCGCCGCGGCCAGCGGGAGCTCGACGGCCAGGGACAGGACTTCCACGGCGCCGCGCCCCTCGGCCGAGCAGCCCTCCACCAGGGAGCTGGCGCGCTCGCGCTCGGCGGTGCCGATCTCGACGGGCCCGGTCAGCCGCCACATCCCTCGCGCCGCCACGAGCACGCCGGAGGCGATCGACGCATCGACCGCGTCCCGGAGGACCCCCGCGTTGCCCCGGCAGTGGCGCCACAGCAGCTGCACGGTCCGGCCGTCGACCGTGGCGCCAAGCGCCTCCCGCAGCAGTTCGGCGACGTCGTCCTCGCCGAGCGGCCCGACGTCGATGCGTGCCAGGCCGGCCTCCCGCCACAGCGTGTCGACGCCAGGGCCGGGCGGCCCGGGTCGGCGGGTGGCGACCAGGCGCAGCTCGTCGCCGGCAAGGAGGCGCAGCACGACCGCGAGCGATGGCCCGTCGAGCAGGTCGAGGTCGTCGACCAGCAGCACCGGGCGCCCGGTCGGGCCGTGCGCGGCCCGCAGGACGGCCGCCAGGCGGGTCGCGGCCTCGTGCTCGTCGGTGGCCTCGGGGACCAGCGACCGCACGCCCCACAAGGGCAGCTCCTGCCCGACCGGCGAGGCCACGATCCGCCCGGCGGCGCGGGGCACGGCGGCGGCCGCCAGCGCTGACTTGCCGACGCCGGCGGGCCCGACGAGCACCGCACCCCGCCCGCCCAGCGCGGCCCGGACGGCCGCGACCAGCTCGCCGCGCCCCACGAACGGCCAGGTGGTGGCCGGTGCGGGTGGTGGTGGGGTGGGGGGGATCACGCGTCGGGCCTCGGAGCGGTCTGGCGGTGGTCCGAGGATGGTAGCGACCGGCGGCGGCGCCCTTGCCGGGGCGCGGTGCCCGGCAGCGCCCGCTAGGTTGCCTGCGATGGCCGACCAGGCGACCTTCGCAGAGCAGGCGATGCCGCTCATGAGCTCGCTGTACTCGGCCGCGCTCCGGATGACGCGCAACGCGGCGGACGCCGAGGACCTGGTCCAGGAGACGTACCTGCGCGCCTACCGGGGCTTCGGCGGCTTCCAGGAGGGCACCAACCTCAAGGCCTGGCTGTACCGGATCCTCACGAACACGTACATCAACTCGTACCGCGCCAAGCAGCGCCGCCCCGACGAGACCGGGCTGGACGAGGTCGAGGACCTCTACCTCTACCGGCGCCTGGGTGGCCTCGAGAGCGCCCGCGCCGGGCGCAGCGCGGAGGACGAGCTGATGGACTCGTTCAGCGAGGCCGAGGTCAAGGCCGCGATCGAGGACCTGCCGGAGAACTACCGGATGGCCGTCCTCCTGGCCGATGTCGAGGGCTTCTCGTACAAGGAGATCGCCGAGATCCTCGACATCCCGATCGGCACCGTGATGAGCCGGCTGCACCGGGGAAGAAAGGCGCTGCAGAAGGCGTTGTGGGACTACGCCACCACGCACGGGCTCGCCGATGACCTCGAGCCCGACCCCGGCCCGGCACCGTCCGCCGAGCCCCGACCCGTCGCCGCGCCCTCCGGTGCGGAGCGCTGACCAGGATCCGCCATGTCCGACTGCAACGAAACCTTGCGGGAGCTGTACCTCTTCCTCGACGGGCAGCTCACCGAGGACGACCGGGCGCACATCCAGCAGCACCTGGACGATTGCTCGCCGTGCCTGGCGGCGTTCGACTTCGAAGCCGAGCTGCGCGAGGTGGTGCGGTGCCGGTGCGTCGACCAGGTGCCGGAGTCCCTGCGGGCCCGGATCGCCCGGGCGCTCGAGCACGAGCCCGACGCCACCTCCGATGCCGGGTGACTTTCGGGCCCCCCGCCCCGCGCCCCTAGGATCGAGCGCATGATCGCTACCACGCACGTGTGGCACTACTGGATCGCCGTCCCGCTCGTGATCGGTGCCGTCCTGTTCGTGCTCGCCACCATCGTCGGCTACCTGGTGAACGTGGTCCGGCCCAAGTACCCGCGCAACCAGGGCTGACCTGGGGTGCCCGCCGCAGTCGACTGGGGGCTCGCCGAGCGGGTCGCGGTCAAGGCGGCGGGGCGCGAGCCGTTCGCCGAGTCGTACCACTACGCCTCGCTGGCGACGGACTTCGAGGAGCTGACCGCCCTCGCCGAGGACCAGGTGGCAGCCACCACCGGCCTCCGATCGTTGGCCGGGCCAGCGCGCGCCCGGGTCACCGATCGGTCGGGCTGGGTGCGCGCCAACGTGGCCTCGTTCCAGCGGCTCCTGCGGCCCATCACCGATCGGCTCGAGCAGAACCTGCGGTCCAACCCGTTCGCCCCGGTCGCCAGCCGCGTGGCCGGGGCGGAGATGGGCATGGTCCTCGGCTGGATGTCGAGCCGGGTGCTCGGCCAGTACGACCTGCTGGTCATCGAGGACGAGGACCCGACCGAGCAGGACATCGTGTACTACGTCGGGCCCAACGTGATCGGGCTCGAGAAGCGCTTCGGCTTCCCGCCCCGGGAGTTCCGCCACTGGCTCGCCCTCCACGAGGTCACCCACCGGGCGCAGTTCACCGGCGTGCCCTGGATGCGCGAGCACTTCCTCGGCCTGGTGGCCCAGACCGTGGACTCCATGGACCCGGACCCGAAGCGGTTCGTCGACGGGCTGGGCCGGTTGGCCGGTGACCTGCGCAACGGCAAGAACCCCCTCGACGACGGTGGCGTGATGGCCGTGCTCGCCTCGCCCGAGCAGCGGGTGGTGCTGGACCAGGTGGCCGGGCTGATGAGCCTGCTCGAGGGCCACGGCGACGTCACCATGGACCGCGCTGGCGCGGACGACATCCCCTCGGCGGCCCGCTTCAGCGCCGCGCTCCGCCAGCGGCGCCAGCAGGGGAGCCCGCTGGCCAAGGCGCTGCAGAAGCTGATCGGCCTCGACGCCAAGATGAAGCAGTACGAGCAGGGCGAGCGCTTCATCGAGAAGGTGGAGAAGGCCGGCGGCACCGAGCTGCTCGACCGGGCGTGGCTGGACCCGGCGAACCTGCCGACGCTCGCCGAGATCCGGGACCCGGAGGCGTGGATCGCCCGGGTGGCGCCCACGGTGGCGGCCTGACCCCTCCCGCCGTGGACCTCGGCCACCCCCTGGTGGTCGACCTGCTGGCGCGCAGCGCGTTCCCGACGGCCGGCACCGAGGTCACCTGTGCGGTGTCCGGGGGGCCGGACTCCCTGGCGCTGCTCGTGCTGGCGGTGGCCGCCGGCTGCCGCGCCACCGCGGTGCACGTGGACCACGGCCAGCGGCCCGGATCAGCGGAGGAGGCCGACGTGGTGCGCGACGTCGCCGAGGCGCTGGGCGCCGGGTTCCGGGCGGCCCAGGTCGAGGTGCCCGATGGCCCGAACCTGGAGGCACGCCTGCGCGCTGCCCGGCACGAGGTGCTGCCCTCGGACGCGCTCACCGGCCACACCGCGGACGACCGTGCGGAGACCGTGCTCCTGCACCTCCTGCGCGGCGCGGGGCCGGCGGGCGCGGTGGGCATCGCCCGGTCGCCGCGGCGGCCGCTGCTCGACCTGCGACGGGCCGAGACCCGTGCCCTCTGCACAGCACTGGGCCTTGATCCGGTCGATGACCCGAGCAACGCCGACGCCCGCTTCCGTCGCAACCGGGTCCGCCACGAGCTGCTCCCGCTGCTGGCCGACATCGGTGACCGCGACCCCGTCCCGATCCTCGTGCGCCAGGCGGACCTGTTCGCCGAGGTCCGCGACGCGCTGGCCGCCCAGGCCGCGGCGATCGATCCCACCTCCGCCCGTGACCTGGCGTCGGCACTGCCAGCGGTGGCCGGCGAGGCCGTGCGCGGCTGGCTGGTCGAGGTCGGCGTCGGGGACGGGTACGTCGTCGACGGCGCCGCGGTGGCACGCGTGCTCGCGGTGGCGCGCGGCGAGGTGCGGGCGACGGAGGTCGCGGGCGGCTGGCGGATCGCCCGGTCCCGCGGCCGGCTGTCCGCATCCCCGCCGGGTGCGTGGCAGGATGCCGGCCATGGCCCCTGACCCCGCGCAGCCCTACGAGGGCGATCCCCACATCGGCTCGGTGGTGGTCAGCGAGGCGGACCTGCAGCAGCGGGTCGCCGAGCTCGGCGCCGAGATCACGGCGGACTACGCCGGGCGCGCGCCGCTGCTGGTCGGGGTGCTGAAGGGGGCCATCATGTTCATGGCCGACCTGGCTCGGAACATCGACCTGCCCGTCGAGCTCGACTTCATGGCCGTGTCGTCCTACGGCAACGCCACCAAGTCGAGCGGCGTGGTCCGGATCGTGAAGGACCTGGACCTGGACCTGAGCGGTCGCCACGTCCTGATCGTCGAGGACATCATCGACTCGGGCCTCACGCTCGGGTACCTCCGCAAGAACCTCCTGGCCCGCAACCCGGCGTCGGTCGAGGTGTGCGCGCTGCTGGTCCGGGAGGGCCTCCAGGCCCGGGACCCCGACCTCCGCTACGTCGGCTTCCGCATCCCGCCGGACTTCGTGGTGGGCTACGGCCTCGACGTCGACGACCGCTACCGCAACCTGCCCTACGTGGCCTCGTTCGCGCCCTAGGCCCCGCCCAGCGGGCGGCGCCCCGACGTTGGGTCCGCGCAGCGCTGGCACTAGCGTCGCCGTCCATGTCACGCATGCGGGTGATGGGCACTGGCCTCCTGGCGATCGCGATCGCGGTCGGGGCCGTCGGGTGCTCCAAGGACGACGCCAAGAAGACCGAGAACGATCGCGGCGCCATCTCGTTCGCCGATCCGCCGACCGGCTCGGAGGCCCTCGGCCTCTGCTACGCCTACAAGATCAACCGGATGAAGGACGTCATCGGCGGCGGCAACATGTTCAAGCGGCTCGCCCCCGAAGCCATCGGCAAGAAGGGCGACAAGGTCACCGGCGAGGCCTGCTCGTGGGCCCGCAGCGAGCCCAACGGCGATGCCCTCACCCTCCGCATCGAGGTCCGCAACTTCAAGCAGGACCAGGCCGCGCTGGACCAGCAGTACCAGGCGCTGCGCAACAGCACGGTGGGCGCCACGTCCGTGGTCGACATCGGCGACGATGCCTTCTCCTCGCAGTCCAAGCAGACCTCGCTGCTGCAGGTGCGCGACGGGCAGTACCTGCTCACGCTCTCGAGCCGTGCCGCCGGCGACCTCAAGCCGCTGAAGCTCGACACGCTCAAGCTGCTCGCCGCCTCGGGCCTGGAGCAGCTGCCGTGACCGCCGCCGACGTGCCCGCCGACAACCCCATCGACCTCCCCCGCATCGAGGCCGCGGTGCGCGAGATCCTGGCCGCGATCGGCGAGGACACCACCCGCGACGGCCTCCAGGACACGCCGGCCCGGGTCGCCCGCATGTACGCCGAGATCTGCGCCGGCCTCCACCAGGACCCGCGACGCACCTGAAGACGGTGTTCGAGGCCGACCACGACGAGATGGTGATGGTCCGGGACATCCCGCTGTACTCGCTCTGCGAGCACCACCTGGCCCCGTTCCTGGGCAAGGCCCACGTGGCCTACATCCCCAACGCCGACGGCCGGGTCATCGGCCTCTCCAAGTTCGCCCGGCTGGTGGACGGCTACGCCCGCCGCCCGCAGGTGCAGGAGCGGCTGACGGCCCAGATCGCCGATGCCATGCAGGAGAGCTTGGACCCCAAGGGCGTCATGGTCGTGATCGAGGCCGAGCACATGTGCATGTCGATGCGCGGCGTCAAGCAGGCCGGCTCCACCACCGTCACCTCGGCGGTGCGCGGGCTGTTCCGCACGAACGTCGCTACGCGCGAAGAAGCCATGCGCTTCATCCAGAGGGGCTGAGAGACCCCGAAGCACCTCGGGCCGGATTTGACGCCATCGGTAGCATGGCCGCTCGTGCCCCCGCTCGTGATGGGAATCCTGAACGTCACGCCCGACTCGTTCTCCGACGGCGGGCGCTTCGTCGACCACGACGACGCGGTGGCCCACGGCCTGCGGCTGGTGGCCGAGGGCGCTGACCTGGTCGACGTGGGCGGCGAGTCCACCCGGCCCGGCGCCCTCCCCGTCGACCCGGCCACCGAGCTCGACCGGGTGGTCCCCGTCGTCGCCGCCCTCGCCGCCCACGTGCGGGTGTCGATCGACACGGCCAAGCCCGAGGTCGCCGACGCGGCGGTGGCCGCCGGGGCCACGGTCATCAACGACGTCACCGCCTCGCTGCACGACGTGGCCGCCCGCCATGGCGTCGGCTGGGTGGCCATGCACATGCAGGGCGAGCCGCGCACCATGCAGGCGTCGCCGGCCTACGGCGACGTGGTCGCCGAGGTGCGAGCCCACCTGCTGGCCCGGGCCGAGGACGCCCGCGCCGCCGGCGTGGCCGAGGTGTGGATCGATCCGGGCATCGGCTTCGGCAAGACGCACGAGCACAACTGGGCGCTGCTGCGGTCGCTGCCCGACCTGTGCGCGGCGGGCGTGCCCGTCGCCATCGGCACCAGCCGCAAGGCGTTCCTCGGCGCGGCGCTCGCCGCCGCCGACGGCACCGAGGCGCCCGCCCCCGTCGAGCAGCGGCTCGAGGGGTCCGTGGCCACGGCGGTGCGCGCCGCCGCCGCCGGTGCCGCCATGATCCGCGTCCACGACGTCGCCGCCACGGTGGCGGCGCTGGGCGCTGCAGGTTCCACGACCCGCCCCCGCGCCCCGGCGGCCCCCGACGGCAGGGAGGCCGACAGGTGGCCGTGAAGGGCAAGTGGGCGCAGGGCATCGAGCCGCGCAACTTCCGCTGGGTGATCAAGGGGACCCTCGCCGTGTGCGAGCGCCCCGGGGGCTACGGCGCCAACCACCGCCGGGTGCGTCGCCAGGAGGAGATCATCTGGGTGCGCGAGCAGGGCTTCGCCCCGGTGATCTCGATCATCGCCTCGCCCGCCAACCTCCACAACTACGACGAGCTCAACGTCTCGTGGCTCCACCGCCCCTTCGGCAACCACGACGACGCCCACACCTACCTCGCCGCGTTCTACCCAGAGCTGCGCGGCCTGCTCGCCACCCCCGAGATCAAGGTGCTCATCCACGGCGAGGAGCTCGGCGACCGCCTCTCGGGGATCATCGCCGGCTACCTCGTGTGGTCCGGCCTGGTGCCCTCGGGGCCGAAGGCGATCTCGCTCACCGAGCGGCTGCTGCACCGCCAGCTCGGCCCGCCTGCCCGCGAGCTGGTCACCGTGGCCATCGAGCTCGCCGGTGGGACCGCGGAGGCCTGAGGTGGCCGACGGCGACTTGATCGAGCTGCGGGGCCTGCGCTTCGCCGCCATCGTCGGCGCGCTCCCCGAGGAGCGCGACCGCGTGCAGCCCATCGAGGTGGACCTCGACGTGGAGGCCGACCTGGCGCCGTCCGGTGCCTCTGACGACCTCGCTGACACCATCGACTACGGCGCGCTCTGCGACGCGGTCGCCGCCGTCGTCTCCGGTGGCGCGCCACAGCTGCTGGAGCAGCTGGCGGAGGCCATCGCCGCCGCGGTGCTCGACGTGGACGCCCGGGCCTCCGCCGTCACCGTGGCCGTCCGCAAGCTGCGCCCGCCGGTGCCCCACCAGCTCGCCACCTCCGGCGTCCGCATCCGGCGCACGGCATGACGCGCGCGTTCCTGTCGCTCGGGTCGAACCTGGGCGACCGGCGGCAGTTCCTGGCCGAGGCCGTCGGCTCGCTGGGCGCGATGGCCGTGGCCGTGTCGCCCGTCTACGAGACCGACCCCGTCGGGGGGCCCGACCAGGGTCGGTTCCTCAACCTCATCGTCCAACTCGAGACCGACCTCACGCCCCGCGAGCTGCTCGGCGTCTGCCACCGCCTGGAGTCGGCCGCCCAACGGGTGCGCACCCAGCGCTGGGGGCCGCGCACCCTCGACGTCGACATCATCTGGATCGACGGCATCGAGGTCCACGAGCCGGACCTCCAGATCCCGCACCCCCGCTGGTCCGAGCGCACGTTCGTGCTCGCCCCGCTCGCCGACCTCGCGCCCGAGCTCGTCGACGCCGACGTGCTCGCCCGGGCCGAAGGCCAGGTGCGCCAGGTCGAGCCGCTCGCCGGATGGGGGCCCGAGGCGCCGTGACCCTGCCGCCGCGCCTGCGGGTCGTCGGCCCGGGCCGGGCCGGGCGCTCGCTGGCCACCGCGCTGTCCGCGCCGGCTGGAACGTCGTCGGCCTCGTCGGGCGAGGGCGACGACCTCGCCGGTGCCGCCGCCGGCACCGACCTCGTGGCCATCGCCACCCCCGACGCCGCCATCGCCGAGGTCGCCGCCGCCATCGCCCCGCAGCCCACCGCCGTGGTCGCCCACCTCTCCGGGTCCCTCGGCCTCGACGTCCTCGCCGGCCACGAACGGGTCGGCGCCCTCCACCCCCTGGTGTCGCTGCCCGACGCCGAGCAGGGCGCGGCGCGCCTCGCCGGCGCCTGGTTCGCCGTCGCCGGCGACCCCTCGTCCAGCGCCGCCGCGGACCTGGGCGGCCGGTGGTTCGAGCTCGCCGACCACGACCGCGCCGCCTACCACGCCGCCGCCGCCGTCGCCTCCAACCACCTCGTCGCCCTCATGGGCCAGGTCGCCCGCATCGCCGAAGGCATCGGCGTGCCCGGCGACGCGTACCTCGCCCTCGCCGCCGGCAGCCTCCAGAACGTCGCCGCCCTCGGCCCCGCCGCCGCCCTCACCGGCCCCGTCGCCCGCGGCGACTGGGACACCGTCCGGCGCCACCTCGCTGCCATCGACCCCGCCGAGCGGCCCGCCTACCTGGCCCTGGCCGCCGAAGCCCGCCGCCTCGTCGCCGACGATGGCCTGCCACCCGACCTGCTCGCCGAGTGACCCGCCGCCACCTCGACCCGCCTCGCTGACCGCACCGCCCACCGGAGGCACCGTGCCCGACGTCCACACCACCATCGACAGCTTCCGGACCGCCCTCGACGGCATCCGCCGCGACGGGCTCACCGTCGGCTTCGTCCCCACCATGGGCTACCTGCACGACGGCCACGCCTCCCTCATGCGGCGCGCCGCCTCCGACACCGGCGTCGCTGCCGCATCCATCTTCGTCAACCCGTTGCAGTTCGCCGCCGACGAAGACCTCGCCGACTACCCACGAGACCTCGACCGGGACCTCGCGATCGCCGCCGCCTCCGGCATCGACCACGTGCTCGTCCCCAGCGTCGAGGAGATGTACCCGCAGCCCGTGCGCACCACCGTCACCGTCGCCGACGTCTCCGCCCGCTTCGAAGGCGCCGCCCGCCCCACCCACTTCGCCGGCGTCGCCACCGTCGTCGCCAAGCTCTTCTCCATCGCCGGGCCCTGCTGGGCCTACTTCGGCGAGAAGGACTTCCAGCAGCTCGCCGTCGTCCGTCGCATGGCCGCCGACCTGTCCATGCCCGTCGAGGTCATCGGCTGCCCCATCGTGCGCGAAGCCGACGGCCTCGCCATGAGCAGCCGCAACGTGTACCTCGACCCCGCCCAGCGCGCCGCCGCCCCCGTCCTCCACCGGTCGCTCCTCGCCGCCGCCCAGCTCGCTGCCGACGGCGAGCGCGACCCCCGCGCCATCGAAGCCGTCGTCGCCGACGCCATCGCCGCCGAGCCCCAAGCCGAGCTCGACTACGCCGCCCTCGTCGACGCTGCCACCCTCGAGCCCGCTACCGCCGTCCACGGCGAGCAGCGCCTCCTCGTCGCCGCCCGCTTCGGCCGCACCCGACTGCTGGACAACGCGCGGGTCGCCGCCGAACCGGAGGTTCGGCGGCGAGCTTGATGGCTGCGGCCTGCGGCCGCGCCCAGCGTCCTCGGAGGCGGAGCCTCCTGCGGCGCCCCTTCGCTCGGGGCTGCGCCCCGAGTGGCCTCGTCCCGAGTGGCCTCGTCCCGAGTCGCCTCGTCCTCGTGCACGAGCGTCGTCGGGGTCTCCTGCGGCGCCTCCTTTGCTCGGGGCTGCGCCCCGAGTGGCCTCGTCCTCGTGCTCGGGCGTCGTCGGGGGTCCCGTGTCGACGTCCGCCCCTCGCCGGGTCCTCCCCACCGCTTCTTGGTGCAGTCGTGGGGGCATGGCGCGCACGACGGCACCGGAATCGCGGTGTGGTGGGGTGGGGCCCGGGCCCGGGTGGGGATTGTTCTGGTACAGAACGTGGGGCGTAGGCTGGGGGCATCCACACACGGGGGCGACCGGGATCGGCGCCCACCACACGGGAGGTCGGCCGATGCGGCGACGCATGATGAAGTCCAAGATCCACCGCGCCACGGTGACCGACGCCAACCTCCACTACGTCGGGTCCATCACCATCGACCTGGACCTGATGGAGGAGGCGGACCTGCTGGAGCACGAGCAGGTCGCCGTGGTCGACGTCGACAACGGGGCGCGCCTCGAGACCTACGTGATCGCCGGCGAGCGCGGGTCCGGGGACGTGTGCCTCAACGGCGCCGCCGCCCGCCTGGTGTCGCCCGGCGACCGGATCATCATCATCAGCTACGCCGACTACCACGAGGCCGAGCTGGCCTTCTACGAGCCGCGGGTCGTGCACGTCGACACCGCCAACCGCCCGGTCGACGAGGCCACCGCCGCCGCCCTCGCCGAGCTCGAGCGTCGCCCCGCCCCCCGCCGCTACGTCGAGGTCCCCGCCGGCGACCGCTGACCCGGCCGATCGGGCCCAGGCCCGGCGCTGCCAGATGGTGCGCGTCGGCGATGCGCGGGCCAGACTCGCCCCATGAGCGAGGAGCTGGACCTGCTGGTCCTGGGCAGCGGCGTCGCTGGGCTGTCGGCCGCGGTGCGAGCCGCGGAGACGCACAAGATGCGGGTCGGCGTGCTCACCAAGGGCGAGCTCCCCCAGGCCACGACGCGCTGGGCGCAGGGCGGCGTGGCCGCGGTCCTCCACGGCGACCCGGACTCCACCGACCTCCACCTTGCCGACACGCTGGCCGCCGGCGCCGGGCTGTGCGACGCCGAGGCCGTGCGGGTGCTCGTCGACGAAGGCCCCCACCGGGTCAACGAGCTCATCGCGATGGGGGCGATGTTCGATCGGGACGCCCACGGTCAGCTCGAGCTGGCCCGGGAAGGCGGCCACACCCTGCCGCGCATCGTCCACGCCGGTGGCTCGGCCACCGGCGCCGAGGTCGAGCGGGCCCTGGTCGAGGCGGTGCAGGCCTCGATGGCCGCGATCCACGAGCACGCCTTCGCCCTCGACCTGATCGTCGAGGCCGGCCGCTGCCGCGGCGTCACCGCCCGGTTCCCGGACGGCTCGGTGCGAGAGGTACGGGCCACCAACGTGCTGGTCACCACCGGTGGGGCGGGCCAGATGTACGCCGTCACCACGAACCCGCTGGAGGCCACCGGCGATGGCATCGCCATGGCCCTGCGCGCCGGGGTGGCGGTGGCCGACATCGAGTTCACCCAGTTCCACCCGACCGCCCTGTCGGTGGACTCCATGCCCCGGCCGCTGCTCACCGAGGCGCTGCGGGGGCACGGCGCCCTGCTGCGCGACACCAGCGGCGAGCGCTTCGTCGACGAGCTGCAGCCCCGAGACGTGGTGTCGAGGGCGGAGACCCGTCGCATGCTCGAGCTCGGTGCGGACCACGTGTTCCTGGATGCCACCGGCCTCGAGGCCTTCGACCAGCGCTTCCCGAACATCGCCAACGAGCTCCGGGGCCTCGGCCTGGACCCGGCCAAGGACTGGCTGCCCGTGGCGCCGGCCGCCCACTACACGTGCGGCGGGATCGTCACCGACCTCCACGGCGCGTCGCTGCTCCCCGGCTTGTGGGCCGCGGGCGAGGCCTCGTGCTCCGGGGTCCACGGCGCCAACCGGCTGGCGTCGAACTCGCTGCTGGAGGGGATGGTGTTCGGGCCCCGTGCCGTGGAGGCCATCGAGGCGGGCGCATCGGGGCCGGAGGCGAGCGGCGCGATGCGGACCGTCCTCGGCATGGACCCGGACCGACCGGACGTGGTGCCGCCGGGCGTGATCGGCGGCCGGTTCGTCCACCTCGAGGTGCTCTCGGCTGACCCGCCTGCCGCCACCGCCGGGGTCGAGGCCGACGAGGTGACCGGAGCCCGCGCCACGCTCCAGCACGAGATGACCTTCTGCGCCGGCGTCCTGCGGGATCGCGACTCGCTCGACCGGGCGGCCAAGGTCGTCGACGGGGCGTTGGCCCGGCCGGCCGGCACGACCGTCGCGGAGCACGAGCTGCGGAACCTGGCGGTCGTGGCTCGCGCCGCAGTCGAGGCGGCCACCCGTCGGGAGGAGAGCCGCGGCGCCCACACCCGCGAGGACTTCCCCGAGACCAGCCCCGCGCTCGCGCACCGGTTCGTCTTCGTCTGATCGCCCCACCCGACGGCCCGCGCCGCGGCCGCGGGACCGTCCAGGCCCACCCACCCAGCCACCCGCCGGTCGGCCTCGGCGACGTGGTTGGCTAGCGTGCCAGCGGGAGCCGAGGGAGGTGGTCATGAGCGATCAGGGCCCGGGGGGTCACGCCCCGGCGTGGTACCCCGATCCGATGGGGCGGCACGAGTACCGCTGGTTCGACGGCGCGCAGTGGACGGACCAGGTCAGCTCCCACGGGCGCCAGTCCGTGGACCCGGTGCAAGCACCGGCCGCCGTGCCGGCGCGCGACGCCGGCGCGGACCCGGCCCGGGACCTGGCCAGCGCGGGGGTCGTGCCCGGCGCCACCGTGGGTGGGGGGACGCTGTTCACCGAGCCCATCCTCGTGGTGAACCAGAAGGCCAAGTTCATCGAGCTCGAGAACGAGTACGCCATCTCGGACCAGCACGGCCGCCAGATCGGCGCCGTCCGGCAGGTGGGCCAGAGCACCGCCAAGAAGGTGATGCGGGCGCTGACCTCCGTCGATCAGTTCCTGACCCACAAGCTCCAGCTCGTCGACGCCTCGGGCCAGGTGGTCCTGCAGCTCACCCGGCCCGGCAAGGTCATGAAGTCCAAGATCATCGTGCAGGACGCGCTCGGCAACGAGATCGGCGCGATCGTGCAGGAGAACATGATCGGCAAGATCCGCTTCGGCCTGGTGGTCGGCGGCCAGCGCATCGGCGCGATCAACGGCGAGAACTGGCGGGCCTGGAACTGGAACATCCAGGACGGCACCGGCACCGAGGTGGGTCGCATCACCAAGACCTGGGTGGGGCTGACCAAGGCGATGTTCACCACCGCCGACAACTACGTGGTGCAGATCCACCGACCGCTCGACGACCCGCTCCGCAGCCTGGTCGTGGCGGCCGCGGTGAGCGTCGACACGGCCCTCAAGCAGGACAACCGGGGGTTCAACTAGTGGCCGCCAGCACCGACGCCGCCGCCGAGCGCCGGGCCGCGGTGCGGGCCGCCATCGTGGGCGGCGACGTCGACAGCCTGCGGGCCCTCGGCACCCGCCTGCGCGACGAGGGCCACCCGGTGACCCCTGACGAGCTCCGCGCCGACCTCAAGGAGCTCGGCGCGGTCAAGGTCGAAAGCCCCGACGGGCCGCGCTACGCGATCCCCGTCGAGGAGCCGAGCACCGAGCCGCCCGCAGCGGTCGCAGCGCTGGTCGCCGATCCGGACTGGCCGATCCAGGTGGCGGTGGCGGCGGTGGTCGTCGTGTTCGTGCTGGTGGCCCTGGTGGGCTGGCTCATCGCCCTCTGAGCCGGGCCCGGGCGCGCGCGTCCACCATGGCGACGATCCCCGCGGCGGCGAGCACCACGACGGCAGGCTCCGCGCTGGCGCGGTAGCGGGTGCTCGCGAACGCGGTCAGGACCCCGAGCCACATGGCGAGGACCGAGGCGACCGCCGGCCAGGTGGGCAGGCCGCGCCGGCGCATGGCGACGAGCCCGACCACGGCGCACGCCGCGGTCGCCCACCAAAGCGTCACCCCGGACTGGGCGACCCGCGTGGGCCGGCCCTCCAGCACGTCGAGCTCGACCTGCTGGCGCGGCGACCACAGGCCCGCCGTGCGCATGGTCCGGGCCGCGAGCACCGCCGGGAGCCGCCCGGCGTGGTCGCCCACGTAGCCGAGCGCCTCGCTGCGGGCCTCGGCGTCCACGTCCGAGGGGTCGCCGCCGGTGAGGCTCGCCCGGTTGCCGGCGGCCTGGGCGCAGGTGAAGTCCCAGTAGCCGATCGTCGGCCCGTACCAGGTGGTGTCGCAGTTCGCGCTGGCGAGCGTGAGGCCCAGGTTCGACGACAGCGTGGTCGGCCGGTCGAACCGGGACAGGTTGAAGGCCGTCCACGGCAGCAGGACCACGATGCCCGCCACCAGGCCGATGCCGGCCCAGCGCAGCTGCTGGCGCCGGGGCATGGGCTCGGTCCAGAGGGCGAGCGGCACGACCGCGAGCGGCAGGAGCAGGACGAGCTCCGTGCGAGCCATGGCGGCGAGCGCGGCGGCGGCGCCGAGCGCGGCCAGGGTGCGCGCCGAGGGGCGGCGCACGTAGGTGAACCCCACCAGGAGGAACAGGGCAACGGTGGCCTGGGCCATGGCCTCGGCCCACACGATCCCGTCCTGGTACCAGAGGTGGGGGTAGAGGGCGGCGACGAACCCGGCCACGATGCCGACGCGGTCGCCGGCCGCTGCCCGCGCGGCCAGCGCGACGAGGGCGACGGTGCCGATGCCGAGCAGCGTCGTGGCGATCTGGTGCCAGCCGACCGACGTGCCCCCGAGGTACGAGAACACCGAGAGGTACAGCGAGTAGAGCGGCGGGTGCTCGGCCGCCGGCGACGAGATGCCCGAGCTGAGGAACGGGAACGGGCTGATGAAGCCGTGGCCGTCGGCGAGCAGGTTGGCCTGGTGGTGGTAGAAGAACGCGTCCTCGAAGCCGATCGGTGCGTTCCACCGGTCGACCAGCCACGCCACGCGCACCACCGCGCCGACGCCCACGGCTGCGGCGAGCCACCGCCGGAACGAGGTGCGGTCGTCGGCCACGCGGGTACGTTACCGGGCATGTCGGCGCCGGCCCGGGTGGGAGCGAGCGAGCGGGGCCCCGACGCTCCGCTCCACGTGCGACCGCCGCGGCCGGTTCCCCGCGGGGTGCTCGTGGCGCTCGCCGTCGTGGCCGCGCTCGGCTTCGTCCTGGTCCTGCTCGCCGTGCGCAGCGACGGCGGTGACGCGCCCGGCGACGCCTGGCGCGGGCTGCCCCAACCGCCGCGGGCGGGCGAGGCGGATGGGTTCGACGGCACTGGCGCCCTCGACCGTGGCGAGGGCGGCCCCATGCGGTGGGTGACGGCCGACGGTGGTTGGCAGCGGCGCGACGGCCTGGCCCAGCCCGGCGACGCCCGCACCGCGGCGCTGGTGGACGCCGGGTCCGTCGATGCCCTGGCCATCGCGCAGTTCGTGGCGGCGGCGCCCGGCTCGGGCCTCGTCGTCTCGTCGTCCACCGACCTGGCCGAGTCGTTCGAGCTGGTGGTGGGCGACCAGGGGTGGCGGCTGGTCGAGCGCAGCCCGAAGGGCGAGCTGACCCTCGGCCAGCTGGAGGCGCCGACCGATGGGGTCGTCGCCAAGCTGGTGCGTCGGGGCGATCGGCTCGAGGCCACCGTCAGCTCCCGCACCGTCGAGCGCCGCACGAGCGTGGCCCTGGTGGGCGAGTCACCCGAAGGCACCTACGTGGGCCTGGTCGGGGGTGGCGGGGGGACGACCACGACCGCGGTGGACCTGTTCGGGTACCTTGCCCTGCCGACCGGGTGATGCGCCCGCCCCACCGGTCCGGAGGTAGGTCGATGGTCGCGGTCCAGCCGAGCAGGTGCCACTGATGGCGGGCGACCTCGGGAACGCGGGCGACGTCCCGGCCCGCGTGGTGGCTGACGCGGTCGGCCGTGCGCTCGACGAGGACCTGCTGCCCCTCGGGGACCTGAGCGCCGCGCTGCTGCCCGAGGGCGCGAGGGCGCGCGCCGAGTTCGTGGTCCGCACCGACGGCGTGGTGGCGGGCACGGCGTGCGCCACCGAGGCGTTCCGCCAGGTCGACCCGTCGGTGGAGGTCGCGTGGCAGGTCCGAGACGGCGACCGCGTCACCGCCCGGCAGGTCCTGGGCGTCGTGACGGGCCCGCTGGCGCCGGTGCTCACGGCGGAGCGGACCGCCCTGAACTTCCTCGGGCACCTGAGCGGCATCGCCACCCGCACCCGGGCGTTCGTCGACGCGGCGGCGCCCCTGCGCGTCTGGGACACCCGCAAGACCACCCCGGGCCTGCGGACGCTGGAGAAGGCGGCGGTGCGCGCCGGCGGCGCCCGCAACCACCGCGGCAACCTGTCTGACTGGGTGATGTTCAAGGACAACCACCTCACCGCCCTCGGCATCGGCCCGGCGGTGGCGTCGGCGCGGGACCGGTGGCCGGGCCGGACCGTCCACGTGGAGTGCGAGCGGCTGGAACAGGTCCAGGCCGCGCTGGAGGCCGGCGCCGATGCGCTCCTGCTCGACAACATGACCCCCGACGAGGTGCGGGCCTGCGTGGCGGCCGCCGAGGACCATGCCGCGTCGGCGGGCACGCGGCGGGCGCTGCTCGAGGTCTCGGGCGGCATCACGCTCGAGACGGTCGGCTCGTACGCGGGGACGGGGGCCGACGTGGTGTCGAGCGGGTCGCTCACCAACTCGGCCCCCGTGCTCGACATCGGGCTCGACATCGAGGTGGGTTGACCGAGGGGGCGCGCCGGGCGCAGCCGCCTCGCCACGGGGTGGCGGCGCTCGCCGCGGTCGGCGTGCTCGGCGCCTTCTCCGCCTGGTGGCGCATCGACCGGTCCGACTGGAAGCTCGACGAGGACGCCTACGCCCAGGCGGGCTGGGTGCTGGTGCACCAGGGGATCGATCCCAACCTCGGTCACCCGCCCCTCGCCAAGCTGCTGTTCGGCGTGTCGCAGGTGGTGCTCGGCCGCAACCTCACGGCCGTGCGCACGGTGTCGGCGATCGGGGTGCTCGTCGCCATGGCGGTGCTCTTCGCGTTCGGTCGGATGGTGGCTGGCTGGTGGACCGGGGTCGCCGCCGCCGGGCTCTACGCGGTGCTGCCCCGGGGGATGGTCGTGTCGGGCCTCCACGTCGCCGACCTGCGCATCGACCGCTACGGGATGCTCGAGGCGGTGGCGGCACCCCTGCTGGTCGCCGGGCTCTGGGTGGGGTGGCGGTGGATCGTCCGCGGCGGCGCTCGCGCCGCAGCGGGTGCGGGGGCGTTGGTGGGGCTTGCCGGGGCGGCCAAGTTGAACGCGCTCGCCGTGCTCGTGCCGGTCGCCGTGGTGGGGGCGGCGTTCTGCTGGCGCCGGCGCCACCTGGGCCGGGACCTGGCGCTGCTGGTGGCGGCGGCCGTGGCCGGCTTCGTCGTCCCCTTCCTCTGGTTCGGTCGGCGGGCGTGGGCGCAGCTCGACCAGACGCTGCGGTTCCCGGCCGAACGGGCGAAGGGTGGCCACCTGCTCGTGCTCGGCCACGACGTGTACGACCGGAGCCCCTGGTGGGCGAACCTCCGGTACACGTGGGACGCAGATGGCCCGATCCTGGTGGCGGCGGTGCTCGTCGGCCTCGGGCTCGCGGTGGCGAGCCGCCGGCGGCCGGCGGTGGCCTACCTCCTCGCCGCGCTGGCGACGCTGGTCCTCACCGCCATGGCCTCGCCGGTCGCGCTCCCGCACTACCGCCAGATCTGGGTGCCGGTGCTCGTGCTGCTCTTGGCCATCGGCGTGGTCGAACCGATCGAGCAGCTCCTGGCCCGGCGCTCGGCGGGCGAGCGGTCGGGTCTCGGCGTGCGGACGGTGGCTGCGGGTGTCGTGGCGGCAGTCTTGGTGGTGGCGGGCGTCGTGGTGGTGGTGCGGACGGCGACGCTCGGCGACGGGGACTACCGCACCATGGCCGCCCGGGCCGCGGCTGACGGTGTGCGACCCCGACGGATCCTCGTGTACGGCGAGGCGGTCGCCCCGTACTTCCCCGGGGCGGTGGATGCCCTGGCCCCGTTCGACGACGGCTCGCAGCCAGCCCAGATGGTGGTGCTGGACCCCTCCCTCACCGATGCGGTCTCCCCCGACACGGTGGCGACGTGGCGGTCCTGGGCGCGCGCCTGGGGCCTCCAGCCCCACCACGTGGGTCGGCTCGAAGCCTGGTGGGCTGGGCCGTGACCGAGCCGGAGGTCCCGCCGACCGGCCCCGGTGCCGAAGGGGTCGCCGCTCCCGATGGGGCTGCCGCCGATCCGTCGGGCGACGCCCCTGCCCGGCGATCGCGTCCCGTCGTGCGCTGGATCCAGCGGCTCCCCGCGTGGGTCTGGGCGGCGGTCGTGGTCGCAGCGGTCGTCATCGGGCTGCTCGTCGTCGTGGTCGCCAACCCGGGGCACCGGATCGGGCCGGTCCGCCCGGCAGAGCCACCGGTTGGCGGCACCGCGCTCCCTGCCACAAGGCTGGTGTGATGCTGCTGGCCATCGACATCGGCAACACCCAGACGTTGATCGGCCTGTTCGGCGACGACGGTGCCGCGCCCGCCACGGACGGGGCGCTCGACGCCGGCCTGCTCGACCACTGGCGCATCGCCACCAACGCGGAGCGGACCAGCGACGAGCACGCCCTGGTCGTCCAGGAGTTCCTGGGCTTCCACGGCTTCTCCTTCGACGACGACATCGACGGCATCGCCATCAGCTCGGTCGTCCCGCGGGTCACCTCGGCGTTCCGCGAGATGACCGAGAAGTACTTCGGGTTCCGCCCGGTGGTCATCGAGCCAGGCGTGCGCACCGGGCTCCCGATCCTCACCGAGAACCCCCGCGAGGTCGGCGCGGACCGCATCGCCAACGCCGTCGCCGCCGTGGACCTCTACGGCGGACCGGCGATCATCATCGACTTCGGCACCGCCACCACCTACGACGCGGTGTCGGCCAAGGGCGAGTACCTCGGCGGGGTCATCGCCCCCGGGGTCGAGATCAGCCTCGACGCCCTCTACACCCGGGCGGCCGCGCTGCGCCGGGTCGAGCTGGTCGAGCCGCGCAACGTGATCGGTCGCACCACGGTGGAGTCCATCCAGTCCGGCGCCGTGTTCGGCTTCGCCGGGCAGGTCGACGGGATCTGCCGCCGCATGGCCGCCGAGCTCGGCGATCCGATGGTGGTGGCCACCGGCGGGCTGGCCGAGCTCATCGCCCCGTACACCACCTCCATCCAGCGGGTGGAGCCGTGGCTGACCCTGCACGGCCTCCGGGTGGTGTTCGACCGCAACCAGTAGGGCGGTCGGCGCCAGGGCGTTGGCCCTGCGGCCCGGCGCGGCGCACCGCCGAGCGGTTGGGTGCGCCGGGCGTCCACCGGGCAGGCTGGAGGCCCCACGTCCCCGACCCGAGGAACCCCGGTGACCGCCCACCCCGTGCCCTACCGCTTCGACCCGGACGCCACCGCGGCCGGGATCAAGCAGGCGCACGATGGCCTGGAGCCCGGGACCGAGACGGGCGTCGAGGTCACCGTCGCCGGTCGGCTCATGCTGCGCCGGGTGCAGGGCAAGCTCGCGTTCGGCCAGCTCGCCGACAGCACCGGCCGCATCCAGCTGTTCGCCACGGTCAACGACACGCCGGAGTTCGAGGCCTTCGGACAGCTCTCGCTCGGCGACTGGATCGGCGTGCGCGGCGAGGTCATGACCACCCGCAAGGGCGAGCTGTCCGTGAAGGTGCTCGAGTGGACGGTGCTGGCCGAGACCCGCCGGCCGTTCCCCGACAAGTGGCACGGCATCACGGACCCCGACACCCGCTACCGCCAGCGCTACGTGGACCTGTGGGTCACCGAGGAGTCCCGGGCCACGCTGGCCCTGCGGTCCCGCCTGGTCAGCCTCACCCGTCGCTGGCTCGAGGACCGCGGCTTCGGAGGTCGAGACCCCGGCGCTGCACCCGGTGCCGGGCGGCGCGCTGGCCCGGCCGTTCACCACGTTCCACAACGCGCTCGAGCAGGAGATGTACCTGCGCATCGCGCCGGAGCTGTACCTCAAGCGGCTCGTGGTCGGTGGCTTCGAGCGGGTGTTCGAGATCGCCCGGGTGTTCCGCAACGAGGGCATCTCGCCGCGCCACAACCCCGAGTTCACGATGCTCGAGCTCTACCAGGCCTACGCGGACTGGACCGACATCATGGAGCTGGTCGAGCAGCTCGTGGCCTACCTGGCCGAGGAGCTCACCGGCTCCACCACCATCAGCTACCAGGGACGGGACATCGACCTGGCCCCGCCGTGGCGCCGGGCCACGATGGCGTCGCTCATCGAGGAGCAGATCGGTGTGGCGGTCGGGCTGGACACGCCCATCGACGAGCTGCGGGCGCTGCTCGACGAGCACGACGTCGAGTGGAAGGACACCTACGACGTCGGCAAGCTCATGCTCGAGCTGTACGAGAAGACCGCCGAGTCCGCCCAGTGGCAGCCGGTGTTCGTCACCGAGTACCCCGTCGAGGTCTCGCCCCTCGCCCGTCCGCACCGGGAGATCCCGGGCATGACCGAGCGCTTCGAGTGCATCGTCGCCGGCCGCGAGCTGTGCAACGCCTTCAGCGAGCTCCTCGACCCGGACGACCAGCGCGCCCGCTTCGAGGACCAGGTCCGCGAGCGCGACAACGGCGACGAGGAGGCCATGGCGGTCGACGAGGACTACCTCCGGGCGCTGGAGTACGGCCTGCCGCCCACCGGGGGCCTCGGCATCGGCATCGATCGGCTGGTGATGCTCCTCACGGACTCCGCCACCATCCGCGACGTGGTGCTGTTCCCGACGCTCCGCCCCGAGCAGGACCTCGGCTCTGGCAGCATGGATGGCGGGGGCGAGGGCGCCCCGACCGGCGACGGCGACGCCGCCGGCGCGTGAGCCTGGGGGGAGCACGTCGATGCGGGTCCTGATCACGGGGATGGGAGGCGAGCTCGGCACCCGGGTCGCCAACCTGCTCGAGGCCGATCCGGCCATCGCCGAGATCCTCGGCATGGACTGGTACCCGCCGCGGCGGCGCATCCACCGGACCGAGTTCCACCGGGTCGACCCGCGGGACCGGCGCAAGATCGTCCACCTCGTCCGGGACTTCGACCCTGAGGTCGTCTTGCACCTCGGCGTGTACGAGCCCAACGCCAAGTCCGAGCCCACGGCGGCCCGGCTCCAGACCGCAGCATCGGCGGTGTCGGTGCTCGGTGCCGCCGCCCAGTGCCCGTCCCTGCAGGCGATCGTCCTGCGGTCGGGCATCGAGGTCTACGGCCGGCGCCGGGGCGCACCGAGCCGGCCCGACGAGGGCGCTGAGGTCGCGCCCAGCACGCCGTGGGGCGCCTCGCTCGCCCACGCCGAGCAGGTCGCGGTGGAGGCCGGCGAGGTGGCCGGGGTGCCGGTCACCAGCCTGCGCTGCGCCCCCATCGTGGGGCCCAGCTTCCCCAGCCCGCTCGGCCGCTACCTGCGCCTGCCGGTCGTGCCCGTGGACCCGGTGTCCGAGCTGCCGTTCTCGCTCCTGCACCAGGAAGACGCCGCCCACGCCGTGGTCACCGCCATGGGCGTCGGCCACGACGGCCCGCTCAACGTGGTGGGGGCCGGCGCGGTCACCGGCTCGCAGGCCGCGCTCATGGGCCGCCGCATCCCGGTGCCGGTGATGGGCCCCGGCTGGTGGGCGGCCTCCGCGGCGGCTTCGCTGCAGGGTGCGCCGCTGCCGCCGCACGTCCGCGAGGTCCTGGTGCGCGGCGGCGTCGCCGACGGCGCGCTGGCCCGTGCGGTCCTCGGGATCGAGCCGCGGTCCACCCACGAGGTCGTGTCCCAGCTGTTCCAGTGGGCGAGCGTGGCGGTCACCATGCCGATGCCCAACCGGGCGCAGGCATGAGCGTCGACGCCGTCCGGCGGGGCGTGCCGGGTGCCAGCGTGGCCGTGAGCCTGCAACGCCGAGCACGCGGGGCCAACGACGTCGACGAGTGGGGCCTCGATCCCGACCTCGTCGCGCTCGCCAACCCGGTGCTGGCCCTGCGCTGGGACATCGAGGTCGTGGGCGCCGAGCAGCTGCCCGTGGTCGGGGGCGCGGTGCTGGTCTTCAACCGCCGGTTCGGGATCAGCGAGCCGTGGGTGCTCGCCCGGGGCATCCGCCAGGCCACCGGCCGGTTCGTGCGCACCGTCGGCGTGCCCGACGTGACGCCCGTGGGCCCGTTCGTCCGTCGCTTCGGGGGCGTGCTGGACCGCACCGACGAGATCGCCGGGCTCCTGCGCGCCGGCCAGCTCGTCGGGCTCCCCATGGGGCGCGACGTGCGCAGCCGGGAGCGCGTCGGCCACCTGGAGGTCGAGCGGTTGGAGCCGGCCATCGAGACCGGCTGCCCGGTGGTGCCCGTCGCCATGGTCGGCCGCGAGCTCGGTCGGACCTGGCGGATCGTGGTGGGCCAGCCGGTGCCGCCGCTGCCCGACGCCGGCCCCCTGGCCGCCGCCGAGCTCGCCGAGTCCACCCGGATGGCCGCCCAGGTCCTCCTCGACGACTCGCTCCCCACCTCCTGGTGGTTCTGACCCACCAGGTCAGCGACGGTCGAGACAGCAGAACGTGACGGTGCCGCCACGCTGTGGCACCATCGGACGTCGAGGCTGATCGGGGGACCGGTGGACGCACCCGTCGACTACCAGACCATCTTCCAGACGTTCCCGGGCTGCGTCCTGCTCCTGGACGCGGACCTCGTGGTGCGCGACGCCTCGGAGCGCTACCTGGAGGTCACGCTGACCACCCGTGACGCGATCGTCGGCCGCAGCCTCTTCGACGTGTTCCCCGTGCCCGACGACCCCGACGGCGACGGCTCCTCCAACGTGCGGGCCTCGATGGAGCAGGTCGTGCGGGAGGGTCGGGCACACACCATGGCGCTCCAGCGCTACGACATCCCGAGGCCCGTCGAGCTCGGCGGTGGCTTCGAGCTGCGCTGGTGGGAGCCGGAGAACTCGCCGGTCTTCGGGCCCGACGGCCAGGTGCGCTTCGTCGTCCACCACGTCAGCGACCGGACCCAGCGGGTGCAGATGGAGCGCGAGCGCGACGAGAACGAGGCGCAGCTGGCCCAGCGCCAAGCAGACCTCGAGCAGGCGATCCGCGACCTGGAGCTCGCCAACGCCGCCAAGAACCAGTTCCTCTCCCGCATGAGCCACGAGCTGCGGACCCCGATGAACGCGGTCCTCGGGTTCGCCCAGCTCCTGCGGCTCGACGACCTCTCGCCCGAGCAGGGCGAGGCCGTCGACCACATCCTCCAGGCCGGCGCCCACCTCCTGCAGCTGATCGACGAGGTGCTCGACATCTCGCGGATCGAGAGCGGGGCCCTCGCCGTGTCGATGGAGTCGCTGGACGTGGCCGACGTGGTGGACGAGGTGCAGCAGCTCCTGCGCCCGATGGCCGCCACCGAGCGCATCGCCTTGCGCGCCCCGGCCGCCCAGCGGACCGACCTGCTCGCCCACGCGGACCGGCAGCGGGTGAAGCAGATCCTGCTCAACCTCGTGACCAACGCGATCAAGTACGGCCACGCGGGTGGCAACGTGTCCATCGAAGGCGAGCAGCTCGACGGCGCGGTCCGGGTGCGGGTGATCGACGATGGGCGCGGGATCGACCCCGCCGACCGGGAGCTGGTCTTCGCGCCCTTCGAGCGCCTGGGCGACGATCAGCACCTCATCCAGGGCATCGGCATCGGTCTGGCCCTCTCGCGCGGCCTCGCCGAGGTGCTGGGTGGCACGCTCGACTTCGAGAGCGCGCCGGGGGAGGGCAGCACGTTCTGGGTGGACCTGCCTGCAGCCGACGTGCCGCCGTCTCGGGGCGCTGAGCTCCAGGCCCGTCGATCCGCGCTCGCCACCGTGGCCGGGCCGCCGACGCGCAGCATCGTCTACGTCGAGGACAACCCCCTCAACGTCCGCCTGGTGGAGCGGATCCTGCAGGACCGCGGCGACGTGGAGGTGGTCCACGTGCCGCTCGGCCGCGACGGTCACCGCACGGTCCGGGACCGCAAGCCCGCCCTCGTGCTGCTCGACCTGCACCTGCCCGACGTCCACGGCGAGGAGGTCCTGGCCCGGCTCCTCGCCGACCCCGAGACGGCATCGATCCCGGTCGTGGTGCTGAGCGCCGACGCCTCGCCCGGGCAGGTCGACCGGCTCGTCGCCGCGGGCGCCGAGGCCTACCTGCCCAAGCCGTTCGACATCCGGGAGCTCCAAGACCTGGTGGAGCGCCTGCTCCCGGCCTGAGCGCTCGGCCCAGGGCTGGCCGTTCGTGGCCACCAGGGGCCGGGAGTAGCCTGGTCCGATGCCCTTTGCCGTCGCGGAGGATGGCGCCCGCATCGCCTACGCCCTCGATGGCCGCCGTGACGGCGAGCCGCTGCTGCTGATCCACGGCCTCGGCGCGGACACGCGCGGCTGGGTGATGCAGAAGCGGGCGCTCGGTGGCCGCTTCCGCCTCGTGATGGTCGACAACCGGGGCGTGGGCCGCTCCGAGCGGGCCGAGGGCCCCTACGACCTGGAGGTCATGGCCCGCGACGCCATGGCTGTGCTGGACCACGCCGGGTACGGCTCGGCCCACGTCATGGGCGCGTCGATGGGCGGGATCATCAGCCAGGTGATCGGCGTCCGCCACCCCGAGCGGGTCCGGTCCCTCACCTTGGCCTGCACGGCCTGCCGCCACTTCACCTGGCGCAAGGAGCTCCTGTCGCAGTGGGCGGACCAGGCCCAGGCGTTCGGCATGCGCGAGTTCGTCCGTCGCAACCTGGAGTGGATGGTCGGGCCCCGGTCGCTGCGCCGGACCTGGCCGGCGATGGCGGTGCTCGGGCCCCTGGCGTTCAACGTGCCGGTCGCCTCGTTCGTCGCCCAGATCCAGGCCATCTTGTCCATCGAGGACTCGCTGCGGGGCGAGCTGGTCGAGGTCGCCGCCCCGACCCTCGTGATGTGCGGCAGCCAGGACGTGCTCACCACGCAGGGCGACAGCGAGGAGATCGCCTCGCTGATCCCGGGTGCCGAGCTGGCCGTGGTGCGCGGCGGCGCCCACCTGTTCATGGTCGAGCAGGCCAGCGCCTTCAACCGCACGGCCAACGACTTCTACGACCGGGTCACGGACCCGACCCTGCGCCTCCCGGCCCTCCAGGCCGCCATCTAGGGCATCGGCCGCGGCACCCTCGGGCGCGAGCCGATCAGTCGGCGACGGCGTCGTTGAGCCGGGCGACGGCGTCGAGGTCGAAGGGGTCGCCGAGCATCACGATGAGGTGGTCGGCACCGGCCTCGGCGAACGCCTCCCACTGGTCGACGTCGCCGGGGTTGATGGCGCAGGTGCGCTCCACGGCGGCGCGGTCGCGGCCGACCTCGTCGCACCAGCGGTCCAGCACCGCGTTCTTGGCGGCGAAGTTCTCGGGCGGGCCGAAGCTGTTCCACCCGTCGGCGTGCTCGGCCACCAGGCGCAGCGTGACCTTCTCGCCGGCGCCGCCGATCAGGATCGGCAGGGACCCGACCGGGCCAGGGTTCAGCTTGGCGATGCGCTCCTTGATGATCGGGAGGTCCCGCTCCAGGGCGCGGAGCCGGCCGATGGCCGTCCCGAACTCGTAGCCGTACTCGGTGTAGTCCCGCTCGAACCACCCCGAGCCGATGCCAAGGGTGAAGCGGCCGTTGCTCAGGTGGTCGATGGTCCGGCTCATGTCGGCCAGCAGCTGCGGGTTGCGGTAGCTGTTGCAGGTGACGAGCGCGCCGAGCTGGGCGCCGCAGGTGTCGGTGGCCATCGCCGCCAGCAGCGTGTACGCCTCGAAGTGGCTGGCGTCGGGGTCCCCGTACAGCGGATAGAAGTGGTCCCAGATCCAGATGGAGTCGATGCCCATGGCATCGGCCGCCTTCCAGGCGTCGCGGAGGGACTGGACCGATGTTGCCTGCGGGTGCAGCTGCACCCCCACCTTGAGCTTCGTCATGGGCGGCAGGCTAGGGGCGTCGCTCCCGGCCGCGGCGCGATGGCCGGTTCGGGCCCCGGCCGGGGCAGGACGCCACCGTGGGGCTCGCGAGGCGCTCTCGGGCGCCGCTCGGGGCGGGGCGCAGGTCGGTAGCGTCGGCGAGGTGGAGGGGCTGTGCAGGCGAGCCGTGGTGGGGGCCCTGGGCATCGGCCTGTGGGTGGCGCCGGTGGTCGCCGGGTGCACCTCGGGCGGATCGGGCGCATCGACATCGTCGACGACCTCGCGCCCGCCGCGGGCCACCACCTCGGCCACGGTGACGTCCACCACCGCGGCGCCGACGACCACGACCACGGCGCCGACGACCACGACGGCCCCGCCCACCACCACGACCGCCCCGGCCGGGCCCTCGGAGCTCACGCTCGCGTTCGCAGGCGACGTGCTCCCGCACCTGCCGCTCGACGCCCAGGCGGCCCGGTACGGGCAGCGCGCGGGCAAGGCCCACGACTTCACCCCGATGCTGGCCCCGATGGTCCCGGTGATCTCCGCGGCCGACCTGGCGATCTGCCACATGGAGACCCCGGTCGCCCCCACGCCCGAGCGCATCGCCGGGTACCCCTCGTTCGGCGCGCCGGCGGAGCTGCCCGACGCCATCCGGGCCGTCGGCTTCGACGGCTGCTCCACCGCCTCCAACCACAGCCTCGACCAGGGCCAAGCAGGCATCGCCGCCACGCTCGACGGCTTCGACCGCGTCGGGCTCCACCATGCCGGGACCGCCCGATCTGCGCCGGAGGCGGCCGGCACCACCGTCTACGACGTCCACGGCGTGAAGGTGGCCCACCTCTCCTACGCCTACGGCTTCAACGGCTACCGGCTGCCGGCGGGCGCGCGTGGGCGGCCAACCAGATCGACGTCGGCCGGATCCGCGCGCCGACGCCCAGCGTGCCCGGTCGGGCGGGGCGCAACTTCGTCGTGGTCAGCCTGCACTGGGGCACCGAGTACGACCAGCACCCCGGCGCGTTCCAGCGCCAGGTGGCCTCCCAGCTGCACCGTCGCCGGACATCGACCTGGTCATCGGCCACCACGCCCACGTGGTCCAACCCATCGAGCAGGTGGGTGGCACGTACGTGGTGTTCGGCCTGGGGAACCAGCTGTCGGGCCAGCGGCCGACGCCGCGCGCCGACGGCCTCACCGTGGTGGTGCACGCCAAGCCCCAGCCCGGCGGTCGGTGGAAGGTGGCGGGCATCGAAGCCGTCCCGACCTACGTGGAGGACGGCTCCTACCGGGTGCTGCCGGTGGTGCTCACCCTCCAGCACGGGCACCCGTCGCCGGCGCTGGCCGCCGAGCTGCGGGCGTCCTACGACCGCACGGCGGCGGTGCTGCGCTCGGTGCCGACCCCGGGCATCACCCTGGCGCCGCGCCCGTAGGTGGCCCGCCGGTCGGGGGGTCGGCGGGCGGCGCCGTCGGGGGAGCGATGGGGGGTTGGCCCGCCTCCGGTGGCGGCGCGCCGGCGGCCGGGGGTGCGTCGTCGTCGAGGTAGCCGGCCGCAGCCATCTGCTTGCGGTAGCTGCGGTCCATCACGAACGGCACGAGCAGCCCGATCCAGAGGCCGGCGAAGATCATCACGGCCGACCCGGCGATGGCCATCGGCTCGTCGGCGGTGTCGACCGTGTTGTTCACCCGGCGGTCGGTGCGGCTCACCACCTCGGCGATCGAGTGGTCGAGTGCCCAGTCCCGGTACTGGGTCTGCAGGAGCAGGAGCATGATCCCGCCGTAGGCCACCATCCCGAGCCCGAGCAGCCGAAGCTTCCACATGTCCCAAGTCTCCCGCAGCCGGCGGGCGCGGGGCGGGATCAGGCGGGCGGATCGACCGGCCAGCCCGCGCCGGCCAGCGCCTCGAGCAGCTCGGCGCGCCGACGGGCCCAGAAGATCACGCCGTCGAAGATCCCGGGATCCGCGGCGAACATGATCCCGCGGGTCCAGAGGCTGCCGTGGCAGGGGACCACGGCGTCGACCTCGCCGCGCAGGATCCAAACTGGGCTGCGGCGGAAGCCCGGCTCGCGGAACGACAGCTCGGCGGCATCGCGGTCGAACGTGAGCCGTGCGAAGGGCACCGACCACTGGGAACGTTCGACCCGGGCGCCGCCAGTGAACGTCTGGGCGTCGGAGAAGGCGTGGTCGAGCACCCGGGTGGGCGGCGTGCGCAGCACGAAGCGCGGGTTGCCCCACACGATGCGATCAGGCGCCGGCGCGCACGGCCTCGAGGGAGGCGAGCAGGTGGCGGCTCGCACCCTGGAGGGCCACGGCCGAGGCGTGCTCGGCGAACGGCTCGAGCAGCTCGCACGCCTGGTCGACGTACTGGCGGGCCACCGCGATGGACTCGTCGATGGCGTCGCCCTGGCGGACCAGCTCCCGGGCCCGGGCCCACTCCTCGCCCTCGATGACCTTGCCCAGGATCGTGCGGAGCTCGTCGCCGTGGGGGCCGGCGAGGGCCCGCAGCGTGGGCAGGTTGTAGGCGCCCTCGACCAGGTCGTGGCCGGCCGGCTTGCCGAGCTGCTCGTCGGTGGCGATCACGTCCAGCACGTCGTCGACCACCTGGAAGGCCATGCCGTAGGCCAGGCCGAACGCCGTGAGCCGGTCGATGTGGTCTCGGGGGAGCTCGGCCACGATGCCGCCGATGCGGCAGGCGGTGGACAGCAGCGACGCCGTCTTGCCCTCGATGGCCCGCAGGTACGCCTCTTCGGTGCGGTCCACGGCGTAGGCGTCGTTCAGCTCGATCACCTCGCCCTCGCAGAGGCGGCCGATGGTGGCGGCCAGCAGGCCGGCCACCTCGGTGCCGAGCGAGGCGGCGATCTCCGAGGCCTTGGCCAGGAGGAAGTCACCGGCCAGGATCGCCCGGAGGTTGCCCCAGCGGGCGTTGACGCTCTCGATGCCCCGGCGGGTCTCGGCCTCGTCGATCACGTCGTCGTGCAGCAGCGAGCCGAGGTGGACCAGCTCGACCGACACGCCGCCGCGCACCACGTCGAGCGGGGCGGGGCCGTCCACGCCACCGGGCCGGCACGCACCCGCAGCGATGGCGAACAGGGGCCGCACCCGCTTGCCGCCGGCACCGAGCAGGTGGCCGGCCATCTCGGTCATGGCGGCGGTGGGGGCCTCCACGGCCCGCACCAGCTCGTCCTCCACGCACTGGCGGTCGACGTCGGCGTGGGGGAGCGCCAGCAGGGGGTTCTCGGCCATCGGTGCAGGCTACGGGTCCGACCCGATCGCGTCCGAACCGGGCCCCGATCGCCCCGTGCGGAGCTCGACGGTGGTGGCCGTGCCGCGACGGGAGGGCGCCGGGGTACGGTCCCGCGATGGAGCGCCGCGGGGATCTGGCCGCGCTCGGCCTGGTGGTCGGGCCCGTCGCCTTCGTCGCCGCGTGGGTGGTGGGCGGCGTGGCGACGCCCGGCTACTCCCCGGTCGACGACGCCATCAGCCGGATCGCGGCGCAGGGGGCACCGAACCGCTGGCTGATGACCGCCGGCTTCGTGGCGTACGGCGTGGCGGTCCTGGTGGGCAGCGGGGCGTTGCGGCGTTCGCCCCTCCGCCCCGGGTGGGCCCTGGCAGCCGTCAACGGCGTCGCCACCCTGGCCGTCGCGCTGACGCCCCTCGACCGCTCGGAGCTCGTGGACTCGCTCCACGGCCTCTCGGCCACGGTCGGCTACGTGGCGCTCGCCGCGCTGCCCATCGCCTGCGCGCCGGCACTGCGCTCGCTTGGGCACCGGCGGGCCGCTGCGGCATCCGTGGCCGCCGGGCTGGCGACGGCGGCATGCCTGGTCACGACCACCGTGACCGACGCCAACGGCCTGTTCCAACGGCTCGGGCTCGGCATCGGCGACGTCTGGCTGATCGCCGCCGGCACCTGGCTGTACCGCCTGGGCAGCCAGGACGCGCAGCCCTGACCCGAGCTGGTCGCCCGATCCCCTGATCCCCGACCTGCGCTTCGGGGTTGAGCTGGGCGGCGAACGTGCCGACGGGGATGTCGGGGGTGGGCGGTACACTCGCCCCTACGAATCCCGCTGATTGGGAGGCAGGACGTTGTTCGAGCGCTTCACAGATCGAGCCCGCCGAGTGGTGGTGCTGGCGCAAGAGGAGGCACGCCTCCTCAACCACAACTACATCGGCACGGAGCACATCCTCCTCGGGCTGATCCACGAGGGCGAGGGCGTGGCCGCCAAGGCGCTCGAGTCGCTCGGCATCTCGCTGGAGGCCGTGCGCAGCCAGGTGGAGGAGATCATCGGCCAGGGCGGCTCGTCGCCGTCGGGCCACATCCCGTTCACGCCCCGCGCCAAGAAGGTGCTGGAGCTCTCCCTGCGCGAGGCGCTGCAGCTCGGCCACAACTACATCGGCACCGAGCACATCCTCCTCGGCCTCATCCGTGAGGGCGAGGGCGTCGCCGCCCAGGTCCTGGTCAAGCTGGGCGCGGACCTCAGCCGGGTGCGCCAGCAGGTCATCCAGCTGCTCTCGGGCTACTCGGGCACCGGCCAGCAGGGCGGCGCCTCGGGCAGCGGCGAGAAGGCCGGCGCCACCTCGGGCGGCCAGGGCGGCGACACGCCATCGGGCTCGCTCGTGCTGGACCAGTTCGGTCGCAACCTCACCCAGCTCGCCAAGGACAAGAAGCTCGATCCGGTGATCGGCCGCGCCCGGGAGACCGAGCGGGTGATGCAGGTCCTCAGCCGCCGCACCAAGAACAACCCGGTGCTGATCGGCGAGCCGGGCGTCGGCAAGACCGCCATCGTGGAGGGCCTCGCCCAGGCAATCGCGGCGGACAACGTGCCCGAGACGCTGCACAACAAGCAGCTCTACACGCTGGACCTCGGCGCGCTGGTGGCCGGCTCCCGCTACCGGGGCGACTTCGAGGAGCGCCTCAAGAAGGTGCTCAAGGAGATCCGCACCCGCGGCGACATCATCCTGTTCATCGACGAGATCCACACGCTCGTGGGTGCCGGTGCGGCCGAGGGCGCCATCGACGCCGCTTCGATCCTGAAGCCCATGCTGGCCCGGGGCGAGCTGCAGACCATCGGCGCCACCACGCTCGACGAGTACCGCAAGCACCTCGAGAAGGACGCCGCCCTGGAGCGCCGCTTCCAGCCGGTCAAGGTGGAGGAGCCCACCGTGGCGCACACCATCGAGATCCTGAAGGGCCTGCGGGACCGCTACGAGCAGCACCACCGGGTCACCATCACGGACCAGGCGCTGGTGGCCGCGGCCAACCTGGCCGATCGCTACATCTCGGACCGCCACCTGCCGGACAAGGCCATCGACCTCATCGACGAGGCCGGCTCGCGCCTGCGCATCAAGCGCATGGAGACCCCGCCGGACTACAAGGAGCTCGAGAACGCCATCGCCCAGGTCGTCCAGCAGAAGAAGGACGCGGTCGAGGCGCAGAACTTCGAGGAGGCCGGCCGCCTGCGGGACCGGGAGAAGGAGCTCCTGTCCCAGAAGGACGCCAAGGAGGCCGAGATCAAGGCCTCCGGCGTGGACCTGTTCGACGAGGTGGACGAGGAGTCCATCGCCGAGGTCCTCTCCATCTGGACCGGCATCCCCGTCTACAAGCTCACCGAGGCGGAGACCGCCAAGCTCCTGCGCATGGAGGAGGAGCTCCACAAGCGGGTCATCGGCCAGGAGCAGGCCATCAAGTCGGTCTCCCAGGCCATCCGCCGCACCCGCGCCGGCCTGAAGGACCCCAAGCGCCCGAGCGGCTCGTTCATCTTCCTGGGGCCCTCGGGCGTCGGCAAGACCGAGCTTGCCAAGACCCTCACCGAGTTCCTCTTCGGAGACGAGCAGAGCCTCATCAGCCTCGACATGTCGGAGTACATGGAGAAGCACACGGTCAGCCGCCTGGTGGGCTCGCCCCCCGGCTACGTGGGCTACGAGGAGGGCGGCCAGCTCACCGAGGCCGTGCGCCGCAAGCCGTTCTCCGTGGTCCTCTTCGACGAGATCGAGAAGGCCCACCCGGACGTGTTCAACACGCTGCTGCAGATCCTGGAGGAGGGCCGGCTCACGGACAGCCAGGGCCGTTCCGTGGACTTCCGCAACACCGTGCTGATCATGACCTCCAACCTCGGCACCCAGGACCTCCGCAAGGCCAACGTGGGCTTCGGCAAGGCCGACGAGGCCGTCTCCTACGAGAAGATGAAGGAGAAGGTCAACGACGCGCTGAAGCAGCACTTCCGCCCGGAGTTCCTGAACCGCATCGACGACATCATCGTCTTCCACGAGCTGTCGAAGGGTGAGGTCACCACCATCGTGGACCTGCTCATCAAGCGCACCTCGGTGCAGCTCGAGGCGCAGGGCATCGGCATCGAGCTCACCGACGACGCCAAGGCGTTCCTGGTGGAGAAGGGCTACGACCCCACCATGGGCGCCCGTCCGCTGCGCCGGGCCATCCAGCGCTACGTCGAGGACCCGCTGTCAGAGCGGTTGCTCTACAAGCAGTTCCGGGCCGGCGAGATCATCATCGTCGACACCGGGGTGGACACCGACACCGGGGAGAACGGCATCGTCTTCCGGGCCGTCGAGGGCTTCGAGCCCCCGCCCACGCCCGAGCTCGCAGAGACCGGTCCCGCCACGGACTGACCCCGACGCCAGCCCGGCCACGGCCGGTGCGACCTGACGAGGCCCCGCCACTCCCCGGCGGGGCCTCGGCGCGTCCGGGCTGGCTCAGGCGGCGGTCGCGTCGGCGGCGGCCTGAGCCTCGGCCATCAGGCGGCGCACGTCGGCCATGATCGCCTCGGTCTGCTCCCGAGGGTCGTCGGAGGGGAGCTCGACGGGGGCGTCGGCGATGCGGACCGTGACCCGCACCCGGCGGCCGAGCGGCGGGCGGGGAGCTTGGAGGTGGCCGGCCACACCTGCTCGGTGCCGACCATCCCGGCGGCCACGACGGGCACCCCGGCGCCGGTGGCGATCCGGGCCACGCCGGTCGCCGCCCGACCGGTCGTGAGCGGCTGCTCGGGGTCCCAGTGGAGCTTGCCCTCGGGCAGCAGGAGCACGGTGGCGCCGGCCTCGATGGTGTCGATGGCGGCGCGCAGCGGGTCACCGGTCTTGTCCTTGCGGTCGACGGGGATGGCGCCGATCGCCCTGGCGAACGGACGGGTCCACTTGGCGTCGACGTACTTCTTCTCGATCAGCACCGCGGGTAGCGCCGGTAGCGGTGGAACACGATCAGCCCGGCGGCCACGTCGAACAGGCTGCGGTGGTCGACAGCCAGCACCACCGGCCCGAGCTGGTGGTTCAGCTCCTCGCCGCCCTGCACGTCGAAGCGGACGAAGGGCCAGCACAGCACCTTGGCGATGCGGGCCAGCCAGGCCAGCGCGGTCTCCGGACGCATGACCGAGGAGTCTTGCCGACCGGTGCGGGCGCGCCACCACCGGTCCCGCCCGTCGGGGGCCAGCTGGCACCGACCCGGGCTGTGGGGCCCGGGTCGGTGCGCTGGCTCCCACCTCTGGTGGTCAGTCGTCGTCGTGGAGGGTGCCGACGGCGCTGGTGCGGTAGGCGTTGACTGCGGTGCTGGTGGTGGTGCAGTCGAGGGTGAAGCTGCGGTCGGCTTGGCGGGTGGTGTTGGGGTAGACGGTGATGTCGACGGCCGCGGAGAGGGCTCCTGCGGCGATGGTCACGGTCTTGGCGCCGGCCTTGTAGTCGACGCCGGCCTGCGCGGTGCCGGGGTTGGGGGTGCAGGTGAAGGCGGTGGGTGAGGCCGCCGCCTTGGACAGCGTCACCCGGAAGCCCATCGTGCGGCTGCCGGTGTTGCCTTCGGCCTGGTCGACGTCGGCGACGAACACGCTGGGCCGGCCGTCGGTGACGGTGTCGGCGTCGATGATGTCGACGGGGGTGGATCCGGTGCCGAGGTAGCTGGCGCCGCCGGTGAGCGAGGAGATGACCACGGTGAACCGTTCGGTGCCCTCGACGAGGTCGTCGTCGAACACGGGGGGCTGGATCCAGCCGGTGGACTGGCCGGCGGCGATGGTGATCGACTGCGGGCTGGTCGGCGTGCCGGAGCGGCGGTAGTCGCCGCCGAGGCCCGTCGTCACCGCCGTGCCGTCGACGGTGTAGTACCAGACGGTGACCGGTGCGGCGGCGGGGGTCGAGAGCATCACGGGGATGAACGGCGACCGGTAGGTGGCGTTGCCGGACTCGGGCTCGAGGTAGGTGGTGCCGCCGACGAACACGCCGGGGGTGACGTTGTCCATGTTGATGGTGACCGTCGCGGTGGACGTGAGGCCGCCGATGTCGGTGACCTCGAAGGTGAACGAGTCCACCCCGGAGCGCCCAGCGGTGGCTGTGTAGGTGCAGCTGTCACCGGTGCAGGACAGGGTGCCCTTGGTGGGGGTGCTGGTGGGGGCGTAGGTGAGGGCGTCACCGTTGGGGTCGGTGCCCGTCAGGGTGATCGGCGTCGCCGTGGTGGGGGCGTTGCCGGCGACGGTCTGGGCGTTGGCCAGCGGGGCCTGGTTGGTGATGGTGATGGTCACCCGCCCGGTCGACGACGTGTCGGTGCCATCGGATGCGGTGAACGTGAACGTGTCGGTGCCGGTCTGCCCGGCTGATGCCGTGTAGGAGCACTCGCCTGCGCTGGTGCAGGTGACCGTGCCCTTGGCGGGCTGGTCGGCGAGGGCGTAGGCGAGTGAGTCGGCGTTGGCATCCGCGGCGGACAGCACGATCGGGGTCGCCACGCCGCGGGCGGCCTGGAGCGACTGGTCGTTCGCGGTGGGCGCCGCGTTCACCAAGGTGATCGACACGGTCTTGGCCGGAGAGGTCAGGTCGCCGTCCGATGCGGTGAACGTGAACGAGTCCGACCCGGACTCGTTCACGCTCGACGTGTAGGTGCAGTCCGAGCCGTCGCCGGTGCACGACACCGAGCCCTTCGCCGGCTGGTCGACGACCGCGTAGGTGAGCGTGTCGCCGTTCGGATCAGCGGCGGTCAGCACCACCGGCGTCGCCACGTGCTTGCCGGCCTCGAGGCTGCGCGCTTCGGCCACCGGCACCTGGTTCGTGATCGTGACCGTCACGGTCCCCGCCGCCGAGGTGAGGGCGCCGTCGGAGGTGGTGAACGTGAACGAGTCGGAGCCGGTCGAGCCCGCAGCAGCGGTGTAGGAGCACACCCCGGCCGACGTGCACGACACCGTGCCCTTCGACGGATCGGTCGCCTTCGAGAACGTGTACGGGTCCGAGTTGGGGTCTGAGCCGGTCAGCACGATCTCGGTCGCCACGCCCCGGGGCGCCGAGGCCGAGATCGCATCGGCGATCGGTGCTTGGTTGGTGATCGTGATCGACACCGTGGCCACGTCGGAGTCGACGGTGCCGTCGTTCGCCGTGAACGTGAACGAGTCGGAGCCCGTCTGGCCCGGCCCCGCCGTGTACACGCAGTCCTCACCGAACGAACCGTTGCAGTCCAACGTGCCCTTCGCCGGGCCCGCCACCACCGAGTAGGTCAACGGATCGCGCTCGCTATCGATCGCCGCCAGGGTGATGTGCGCCCCCACCCCGCGAGGCGCCGACACCGACTGCGCCGACGCCACCGGCGCCGTGTTCCACGGTCCGAACCTGTAGGTGGGGATGGTGTTCGGCGAGTACTGGGTGGCCGGCGTGCCGACCTGGCCCCCCGCAGCTGAGCCCCAGCACGAGAGGTCTCCGGCGGTGCTGATCGCGCAGGAGTGGTTGTTGCCCATCCCGAGCGTGGCCACGCTGGTGAGGCCCGAGGCGGCGACCGGGGTGCTTGCGTTGTTGGTCGTGCCCCTGCCGAGCTGGCCGCCCGTCCCGAGGCCCCAGCACTTCACGGTGCCATCGGTCAGCACGGCGCAGCCGTGGCTCGAACCGAGGGCGATCGCCGTGGCCGGCGCGCCCAGCAGGACGTCCTTCGGGACCGACGAGCCAACGAGGGTGCCGGTCCCGAGCTGGCCGTTCGTCCCGGCGCCCCAGCACCGGACGGCGCCGTCCGTCGTCAACGCACACGAGAAGGTGCTGCCGGCGCCGATCGCCGCGACCCCGGACGTCAACCCGGTCACGTCGACCGGCGTCGTGGACGTCAGCGAGGCGTTGTTCCCGAGCTGCCCGCTCGTACCCAGGCCCCAGCACTTCGCCCCGCCGTTCACGATGGCGCAGTAGTGCGTCGCACCGCCCGCGATCGCGGTCGCTCCGGAGGTGATGCCGCTGACGCTGACCGGCGTGGAGGACGCGGTGCTGGTCCCGTTGCCGAGCTGGCCTGATGTCCCCGAACCCCAGCACTTGATGGTGCCCGAGGTGATGGCACAGCTGCTGCTGGCCGCCGCGCCCACCTTCGAGACGGAGGCCAGGAGCGAGACCGCGACCGGGCTCGAGGAACTCGTCGTGCCGCCGTCGCCGAGCTGCCCACTCGTGCCCAGGCCCCAGCACTTCGCCGTCGCCGAGCTGGTGACGGCGCAGGTGTGGCTGCCGTTGAGGCCCGAGGCGATCGACGTGACCCCGGAGCTCAGGCCGATCACGTCCACTGGGGTGATGCTCCCCTGCGTTCCGCCGTCGCCGAGCTGACCAGACGAGTCCTGGCCCCAGCACTTCACGGCGCCGGTGGTGGTTCGCGCGCACGTCGCGGACTGGCCGCCAGTGACCTCGGCGACGCCAGACAGCGTGGGGACGGTCGTCGGGGTCAGGACCTGCTGGGAGGTGGGAACGCCGACCTGGCCTCCGTCGTTGAGGCCCCAGCACTTCAGGGTCGCGTTGTCCATGAGGGCGCAGCCGTGGTTGCCGCCGGCCGACGTGAAGGCCACGCCCGAGGACAGCCCGTACACCTGGGTTGGCGAGGTCCACTGGGCGGTGGTGCCGGTGCCGAGCCGTCCGTCAGCGCCAGCGCCCCAGCACTGGGCGGCGCCGGAGGTGAGCGTGGCGCACGAGAAGAGGCCGCCGACGGTGACCGACCGGACGCCCGAGCTGAGTCCCACGACGGGGCTGAGGCGAGCTGGGCTGGCCACGTTCCCTGCCCCTACCTGGCCGTTGAAGTTCTGCCCCCAGCACTTGGCCGCGCCACCCGTGGTGACGATGCAGTTGTGGATGCTGTCCGACGAGATGCTGGCCACGCCCGAGGAGAGGTCGGTGATGTCCTCGGGGACCAGCCCGTTGACACCGTTGCGGTTGAGCTGGCCGAAGTTGTTGCCGCCCCAGCACTTGACGCCGCTGGCGTCGGTGATGACGCAAGTGTGGGAGCTGCCGGCGCTCAGCTGGGCGACACCGGACCCGAGGCCGGACACGTTGACCGGGGTGGTCTGGGTCGTCGTCGTACCGTCGCCGATCTGGCCGGAGGTGTTGAGGCCCCAGCACTTCACAGCGCCCGCGTCGGTGAGCGCGCAGGTGTGGTTCGTGCCGGCCTCGATCGCCACGACGCCGCTGGACAGGCCCGGCACCGACCCCGGCGTGTTCCGCGACGTCGTGGTGCCGTCACCGAGCTGGCCATTCGCGTTGTCACCCCAGCACGACACGGCACCACCCGTGGTGAGGGCGCACGTGTGGCCGCCCCCGGCCGTCACCGCCACGACGCCGGAGGTCAGGCCGGTCACATCCGTCGGGGTCGACGCGTCGATGGCGGTGCCGTTGCCGAGCTGGCCCGACGGGTTGCGGCCCCAGCACTTGAGGCCGCCCGCCGTGGTGATGGCGCATGTGTGGTTGGCGCCAGCGGTGAGGGACGACGATGCCGTCCGGGTCGCAGCCGGAAGAGCGCCGGCCGTCGTCGGCGTGGCGGCGCCGAGCGCCACCGTGGTGACGAGGGTGGTCGCGATGATCGAGATCGTGGCGACGATCGACCGGGCGCGCGTGCGCGCCTCGCTGCGGTGCTCCATGGGTGCATCCCTCCCAGAACTGCACGAGTGTCGGGGCATCGTGACCTGGATCGACCGGGGTGGGAATGGGTCACTTCGACCCAAATCTGACGTCACCGTCAGGTGTTGGCTCGTCACCTCCGGCGACGACGTGCAGGTCGGGCGGGGGAGGGGGTGAGCAGCACGGCCGATGATGGCGAACATCCGTTCGGTTGTCACCCCCCTTGGGTAACGTGCTCGCATGGCTCGGACCCGGACCGTCTTCCGCTGCAGCGAGTGCGGCGCCACGGAGCCCAAGTGGGCCGGCCGCTGCGCTGGGTGCGAGGCGTGGGGCACGTTGATCGAGGAGCTGGACGCCCCCTCGCCGTCGTCGGTGGCCGGGCTCGGGATGCAGCTGCTGGCGCCCTCGGAGCCGCCGGTCCGGATCGCGGACGTGGACCCCACGGCGTTCGCGCCGCGCTCGCTCGGCATCGAGGAGCTGGACCGGGTCCTCGGTGGTGGCCTGGTGCCCGGGTCCGTCACGCTGCTCGGCGGTGAGCCGGGCATCGGCAAGTCCACCGTGCTCCTGCAGGCGGCCGCGGAGGTCGCCGCTGCCGGCGGCAAGGTGCTCTACCTGTCGGGCGAGGAGTCCGCCCAGCAGATCCGCCTGCGGGCCGAGCGGCTCGCCGCCCTGCACCCCCGGCTGTGGCTCGCCACGGAGGTCGCCCTGCCTCAGGTGCTGGGCGCCATCGCAGAGGTGGAGCCAGACCTGGTCATCATCGACTCGGTGCAGACCCTGGTGGACCCGGAGCTGTCCTCCGCGCCCGGGTCCGTCGCCCAGGTGCGCGAGGCCAGCCACCGCCTCGTGCAGGAGGCCAAGCGCCGAGGTTGCGCCATGGTGCTCGTCGGCCACGTCACCAAGGAGGGCTCGCTCGCTGGGCCCCGCGTGCTGGAGCACGTGGTGGACACGGTCCTGTCGTTCGAGGGGGACCGCCACCACGCCCTGCGCCTGCTGCGGGTGGTCAAGCACCGCTTCGGCTCCACCCAGGAGCTCGGCCTGTTCGAGATGACCGAGCACGGCCTCGCCGGCGTGCCGGACCCGAGCGGCATGTTCCTGGCAGACCGCCGCGTCGGCATCCCCGGCTCGGTGGTCGTGCCCACCATGGAGGGCAACCGCCCGCTGCTCGTGGAGATCCAGGCGCTCACCGCCATCTCCGCCCTGCCCTCGCCGCGCCGCTCCGCCCAGGGGATCGACAGCGGCCGGCTCGCGCTGCTGCTCGCCGTGCTGCACCAGCGCGTTGGCATCGTCACTGCCCAGCTGGACGTGTACGCCCTCGCCGTGGGTGGCGTCCGCATCGTCGAGCCCGGTGCAGACCTCGCCCTCGCCATGGCCACCGTGTCCTCCATCAGCGGCACCGTGGTGCCCAACGACGTCGTGGCCTGCGGGGAGGTCGGCCTCGGTGGGGAGCTCCGCCAGGTCGCCCACACGCCCAAGCGCCTGGCGGAGGCCGCCCGCCTCGGCTTCAAGCGGGCGATCGTCCCGTTCTCCGCCCCCGCCCCGCCCGACGGCATCGAGGTGCTCCGCGTCGGCAGCCTCATCGATGCGCTGGACCGGCTTGCGCTCCTGCCCACGAAGGCCCCCCGCCGGTAGCCTGCACCCCCATGGCCAACCGCTTCCCTGCCGAGCTCACCGCCGCGCTCGCGCAGGTGGCGCCCGGCAAGCCCCTCCGCCTCGGGATCGACCGCATCCTGCAGGCCGGCATGGGTGGCCTGGTCGTCGTCGGCGACGGCCCGGACGTCCTCAACATCTGCTCCGGCGGCTTCCTGCTGGACGCCGCGTACAGCCCCCAGCGCCTCTCGGAGCTGGCCAAGATGGACGGCGCCCTCATCCTGGCGGCGGACGCCAGCCGCATCGCCCGGGCCAACGTCCACCTCGTCCCGGACTCCGCCACCCACACCTCGGAGACCGGCACCCGCCACCGCACCGCCGAGCGGGTCGCCCGCTCCCTGCAGGTCCCGGTCATCGCCGTGTCCCACCGCATGAACACCATCACGGTGTACGTGGGCGAGCACCGCCACGAGATCGAGCCCGTCCCGCGGCTCATCAACCGGGCCAACCAGGCCATCTCCACCCTGGAGCGCTACCGCACCCGCCTCGACACCGATGGTGGCGCCCTGTCCACCCTGGAGATCGAAGACCTCGTCACCATCCGAGACGTCGTCAACGTCGTCCAGGTGCTCGAGGGGGTCGAGCGCATCGCGGAGGAGCTCGAGCGGTACATCGTCGAGCTCGGCGACGAGGGCCGGCTCGTCCGCCTCCAGCTCGTCGAGCTCATCGGCGGCGTCGAGCACGACCGCCGCCACATCGTCCGGGACTACCGCGGCGACGAGAAGCGCGTGCCGCTGGACCAGGTGCTCGACGACCTCTCCGCCCTCACCACCGAGGACCTCATCGACCCGGCCGAGGTCGCCCACGCCCTGCGGCTGCCCACCGCAGCGCTGGACGCTGCCATCTCGCCACGCGGCTACCGGCTGCTGTCGAAGATCCCCCGCCTGCCGGACCAGATCATCCAGAACATCGTCGCCCGCTTCGGCAACCTGCAGAAGATCATGCGGGCCACCATCGAGGACCTGGACGACGTCGAGGGCGTCGGCGAGATGCGCGCCACCGCCATCAAGGAAGGCCTCAGCCGCCTGGCCGAGGCCGCCATCCTCGACCGCTACTGATCTGCCGATCCGGTCCGGTCGTCGCTGCGCCCGGATCAGGCCAGGCAGCGCCCGAGGAACGCCACCAGGGGCGGGGTCACGTACCGGTCGCCCGAGGCGCCCACCGCATCGTTGATGCCCTCGTGGTCGAGCGGCACCACCTTGAGCGTCGCGGTGCCGCCTGCCGCCACCAGGGCGTCACGGAACTCGGCGCTGTTCGCCTGCCAGGCGGCCGCCGTGTGCGACACGATCAGGAACGGCGGCAGGGCTTCGCCGTCGGTGAGCTGGTGGATCGGCGACGCCGCGGTCCAGCCGTCCGGGTCGGTGCCGAACGCGTTCTCGTACAGCGACCGGTTGCGGGCGATGCCGTCGGCGACGTCGTAGCTCTCCGTGTCGAGCGAGGCCACGCACCGGACCGCCTGGCGGGGCACGCCGGCGCCGGCGAGCAGCGACTCGTCGGTGCCCAGGTTCGACACGAGCCCGGCGCCCGCCGAGTGCCCGACCAGCGCGATGCGGTTGGGGTCCGCGCCGTACCGACGTGCGTTCGCTCGCACCCACGCCACCGATGCCGCCACGTCCCGTGCGTGGGTCGGTGCCCGCACCCCGTCAGGGTCTGCCACGTCGATCGGCGACGGCGACAGGCGGTAGTTCACCGACACGAACACCCAGCCGAGCTTCTGTGCGAACAGGTCCACCTTCGTCAGGATCTGGTTGGCCTTGTCGCCCCGCATCCAGCCACCGCCGTGCACGTAGAGCACGACCGGCACGGTCGGGCAGCCCGCCTCGAGCTTCGGGCGATAGAGGTCGAGCGACTGCAGGCCGGCGTCCACCCCTGGCGTGGTGGCGTAGCGCACCGTGGTCCGGGTCGAGGCCACGTTGGTGCAGCGCGGGCCCGACGAGGGCTGGCAGGACACGATCCCGAGGGTGAGCAGCGGCAGGCACAAGGCGAGCGCGGCCCGCATCGATCGCAACGGCATGGCCGCACGCTAGGAGCCAGGTGTGATGGACCTGTGAGGGGTGGCGTTCGGCCGCCAACCGCGGCGGGCGCGGAAGGGCCCTCGCCGTGCACGGGCTCGGCGGCGTCCGACGGCGGCATGGTCCGAGCGCCGGCGCCGGCGCGGGGCCGGCGCGCGGCCGGCGTCGGTGCTCGCTCAGCGAGCGCGGCGCTCGAGCTCTTCGCGGTTGGTGATGCGGTAGCGACGGTCCTGCTGCTCGATCCAGCGCAGGCGCACGAAGCTGGCGATCGCCTTGTTGACCCGCTCGCGGGATGCGCCGACCATGCCGGCGAGCTCCTCCTGGGTGATGGGCAGGGCGAACTCGTCGTTCTCGCCGGCCAGCTCGAGCAGGCGCTTGGCGGTCCGGCCGGTGACGTCCAGGAACACCGAGTCGGCCAAGGCCGCGTCGGTGTTGCGCAGCCGCCCGGCGAGCAGCTCCACGACGCCCCACAGCAGCGTGGGTCGCGACTCGTACACCGCCTTGAGCGGCTCGTAGGGGAGGACCACCAGCTCGGAGGGCTCGAGCGCCCGGGCCTCGGCGGATCGGCCGAGCCCGTCGAACAGGCCCATCTCGCCGAACACGTCGCCGCGCTCCATGAGCGCCACCATCGACTCGCGCCCGTCGATGGACCGCTTGGCGATGGCGATGCGACCGCTGGCGACCACGCACAGGCAGTCAGGCTCGTCGCCCTCGCCGAACACCACGTCGCCGCGCAGGTAGCGCTGGGTCTTGGCGGACGCGGCCACCTGCGCCATCTCATCTGGCGTCAGCGCGTCGAGGAGCGCCACGTCCTGGAGCAGGTCGATGTCCACCATGCGGCATCGTACCGATTCCTGGGCCGCGGGCCGGGCCACGTCGGTGACCTACGGTGGCGGCCATGTCCGAGGGAGGGTCCGACGCCGATCGCGAGGTCTGGGCGATCGTGGTCGCGGCAGGGTCCGGCACCCGCTTCGGCGGGGCGAAGCAGTACGCGCCGCTCGCCGGGCGGCGGGTCGTCGACTGGTCGATCGACGTGGCCCGGTCCGTCGCCGACGGCATCGTGCTGGTCGTCCCACCCGACGAGGCCGAGCGCCCCGAGCCGGCGGTCGACGCCGTGGTCGGCGGTGGCGCGACCCGCAGCGAGTCGGTGCGCAACGGCCTGGCCGCGGTCCCCGACGATGCCGCCGTCGTCCTCGTGCACGACGGGGCCCGACCCGTCGCCAGCCACGCCCTGTTCCGCAGCGTGGTCGACGGCGTCCTCGCCGGCGCCGACGCGGTGGTGCCGGTCGTGCCCGTGGTCGACACCGTCACCGACCTCCACGGCGTGCCCGTCGACCGGGACGCGCTGCGGGCCGTCCAGACGCCGCAGGGCTTCGCCGCCGGCGCCCTGCGTGCCGTCCACGCCGGCCGCCCCGAGGCCACCGACGACGCCTCGCTGGTCGTCGCCGCGGGTGGCAGGCTGCGCACCGTGCACGGCGAGCGCTGGAACCTCAAGATCACCGAGCCCGACGACCTGGTCGTGGCCGAGGCCCTCCTGGAGCAGCGCTGATGCAGGTCCGCGTGGGGCAGGGCTTCGACGTCCACCCGTTCATCGACGATGCTGACCGGCCCCTCGTCCTCGGCGGGGTCACTTTCCCCTCCGAGCGGGCGCTGCGCGGCCACAGCGACGCCGACGTGATCGCCCACGCCTGTGCCGACGCCCTGCTCGGCGCCGCCGGGCTCGGCGACATCGGCCAGCACTTCCCCGACACCGACGAGCGCTGGGCCGGCGCCGACAGCCTCGCCCTGCTCGCCGAGGTGGGTCGGATGGTGCGCGCCGAGGGCTGGGAGCCCGGCAACGTCGACGCCTCGGTCGTGACCGACCACCCGAAGCTCGCACCGGCGAGGGAGCAGATGCAGCAGAACCTGTCCGAGGCGCTCGGCGCCCCCATCACCGTGAAGGGCCGCCGGCCCGAGGGCCTTGGGGCGCTCGGCCGCGGCGAGGGCGTGGCCTGCTGGGCCGTCGCCGTGGTGGTGAAGCCGTGAGCCGCGGCGCGCCGAAGGGCGGCGGTCGCTCCGGCGGCGGCCGGGGCGGGGCGGGGGGCTCGGGCGGCAAGGGCGCGCGCAGCGGAGCGGGCCGCCCCCGCAGCACCGCCAGCCCCGCCGGCGGAGGTGGCGGCGCCAGCCGGTCCGGTGCGCCCCGCAAGAAGGGTGGCGGCCCCAACCCGTTGGCGATGGGCCCGCAGGCCCGTGCACCCAAGCGCAAGGCCACCACGGGGCTCGGCGGCGAGCAGGTCGAGGGCCGCCAGGCCGTGCGCGAGCTGCTCCTGGCCAACCGCCGCCAGACCCGCGAGATCTGGATGGCCTCGGACCTGGACCGGGCGCCGGTCCTCGACGACATCCGGGAGCTGGCCGCCGAGGCCCGCGTCGTGGTCAAGGAGGTGGGCCGCAACAAGCTCGAGGCCGCCGCCCGCACCGACGCGCCGCAGGGCGTCATCGCGTTCGCCAAACCGCTGCCCGAGGCCACGCTCGACGAGCTCCTCGTCCGCCGCTCCGGGCGACCGGCGCCCTTCCTGCTCTGCAGCGACGGCATCACCGATCCGGGCAACCTCGGCGCGCTGCTGCGCTCGGCTGAGTGCGCGGGCGTCACTGGCGTCGTGCTGCCCCAGCACCGGGCCGTGCACGTCACCCCGGCGGTGGCCAAGGCCGCCGCCGGTGCGGTCGAGCACCTGCCGATCGCCCTCGTCGGTGGCCTGCCCACCGCCATCAACGCCATGCGGGAAGCCGGCGTCTGGGTCGTCGGCCTGGACGAACGGGCCGACAAGGCGCTGTGGGAGCTCGACATGACCGACGCACCCGTCGCCCTCGTCCTCGGCGCCGAGGGCCCCGGGCTCAGCCGCCTGGTGCGCGAGCGCTGCGACGAGCTGGTGTCGATCCCCATGCGTGGTCGTGTCGCCAGCCTCAACGTCGGCACCGCCGGCACCCTCGCCGCCTTCGAGATCGCCCGCTCCCGCCACCGCGCCTGACCCCCGGACGGCTCGCGCGGTCGCCGCGCTCACGTCCCGCCCCCGGCAATCTGGTCGATCCTTGCCTCTGAGCGTCGAAGATCGACCAGCTTTGGCCCGGGCGGGGTGCTGAGGTGCCACCGCACCGGCAATCTGGTCGATATGTGCCTCTGAGCGTCGAAGATCGACCAGCTTTGGCCCGGGCGGGGTGCTGAGGTGCCACCGCACCGGCAATCTGGTCGATATCTGCCTCTGAACGTCGAAGATCGACCAGATTTCGGGTTGGTCGGCCGGCCGGCGATCTGACCCAGCGGTGGGGCGGTGCCCGAGGCGCGTGCCCTCTCTCGGTCGAAACGGAGGTGGGACGGGCGGGCGGTGGCGGCCATGCTGGGTGGCCCATGGCGACCCTGCACGCGCGCGGCGTGACCCTCTCGTTCGGTGCCGGGCCCGTCCTCGTCGAGGTGTCCCTCACGGTCGCGCCCGGGCAGCGGGTCGGGGTGGTCGCCCCCAACGGCACCGGCAAGAGCACGCTGTTGCGGGTGCTCGCCGGCCAGCAGGTGCCCGACGAGGGATCGGTGGCGACCGCGCCGCCCACGGCCTCGGTCGGCCTGCTGCCCCAGGAGCCCGATCGATCCGCCGACGAGCCGGTCGCCGCGTTCGTCGCCCGCCGCACCGGCGTGGCCGCCGCCACCGCCGAGACGGAGGCCGCCGCCGAAGCCCTGGCCGCCGGCGAGCCCGGCGCCGACGTGCGCTACGCCGACGCCCTCGAGCGGTGGCTGGCGCTGGGCGGCCCGGACCTCGACGCCCGGCTCGGCCAGGTGCTGGCAGACCTCGGCCTCGATGGCGCCGTCGCCGACCAGCCCACCGCCTCGCTGTCGGGCGGGCAGGCGGCCCGGGTCTCGCTCGCCGCCACGTTGCTCTCGCGCTTCGACGTGTTCCTGCTCGACGAGCCCACCAACGATCTGGACTTCGACGGCCTGCGGCGGCTGGAGGAGTTCGTGGTCGGCCTCGACGCGGCGACGGTGGTGGTGAGCCACGACCGGGCGTTCCTCGAGCGGGTCGTCACCCACGTCCTCGAGCTCGACGAGCACGCGCACCGGGCCACGCTCTACGCCGGCGGCTGGCAGGCCTACCTGGACGACCGGGCCACCGCCCGCCGCCACGCCGAGGAGGCCTACGGCGAGTACCAGGCCCGGCGCTCCGAGCTGGCCGGTCGGGCGCAGACCCAGCGGGAGTGGTCCACCCAGGGCATCAAGAAGGCGAAGAAGTCCGGCGAGAGCGACAAGTTCATCCGGAACTGGAACAAGGCCAGCTCCGAGAAGATGGCGGCCAAGGCCAAGGCCACCGAGCGGGCGATGGAGCGCCTCGAGGTCGTGGACAAGCCGTGGGAGGGGTGGGAGCTGCGGTTCGACATCGGCACCGCCGAGCGCAGCGGCGACGTGGTCGTGGCGCTCCGGGGCGCCGAGGCCTGGCGGGGGCCGTTCCACCTCGGGCCGATCGACCTGGAGGTCGCCTGGGCGGACCGGCTCGCCATCGTCGGCGAGAACGGCGCCGGCAAGACCACGCTGCTCGACGTGCTGCTCGGCCGCCTGGAGCTCGAGGCGGGGGAGCGGTGGATGGGGCCGTCGGTCGTGGTCGGCGAGCTCGACCAGCGCCGGGACCGCTTCGCCACCGACCAGCCCCTCTTCGACGTGGTCGCCGATGCCACCGGTGGCACGGCCAGTGAGGTGCGGTCGCTCCTCGCCAAGTTCGGCCTCGGGGCAGAGCACGTCCTGCGGCCGAGCCGCACCCTGTCGCCGGGCGAGCGCACGCGGGCCAACCTCGCCCTGTTCATGGCCGAGGGCGTCAACTGCCTGGTCCTCGACGAGCCGACCAACCACCTGGACCTCGTCGCCATCGAGCAGTTGGAGCAGGCGCTGGACCGCTTCGTCGGCACGGTGCTGCTCGTCACCCACGACCGGGCGTTCCTCGACCGTGTCCGCACCACCCGCACCATCGAGGTGGTCGACGGCCGCCTCGTCGAGCACGCCTGACCCTGCCGTTCGGGCTCGCCCGCTCGCCACCCATCGCCCGTCGCCCGCCTCGGGCCCCCAACAACCGCGTTCTGGTGCAGTTGCGCGCCACATGAGCGCAGAACTGCACCAGAAAGCTCGGAGGGGGTGGGGGAGGAGGGCGGGCGGGGGTTCGGGCGGCACAGGTGGGGTGACGGGTCGGTAGCGTTCGGGCGTGGCTCGGGGACGGTCGGCATCGCAGCTGGTGCGCAAGCACGAGGGCGACGGGAGCCGGCGCGAGCCGGACCAGGTGCTGGTGGAGGAGCCGCTGGAGGTGCGCCTCGACGGGAACCGGGTCACCACCACGATGCGCACGCCGGGCCACGACTACGAGCTGGCCGTCGGCTTCTGCCTGGCCGAAGGGCTGCTGGCGGGCGCGCCGGTGCAGACCGTCCGGTACTGCGCCACCGGGTCGGCGGTCGACACCGGCTTCAACGTGGTGACCGTGGAGACCGGCGGGCGGGCGCCGGTGCCGGCCGAGCGGCTGACGACCACGACGGCGTCGTGCGGCTGGTGCGGGACGGATCAGATCGATGCGGTGGTCGACCGGCTGGAGCCGCTCGGGCCGCGCCCGGCCTTCGCGCCCGAGCTGCTCGCCCGCATCCCCGAGCTGGTGGCGCCGCACCAGGAGCTGTTCGCCAAGACCGGTGGGTCCCATGCTGCGGCGGCGTTCGACGTCGACGGGCAGGTGCGGCTCGTGCGCGAGGACATCGGCCGCCACAACGCGGTCGACAAGGTGGTGGGTCGCCTGGCCCTCGACGGCGGCCTGCCGGCGACCGACCTGGCGCTGTTCGTGAGCGGCCGGTGCAGCTTCGAGATCGTCCAGAAGGCGTGGGCGGCAGGCATGGGGACCGTGGTGGCAGTGAGCGCCCCGTCGACCTTGGCCATCGAGGCGGCCCGCCGCGCCGGCATCGCCCTCGCCGGCTTCGCCCGCCCCGGCCGCGTCAACCTCTACGTCGACCCCGCGACCTGACGCGTGGCGCCGGGTGTCGCCCGTCGCCCATGCACCCGTCGCCTCGCCATGTCGCGTCGCCCGTCTCCGTCGGACGCCGCCTCGAGCCGCCCCCGGTCGCCAAGGGGCGTCGTGCGTCTCCCAGGGGGCTGGTCGTTGCGTGCCGGGCATGACGTGTCGTGGCGAACGCCATCACCGGCCGCTGATCGACGAAGAGCACCAGCTCGGGGGGTGGCGCGGGTGAGGTGGGCTCGGGGATGGGGCCGGGCGGGGGTTCCGCGGTAGAACGATCGGCGTGACGACCGGGGCACCGACGGACGATCCAGGCGACCGGGACCTCCAGGTCGGCCCGCCGGCCACCGCGGCGGCGGGCGTCGGCGGCGTTGCCTGGTCGCTGCGCCACGCCGGTCGCCAGCTGGGCGTGGCCCGCACGCTGAAGACGCTGCCGATCCTGAACCAGCCCGACGGGTTCGACTGCCCGGGGTGCGCCTGGCCCGATCCGGTTGGCGCGAGCCACGCCGAGTTCTGCGAGAACGGGGTGAAGGCGGTGGCCGAGGAGGCCACCGTGCGCCGGGTCGACGCCGCCTTCCTCCTCGCCCACCCGGTCGACGAGCTGCGTGCCCGCAGCGACCACTGGCTCGGCCAGCAGGGGCGCCTCACCGAGCCGGTCCACCGGGCGGCGGGCGACGACCGGTACCGCCCGATCTCGTGGGAGGACGCCTTCGGCTTGGTGGCCGAGGCGCTGGCGGCGTCGGGCGACCCGGACCGGGCGGTCTTCTACACGTCGGGGCGCACGAGCAACGAGGCGGCCTTCCTGTACCAGCTGCTCGTGCGGCGCCTCGGCACGAACAACCTGCCGGACTGCTCGAACATGTGCCACGAGTCGAGCGGCGTGGCGCTGACCCAGGCGATCGGGATCGGCAAGGGGAGCGTGACGCTCGACGACGTCCACCACGCCGAGCTGATCCTCGTGGTCGGCCAGAACCCGGGGACGAACCACCCGCGAATGCTGACGGCGCTGGAGCAGGCGAAGCGCAACGGCGCGGCGATCGTGTCGGTGAACCCGCTGGCCGAGGCCGGGCTCACCCGGTTCAAGAACCCGCAGCGCGCCCGGGGCCTGCTGGGCAAGGGCACGGCGCTGGCCGACGTCCACCTGCAGGTGGGGGTGGGCACGGACCTGCCGCTGTTCCAGTGGTTGAACCGTCGCCTCGTGGAGCTCGACGACGAGCGGGGCGGGGGCGTGCTCGATCGGGCGTTCCTGGCCGAGCAGGCGGAGGGCGCCGAGGACCTGATCGCCCACCTGCGGGGGCTGGACGCCGATGCCCTGCTGGCCGCCACCGGCGTGCCCGCAGCGGACGCCGAGCGGGTGGCCCGGCTTCTCGCCGACCGGGACCGCATCGTCATCTGCTGGGCGATGGGCATCACCCAGCACCGCCAGGCGGTGGCCACGATCCGGGAGATGGCCAACACGGCGCTGCTCCGAGGGGCGATCGGCCGCCCGGGCGCCGGCCTGTGCCCGGTCCGCGGGCACTCGAACGTGCAGGGCGACCGGACGATGGGCATCTACGAGAAGCCGTCGCCGGCGTTCCTGGCGTCGCTCGGGCGGGCGTTCGGGTTCGAGCCGCCCGCCGAGCCCGGGTACGACACCGTGGCGGCGATCGAGGCCATGGGCCGTGGCGACGTCGACGTGTTCGTGGCGATGGGCGGCAACTTCCTGAGCGCTGCACCCGACACCGACGCCACCGCAGCAGCGCTCGAGCGCGTGGGCCTGGCCGTGTCGGTCAGCACCAAGCTCAACCGCACGCACCTCGTGGCCGGCGAGGCGTCGCTGGTGCTGCCGTGCCTGGGCCGCACCGAGGTGGACCGGACCGGCGGCAAGGCGCAGCGGGTCACGGTGGAGGACTCGATGAGCGTGGTGCACGCCTCGGTCGGGCGGCTCGAGCCGGCGTCGCCGCACCTGCGCAGCGAGGTCGACATCGTGTGCTCGCTGGCGGCGGCGGTGCTCGGGCTGGACGACGACGTGCCGTGGCGCTCGTTCGCCGAGGACTACGACCGGATCCGGGACCGGATCGAGGCGGTGGTGCCGGGGTTCACGGACTTCAACCGGCGGATCGACCACCCGGGCGGGTTCGTGCTGCCCCACCCGCCCCGGGACACCCGCACGTTCCCGACCCCCAGCGGCAAGGCCCAGCTCACGGTCAACCGCTACGAGCCCGAGGTGGTGCCGCCGGGCCACCTCCTCATGCAGACCCTCCGGTCCCACGACCAGTTCAACACCACGATCTACGGGCTCGACGACCGCTACCGCGGCATCCGGGGCGGGCGCCGGGTGGTGTTCGCGCACCCCGACGACCTGCGGTCGATGGGCTTCGGCGACGGCGACGTGGTCGACGTGATCAGCACCGACCGGTCAGGTGGCGAGCGGCGGGCCGAGCGGTTCCGCCTCGTCGCCTACGAGGTCGCTCGTGGCACCTGCGCCGCCTACTTCCCGGAGGCCAACGTGCTCGTGCCGCTCGATGCCGTGGCCGAGGAGTCCAACACGCCCGCCTCCAAGGCGATCGCCGTCCGCTTCGAGCGGGTCGACCAGGCCTGATCCGTCCGCGACCTCGGCGGGTGCGGCTTCGGTGGGTGCGGCTTCGGTGGGTCAGGCGGTGGCGGGGTCGTCGCGCTCGGCGCTGAAGCGACGGGTGCGGGGCGCCACGACCGTGGTCGAGGGCCCGTCGCCCGCGTCGGTGGCGTCGGCGGCGGCGCTGCCCGGCGCGTCGACCTCGGCGGGGGCGAGCAGGGCGGCCGGCCGGGCGCAGGCGCTGCCGTCGCTGGCCACCGTGAGCGAGCCCCAGGGGAGGCCCTTCCAGGAGTCGAAGCCGGCGACCTGCGGGAACGACACGAGGAAGCTGCCCCGGCATGCCCACAGCGGGCCGGGGTCCACCGAGGTCTGGTCGTAGTAGCCGGACTGCTCGGCGGACGGCACGGCGAAGCGCTCGAAGTGCAGGTGCGGGGCCGAGGCGGAGCCGGTGCTGCCCACCGTGCCGATCTGGGTGTCCTGGTCGACCCACTCGCCCTGGGCCGGGACCATGGCCGTGGTGAGGTGGGCGTAGACGGTGCTGACGCCGAAGCCGTGGTCGATGCGCACGACGTTGCCGAAGCCCGAGCCGCCGGGCTTGCCGGTGAGGTTGGTGGCGAAGCCGGCGCCGGCGGCGTACACGGGGGTGCCGGGGTCGGCCATGAAGTCGATGGCCCAGCGGTCGTGGTGGCCGGCGCACTCGTAGCCGTGGCCGGAGCCGTGGGAGTCGAAGGTGCAGCCGACGGTGACCTCGGTGCCGGTCACGTTGCGGCGCAGCGGCAGCCACTCGGGCGGGCCGAACGTGCCACGAGCCGCGGTGGCGGGGGTCGGCAGCGGGAGCGCCGCCGAAGCCGGCGAGACCGTGGTGGGTGCCGCTGCGCCGTCCGTGCTCGTGCCGGTCGTGCTGCCGGTCGAGCCGGCGCCGGTGGTCGTGGCCGACCCGTTGGGGTTCGCCGGGTTGGAGCGGCCGGCGGTGGTCGGCGTGGTGGTCGAGGTGGCGACGAGCGCGTCGGGGCCGGGCTGCTGGGGGCCTTCGGCGCCGGCGGGCGCGGCACCGACGGCGAGCGCGGCCAGGGCAGCGAGCGAGGCCGCCACGAGGGCGATGCTGGTGGTGGTCCGTCGACCGGCCGAGGGGCCGTTGGGGTGGCGACGGGTCATGCGCGGGTGGATCTCGGGCCTCCGGGGCTCGTGGTCACGTCCGGACGACGCTACATGTTGCGATTCCGTGACGGGAGCCAGCCCCTCCCAGCTCGAACTTGGTGCCGAAGCTGACCTGTGAGGTCATTATCAGCACCAGGTTCGGCGGGGCGGCCGCGTGCAAGAGTGGTCGCCATGTCTGGACACCTCTTCCGTCGTGCGACCGTGGCCTCGGCTGCGGCGGTCGTCGCCGCCCTGGCCGTGGCCGGCACCGCCTCGGCCCACATCGACCCCGACCCGACCACCGTGGCCGGCGGGACCACGGTGACCGTGGCGTTCACGGTCGAGCACGGTTGCGACGGCTCACCGACCACGAAGCTCGAGATCAAGGCCCCCGACGGTGCCACGGACCCGAAGGGGATCGACGTGGCCGGCTTCACCGCCTCCACGTCGGAGCAGGTGGTGTCGTTCACCGGCGGCAGCCTCGGGGCCGACACCGAGCAGGCCTTCCAGGTGTCCTTCGGTGCGCCAGCCGCTGGCGGTGACCTGGCGTTCCCGATCATCCAGACCTGCCAGGAGGGCGAGATCGACTGGATCCAGGTCGAGCAGCCCGGCCAGCCCGAGCCGGACCACCCGGCCCCGGTCGTCACCGTGACCCCGGCGGCGGGCGATGCCACCACGACCACGGCGGCCACCGCCACCACGGCGGCGGGCAAGGACGAGGCCACCACCACGGCGGCGTCCGGTGAGGGCAAGGGCGACGGCGCGGTGTCGTCGAGCGTCGTGTCCCAGGCGGAGGAGGATGAGGAGGGCTCGTCGAGCTCGAGCGCGCCGACCGTGATCGGCGTGGTGATCTTCGTGCTGCTGATGATCGGCGGCGGCGTGTGGGGCTACCGGTACGCCCGCACCCACAACGCCGGCGGCTTCGACGACCCCGAGCCGAGCGCGGCGACCGACGCCCCTGGCCCCGACGCCCCCGCCGATGCTGCGGCAGATGCGGCCGAGGCCCCCGCCCCCGAGGACCCACCCGCCGGCTCTTAGGCGGCCATTGCACGCAGAGCCCGCGGTGGGAGTCGAACCCACGACCTACCGCTTACAAGGCGGTTGCTCTGACCAACTGAGCTACACGGGCGGGGCCGGAGGAAGGATGGCGCTCGTTCGTCCCCGGCTGGATGGTCGATGGTAGGCGAGGGCCGATCGCTGGTCGGTCGTGATCGGGGCTCGCGAGGCGCGCTGGTCGCTCGGGTTGGGTGGCGCGGGTGGCGTCACGTCGTCGGAGCGCGTCGATGGCGCGGAATCCGCCATGGGTAGATACCCTGGGGGGTATGCAGACATCACGTGCTCGCCGTATCCGGTTCGCTTCGCTCGCCATCGTCGGCGCGACGACGTTGGCCGCGTTGACGGGTTGCTCCAGCGGCGGTGGCAGCGAGGCCTCCTCTGGCGCGACCTCGTCGACGGTGACGGCAGCGGCGCAGCCTGCGGCGGGCCAGGAGGCCGCCGCGGCAGCCCTCGAGGACGGTCGGACCGTCATCGATGTGCGGACCCAGGAGGAGTACGACGCCGGCCACATCGATGGGGCCACGCTCATCGACCTGCAGTCGTCGACCTTCTCGGACGAGATCGCCAAGCTCGACCCGGAGGGTGCCTACGTCGTGTACTGCCACTCCGGCAACCGGTCCGCCCAGGCGGCGGCCCAGATGCAGGCGGCGGGCCTCGACGTGGTCGATGGCGGTGGCATCGGTGACATGCAGGCGGCGGGCTGGACGGCCGGTGGCTGACGAGGGCTGGTTGGGGCCGGAGGCCACCATGGGGTGCTGCGGTTGGCAAGAGGTGGATCGGGACCCGACCACGCCCCGGCAGCTCGCGGCCGGCGTGCGGATCGTGCAGCGCCATCGCGCCGCCGCCGAGGCCGACCTCACTGCCGCGACCGGTGGCGCGTCGCTGTGCCGCACCGACGGCGCACCTGACGCGAAGCGGGCCGAGGGCGCTCTCGCCGCGATCGCGGCCCTCCATCGCACGGCCAGGCGGGCTCCGCACGACGACCCGACCGAGGCGGCGCGGGACCTGCTCGACACGTGGCTCGTAGAGCAAGCCGCCGCGGCAGCCATGGGCCGGGACTGGCGCGACTACCGCGACGGCGGCGTCGCCGCGCTCCGCTCGGTGCTCGACGACCTCGAGGCCATGCTCTCCTAGCCAGGACTCCCCGCGTTCGGTCGCTGCTCGCGCCAGCCCGTGGCGCGCGTCCTGTCAGCCTGAGGTCGTCGACGGCTTGCGGGCGAGGGAGAGGGCGAAGTCGCCGGCGGAGTCGGTCCACCAGCCGATGGGCTCCAACCTGGCAGCCCACAGCTCGGCGCGCACGGCGTCGGGGGTGAACTTGGTCGAGATCTCGGTGAGGACCTCTTCGCCGGCGGCGAAGCGGACCTCCATGCCCAGGCTCGGGATCGCCACGGTCTGCGCCTCGGTCGAGCGCAGCCGCATCTCGATGCGCGAGTGCTCCTCGGACCACACGGCGACGTGCTCGAACCGGGCGAGGTCGAAGTCCGCGCCGAGCTCGCGGTTGACGACGGCGAGCACGTTGCGGTCGAAGGCAGCGGTCACGCCTGCGGCGTCGTCGTAGGCGGCGACGAGCCGGCCACGGTCCTTCACCAGGTCGGTGCCGAGCAGCAGGCACTCGCCGGGATCGAGCGCGTCGGCGATCGACGTGAGGAGCCGGGCGCGAGACGGCGGGTCGTAGTTGCCGATCGTGCCGCCGAGGAAGGCGAGGAGCCGTCGCCCGCCACGGGGGATGGCGTCCAGATGGTGGTCGAAGTCGCCGACCACGCCGTCGACGACCAGGCCCGGGTACTGCGCCACCAGGTCGTGGGCCGCCGCCTCGAGGGCCGAAGCCGACACGTCGAGGGGCAGGTAGGCAGCGAGGCGGCCCTCCGCGGCGAGGGCGTCGAGCAGGGCACGCGTCTTGTCCGAGCTCCCCGAGCCGAGCTCGGCGAGGCGGTCCGCGCCGGACAGCGCCACGATCTCGGAGGCGTGGGCGAGCAGCGCGGCCCGCTCGGCCTCGGTCGGGTAGTACTCGGGGAGCCGGGTGATCTGGTCGAACAGGTCGCTGCCGACCGCGTCGTAGAACCACTTGGGCGGCAGCGACCGCGGGGGAGCGGCGAGGCCCTCGGCCACGTCTCGTCGGAGGGCAGCGTCGAGGTGCCCGTCGTCGAGCAGGGAGCGGATGCGCACCCGGGCGCCGAGGTCGGTTCCCGTGGCGCTCATCGCACGCCCGCTTCGGCCAGGCCCTCGACCAGGAAGGCGACGGCGGCGTCGACGGTGGGCACGGCGGACCACGGCTGCCCGGCACCCCATGGCTCGTTCCAGAACGCGCCTTCCCGTTGCGTCCACGGCCCGACGTACAGGTAGGGCTCGTCGTGGCCGGCATCGCCAGGCGAACCGCCCAGGTTCACCTCGCCCAGGTTGCAGGCCAGGTCGAAGTGCTCGGGCCACAGCTGCACGATGGCCGGGGCCTGGTGGGCATGGCGGCTCCGCACCTCTTCGAGCACCTCCTCCACGAAGGCGTAGAACTCGGCGAGGCGGGCTGCGGCGGCGACGTCCAGGTCGAGGGCCTCGGCCGGGTCCGGCGAGGTCTCCGGCTCGTACACGCCCGCTGGCGTGCCGAGCGTGGTGCCGGCGTCTTCGGCCGCGGCGGCCAGGGTGGTGAGCGGCCGCCAGCGCTCGACGTCCCCGTCGAGCACCACGAGCGAGGTGCCCTCTATCCGGAGTCGACGTCGCTGTCCGTCGGCGGACTGGTGCTCGGGCTGGCCGAAGCCACCGGGGGTGCGGCGCAGGCCGATGCGGCCGGTGGTGCGGTGCAGGTCGCCGGCCAGCAGGTGCTCGGCCACCGCGTGCAGCGCCAGGCGGGTGCGGACGAACGGGTCGTCGTGGGTCATCGTCGGACCTCCATCTCGGTGGTCACGTCCCTGCCGGACCGCCGCGCGTTACGCGCGAGGTGAAACGGTTGGCGGTCCTCGGCAGACCACCCCTCCATGACCGCTGCCGACACTGCCCCTCCCCAGGGTTTCGAACCGCTCGCAGATCCCGTCGCGCTCCTGGCGTTGGAAGCCGTCCCCGAGCGGACGCCGTGCCCGGTGCACGTGGAGGGCGTGGACCTGGTGGTGGTGCGTTGGGGGCCGGACCTGGACCAGCACTCGGTGCTGTCGGGCCGCTGCGTGCACCGGGGCGCGCTGCTGGCCGACGGCCGGGTGGTGGGCGACGACCTGGTCTGCGGCGTGCACGGCTGGGACTACCGGATGGAAACCGGGGTGAGCAGCTACGACGACCGCGAGCACCTGCACCGGTTCCGCAGCGATGTGGCCGATGGGCAGGTCCGCGTCGATCGGGTCGAGGTGCGGGACTTCCGACGCCGCCACGCGCTGCGGGTCGCGGCCGATCCGTACGAGGAGCCGAGGGCCGAGTGGGACCGCCTGCAAGCGGACCCGCACGTGGCGCCCGAGGAGCCGTTCGTGGCGGAGATCCACGAGCTGGCCCGCCACGGCCTCGACCGGGTCGGCCACCACGGGGCCACGGCGGCCATGGGCGTGCCCCGTGATCGCCTGCCGTCGTGGGACGACCTCCAGATCCTCACCGCGCAGCTCGCCCGCTTCCCGCTGCTCGACGACGAGGCGGTGGACACCTCGGTGACGATCGGGCCCGGCGCGGCGCGGCCGTTGCGGCTCGACCGGCCGATCTTCGTGTCGGACATGAGCTTCGGGGCGCTGTCCCAGGAGGCGAAGACGGCCCTGGCCCGTGGCGCCGAGCTGGCCGGCACGGCGATCTGCTCGGGCGAGGGCGGGATGCTGCCGGAGGAGCACGACGAGTGCTCCCGCTACCTCTACGAGCTGGCGTCGGCGGGCTTCGGCTGGCGGGAGGAGCTGCTCGAGGGCGTGCAGGCGTTCCACCTCAAGTTCGGGCAGGGAGCGAAGACCGGCACCGGCGGGCACCTGCCGGGCCCGAAGGTGGTCGGCCGCATCGCCGAGGTGCGGGGCCTGCCGGAGGGGACCCCGGCGATCTCGCCGGCCCGGTTCCCGCAATGGTCGTCGCTCGAGGAGATCGGCGAGTTCCTGGCGGGGGTGCGGGAGCGTTCCGGGGGGATCCCGATCGGGGCCAAGCTGTCTGCCCAGCACGTGGAGGCGGACCTGGACGCGGCGCTCGGCCTGGGCGTCGACTACGTGATCCTGGACGGGCGAGGCGGTGGCACGGGGGCGGCGCCCAAGGTGTTCCGGGACCACATCTCGGTGCCGACCATGGCGGCGCTGGCCCGAGCCCGCCGCCACCTGGACGCCGTCGGCCGCCCGGAGGTGACCCTGGTGGCGACGGGTGGCCTGCGGACCGCACCGGACATCGCCAAGGCGCTGGCCTTGGGTGCCGATGCGGTGGCGATCGCCAACTCGGCGCTGCAGGCCATCGGCTGCGTGGGCATGCGGGCGTGCAACACGGATCGCTGCCCGGCCGGGATCGCCACGCAGGACCCGGCGCTGCGGGCCCGGCTCCCGGTGCAGGAGGCGGCCGAGCGGCTCGCCCGCTTCTTGGACGCCACCTCCGAACTGCTCTGCGTCCTGGCCAGGGCCTGCGGCCACCGTCGGCTGGCAGACTTCTCGGCCGAGGACCTCACGACCTTCGACCGTGACGTCGCCGCGCTCACCGGGGTCGCGTACGCAGGCGTGATCCCCCTCGACGCAGGAGCACGCCCTTGAGCTGGCACCGGATCCTCGGCCCCGACGACCTCGACGAGGGCCGGGTCACCACCGCGGTGGCTGACGGGCGCTCGCTCGCCGTGTGCCGGGTGGGCGAGCGCTACGGCGCGCTGGACAACCACTGCCCACATCAGGGTGGGCCGCTCGGCGAGGGGTCGATCGAAGGCGGGTGGCTGCGCTGCCCGTGGCACGGCTACGACTACGACCCGCTCACCGGCCAGCCGCCCGAGGGCTTCAGCGACGCCCCGGCCTGCTTCCCGACCGAGGTGCGCGACGACGGCGTGTACGTGGACCTCCCCGAGCGGCGCGCCCACGTGCGCACGGTCGGCGACGTGGTCGTCGAGACGCTGGTGGCGTGGGGCATCACCCACGTGTTCGGGATGGTGGGCCACTCGAACCTGGGGATCGCGGACGCCATGCGGCGCGCCGAGGAGCGCGGCGAGCTGACCTTCGTCGGCATCCGCCACGAGGGTGCGGCGGCGTTCGCGGCGTCCGCGTTCGGCAAGCTCACCGGGCGGCCGGCGGCATGCTTCGCCATCGCCGGGCCGGGGTCCACCAACCTGCTCACCGGGCTCTACGACGCCAAGGTGGATCGGGCGCCGGTGCTGGCGATCAGCGGCCAGGTGCCGTCCAAGGTGATCGGGCGGGGGGCCTTCCAGGACCTGGACCTCACCGCCGCGTTCGCGGACGTGGCGGTGGCGAGCCACGTCGTCCTCGAGGGGTCGGACCACGGGGAGCTGGTGGCGGTCACGCTGAAGGCGGCGCTGGACCACCGTGGCGTGGCCCACCTGGTGGTGCCCGACGACGTGCAGGTGCTGGCGTCGGACCGTCCGGCGGTGTCGCCCGTCGGACGCGTCGCCGATCGGCGGGTGGCGCCGGATCCCGAGCGGGTCGCGGAGGCGGCGGCGCTGGTGGCCGGGGCCCGGCGGCCGGTGCTCGTGGTCGGGCACGGTGCGCGCCACGCCATCGACGACGTGCTGGCGCTGGCCGAGCGGCTTGGTGCGCCGGTGGTGACCACGTTCAAGGCGAAGGGGGTCGTGGCGGACCGCCACCCGCTCGCCGGTGGGGTCCTCGGCCGCAGCGGCACGCCGGTGGCGTCGTGGCTGATGAACGAATCGGACCTGCTGGTGGTGGTGGGAGCGTCGTTCTCGAACCACACCGGCATCGCGCCGTACAAGCCGATCGTGCAGATCGACGACGAACCGGCCGCGATCGGCCGGTTCCACCCGGTCACGGTGGGCGTGCTCGGCGATGCCGGGGCCGCGCTCGAGGCGCTCGGTGGCGCGCTCGACGCATCCGGGGCGGGCGGTCTGGCGGCGGTCGACCAGCGGCCCGACGTGGCGGCGCGCTGGGCGCTGTGGCGGGAGGAGAAGGCCCGGCGCACGGCCGACGACCGAGGCCAAGGCGTGGCGTCCGCCGCCGTGTTCGAGGCGCTCGGGCGGCGCTGCCCAGCCGATGCGGTGATCGCCGTCGACGTCGGCAACCACGCCTACTCGTTCGGCCGCTACTTCGAGAGCAGCGGCCAGCCCGTGCTGATGTCGGGCTACCTCGGGTCGATCGGCTTCGGCTTCCCCGCCGCCATGGGGGCGTGGGCGGCGTCGCCGGGTCGCCGGATCGTGGCGGTCACGGGCGATGGCGGGTTCGGCCAGTACCTCGCCGAGCTGACCACCGCGGTCGCCCACCAGATGCCGATCGTCCACGTGCTGCTCGACAACGCCGTGCTCGGCAAGATCTCGAAGGAGCAGCGAGCTGCGGAGTACCCGGTGTGGCAGACCGCGCTGCGCAACCCGGACTTCGCCGCCTACGCCGAGCTGTGCGGGGCCACCGGCATCGAGGTGCGGCACGCCGACGAGCTCGACGACGCCTTGGCCCGGGCCTTCGCCACCGACGGCCCGGTGTTGGTGCACGTCCACGCTGACGCGGACCTGGTGTGAGGTGACCATGGCGCTCGCGCTCCGGGCGGTGGGGCCATCATGGGTGGCCGTGCCCCTCAGCCCGGACGACGAGCGACTCCTGGCCGGGCTGCATCGGCGGGACGAGGACGCGTTCCGCGAGCTGCTCGACCGCTACGACCCGCTGCTGCGGCGCGTCGCTCGCCGGTTCGTGAGCTCGGACACCGCGGCCGCCGAGGCGGTGGCCGACACGTGGGTGGCGGTGGTGCGGGGCATCGACCGGTTCGAGGGCCGCTCGTCGCTGCGCACGTGGCTGGTGCGGGTGCTCACCAACCAGGCCATCGACCGCGGGGTGCGAGAGTCCCGCCAGGTGCCGACCGCCGGCCTGGCCGAGCCCGGCACCTACGAAGAGGACCACGGCGGGTTCGCGGCTGCGGCCTTCCGCCCGGCCGATGCGCCGGCGTGGCCTGGGCATTGGGCCTCCGCGCCCATCGACTGGGCGACGCTGCCAGCGGAGCGGCTGGAGGGGGCCGAGCTGTTGGACCAGGTGCGCGCTGCTGCCGCTGCGCTGCCGGAGCGGCAGCGGCTGGTGTTCGTGCTGCGAGACGTGGAGGGCTGGAGCTCGGCCGAGGTCGCCGAGGCGCTGGAGCTCACCGAGGGGAACCAGCGCCTGCTGCTGCACCGGGCCCGGGGCAAGGTGCGCGCCGCCCTGGACGCCTACCTGGCGAGCGCGGAGGTCGCGCGATGAGGCCGGTCGACTGCGATGAGCTGATGGCGGAGATCACCGACTACCTGGACGGCGCCCTAGCGCCCGAGCGGGTGGCGGCCATCGAGGCGCACCTCCCCGACTGCTCGGGCTGCCGGGCCGCGCTGCACCAATTCCGCCAGACCATCGCCCTCGCCGGCCGCCTGCGGTCCGAGGACGTCGGCGGCCTCGACGACCGGACCCGCGACGAGCTCGTCCACCTGTTCCGCTCGGCCAACTAGGTAAGGGTGTCGGTCGGTTCGTCGAGCGTCGGGATCAGCGGGTAGGCATGGCCAGGCCCGTCACCCAGCGGCGGATCAGGAGCCGGGCGAGGGCACGGAGCCCGCTGAGGAGAAGCGCGACCGTGAGGATGGCCCAGTCGCGAGGCTGGAGCCCGTCGTGGAGGAGCGACGCCGCGAAGGCCGCGTAGCTGAGGAGCGCGAGGGCGAGCACTTGGTCGAGGCGGCGATGGAGCCGAGCCGTTCCCGCATGGAGTCGCTCGAACCAGCGTCCGAGGACCCGTTCGTGCCGGGTGTGCGCGTCGGGGTCGGCGGTGTGGATCGGGTGCACGAACGTGGTGAGGTCGCCGTCCAGCTGCACGAGGGTGCGCAGGCACGGCGCCTCGTGCGCCGAGCACGATGTGACGACGGCAGCTCCTCCGCGGCTGAACAGCTGGCGCCACTGGGCCATCAGCGAGCCAAACCGGAACCCCTTCGCACCGGGTAGCGGACGGAAGACGAGCGCGCGGTCGTACTGCTTCCAGTACGAGCCGGCTACGACCCAGGGGTGGAGGACCTGTGCCAGCCGAAAAAAAAACCGGCGAGCATCGAGATGAACTGGCTGACGGTCGTCATGAGGAACCGCCAGTGGTCGAGCGATGACTCGACCATCGCTCGGTGGAGGTCGATGAGCTCAGGGGCGGAACCGTCCACGGCAGGTCGGGCAACCCACGAGGTGATGTCACCGGTGAGGGACACCCTGGTGCGGACCAGGTACTGGCTGGCTCCCAACTCCCAGCTCTTCCGGAAGAACAGCACCTCATCGGCCGACAGCTTCGTGGCGTCGATGTGGATCGCGATCCTCGAGGCGGAGGATCCTGCAGCCACCGCGGGCTCATCGAGGCGTTCCCGGGTGTCCTCCACCGTTCCCCCGACCCGATCGAGTATCTCTGCGGCACGCCGCCCTCCGAGGCTGATCCGCTGGAGGACGTCGACGCGGGCGACCTGGTGCTCGTTGGGTGGTCGTCGATCTGCAGCCTCGATCGATCGCTCGCCCTGCGTCCCGAGCTCTTCGTCGGCGAGTCGAGCGACAGCGGAGAAGCTCAGTGGCGCGCCGTCGCTACGATTCAGCTGGCTCGATCCGGCGGTCGTCCCGGCGACGGCTTCGCTCCAGCACATCAGGACCTCAGCTACCTGATCGGCGACCGGAGGCGCCTTGAGCGCGAGCGAGCTCGGCTCGGTGAGCGTTCCGATCTCGAGGGTTGTGAGGCGCTGGAGCAGGTCGTGGCCCTGGTCCGCGACCCGGTTGGTCACTTCAGGATTTCCCGAGCTGCCTCAGCAAGGGTCTTCAGGTTCTTCGGCAGGATCGCAGCCCCGCGCTCGACCTGGGCGACGTGGAACTCCCTGAGGCCTGCATCGTCCTCCAATGACTTGGGGACGACGTTCTTGATGTCGCCGCTCGCCAGGTTGAGCCTGGTGAGGTACGCGGGGACTGCCTTCTTGGGGGCGTGCGTCACCTTCCACGTGCCCTCTGCGTCGATCTCGACGGTCACGTCGTCGACCATCGTGATCACCTCGACGGTGACCAACTCGTCGATGTACTTCTCGAGACCCTTGAGGAAACCCGCGAGGCCCTCGTTCGAATCTGCTTCCTTTGCCACCTGTGGACCCATCGTTCCTCCCGCATCGATGTGTCGGACGCCCTGGTCGGCGTCATGAACAGCGTAGGTGGGAATCGGATCGGCTGCCCGAGCAGCGCTGGCCCACGGCCGCTCGGACGCGAGGTGCTCAGCCGGCGGGGGTCGGCCAGCCGGGCCGCGAGGGCCAGGGGAGGGATGGGCGGTCGGCGGGGCCGGTCGCGATGAGGGCCTCGATCTCGGGCTCGGGGACCATCTCGCCGGCCCAGGCGTCGAGGCCGACGTTGATCTGGCGGCCCTGTTGGCGGAACAGGTCGTGGACGTGGCCGCACAGCAGCCAGCGGCCGTGGTCCTCTCGGCGCCACTCGGGGAAGCGCTCCTCGCCGGTGTGGTCGCCGCCGCCCCGGTAGGGGAAGTGGCTGAGCTCGACGGTCTCGCCGCCGATCACGAGCGGCGCCGGGTCGTCGACGATCTCGGCGATGCCGGCGTCGAGGTACTTCTGGCGCCACTCGACCCGCTTCGCTTCGGGGTCGCGGCGGTGCTCGAAGCCGGCCCAGCAGCGGTCGTGGTTGCCGGGCACGAGGATGATCCGGCCCCGCAGGCGGGACACGAGCGGGAGCGATTCGACCATCTGGCCCATGACGAGGTCACCGAGCAGCCACACCTCGTCGTCGTCGGTGATGGTCGCGTTGAACCGCCCGATCAGGTGATCGGCCATCGCCTCAGGCGTGGCGAACGGCCGGTGCGCGTAGCGCAGGATGTTCGCATGGCCGAGGTGCCAGTCGGAGGTGAAGTAGCGCATGGCGCCCACCATCCTCGCCGCCCGGCCCGTTGTTCCCAAGCGGCTTCGGGCATCACATCTGGTACACGACCGGCTTCCACTGGCCGAAGATCCCGAAGTCCAAGACCACTCGCACCGTGCCGTGCACGGTGCTCGGGGCCTGGTACCAGAAGCCGGCGTCGATGGCGAGGGAGAAGCTGAGGATCCCGCAGCCGGCGCCGGCCCAAGCGTCGAGGCCGACCCGGGCATCCTCGAGCACCGCGCCGACGCCCCGGATGTTGAGGTAGAAGGTCCCGCCGGCACCGGCCCAGATCGTGCAGATCCCGATGTCGAGCTTCCAGATCCACGGCCCGGCAGCGACCACGGCGTTCAGGGAGTACCGACCCGACGAGTCGAAGGCGCCGTCGACCGAGAACCGGCCGGGGATGCCGAGGGCGTTGGCAACGCTGGCGGAGAAGGCCAGGCGGGTCCGCGAGGGGCTCGAGTAGAAGTCGACCTGGGCCCGGGGCCAGCCGAGGGCCTGGCCCAAGGTGCCACGGACCGCCACGTTGCCGGAGAACGAGTACACCCCGTCCGAGGTGATCAGGATGCCGACCGAGCCGGAGAAGGTCGGCAGGTCGAGGCTGGTCGAGGCGCTCAGACCTTGCACGACCCCGTTGCCGGCGGGCCGCCGGTAGAGGGAGAACGAGGCGGTGGCGCCGAGCCGGTAGTTCCGGATCGGCGCGATCTGCGCGTCGCCAGCGAGCTCGAACATGGTGCCCTGGGGCGTGCGGTACAGCGAGCCGTGGAGCTCGACGGTGGCCAGGGCGATGCTGAGCCGTGCGTCGACCGACAGCTCCACCTCGCCGTCCTGGCGGACCAGGTGCAGCTTGGCGTTGGCGAGGTCGAAGCCGGCGAGGCGCAGGTTCCCGCTGCCGTCCAGGCTGAAGTTGCCGTCCGTGTCGATGGCGCCGGCGAAGGCCACCCGCAGGTCCACCTCGCCGACGGCGACGTGGACGTCGGCCCTCATGTCGGCCCAACCGACACCGCCGACGTAGCCGATCACGACCCCGCCGGCGACGCCGACGCCTTCGACCTGGATCGCCGCGTCGGTGACCTCGAACCTGAAGTCGCCGGGCTTGGCGTCGACCTCATTGCCGGACCGGTCCTTGATCTTGAGGGCGGGGACGTCCTCGCTGCTCTCATCCCAGGCGATGGTGCCGCTGATCGTCGGTGCCACCACGAACACGCCGGGGATGTCCAGCGTGGCGGTCACGGCGAGCCCGTTGGGCTGGACGAGCAGGTGGGCGCTGGCGAGTTGACGGCCCGAAGCGGTCAGCAAGCCGTCGATCTGGATGGTCGGGAAGGTGTCGGGCTGGATGTCGATCTTGGCGCTGCCCTTGACGTAGATCGGATCGCCGGGGGCACCGATCTCGAGGTTCTCCACCTCGGCGTGGGCGCCCTTGAACTCGCCGTTCACGATCTCCAGCGAGAAGTTCGCCTTCACCTGTGCGCTCATGATCTTCACGTCCGCGGACGCGGCGACCGACAGCGAGCTCGGTGGCCCTGAGGTGAAGAGGAAGTGGGCGGTGAGCTCCTTGAGCTCGAACCCGCCGAGGTCGGGGGTGCTGAAGCTGCCGTCGAAGGCGACGCGCACCCCGTCGGGCGACGAGTGGAACTCGCCGGACACCTTGGCGCTGGCGTCGAAGAGCGTCGCCTGTGCGTCGAATGCCACCTTCTGCTCGGTGTCGGACACGAGCAGCTGGAGGTGGGCGTGGTCCAGCTCGAACCCGCCGACGGCGAAGGCGCCGATCGAGAGCTCGGCCTCGACCTTGAACGGGTCGAGGGCGACGGTGGCGCCGACGTGCACCGGTGTTCCCATGATGGCGCCGTCGAAGTCGATGGTGAACCCGGCCGCGATCTTGAACGGGCCGACCTGGCAGCCGGTGGGTGCCAGGTAGAAGGCAGCGTGCTTGGCGGTCACGGCCCCGGCGTTGGCGACGTCGATGACGGTCTTCGTGCTGCCGGCCTCACCGATCTCGAAGGAGAAGCAGCTGCCGGCGCCGGCGGTCACGTCGATCGCCGCGACCAGGGTGATGGGCGTGCCGCTGACGATGCCGACCTCGTGGCCCCACGCGTCGGGCAGGGTCACGGTGCCGCCGAGCCCGAAGACCACGCTGGTCGGGCTGATGCTGACGGCGACGGTCAGGTTCCGCACCGTCAGGTCTTGGACACCGAACGCGTCGTCCCATCGCAGGAGGGTGAGGGATCCGCTGAGCGTGGAGGTCGTGACGTTGACGGTGGCGGCCAGGTGGAACTGCAGCGGGTCGACGGGCGTGCCGGCCTCGGCCGGTGGCAGCAGCAGGTCGGCGTCGGCGGACACCGTGAAGCTGACCGAGGCGCCGCGCTTCTCCATGCCGAGGGCGATCTTCCGGAGGCCCATCGTGACCGGGTCGACCTCGAACTCGACGTTGCCGAGCTCGATGGCGAGGTCGAACCCGAAGTCGCCGCTGTCGAGGTTGACCCAGCCCGACACCACGACCCGCGTGCTGGTCGGATCGGTGTGGAAGACCTCGTGGATCCAGTCGGGTGGCGTGGTGTCGGCCACGAGGTAGACGGTGTCCGCCGGCACCTCGAGGTCCTTGCCGCTGCCGAGGGTCACCGTCCGGGCCTTCTTCGAGTACACGACGTCGAGGGATTGGAAGGTGGGTGCGCCGTCGAACGGCGTCCAGTTGGTGACCGTCGCCTGGGCCCAGCTCCCATCGGCTTCGAGGTGGATGGTGATCGCCACCATCGTGCCGAGCACGTTGCCGGTCGCGGTGAGCGTCATGCTCGTGCCGTCCTCGGTCCCCTCGACCTTGAGGGTGGCGCCGGTGACCGAGACGCCCTTCATGGCTTCGAACCCCTGGCCGAGGTCACCCGTGATGTCGAAGGTGCCCTTGCCCAGGTCGAGGTTGCCGCTCACCGTCACGGTGACCCGACCGCTCGACGTGGTCGGGAGGACCACCTCGAGGGCACCGCCTGCGGAGAGGACGGCGTTGCAGTCCTCGGCGCAGTTGAGGTCGAGCGAGAGGTGGAGGGTCTTGATCCGGGCGCTCGGTCCGAGGTCGATCGTGTCGACCGCCAGGTCGATGATGGCGTGGGTGGTCACCTCGTCGTCCACGGTCGCCCGGGAGATCGAGCCGACCACGCTGAAGTTGCTGAGGCCGAAGCCGGGGGCGGGCGCCCAGCTGTCTGTCGACTGGACGGTCAGCTGGGCCGCCCAGCTGTTCGGGTCGGTGAAGGAGAACGAGGCGCCGAGCGACAGCGTGGAGCCGTTGGACGTGAGGTTGACGGCACCCTCGCCGGTGAACGAGGTGCCATCCTACTCGAGGTCGGCGGCGGCCAGCCTCGCCCCGGGTGCGAGCTCGAGCGGGGCGCTCAGCGAGCCGCTTGCCGTGAAGCTGACCGGTTCTTCGGGGGTGCGGTCGAACGATGCGGTGAGGTTGATCGCTGCGCCGTTGCCGACCTGGATGAGGTTCGTCGTGCCGGCGTCCAGGTGGAGCTTGGCGCCGTGCTCCTGGTCGTAGCTGAACGTGCCATCGAGGTGCACGCTCGCGGCGCCCTCCGGCGGGGTGGGGAGGGGATCCCCCGCATGCTGGGTGGGCAGCGGGTTGGCTGAGGGGAAGGCGATGGCGTGGAGCTCGATCGACTGGCTGCCGCCAGAGACCGAGAACTTCACCTGCTCGCGTGTCCGCCAGCCGCCGGGCAGCTGGACGAAGGGGATGCCGTCGGCGAACACCGAGCCGCTCACCTCGATCGAGGACGACTGGCTGTCATCGGCGGCGAAGGTGATGTGGAGGTCGGATGCTGCCGAGAAGTTCGAGCCCTCGAGCGCTCGATCGTTGACGTGCAGGGTCACGTTGGTGAAGTGGGCGCCCTGGGTGTCGATGTGGACGCTCTGGGCAGCGATGGTGATGTCGCCGAACAGCTCGATATGCGGGTTGGCGATGTCGACGGTGGTGCCGGTCCCGCAGGCGCCGCTGCTGGCGGTCGCCCCGCCGATCGACAGCTGCATCCCGGTGCCGAGGGCGAAGGTGGTGCCGTGCACCTCGACGGCGGTCTGCAGCTGGCACAGGATCGGCGGGACCTGCGCGCCCAGGTCGTGGTAGTCGACGGTGAGCGTCTTGGATGCGGTCGCGCCGGCGTCGTCGGTGACGGTCACCGTGAAGGTGGCGGTGCCCGATCCGGTGGCCGGTGCCGTGACCGTGATGCTCGCGCCGTCGGACGTCGAGGTCACCGAGCTGGGCCCCAGGTGGGTCCACTCGTAGGTGTAGGGGGCCGTGCCGCCGGTCGCTGCCGCGGTGATGGTCTGGGAGGCGCCGAGGTCGAGGGTGATCGAGTCGGGATCGAGGGTGACCCCAAGGGCGACCTGGGCGGGAGCCACGGGCTGGGTGGCGGCGACGTCGGAGTGGCCGTAGGTGGGGTTGGGCACGCCGGCGGACTGGTACGCCTCACGCAGCCGGATCCACTTGCCGACGTCGCTCGTTGCGAGCGTGTACGTGTCCGAGGTCGCTCCGCTGATGTTGAGGCAGGTCGGGGTGGCGATGTCGGTGCACCGCTGCCACTGGACCGTGGGGCCGCTCGCCGCCGGGTCCGCCGACCAGGTCCCCGGGGTGCGGGTGAGCGTCGTGCCGACCTGGAAGGGGCCGGCCGCGGTGAACGACGGAGCGGCGATGAGCCGCTTCTCGGTGGCGGTGACGATCCCGCTCGGGCTGCTGGCGACGGTGGTGTCGTGCGCGGCGTCGATGCCGTGCGCGGTCACCCGCACCTGCAGGCGGTGGGAGGTCGCCAGCTGGTCGGCGGCACTGACCAGGTAGGTCGGTCCGCTCCAGTGCAGGTCCGTGCAGCTCGGGGTCGGTGCGGTGTCGCAGCGGTACCACGCGATGTCGAGGTCGCTGCCGCCGCGCAGCAGCGAGTAGGTCCAGTGGCCGGCGAAGGCGGTGAGTGTGCTTCCGACGGTGGGGTCGCCCTGGATGGCGGGCTGGTCGGCGGGGTCGCCGAGCAGGGCGGGCGGGGCCGCCGGGGCTCCGACGGCACCGAGGGGCACCTCGGCCACGGTGGCCACTCGCGTGCCCGTCGCCGGGTTGACGGACGACCGGGTGACCGTCGCCGTGACCGTCGTGCCGGGCACCTGCGGCGTGTAGGTGGCCCCAGTGGTGGTCGTGCAGTCGCTGGGCGTGGTGGCGGAGCAGGTGCGCCAGCCCTGGGTGGTGGTCGTGTCCTGCGGTGGGTTCGCCGGGTCGAGCCACGTCCAGGTCCCGACGTCGGTGATGGTGACGGGGTACCCGGCGACCAGCGCGCCGCCGGCTCCGGTGGAGGAGACGGTGGGTGGGGTGTCGTTCGTCCAGCAGGACGTGGCGCAGTCCTGGACCGCCGGGTGCACCATGGCGGTGGCGGTGCCCGTGAAGCCCATGCCGCCTTCCTCGACGGGCAGGCCGTCAGCGGTCACCCGCACACCGAGCTCGAAGCCCTTGTCGGCCGCTTGCACCTCGTAGGTGGCGCCGGTGGCGTCGGGGATGTCGGTGCAGCTGGCGGCGTCGCCCGGGGTGCACCGGATCCACTGGTAGGAGAAGCCGAACTCGAGGCTCCAGGTGCCCTGGTGCGCGGTGAGGAGGTGGCCGACCGATGGTGACCCGCTCACCCCGGGGTCGGTGATCGGCACGGGTGCGACGTCGATGGTCCACGACCACGCCCACTGGCCGGGCCTGAGCATCAGTGGGAAGTCCTCCCAGCTGGTGTGGTCGGTGCCGCCGCTGTCCGTCCAGATGACCTGGTAGCGGACGGCCCACCGGGCGCTCGGATCGGTGATGGTCCGGTCGAGGGAACCGACCGGGTACGGCCAGTCGCAGCTGTTGCCTTCGTCGCCGTGCGGCGTGTCGCACAGCACCAGGAACGCCTGCGTGCTGTGGACCGTCGGGACCTGGTCCTCCGCGCCATGCCAGATCGCTTCGGGCGTGTCGGCGCCCGCGACGAAGTGGATCCGCGAGCCGAAGACCGGCCCGGAGTCGTAGCCGACGTCGTTCCACCTGGTCACGGTCGGGTACGTCGACCAGCCCCAGAGGTAGCTGTCGGCGCTGCTGTTCGAGGTGGTCGCCTGATCCTTCTGCGACGGGTCGCCCCACCCGAGGTCGGTCTCCGTCGAGAGCTTCGGGACGGGGCGGACCACCACGGTCACGGTGGTCGCGTCGCTGGTCGCGCCGTCGGTGACCGTGAGCAGGAAGTGGAGCTTCGTGGTCTTGGTGACGACGGGGGTGGCGAAGCGGGCCGTCAGGTCGTCGACCCGGGTGGACCCGGCGGCGACGTCTTTGAAGGTGACGGCCGGATCGCCGGGTGCTCGGAGCTGCTTCCACGATGCCGTGGCGTCGACGGCCACGCTGGTGCGCCCGTCGAGCACGACCGGCGCGCCCGGTTGGCCGGCGGCGGGGCTCGTCACGTCCGCCGGGGTGGCGTGGGCCTTGGCGTCGATCGGCTGGAGGGCGACGACGGTGGTCGTGGCCTCGACCGGCGCACCGTGCCCGAGCCGGCCCTCGGCCCGAGCCGTGCCCTTGGGTGCCGCCTCGGAGGTGGCGGTGATCCGCAGGGTCCGGGTGGTGGTCTTCCCGGGTGCCAGGCCGGCGGGGATCTGGCACACCGCGCGGACGGGTGCCATCCCGGCCGGGGCTCGGGCGCAGCCGGTCGGGTACGGCAGGGTGGTGCGGAGGCCGGGCGGGAGCGACACCAGGACGAACGCGCTGGGCGCGGCGGCGTTGCCGGCGTTCCCGAAGGTGACCGACAGGTAGCCGGTGCGGCCCGTCCGGCGCGGTGCGCGGGCGAGCTTCATGGTGAGGTTCGGCTTCGCGGCGAGCTTGGGTGCGCGGACCACCGTGACCCCCTTGTGGGTGGTGGTGGTCAGGCTCGGGATGGGGTGGCCCGCCTGGCTGGCGGAGAGACGCACGTACCAGTGGCCGACGCCGACGGTGGCGTTCGAGGGGAGGGTGACGTAGGTGCGGAGCCGCGGGAGCGCTCGGCCGGCGGTCACCGCTCGCAGGAGGCGCAGGGTGCACACCAGGGCGGTGCCCTTCGGTGAGCTGGTCGGTGCGGTGCGGCACCGCCACGCCGGCGCGCCGAGGTCGGTCGAGGTCATGGTCCGAGCCCCTGGCGGCAGCTGCAGGGACAGCTTGACGTCGGTCCCTGCGGGGATCGTGGCGCTGCCGTCGTTGACGGCGTCGATGCCGAAGCGCGTCGGGGTGCCGGTGGCGATGCGCAGGAGGCGCCCGTCCTGGCGGATCGCCGGCTGGCTCGCCGGGTAGTGCCAGATCCGGAGGGACACCGTGGGCACGGGGGCTTTGGTGATCTGGTACGCCACGTCGGCTTGGTTGTCGCCGAGGGTGGCTGCTGCCTCGCCCGCCACGGAGGCGGCGACGTGGACCGACGCACCCTTGGCGGGTGCTGCCGCGGACACGTTCCACGTGAGGACGAACGAGGAGCGGGCGCCCTGCGCGAGTGCGCCGGGCCTGGTGCAGGTGGCGGCGCCGGCCGAGCTGGCGCAGCGCCATGGGCCCGAGCTGGCGACCGAGGCGAAGGAGATGCCGGTCGGCGCCGAGGCCTTCACCACGATCGCCTGGGCCTTCTCGTCGACCGACGCGGCGGTCACCGCCACCTCGGTCTTGATCTGCCCGGGTGCTTCCACGCCAGCTGATCCCACGGGGCGTGCCGTGACAGCGACGGCCGGCGCGGGGTGGGGCGAGATCGACACCTCGACGAGCTGCGTGCCGGTGGCCGCACCCTGGGGCTTGATCTCTCCGGGCGCGATCACGGCGGCGGTCGCGGTGCGGGTCACCTCGTAGGGGGTGTCCGCTGGCGTCGGTGTGTTAGGTGCGGTGTAGCCGACCGTGACGGGCGGGAGGCTGCCGCCGACGGGGATGGGGTCCCCGGCCCACTGGCACGCCAAGGGCAGGCCCTTGCACTTCCAGCCGGTCCCCGTGGCATACGGCTGGAGCGCCGCCGCGGGGACGAGGCCGGTGAGCTGCACGGGTGCCCCGGCGCCGCCGATGGTGGCGGGGCCGAGGTTGCGGACGGTGATGGTGCCGGTCGAGGTGCGTCGCACCTGGACGACGGGCGGGGTGGTGGCCGTGATCCCTAGCGATCCGGCCTGGCCGGCCTGCAGTGCCGCGACCGGGAGGTCGACGCTCGCCTGGGTGAGGTCGGGTGCGGTGGCGCCGTCGGCGGCGTGGGCGGTGACGTGGGCGACCACTGGGCCCGTGATCGAGGCGGAGGCCGGGACGTGCACCTCGAGCTCGGCGCCGGCGCTGTCGCCGCCGAGGAGCGGGGTCGGTTGGGTGGTGCCCTTGGCGACGAGCGTGCACACGCCGCCGCCGGCAGCCGGCGTGCAGGCCCACTCGGAGATGGGGCTGGTCGAGGTGGCCGCGTCGAACGTGGCGCCGTCGGGCAGCCCGGTCACGGTGAAGGTGACGGGCGCTGCGGCGTCGCCGGCCCCGGGGCCGCTCGTCGGCCCGGTCTCACCCGCGGGCCCGAGGTTGATGAGCGACACGTCGAACGTGGCGATGGCACCGGCGGCGATCGCGCTGGTCGCTCGTGCGGTCGCCTTGATCGTCGCCACCGCGGGGGCGGCTTCGGCGGCCTGCTTCGGGCTGGCTGCGGTCGGTGGCGGGAGGAGCACCACGGCGGTGCCCATCATCGCCACCGTGCACAGCACGGCCCACGTTGCTCGCCGATGCGTTCGCCGCACCGGCCGGATGACCTTCGTCCGCTCCACGGTGGCCCCTCCCAAGGTTGTCGCGCAGGGATTCGAGCCGCCACCTGCCCTTGAGCCGGCCTCCGAGGTGAACGTAAGGAGGGTCGGTTGCACGCCCTAGGGACGAAGGTCCCAGGTGCGATGAGCCGTAGGGCCCCGAAGCGTCGGGGCGTGAAGGTCCGTGTCAGGGCTCGCCGGTGGCCGACGGGGCCCCGATCTCAGGACAGGGTGTCGCCGAGGAGGGGGCGGACGAGGCGGTGGTCGCCGTCGTGGCCAGGCACGACGTGGACCGGTTCGAGCGGGGCGCCGGGGGCGAGGTGGGCTTCGATGCCGTCGGCCGCGGTCAGGCCGTCGGGGCTGTCGCGGACGGCGTCGGTCTCGGGCCAGGCCTCGGCGATGCCGACCAGGGTCGTGATCGACGCCCAGCCCTCTTGCACGGCGCCCTGGTCGGTGTCGGGGGTCGGCTGCTGGCCGGTGGCGACGAGCTCGAAGTGGATGCCGTCGTCGGACCGGCCGGTGATGGAGGCGCGCACGGCGCCGAACGGGGCGAGGCGGGTCCAGCGGACGCCCTTCACCTCGGTGCGGGGGAGGGCGGGCACGTTGAGGTTGATGACGCAGCGGGGCGGGCCGTCGACCACGAGCGGCAGGACCTCCACGGCGAGCTGCGCGGCGGTGTCCCAGTGCCACCAGTCGGCGGCTTCGACGCTGACGGCCAGGCCGGAGATCCCGAAGTTCTGGCCGGTGAGGGCCGCGCCGACCGTGCCGGAGTGGAGGATCGACCGACCGGTGTTGAGCCCGGCGTTGATGCCCGACACCACGACGTCCGGCGGCGGGCCGAAGGCGCCGAGGCGGGCGGCCACCACGGTGAGGGCGGGCGGTCCGTCGAGCCCCCAGCACTCGATGTCCGGCGCCTGGTCGATGGTGACCCGCTCGATGGGCAGGGCGCCGTCGTCGCGGAGGTTGCCGAGGGCGTCGCCGATGGCGGCGCCGGCACCGCTCCAGTTCTGGCTGGGGGCGACGACCAGGACCTCGTGGCCGGCGTCGTGCAGGGCGGCGGCCAGGACGTGGATGCCGGGGGAGCGGATCCCGTCGTCGTTGGTCACGAGCAGTCGCACGGTGGCAGGCCTCCTGGCGCCCGGCCGGGAGCGGCGTCGGTGGGTCGTCGGTCGGTCCAGTGTGGCGGCCCGGCCGGGCCGTGCACCCATCGTCGGCGGCGCCGCTCGGCGCGGCGGCGGAAGGTGCCCAGCGCACGGTGCTGCACCTCGGCGACGGGCAGGTGGCGGCGGGGTGGTCGGCGGGCGTCGGGGAGGTGAAGCCTGGGCCGGCCGCAGCCGTCGGCGCCGGGTCGTCGCCTACCCTTCGGCGATGGCTTCTCCGCTCGTGCCTCGTCGACGCGTCCTGCAGGGCATCGCCGCCGGCAGCGGCCTGCTGATGGCCGGTGGCCTCCGGATCCCGCTCGCCGAGGGCGCCCCCCGGATCAACCAGCCCGGCAACCGGCCGGACCCGTCCAAGCCCGAGGGCATCGACATGCTCCCGCAGGTCGAGCACATCATCATCTACATGCAGGAGAACCACTCCTGGGACGCCTACTTCGGCATGCTCGGCCGGGGCGACGGCTTCAGCCTCGACGGGCAGGGCAAGCCCACCAACGCCAACCCTGACGGCAACGGCGGCGTGGTCGGGGTCAAGCGGGCCACCACCACCTGCGATGGCGGCGGCTCGAGCGCCGGGCAGAACTGGAACAGCACCCACAAGTCGATCAACGGCGGCGCCATGGACGGCTTCGCCAAGCTCGACCCCAACGCCATGCGGTACTGGGAGGGCACCGACCTGCCGTTCTATTGGGGCCTGGCCAACACGTTCGTGCTGTGCGACCGGTGGTTCGCCTCCGCTCCCGCGCAGACGCACCCGAACCGCCGGTTCCTGCAGGCCGGCACCGCGTTCGGGATGGTGAAGACCAGCGTGCAGGAGGTCATCGACTATCCCGATGCGCCCAACGGCGTGATCTGGGAGCGGCTGAGCGATCACGGCATCTCGTGGATCGACTACTGCTACGACCTGCCCGACATCGCCCTGTTCCCCAACTTCTGGCAGGCCAACAAGAAGGACCACGTGCGCAGCATCGGGGACTTCTTGGCCGATTGCCGGGACGGCAAGCTGCCCGCCGTGTCGATCGTGAGCCCGGGTGTGGCCGACGGCGCCTTCTCCGAAGAGGACCGTGACATCCAGCGCGGCGAGGCCTACAGCTCGCTGCTCATCAACGCCGTCATGGACAGCCCCAACTGGGACAAGACGGTGATGTTCTTCACCTACGACGAGCACGGCGGCGAGTACGACCACGTCGCCCCGCCCGCCGCGATCCCGCCCGACGACATCCCGCCGCGCATCACCTCGTCGGACGAGCCCGGTGGCTACGACATGTACGGCATCCGGGTCCCGTCCATCGTGATCTCGCCGTTCGCGAAGGCTGGGTACGTGTCGAGCGTGGTCCACGACCACACGTCGATCCTCCGGTTCATCGAGACCAAGTTCAACCTCGGCGCCCTCACCCGCCGGGACGCCAACGCCAGCGATCTGCTCGACACCCTCGACTTCTCCGCCAAGGCGTTCGCCGACCCACCGCAGCTCCCCGCCCCGGCGATCCCGGACGCCAAGAGCACCTGCGACCCCGACGGCCCCCCGCTGCCCACGGCGACCGACCGCTCGAACACCACGACCACGAGCACCACGACGACCACCACCCCCGGCGGAGGCGGCGGCACCGCACCCCCGGCCACGCCCGTGTCCGGGACGTCCACCTACACGGGGTAGCGGCGAGTCGGGACCGCCCGAGCCTCTGGCGGGCCGAGCTAGCGGCCTTGGCCGGAGACGTGGCTCAGGCTTCGGGAAGAGGTAGTTCCCCGGCCTGTCTAAAGGCCTCGTCGAGCGCGGGTGCCACCCGCCGCCAAGCCGACGTCACTTCGTCGAGGAGTTGCTGTCGATACGGAGCAAGGTCGTTCCAGTAGTTCTCGTGCTCACACGGCAGCCAGGTCGAGACCGGCCAGTTGTTGGTGTCTGGCTCGATCTCCTCGAATCCGGCGCCGTTCGCTTCTACTGCGAGCTCCTGTTGGATGATGCCGCGCGTGTGCGCGTGGTCGCCTGACAGGCGCGCCCGGACCCCAACCCACACGGTCTTCTCCGTGCCGACGAACCGCACCTTCCCTCGTTCCCATCCGAGCCCGACCCAGGCCCGCGGTTCCCGGTCCGGGCCGATCCAGGAAGGCCGGTAGATCCCACACCCTGATCTCGTCCTATGCATGGACCAGTCGTCCTCATCGGAAGACACGATCTTGCTCAAGGCGTCGGCTACTCCTCCGAGGAAGCGTTCCACCTCCCTTGGCTCGTCCTTAGCCGCCTCGATCCATTCATCGATCAGTTCCCGCCGTTCCAGGTAGAAGCGCACCCGTGGGTCATCGACCGGCTCAGTCATCTGAACTCCTCCTTCAAGGCTTGCAGGTAGTCGGTGAGGGCAGCAGAGAAGCGGCCTTCGTCTGCGAGCTCGCACTTCAGCGCTTCGAGCACTGGCATCACGTCGGTTCGCCAGCTGAGGATCTGCCACTTCCCTTCTGGGTCCTGGCTGCGGCGTGGCCGTGCGCCATACGGCGTCAGGTACACCAGCGTTGCCTGGGCGTTGGCCGCGTTCGAGTACCGGTCGAGCTGGTCGTTGGTCTCTGGCGACCAGATCTTGTTCTCGATGAGCACCGCCCGGTCCCCGATGCGCACGACGATGTCGACCGAACCGGCTCTGCCGCTCAAGGGGTCGACTGTGGGCATCTCGAGCTGGACCGTCGCTCGGTCGGCTTCGGTCACGTCGCTGAGCCCGATGGTCGCGAGGAACCTCTTGAGGAAGCGGTCCCGCAGGCGATGGCCGCCCGACGGGTCGAGGAACCAGGCCAGGACCTTGCTGTGGTGGACCTCGGACCTGCGCAGATCGAGCACACCGAGCAGCGATCGCGGGCCATGGATCCACCCACCGTCGCTCTGGATCCGGTCTCGAGCGTCGCTCGCCTCCGCGTAGCCCTCGTGCCAGTGCTGTGGGACGGGTGCGGGTACGACGGCACTGGCCCACGCGGCCTTTGCCTCTTCGAAAGCTGCGATCCACTCGGGATTGGCTGACGCGAGTGTGGATGCGCTCATGATGCGGTCCCAGCGAACACGGGCAGCGATGGCCTGCTGTGCTTGGCGATCCAACTGGCCAGGGCTTGGATGGATTCCTCGAGATCTTGCAGGGACCCAGAGAGATCGAGCTGGTAGGTGAACAGGCGGGTTCCGGCATTTCGGACGGTCACCCGCTTCTCGGGCGGCGCTCCGTCGGTCTGGGCGTAGATGAGGACGCCTTCTTCAAGGCCAAGCGTCGTGCAATACGCAAGCAGTTGGTAGTAGTCGCTCGAACGTGCGAGCCCGGAGCCAGTGAGCTTGTACTTCACATCGCCGACGTAGACGGTGTGGTCTCGTTCCCGGAACTCGAGGTCGGGTGCGATCGCCACCTTCCCTTCGTTGTCGAGCTTCAGCGGCGACTGGTCGATGACGACGAGCCTGTTCCGAAGCGCCGCTCGTAGCTTGCGGGTCACCCAGTCCTCGAACAGGTCGTTCATGTTCAGGAGGAACGAGCTCGCCTTGGCACTGCCCAGGTGGTCTGCCAGGCTCAGGCTTTCGACCACCAGCCGACAGAGGCGCATGGCGGGTCGGTAGTGCTCGTTGAGTCGGGTGTAGACGATGGCGTCGAGCTGTCCGAGCGTGGGCAGTTCTGCCGTCACGTCCTCGAAGCGACCACGAGTGTGCTGGAGGAGCGATCGTGTGCGGGCGTCGACGCCCGGGATGCGGAGCAGCCGCTCGATGGCGGCCAGCAAGAAGCGGTTCTCGGCGACGTCAGCCGTGTATTCGTCGAACCTGCATGCGATCGGCGACGGGAGAGCTGGTTGGCGGAGCTGGGCCGGGAAGTCGATCCGTCCTCGGAGGGCCGTCAACCGATCGTCCTCGGGTCGGTAGGAACGGATGAGCCCGCGTGCGGTGAGCCGGTCGACGGTCCGGGCGAAGAAGGCGGCAAAGGCAGGCAGGAGCTGCCGGTCCGCGCCGTAGCCGAAGACCTCAGGCCTCCACGCTGCCTCGGGCATCCCGGCATCCATCAGCGCGAAGAGGTTGTCGAGGCGCAGCTTGGGCTTGACCAGCACCTCGACGTCGCGGAGGACGATGCTGCCCACGTGGCACGACGCGCTCAGCCGCCAAGCGCCTGGGGTGCCCGTCGGCTCGATCGACAGAGCAGCGCCCGCAGCTTCCGAGACCTTCGACGCTGTCGACGCGTCCAAGGAGACCACCGTGGAGTCGTATTCGTGCAGGACGATCTGGGTCGTCATTGCTCGGGCGGCTCGCCGTCGTCCTCGAGCCAGTCGGTCGTCTCGTCCTCGGTCATGGTCTTGCGAGGATCGACCCATTCTCCGGCCGCCTTCGCGGCGCGCCAGGCCGGCAGGTTCTTCCGGGCCACAGGCCCACGGGTGTAGACGCCGCCGGCGCGCTGGCGCGTGGGGAACGAGGTCACTGGTAGCTCTTCGCCAGTGAAGAGATCCACTTGGGTGCCCTCCTTCGAGACCGTCGAGGGAGCCCGCTGCACCCGACTGGCTTGTGCTGCATCATCCGGGGTGGCGCCGCCGGCAGCGCGGTACGCGGCCAGCACCTGGTCGAACTCGAAGGTGCGAAGGAGCTCGGTCTGGCCCCAGAGCTGATCCTCGATGAAGGGCAGGATGCTGTAGCGCCAGATGCGTCTGACCTTTGCCTCGTCCAGGTCCTTGCTGAAGAAGTGGCTCGGGCCGATCTGGAGGTGCGGCCCCCCAAGCAGGTCGATGAGCCGTTCGTTCACGTGCTCGACGAGGCCGGCGACCCAGAGGGCATCGCTGTTGTTCTCCTCGAGCCAGCTCGCGAGCACCGCGTTGTGCGGTTCTTCGTGCGGGAAGAACGGGATGAAGTGGAACCGACGCCGGAGAGCGGCGTCGATCAGGGCGATCGACTTGTCTGCGGTGTTCATCGTCCCGATGAAGAGCAGGTTGTTCGGAAGCTCGAAGGCATCTTCCGAGCGGTAGAGCGTCTGCACCTGCTCGTCGCGGTACTCGAGGAGGAAGAGGAGCTCCCCGAAGACCTTCGGAAGGTTTGCCCGGTTGATCTCGTCGATCACCATGACGTGCTCCACGCCAGGTGAGGCCTCCGCTTGTGCAGCGAGCAGGGCGAGGGGGCCCGGCACCAGGCGATACCCGAGGTTGCCGTCGAGGGTCGTCTCTGGGCGGTAGCCCTCGAAGAAGTCCTCGTACGACGTGGACGGGTGGAACTGGACCAGGCGTTGGCGGGTGGGGTCGCCTGCGACCAGTGCAGCCAACTTCCGTGCGACGTAGGTCTTCCCGGTGCCAGGAGGTCCGTAGAAGATGATCTGCCGCTTCTCCTCCAACAGCGAGAGCCAGTCCTGGATCGTCTCGGCCGGCAGGAAGAGCTCGGCAGCGAGCGCACCCACGTCGTCGGTGTCGGCGGCACCGCCCTGGTCGCTCGGCTCAGGACGGGTGCGCAGCCAGTAGAGGAACTGCCCCTGCCCCCAGGTGTCCCGGGGGAAGTACGGCTCGAGGGCTTGGTGGATCGCATCGTTGGATGCGACCTGCTTCTGGCCGCGAGTCGCGTTCGCTGCCGGCGGCGTGAGCCCGATCAGCTGCATGAGCTTCGCCTTGCCCATGTCGCCGTTGTAGGGGAACACGGGCACGACTCGCTCCGGGTGCGTCACCGCCAGGAGCTTCATGATCACGGCCTCGCCGAGGCCCTTGTACCCCGTCTGGGGATCCAGCGCCTTGTCGATCCGCGCTGCGAGGTCGCCCTCACCCCAGATCAACTCGGAGATGGTCTCGAAGAAGTGCTCGATCCCGGCCGGGTCCAGCGAGCCCAACGTCGCGTTGAGGACCGCCTGAGGGCCTGGCGCGCCGTACTTGCCGGAGTTGATCACCTGTCGGATGACGGCCAGGTCTGCGATCTGCAGCTCGTCTGCGGTGAGCTGGTCGGCCCACTGGGCCCGTTGCACCTTCGACTGCTCATCCTTCGGGATCGGGTAGCCGCGGACTCGCTTGAACTCATCGACCAAGGGCCCCAGTTCGCCGGAAGTGGCCGACGTCGCATCTCGCGTCGCTGGGGGTTCGTCGTTGGCCGTCGATGCCTTGGCGGCGGTCGCGAGCTCATCGAAGAGCGGCTGGAGGTCTGCCGCGATTCCGAGCACCTCCTCGCCGAGCTCGATGCGGTCGAGCGCGGTGTCGCCGGGGTAGAAGCGTCCGACGAGGAACTCGAACTGCGGCGTGGTGGTGCCGAGGGGCTTCAGGTTTCCTGGGTCGTTGTCCCAGACCTCGAAGATCTCGTAGCCCGGTGGCACCTTGCCAGCGATGAGCTGAGCTGCTTCCTGGAACCATCCTGGCCTGGCCCAGCCCGGGTGGATGCCGACGAGGACGCCAGCACGTGTCACCCATATGCGGAGCGAGACGTTGGCGCCGTCGGGGGTGGCCGAGGCCCAGCCCCACCACCGGTAGACCGTCTCGCCGGTCTTCACCTTCGAGTACGACAGCTTGACGGATCGGCCGAGCGCCTCGGCGAGACGATCCCTGAGGCCGGTCAACGCGGTCCACGTCTCGAAGGTGAGGGCGACGGCGTTGTAGCTCGCCGCTGTTCGCACTTCGGCCGACGGGTACTGGCCGCCGACCAGCTCGTTCGACAGCTCCCAGGAGACCTCGCAGCGCTCGACCAACGACGGGGCCAGGCCGACGAACCGGTGCTTGTCGAACCAGAACAGCGCATGGGCCACCTCCACCGGATCGCCGAGGGAGCGGATGACGCTGGCGACCTCCAGGTAGTTGTCCGCGTGGCTGTGCCCGGGCTGGGTCCATCCCAGGTTGTAGAGGCCCTTAATGGCACTGGCCCAGGCCACCGGCCACCGCGCTGCGTCCTGCATGCCCCAGAAGAAGGACAGGAGGAACGGCGTGCGAGCAGGCGCGGGGTGGCCGCCCTGCTTGACTCGCTCGATGAAGTCGAGCACCCGCTCCAGCTTCGCCCGCGCTTCGTCATCGTCAGCAGGTGCGTAGAGCGTCTCGCTCAGGATCGTCACCCCTTCGCCCTGGCCGGCCTTCAGGAGCTGCTTGAGGAACATCTGCCCGTTGGGGCCCACGAACGCAGGGAACCCTGGCTTGCGGCACCAGTGCTCCATCGCCGAGGCGAATGCCTCGCCATCGCCGGTGTCTCGCAGGGCATCCAAGTAGCCCAGCGCCTCGCTGATCCGCTCGACGCGGTGGGCGTTGACCTGGGTGATCTCAGCCAGCCGCGCCTCATCGGCGGACTGAGCCGCCACGATCTGTGCGTACTTCCCTCGGCGAGCCTCAAGCTCGAATGCAGCCAGGTCTCTCATCGCCCATCCACCCCAGTTCGCAGGTGCGACGCAGTGCCGCCCGCCCGTGACTCGCTGAAGAGTACGGCGAACCTGGCCGCCGGTGAGTCCCTTTCCCAACCTGGATTCACGCCGGCGCCACTCCGAGCACCGCGGCCAGGGTGTCTCGCGCTTGGGCCCGGACGAGCTGGTCATGGGAGAACTGGTTGCGGTAGGTCCGCAGGCACCCGTAGCAGGAAGTCTCCTCGCCGCACTCGCTGTTGGTCACGAGGTCCAGCGCTGCCTCGAACAGCGCGGGCAGGTTCTTCGCCAGGTGCTCCGCGTGCCCGGCGCCACCGGGCACGCCGTCGAACAGGACGATTGCCGGTGAGGCCTGCGGAGCGAACGGCTGGGTTGATCCCTGCATGTCGTCGCGGGTGATGCCAACAGCGCGCGTGGCGGCGAGGAGCGCATGCAAGGTGCTCTCGATGGCGTTCTCCCCGCGTACGGCTCCGGGGTTCAGCCGAAGCTCGATCGCATCCGTGAGGTACTGGTGGCCCAGGTTCACCATGTGGAAGTGCCCATCGCATTCTCCGAAGCCCGTGGGCTTGTCATGAGGCTCGGGCTCGGTGCTCTTCTTCTTCGTCGCGGGTGGCTTGTCCCGCAGTGCACCGCAGAAGTTGCACAGCAGGAAGCCGTGGCCGTGCTTTGGGCGGGAGATCACCGTGATCCAGGCCTGGCGGCTGTGGCGCAGCTCGACGGTTCCGCTTGGCCCTGGACCGATCGCAAGGAGCTGAGGTTCGGGGTCCGCACCTTCGTAGCGGTCGAAGAACGTGGACGAGGTTGCAGTGGTCGGCGGACGACGCTCGCCGGGCTTGTTGCCACTCGCTTCCCCGATGAAGCCGAGCGATGGAACCACAAACTTGCCGCGCGACTTCCAGGTCGTCGAGTTGCACACCCGGCAGGTTGGGTCGTCGTCGCCGCCGAGGTCGAGGAGCACCTGGAACGCCTCGCAGTCCCTGCACCTTCCCCACCAGCGACGCACGAAGTCCCCGTTCGGTGGTCGCTTCAGCGCGATCGGCTCCCACATCACGCCAGACGCAACGATCTGGTTCCCTGGGGCGTACATGGACACTGCCTGGCTCAGGTCTCGCGTCAGGTCGAGCTTCGCCGCCTTGGGGTTGGTGCTCCGGGCCAGGTCCAGCATGGCGACGTCGACTGGGAACCCGTACTTCGGCAGCACACCCGACTGTGCCAGGACCTGGATGAGTTGCCGACTCGAAAGCGTCCTACGGATCCGGTCCAGCGGGCTGACGCGATTGAGCTGGTCGTTGGCGATCGCATCGTCGATCGTCTGCTGGATGAGTTGAAGATCACCCCGCACGTCACTCGCTGCTCGCGTGAGCCATCCGGCTCCGGTCTCGGCGTTGATCTCGACGAGCTGGTCGACCCATGACCAGTCATCGAGCCCGACCGAGCGGTGAAGGTCGGCAGGGATCGACTGGTCGAGCAGTTCAACCAGGGAATCCGGCCGGGAGCGCATCCATTCGACGAAGCGTTCGTAGTGGGAGGTGCCCGCTGGCATGAAGAACCCGGCGACGTCCTTGGCTGGTTCGTCACCGCTGTCAACGAGATCCCGGAGGAAGGCGGCGAACGCCACAGCGTGGAGGTGGCGTCGGGCGATGTTCGGGTTGCGGATCTCGATGATCGGTGGTGAGACGATGCCGTCGACCATGTCCCGCGGGTGTGCGAAGTAGTGCAGATCGTGGTTGCGCCGCTGGGCGAAGGTCACAACGAGCGCGGCTGAACCGGCCCGGCGGCCGGCGCGGCCGGCGCGCTGCACGTAGTTCGCCGGGGACGGGGGAACGTTGCGCATGAGGACCGCCTGGACCTCGCCGACGTCGACGCCGAGCTCGAAGGTGGTCGAGCAGCTCAGGACGTTGACCTCGCCGTCGATGAACTCCTGCTGAAGCGTCGCTGCATATTGGGTCTCGAGCTGGCCGGTGTGCTCCTCGGAGCGCATGCCGATGGGCAACACCTCGGTGTAGAGGTGCCGGTAGTGGTCCTGATCATCGAGCTCGGCGGGACCCAGGGTGCCCGGGCACCGATAGGTGGGACACACGCCGCGGATGCTCCGCCACCAGAGCTGCCGGCACGTGTCGCAGCGGAACGGCTGGTGGTCGGGGCCCGCGGCCTGGAGGGTCAGCGCCTCGTGGTCGAGGGCGTAGACGGTTCCGTGCTTGCGATGGTTCTGGCGGACCAGGACCTTCTCCCATGCGCCGCCTGGTCGCGTGAACCATTCGGTCCAGAGGTCATCGAGGAGCTCGCGCGGGTCGGCCTCGGAGCCGAGTGCGGCGAGGACCTTGGTGAGGTAGTCGAGGCGCCGGTTCATCCCCCGCGAGGGGCTCCACGACAGCAGGCCGTACTCGGTGCCCATCTGATGGACCTGCGTGACGATGTTGCGTGGCGAGAAGATCGGGTCCTTCATGTCCACGTCTTCTGGGGGGATCACGGCAGCGGCCAGGCGCAGCGAGTCCAGGAGCAGCCGGGCAAGGTCTCTGGCCTCGTCATCGGTCAGACCTATTCGCTTGAGCGCCGGCGGCGTCGAGACCCTGCTCGGGACGTCCACGGTGAGCTCCGCCAGCCCGACGCCGTCGAGGCTCTGACGGCGGTCGACCGAGAGCGCTTCGGCCGTGAGCCAGTGGAGCACCGTCGCCCGGTTCAGCGAGGCCTTGTCGTCATCGAGGACCTGTTCGAGCTCGGCTCGTTTCCTGAGCCGAGTGGCAAGGCTGGCGAGTGGCTCAGGGCCATCGTCCTTCGACAGGACCTGCCAGATGAGCCGGCGTTGCACGGCTCGGCCGTAGGTGCGGGAGAGGTAGGGCGCGAAGAACGCGGCGTCTTGCACGGAATCTGCGAAGGACAGGAGCTTGCGTCCCGCTCCGATGTTGTCGGCTGCCTCCCCGCTTGCCGGTGGCAGCGCCTGGTAGAGGCTCGTTGCGATCACGGCGACGGGTGCCTCCGAGCCGGTGAGCACACGACTCACGATGGACGCGTTGCTCCGACCTCCACAGGAGGGGCACGATCGCAGCGCCCCGTCTTCGTTGTCTGCGATGAGGCGGAGGACCAGTTCCCGCTCCGGGGAGCTGCAGCCACACGCCTGGCCCGGCTCGCAGAGGACGCCGCAGCGCACGCACAGCTCATCGCGTCGGTCTTCGTCGGATTCGGCAACCACTGCCGAGGCCGAATCGTCTTCGTCCTCTGCTCCTTCGGTCAGTCCTTCCGCGGGCAGGAGGTAGATCGGGGTGTCGATCGTGCGGACGAGGCCGAAGTGCTGCTCGTTGCCGAGGGAACCGACCAGGTACTCGACACCGCACTTGCGGCAGGAGGCCACCTCGAACATCGGGGTGAACTCGCCTTGGCGCACGCACGCAGGGCAGTGCGTGTGTCTGCTGAGCAGCATCCGAGGCTCACCGTCGGGGTGCTTCGAGGACTTGCAGACGAAAGCGCCTTCGAGTGCTTTGAGCAGCAGGTGGTAGCGGGCGGGGATCAGCGGTGGATCGCTGGGGGAGGGTCGGGCAGCGAGGCAGAGGTCGACGAGGTCGACGGCGATGGACGCAGCGGTGGGTCCGGTGAACACGCCTCTGGAGATGTCGACCAGTCGGCCGCTCCCACGTTCCAGCTCACGTTGGAGCGCAACGACGTGCCGTTCCGAACGGAGGGACCCGATGGAGGTAGGAGCCGACGGTGTCGGTCGCGCCCGGCTGCTCAGGGGGTTGACCAGCCGCCACGATCTCCGCCAGGTGCGTCACCTTGCCGCCGTCGCGCCAGCACGTGGCCAGCTCACCGATGAGGTGCTGTGGAAGCGTCCACCGTTCGACCCCGACGAGCTCCTGGCGGGTGGGCTCCACCACGTCGCACCCGAAGGGGTCGGCGTCGCTCGGCGCGAACGGCTCGTCGAACAGCTTGTTCCCGAACTTGGCCAGCTCCGGCACGGCCTCGCTCCCCTGGCCGAGCGTGGCGCTGGTGCCGACCACCTGCAATTGGCCTTGGGTGCCTTTGTGCACGCGCCCTCGCACACGGCGCAGGAGCATGCCGAGTTCGGCGCCCTTCGCACCGTCGTAGACGTGGACTTCGTCGAGCACGACCATCTTCCAGTGCTTCCCGGTGGGGCCATCGAAGAAGGCCGTGTCAGCCGGACGCAGCAGGAGGTACTCCAACATGGCGAAGTTGGTGATCAGGATGTGCGGCGGGTTGGCCTGCATCTGCTCTCGGGCGACCAGCTCGTTGGGCAACGGCTCCTCGCCGAACACGGCGCGGTGGTGGTCGGTCGCCTTCTTGGTGCCGGGCTTGGTGTCTCCCACGTAGCGGCCGAAGGTGATCTCGGGGAACGCCCTGAGGAGCTCGCGCAGGCGCTTGAGCTGATCGTTGGCCAGCGCGTTCATGGGGTAGAGCAAGAGGACACGAATGCCGGGGTCGCCGAGGGTGCCGGCCTCCTTCTCGGCGAGCAGGCGGTGGATGGCGGGAAGGAGGAAGCACTCGGTCTTGCCGGACCCGGTACCGGTGGCGACCATGAGGTTGCGGTTGCCGACCAGCTTGCGGATGGCCTCCTCTTGGTGCTTGTAGAGCGGGCGCTCGATCGGGAAGTCCTCGGGCTTCATGCGCCGAAGCTCCGATGACACGACGCCTTCGTCGATGAGCTCCGCGAGGCTTCGTCCGGTGGCATAGGGGGCCGTTGCCTGGAGTATCGGCCCGTTCGCCAGGGCCTGATCTGCGAGCAGCGCGTGTTCGAGCTCTGACTGGCGCTGCGGATCCTGGAAGCTGAACGAGGTCTTGAGGTATCGCCGGTAGGAGTCGGTGATTTCCTTCGAGACGCCGAGCGGGTCGATCGTGGTGCCAGACATCAGATGGTGCTCCGGTAGTAGGCGATGGCGAGCAGCACGGAGCGCTGCACGAGAAGTGGGGCGATGGGGATGGCCCTCCAGAGGGCGACCGTGGCTTGGTCGCGGCTGCCTCTGATGCGGAGCAGCTGGAAGGCAGCGGCGAGCACGTCCGCTGGGAAGCGGCACACCTGGTAGCCCTTGAGGGGGAGGATCTGGTCGAGGAGGTGCGCAGCGGTCCGGTCCTGTCGGAGCCGCTTGTCGTTCAGCGATCCGTAGGCGTTTTGCCAGTTGATCGCCGGCCGGTGGCCATCGGGGAACGAGCGCTCGAGCCACTGCAGCACCGCAGCCTGGTACCCGCCAGGGCTCAGCGGCCGGTAGTCCTCGATCTCGAGACCCATCCGCAACGTGGCGATCCGCTCCGGGTTCATCCGGATGAAGGCATCGTCGACGTGCTGGCCGACGAAGGGGAGGTCGCCTCCGGGCCGCCATCCGGTCTGGTGCTCCCATCGGTCGGCTGCCTCCGGGGCAGATCGCCAGCTGTCTGCGGCGGCGCCCAGCATCGGCGCTGTTCGGAACACCACCGCACGGTCCCTGTCGGAGGCCTCGACGAAGGGGCAGTCGAAGGCGTCGGTGAGGAGCGCGATCGAGACCTTATCGATCCAGTCGGCGTCCAGGTCGCGTCCACCGAGGAAGCTCGGGATCTCCTTCGCGAGCCCGTCCGGGTCGGTGAAGAGCATCTCTCGCACGGCCAAGTAGGTGCGATCGCTCAGCATCGCCTTGCCTGGCTGGTGGAGCAGGTCGCCGAGCACGAGGAGCAGCTCGTGCGTGACGGTGGCGACGACCTCGTCATCGAGTGGGCGGGTGAGCGGAGAGCCGCGCAGCAGGAGCTCCAGAGCGTGCAGTCCCACCCCTGGATCGAGGCTTCGCGCGTACCGTTGCTCGTCCTCCCACTGCCCGATGCGGACACGCGGGACGCCTTCGTCCGAGAGCGGCCGCTCCGGCTCCGCCCAGTCGTCTGCCAGCGTCAGCTCGGCCAGGTACCAACCAGGGACCACGTCCTCGCCGGCCAGCAGCTCGATGCACTCCGTGGCGTCGTTGGGGATCGAGAAGATCGAAGGCTCGGCCCAGGGCCGCGTCTCGGGCCAGAGCCGAAGCTCGCGCCCGCCGAAGTGCCGGTTCTCCGAGAACCTCACCTCGAGCAGCGTGACCCCTTCGTCGGCTGCCACGATGCTCTCGATGGCGAGGTCGGTCACCTCGTACCTGGTGGTGATCGCCCCTATGGCATGGCGTTCGCCGTCGACGCGCAGCGCCAGGTCGAGGCGAGGGCGATCGGCGTGGCGCACGGAGTCGGCGAGCTCACCGATCTCGAAGGACCACCGCCCATCGGCGCCGGTCTCGAACGGTCCGAGCTGGTGGAGGACCTCACCGGATGCCTCGAGGACCAGCGACAATGCGACCGGTGCACCGACGCGCACGGCGAGGCGGGTTCCGGCCACGATGTCTTCTGGTGTGAACGAGAGCGGGGTGTTCCCCAGCATGCCCGCTGCTCGACCCTTGTTGGTCACCGTCCACCGCACCCGGGGCAACGAGACCCGAACGTCGAGGACGCCCCCGTAGAGATCGGTGAGGCGAAGGTCGACGCCGTCGGCGCCGGCGGGCACCTCGATCCGGTCGGACGCGCTGCCCCCTGCGTCGACCGAGATCCCCGGCGCCGTCTGCACCGCGAGGGAGGCGGCCTCGGTCGGCCCCAGCGGGCGCTCGGGCCGTGTGACCTGGAGCCCCGGCGCCACGGCGAAGCCGGCGTCCCGAAGGTCCCCACCGAGGTGGCCGCGCACCAACAGCTCCACAGCGGCGACCTGATCTGCTGGGAGGAAGGTGCCCAGCGAATAGCCCCGGGCCCCCTGCGGCAGCGATCGGACGGGTGCGGATCGTCGCTTGCCGCCGACCGTGACCTCGACGACCGACCGATCGGTTGCATCGACCATGGACAGGGCGGGCACCGCGTCGTACACCTCGCGGCCATCGTGGGTTGCGACGCCGGCCACGATGTCACCAGCCACGCGTGGACGTGCACCTGATGAGCGCACCACGATGCGTGCGATCTGGGAACGGCCGCTTTCGGCGCTCGTCGAGGACACGACGAGCCTTGAGCGCCCGGCCGTCGGGACGCTCAGGACCCGGTAGGCAGACCAGTCACCCGACAGCGGTGGGAACTGGTCAGGGTCACCGAGGCGTTCGCCGCCCTCGTCTGCGGAGACGGCCAGCGTCCGGTGGCACACCACGAGGACGTGGTCGAGTGAGAGGAGGTGCTGGTCGCGCAGCAGCTTGCCCGAGGCCGGGTCGAACAGGAGCGCAGGAACGGTCAGCAAGCCCTGGAACTGGAACGAGCGGCCGCCCACATCCACGTCACCGAGATCGACCTGCCAGGGACCGGGCGGCCCGAGCTCGACCTCCAGCGCCGAGCGCTGGGATCCCGGGAAGGTGCGAATGGTCTCGCCGCCTAGCACCGTCCACCGCTGCGCCGCCGCTTCGGCGGGCAGGACGGGCAGGCTGAGCGACGGGCCGAGGCCGCTCCACGGGTCGAGCACCACCTCGGGCCGGGGGACACGCTGCCTGCGGATGCCTCGCCGACGATGCTCATCTGGGAGCAGGAGGAATGCCTCCACGAGGTACGCCGGGAGCCCGAGCTCGTAGGGGTCGAGCTTCTGTCCCTCAACATCGGCGAGGACCATCTCGATCAGGCGATCGAGGAGGTCGATGGCGGCTTCGCCGCCACCGAGCAAGAAGCGTTGCGCCGGCTTGTCGAGGCGCTCGAACCGGGTGGGATGTGCTCGCCAGCCGGCCACCACGTCGACCGCGTCACCGGCACCTCGCCGGAGCTCGTCCTCCAGCACGTCGAACACGTCAGGAGCGCAGTAGGCCGGGATGCCGCCGTGGAAGAGGATGGGGGTGACGTACCGGCGTGTCGGGTTGTCGACGGCCCAGAGGAAGTCATCGAGGCCAAGCAGGTTGAGGGCCCGTTCCCACGCCCGGCGCAGGTCGTCCTCGTCCACGCCGTGCAGAGAGAACCGACCCCAGTAGCCACCGTCGTAGTTCCGCACCCCTTGCCCAACGAGGTAGATGACGGTGGACGCCGGGTATCGGTTGCCCAGCAGGTGCGACTGCCCGAGCTGGATCGCCGAGACGAGGACCTGGGTCGCTACCTCGAACGGTTCTCCGAGCAGATCGACCTCGGAGACGAGGCGCGCCCCGCGCAGGAGCTTCCGCAGCTCGTGCTCCGCCCCCAACACCCGTTCGCCATCCACCGTGATCTCCCCCTCCCTCAGGCCAGCCCGTCAACATACGGACGGGGTCTGACAACGAGCCTCAGCTCAGGCCGAGCTGTTCCATCAGCTGGGTCTCGCCTGCTTCGCCGGAGGCGGCCCAGCCCTGCTTGCGGTGGGGCTCCCATGTTCCCTGCCGAGCGGGCCCGCCGTCGCCGCCTTGCCGGAGGAGACGATGAGCCGAGACTCCCTGTTCGGGTCTGCGGGGAGAGGCCGGGGGGCACCCGAAGGAGGGGCCTCTGAGGCCGCGGGCTTCGGCTTCTTCGCCTGCCTCTCCTTGGGCGTCGATGGCTGCTTCGCCTCCGCTGGCCTGGCGCGTGGGCTCGATGCCCGTGAGCTGGCCAGGTACGAGCCGGGGAAGCACACCTTGCAGGGCAGGCGGTGGTCGATCAGCGGTGAGTTGACCTTCACCACCTGGATCGGGTCAGGAGTGTGGCCACGGTCGGCAACCTTGGCCTGACCTGCAGCTAGCGCTTCGCACGTCCGCTCTCGGTGGAAGGTGCGACCCCCTCGGGTGACGTAGGCCGTACGTCCGTTGCAGAGGGGACAGTCGCGGCGTTCCAGGAAGTGACGGCACCGGCCAGGCGGCGTCACCCCTCGCTTCTTCTTCGCCGCCATCAGCAGAACGCCCTTCTACGAGACCGGCTTCGCCCACTCGGGCCTGGTCGACTCCGGATGGCACAGGCTCGGATCAGCGGGAGGCGGATCCAGCCGGGTCTTGTACTCAGTGCCGTTGCGCTCCGCCTCAGCCATCTCGTCGTAGATCTCCAAGATGAGCCGCTTCGTCCGGTACTCCCCGAACTCCGCCTCGTCCCTCCGCTTCACGATCGGGAAGGTCTCCATGATGTAGTCCACATCCTCACGTTCGATTCCATACAGCCTGAACATGAATGCATCCAGCTCCGCCCGAATCTGTGATCGGCGCTCGGCATCCCATCGAAATGGTCGGTCGACTTTGCAAGCGGACGAAAATCCCTGCATATCCCATGCGGTGTACACCAACTCACATACGCGAGCTCGAACGAACGCAAGGTCCTCCTCAGACGGGATCGGAACGGGTAGCTGTTTAGCTATGAAGAACGTTAAGTGCGCACCACTCAGCTTCTGTCGGGTACAGTAATCAAGAGCAAAGCTTGCAAGCGCACTTCGAGGAGGTATTCAATATCCTTTGCGTGAGCAGCGGCGCCGAGTGTCCCATAGCGACCGGAGGCAATGCCGATACCGGTTGCCAACGGTTCGTTCGCTGACGTTGTTCGTGACGTCCCGGAAGCCCAGAAACCATCGACGCGATTCGAACATTACGTTGATCTACCTCCTGCTCTTGACAACCAATACCGTGGAAGGCCGAGCCGCATATCCATCAGGGTCGAGGAAGAGAGCTCGGGTAAGAAGCCCTTGTTGGCTTGGGTCTGGTCTGACCAAGGTAAGTCCTGAGCCGATGATTGAAGAGATGGAACATCTTCCTCTTCGTAAAGGGAACATGTCTACCTGCCTGCGAGCGAACGATATTCCCTTCAAGCTGGCCGCCAGCGTCCAAGAGGTCGTCAATGGACTTGAACTGTCCCGAGTCGTTTGACATATCAAACATTCTCTGAAAATGAACGCCCCACGGGTCACCCGTCGGCGAGTTCTCGTTCACAAGAACCGGTACACGGCGATAAACGGCCTTTGTGATTTCGGCATCTCGACGGGTTCGAAACACCGGGCAGGTTCTTGTGTTCGGGTTTAGGAGGTGAAAGTCGTCGGCTGACAGCTTGAAAGTCCTGGAAGGCTCTGAAAGGTCTGAAACCGCCCTAGCGAAGAATGAATACTCTCCGGTCACAGACCGTGAGTTACCGGTAATCGTCAACAGGCAGAACTTGAACTGGTTATGCACGCCGGGGAAGATTCGCGCCTCGTTTTCGAAGCCAGCCAATCGTGAGAGACGGCCAGAGCCAGCTACATATGCGAAGAAGTCCCTCGTAGTGTCGTCAGTCGCAATTCCCAACGGTACGACGATGCCTTGATGCCCAGCCCCGGCAAGCAGGGAGCTCATGAGCTCAGTGAATACGGCGTACGTATTCACATCTCCCCGCCCGCACATCGGGTACCGACCCGATCCACGCAAGAGCAGACCTTCTCCCTCGGTCCGTCGGACCGCCATCTGAAAGTCATGATAGAGTGCCTGATCGGCCGCATCCCCGCCTGCAAGGGATTCGATCAGCCTCTTTCGAGCTGACGCATTTGCAGCGCCTGCAATCTCGGGCCGGCGCTCGGCGAAGAACTCCTGTTCCTGCAACTTCACTCGCTCCCAGGGCGGGTTTCCCAGTACAACACTGAACCCGCCCGACCAGCCGGCACTGCTATTGGCCGCCTCACCGTTTCCCTCACTCGCTCGAAATACATGTGGGAAAGCCAGGTGTGGATGAACGAACCGGTATTCCTTAGCAATCTCTGTAACAGTCTCCGCTACGCCCTGGCCGAACTCAGAGGGGAGACGCCGTTCTGCTTCTGCAACGACGCGGGTGGTGATCACCGCAGCGCCCTTCGTCTTAGGGGCGACGAAGGCCGCGCACCAGGCGTCAGCGGCAAACTTGGCGCGTGCCATTTCGGCGCCATGCTGGATGAGGCTCCAGGTCTGCTCCTTCTGTTCAAGGTCCGTGAGGTCATCGTCTGGGAACGAGTCGAGCCGCTCAGTCAGCTCAGTCAGCCTTAGAAGATCTTCCTCTGGGGAACTGAAGGTCATCTGGAGCTGGTCGGGATGCTGGCGTTCCTTCTTGTTGATCGCCTTCCAGGCCTTCACCACCTCCTTGTCATCACCGGTCAGGGGCTTGAACGCCTCGTCGGGAATGCCTTCAGCGATCAGCCGTGGCGTCGTACCGAGCAGGCCGTTACCGCAGACAATGCGGTGCTCGAGGAAGCTCAGGGGCTTGCCGGGCTCGGCGGCGGCCATCCATAGGCTGACCTTGCAGAGCTCGACGGCCATCTCTTGGATATCGATGCCGTGGAGGCAGCGACCGACCACGTCACGCATCGCGGTGGTGAGCTCGGCTGGGGAGGGCTCTCCCGCCTCGGCGCGGACTCGGGCCAGGCGCGTGGCGATGCGCCGGCCGGCGGCGATCAGGAAGTGGCCGGAGCCGCACGCGGGATCGAGCACGGTGACGTCAAGGAGTGCCTTCTCGGGATCCTCCGCAGCCTCAGCCTCATCGAGCACGGGGTCGAGCGCAGAGTCGAGCAGCTCCTCCACCAGCTCATCGGGCGTGTAGTACGCACCCGTGGTCTTGCGCTCATTGCCGCCAGCCGTGGACAGCGAGAACGAACGGGCACGCACATCGAGCACCGGGTGCAGCTCGAGCAGCGACTCGTACACCGAGCCGAGCTCTTGGCTGTCGAGATCGCCGTAGTCGACCCGACGGCGGACCTTGCCGTCCTGGACCATCGAAAGCGCCCGCAACGCTCGGAACAGGTGCTCGTTGGCCAGGTGGCACTCGCCGATGTGCGGCGTGGCTCGTCGCTCCCAGAGGAACCCACCGAGCCCGGGAAGGCCGAGTGCAGGTTCTCCATCCACGCGACCCAGTGCTGCGAACACAAGCTGCAGGCTCTGCCATTGGTCACCATGGGGGCCGCCCCGCACCTGGTCAGCGGTGCTTCGAAGCCGCTCGACGCCGTAGTGGTCCCGGTATCGGGCACGGACCGTCTCGTCGGCATCGGGCATCAGCAGCAGATCGCGGGACTCGGTCACCAGCAGGAAAAGCAGCCGGTACACGAGCCTCAGTAGCTCTCGGTAGTACTCCTGCTTGTCGAGATCGCCGCCCTCGAGCGAGCTTCGGAGCGCGACGTTGGCGGGATGCGCGAGGAAGCCCTCGCCGAGCGAGGCGATGGCCTCCTCGACCCCCACGCGGAGCTGGTCGAGGGCACGCGTGCCGCGTTCGACCGCTTCGTGGACCCACGCTTCGAGCAGGCACTTCTCGGGGATGTCCGCCTCGAAGCGGCTCTGGTGACAGGTGAGCCACAGGACCACGAAGTCGGCGAACACCTCGCCGTCGAACATCGCCTCCAGATCGAACTGGAGGTAGGCGGGTCGGGTGAGGCTCGAGTTGTCTCGGAGAAGGCGAAGCACGAGGCCGTTCGAGACGATGCCCCAGAGGTAGTCCTCCGATCGATTGAGCAGCTCCTGGACCATCCCATGGGGCGACATGGCCGCTGCGCCGCGGACGCCGGCGCTGCGCCGATCGAGTTCCACGCCGGTGCCGACGAGATGGATGGGGACCGCACCCCATCGGTGGCTGATGGGGTATTCCTTCTCGCCGATCTCGACTCTGGTGGTGGTCTGGACCTGGCCGAAGCCGAGCTCCTGGAAGAGCGGGAGCAGCCAGTGTTGGCGGGTTGCCCCCGTGGCGACGTTGGTCGGCCCCGCCTTCGCACGCTCTGGTTCGAACGCCTTCCACGCGCCGACGAGCCGGTTCCAGGACCTGGTGATCGCCTCGTTGAGCCGCTCGTTCGGCGCGAGGTGGTACGCCTCCGGCGTCGTCCCCGGCAGGCCACTTCCGGACTCGCGCACGCGAGCGAGCAGGTCGGTGGGCAGAAGCCCACCCTCCGATCGGATGGTGGTGAACACCTCGTGGCGGGCCATCAGAGCTTCACCGCCGGGAGGATCTTGGATCCGCTGACCTTCTCGTTGCTCGCCCAGTAGAACTTGGCAGCGGTAGCTGTGCTCGGCACGAAGCTCCGATATGCGGCATGGGCCAACCGATAGGCGTCATAGGCGCGCTGGGCGCTGTCCTTCCCCTTGTGGATGGATCCGAAGTATGCGCTGTAGAAGGCCGCGGAGAATATGGCGGCATCTTTCGCCCAGACCTGGCGCTTGGTCGCGATGTAGGCAAGCGCTCCCGCCTCGAGGAATGCTTCCCGCCAGGCCTGGGACGCCATCTCGCAGGAGGTGTTCAGCACGACCGCTCCTCCAAGATCCCAGCCCTCCTCGGCTTCCTCCTTCACCCACCCGCGGAACTGGCGAACGGTCAAGTTCTCAGGCCCCACCTTCATCGAGCGTCTCGTCCCGTGGCTCGAAAGATGGATCACCTCGGCATCGCCGGTGAAGAGCCACTTGCGGAACCGACGCTGGTCACCCACACGCACCACGTCGACCTGAGCTCTCGGCACACCATCGGAGACCTGGAAGAGAGGGAGGAACTGATCGAGGAATCCAACCTCGTTCTCCGCGAGGGAGTCCTCCCACCCGTACATGTTCATGAGGCGGACGTGGGTTCGAAGCTTGCCCATCAGACCTGGCCTCCTGCAGGGACGTAGCAGTAGACGCCAAGGATGTCCGCTGGCAGCTGTGCTGAGACCGTTGTCTTCGTGCCCCGCTCGGAGAGCGCCTCTCTGACCCGAGCATGCGACGCCTCGAGCGCTTCGGCGCGGCGGCCGGCCTCCTCGTCGGCATGGGCCTGCAGCTGGCCCAGCTCGTCGACGACCGCGCTCAGGAAGAACTCGGACCGGGCGTGCGAGACGTTGTCGTCCGGAGTCAGGGCGAGCAGCGCCTCCGCCTCGTCCGGTTCGAGCCAGGCGGGCTCATCGGGCAGCCCGGTGAACGCCAGGAGACCGGTGTCCTCGGCGAGCAGGGGGATGACCTCCCCCTTGCGTCGGGTGACGAGGTGGAAGCGGTAGCGCACCAGCAGGACGGTCGTGACCTCGGCAACGGCTCGGGTGGCCACCACGCCGCAGCGGGCAGCCGGTGCGGTGACCTGGGGATCGAGTGCCGCATCGAGCAGGAACCCCGCAAGCCCGGCGACGAACGGGGAGGTCCGCTCCAGGAAGACCCCGTTGCCCCGGGGCGGGAACGAGAAGCTGGCCGTGAACGGAGCCTCGACGTGGACGGCTTCACGCACGGCCCTTGATGCCTCGGTCAGGTCGATCAGCGGGTGCGGCTCGCTGGATGCCAGGCCGCCGAGCGATGCGACGCCATCGCGCACGAACCGCTCGACATCGGATCCGCGTCCGACCGCAGCGCGAATCTCGGCGAGCTCACCGGCCACCTCGTCGGGCTGGATGCCGTGCTGGGCGAAGAGGGATCGAGACCGTTGTTCGCGGGCTGCCGCTGCGTCCCAGTCGAGCAGGAGCTGCTCCGTTGACGGCTTGAGGAACTCGTCGAGGCCAGGCAGCGTCTCCTGGATCTCGGTGTCGGCTTGCAACAGGCTCTCGGTCACCGCCTCCATCACCGAGTTGCTGTTGCCCGGCACGGGGATGCTGACGCCGAGCGAGTTGCGGATCGTGCGGTGCTTGCGGAGCAGCACGTCGAGCACCACGTCGTCGATCTGGTTGTCTGCGCCATAGAAGGTGACGATGCGAACCTCTGGGGCCCGCTGGCCGAATCGGTCCACCCGGCCCTCTCGCTGCTCGAGACGGGTGGGGTTCCACGGGAGGTCGTAGTGGAGCACGGCGTCGAAGTGGTCCTGGAGGTTGACGCCCTCGCTGAGGCAGTCGGTCGCGACCAAGACGCGCTTGGGGTGGTCGGCGAGCTCGAGGATCCGCTCCTCTCGGGCGGAGGGAGGCAGCGTGCCGGTGACGGCGACCACCTCGGTGCCCCGCAGCCGGGAGCGAAGCTCCTCGGCGACGTACTCGGCGGTGGGGATGAACCGGCAGAAGATGATCGGGTTCGATCCGTGGCTCTGGAGCTGCTTGACCAGCTTCACCACCTGGGCGAGCTTCGGGTCGTTGTCGCCCTTCAGGGCTTCGGCGTCTCGGGCCATGGCTTGGAGGCGGCGGCGGACCTTGGCCGAGTCCGAGTCATCCGCGTCCTCGGTGTCATCTGCGCCGGCGACCACGTCTGATGCTTCGGCGTCCTCGTCGTCGCCTTGGTCGAACACCAGGCGGCTGCCAACTTCGTCGGCTTCCTCCGGTGTGGAGGTTCCGGCGGCAGCGGCACGCGTGCGGAGGGTGGCCGAGGCAGCAGCTGGGCTCGAGGCGAGCGATCGGAGCAGAGCGAGCGCGGACCACCACCTGACCCGCTGGCGCTGCCGCCCAGCCGACTCGTCCCGCACCGACTCACGGGCGTACGCGAGGACCTTCGAGAACAGTGCCCGATACTCCGGCGAGAGGTTGTAGGTGGCTTCGGTCTCGAGTCGGTCGGCGAACTCGGTGTCGGCGTCGAGGTAGGCCCGGATGTCGGCGCGGCGACGCTGGACGAGGTGCCGGGCGAGCCGTTCGCGGTGACGTCGGTTGTGGTCGCCAGAGAGGTCGTCTGGCAGCGTGGCGAACTCCGGGTCGAGAAGCGTGAGGAGACTGCGGAACGCGCCTTCCTTGCCGCTGTGGGGCGTGGCGGTGACCAGGATCAGGTGGCGGTCTGGGTCGTCGGCCAGGCCCTTGACCAGCTCATGGCGCTGGTGGCGGGCACCTCGGCTGCCTGGCTCCGCGGCGCACGTGTGCGCTTCATCGACGATGACCAGCTCCGGGCAGGTGCGCAGGAAGTCGTCTCGCCGGCGGTCGGCCTTGATGAAGTCGGTGGAGACGATCACGTAGGGGTGCTCGTCGAAGATCGTTCGGCCAACAGGGAGGTTCCGCTCGAGGCGTGACGCCGTGGAGGCCAGCACCACCTCGGCGTCGATGCGGAACTTGTCGTGGAGCTCTCCCTGCCACTGCTCGGCGAGGTGCGGCGGGCACAGGACGCAGAGGCGCTTGGCGACGCCACTGTCGAGCAGCTCTCTGGCGATGAGCGCAGACTCGACGGTCTTGCCGATGCCCACATCGTCGGCGATGAGGAGTCGGACCGGGTCCATGCGCAGGGCCATGAGCAGCGGGACCAATTGGTAGGGGCGGGGCTCGACGCCGAGGTTGGCGAAGGAGCGGAACGGTCCGGCGCTCGACCGGAACCCGAGGCGCAACGCGTCGCGCAGCAGCCTGGCAGAGCGGTCTCCGCCGTGCTTGGTGGGGTCCGGCGGGTCGAACGTGGCAGGTCGGACCTCTTCGAGCGCGGTCAGGATCCCGGCGATCTCGGCGTCCGTGCCGCCGAGCGGACGGAGCTTCACGAAGTCGTCCGACGAGTCGGGGAGCACCACCCAATCCCGGCCGCGGGCCGATACCAGCGAGCCAACGGCGAAGCTCATCAGTTCCCCTCCCCGAAGGCGTCCTTGAACGCCTGCGCGATCTGTGCCCAATCGTCAGCGTGGCAGAAGCGAGCCACCCGCCATCCCAGCTGGTTCATCCGGCGGTTCGTCTCCTTGTCCCGGGCTTGGCGGTCCGGGTACTCGTGTGGTGGCCCATCCACGTAGACGGCGACCATCGCCTGCTCGTAGATGAAGTCCGGTCGGCTCTGCGCCGCCTCGATGTAGAACTGGCCGCGGTCCGGCTGGCGATACCCGCCATCGGTGAGCCACTGGATGAACTGCCTCTCCAGCTCGGAGTCCGCCCCATCCTTCAGGCCACCCGCGTGCTCTTGTCCGGTCTTGCCACCTGCTCCTGGCTCGACCTCGGCTTGGGCCAGTTCCTGCAAGCGGGCAACGGCTTTGTGGCGGTCCAGGAGCGCATGGTCGGGCTGGTTGCGGTAGCTGAGCAGGCACCGGTAGCAGGCTGCTTCGCAGCCGTCGTCGACCTGGCTGCCCATGTCGACGTTCGAGTCGGGGTCCACGTGGCACAGATCGATGGCGATGCGGGCGACCTCGGCGAGGGCCTGGCGGTCCTGGACCAGACGGCGGAGCACACCGGCACCGCCCTCGGCAGCCTCGAAGAACAGGAGGCGACGACGCTTCGAGGTCGACGGCAACGGCTCAGCGATGAGCTCTCCATCCTCGAGCTGGTAGCGGGCCTGGATGGCCACCTTGAGCGCGGCCTGGACCGACGCCATCTCTTCGTCGCTCCACGGGTTGACCGGGTCGATCACCAGGCAGTTGCGAGTGTCGGTCACGTACGGGATCACCCGCTGCTTGCGAGGACCGCTGAAGTCCGGCGTGTCGTCGTCATCGTCGACGAGTGGATCGTCGTCCTTGCCCCACCAGCCGTTGTCGACGTCGAGCACGAAACCGAGGAGATCCTGGTTCTTGCGGCGTCGGAGCCCGACGTTGATGCGCCAGAGGTCAGCAGTGTCCGCGTAGGTGAGGCGTGCGACCAGGTCGCCAGCGACTCGCACCTCGGCGCTCGCCGCCGATGGGCGTCCGTTGCGTTCGGGGAACCGGATGCCGGTGTGGACCTCGAAGCCCTGGCGGCGGCGCTCCTCTTCATCCGAGGAGATCCGGTCGCGGCGCCGAGTGGCGACGTTGTTGAGGCGGAACAGGTGCTTCGTCGGTTGCGGGAGCGGGTAGTTGCAGCTCTCGCACCGCTCGTAGTGGATGCCTTCCGCATGGTGGAGGTAACCGCATTGTTCGCAGATGCGGGCCTCGGTGGTGAGCACGGGAGTTCCGTCATCGCCCTGGCGTTCGGCGGGCGGGAGGATGACCCGGTTGACCTCGAACCGGCCGCCCTCGTGGTAGATGAACGACCGAGGTCCGAACTCGCTCACCGCGAGGAAGCGAGGGCGAGACACGAAGTCGCCGTCGTTGCCGCGCCGCCGGGAGGCAGGGATGAACGCCGACAGCGGCAGGCGGGGGAAGCTGTAGCCGGGCAGGAAGCCCTCGCTGGCGAAGTACCGGTAGGAGTAGAAGTCCGACTGGCTGGCCTTCGTTCCCTCCGACAGCAGAAGGGCTAGCTGCGATTCGGCTTCCGCCCGCAGCGCTCTCGCGCGCTTCTTCGCCTCGGGTGAGGCGGCGTGATCGTTGACCGTGCGGTTCTGGGCCGCCTGCTGCTCCCGGGCAGCGCGCCAAAGGCCTCGCCAGCGATCGGTGGCGCTCTCGAACCGCTTGGGCAGGGTCAAGAGGACGTCCGAGAGCCAGTCAGGCGACCACCAATCGGTCTCGTCGAGCACGTGTCCGAGGTCGGCGAGGACCCGTTCGGCATGCTTGCGGGCCCGTTCGCGCACATCGATGGCCTGGAGGTCATCGATGATCCGCTGGTGCAGCGGGGGGACCAGGGGCTCTCCGGCGAGGTCGAGCACGTCCTTGAGCGAGGAGCCGAGCGAGGTGCCGCTCTCGGTGAGCCACACCGCCTGCACGTGCGCGCGGACGAGGTCCTGGTTGCCGAGCTCCAGCCGGGGCGGGGTGACCTGTCCACCGACCATGAGCTGGGGACGGTCGAAGTAGTACTGGTCGTGGGGGCTGCCCGCAGCGCAGTAGGTGAACACCAGCGCAGGCTGACCGCTTCGCCCGGCACGGCCGGAACGCTGGGCGTAGTTGGCTGGGTTGGGCGGGACGTTGCGGAGGCTGACGACGTTGAGGTCCGCGATGTCGACGCCGAGCTCCATCGTGGGCGAGCAGTAGAGGACTGGGAGCTTGGCGCTTCGGAAGTCGGCCTCCCGTTCGATGCGGGCATCGAGCGGGACCTGGGCGGTGTGCTCCCGGGCGACGACACCTGCGAGGTTGCGGGCCATCTCCCGGTAGAGGTCGCCGAAGTACTCGTTGGCCTGGCGGATCCGCTCCTCCTCGGCTGCGGCCGTGGGCATGCGGATCGGGTCGTGCGCCGGGGTGCCGGTGCCCGCTCGCCAGATCATCGCGGCGGCGGGGATCTGGTAGGCGGGTGTGCCGTCCTTGGCCGCCTCGACCTGGTGGACGAGGCCGGCCACCGAGAGACGTTCAAACAGCTGCGGGATGATCACGTCGAGGTCTTCGGTCGTGATCTTCTCGCCGTAGGTGGCGAAGGTGCTGGGACGGCGCAGGAAGGTGGCGAAGCCCGACCGGGAGGACACGTAGCTCCAGCCTCGGTAGTCGTCGGGCTTCCGGGGCCGGGGGAGCACCTTGCTGGCATGCTCGAGGTTGCCCGTGTCGTCGATGGCCCACACCCCGTCGAGGCGTTGGCTGGAGCGGGACTCGAGCTGTTCGAGGAACTGCTGGTCGAGGAAGTCGGTGTCGATGGCGAGCTCGCGGCGGAGGTAGTCGAGCAGCACTCGGCACACCTCTTGGCGTTCGGCCGGGGTGGAGCTCGCGAGCGCCGCATGGGTGGCGGCCCAGTGGCGGTCGGAGGCGCACAGCTCGTCGAGCGAGGCGTAGTCGATGGCCAGCAGACCGACCTGTTCGAGGTTCGGTGACGTGACGCGCCAGCCCCGACGGAGGTCCTGGTAGAGGAGGTAGCCGAGGACGTCTCGCAGGACCCGCTCGGTGTCGGTCCGAGCCCGGAACTCGAGGTTCGGGTCGAGCGCGTACTCCTCGAACGGCAGGTCGAGTGCGTCGAACACGGCCTTGGGGACCTGGTCGTGTTCCAGGCCGTCGGGGCCGGCCTGCAGGACGGCGTGGTAGATCGCGGCGCGCAACATGCCGACCTGGACGAAGTCGTTGAAGTGACCGGCCTGGAGGCTGGCGTCTTGGCGGTTGTCGGTGAAGGACAGGAGCTTGCGGGCCTCGGCGGGCAGCGTCATGTCGCCACGCAGAGAGCGCACCGCCGAAAGGCTCAGCACGGTGGTGGCGGTGCTGCGTCCCTCGGAGCCCAGCGTGGTCAGCTTGGTGAAGTCGCTCCCCTGCCGTGCGCCGTAGGAGACGCCGCAGCGGAGGCAGAGCCGGAACGGTGCGGGGAGCCACCACGCGTGGACCCCATCGTCGAGGCCGACCATGCCGTCCTTGTAGACCTTGACGGCTCGGGGCAACGACTTCTTGGCCGCCGCCTTCACCTTCGGGTTGCCGCCACGGCCCGGCTCGAGCCAGTCCTCGGGGAGCCGTTCGAGCTGGGCGTCCAGGTCAGTGGGCCACGCGGGGCTGTCGGGGTCTTCGACCAGCAGGAAGCCGGGCTCCATGCCACGAGACGCCATCCGATCCCCGAGCGAACGCTGCTCGACGCGGGAGCTGAAGTCGTCATCCGCATCGGCGCGGGCTGGCCTGGTGCGCTGGACCGTGTAGTAGTCCTGCCCGCATGAACGGCAGAACGCCAGGGGGAGCAGGATCTGATCGGCGTGGCCTGGGACTCGCTGCTGGCGGAAGAGCGTGAGGTAGCGGTGCTCGGGTCGTTCGATCCCCGGCGTAGACGGTGTCGCCCTTGGAGATGAACTGGTGCAGCCGGAACGCGAACGCGGGGTACGGGCTGTCGGGGCGCATCGTGTCGTACCCGGTCATCAGCCGTCGTTCGATCGCCTCTGCGCAGCGGGCGACATCGTCATCGATGAGCTCGGCGAGCTCAGCCGCCTTCCCGTCAGGGAGTCGAACGGGTTGCGGCGCCACGCGCACCAGGCGGCCGGCGTGGTCCTCGACGCCAAGCTGGGACTCGATCCACGACGACAGGGGATCAGCGATGAACGCTTCGAAGCCCTTTGGTTCCTCACCCGACCGCACCGATGCTCGCAGCCGCTCACGCACCTCCGGCTCGTCGAAGTCGAGGATCGGTGTGGCCCGCTGGAGCGTCTCGCCGATCACCGAGTCCGGGCGAACCTCTGCGCCGAACAGCGTGGTCGCGACCTTGGCCACCGTCTCCTGCTGTTCACGGAAGTCATCGCCGCTCGCCATGGTGGCCGAGGTGCCCACGAACTGCAGCCGTGGCGTCCCGGTGGCCTCGCGGACGCGCCGCACGAGCAGCGCAACATCCGCGCCCTGCCGACCCCGGTATGTGTGGAGCTCGTCGAGCACGAGGAAGCGCAATCCGCTCGCGGCGCGCACCAGCGGCTGATCGTTCGTGCGGGTGAGGATCAGCTCGAGCATGACGTAGTTGGTGAGCAACACGTCGGGCGGGTTGTCGAGGATGGCCTGGCGCTCCTCACCCTGCTCCTGACCGGTGTAGCGGGCTACGCGCACCGGTGCGCCCTGCGGGAACCCGAAGCCAAGGAACTTCTCGAGCTCGCCCGCCTGGCTGTTGGCCAGGGCGTTCATCGGATACACGACGATCGCCTGGATGCCCTTGCCCGATCCGGTGCGGATGACGTGGTCGATGATCGGGATCAGGTAGGCGAGGGACTTGCCCGAGCCGGTTCCGGTGGTGAGGACGTAGTTGTCGCCTGCCGCCGCGGCGCGGATCGCCTCAGCTTGGTGCCGGTGCAGCACCAGCGGCTGGCCGTGGGGGTCATCGATGGACTTGCTGCGACGGAAGACCTCCGCGGTGGTTGGGTGCAGAAGGCCGTCTGCCGCCAGGTCGCCAACGGGTCCGGCCGGCTCGAACGCCGGGTTCAGGCCGATGCGGGGAGGCGGCCAGAGCCGCCCTTCTTCGAGCGCATCGTCGACTCGTTGACGGATCCGCTCGTCGCGAATCGCCATGAAGCTGGTGACGTACTGCCGGTAGTCCTCGATCAGTTGGTTGCGGAGCTTGAAGACGTCCATCAGTTCCCCCCTCGGGCCGCTCGCGGACCGAGCCCATCAACATATGCAGGGGGTCGGACAATGGAGGCCTGCCGGGTGGTGGGATGCATCAGCCGTCCACCAATGCGAGGTGGTCAGCGGCCTGTGCGATGGCCGGGCTGGGCGATCCGGTCCCAAGCAGCACGAGCGCATCCCGAGCGCGGGTCATGGCAACGAAGAGGGTCGACATCTGGGTGGAGACCGCCTCCTCGTACTCCTGCTCGGATTGGCCGGCTTGGCGCTGTCGGGGGAACTCCTCGGCCCCGAGGCCGATGAGGAAGACGACCTTGAACTCGAGCCCCTTGACTCGGTGGAACGTTCCCGTCTTCACCTTGTCGATCGGTGCGCCGTCGTACTGCGCGAGTTCGATCGTGTCGATGCCTGCATCGTTGAGCGTCCTGCTCGCCTCTTCTGCCTGACGGTTCGATGCAGCGCACACGGCGATGTCGCCGATGTTGATGCCATCATCGGCGTCATCTCGATAGCGAGCGATCGTCTCGGCGACCCAAGCCAGCTGAGACTGGCTGTCGCTGGCGCAGACGTAGGTGGGCGGTACGCCCTCTTCGCGACGTGGCTCGGCCTCAGCCTCACCGCGCTGGAACTCCTCGCCAAGGTCATCGACGACGTCCTCGCCCGCAACCGCCATGGCCGTGCGGATGATCGCGCCCGTGTTGCGGTAGTTCGTTCGCAAGACGGTGGTGCGGCCCCTGACCTCGACGCCAGCTTGACGCAAGGTGAATCCCCCGGGATAGATGCGTTGGGCTCCGTCCCCGACGATGAGCAACCCATCAGGCCGGTCCCTCGCGGGGCCATTGACGAGGGTGCGGATCAGCTGCAGCCCGACGAGGTTGAGGTCCTGCGCTTCGTCGATGAGCGCCGCTCGGTAGGTGGAAGCCGGACGCTGGCGCGCGAGGTCGCGGGCTCGGACGATGGCGTCGACGAAGTCCACGGTCCCGCGCTTGGACATCTCCTCGTCCCAGGCTTCCCGTAGCTCCCACACCTGTGAGCGATGAGGTGGCAGGAGCCTCGTCCTGCGGCCGGTTCGCTCCATCGCCAAGTACTCATCCACGCTGCGTACGCCGCGCCCTTTGATGACCGCGGTGATCTCCTCGCGCAGGTAGCCGTGCGTGAGGCCGAGCACATCGAGGGGCGAACCGGGCACCACGACCCGCTTGGTCGCGGACCGGAACGCTGCATCGATGGCGCGAGGCTCGTGCTGGACCGGCCTTCCTTCCTCGCGGCAGATCCGGTTGGCGAGCTTGTCCACGTGGATGAACTCGACTGCGCCAGGGATCGCCTTGGGCAATCGTTCGTAGAGGCGCTCGAACACCGCGGGCAGCGACTTGATGTAGGTGGTGAAGAGGATCGGTTGAGGCGCGTGGTCGCCTTCTGCCGCCTCGGCCGTGAAGCGCTGGGCCAACTCGGCTGCCCGGTGCAGCGCGACCACCGTCTTCCCCGTACCTGCCGAGCCTCGGATGCGAGCGGGACCTTCGTAGCGTCGTTCGACGATCGCCCTTTGATCTGGGTGCAGGAAGATCATCCACTCCTCGATCGGGGCGGCGGCAAGCCGCTCGACCTCCTCGGGGGTGAAGATCGGCGAGAGGCCGTTGACGGCTCCATTGCGAGCGATGAGAGCGCGCAGGCGCTCCTCGGCCTCAGCAGCCGGATCAAGCGACGGGGCAAACCACTGCTCCGGCGTTTGCTCGACGAGCTGGAAGAGCAGATCGAGGACGTCTTCTTCGACGTCGAGGTCACAGACGTCGTTCTCCGTGCGGCAGGCGCGAACGAGCACGGTCTGGTCAGCGCTCAAGCCGGCCTCGATGAGCTCGGCGTCAGTCCAATGATCCAGCGGGCCGGGACCCTCGATTCGGCGGTCGGGGGCGGTGCGCCGACCCGAACCCGGTTGGTGGCTCGCAGCCTCGGCCGCGCTCGACCGTTCCACGAAGCCGATGAACCCGGTGCCCGCATTGGCGAGGAACCGGCCCCGGAGGGCTCGTTCGTAGAGCGCGTCGTGGTGATCTGCCGCGAGGAAGGTGTAGAGGTTGCCCTCCTTCGACACGAGGATGCGAACGTCGTCGTTTGCGCGGATCGAGTACAGGCGTCCGCTCCGATCGCCTTGGATCGGATGGAAGTTGAGCGAGGGGTGGTCGGGATCGATGACGAACTGCTCGAGCGCCTTGGTGACCCGCTTGATCATGGCCCCATCGAGCCGGTTGACCGATGCGAAGAAGTCAGGGTGGATGATCGTCTCAGGTTGCGCCACCGTGTGCTCCCCATTTCCCTCCGCCGGCTGCCGGATATTAGGACGGTTGGGAGCGCTGGTCGTTCGGTGTCCTGACGGCAAGCGGCACACGCCATGTTTGGTGATCAGGACGACTGAGTGCGCAGGCAGATGGGGCGGTCGACTTCGTCACAAGCCGCGTCCGTCGTCGTCGAAGAGGGCGTCAGGGGGCGTGGCCAGGGCGGTGATCTCGCCGGTCATCATGAGCTTGGCCAGCCAGGCCCCGGCCTGGCCGGCGATCGCGGAGTGGGTGGTGGCGCCGCAGCCCCCGGCGTGGCGGCGGGGCGCGACCCGGCGCCCGACGGAGGGCAGGGCCGGTAGGTTGAGCCGCCGCGCGCACGGGGCGGTCGGGAGGAGGGGCGATGGTCCAGAAGATCGGCACCAAGGTGCTGTGGCTGGTGGCGGTCCTGGTGGTCGCCGTGGCGGTCGTCGCCGCGCTCGTCCACCCCGGTTGGATCGTGCTCGAGGTGCTGTTCGTCCCGCTGCTGCTCCTCGGCCTGTGGGACTACAGCCAGCCGAAGCACAGCATCCTGCGCAACTACCCGATCGTCGGCCACTTCCGCTTCATCATCGAAGACCTCGGCCCCGAGCTCCACCAGTACCTGGTCGAGTCCAACACCGACGGCCGGCCCTTCGACCGTGACACCCGCACCCTCATCTACCAGCGGGCCAAGGGCACGCCCGACAAGAAGCCCTTCGGCACCGAGCTCGACGTCTACGCCGAGGGCTACACGTGGCTGGCCCACTCGATCACCCCTCGCCCGATGCCCGAGGACCCGGTGGCGGCGCTGCGGGTCCGCGTCGGCGGCCCCGACTGCACCCAGCCCTACGACCTGTCCGTCCTCAACATCTCGGCCATGAGCTTCGGCGCCCTCGGCGGCCCGGCCGTGGAGGCCATGAACAAGGGCGCCAAGCTCGGCGGCTTCGCCCACGACACCGGCGAGGGTGGGATCTCCCGCTACCACCGGGAGCACGGCGGCGACCTCATCTGGCAGGTCGGCACCGGCTACTTCGGCTGCCGCGCCCCCGACGGCACCTTCGACCCCGACCTGTTCGTCCGCAACGCCACGGACCCGCAGGTGAAGATGATCGAGATCAAGGTGTCCCAGGGCGCCAAGCCCGGCCACGGCGGCATCCTGCCGGGCGCCAAGGTCACCCCGGAGATCGCCGAGGCCCGCCTCGTCCCCGAGGGCATCGACGTCATGTCGCCCACCAGCCACTCCGCCTTCACCACCCCGCTCGAGATGGTCGACTTCATCGCCCGCCTGCGGGAGCTGTCCGGCGGCAAGCCCATCGGCTTCAAGATCTGCATCGGCGACCCCCGCGAGTTCATGTCGATCGTGAAGGCCATGCTCGAACGGGACTGCTACCCGGACTTCATCGTCGTCGACGGCGGCGAGGGCGGCACCGGCGCCGCCCCCCTCGAGTTCTCCAACTACCTCGGCATGCCGCTGGTCGAAGGCCTGATGCTCGTCCAGAACGTGCTGGTCGGCGCCGGCATCCGGGACAAGGTCAAGATCGGCGCCAGCGGGAAGATGGTCACCGCCTCGGCCATCGCCCAGTCCATGGCCCTCGGCGCCGACTGGTGCAACTCGGCCCGGGCCTTCATGCTCGCCGTCGGCTGCATCCAGGCCCAGCACTGCCACACCAACCGCTGCCCGGTCGGCGTCGCCACCCAAGACCCCCGCCTCCAGCGCGCCATCCACGTCCCCACCAAGGCCGAGCGCGTCGCCCAGTTCCACCGCAGCACCGTCCACGCCCTCGCCGAGATCGTCGCCGCCATGGGCCTCGACCACCCCAACCAGCTCGAGCCTGACCACGTCGTCCGCCGGGTCAGCCAGTACGAGGTCCGCACCTTCGGCGAGATCCACGAGACCCTCCGCCCCGGCTCGTTGGTGAGCGGCGACGCCCTGCCCCGGTTCCAGATCCTCTGGGACCGCTCCACGACCGACCGCTTCCGCCCCGCAACCGGCCGCTTCCACGAGCTCGAGGTCCCCCGCCCCTAGGTCGTCGACCGAACTTGGTGCCGAAAGTGACCCCTGAGGTCACTATCGGCACCAACTTCGAGCATCGGGGTCGTCGGTCATGGGTCGTCGCCCGGCGGGGTCGTTGGCGTGGCCTCGCCCGGCCTCGACCGCGGCACGCGCCGTCCAGGCCGGAGCCGCCGTTCGAGCCGGCGGGCCGCGCAGGATGCACATCGTTCTGGTCGCATTGCAGCCGATCTGATGTGAATCGCGGGGGAGTCGCCCCCCGCCTTCGAGGATTCACATCGAGGTGGTCGCCATGCGACCCGTTCGATGTGAATCCTGTGGGCGGGCTCGCGCAGGCAGCCATGGGCCGCCGATCGAACCTGGTGCCGATAGTGACCCCTGCGGTCAGTTTCGGCACCAAGTTCGATGGTTCGGGACGGCCGCGGGCTCCGGCCGGCCCGGGGCGACGGGGCGGGCGGCCGGCCCCTCGACGTCAGTCGAAGACGTGGCCGTGGTCGTAGCGCTCGTCGGCGCCGGCGGCCTCGGTCAGGGCGGCGACGTTGTCACGGGTGAAGAAGCCCTCGTACCCGTGGCACCGCTCCACGTACTCGGTGATGAGCAGCGAGAACGTGCTGCTCTTCGAGAAGATCTGCTTCAGGTTCGGCTCGTCGGTGCACTCGCCGACGATGTCGGCCAGGAACGGCGTCCCCAGCTCCTCCAGCGTCTTCACCACGTAGTCGACGTTCTTGGCGCCGGCCACCTCGCCGTCGAGCACCTCGTAGGCCAGGTGGTGCATCCGCCGCCCGAAGTTCCGCACGAAGTCCTCGGTCGGCATCGGGTGCCCCTCGAACGAGTTCACGAACGACGGCGTGTTGTTGGCGGTGAACACCCGGGCCGGCGACACCTTGTCGTCGGTCACCCGCGGGCTGCGGGTCACGTTCGTCGACGAGTTCATCTCGGCGATGTTGTACGCGCCCCAGAAGTAGTACGGCACCATCGTCAGGTACTCGAGGATGGCGTCCTCGCGGTCCGCGGCCAGGATGCGCGTCGCCATGTGGTCGAGCCCGAGCACCCGGTCGGTGATCCCGTGCTCCGCCTGCAGCGCGGCGGCCCGGTCCACCAGCTCCTGCTCCCGGGTCGACAGCAGGAACCGCTCTTCGAACCCGAACGCCTCCAGGTCGTCGATGTCGACGTCCGCGTACCCGACCCGGTTGTAGGTGAAGTCCGACAGGAACGTGAAGAGCAGGTGCGGCGCGTTGTAGATCGGGATCTTCGTGTCCTCGGGGTACACGAACCGCACGGCCTGCTCCTCGAGCGCGTCCCGCACGGCTGCGTTGTCCCGGGACTTGTAGATCTCGCCGATGTAGCGGGCCTGCGGCTTCTTCGCCGCCAGCGGGTACAGCATGTTGAAGCGGGTGACCTTGTCCAGGTAGTCCGCCGACAGCGGCTCGATCACGATCATCCGCGGGTAGGCCGGGTCGGCCTGCAGCAGGAACACCTTGTGCGTGTCGGTGAGCCGGCTGTCGACCAGCCGGTACGGGCCGAGCAGGGCGAGCTCCGCCAGGTACCCGACGGCGTCGCCGTGCTGCACCTGCACGAGCACGGCGGCCATGTCGCCGACCAGCTCGTCGATGCCGCTCTCGGCGCGGCGCTCGTAGATCTTGGGCAGGTACTCGCCGAAGAAGGGCGAGTTCTCCTTGTCGCCCATCGGGCGGTAGGCGACGAGGTCGGTGACGGGTGCCATGGGTGCCTCCGGTTGGCAGGTGGTGCTGGGGTGTCGGGTGCCGGTGGGGGCGGCGGGGTTGGGGGAGAGCTTGGGGCCCGAGGGCCGTGGGGGGGGGGAGTTGGGCGAGAGCCGGTAGGTGAGCGTGGGGCTCGGCGGCTGCTCAGCAACTTCGACGAGATGGGGTCGCCATGGCGCCACATCTCGTCGAAATTTCCGTAGTGACTCGGGTGGGTCGGGATATTCGACGGGATGTGGTCCTGGAGCAGCCACATCTCGTCGAATTTTTCAGGGCGGGCGTGGGCGGGTGGCGTGGGGGGTCGGGGTGGGCTCCGGGCGAGGGGCGGGAGATGGGCGAGCGGGGTGGGGAGATCAGGCGGGGACGAAGGTGGGGTAGGTGGGGTGCCAGGCCTTGGCGTCGACCATGGCCTCCACCTCGGCGGGCGATGCGGCCGGGGCCAGCCCGTCGGCCACGGCCTGGCAGCCGACGGCGATCGCGATCGCCGGCTCACCTCTCGGATGGACGTGAGCGGAGGGAGGATCGCGTCGACCATGGCGCCGCCGCCGCCGCCGCCGCCGGCCGCGCCGGGTGAGGTCGGGGTCGATGAGACCGCGGGCGCCGACTCGCCGGCGGGCGCCGAGGCCTCGGCCAGCGCGCGGGCGGCGGCCATGAACATGGCGTCGGACACCCGGCGGGCGCCGACGGCCCGCACGCCGAGCCCGACGCCAGGGAAGATGTAGGCGTTGTTGCTTTGGGCGATGACGTGGGTGGTGCCATCGATGGTGACCGGGGCGAACGGGCTGCCGGTGGCCACCAGCGCCCGGCCCTCGGTCCAGCGCAGCACGTCCTCGGCGGTGGCCTCGGCCCGCGACGTCGGGTTGGACAGCGGGAAGATGACCGGGGCCTCGTCGGCCTCGGCCATGGCCCGCACGACCTCCTCGGTGAACAGGCCGAACACGCCGGTCACCCCGATCAGGATCGACGGGCGGGCGTTGCGGATCACGTCCGCCAGGCTCGGCACGCCGGGCTCGGCCAGGTCCCACCCGGCCACCGCGTCGGGCGCCTGGGCGAGCGGCACCTGGAACGGCTCGAGCCCGTCCATGTCCGCGAGCAGCAGCCCCGGCCGGTCGACCATGAACATCTGGCGCCGGGCGTCGGCGTCGCTGATCCCCTCGTCGACCATGCCGGCCACGATCTGCTCGGCGATCCCGCTGCCGGCGGACCCGGCGCCGACGATCACGACCCGTTGCTCGGAGATCCGCCGATCGGTGCGGCGCAGGGCGGACAGCGCGGCGGCCAGCGCCACGGTGGCGGTGCCCTGGATGTCGTCGTTGAACGTGCACAGCCGGTCCCGGTAGCGGTCCAGCAGCAGGTGGGCGTGGTGCTCGGCGAAGTCCTCGAACTGGAACAGCACGTCGGGGAAGACGTCGATGACCGCGGCCACCACCTCCTCCACGAAGGCGTCGTAGTCCGGGCCGACGATCCGCTCGTGGCGCCACCCCAGGTACTCCGGGTCGTTGCGGCGCTCCTCGTTGTTGGTGCCGACGTCGAGGACGATGGGCAGCGTGGCGTCCGGGTCGATCCCGCCGCACGCCGAGTAGAGCGACAGCTTCCCGATCGGGATGCCGAGCCCGTCGGCCCCCTGGTCGCCCAGGCCGAGGATGCGCTCGCCGTCGGTGACGACGATGACCTCGATGGCCCGGTCGTTGGGGACGGACCGCAGGATCTCCCGGATCCGGTCGACCTCCGGGTACGACAGGAACACGCCCCGGGGGTGCTGGTAGATGCGGCTGAAGTTCTGGCACGCCTCGCCCACGGTGGGCGTGTAGACGATCGGCAGCAGGGTGGTGATGTCGTCGAGCAGCACCCGCAGGAACAGCGTCTCGTCGTCGTCCTGCACCGCCCGCAGGAGCTGGTGCTTGCGCAGCGGGTCGGGCTCGGCGTCGAGCTGCGCCCGCACCCGGTCGGCCCGGGCCTCGATCGTCTCGACGTGGACCGGCAGCAGCCCGTGCAGCCCGAACGCGTCGCGCTCCTCGACGCTGAAGGCGGTGCCCTTGTTCAGCGCCGGGTCCGCGAGCAGCGCGGCGCCGCGCTTGGTGACCGGCAGCGGGCCCGCCTCAGGCGCCGGCACCGACGTCCTCGCCGTGCTCGAGCTCCTCCAGGTCGACCTCGTCGATCTCCTCGTAGACCACCGTCTCCTGGATCGTCCACGAGATGGCGGCGGCGTCCTCGTCGTCGATGACGGCGGGGGAGCGGTTCTTCGAGAAGTAGTCCCACGCCCACGACACGAACAGGTCGATGCGGGCCCGGACGCTGCTCAGCAGCGCGGCGTGCACCCCGAGCCAGGCGGTGAAGGCCAGGTGGCCGTGCAGCTCGTGGCGGTGCTTGCCCAGCTCGGCCACCGCCGCGCTGCGGCCGATCATCGCCATGATCCCCTTGTCGTGGTAGTGGAACGGCTTGGTGTCGCGCCCCGCGGCCAGGCGGATGATGTTGGCGCCGGCCGTCTCGCCGGACTGCAGCGCCACCGACCCGAGCTGGGGGAGGGCGGTGCCGTCCTGGTCGTGCACCTCGGCCAGGTCGCCGACCCCGAACGCCCGGGGGTGGCCGGGCAGGCGCAGGTCCGCCTCGGTGGCGAGCCGGCCGCCGCGGGCCCGCTCCAGGTCGTCGGGGAGGCCGCAGATGGCAGGCTGCAGGCCACCGGCCCACACCACGCAGCGGGTCGGGATCTCGGTGCCGTCGTCGAGCACCACCCGGTCCTCGCGGATCTCCGAGGCGCCGTGCTCGAGCAGCAGCTCCACGCCCCGGTGCTCCAGCACCCGCTGCACGTACTCGTGGGCCGAGTCCGAGAACGGCCCGAGCGGCGTCGTCCCCCGGTCGACCAGCACCACCCGGGCCTGGTGGACGTCCAGGTCGTGGAAGCGCTCGCCCATCACGTCCTCGACCAGGTCGGCGAGGGCGCCAGCCATCTCGACGCCGGTGGGCCCGCCGCCGATGATCACGAAGGTGAGCGCGCCCTGGTCGATCAGCTCGGGCCGGGTGTCGGCGTCCTCGAACACCTCGAAGATCCGGGCCCGCAGCCGCTCGGCGTCGCGCAGCGAGTACAGGGGGAACGTGAACTCCTCGGCCCCGGGCACGCCGAAGTAGTTGGGGCGGGACCCGGCGGCCAGCACCAGGTAGTCGCCTTCGAACACGGCGCCCTCGGCGGTGCCGACCGTGCAGGCGTCCACGTCGACGCTCGTCACCGTGGCCTTCTTCACCAGCACGTTGGGGGTCTTGCGGAACAGGCCGCGCAGCGGCGACGCCACGTCGTTCGACACCGCCTGGGCGGTGGCCACCTGGTACAGCAGCGGCTGGAACTGGTGGTAGTTGTTCCGGTCGATCAGCGTGACCTCGGCACCGTGGCGGGCCAGCGCCTTGGCGCAGCCGATGCCGGCGAAGCCTGCTCCCACGATGACGACCCGCGGCGGCGTGCCGCTCCCCTCCCGACTCATGGGCGCAGAGCTTGGCACGCCGGCCGGGGTACCGTGCCCGCCATGGGACCGATCGGGCTCGGAGGGGTGCTCGCTGCCAACCCGGTGCCGTGGGCGCGCTCGCAGATGGCGTTCACCCTGGCGGCCCACATCATCCTCGTGCCGCTCGGCGTGTCCTGGGCGTTCATCACGCTCATCGCCAACTACAAGGCGCTCAAGCACGATGACGCCGACGCCCTCCGCCTGGCCCAGCGCTGGTCCCGCTACATGGCGGTCACGTTCGCGGTGGGCGCCGTCACGGGCACGGTCCTCAGCTTCGAGTTCGGCCTGCTGTGGCCCCGGTTCATGGACCGCTGGGGCGACGCCTTCGGCATCCCGTTCGCCTTCGAGGGCCTGTTCTTCTTCACCGAGGCGATCTTCGTCTCGATCTACATCTTCGGCTGGAAGCGCCTGAAGCCGTGGGCCCACTTCTGGACGGGGGTGCCCATCGTGGTCGCCGGCATCGGCGGCAGCGCTTCGGTCATCGCCGCCAACGCGTGGATGAACGACCCGTCGGGCTTCACCCTGGACGCGGCGGGCGAGATCGTGAAGGTCGACCCGTGGGGCGTGATCTTCAACAGCGCCATGCCGCTCATGGCGCTCCACATGATCGTGGCCGCCTACGTGGTCGGCGGCTTCATGATCTCGTCGGTCTACGCCGTGTCGCTGCTGCGTGGCCGGACGGACCGCTACCACCGGCTCGGGTTCCTGATCCCGTTCACCGTGGCCTGCGTGGCGATGCCGATCCAGATGCTGGTGGGCGACTCGCCGACCCGCTGGGTCTACAACGAGCAGCCGGTGAAGTTCGTCGCTATCGAGATGGTTCCCGGAGATCAGCTCGACGTGCCCGAGACCCTCCTTCGGCCACCTCGAACAGCGACGGCGTTGGTGAGGGCGGCATCCTCATCCCAGGCATGGCGTCGATCCTCTCGACCTGGAAGACCGGCACGGCCACCGTGGTGCAGGGCCTCGATACCGTTCCTGCAGACCAGCGCCCGACGGACCGCCAGGTCAACGTCGTGCACCTCGCCTGGGACGTGATGGTCGGGCTCGCCACGCTGCTCACGCTCCTCGCCGTCTGGTTCGCCTTGGCCTGGTGGCGACGGCGGGACTCGCCTGGAAGACGAAGTGGTTCTGCGCGGCCGCCTCGGCCGGGGTGCTCGCCGTGGTCGCGCTGGAGGCCGGCTGGGTCGTGAGCGAGGTCGGGCGCCAGCCGTGGATCGTCTACGAGTACCAGCGCGCCGACGAGCCGTCACGGCCAGCGGCGGCATCTGGCCCACGTTCATCGGCGTCCTCGTCGTGTACTCGATGATCGCGGTCGGGCTCGTGACCGTGCTGCGGATCATGAGCCGCCGCTTCGACGCCCAGGACGAGGCGGTCGCCCCGTGAGCACCGTGGTGGCGGTGGTGCTGTTCGCCGCGGTGATCGCCTACTCCGTGTTCGGCGGCGCCGACTTCGGGGCCGGCTTCTGGGACCTGTTCGCCGGCGGGCCCGAGCACGGGGAGCGGCCCCGCCACGTGATCGACCGGTCGATCGGCCCGGTGTGGGAGGCCAACCACGTCTGGCTGATCGTCTGCTTCGTGGTGCTGTGGACCGCGGTCCCCGAGGCCTACGGGATGATCTGGTCCACCGTGTCCATCCCGCTGTGGATCGCCGCGTTCGGGATCGTGCTGCGCGGCGCCGGCTTCGCGTTCCGCCACGGCGTCACCGACGTCCGCCACCGCCGCCGCTACGGCGCCGCCTTCGCCCTGTCGTCGGTGATCGTGCCGTTCTGCCTCGGCGCCTTCGCCGGCGCGATCGCCTCGGAGCGGGTCACCGGCGATGGCACCTCGGACCCGTGGGGCGTGTGGCTCAACCCGACGTCGATCATGGGTGGCGTCCTGGCCGTGGCCGTCGTCGCCTTCCTGGCCGCCACCTTCCTGGTGTGGGACGCGGCGCGGGTGGCCGACGACGAGATGGTCGAGTACTTCCGTCGCCGTGCCCTGGGCTCGGCGATCGCGGCCGGCGCGGTCGCGCTGGTCGGCATCGGGGTCCTGCACGCGGACTCGCCGTGGCTGTTCGACCGGCTGACGGGGCGGGCGCTGCCGGTGGTGGCGCTCTCCGCGGCGTGCGGCATCGCGTGCATCGTGCTGCTCGTCCGTGAGCGTCACGGTGGCGCCCGCCTGCTGGCGGTGGGCGCGGTGGCGTCGGTCGTCGCGGCGTGGGGCGTCGCCCAGTACGACTGGATCGTCCCGAACGTGCTCACCATCGAGGAGGCGGCGGCCCCGTCGGGCACGCTCGCCGCCCTCGGGGTGGCCGTCGTGCTGCTGGCCCTGTTCGTGGGCCCGGCGTTCGTGCTCCTCTACGCCCTCGACCAGGGAGACCAGCTCCCGGCCGAGGGCGACGAGGACGTCGAGCTGGCCTGATCAGCTCTTGGCGGTGGCGGTGACCTGCATGGCGCCGGAGTCGTCGCGCAGCGTCAGGGTGTTGCCCGACACCTCCCACGTGGTGGCGGCCTGCAGGGCGGCGGTGTACTGCGCCTCGGTCTCGCCGACCGTGCCCTCGCACGCCTTCATGGTCCCGGCGAGCGGGCCGATCTTGATGCCGTCGGTGCCGGAGGTCGAGTAGTCGCCCGAGAGCTGGTTGCAGCCGCCGAAGCCGCTGAAGGTCATCTCCTCGGCGAACGACGCGGTGAGCTTCTCGGTGTCAGAGGTGCCGACGACGGCGCCCTTGCCGTTGTTGACGCCGGTGATGACCCAGTCGCCGACGACGCCGTCACGGCCGGCCTGGTAGGTGAGCAGCTCCTTGCCGCCACCCGACAGGACCAGCTGGTCGCTGCTGATCGTGTAGGCGTCGACCTTGGCGAGCGAGGCCACCAGCGTGGACTCCTGCTCCGAGGGGAGCCCGCCGGCGCACGCCTTCTGGGTCATGGGGCCGAGCTCGATCTTCAGGTCCGTGGCGGTGGCCGTGTAGGTGCCGCTGAAGTTGTTGCAGCCGGTGGAGCCGGTGAGCTTCTTGGCCTGGAAGGCGAGGGTGGCGACGCTCGACGTGTCGGCGTCCGTGGTCTTGCCGTCGGTGGCCCGGAAGCTGACCAGGTCCCACGAGGTGCCCTTGAGCTTGGCGATGCCGGCGGCGTTGCCGCCGCCCTTGGCCGCGGTGGTCGTGGTGGACGAGCCCGAGTCGCTGGACCCGCAGGCGGCGAGGGCCCCGGCGAGGGCCAGGGCCGCCCCGGCGAGGGCGAGCGAGCGCAGGGCGCGGGGCCGGCGTCGGCGAGCGCCGTCGGCCGCGGTCGAAGGGGTGGAGGACAGGGTGGGGTGGTGCATGCGCGTCATGCTTGCACCACCCGACGCCGGATGCGGGGGATGCGCTGGGTACCCTCGGATCCCGTGCCCGCACCGCCGTCCCACCGGCCGCACCTCGACGGGCTGCGGTCGTTCGCCGTGTACGCGGTGGTGCTGTTCCACGCCGGGCTCGCATCGTTCGACGGCGGCTACCTCGGCGTCGACGTGTTCTTCGTGCTGTCCGGCTACCTGGTCACCCAGACGCTGCTGCGCGACGTGGACCGCCACGGCGGGGTGCGGTTCCGCCGGTTCTACGCCCGACGGGCCCGGCGGCTCCTGCCGGCCAGCGCCGTGGCCCTGCTCGCCACCGCCGTCGTCTACCGGTCCGTGGCGGCGCCAGGCCAGGCCGAGGAGGCGATCCGCTCGTTCCAGGCCGCCTTCCTCTACGTGGCGAACTGGTACTTCATCAAGGCCGCCTCCGGGTACTTCGGTGCGGCGGTGGCCGACAACCCGCTGCTGCACTTCTGGTCGCTGGCGGTGGAGGAGCAGTTCTACCTGGTGTGGCCGCTGCTGCTCACCGGCGTGCTGGCCCTGGCCGCCCGGACCCGCCGGGCCCGAGCGGTGTCGATCGGCACCATCGCCGTGCTCGCCGCCGCATCCCTGGCCCTGGCCCTCGCGCTCCAGGGCGCTCACCCCGACCGGGCCTACTTCGGCACCGACACCCGGGCGTACCAGCTGCTGGCCGGCGCGCTGCTGGCGATGCTGCCGCGGGTGGCGGCGCGCCTCGGCGAACGCTCGCCCCGCGGCGCCCGATGGCTCGGCGCGCTGGCGCTGGCCGGCTTGTCCGTGCTCACCACCTCGTGGTGGGGGATCGGCCCGATCCGCGCAGTGGCCGCCACCGTGCTCACCCTCAGCCTGATCGCCGCGCTGGACAGCGAGGCTGGCGGGCCGATCGCCCGGGCCCTGTCGTGGGAGCCGATCGCCTACCTCGGGCGCATCTCCTACGGCACCTACCTGTGGCACTGGCCGGTGATCGTGGTGCTGGTGACGGTGTGGGGGCCGTCGCCCGCCCTGCTCGCCGGGATCACCGCGGCGGTGGCCACCGGGCTGGCTGCGCTGAGCGCCCGCCTGCTCGAGCAGCCGATCCGCCGTTCGCCGTGGCTGGACCTGCGCCCCCGAGCCGTCGTGACCGCCGGCCTCGCCACCAGTGTGGTGTGCGCCGTGCTCGTGGTCCCGGCACTGCTCCAACGACCACCCTTCGATGCCAGTCGCACGGTCACCGCCTCCACCGCGGGCTCGACGCCCGTGCCGAAGGACCTCCACCTCGATGCCGTGGCCCAGGCCCGTTTCCCTGGCCACACGGTCACCTGCATCCACGACGCCCTCGGCGTGCACGGTGGTCCGCGGAGCGGCACCCACATCTTGCTGATGGGCGACAGCAATGCCCAGATGCTGGTGCCCGTGCTCGAGGCGATGGCCCGACGCGAGCACCTCACCCTGTCGCTGGAGATCGCCGGTGGCCGCCCGCAGAGCGCGGTTTCCTACGCCATGAGCACGGAGATCAAGGAGCGCCGCGTCCGCTACAAGGAGGACGCCTACGAGCGGGTCATCCTGCTCGACCCGGACGTGGTCGTGCCGGTGAACGTGGGGTCGCGCACCAGGCGACGGCCTCGACAGCGGCCACCGGCATGCGACCCGCCGGTCGCCTGACCAGCTGCGCGCCGGGCCGCACCTTGGTGCTGGTGGAGCCGGTGGTCCAGGGGCCGATCCACCCCCAGCCGCTGCGCTGCCTGCAGCGGGCGACGTACCTGGAGGAGTGCCGGTACGTGGTGGACACCCAGCCCAGCCCGGTCGACCGGCTGTACCGGGCCGAGGCCCGCCGCCGCGACGACGTGGAGGTCGCCACCTTCGACCGGCTGGTGTGCCCGTACCTGCCGATCTGCGACCCGCTGGTGGATGGGCGGGTGGTCCGCTTCGACTACCAGCACATCGCCACCGCCTACAGCGCCTCGCTCGGCGACGAGCTCGACGCCTGGTTCCGGGCCGCAGACCTGCTCCACCGGTGACCCTCCGCCCACGCTGCGCCGTGGTCTGGAAGCATGTCCACCGCGGCGGCCGGCTCGTGGGTCGGGCCGCCCCCTCATCCCACCCCACCCCACCCTTGGAGCCCCCGTGAAGAAGCTCGCCCTGTTCCTCGCCGCCGTCGTCCTGGTCGCCGCCGCCTCCGGCTGCACCTCCGAGGAGCGGGCCAAGATCAAGAGCAAGGTGACGGCCGAGGCCTGCAAGGAGATCCCGAAGGTCCAGGACAAGCTGGCCAACGTCCAGAACATGAGCCAGGAGGACCTGAAGAAGGTCCAGTCCACGGCCAAGAGCGCCTCCACCGCCATCAAGGCCGTCGAGGACAAGCTGCCCTCCGGCGCCGCCGACAAGGTCGCCACCGCCACCCAGGACCTGAGCGACAAGATCGACAACGCCAAGACCGACACCCAGGGCTCCAAGGAGGAGCTGCAGAAGTCGGCCGACGAGCTGAGCTCGGACCTCGACGAGGTGTCCAAGGACCTCAAGTGCTGAACGGTCGTCGCCTGGCGGCGCGGCGGGGCTAGCCGATGGCTTCCCCGTCGCCCGTCGACGGCACCGACGCCGCCCGCCCCTCGCCCGCAGAGGCGGCCGGCCTCGCCATCGCCCGCGGCCGCCGGGCGGTGCGGATCTTCGCCATCGCCACGGTGGTGGCCTCGCTGCTGATCATCGTGGTCACCGAACGCACGCTCGCTTCCGTGCAGGAGGGCCTGGCCGTGGCGAACGACGCCACCACCGCCGCGGCCGCCGCGGTCGAGCCTGCGGGCCAGCTGGCGAACGACCTCGCCGACCTCGCCGATTCGCTCGCCGAGGGCACCCAGGCGGCGTCGAAGCTCGCCTCCACCGCGTCGACCTCCTCCGCGCAGCTGAGCGTGGCTGCTGAGGACAACCTGGCCACCACCCTCGAAGGGCTGGCCAAGACCGCCGACCGCCTGGCCAGCGCCACCGAGCGGATCGAACGGTTCATCCCCGGCGACACGTCGCCCAGCGCCGCCGACGAGCTGCGCGAAGTGGCCGATGGCTTGAAGCCGACGGCGAAGCAGGTGCGCGCCCTGGGCAAGCAGCTGGACCAGGCCGCGCAGGACCTCGACGCCATCGCCGCCCAGCTCTCGGCCACCGCCGCCAAGGTGTCCACCATCTCCGACGACATCAGCGAGGCCAAGGCCACCATCGACACGCTGCCCGGCCTGGTGGCCGACGTGCAGGCCTCGGTCGAGCGCACCCAGGACCGCTTGGACGTCGACGTCTGGCTGATCCGGATCCTGGTGGTGGCCATGGCGTTCGCCGTGCTGTCCGGCGCCTACGCCGCCGACAAGCTGCTGGTGGCCCTGGCCGCCACGAGCGGGCTCGACCCCACCGGCGCCGGCCCGCCTGAGCCCGCCGCCTGACGCGTCCGCCTGCCTGAGCCCGGCGCCTGGACGGGCCGCCCGCCTGGGCCCGCCGCCTGACGCGACCGTCTGCCTGATCTCACCTGGACGGGCCGCTCGCCTGAACCCGCCGGCTGACGCGCCCGCCCACCTGATCTCGCCTGACGCGACCGTCTGCCTGATCTCGCCTGGACGGGCCGCTCGCCTGAACCCGCCGGCTGACGCGCCCGCCCACCTGATCTCGCCTGACGCGACTGCCGGGCTGACCGGGCCTGATCCGTCGGTCGCCGTTGTGGCCGACGGGTTCATGTGGCGTTGCTCTTCTGGCGGTTGTGGGGGCCGCAGCGGAGGGTGAGGTTGTCGAGGGTGGTGGTGCCGCCGTTGCTGTAGGGGTTCTGGTGGTCTGCTTGGAGGTGGGTGGGGCAGGTGCAGCCGGTTTCGGTGCAGGTGGGGTGGCGGGCGTCGAGGACGCGGCGTTGGCGGCGGGTGGGGAGGCGGCGGCGGGGGCTGGCGTCGATGGGCCAGCGGTGGGTGTCGTGGATGAGCAGGGAGATGAAGGCGTGGTCGAGCAGGGCGGTGATGGGGTGGTTGCTGAGGGGGGTGCCGTCGGGGAGGTGGGTGCCTGTTTCGTCGACGTGGATGACGATCTCGGCGGTGGTGGTCGTGCGGCCGGCGGTGCGGCCGGCGGTGGTGGTGCTGGTGGTGATGAGGTGGACGAGGGCGTCGGCGCGTCGTTGGGCGAGGGTGGCGCCTGCGGGCGCGGGGCGGGCGTTGGCTCGGGCGGGTCCCTCGTTGGTGGTGGCCGTGTTGGTGTCCGCGTCCGCGGGCGCGTGGTCGGTGTTGGGGTCTGAGGTGGCGGGGTTGTTGTTCGTCGTGCCGGCGGGAGGGTTGGTGGCTTGGGTGCTTGTGGCGTCGGGGTTGGTGGTGGTCGCGTCCGCGGGCGCGTGGTCGGTGTTGGGGTCTGAGGTCGCGGGGCTGGTGTTCGCCGTGCTGGCGGGCGCGTTGGGGGCTTGGGTGCCGGTGCCGTCTGCGTTGGAGCTCGACGCCTGCGCGTGCGCGTCCGCGTCCGCGGGCGCGGGGCCGGTTCTGGGGTCTGGCGGGTCTGCGGGCGCGGGGCTGGTTCTGGGCTGGGGTGGGTGTGTGGGGGCTTGGTTGGTGGTGATGAGGTGGTCGATGGCGGCGCAGATGGTGGCGGCGACGTGGGGTTCGAGGCGGGCGGTGATGGTGATGAGGCCGTCGGGGTCGGTGCGCCAGCGGAGGGATCGGGCGTGGTGTTGGCGTTGGTCGATGTCGTCGGGGTGTTCGTTGCGGCGGGACCAGGCGGCGATGGCTTGGCCGAGGTTGGCGGCGGGGACGCGTTGGGCGATGGCGAGGAGCTCGGTGGCGTTCGCTTCGGTGAGGTGGGGGGTGAGGGCGCGGGCTTTGGCGTAGGAGATGGTGTGGGTGGCGAGGGCGTGGGCGAGGGTGGGGTGGGTGCGCATGGCGCGGGCGACGCGGACGTGGGTGTGGGCGGTGCCGAGGTCGAGGTCGGTGGCGTCGGCGAGCCAGGTGGCGCATGAGTGGGCGCCCCAGAGGGCCCAGGTGCCGCGGTGGTCGAGCTCGCCGATGAGCACGAGCAGTTCGTAGGTGTGGTGGGCGAGGTTGGCGGTGCGCTGCACGATCTCGGCTTCGAGTCGTTCTGTGGGCAGCGCGGCTGCGGTGTGGCCGATGGTGGGGGGTTGTTCGGTGAGGGTCATGTCCGCCTTCCTGGGATCGAACGCATGTTCGATCCTACGGAGGGGGTCTGACAACGAAGCCGGCCCGAGGTGGCCAGGCCCGCCAGGTCACCTGCACCCACGCTGAACCGCGCCCACGGCACGCGCCCGCGGGCGCGGTGGGCCACGCCTGCGATGGGACCGCGTCCGCGGCCGCGGTGGGGGTCGTGCTCGCGTTGGGGTCGCGTCCGCGGGCGCGGTGCGGTCGTGCTCGCGGCGGGGCTCAGGCTCGCCTTGGTGTCGCGTCCGCGGGCGCGGCGGGGCTCGCGCCCGCGATGGGGCTCGCGCCCGCGATGGGGCTCGCGCCCTTGGTGGGGCTCGCGCCCGCGGTGGGGGTCGCGTCCGCGGGCGCGGTGGAGGCCTTGGGCTTGCTGGCTGACCGTCCAGCCCGAGGTGCCGGTCGCATGGCCGGTGCCCAGCCTCGTCATCCCCGAGGGCGGCGTCAGCGGCGCCTCGTGGCACGGGCTGGAAGGATCGGCTCGTGATCACCGCCTCGCAGTGGAAGCGGCACGTCCTTCCGCTCCTCGACGATCCCGCCACCTGGGGGTGGCGCAACAAGCTCGCGTACCGGCGGCCGGTCGACTGGGTGCTGCTGGGCGTGCTGGCCGAGGGCTCCGGCTTCCAGCGCGACCGGGCCTACGTGTGGGAGGTGCACATGCCCTTGTTCGTCCCCCACGAGTCGGTCTGGCTGACCCACGGCGACCGCGTGCCCCACGGCGCCCGCACGGTCGGGCTCGACGAGCCGGAGGACTTCGTCGCCGTCGTCCGCCAGGCGTTGGCCAGGGTGCCGAGCCAGGCGGACGCGCTCGCGGCCATCAGCCGGTCGAACGGCGAGGAGGGCGCCTACGCCCTCCTGCTCCTCGGCCAGGTGGACCTCGCCGAGCGTCGCCTCGCCGAGCCCTTCTGGCCCGACGCCCACGGGCCCCACCTCGAGGAGGCGCGTCGGCGTCGCGGCGAGGTGGCTGGCGCGCTGCAGGCCGGTGGGCCCGGGGCAGCCGTGGACCTGCTGCGCTCGTGGCGCGACGCCACCATGGCGAGCATCGGGATCTCGTAGCGCCGGGCTCCTGACCGGGACGCTCGGCACGGCGGCGAGGACCGCAACGGTCGGTGCACGGGAAGGACCGAATCGGTGGTCGCCGGGGCCCGATCGGCGAACAGGCGGGAGCCCTCCGTGCTCCGGAAGCTGACCCGGGGCGGTGCCGAGCTAGCAGATGGTGGCGAAGCCGTAGCCCCGGGCCTGGAGGGCGGGGATGAGCTGAGCCAGGGCCTGGACGGTGCTGGCACGGTGCGAGCCACCGTCGTGCAGGACGATGATCGAGCCGGGCTGGATCTGCGAGAGCGTGCGGCTGACGATGGTCGACGCCGAGAAGCCCTGCCAGTCGCCGGGGTCGGTGTTCCACATGATGGTGGAGGCGTTGAAGCCGGCGATGTCGTTGCGGACCCGCTGGTTCTGGTCGCCGTAGGGCGGGCGGACGCAGATCGACGACCCGCCGACCTTGGCGATCTGGTCCTGGGTGCGTTGGATCTGCGAGCGGATCTCGGCGTCGCTCAGGTGGGTGAGCTGCGGGTGGTTCCAGGAGTGGTTGGCGAGCCGGTGGCCCTCCTGCACGACGCGGCGCGACACCTCGGGCCAGTAGGTGATGCTCTGGCCGACCTGGAAGAAGGTGGCCTTGATGCCGTACTTCTTCAGGATGTCGAGCACCTGGGGCGTGTAGGTGGGGCTGGGGCCGTCGTCGAAGGTGAGGGCGACGACCTTCTTGCCCTTGTAGCCCCCGGTGTCGTACACGTCGTTGACCCAGGTGGTGTAGCCGGTGAAGCCGACGCTGTTGCTGGCGATCGAGCCCTGCGAGGACCGGACCCGCATGCGGTACCGGGCCACCTCGGAGGGGTGGACGACGAGGGAGTAGCGGCCGGCGGCGTCCGGGGTGGCGGCCTCGCGGTCGACCCACTTGCCGTCTACGAGGCGCTGGCTCACGACCCGGCTGGTGGCGCCGGCCGGCTTGACCTCGCCGCTGATGGTGACGGCGCCGCCGAGCGGCGCGCCGCCGGTGCTGGCGCGGGCGGAGATGGTGGGGGGCGGGACCACGTCCAGGGCGAAGGTGTTGCTGAGCACGCTGCCGCCGGTGGAGCGGATGCGCATCACGTAGTGGCCCAGCTCGGAGGGGGTGATGATGATCTTGAAGGCGCCGGTGGTGGGATCCGCGGTGCCCGACGCCCGGTCGAGCCATGCGCTGCCGACCTGGCGTTGGAGGATGACCTTGCCGAGCGCCCCGGCGGGGCTGACGGTGCCGACGGCGGAGGTGGACAGGCCGAGGCGCAGCGTGGGCACCGCGGCGTGGGCCCCGATGGTGATGGGCGCGGGGTCAGCGCTGGCCGGCGGGCTGAGCACCACGAGCAGGGCGGCGGCCACGAGCAGCGCCGCGCCGCGCAGGGACGGGGAGCCGGTGCCGCGACGGATGGCGGCGCGGGAGGTGATGGTCACGGGAAGCTCCTCGAGCGGGCCGCAGGCCGCGGGTAGGAAGGGGTGGTGGGTGTCGCCGTCCCGGTAGAGGTCCCGCCTCAGCCGACGTGCGGCAGGGCGAACCTACTCACCGCGGCGGGTGCAGGCCACGCGCGGCCGCGCAACCGGAGCATCGGACACCGCCGGCGGCGCCACGGGGGCTGTGAGCGCCGAGCGCTGGGCTCAGCCCTCGAGCTGGGTCTGGAGGCTGTGCACCGCGTCGATGAACTCGTCGATCATCTCGTAGACGACGGTGGCGGCGGGCTGGACCTTGTTCATGTGGCCGACGATCTGGCCCACGAAGTAGTTGGCCAGCTTCTCGGCGCCCGAGCCCGGGTTGTGGGCGGCGCGGTCGATGCGGGCGATGGCCTGCGCGGTGAGGATCGGCTGGAGCGGCATCCCGAGCGGCGGCAGCTCCGAGTCGTCCCACTCCTCGGTCCAGGCGCTCTTGAGCTGGCGGGCCGGCTTGCCGGTGCGGGACCGGGACCGGACGGTGTCGTCGGAGGTGGCGTGGAGGAACTTCTCCTTCACGACCGGGTTGGTCTCGGCCTCCTCGGTGGTGAGCCACACCGAGCCGCACCAGACGCCCTGGGCGCCGAGGGCCATGGCCGCGGCCATCTGGCGGCCGCGGCCGATGCCGCCGGCGCCGAGTACCGGGACCGGCGCCACGGCGTCGACGACCTCGGGGATGAGGACCATGGAGCCGATCTCGCCGGTGTGGCCGCCGGCCTCGCCGCCCTGGGCGACGATGATGTCGACGCCGGCCTGCACGTGGCGCTCGGCGTGGACGGCCTTGCCGGCGAGGGCGCCGACGATGCGGCCCTCCTCCTTGCAGCGGTCGATCATGTGCTGCGGTGGCGGGCCGAGGGCGTTGGCCACGAAGGCGGTGCGGTGGGCGAGGGCGATCTCGAGCTGGGGCCCCGAGGCGCGCTCGGAGAACGGCAGCGGCGTGTCGCCCTTGATGCCGAAGACGACGCCGAGGTCGTCCGCGAGGGGCGGCACCTCGTAGCGGGCGAGGATCTCGTCGACCTTCTCCCAGTACTGCGGGGGGATGAGGTTGGCGATGTCGGCCATCGTGTAGCCGCCGCCCTCGTCGCCGGCGTACTTGGCCGGGATGATGAGGTCGACGCCGTAGGGGCGGTCGGGGCCGATCTCGTCCTCGATCCACTTGAGGTCGATCTCGAGCTGCTCGGGGCTATGCGCCACCGCGCCGAGGACGCCGAGCCCGCCGGCCTTCGACACGGCGGCCACCACGTCGCGGCAGTGGCTGAAGGCGAAGATCGGGACGTCGATCCCGAGCATCTCCGTGACGTCGTTCTTCATGTGGGCCCCTTCGGCGTGGACGACGGGTGGAAGGCTGCGGGGAGGGTAACACTGGCGGGTCGATGTTACCGCCGATAGTGTCCGCGGTCATGAGGCGCACCCTGCTGGCCCCGCCGCTGCCGTCGTCGCTCGACACCGGCAGCGAGACCTTCGCCCGCAACCGGGCCGACGTGCTCGAGCAGCTCGCCGAGATCGACGACCTGCTCGCGCAGGCGGCGGCCGGCGGTGGGCCCGAGCGCACCGAGCGGCTCCGCTCCCGCGGCAAGCTCCCGATCCGGGAGCGCATCGCCGCGGTGCTGGACCCGGACACGCCCTTCCTGGAGATCAGCTCGCTGGCCGCCTACAAGAGCGACTACACGATCGGCGGCGGCATGGTCGTCGGCATCGGGGTCATCGCCGGCGTCGAGTGCGTGATCATGGGCAACGACCCCACGGTGCTCGCCGGGGCGCTCACGCCCTACGCCGGGAAGAAGTGGATGCGGGCCCTGGAGATCGCCCGGGACAACCGCATGCCCTACGTCAGCTTCGTGGAGTCCGCCGGCGCAGACCTGCGCATGGGCGGCGGGGGCGACGGGCCGAAGGTGCAGACCACCCACTTCGCGGAGACCGGCCGGTTCTTCTACGAGATGATCGAGCTGTCCAAGCTGCGCATCCCGACGGTGTGCGTGGTGTTCGGCTCGTCCACGGCTGGCGGCGCCTACCAGCCCGGCCTGTCGGACTACACGATCGTGGTGAAGGACCAGTCGAAGATCTTCCTGGCCGGCCCGCCGCTCGTGAAGATGGCCACCGGCGAGGACAGCGACGACGAGACCCTGGGCGGCGCCGAGCTGCACGCCACCGTGTCGGGCACCGGCGACTACTTCGCCGAGGACGAGATGGACGCCATCCGCATGTGCCGGGAGGTCGTGTCGCACCTCAACTGGCGCAAGGACGGCCCCGACGCCAGCCTCGAGCCGGAGGAGCCCCTGCACGACCCCGAGGAGCTGCTCGGGCTGGTGAGCCGGGACCTGCGCACGCCTGTCGACGTGCGCGACGTGATCGCCCGCACCGTCGACGGCAGCCGGTTCGAGGAGTTCAAGCCCCGCTTCGGGCCGACCATGGTGTGCGGGTGGTCGAGCATCCACGGCCACCCGGTCGGGATCCTCGGCAACAACGGCGTCATCTACCCCGCCGCCGCCCAGAAGGCGGCCCACTTCATCCAGCTGTGCAACCAGGTGGACGTGCCGCTCGTCTTCCTGCAGAACATCACCGGCTACATGGTGGGCAAGGACTTCGAGGCCGACGGGATCATCAAGAAGGGCAGCCAGATGATCAACGCGGTGTCGAACAGCACCGTGCCGCACCTCACCGTGATCATCGGGGCCAGCTACGGCGCCGGCACCTACGGCATGTCGGGCCGGGCGTTCGGCAACCGGTTCACGTTCCTCTGGCCCACCGCCAAGATCGCCGTGATGGGCCCCAAGCAGATCGCCGGCGTGATGTCGATCGTCCGGCGGGGCCAGGCCGCCCGCAAGGGGGAGGCGTTCGACGAGGAGGAGGATGCCGCCATCGTGGCCATGGTCGAGGACATCCAGGAGAAGGGGTCCCTCGCCCTGCGGGCCACGGGGGCCATCACCGACGACGGCATCATCGACCCGAGGGACACCCGCACGGTGCTCGGCATGTGCCTGTCGGTCGTCAAGAACCGCGCCGTCGAAGGCGCCGAGGGCTACGGGGTGTTCCGACTGTGAACAGCTTCGAGCCAGGCCACTTCACCCGTCCGCTGCGGACCGTCATCGTCGCCAACCGCGGCGAGATCGCCCGCCGCGTGTTCCGCACGGCGCGGGCCATGGGCCTGCGGACCGTCGCGGTGTTCGCCGACGCCGATGCCGATGCGCCCTTCGTCCGGGACGCGGACCAGGCCATCCGCCTGCCCGGCGGCTACCTGGATGGCGCCTCGATCATCGCCGCCGCGCTCGCGGTGGACGCCGATGCGCTGCACCCCGGCTACGGCTTCTTGTCCGAGAACGCCGGGTTCGCGGAGGAGGTGATCCGCAACGGGATCCGCTGGGTCGGCCCGATGCCGGAGGTCATCGCCGCCATGGGCGACAAGCTCGCCGCCAAGCGCGCGGCGGTGGACGCCGGCGTGCCGACCCTGCCCTCCGCCGAGGACCCCGCCGATGCGGCGAGCGTCGGCTACCCGCTGCTCGTGAAGGCCTCGGCCGGCGGCGGCGGCAAGGGCATGCGGATCGTCGAGCGCGCCGAGGACCTCGAGGAGGCCGTGGCCGCGGCGCGCCGGGAGGCCAAGAGCGGCTTCGGCGACGACACCGTCTTCCTCGAGCGCTACGTGCGCCGGGCCCGCCACGTGGAGATCCAGGTGCTGGGCGACGAGCACGGCACGCTCCTCCACCTCGGCGAGCGCGAGTGCTCGATCCAGCGCCGCCACCAGAAGGTGATCGAGGAGTCCCCGTCACCCGTGGTCGACGAGGCGATGCGCGCCGCGATGGGCGATGCCGCGCTGTCGCTGTGCCGGGCCATCGGGTACACGTCGACGGGCACCGTCGAGTTCCTGGTGGACGACGACACCCGGGAGTTCTTCTTCCTGGAGGTCAACACCCGCCTCCAGGTGGAGCACCCGGTGACCGAGCTGGTGACGGGGATCGACCTGGTGCGCGAGCAGCTGCGCGTCGCCGCTGGCCAGCCGATCTCCCCGGAGGCGGCGGCCACGTCGCCGTCGGGGCACGCCATCGAGGCCCGCCTCTACGCCGAGGACCCGGCCAACGGCTTCCTGCCCGCCATCGGCACGCTCGCCGCGTTCGCGCCGGCCGCCGAGCCGGCGGTGCGGTGGGACTCGGGGGTCCAGGCCGGCTCGGTCGTCGGCGTCGACTTCGACCCGATGCTGGCCAAGGTCGTGGCCCACGCGCCCACCCGGGACGAGGCAGCCAGCCGGCTCGCCCTCGCGCTCGAACGGCTGCACGTCGGCGGCGTCACCACCAACCGAGACTTCCTGGCCGCCGTGCTGCGGTCGTCTGCCTTCCTGGAGGGCGACACCACCACCGACTTCATCGAGCGGACCTCGCCGGACCTCGCCGTCGAACCGGACGAGGAGGGCCTCGAGCGCCTCGGCGCGGTCGCCGCGCTGTGGCTCCAGGGCCGCAACCGGCGGGATGCCACGATCGGCGCCACGCTGCCGAGCGGCTGGCGGAACTCGCCGATGCCGCCCCAGCAGGTCGGTGTGCGGTGGGGCGAGCTCGAGGCCGTGGTCCGCTACCAGGCCCGGCGAGACGGCTCGTTCGCCGTCGGCGACGGGTCCGTGGCCATCGTCCACCGATGGGCGGACGACGAGATCGACGTCGAGCTCGACGGCCACCGAGGCACCGCCCGGGTCACCCTGGACGGCGACCGCCTGCACTTGTCGATCGGATCGTCGACGGCCACGCTCGAGCTCGTGCCCCGCTTCACGGTGCCCGGCCCGGCGGAGGTAGCCGGCGGGTTCGTCGCGCCGATGCCCGGCGTCGTGCTCGCCGTGCGGGTCGCGGCGGGCGACGCCGTGTCCGCCGGCCAGACGCTGGTGGTGCTGGAGGCCATGAAGATGGAGCACCACATGGCGGCCCCTGCCGACGGTGTGGTGGCCGAGGTGCGGGTCGCCGCCGGCGACCAGGTCGCCAACGGCGCCATGCTGCTGGTGTTCGAGCCCGAGGGCGACGGCGAGGGCGAGGCCGGCTGATGGCCGAGCCGATCCGCGTCGCCAACTGCTCCGGGTTCTACGGCGACCGGCTGGCCGCGGCCGCCGAGATGGTCGAGGGCGGGCCCATCGACGTGCTCACCGGCGACTGGCTCGCCGAGCTCACCATGCTGATCCTGGCCCGCACCCGGCTCAAGCGGCCGAACGGCGGCTACGCCCGCACGTTCGTCACGCAGGTGGAGCAGGTCATGGGCACGTGCCTGGACCGTGGGATCAAGATCGTGGCCAACGCCGGTGGCCTCGACCCCGATGGGTGCGCCGACGCGGTGGCCGAGGTCGCCGACAAGCTCGGCCTGTCGCCCACCATCGCCCACGTGTCCGGCGACGACCTGCTGCCCCGGCTGGACGAGCTGGCCGAGGCCGGCATCCACCTCACCCACTTCGAGACCGGCGAGCCGATCACCGACACGTCCCAGTTCCTCACCGCCAACGCGTACGTGGGGTGCTGGGGGATCGTGGACGCGCTCACCAGGGGCGCGGACATCGTCATCACCGGCCGGACCACCGACGCGGCAGTCGTGTGCGGCCCGGCAGCGTGGCACCATGGCTGGTCCCGCTCGGACTGGGATGCGCTCGCCGGTGCGGTGGTGGCCGGCCACGTCATCGAATGCGGCACCCAGGCCACCGGCGGCAACTACTCGTTCTTCACCGAGCTCGCCGGGCTGACCCACACCGGCTTCCCGTGGGCCGACATCGCAGCCGACGGCTCGTCGGTCATCGGCAAGCACGACGGCACCGGCGGTGCGGTCACCGTCGGCACCGTCACCTCGCAGCTCCTGTACGAGATCGGCGGGCCCGCCTACCTCGGGCCCGACGTGACCGCCCGCTTCGACACCATCTCGCTGGCCCAGGAGGCACCGGACCGCGTCCGCATCTCCGGGGTGCGGGGCGAGGCGCCGCCGCCCACGCTGAAGGTGGCCACCAACGAGCTCGGCGGCTTCCGCACGGACCTCAACGTGGCGCTCACCGGGCTCGACATCGAGGCCAAGGCTGCCCTGGTGGAGGACGCCTTCTGGGCCGCCGTCCCGGTCGCGAGGGACGACATCGCCTCGGTGTCCACGCAGCTCGTGCGCACCGACAAGGAGGACCCCGCCACCAACGAGGAGGCGGTGGCCGTGTGGCGGATCACCCTCAAGGACCCCGACGAGCGCAAGATCGGCCGGCCCATCGCCAACGCCATCAACGAGCTCGCGCTCGCCACCATCCCCGGCCTGTTCGCGGTTGCCGGAGGTGGGGTGGCCAAGCCGTTCGGCGTGTACCGGCCTGCGCTGATCGACGCGGGGCTCGTGCCCCAGCACGTGGTGCTGCAGGGCGGCGAGCGCACGGTGGTCGACTCGGTGGCCCCGACCGGGGGGCAGGCGTCGGTCGAGCCGACGGCCGTCGAGCTGCCCGCCCCGCCCGGCGGCCCAACCGTGCGGGCGCCGCTCGGCCGGGCGTTCGGCGCCCGCTCGGGCGACAAGGGCGGCAACGCCAACGTCGGCGTGTTCGCCCGCTCCGCCGAGGCCTACGCCTGGCTCGCCGGGTTCCTCACCACCGAACGGTTCCGGGAGCTGCTGCCCGAGGCAGCTCAGCTCACCGTCGAGCGGTTCGAGCTGCCCAACATCTGGTCGCTCAACTTCCTGGTCCACGGCATCCTCCAGGAGGGGGTGGCCGCGTCGACCCGCCAAGACGGCCAGGCCAAGGGCTTGGGCGAGTGGTTGCGGGCCCGGGTGGTGGACCTGCCCGAGGCGCTGCTGGGGCCGCAGGCGTGACCCAGGTCCCCACGGCCGAGGTGGCGCAGCCGTCGGAGCTGGTGCGGCGCATCCGGGCGGTGCCGTCGCCGCGGCCGATGCTGGACCGGGATCAGCTCGCCCGCCTCACCGACCGCCAGCGGGAGCTCCTGCGCGAGCTCGGGCGCCTGTTCGCCGACGGGTTCGCCGACCTCACCATGGCGGAGATCGCGAGCCGCCTCGGTTGCTCGCTGCGGACCCTCTACGGCCTGGCTCCGAGCCGCGACGAGCTGGTGCACACCGTCGTCGACACCCACCTCTGGCGCGTCGGCCGCGAGGCGATGGCGGCCATGGACCCGGACATGGCGCCCCTGGACGCGATCCGCGCCTACCTGTCGGCGGCCACCGTGGCGGTGAGCCAGACGACCGAGGCCTACGCGCGGGACCTGGGGGCCATGCCCGCCGCCCAGCGCCGCAACGGCGAGCACGCCGACTACGTGGTCGCGGTGACGAGGGCGCTGCTGGACCTGGCGGTGGAGCGAGGCGACATCGGAGATGTCGACACGGCGGCGGTGGCCCGGGCCCTTGCCAACCTGGGCCAGGACTTCATCCGACCCGAGGTGCTCGGGACGCTGCGCTCGTCGCCCAAGGTGGCCGCCGACGAGGTGGTCGAGATCATCCTGCGTGGCCTGCCCCGACCCGAGCGGCGGCCATGATGGCCAGCCGGGCGTCGCGACCGGCCACGAGCGAGCCCATGGAAGACGAGGAGCCGAGATGGACGTGAAGGACCTGTTGGCCGACCTGGAGGCCGAGCAGCAGGCGCTCGACGACGTGGTCGGCGCCCTGGCGCCGGAGCAGTTCGCGCTGCCGACGCCGAGCCCGCGCTGGAGCGTGGCCGACCAGCTCGGCCACCTCACCTACTTCGACGGCACCGCGGTGCTGGCCATCGAGGACCCCGACGCGTTCGGGGCGGCGCTGCACCAGCTGCTGGAGGCCGCGGCCGGCGGCGACGAGGGCGTCGACGCCTTCGTGCTCGGCCCCTACCGGGCCATGGCCCCCGACGAGCTGGTGGCGGCGTGGCGGGCCAACCGGGCCGCCCTCTCCGAGGCCGCCGGCACCCTCGCCGACGACGCCCGGGTGCCGTGGTACGGCCCGTCGATGAGCGCCAAGTCGTTCCTCACCGCCCGGCTCATGGAGACCTGGGCCCACGGCCAGGACATCGTCGACACGGTCGGGGCCGAGCGCCCCGCCACCGACCGCCTCGCCCACATCGCCCGGCTCGGCCACCTGACCCGCGGCTGGTCCTACGTGAACCGGGGCCAGGAGGCGCCCGCCGGCGACGTGGCCGTGGTCCTCACCAGCCCGTCGGGGGACACCTGGACCTACGGGACCGATGGGGGCGACGGCAACCGCATCGAGGGGTCGGCGCTGGACTTCTGCCTCGTCGTCACCCAGCGGCGCAACGTCGCCGACACGGACCTGGTGGTCGAGGGCGAGCGAGCCGCCGATTGGATGCGGGTCGCCCAGGCGTTCGCCGGCCCCGCCACCGACGGCCCGACCCCGAAGGGAGCATGACGTGGCGCTGGTCGAGACCGAGCAGGACGCCCGGGGCGTCCTCACCGTCACCCTGAACGACGTCGAGCGCCGCAACGCGCTCAGCCGTGACCTGCTCGTCGAGCTGGTCGATGTGCTCGACGCGGCCGACGCGGACCCGGCGGTCCGGGTCGTCGTCCTCACCAACGCGGGGACCACGTTCTGCGCGGGCGCCAACCTGTCCGAGCAGTCGGCGCCCGGCGGTGGGCGGACCATCGAGATGGCCGAGGTGTTCGGGCGGTTCCACCGCTCGCCCAAGCCGTACGTGGGCCGCATCGCCGGGCACTGCGTGGCCGGTGGCATGGGCCTGGCCTGCTGTCCATGGACCTGTCGGTCGGCCTGGTCGACGCCAAGTTCGGGTTCACCGAGGTCCGCCTGGGCGTGGCCCCCGCCATGATCTCGGTCCTCTGCTTGCCGAAGATGCTTGAGGCGGAGGCCCGAGGCCGCGTTCCTGCGCGGCAACCGGTTCACCGGTGCGGACGCCGCCCGCATGGGCTTCATCAGCGAAGGAACGGTGGCGCCCGAGGAGCTCGACGCGGTGGAAGCCGTCGTGGCCGACCTGCTGCGCAGCGGGCCCAACGCCATCGCCGCCTGCAAGCGCCTGCTCGCCGAGGTCCCGGGGATGCCCGTCGACGAGGCGTTCGCCTCGACCCAGCGGCGCTGTCCGCCGACCTGTTCCGCAGCGAGGAGGCTGCGGAGGGCATGGGGGCCTACCTGTCCAAGCGCGACCCGTCCTGGGTCGCCGGCGAGGCTGAGGCCGCGCCGGTGCGTGCCGCCCAGCGGGCCTCGCGCCTGGTCGCCCCGCTGGGGCTCGTGGCCCTGGTCGCTGTGCGTGCAGCAGCGGCTCAGCGGGCGGGGGTCGCCTCGACCACGGCCAAGGCGACCACCACGACCTCGGCCCCGGCCAAGGCGTCGGCGCCGGTCGAGGCCCTCGGCGGAGCCACCTGCGCCCTGGCCGACCGTGGCGAGCAAGGCCACCAGCAACATCGCCTACCCGGACACCTCGGCCACCTACTGGGTGACGCCGTTCCACCTGGCCGAAGGGCAGTCCCTCGCCGTCGAGGGCCGGTTCCCGGACGCCCGCTACGCGTCGTTCATCACCTACGACGTCGCCGGTGACGCGCAGTCCGTGCTCACCGACGTGGACCTCGAGCCGGTCGGGGGCAAGGGCAACCCGTTCGCCACGGACGTCGCGCCCGGTGGGCGCTACGCGTCGCCGATCGAGGCGGCGGGCGACAGATCGGTGATCTACCGGGTGTACCTCGGGCGACCGGACGGCGACCCGACGGCGGGGTGGCCCTCCCCACCCTGGTGGTCCGCGACGCCGACGGTACGACCGCGACCGTGGCGCCGTGCACCCACCCGGCCAAGAGCCCGCGCGCCCGGGCGCTCGTCGAGGAGCACGGCCCGGCCACGGACAAGGCGGCGCCGTCGACCCCGATCTTCATCGGCGGCCGGTGACGGCGCCAACCTGTACCCGAACCCGGACAACACCTACGTGGCCGCTGATCCTCCACCACGAGCCCGGTCGGGTGGTGGTGGTCAGGGCACCACGCCGACGTTCCCCGACACCGGTGCCGGCCAGCCGGTGGCCGGGGACCACCAGGTCCGGTACTGGTCGATGTGCACCAACGAGTACCGCAAGCCCTACCCGGTGACCGCCTGCGTGCCGGACCAGGACGTGGCCCTGGCCGCCGACGGCACCTACACGTTCGTCATCTCGACCCTCCAGGACCGGCCGTCCAACGCGACCGCCGCCGAGGGCGTCACCTGGTTGCGCTGGGGTGCCACCGACGTCGACGTGCTGCTCCTGCTGCGCCAGATGCTCCCCGCCGAAGGCTTCGCCGCCGCGGCCGCCAACGTGGCACCGGGTGGCCTCGCCTCCACGGTGATGGGCCCGTACGCGCCGCTGGGCACCATCTGCACCACCGCCCAGTTCGAGGCGGGCGACGCTGCCTGCGGCTGACGCCACGGGCGGGCCGCCCTGGTCCGACCGCACCTCGCCGGTGCGCCCGCGCCCGATGGGAACGTGCACAGCCGTCCACGATCGGTCGGGCCAGGGTGTAGACCAATGGCCAGCGCGACCCGTCGCGGCACCAGGTGAGGGAGCCCCGGGCAGGGGCGTGAGAAGGACGGATGCACCCCGATGGCTGACCCCAGCGCCCCCGACCCCAGCGCCGCGCCCGCGGGCGACGCCACCGAGGTCGTCCCGGACAAGGCGAAGGCGGTCCTCGGCACCCTGATCCTGGTGGCGGCCATCGCCAACCTGCCGATGGCGGTCGCCAACGTGGCCCTGCCAGACATCGGCAAGCACTTCGATGCCTCCCAGACCCAGCTGAACCTGGTGGCCGTGGGCTACTCGCTCGGCCTGGCCGCCTCCGTGCTGTGGCTCGGCGCCCTTGGCGACCGCTACGGCCGCAAGCTCATGCTGATGCTGGGCGTGGCCCTGTCGTTCCCTGCCTGCCTGATCTCGGCCTGGGCGCCGAGCATCGCCGTGCTCATCGTCGCCCGCATCGTGGGCGGCTTGGCCGCCGGCATGGCATACCCCACCACCCTCGCCCTCATCACCGCCCTGTGGGGGCCTGGCGCGGCCCGCACCAAGTCCATCGCCCTGTGGTCCGCCATCGGCGGCGCCATCTCGGCGCTCGGGCCGCTCACCGCCGGCATCCTGCTCGAGCGCAACTGGTGGGGCTCGGTGTTCCTGGTGACCCTGCCGCTGATCGCCATCGGCCTGCCGCTGGCCCAGAAGCTGATCCCGGCCCACGTCAACGAGACCACCGAGGCGGTCGACAACCTGGGCGGCATCCTCTCGGCGCTGCTCGTGGGCGCGCTGATCCTCGCCATCAACTTCGCTGCCGTGCCGGACGCCGGCACCCTGGTCCTGTCGCTCGTGGTGATCGCCCTCGCCGCCCTCGTGGCGTTCATCCTGCGCCAGCGCAAGGCGCCCAACCCGCTCTACGACCTCAAGGTCGCCGCCCGGCCCATCTTCTGGGTCGCCGCCTGCGCCGGCATCATCGTGTTCGGCTCGCTCATGGCCGCCATGTTCATCGGCCAGCAGTTCCTCCAGAACGTGCTCGGCTACTCGACCGTCGACGCCGGGCTCGCCATCCTCCCCGCGGCCGTCTTCATGGTCGTCTGCGCGCCTCGCTCGGCGATCATGGTCGAGAAGATCGGGGCTCGGAACACGCTGCTGTTCGGCTACGTGTTCGTGCTGCTCGGCTTCGTCACCATGCTCCTCCTCTGGAAGGAGGGCACGCCGTACTGGCAGGTGGGCCTCGGCTACGCGTTCGTCGGTGCCGGCGTCGGCTTCGCCGGCACGCCCGCCTCCCGCTCGCTCACCGGCTCGGTGCCCGTCACCCGGGCCGGCATGGCGTCGGGCACCGCAGACCTCCAGCGCGACCTGGGCGGCGCCATCATGCAGTCGCTGCTCGGTGCGCTGCTCACCGCCGGGTACGCCTCGGCCGTGAACAAGGCGATCGCCGCGTCGGCCAACGCCAGCAAGATCACCTCGAGCACCCAGGCGGCGCTCACCAAGTCGTTCTCCAGCGCCGAGAACCTGGCCTCCCAGTACCCGCAGTACTCGAACCAGATCGTCGCCGCCGCCAAGCAGAGCTTCGTCGACGGCCAGGACTGGGCCTACGTGGCGGGCATCGCGGCCGTCGTGATCGGCGCGGCCCTGGTGGCCAAGTTCTTCCCGAACGCCGACGATGAGCGGCGCCTCTTGGCCGAGTACCACCAGCAGGACGCGGTGGCGGCCCCGGGCGGTGCCGCATGACCGAGGACCAGGGGCCGATCGGTCGGGTGATCGGGGCCATCGTCCCGCGGGCCGTCGGCGCGGTCCCGGTGGAGCAGATCATCGAGAAGGTCGACGTCGACGAGCTGATCAAGCGGGTCGACGTCGACGACATCATCAGCCGGGTCGACATCGATGCGCTCCTGACCCGCATCGACATCGACGCCCTGCTCGACCGGATCGACATCGAGGCGCTGCTCGGCCGCATCGACATCAGCCAGCTCATCGGCCGCATCGACCTCAACGAGCTGCTCGCCACCGTGGACCTCGATCCGCTGCTGGCGGACCTGTGTGGCCTGATCGACAAGGCCGCGCGGAGGATCGTGCTTGGCAGATCGTGGCCGGGGGCTACGACCACCGGCGTCGCCGCCCGCACCCTCGATCGTGTTCCGCCGCCAGATCGTCGGCCTCGGCATCGGCATCACCGGGCTGGTGGACCGGATCTTCCGCCGCGAGCGCGAGCAGCCCGTCGCCGGGGTCGGGCCGACGGGTCGCCCGGCGGGGCCCATCAGCCGCACCCTCGCCTTCCTGATCGACGCCGCGATCGTCACGGTCCTGTTCAGCCTGGGCGTCTCGCTCGGCCAGCACCTGGTCAGCCTCTTCACCGGCGGCGAGGTCAAGCCCACCAAGGGGGCGGGGCCGGTCTGGGTGATCGCCTTCTTCCTGTGGTGGGGCTTCTACCTCTGGATCGGCTTCGAGGTCGCCGGTTGCACCCCGGGCAAGGCGCTGCTCGGCATGCGCGTCCGGGACAAGGATGGCGGCCCCCTGAAGGGTGGGCGCGCCCTGGTGCGCGTGATCGTGTACCCGTTCAGCTTCATCCTCGCCCTCGGCCTCATCCCGGGCCTGCTGCGCAAGGACCGCCGGGCGCTGCACGACCTGGCGGCCGGCTCCCAGGGAGGAGTCATCGACTGGGAGCGGCGCGACGCCGACTGCCGTCCGCACTGAGCCGTTGGGTGGCCAAGCGCCAGGCCGAGGTGGTGGCCGGGGCCATGGTGGCCCCGGTCGACGAGCCGATCCCTGCCGAGGTGGTGGCCGAGGCCGACGCGGCGCCGAGCGATGCGACGCCGACGGAGGCGCCGGCCACGGACGACGCGCCGGCGGCGGACGTCCCGCCCGCCTGACGGGGGGGCAGACCCGGTGCGGCACAGCAACCCGTCGCGGGGTCGGGGCGCCATCGCCGTCGCTGCGGCGTCGCTGCTCGCCGTCGGCCTCGTGGCCTGCGGCGGGGGCGGCGGGCCGAAGCGAGACCCGAACGTGCCTGCCTCGGCGCGCGTGCTCGTGCTGTTCCACCTGCGGGGGGACGAGGCGGGCCTGGCGGCACGGACGCGCGCCACGAGCGATCCCGATGGGCCTCGCTATCGCGCCTTCCCGACGGTGGCCCAGCTGGCCGCCCGCTGGGGTGCCTCGACGGACGCGGTGGACCACGTGGTCGGCAAGCTCCGCGAGGCCGGGGCCACGGCCACCGTGGATCGGTCCCGCACGGTGGTCCAGGCGCAGATGACGGCGGACCAGGTGGCCGACGTGCTGGGCGTCGGCCTGCGTCGGGCTCAGGGGGTCGACGGTGGGCAGGCCCTGGTGCCGGATCGGGAGCTGCAGGTCCCGAGCAACATGCGCGACGAGGTGGTCGGTGTGGTGGGTGCCCGGGGCACGCTCGCCGCCGGGCCCGCCCCGGACCTGGGCGGCCAGGTGGCCGAGCCCCCCTGCCGGCCTGGCGAGGGCACGGTGGGCGGGCCGACCGCCGTCGGCGAGCGCTACGGCTACGACGACTACCTGTTCCGCGACGACGTGCGCGGCCAGGGCCGCCGGATCGCGGTGCTGGCCATCGGACGCTACGAGCCGGCGGCGCTCGAGCGGTTCGCCTCCTGCTACGGCACCCGCCCGAGCGGTCGCGTCCGGGTGCTGCGCACGCCGCTCGCCCCCAAGGTGCAGGTCGGCCCGGAGGTCACGCTCGACACCATCGTCGCCAGCTCCTTCGCGCCGGAGGCCGCCATCGACGTGGTCCAGTACGACGGCGGGGGATCGCCGGCCTCGGCGCTCGTCCGGGTGGTGGACGGGCCTCGCTACGACGCCGTGTCGACCAGCATCGGCTACTGCGAGGCCGACCTGTCCGATGCGGAGCGGGCGCTGGTGGACCACCTGGCCCTCGTGCTCTCGGCCACGGGCACCCCCGTGCTGGCGTCGAGCGGTGACACGGGCGCGGCGGCGTGCCACCCCGCGAGCGATCGGGCCGCGGTGCAGTACCCGGCGTCGTCGCCCTGGGTGCTGGGCGTGGGCGGGACCACCCTGCGGTCCGGCGGCGGCGACCTGGAGGAGGCGGTGTGGAACACCTCGGCGCCCACCAGCCCGCAGGCCGGTGGCGGCGGGCCCAGCCACGTGGTGGCCCGCCCCTGGTACCAGCGGGGCCTGACCGTGCCGGGCGTGGCGGGCACGTCCAAGCGGGTGGTGCCCGACGTGGCCCTGCTGGCGGACCCGACGCTGGTGCCTGCCATCCCGCTGTGCCGCACCGCGAGCGACTGCGACTGGGTGCGCCTGGCCGGCACGAGCGCGCCGGCGCCGGCGCTCGCGGCCGCGCTGGCCCTGGTGTCCCAGGACGTGGCCGCCCGCGCTGGCGACGACGGTCGGCTCGGGCTCCTGCAGCCGTTGGTCCGCGCCCTCGCCACCTCGGGCTCACCCGCCGTCAACGACGTCACCGAGGGTGACAACCGCGTGCTCGGGCTCCCTTGCTGCGCCGCAGGACCGGGCTACGACGGCGCCTCGGGCTGGGGGTCCCTGCGGGCCGACGCGCTCGCCGACGCGGTGGTGGCGGCCCGCCCGGGCTGAGGCCGTACGCCTCTCCCGACTTCCGCGCCTAGTCTCGGCCGACCTGCGGCCTTGGAGGGAAGAGCGTGGACGACGAAGCGGGGACCGACGCGAGCGACGGCGCGGAGCCGACCCCAACCGAGGGAGCGGCGGCGGGCGCTGAGCTGGGCGGCGACGACGCCAGCCAGCCGGCGGCCAGCGCCGAGGGCACGCCGGATGGCGCCGAGGATGGACCCGGCTCGGTCAGCCGTCGTTCGTTCATCAAGGCAGTGGTGGCGGTGGGCGGCACCGTGGCCGCCGGCGCGCTGCTCTGGAAGATCATCGGCGACGACGACAGCGCCGACGATGCCGCCAAGGTGCCCCAGGCCAAGCTGAACGGCGCGCCGGCGCCCGAGACCAAGACGCTCCACTTCGCGCTCGGCTCGACGGTGCCCGCCGACGATGCGGTCCTGCTGGTGGCGGGCAAGCCGTACCCGCTGCAGCCCTACGGCGGCGGGACCACCACCACCTCGATCGCCAAGGCGACGACCACCGTGGCCACCACGGCGCTGGCCACCACCACGACCGCGATCGCCACGACCATCGCTGGGTCCACGCCGACCTCCGACGGCTCGGCGCCGACCACGTCCGCGCCAGCCAGCACCACGGCGGCGCCCACCACCACGGCCCCCACGACCTCGGCGCCGACCACCACGGCTGCTGCCACCACGACCACGGGGGCCAAGGTCCTCGGCTCGGTGGCCGACGAGCTCCAGGGCGTCGACGCCTCCCTGTTCAGCCACTACGTGCCGGACGTGGAGCTGCCCGAGACCCCCGTGCACGCGGTGCTGGTCGACGGCCTGAGCGAGGACGGCTACATCACGCCGGACACGCGCTACCTCGGTGCCCACCTGCACGTCCCCTCCGGTGCCCTCGTTGCGGCGGCCACCCAGGCCCAGAAGCGCCAGCTGGCGCTGCGCAAGATGGCCACCGACGCGTCGTTCCGCGAGGTCGTGGCCGCCGCGGCCGTCGGCGCCAAGGACCCTTCGGAGGTGAAGGCGGCCCTCGCGGCGATGGCCGACCCCACCGAGACGCCGCTGCTCGGCTCCAAGGCGCGCTGGGACCGCCTCGGCAGCTCGGGCCCGGCCGACGCGACCGAGGCCCTGGCCCTCACCGCTGCCGTCGAGAACTACCACGAGACCGCGCTCGGCCTGGTGATGAACTACCCCGAGCTGATCAAGGGCGACACCGACAGCGCGGCGAAGATCAAGTCCCGCCTCGCCACGGCCGACTTCATCGACGACCTTGCCGCCGAGCTCGCGGATCGGGTCAAGAACCGCAAGCCGATGATCGGGACGTTCCAAGCCGTCAAGGACGAGACCGGCACGGCCGTGAACTTCCCGGTCATCAAGGACGCGAACAACCAGGAGTCGCCCACCGTCGCGGCGACGACCCTCGTGGTCGACGAGAAGCTGCTGCCCTACATCGGCACGGCGGTCTCGAGCGCCCTCACGATGCTGAAGAGCGACCCGGACCTCGAGAACGTGGTGTGGGTGGCCAACCAGGCGGAGCCGCCGCCACCGGTCGTCGAGGGCAGCGGCGATGGCCCGCTCCAGCTCGGCGGGATCGGCGACGTCTCGGTGTCCCTCACAGGCGACGGGGTCAACGGCTCGACGGCGGGCATCTCCGTCAAGCTCGGCGACGTCAAGAAGGACCCGACCACCGGCACCCTCCAGGTGACCCTGACGGTCGGCAACGACTTCCTCCGCCACGTGACCCTCGCCGTCGCCATGCAGACCTCCGCGAACAAGGGGGTGAGCCTGAAGGGGCTCCCCTACGGGGCTGCGGCGTCGTTCTTCGAGAACATGGGCCAGGAGGACGACAAGTACGCGCTCGGCGTCCTCACCATGTTGACCTCGGCGCCCAGCGTCTTCGGGGTGATCGTGCCCGGCGTGAACTCGACGGACGTCACGATCAAGTTCGCGGAGGAGGCCGCCACCGCCTCGCTGCACGTGCTCGGCTGGGGCATGGGCTTGGCGCCACCCAAGGGCATGGACCTCGTCATGGACCAGGACGGCGCCAAGCTCTACGGCACCAACGTCAACAACTTCTGGGCCCCCCACGCCCGCTTCGGCAACTGCTTCACCATGTTGTTCGACATGGTGTTCCCCACCCTGATGCTGCTCATGAACGGGTGGTCCATGCGCGACATCAGCAAGGACGTCGCCAAGGAGGTCATCAACGGCGCCGAGGACGCGTTCGTCTGGACGGACGAGATCTACAAGGAGGTCGCCGCCAACCAGGCGACGGCCGTCAAGATCGCCGCAGGGGTGGCCACGGGCACGGCCGGCGCCGCCGTCCTGGCTGACGTCAACACCCACGACAGCGTGTTCGACCTGGTGAAGAGCCTGGCGCTCTCCATCCTCGCCAAGCCCGCGGGCAAGATCGCCGAGCTCATGTGGGAGCAGGCGATGATCGACATCGGCACCGAGACCGCCCTCAAGTGCATGCCGTTCGTGGGGCAGGGCCTGGCGGTGGCCGGCGTGATCGGCGGGACGCTCCAGGTGGCGCAGACCGCGGCGGACCTTGCCGTGGCGCCGAGCGCCCTGGCCGCACAGATCGTCCCCACCTACAGCAGCACCGTGACCATCCTCCCCGACGACGGGTCGGATGGGACCTCAGGCGATGCCGCGCTGCCGTCGCAGGCCAGCCACTACGTGCTCACCCCTCACGTCTTCGGGCGCGAGGTGCCCCTCGAGTTCAAGGGCACGATGACGCCAGGGAGCCTGAAGCTCGACATCCCGGTGGCGAACGTGCCCCTCGGCGGGCTGCTGCGCTGGCACGTCGAGCTGCACACCGACGAGGGGTGGTTGGTGGGCCAGGGCAACAGCGAGTGGGAGTCCAACTGGGACCCGGACACCGCCTCCAAGCCCAGGAGCATCACCATCACCGAGATCGCGGTGCCGGTCACCTCGAGCTCGTCGCTGAAGCGCACCAAGGCGATGGAGGGCACCTCCAGCGCCGTCACCTGGGACACGGGCGCGGCAGCGTCGACGGGGTCGGCGTCGCAGCTGGTCGACGGGGATCCCGCCGCCTTCAGCGAGCTGGACAGCATCACCGTGTCCACCAACCGAGGCGTGGCCGGCTACGTGTGGAAGTCCGACGGCCAGTGGTACGTGCGGAACGCGTCGGTGGTCGGCGAGGCCTCCTCCGCGTGGAACGGGTCCGGCGGGTTCGCCAAGCGGCCGCTGCTCGCCTACGACCCCCTCACCGCGGACGCCAAGGGCGAGCACTGCTACCTGCTCGACCCCGATCCCAAGGGCGGCTACTTCGTGCGTCGGGTCTCCATCGAGGCCGGGACCAACATGATCACGAGCCCGGGCCAGGCCTACGGCCGGGTGCCGATCGACCTCGACGACCTGGCGTTCCACCCGAGCGGCATCCTGGTGGGCCTCAGCAGCTCCGCGGCTCGCCTCGTGATCATCCCGCTGCTCCCCACCGCCGTCCCCGACGCCGAGGTGCCCTTCGCCGACCTGGCCGCCGGGCCCAGGGCTCGCGACGGGCTGCTCACCGCCCGTGTCCGTGACGGCCACCAAGGCCGGCATCGTGGTCCTCGACCTGGACGCCGACAAGAACGGGTGGTTGCGGTCGTTCAGCGCGCTCGGGCCGCCGATGACGTTCCCGATCGTCGACGGGGGCACAGCCGATCCCCCGAAGTACTCGGTCCCGCTCCACGATGACACCGGCCGGACCTACCTCGACCTGTCGTCTGACGGCAGCGGCTACCTGTACGTGCTGTCCTACGGCGACCCGGCAGATCCGAGCTCCTACCGGGTCGACTGCTACCTCCCGAACGGCAAGTGGATCTACGCCACCGAAGGGACCAACGCCGGCAAGGTGGCGGTCGACTACTGGCGCAACGTCTACTCGCTCGACTACCAGCCGCTGCCCGGCCAGGGCCAGGCACCCATCTCGTGGTTCCCGGTGGCCGAGCCCACGGTGACGCAGTGGACGACCAAGACCCCCAAGTAGCCCCACCCCGACGTCGCCGTTGGCCCATCGTGGCGGCCGTGGCCGCCGTGCTGGTGGCGGCCGTCGCGGTCGGGGTGGCGGTCACCCGACCCGGCGACGGGTCCGGGTCCTACCCTGGCGGGCCCGCAGCCAAGGGGCCCGCGCCCAAGCGGAACGCGGCTGGTGCCGAGGACGCCACCACGGCCGCGCGGGGCGCGTTCATCGACCGCATCGAGGCGTCGGCCGCCCTCGCCCGCGCCTTCCCGGATCGTCCCGCGGCACCGCCGCAGCCGCTCGACACCCCGCGGGACCTCACGGTGCGCATCTGCTCGCTGCCCCACGAGCCCGTCGCCGGCAAGACCCCGCCCAAGGACGTCACCCTCGGTCCCGAGCAGATGGCGTTCTCCTACGAGGGCTTCGCGGACTGGAACGTGTTCGTGGCACCAGGTGGGTTCCGGCCCTACGGGTGCGACCCACCCGACCGCGGCAACGAGGTCACGACCCAGGCGCTGCGCGACCAGGCCAGGTCCGTGGGCCCGCTGCACGTGAAGGTCGGCCCGCACCTGGTGCTGCGCTGCGAGAAGCGCGCCACCAAGGAGGTGCGGTGGATCGGCACCGATGGGATGGTGGCCGACGATGCCTGCACCGGGTTCGACACGTGGGAGGTGATGGACGTCGTGGACGCGCTGGCGCGCTACCACGCCTGCCAGCACTGCGACTTCTCCGGGATGGACCTCAGCGACCTGATCCTCGGGCAGAAGCAGTACGAGACGGCCACCGAGCAGGACGGCTTCCAGATCGGCTGGTCGAACTTCGACGGCGCCACCCTGCGCAACGTGGACTTCGGCAACGCGCTGCTCCACGACCTGAGCTTCCGAGGTGCCACGCTCGTGGACACCAACTTCGGTGGCGCCTGGTTGGACGTGGGCGACTTCAGCCCGGACGATGCCGGCAAGCCGGCGCGCCTGCTCCGGGTGAAGCTGCCGGCGATCGTCCAGGACACGCGCTTCGACCGGGCTGTGCTGCACGACGTGGTCCAGGACGAGGGCACGACGTTCGGGCACCCCAACGGGACCTACGGCTGCAGCTCGCTGCGCGAGACGACCCTGCGCCGGCTCGATGGGGTCGACCTCGCCTCGTGGAGCCTGGACCTCGACCACACTCTGGACACCCCGCGGAAGATCGCTCCCGACCTGCCGGACATCTTCCCGCGGGACTGCTCGGCGCCGCTGCGTGGCGCGGTGATCGACGGCGACCACCTCCCGAGCGCCTCGAACGGGGCCACCCCGTTCGACGACGTCGCGCTCTGGTTCACCCCGGCACAGGCCGCGGCCGCGAAGGCCGACCTCTCGGGTGCCCACCTGGCCAGGGTGGTCCTGCTCGGCGCCCGGCCGGACCTGAGCGGCTCGAAGCTCGATCGCGCCGACCTCTCCGGCACCGACCTCTCGACCGTGCGCTTCTTCCACATCGCGACGTCCCAGGACCTCGAGGCGCGCACCACCTTCGTCGGCGCCAACCTCACCGGCACGAACCTGTCGGGCGCCGTGCTGGTGAAGGCGGACCTGACCGATGCCGACCTCACCCGGGCGAACCTCACCAGGGCCGACCTCACGGGCGCCACCCTCGAACGGGCCCACGCCGGCCAGTACGCGCAGGGCAAGGCGACCAACGTGGCGCTGTTCACCAAGGCCCTCCTCACCGGGACGGACTTCAGCTCGGCGAAGCTCTGGGGGAGCTCGTTCGAGGGGGCGCACATGTTCCCCCTGGTCGGTGTGCCCACCCGGTTCGACAGCGCGGAGCTCGACCAGGCCAAGTTCGGGCGGTCCCTCGGCGCCTCGGTGAGCTTCCTCAAGGGCCACCTGTCCGGCGCCTCGTTCGACGACGCCGTGTGCGTGAACTGCAGCTTCAAGGAGGCCGACCTCTCGGCCGCCAACATGGTGCGGACGGTGCTGGTCGGGACGAACTTCACCAACACGAACCAGTGGCAGGACGTCAACCTCACCGATGCTCGCGTGTCGGACGTGGCAGGGACGTGGCACTTCGCGCTCGGGGAAGACGAGGGGGGGATCAGCCCCAAGTACGGCGAGACGCGCCTGCCCGATGACACGACCATGGCCCACGTCACCGCCTGCCCCGACGGGGATGGGCCCAGCGCAGCGTCGGGGTGCGGAGGCCGCGAGGTCGCCGACGCGGACCCTGCCCAGGTGCCGTGCCGGTCGGCTGGCGCGTTCCGCTGCCCGGCCACGATCGAACGATGGCCCAGCGGCTCGGCCCCGACGCACCCGACCGGCGTGGTGCGGCGGCCCGGAGCACCCGAGCGCATGATCGTGGGCACCAACGCCTCGGGGGCGGCGGTGGCCACCGTGGTGGCGAGCAGCACGCCGCACCTGGTGACGCTGCCGGGCGTCGGCGAACCGACGGCCGTGGCGACCATGCACGACGGCAGCTACCTGGTGGCCGATGGCGCCAAGCACCGCATCTGGCGGCTCACCGTGGCCGCCAGCAAGGGCTCCGTGACGATCGCTCCCTTCGCCGGCAACGGCCAGGCCGGCTCGGCCGGCGACGGTGGCCCAGCGCTCGAGGCCCAGCTGACCTCGCCGGCTGGGGTCTGGGTGGACCGCGAGGACGTGGTGTGGGTCGCTTCCGGGGGCGGCGTCCGCCGCATCGGGCGCGACGGCGTCATCACCACCGCGGCGTCGGGCATGAACCTGCCGACGGCGATCACCGGCGATCGGGACGGCAACGTGTACGTGGTCGACCGAGGTGCTCGGAAGGTCCTCCGCATCGATCCGTCAGGCCAGGTGTCCGTCTACGCCGGCACCGGCAAGGTGTCGGACCCGGCCTCGTGCGGGGAGGGGTGCAACGCGCCCACCCTGTCCTTCGAGCCGACGGGGATCGCGGTCGTCGACGTCACCCGGGACGAGGCGGGGGCGGGCACCTCGCCGACCACCGTGGTGATCAGCGACTACGGCGCCCACCTCGTCCGCCAGGTCGCCCCCGACGGGTCCGTGGTGGCCGACCTCGTGGGCACCGGCGATGCCGGCGACGACGGCGACGGCACGGCGTCGTCGCCTGCCCTGGCCAGCGATGCCACGATCGGCGGCCCCGGTGCCCTGGGCGCCGAGCCCGACGGCAGCGCGATCTACGTGGTGGACGAGCAGTCCCACCGCGTCCGCCGCGTCGTGCTCGCCTAGCGCTCGGGGCGACCTGGCCCCAGGCGCGGTCGAGGTGGGTCCTTCGTGGGCTCCCCTCCCACTCCGGACCCACCTTCGATCCGCCGCCACCATCGCGCCGGTGCTCCGGCGTCGTTAGGGGCGAAGGTCCCGGGGGCACGTCTCCCGACCGGGACCGATGGGATCAGGTGAAGATGATCTGGCCCCCGGCGGCCTGCTCGTAGAACTCGCCGACCGTGATGATCCCGTCCAGCTGCTCGATGAAGTCGGCCTCGGTGAAGCCGAACAGGTCCACCGACGCCTTGCAGGCGTACATGCCGCAGCCGGTGTCGGCGATCATCTCCACGAACTCGGGGATGGGCGGGATGTCGAACTCGTCCATCTTCTTCTCGAGCATGTGGGTGGCGATGCCCGACATGCCGGGGAGGGCGCCGAGCAGCGTGGCCATGTGCATGCCGGGGTTGCCGACGGTGGCCACCTTGATGTGCTCCCACCGCTTCTGGTGGATGGCGTCGAGGCCGAAGAACGTGAAGAACAGGTTGGCCTCGATGCCCTCGGCGCGAGCGCCGTTGGCCATGATCAGCCCCGGGTAGATCCCCTCGAGGGATCCCTTGGAGATGATGATCGAGACCTTCTCGATGGCGTCGCCCATGGCAGCGCTCCTTCCGTGCGGGCGCCGGGCGGGGAGCCCGGCGCCGGGTCGATCAGATGCAGCCGCGGCTTGGGGATGCCGGCGACCTTGGCGGCGACCTTCGCCGGCCCCTTCGGGAACAGCTGGTACAGCTCCTTGATGGAGACGCCGGAGGTCTTGCCCAGGACCCGGACCGTCGGGCCCGTGCCCTTCTCGAAGTACTCCTTGCGCATGAACCGGATGACGGTCCAGTGCTGGTCGTTGAGCTCGTCGATGCCCTCGCTGCGGGCGATCTCGGCGGCCACCTCTTCGTTCCACTGCTCGGGATCGGTGAGGAAGCCCTCGTCGTTCACGTCGACGCTGACGCCGGCGATGGTCTGGGTGGTCATGGTGTCGTCACCTCCGGGGAGCGCCGGTCCTTGCCGGCGGTGGGCATGTCGGATCCGATGCCGGGGATGTCCCGGCCGGGCAGGAGGCTGTGCCAGTAGGCGAACTGGAACATCAGCTTCCCGAGGTGGTTGAGCCGGGACTCCTTCAGGAGGGGCAGGCCCACCTTGGTGGGGAAGTGCCCGGGGAGCGGCTCGGTCTCGTAGTTGAAGTCGATGAGCATGGCCTTGTGGAAGCCGGTCTCGATGAAGCAGTTGGCGTGGCCGTCGTAGGAGGCGTCGAGCTCCTCGCCGGCCAGGAACCGCCGGACGTTCTCGACCAGCACCTCGCCCTCGAAGTGGGTGACGGACCCGGCCTTCGAGATGGGGAGGGCGGCGGCGTCGCCGATGGCGAACACGTTGGGCTTGGCCTTGGACTGCAGCGTGTGCTCGTCGGTGGGGACGAAGCGCAGGTCGTCGCCGAGGCCGGGGCTGCGCTCCACGTACTCGGCGCCGTTGTGGACCGGGATCACCACCGCCAGGTCGAAGGGCACCTCGCGCTCGTCCCAGGAGACGAGCCGGCCGCCCTCGCCGTCGACCTCGCCGGTGTTGAACTCGGTCACCAGCTCGATGTCGCGCTCCTCGAGCATCCCGCCGAGCGTCGCGGCGGCGACCGGCTTGGTGAAGGCGCCGTCGAGCGGGGTGACGAAGGTGAGCTGCACCTTGTCCCGGATGCCGCGCTCGTGGAAGTACCAGTCCGCCAGGAAGGCGAACTCGAGCGGCGCCACCGGGCACTTGATGGGCAGCTCCACCACGTTGATGACGATGCGCCCGCCCTGGAACCCGGCGAGCGCCCGTTCGAGGGCGGCGGCGCCCTCCGCGGAGTAGAAGGTGAAGGTCTTCTCCATCCAGCCCGGGCCGGTCAGGCCCTCGGTCTCCTCCGGGGCGAGGACGGCGCCCGTGGCGATGACGAGCACGTCGTAGGGGAGGACCGTGCCGTCGGCCAGGTACACCGAGTCGGCCTCGATGTCGACGTGGTCGATGGGCTGCACCACGTAGGTGATGCCGCTGTGGAGCTGGCGGCCTCGGGGGCGCACGATGTCCTCGGGCTGGGTCATGCCGAAGGGCACGAACAGGAGGCCCGGCTGGTACACGTGCTGGTCGTCCTGGTCGACGACGGTGATCGCCGCCTCGTCCTCGTCGTAGAGCTTGCGCAGGCGGTTGGCGGTGAGCGTGCCACCGGTGCCACCGCCGAGGATCACGATCTTCTTCATCGTCGGCCTCCTGGGGAGCGGAGCCTGCCCGGCTCCACCTCTGATCGTCGTCGTCGCGAGGCCGATGGCACAGGGCCGAAGGTCGGTGCTCCCCGGGACCTAATACCCTGTGGGGTATACGGTGGCGGCGTGGACCTCACCCCGGGCACCGATCCCCGCGACGCGCGGGTGGGCTGGGCGATGGTGGGCGTGCAGGCCGTGCTGATCCTCGCCATCGCGCTCGCCCCGACCGGCGCCGCCTGGCAGGTCTCGCCGGGCGTGGCCCGCGTCGCCCGGTGGCTCCAGTGGGTCGGCATGGCCGTGCTGGCCATCGGCCTGGTCACGCTCGGCCGGTCGCTCACCGCGCACCCGGCCCCGCTCGAGCGCGGCGAGCTCCGCACCGGCGGCCCGTACCGGCTGGTGCGCCACCCGATCTACGCCGGGATCCTCGCCCTCGCCGCCGGCGCTTCGGCCACCGGCGGCAGCTGGGTCATCCTGGGCGCCAGCATCGGGCTCGTGGCGCTGTTCATGGTGAAGGCCCGCTGGGAGGAGGTGCGACTGCGCGCCCGCTACCCCGGCTACGACGCCTACGCGGCGCGCACCCCTCGGTTCATCCCGGGCTGGCCCTTCGGGGCCGACCGGCGCCGCCGCGCCCGCTGAGCGCCCGCCACCCGGGCAGGACGTTCGGCCCTGCCTCCGGGACGGTCCGTTCGGTACCGTCGACCTGGGTCGATCGCTGGCCGAGGGAGGATGCGCGATGGACGTGATGTCGGCGCTCGATGCGGAGTTCCTGCACGCGGAGGACGAGGTCACGCCCCTGCACATCGGCGGGGTGGCGACCTTCCCCGGGCCACCGCCGTCCTACGACGACTTCGTGCAGTGCCTGGACGACCGGTTGCACCGGATCCCGCGCTACCGCCAGCGGGTCGAGACCGTGCCCTTCGAGCTCGGCCGCCCGATCTGGGTCGACCACGAGCACTTCTCGTGCCGCTACCACGTGCGCCACACCGCGCTGCCCGCACCCGGCGATGCCGACGCCCTCGATCGGTTGGTGGCCCGGCTCATGGAGCAGCGCCTGGACCGCTCCCGGCCGCTGTGGGAGATCTGGATGGTGGAGGGGCTGAGCGAGGACCGCTGGGCGCTCGTCTTCAAGGTCCACCACTGCATGGTCGACGGCGTCGCCGGTGTCGGGCTGCTCGCCGCCGTGCTGGACCTCGAGCCGCACCCGGAGCCGGTGGCCCCCGAGCCGTGGACGCCCGAGCCCGCTCCCTCGGTCGCCGCCCGGATCGCCCAGGCGTGGCTGGGTGCCGTCGAGGACGTGACCGAGCTCGCCGGCGAGCTGCCCGCGGCCCTGCGCCACCCGGGCGACGCGGCCCGCGCCGCGGTGGCGTCGGCCCGTGCCCTGCTCGGCTTCGGCCACCACATCGCGCCGACCCCGCACTCGTCGCTCGACGGGCCGATCGGCCCGCACCGCGCCTACGCCTACGCCACGATCTCCATCGCGGACATCAAGGCGGTCCGGACCGAGCTGGGCGGCACGCTCAACGACGTGGTGCTGGCGTGCGTCACCAAGGGCTTCCGGGACCTGCTCGAGGCGCACGGCGACGACCCGTCGACCGCGGTGGTCCGTACCGGCGTCCCAGTGTCGGTGCGTCGGGAGGATGGCCAGGGCGTGGCCGACAACCGGGTGTCGATCATGCTCGTCGAGCTGCCGGTCCACCTCGACGACCCCGTCGAGCGGCTCGCCGCGGTGCGCGCCGCCATGGAGGAGGCCAAGGCGTCAGGCATGGCCGAGCTGGGCGAAGCGGTCACGCACCTCGCCGACCTGGTGCCGCCCATGGTGGTCGGCACGGTCACCCGGGTCGGCGCGCGCGCCATGCACCACCTGCCGCAGCGCTCCATCACCACCGTCACCACCAACGTGCCCGGTCCGCAGTTCCCGCTGTACTGCCACGGCCAGCGGATGCTCGAGTACCTGCCCTACGTGCCGATCGCGGACGGCGCCCGCGTCGGGGTCGCGATCCTCTCCTACGACGGTGCCATCTCGTTCGGCGTCACCGGGGACCTGGACTCGGTGCCCGACGTGTCGGTCGTGGCGTGCGGCGCGGCCGCCGCCCTCGACGAGCTGCTCGCCGCGGCCCGGGCCCGCAGCCAGGCCGACGAAGAGGTGGCGCCGTGACCACCGTGCTGACCCGGCTCGACCGCACGTTCGAGCACCGCGGCCGCACCCTCGTCTACGACGAGGTGGGCGAGGGCGACCAGGTCGTCGTCTACCTGCACGGCCTGCTGCTGGACTCGGACATCAACCGGGGCATCGCCACATCGCTCGCCGAGCGCGGATGTCGGGTCATCCTCCTCGACCTGCTCGGCCACGGGCGCAGCGACAAGCCCCGGCACGCGTCGGAGTACCGGATCGACCACTACTCGGACCAGGTCCTGGCCCTGCTGGACCACCTCCAGATCCCGAGCGCGGTCCTGGGCGGCGTGTCGCTCGGTGCCAACGTCAGCCTGTTCGCGGCCACCCAGGCGCCCGAGCGGGTGCGAGGGCTGGTGCTCGAGATGCCCGTGCTCGAGTGGGCGGTGCCCGCCGCCGCCCTCACCTTCGCGCCGCTGCTGCTCGCCGCCCACTACGGGCGGGGCGCCATGGAGCTCCTCGCCGGTGCGGTGGCCAAGCTCCCCGAGACGCCCATCGGGCCGCTCAACAGCATCATCCGCAGCGGAGCGCTCGCCCCCGAGGTGGTGGCCGCCGTGCTGCACGGGATCCTGGTCGGGCCAGTGGCGCCGACCGTCGAGCAGCGCCGGGCGATCCAGGCGCCGGCGCTGATCGTGGCGCACCGCCACGACCTGATCCACCCGTTCTCCGACGCCGAGAACCTGGCGGGCCAGCTGCCCCATGCCCAGCTGGTGCGGAGCTGGTCGTCGATCGAGCTGCGCCTCTTGCCGTCTCGGATCACGGGCGAGATCGCCGCGTTCCTCGACGGGCTGTGGGAGCCGGTCGCCGCCTGACCGGGGCCGCTCGCCCTGCTGCCGGCCAGCTCAGGCGGAGATGATCGCGGCGCAGGTGTCGACCAGGTTGGCCGCGAAGGCGGCGTGGTCGAGCTCGATCCCCGTGCCATCGTCGATGGCGCGGGCCCGCTCGGCCACCATCCCGGTGAGGACCATGATCAGGGCGACCACCCGCTCCCGGCGCACCGCAGGCCCGGCGTCGGGCCGGGACTCCAGCTCGTCGAGGACCGCGGCGAGGTGGACCGTGGTGGCGGCGTCGGACTCCACCCGCCAGGCCGCGAAACGGCCCCGCAGCTGGGCGACGATCCGCACGTAGGACCGGCCGGCCTCGCTGGCCAGCAGGTCGGCGTAGGGCTCGACCAGGCAGGCCACCAGCTCGCGGGTGGCGGGCGCGGCGCCCAGCGCGGCGCGCCGGCGGCCCCGCTCATCGTCGACCGGGCCACCTCGGCGGGCCAGGAGCTCGAGCAGGAGCCCTTGGCGGGAGCCGAAGTGGTAGCTGACCGCCGACGCGTTGCGCTGCTCGGCGGCCTCGGTGATCTCTCGGGTGGTGACGCCTTGGACGCCGCCGCGTGCGAACAGCCGCTCGGCCTCGTCGAGCAGCCGCTCGCGGGTCGCGGTGGCGGTGGGGGCCGTGGCTCAGCTCCCGAGCGGCAGCAGGGCGTTGGTGGGGATCACCTCGGGGGCCCGCAGGTCCGCGGGGATCGGGCTCCCGTACACCGGGTGCTTCGGCTTGGCGGTGGCCCGCATCTTGGCGGTGCGGTGCTCCGGGTCCTTGTCGTACTCGGGGATCACGTGGGTGCCGAACAGCTCGATCATCTCGAGGACCTCGTCGTGCTCGAAGCCCTCGTTCGGGATGCCGAAGACCAGCTGGTCGGTGCCGACGTCCTGGTACTTCACGATCTGCTCGAGGACCTGGTCGGGCGTGCCGCACAGCAGGTAGCCGGCCTCGATCGCGTAGTCGAGCTCCTCCTCGGTCTTGATGCCGCGGGGCGTGTCGGGCCAGGCGATGGCGCCGGGCATCTTCGGCATCGTGGAGTGGTAGAGCGTGACCATCGAGTTCAGGTAGCCGCGGCCGGGGGACATGGCGATCTCCCGGGCGCGCTTGCCGTCGGACAGGCAGATCACCGCGTTGGTCATCAGCACGTTGTCGTTGATGAACTCGCCGAGCGGCTCGGTGCAGGTGGCGACGCCTTCCTTGTAGGCGTCGATGCGGCCCTTCAGGTTCATGACCGGCTCGAAGTTGAACGCGATGGCGCCGATGCCGAGCTCGCCGGCCTTGGTGAACGTGCCCGGGTTGCCGCAGCCCACCCAGATCGGCGGGTGCCCGACGCCGTAGGGCTTGGGGAGGATGTTGTGCGGCGACGGGACCCGGAAGAACTCGCCCTCGAACTGGTAGTCGCGCTGCTCCCACATCCGGACCAGCTCCGGCGCCACCTCGTCCCACATCTCCTTGGTCTCGGAGGTGTGCAGGTCGAAGGTCTGCATCTCGTGCTCGCCGGCGCCGCGGCCGGTACCGAACTCGAAGCGGCCGCCGGTGACGTGGTCGAGCATGGCGACGCGCTCGGCGTTGCGGGTGGGCTGGTTCACCTTGGGCGAGAGGTTGATGATGGCCGAGCCCAGGTGGATGCGCTCGGTCTTGGCGGCCACGTAGGGGATGGCCACCTCGGGCGCCGACATGTGCGAGTACTCGGTGAGCGCGTGGTGCTCGCCGAACCAGGCGTACTTCCAGTTGAAGCCGTCCGCGTGGACGGCGTAGCCGAGCTCCCGGGTGAGCATCTCGTGCTCGGACGCCCGATCGTGGGCGGCGGGGCCGGGCAGGTAGCCGTTGAGGAAGAGGCCGAACTCCATGGGGTGCTCCTGGGACTCGAAAAGTAGAACAGGTTCTAATGTAGGGCATTAGGAACCGTCCGGCAAGGGACCGTGCCGGCCGTGGGCGCCGGATGGGTGCGCTCCGCGCCGGCGCGCGCCAGGCTGGGGGCATGACCGATCCCTCCTCGACCCCCACGCCTCCCGATCCGGCCCCGCTGCCGTCCTCGTGGGAGGTGGAGGACGCCGAGGTCCGCGATCGCCCTCGGCGCCGGTGGCTGGTGGTGGTCGCGGTGGTGCTCGGCATCGCCGTGATCGGCGGGATCGCCGCCATGGTGGCCAACCGGGGAGGCAAGGAGGACCGGGCGTGGCCAGACGCCGTGGGCGGCCGCCCGGCCGGGCTCGGCAGCGAGGGCGACACCGCGGCCACGATCACCGACCCCACCGCGGCGCCGGGCGTCTACCTCTGGAACAGCTTCGACGGCTGGCACCTGTGGGTCGTCAACGGCGACGGGGTCGCCGGCGTGAAGGGGACGATCGAGAGCACCGACGACATCTCGAAGGCGGAGCCATCGTCGAAGGGCTCGGGCACGGTCCAGGTCGACGGCAAGACGGCCACCTTCGACCTGAGCGGCGATCCGACCGTCGCCGGCATCGACTTCGAGCCGGGCTTCTTCTCGAAGCAGATCACCGTCACCCTCGAGGGCCCCGACGGGCCGATCCCCGCCAAGCTCGTCACCCTCGGGCGCCAGGGCCATCCGAAGGCCGTCCCGGTGGTCATCGACAAGCCCCTCGTCAGCGACGCCACCACCTCCACCACCGCCGGCTGACGGCCGCCTGGCCCCGACCGGTTGGGGGGCGGCGGCTACGCGGTGGCGGCGGCGCGGACCATGGCGACCAGCTCGGCCCGCCGCGCGCGGAGGGCGTCGACCTGGCCCCGCCGGTTGAGGTTGGTGGCGAGGGCGCGAAAGGTCCGCCAAAGGCGGTGGATGCGCTCGGCGAGCCAGGCCGCGAGCAGCCCGCAGATCGGCGACGCCAGGAACACCACCAGCGAGGCGCCGAAGCCGCTGCGCCCGCCGAAGAGCTGGTCGACGGCGGGGTCGAGGGGCATGGTGACCGCAGCGGTGGCCTGGCCGATCATCGACGTGCCGACGTCGTGGGCCGCCACCAGGTACCACGTGAGCGGGAACGCCACGAGGCCCACCAGGACGCGGTTGGTGCCCTTGGAGACCGGGGCGGTGGCGGCCAGCCCGGCGATGGCGACGAGCAGCGCCGGGATCGCGTTGACCACCACCCCCACGAGCGCGAACGGCAGCAGGACCAGGACGTAGGCGAGGGTGGCGATCGCCCGGCCGACCAGCGCCCGCGCGGACAGGCGGGGGACCAGGTAGTCGTCGCCGATGCCGACCGCATCGAGCAGCAGGGCGTACTCGGCGGCTGCGGTGGCGATCGGCTCGCGCTGGTCGGGCGGCAAGCGGTCGAGCCGCTGGGCGAGCTGCTCGGAGCGGGCGAGCGACACCTTGCCCAGCGCGGCCATGTCGTCGGTCCGCAGCGCCACGTCGGCGGCGCGGCGCATCTCCACGGCGGCGATCAGGTCGGGGAAGTCCGGCGACACCTTGGCGATCCCCGCGCGCACCTGCTCGGTGAGGGCCCGCACCGCCTCGTGGTCGTCGCTGCCGACCGGTGCGCCGTCGGGGCCGCGGTACGGCGGGGCCGCCGGGTCGATGGTCCGCCCGACCCGCACCGCCACCCGCGAGCGCAGCGCCACCTTGTCCTCGAAGGTGAGCCCGATCGGCACGATCCGCAGCGGCACGCCGGCGGCAGCCGCGTCCAGGGCGAGGCGGGCCGCACCGGTGCGCACCTCGGCCATGTGCGGCTCGTCATGGGTGGTGCCCTCGGGGAAGATGGCCACCGTCTCGCCGCCGCGCAGCTCCTCCACCACCGTGTCGAACGTGCCGCGGTTGTCGCCGCCGCCATCGGCGGCCCGGTGCACGGGCAGCACGCCGGCCGCCCCGAGGAGCAGCCCGACGCCGGGCACCTTCCACAGCGTGGCCTTGGCGATGAACCGGGGCAGGCGCCCAGGCCGCCGGCCAGGACCACCGGGTCGACGAACCCGTTGAAGTGGTTGGCCACGATCAGCTTCGGGCCGCTGGGGAGGTCGTCGAACCCGACCAGCTCGATCGATCGGTAGAGCCCGCGGCTGGCGAGCCTGGCCACGAGGGCCACGAACCGGTCGATCGCCGCCCTCACGAGCTGGGGCACCCCGCGTTGGTCCAGTCCGAGAAGACCTCGGCATCGTTGGTCATGGCCTGGTCGGCCATGTCGAGCTTGGTCGAGTCCCCGCCGACGGCGTCCCACGCATCGGCGATGCGCAGCACGGCTGCCCCGACCTTCGGTGGCATGTCGGGGGCCCACGTCCGGAACAGCGCGCTGGTGGGCCTCAGGTCGTCCAGGTCGAACGTGTTGGCGTACTGCTCGAGGAGCTGCTCGCACGGTGGGAGCCCGCCGCCGTCGCCGTCCGCGGCGGTGGTCGTCGGGTCGGCGCCCGTGGTGGTGGTGGCCTCGCTGGTGGCGGGCGCGGTGGTGGACGCCCGGGTGGTGGTGGCCCGCTCGGTGGTGGTGGCGGCCTCGCTGCCGCCGCTGCTGCAGCCCGTCCCCACCAGCACCAGCGCGGCGGCGAGCAGCGCCGCCCTCGCCATCGTGGTCCTGCCCCTCGCCTGCGCGTCCATCGTCGCTCCCTCGGTCGGTCGGCGGCATGCTACGGCGCGCCGCCGTGCCAGGCTGCGGGGGTGGAGCCGTCCAACCCACCGGTCTGGGCCGAGGTGTCGGTCGCCCAGGTGGACTGGGTGGTCGACGTGGGGTTCCTCTCGTCCTCATGGACCTGCATCTGGGGCCGCGGCTGCCTCGGCATCCTCGACGAGCCAGCCGAGCACCTCGCCCAGGGCTGCTGCTCGGTGGGCGCACAGCTCGAGGACCAGGAGGAGGCGCAGACCATCGCCGCGCTCGCGGCCCTGCTCGGCCCTGAGGCCTTCGAGCACCACGACGAGGCGGCGGCCGGCGGGGTCTTCGCCGACGAGGACCGCACCGCCACGCGCCTCGTCGACGGGGCGTGCATCTTCCTCAACCGTCCGGGCTTCGCCGGTGGGGCGGGGTGCGCGCTGCACCTCGGCGCGCTGGCGGACGGGGAGCCACCCATGGATTGGAAGCCGTCGGTGTGCTGGCGCCTGCCGCTGCGCGTCGACGTGGCCCCTGGGCCCGACGGTCGGGAGCGGGCGACGCTGCGCCGGTGGGCCCGCGGCGACTGGGGCGAGGGCGGAGCGAACATGGCCTGGTGCTGCACCGAGGGCGACCGGGCCTACGTCGGCGTCCGGCCGGTCGCCGAGTCCCTGGCCGAGGAGCTGGAGGCCCTGGTCGGAGCGGAGGCGTGGGTGGAGATCCGCCCGCTGGCGGCGAGGGCGGCGCGGCCCGATCACGGGCCTACGCTGGGCGGACCTGGTCGGACGGAGCGCAGAGGTGGGTCGGCGGGTGGCTGAGGTGCACAGCTTCGGGAGCGCGGCGGGCACGCCCGAGCTGGGCGACATCCTCGACGCGCTCATCGACCACGTCGCCATCGGCTCGCCCGTGCGGGACCGCACCGGTGCCATCGTCGACTTCGTCCTCGAGTACATGAACGCAGCGTCGATCGACGGCGCCGGCCGCGGCCGGGACCAGCTCGTGGGTCGACTCGTGTGCGACCTGTACCCGGAGTGGCGGGCCTCGGGGCTCTTCGACCGCTTCCGGTACGTGGTCGAGACCGGCGTGCCCTGGAGCCAGGAGCGCATCCCGTACGAGGGCACGACGCCCGACGGCGTGGCGATCCGGGGTTGGTGGAGCATCCGGGTCGTCCCGTTCGGCGACGGGTACCTCGCCGCCTCGCGGGACGTGACCGCCGCGGTGGAGGAGGAGCGAGCGCTCCACGCCGCCCAGCAGGAGGCCGACGCCAACCGGTTGGCCGTGGAGCTCCTGCAGCGGGCCGCCTTGCCCGGCGCGCTGCCCGAGCTCGACGGCGTCGAGCTCGGCGCTCGCTACCGCGCCGCCGGCACCGGCCGTCCGGTCGGCGGCGACTGGTTCGACGCCGTCCCGTTGGGCGACCGGCAGCTCGCGCTCGTCATCGCCGACGTGGCCGGCCACGGCCAGGACGCGGCGGCGCACATGGTGCAGGTGCGCAACTACGTGCGGGCGCTCGCCGTGGAGCACGGCGAGCCGGCCACGGTGCTCGGCCGAGCGAACCGGGTGCTGGCGGCCTTGGACCAGACCCAGCTGTTCGCCACGTGCCTGTACGGCGTGGTCGACCTCGAGCAGCGCAGCTTCTGCTGGGCGACGGCCGGGCACCTGCCCCCGCTGCACCTGGGCGACGCACCGGCGCTGCTCGCGTCGCCTGCCGGCCCGCCCCTGGGGGTGGAGTCAGACGCCGCGTATGCGGCCGCTGAGGTCCCGCTCGCCGTCGGGGACCGGATCGTCTTGTACACCGACGGCCTGGTGGAGGAGCGGGCGGTCCCCCTCGGCGAGGCGCTCGACGGCCTCGTCCTCCGGGCGGCGGCCTGGGATGGGCTGGGCGCCAAGGAGACCGCGGACGTCGCCGCAGCGGAGGCCCGGGGCGTCGACGACGACCTCGCCGTGGTCTGCTGCCGCCTGGCCGGCTGAGCGCACCGGTGCCTTTCGACCGTGCCGTCGCGGCCGACGGAGCTGGGGTGACCGTGCAACGCGCTCCCGGACTGGTTCACTGGCGGCGATGACCGCCGTCGCTCCCCCCGACCCGGCGCCACCCGCCCCCTCCCGTGGGCCGAGCGTCCTCGTCGCCGTCGTCCTCGTCGTCGTCGGCATGCTCCTGCTCCCCGTCGTGCACTGGGGGTGGGCGAAGGTGAGCCGAGACCCGTCCCGAGACGGCCACAAGCGGGTGCTGTTCGTGGGCGACTCGATGATGATGGGCGCGTCGCGGCAGCTGTCGTCGCGCTTCGCCAAGGCCGGCGTCGAGACCCGCTTCATCGGGTACCCGGGCACTGGCCTCCTGTCGGGCCAGGGCTGGTGGAACCGCGAGCTCGGCCACGCCGTCGAGACCTGGCACCCCGACGCCGTCGTCCTCGAGGCGTGCTGCAACTATCGGGCCGCGGAGCCGGGCTACGTCCTGCCCGATGGCACCACCATCGCGGCGGGGAGCCCGGCCATGTACGACCAGTGGGAGGCGCAGGCCGACGACGCCGTCGGGCGGGCCAAGGCCCACGGCGCAGACGTCTACTGGGTGGTCACCCCGGCGGTGTCCGACGTGCTGTGGCCGGCCTACAAGGAGCGCATCGGCCGGTTCAACAAGATCTACGAGGGCACCGGCGCCACCCCGCTCGACTGGCGCAAGGTGCTGACGCCCGACGGCGAGTTCCACCTGACGCTCCCGGTCGACGGCCGCAACGTGAAGGTCCGCAAGGACGACGGCCTCCACATCACCGAGGCCGGCAACGACCTGGTGGTGGCAGCCACGTGGGACGCGGTCGCCCCCGGCATCGGCGCCTCGGACCAAGGCAGCTGACCGAGGGCTGGGCGCCGGCCACCGGCGCCGGCGGCGTCGAGGCTCAGCGCTGCGCGGCGCGCATGCGCGACGCCGCCCACGCGCCCCCGAGGGTGGCCGGCACCGCCAGGGCCAGGACCCCCGCCACGCCCGTGCGGTCGAGCTCCTTGCGGAACAGCGCTGCGTTGGCCAGGTCGAGGGCGTCGGCGGCGGCCGATGCGGCCACCCACCGCGACGCGGCCTCCTGATCGCCCGCCAGCGCCACCAGCGTCCCGCCGCCGAGCACGAGGTCCCGCACCCCGAAAGCGCGGCCCAGCCAGACCATCTGGCCCTCGGCGCGGGCCCCGGCGGGGCCCATCACGGTGCGTGGGGCCGCCATGCACGCGGCGCCGTAGAGCACCCGTCCGGCGGCGATGAGCTGGGCGATGCGGACCTCGGTGGTTGCCATCGGGGGAGCTTCGCGCGGCATCGACGTCTTCGCCGCGCCCGATGGGGTATGCTGGCGCCCGCTGTCGACCCACAGGAGCCCCCGTGAAGCTGCACCCCACCCGCACGGCCCTCGGCGCTGCCGTCGCCGCGTCCCTCCTGCTCGCCGCGTGCGGCACCTCCGGGGGCGAGGACGCCGAGACCACCACCACCAAGGCCAAGACGACCACCACGACGAAGGCGACCACCACGACCGCGGACACGGCCGCCGCCCAGGACCGCGCCGACTCGGTGGACCTCACCGTGTCGGACTTCCCCGACGGCTGGACCTCCTCGCCGCCCGAGGCCGACACCGGCGACTCGCCGCTCGACAAGTGCGACGAGTCCTTCGCGAACGATTCGGCCGTGCTGGCCTCGCACAAGACCGACACCTTCAGCGTGGGCTCGTTCGACCAGCTCGACGGCAGCCAGGTCAGCGCCGACACCCGGGTCTTCGAGACCGAAGACGATGCCAAGGCGGTGGTGGCGCCGTTCAACGACACGGAGGTCGTGGCCTGCATCGACGAGGCGCTCAAGTCGACCTTCACGGCCAGCGGCGGCATCACCGCCGAGGGCCAGCTCTCCGACGACGACCCGGGCGACCTCGGCACCGATGACGCCGAGGGCCTGTCGACCACCTACAAGCTGACCGCCGACGACGGGACCACGGCCAACGCCACCGTGGCCGTCCTCATGATGCGCACCGGCGACGTCGCCACCCTGGTGTCGATCGTGTCGCTCGGCGACAACCTGAGCTCGTCGGACGTCCAGCCTGCGATCGAATCCCTGGCCAAGGCCCAGGCCGCCGCGTGATCGGTGCCCGGCGCCGGTCCGGGGCAGCGGGCCGGCGCCGGGCCTCCGGCGCGCCCCGGTGGGGGCGAGCTAGGAGTCGAAGCCGAGGCCGAGCCGGTCCAGGGTGCGCAGCCAGAGGTTGCGGCGGCCCTCGTTGCGGTCGGCCCGGTCCAGCGACCAGCGGGTGAGGTTGATGCCGGCCCAGGCCGCGGGCTCGGGCGGGAAGGGCAGCGGGGTCGAGCGCACCATCTCCGTGCGGGTCCGCTCGGTCTCCTCGCCGGCCAGCAGGTCGAGCACCACCTGTGCGCCGAACCGCGTGGCGCCCACGCCCAGCCCGGTGTAGCCCACCGCGTAGGCGACGTCGCCGCCGTGGGCGGTGCCGAAGAAGGCGCAGAAGCGGGTGCTGGTGTCGATCGCCCCTCCCCAGGCGTGGGTGAACCGCAGCCCTTCGAGCTGCGGGAAGGTCGCGAAGAAGTGCTTGGCGAGGGTGCGGTAGGTCTCGGGCCGACGGTCGTGGCGGGGGTCCACCTTGCGCCCGTAGTGGTAGATCGCGTCGTAGCCGCCCCACAGGATCCGGTCGTCGGCGCTCAACCGGTAGTAGTGGAACTGGTTGGCGCTGTCGCCGATGCCCTGGCGCCCCTCCCAGCCGATCGAGGCCAGCTGGGCCGGGCTGAGCGGCTCGGTCATGAGGGCGTAGTCGTACACGGGCACCGTGTGGAGGCGGATGCGCCTGACCAGCGAGGGGAAGGCGTTGGTGCCCAGCGCCACCTGCCGGGCGGTGACGGTGCCCCGGGGCGTGTCCAGCTCGATCCCGCCGCCGCGGCGCCGGCGCAGGGCGCGCACCGGGGTGTGCTCGATCAGGCGCACGCCCTGGCGGTCGGCGGCGTCGGCCAGGCCCCAGGCCAGGCGAGCCGGGTCGACGAGGGCGGTGGTCCGGTCGAGCTGGGCGCCGAGGTAGGTGGGGGAGTGGACCAGCGCCTGCACCTCGTCACGGTCGAGGAAGGCCACCTCGGGGTCGTCGGCGTCCAGGTCCTGCAGGTCCGCGAGCTGGTAGGGCTCGGTGGCCACGGTGAGCTCGCCGGACCGTCGGAAGTCGCAGTCGATCCCGTGGCGGGCCAGGTCGGCCTCCATCTCGTCGAGGTTCTGGCGCCCGAGCCGCCGCAGCAGCAGGTGCTCGTCGGGCCAGCGCTCGCGGCCGTTGGCCTCGCCGTGGGTGATGCTCGCCGCGCAGAAGCCGCCGTTGCGCCCCGACGCGGCGCCGCCGATGCGGTCGCCCTCGAGGAGCACGACCGAGCGCTCCGGCCACCGCTCCTTGGCCAGCAGGGCCGTCCAGAGGCCGCTGTAGCCGCCGCCCACCACCGCCAGGTCGCACTCGAGGGGCCCATCGAGCGGCGGGCGCGCCGAAGGGCGCTCGGGCGCGTCGAGCCAGAAGGAACCGTCGTGGATGTCGCGCAGGGCGCGCTCCGTGTCGGGGTGTGACACGGCCCCAGCCTGCCGCACCGTCGGTCGCTCCCAGCGTCAGGCCGGTGTGACACCTGGCGCGGCGGTCGACACGGGTGGGGGTCCCGTGCGATGCTGGGAAACATGAACGTCGTTCATGTCTTGGGCCTCGTGCTGGCCTTCGCCGTCGGCTTCCAGCTGTGGATCCTCGCCGAGTACCTCCTGCACCGCTTCGCGATGCACCACCTCCACGGCCGCGGGATCATGAGCCGCGAGCACCTGCTGCACCACGTGGCCGCCGGGTGGACCTTCTCCTACATCCACCCGCTGAGCTGGGCGGGCATGCTCCTCGTGGGTGCCATCGTGTGGCTCCCCATCGGCGCTGCGCTGGCCTCGTTCGGCGTCGGCGTGGCCCTCGCGCTCGGCTGGGCCGTGGGCTACTCCTTCTACGAGTACCAGCACGCGGTGGCCCACCTGCGGCCGCCGACCAACCGGTACGAGCGGTGGGTGCGCAAGCACCACTTCCACCACCACTTCGGCAAGCCCATGGCCAACCACGGCGTGACCCTGCCCATCTGGGATCGGGTGTTCGGCACCCTCGAGCAGCCCGACCGCGTCCGGGTCCCGCGCCGCATGGCGCAGCCCTGGATGCTCGACGAGGACGGCGAGCTCAAGGCCGACTACGTCGACGACTACGTGCTGGTCGGCTCGGTCGATCGGGACGAGCGCCTGGCGCAGCTGGACAAGGCCCGCGCCTTCGCGTCGGTGGCGCCTGAGGACTGAGCGCGTTCGTCCCGTCACGCAGCGGGGCGACTGGCGTAGGCTCGGCGACCGTGGCCGGGGATGATCGGTACGAGGGGGCGTTCGAGCTCGCGCCGATCGGCATCGCCCTCGTCGCGCCCGACAGCCGCTTCATCCGGGTCAACCGCAGCTTCGCCGACCTCGTGGGCCGCACCGTGGAGGACCTCGAGGGCCGCACCTTCCAGGAGATCACCCACCGCGACGACCTGGAGGCGGACATCGACGAGGTCCGTCGGGTCATCGCCGGCGAGATCCCCCGGTGCACGCTCGAGAAGCGGTACCTCCACGCCGACGGCCACGAGGTCCCGGTCCAGCTCGACGTCTCGATGGTGCGGGGCCGGGAGGGGACCGGGACCTACTTCGTCGCCCACGTGCAGCCGATCGCCGAGCGGTGGGAAGCGGCCGAGGCGGTGGCCCGCGCCAACGAAGCGCTCCTCGCCAGCCAGGCCCGGTTCGCCGCCCTCGTCGAGCGCAGCACCGACATCATCTGCGTGATCGACCGGGACGGGGCCATCACGTACCACAGCCCTGCCGCCGAGCGGCTGCTCGGCTACGAGCACGGCACCTGGCTCGGCACCCCGTTCTCGGCGGTGGTCCACCCCGACGATCGCGCCGACCTGAACGAGGCGTTCCGCCGCCTGGTGCTGGAGCCATCGATGACGGCCAGCGCCGAGGTGCGGGTGACGACGCTCGCCGGCGAGTGGCGCCACGTCGAGATCGTGGCCACCAACCGCCTCGACGATCCCGCGGTCAACGGGGTCGTGGCCAACGTGCGCGACGTCACCGAGCGGGCCGAGGCTGCCACCCGGCTGGCGTGGCAGGCGTTCCACGACGCGCTGACCGGCCTGCCGAACCGGGCGCTGCTGAACGACCGCCTGGGCCACGCGGTCGAGCGGGCCCGCCGGGTCGGCGACGTCACGGCGCTGCTCTTCTTGGACCTCGACCGGTTCAAGGTGGTGAACGACTCGATGGGCCACGAGGCCGGCGACCTCCTGCTCGTCGAGGTGGCCCAGCGGCTCGAGCGCGTGGTGCGCACCAGCGACACGGTCGCCCGACTGGGTGGCGACGAGTTCGTCGTGCTGGTGGAGTCCGTGGCCGACACGGACGAGGTCATCGCCATGGCCGAGCGGATCCGCGCCGTGGTCGCCGATCCCGTGGCGCTCCCCAAGGGCCAGGTCACGGTCACCGCCTCCATCGGGATCGCGTTCGACCGGGGGCGGGGCGCCGAGCACCTGCTGCGCGACGCCGACACCGCCTTGTACCGGGCCAAGGAGAAGGGGCGGAACCAGCACCACGTGTTCACCGACTCGCTGCGCGCCGCGGCCATGCGCCGGATGGCGGCGGAGCAGGTGCTGCGGGAGTCCCTGGCGTCGGACCACCTCGAGGTGCACCACCAGCCGATCGTCGACCTGGTGACCGGCGAGGTGGTGGCCACCGAGGCGCTCCTGCGCCTGCGCGGAGCCGATGGGAGCCTCGAGCTGCCCGGCGAGTACATCGAGGTGGCCGAGGAGTCCGGGCTCATCCTCGAGGTCGGTGGCCGGGTGCTCTCGCTGGCGTGCGAGGACCTGGCCGGGTGGCGAGCGACGCCCACCGGTGCCTCCCCGCGGCACGTCGCCGTCAACGCGTCGGCGCAGGAGCTGGCCTCACCGACCTATGCGGCAGGCATCGCCGAGGCGCTGGAGCGCTGGGGCCTGGCGCCGCGGGACCTGGTCCTGGAGTTCACCGAGGCCACCGTGATCGGCGCCGACCGGGCCACCCTCCGCACCGTCGACCACCTGCGCGAGCTCGGCGTCGGCCTGTCGATCGACGACTTCGGGACGGGCTACTCGAGCCTCGCCTACCTGAAGCGGTTCCCGATCCGCTCGGTGAAGCTCGACCGGAGCTTCGTGGGCGGCCTTGGCGTGGACCCGAGCGACGTCGAGATCGTGCGGGCGGTGGTCGGGCTCGGCCGATCGCTCGGGCTCGAGGTCATCGCCGAGGGCATCGAGACCCCCGAGCAGCTCGCCACCCTGCAGGACCTCGGGTGCCACCTCGGCCAGGGGTTCCTGCTCGGCCACCCGCAGCCGGCCGACGAGCTCGGAGCTGCCCGCCCCGACCTGGCCGGCGACCGGCTCAGCGCAGGCCAGGGCCCGACGGCAGCGCGACCCGGGGGCGGCGCAGCCGTTCGCTGAAGAACAGCGCCACCAGACCCAGCGTGGCGAGCGCCGCCACCGTCAGCAGCACCTCCCGTGCCGCATCCTGCGTGTATTCCGGTCCGGTGCAGACGAGCTGCAGCTTCCCGTTGTCGGGCGCGCCGGGCAGCGTGTACCGGGCGTTCGACAGCTCCAGGCCGTCCGGGCACACCAGCGGGTTGAGCGGCTGGACCGCGCTCGGCAGGAAGAGGCTGCAGACGAGCACGAAGATGGCGAGCAGCAGCAAGAAGCGCCCTGACCAACGCAGGAAGGTGCTCGCGGTGCGTTCCACAACGAGGATCGTACGGTTCGGACGCGTGTCTGCACATGGACCGTACGTACCATTCGCGTGACGATCCCGCTACGTTCCGTGCGCATCGGCCGGCGCGGTGGGTGGGCCGAACGACCCCCATGACGGTCCTGGCGCGCCCGTCTACGCTGGCCCCTTCCACCGTGCGACCCGCACAAGAGGGGGACGTCGTGTCGCTCACCACCACCCGCCGGCGTGGCAGCTTGCTGCGCCGGACCGCCGCGGCCCTGGCTGCCGGCACCGTCCTCGGCGTGCTGCCCGCTGCCGTCGCTGCGTCGTCCGCGGGCGCACGCACCACGGCGCCTGCCGACGCGATCAGCCCAGAGGCGGCCAAGCAGATCGAGGCCATCGAGGCCGAGAAGCAGAGCCGGACGCCCGCCGAGCAGAAGGTGGACTCCAACCTGCTCTACGCGGTCAACGAGGCCGAGACCGGCGAGGCGGTCCCGGGCGCCCCGCACCTGGAGTCGACCACCGACGTGTCCAGCGGGCGGGTGGAGGTGGACATCGACGCCACCGTCTCGGGCGGCCTGCTCCGGGCCATCCGCGCCGGTGGCGGCTCGGTCGCCGCTGCCGTGCCTGGCTTCGACGCCGTCCGGGCCACCGTCCCGCTCGGCCAGGTCGAGGCCCTCGCGGCGCGCCCCGACGTGCAGGGGATCCGCCCGGCCGACGAGGCCACCACCAACCGCGCCTCGGGCGGCGATGCGAGCGCCGCCTCGGTCGGGTCCGGCAACAACGAGGCCGACGTGACCACCGCGGCCGCCACCGCGCGCACGTCCTACGGCGTCGACGGCTCGGGCGTGAAGGTCTGCGTGCTGTCCGACGGCGTCAACTCGCTGGCCGCCCGCCAGTCCTCCGGCGACCTCCCCGCTGTCGACGTGCTGAGCGGCCAGGCAGGCAACGGCGATGAGGGCACGGCGATGCTCGAGCTCATCCACGACATCGCCCCCGGTGCGTCGCTCGGCTTCGCCACCGCCTTCACGAGCCTCGCGTCCTTCGCCCAGAACATCGTCAGCCTGAAGGATGCCGGCTGCAAGATCATCGTCGACGACGTCACCTACTACTCCGAGCCCACCTTCCAGGACGGCTCGGTGGCGCAGGCGATCAGCACCGTCCGAGCCGCCGGGGTCACCTACTTCACCTCGGCCGGCAACAGCGGCAACCAGCCTGACGGCACCTCGGGCACCTGGATCGGCGACTTCCAGGACAGCAACCCCTCCCAGTCCCCGCTCACGCTCGGCCTGCGCGTCCACGGCTGGGGCGTCGGCGCGTACTCGAACACGATCACCAAGACCGGAGGGCCCCTCAACCTCCAGTGGGCAGATCCTTGGGGCGCGTCCACCACGGACTACGACATGTACCTCCTGAGCTCCGACGGGCTCTCGATCACGGCGTCGTCGACCAACGTCCAGAACGGGTCGCAGAACCCGGCGGAGACCATCGCCACGAGCCCCTCGGGCGGCCGGGTCCTCGTGACCAAGGCCACCGGCACCCCGATCCGGCACCTGGTGCTGTACACCAACCGGGGCCAGCTCACCTACAACACGGGAGGCGGCGCCCGGGGCCACAACATGAGCGTCGACGCCATCTCGGTGGCGGCCACGCCGGCGGCCACCGCGTTCAACGCGTCGAGCCCCACCGGCCCGTACCCGAGCGCCCACAGCACCTCGGACCTGACCGAGCTCTTCTCGTCCGACGGGCCCGTGCGGCAGTTCTTCACCGCCGCCGGCACCGCCATCACGCCGGGCAACTTCACCGCCACGGGCGGCGCCGTGCGGAACGCGGTCGACATCACCGCACCCGACGGCGTCACCACCACCACCCCAGGGTTCATCCCGTTCTACGGCACCTCGGCTGCCGCGCCCAACGCCGCGGCCGTCGCCGCGCTCGCCCTCGAGGCCAAGCCCGCCCTCACGCCGCTCCAGGTGGAGAACGCCCTCGGCGCGACGGCGATCGACATCGAGGCCGGCGGGTACGACAGCGTCACCGGCGCCGGCATCATCAACGCGCCCTCGCTGCTCGCCAACGTCGGGGCCACGCCCAAGGCGCGCCTCGCCGCCGCGTCACGATCCGTCACGCCCCAGACCGGCGACGGCGACTCCTACCTCGAGCCCGGCGAGACCGCCACCATCACCCAGCTGCTCACCAACAACGGCTCCGCCAACGCCACGGCCATCTCGGCCACGCTCACCTCGGGCTCGGCCAACGCGACCGTGACGCAGGGCAGCGTCACCTACGGGAACATCGCCCCCGGCGCGACCGGCTCGCCGAACACGCTGCCGTTCCGCATCTCGGTGGCTGCGGGGTGCCCGTGCGGCACAGCGCTGCCGTTCACGCTCACCGTCACCTACTCGGGCGGCCTCAACCCGACCCTGACGATCCCCGTCACGATCCCGATCGGCCAGCCCACGGGCGCCGTCGACCATGCCTACGCCGGGTCAGCCCTGGCCATCCCGGACAACAGCACCACCGGTGCTTCGGCCGTGGTGAACGTGCCGACGAGCACCACCATCAGCTCGGTCACCGTCACGATCGGCGGGTCGTCCTGCAACGCGACGGCTGGGTCGACCACCGTCGGCATCGACCACTCCTACGTCGAGGACCTGACGCTCTCGCTCACCTCGCCGACGGGCACCACCGTCGAGCTGATGTCGGGCGCCGGCGGCGGGGGCAACAACCTCTGCCAGACCGTGTTCTCCGACGCCGCGTCCTCGCCGATCTCCGGCGCCACGTCGGCCAACGCGCCCTTCACCGGTTCGTGGAAGCCGGCCGGCACCCTGGCCGCGTTCGCCGGCCAGAACCCCCAGGGCAACTGGACGCTGAAGGCCGTGGACTCGGCCAGCGGCGACACCGGGACCATCCGGGCCTTCTCGATCCAGATCAGCGGCTTCTCGTGCAGCGGCCCGAACGTCGCCCCGACGGCCGTCGGCGACAGCTACTCGACCGGTCAGGGCGTCGCCCTGAACGTGACGGCGCCCGGCGTGCTCGGCAACGACACCGACAGCAACGGCGACGCCATCACCTCGCAGGTCAAGACGAGCCCGTCCAACGGCAGCGTCACGCTCAACCCGAACGGGTCCTTCACCTACACCCCGAACGCCGGGTTCCACGGCACCGACTCGTTCACCTACCAGGCCTCGGACACCAAGGCGCTGAGCAGCCCGGCCACCGTGTCGATCACGGTCAACGGGACCCCGACGGCCGTCGCCGACACCTACAAGGTGGCCAAGGGCGGGGTCCTCAACTCCAGCGCCCCCGGCGTGCTCGCCAACGACACGGACCCGGAGGGCAACGCCCTGACGGCGACCAAGATCACCGACCCCTCGCACGGCACGCTCACCCTGAACGCCAACGGCTCGTTCCTCTACACGCCGACCGCTGGCTACGCCGGGCCCGACAGCTTCACGTACAAGGCATCGGATGGCACCACGCAATCCGCGGCCCAGACGGCCTCGATCGTGGTCGACGCTCCGCCCGTCGCGGTCGACGACGGCTACGGCGTCACCGCCGGCACGACCGCCAACGTGACGGCGGCGTTCGGCGTCCTGGCGAACGACACCGACGCGGAGGGCGACCCGCTGACCGCTGCCAAGGTCACCAACCCGTCCCACGGCACGCTGGCGTTCAACAGCGACGGATCCTTCAGCTACACGCCCACGGTCGGCTACACCGGCGCCGACTCGTTCACCTACCAGGCCGTCGACGCCTGGGGCACCTCGAACGTGGCCACCGTGACCCTCACGATCACCGCAGACAACGTGGCGCCGACCGCCAACGGCGAGAGCTACCTCACGGCCCGCAACGCCAAGCTCACCGTGGCGGCGCCGGGCGTGCTCGGCAACGACACGGACCCGGAGGGCAACGCGCTCACCGCCACGCTCGTGAGCGGCCCGGCCACCGGGACCCTCGTGCTCGACCAGAACGGTGGCTTCCAGTACACCCCGCTCGCCAACACCTCAGGTGTCGTGAGCTTCACCTACAAGGCCTACGACGGGAACAAGTACTCCGGCAACGCCACCGTGCAGATCCGGGTCAACGCCCCGCCCTCGCCCCAGCCCGACAGCTACACGGCTGACTACCAGACCACCCTCACGGTCCCGGTGGGCTCGGGCGTGCTGGCGAACGACAGCGACGCCGAGGGCGACGCCATGACCGCCCAGGTCGCGTTCCCCCCGAGCCACGGGACCCTGACGCTGAACGCCAACGGCTCGTTCAGCTACGTGCCGGCCAACGGCTACTCCGGCGGCGACGCCTTCACCTACAAGGCCAAGGACGCCTACGGCACCTCCGCGGCGGCCACGGTGAGCCTCGTCGTGAACGGGCTCAGCAACGACGCGCCCGTCGCGGTGGCCGACGCCTACCGGGTGGTCACCGGCCACTCGCTGGTCCGCTCGGCGCCCGGGGTGCTGGGCAACGACACCGACGCGGATGGCGACTCGCTCACCGCCTCGGTGCTCGCCCCGCCGTCGCACGGCTCGCTGTCGATCTCCTCGGACGGGTCGTTCACCTACGCGCCGGCCTCCGGCTACACAGGCTCGGACTCGTTCACCTACCGAGCCAACGACGGCCAGCTGTCCTCGACGCCGGGCACGGTGACCATCACGGTGCTCACGCCCACCTACGCCTACGTCGATGCCATCTACGCCGACTTCCTGACCCGGGCCCCCGACGCCGCCGGCGAGTCGTACTGGGGCGGCCGCCTCGACCGGAAGGTGGAGACCAGGTCCTCGTTCGTGCTGAAGATGAGCCGGTCCCACGAGTACTCGGTGAAGATCGTGACCCGGGCCTTCCAGGACACCCTCGGCCGCACGCCAGACCCGTCGGGTCGGGAGTACTGGGCCGGCAAGGTGCAGAAGGGCATGCCGATCTCCACGCTCGTGCTCAACCTGATCGCCTCGAACGAGTACCTCACCAAGTCGGGCGGCACCACCGGCGGGTTCGTCGACGCCACCTTCAAGGCCATCCTCGGGCGGACGCCCACGAGCGCCGAGCGCTCGGCGCGGGTCAGCGCCATCGACGCCAAGAAGCTCACGCGCCTGAAGATGGCCTCGGACCTCTATGCCTCCTCGGAGTCGCGGCGCCGCCGGGTCCGCTACGAGTACTCGGACCTGCTCGGCCGCTCGCCATCGACCAGCGAGCTCGACGATTGGGTCGCCAAGCTGGCCACCAAGTCCGACGTCGACCTCGCGATCTTCCTCGGGGCCTCGCAGGAGTACTACGACGCCGCCCAGGTGCTCTGACCTGGGCGCTCAGCGCGCCACGCGCTCGAGCAGCTCCCGGTAGGTGGCGAAGGCGGGGACGTCGAGGTCCTCGACCTTCCCGCCGTCGTCCCACCCCCGGAGCGCTACGGCGTGGCCGTGCGCGGGGTTCGCCTCGAACCGGGCGACCTCCTCGGGGCCCATCGGCCCGCCCTGGCGGGCCAGGCTGCGCTGGGAGCCCGCGGACAGGCCGTCCTGGTAGGCGGGGTCGACGGCGCAGCGGTAGCGCTTGGCTGCGACGTGCAGGGCGATCGGCCCGGTGACCGCGGCCGGGAAGAGGGCGGCCAGGTAGCGGGCGCCCCGGCCCTCGTGGCCGAGGTCCTCGTCCACCTGGCCGTCGGCCTGGCCCCCGGCCCGGAGCTCGAGCAGGTGGCCGACGTCGTGGAGCAGCGCGGCAGCGACGAGCGCGTCGTCGGCGCCGGCGGCGCGGGCCAGGGCCGCGCTCTGCTCGGCGTGCTCCAGCTGGGTGATGTCCTCGTCGTAGCGCTCGCGGCCCCACGTCTCGAAGAGCTCGACGACCTCCTCGACCGACGCGGCCGACGGCGATCCTGCCAGCGCCCCCATCAGACCGCCCGGCCCTGGAAGTCGTTGATGAGCGACACCTGGACCATGCCGTCGGCACGGCCGCCCTCGTCGCGGAAGCGGGCGAGCTTGGCCTCGTAGTACGCGGCGCGCAGGTCGCCCTCGGACAGCGCGTTGTAGGTGGGGTACAGGGCGCGGCGGGGGCGGTCCGAGAGGTTCGGGCCGCTGCGGTGCGGCGTGCGGCTGTGGAACCACAGCGTCCAGCCCGCCGGCACCGGGACGGCGACCCAGTCCATCTCGGCCACCACGTCGGGGTCGATGCACCCGCCGTCGTCCATCGGCAGGACCTCCTGGTGGCGCCCCTCCACCACCTCGAGGCAGCCGTTCTCCACGGTGGCGTCGTCGACCGCGACCATGCAGGACACGTGGGCGTCGATGAACGGATAGGCGGGGGCGTCCTGGTGCGGGGCGTAGCCGGCGCCGCCGACCAGCTTGTAGTTGACCTTCTCCTTGTAGAGCACCGCCGGCTCGCCGAGGAGCAGCGACGCGGTGGCCAGCAGCGGCCCGGTGGTGAGCAGGTCGCGGAGCCCGGCGTGGAACGGGATCAGGTTCTCGCTGCGGCACAGCTGGGGGCCGTCGTCGGTGAGCTCCCGGTGGTGCATCCAGCCCCCGCCGTCGTCGGGCCACGACGCGACCTCGTCGATCCAGCCCTGGAGCTCCACCACGCCGGCGTCGTCGAGCGTGCGGGTCAGCAGCCAGCCGGTGGCGGCGAAGTGGGCGGCTTGTGCCGCCGGGTCGGCATCGGCCAGCGCTTGCAGGTCCTGGGGGTCCACGGCTCCTCCTCGATCGCGGTCGGCGGCAAGGGTGGCACGGACGGGTGTCGCCACGGTTGCCGGCAGGTGGAGTCTTGTCGGGCCGGCGCCCGGCAGCCCCATCCGGGCCTCGGTAGGTTCGGCGCCGTGCAAGACCAGTTCCCCGTCCTCCCGTTCCGCACGGAGCTCTACCGGCCCGAGGAGCTCTTCGACGGCCTGCGGGCCGACGACCCGGCCAGCTACGCGTCCACGCTGGACTTCCGGGCCTACCGCTCGATGTCGCTCCCGCGGTCCCGGGAGGTCGGGATGCTGCGGGCCCTGCACGACGAGTGCATCTTCGACGAGGGGCGGCGGTTCATCGACGGCCACCAGGTCGTGGCGGTGATGGGCGGCCACGCGCTGGCCCGCACCGATCCCGCCTACCGGCAGGTGGCCGAGCTGTCCCGGGCGATCGCCCGCCGCGGGTTCCTGCTCCTGTCGGGCGGCGGCCCGGGCGCGATGGAGGCCACCCACCTGGGGGCGATGCTGGCGCCGGCCGGCGACCTGGCGCTGGACGAGGCGCTCGGTGCGCTCGCCGAGGTGCCGGACTTCCCCGAGACCAAGGGCATCGTGGCGCCGGGCGGCGGCATCGACCCGGCAAAGCTCGCCGCGCTCCACGCCTGGTCCGCGCCGGCGTTCCGCCTGCTCGACCAGGTCCCGCCGGAGGGGCGGGGCGCCAGCATGTCGGTGCCGACCTGGTTCTACGGCCACGAGCCGCCGACGCCGTTCGCCACCCACATCGCCAAGCTCTTCTCGAACCCGCTGCGCGAGGACGGGCTGCTGGCCGCCGCCGTCGACGGGGTGATCTACGGGCCGGGCGCCAGCGGCACCGTGCAGGAGGTGTTCCAGGACGCCTCGCAGAACGCGTACCGCACGGTGCTGGACCGCTTCAGCCCGATGGTCCTGCTCGACGTCGACGGGTTCTGGAGCCGCCAGGTGCCGGTGCTGCCCGTGCTGCGCGCCCTGTTCGGCGACGAGGACTTCGAGCGGTACGTCCTGACCACCGACGATCCGGACGAGATCGTGGCCTTCTTGTGCGGCTGAGGGGCGCCTGCGGCGGCGGTGCCCGGTGGTCCGAGCCGGCCCGGTGCTTGCATCGGCTGGGCGGGCCGACAACGCTGGTCCGGATGCACCCGACCGATTGGCGCACCCCATGACCGCTCCCGAACCCCGCCCCGCCGGACGGGACAGCAACGCGCGAGGCCTCGTCGTGATCCTCGTGGCGGTCGTGGTGGGCGTCCTGCTGCTCTCCCAGATCGGCAAGGGCAGCGGCTCGTCGGCCAAGACCACCTCGAAGCCGCCGAGCACCACGGCGCCGCTGGACAGCAGCGAGACCACCGAGGCCACCACCACGACGTCGGAAGCGTCCACGGACCGCTCGCCGTCGGAGGTGAAGGTCACCGTGCTGAACGGCTCCGGCAAGCCCGGCGCCGCCGCCGCCACCTCGGACCAGCTCGACGCCGCCGGCTACACGATGGGCACCCCGGGCAACGCGCCCACCACCACCCCGCAGACCACCATCTACTACGCCGACGGGTACAAGGCCGACGCCGTCCAGGTGGCCACGACCCTCGGGAAGGGCACCGACTCGGTCAAGCCCCTCGGCGACGCGTCGCTGGGCACCGCTGCGGGCGACGCCAACGTGGTGGTGGTCCTCGGTGCCGACACCCCGGCGGTCTCCACCACCACCAGCACCAGCACCCCCGGCTGATCCGGCGGTGGACGCCGCCCTCGCCGCCGCCCTCGGGGTGCTGCGCGCCGACCCGGCGTCGACCGTGCTGCTGTTCGACTTCGACGGCACGTTGTCACCCATCGTGGAGCGCCCCGAAGACGCCGTCCCCGGGCCGGGCATCGTGGACGCCCTGGCGTCGCTCGCCGCCTCGTACCGCCGGGTCGGTGCCGTGTCGGGGCGATCGGTGGCGTTCCTCGCCGAGCACCTCCCGGCCGAGGTCGCGCTGAGCGGCCTGTACGGCCTGGAGCGGCGCGTCGACGGCACCACGACGACGCACCCCGACGCTGGACGGTGGGCCGACGTGGTCGAGCGCGCCGCGGATGCCGCCGACCGGGCGGCGGCCACCGGCGAGCCGCTGGCGGGGATGGTCGTCGAGCGCAAGGCGCTCTCGCTCACGCTGCACACCCGGGCCCACCCGGAGCTGGAGGCGGCGTCGGTGGCCCTGGCCCGCCACGTCGGGGCCGAGCTCGGCCTCGAGGTCCGACCGGCCAAGCGGTCCGTGGAGCTGCACCCGCCGCTCGCGGTCGACAAGGGCACAGCCGTGCTCGAGCTGGCCGATGGCGCCCGCGGCGCCCTCTACGCGGGCGACGACGTCGGTGACCTCGCAGCGTTCCGCGCCCTCCAGGTGCTGGCCCGGCGTGGCGTGCGGACCGTGCCGGTCGTGGTCGACGGTCCCGAGGTGCCGAGCGAGCTCGCCTCGCTCGACGGCGTGCACCTCGACGGCCAGGAGCAGGTGCTGGACCTGCTGCTCGCGCTGCGGCCGTAGGGTGGGACGGGTGCAGCACCGCCCCATCGTCATCGCCTCGAACCGGGGACCGGTGTCGTTCCGGGTGGACCCGGACGCGCCGGGAGGCGTCGTGGCCCGGCGGGGGGCTGGCGGGCTCGTGAGCGGGCTCGGCCCGCTGGTGCGGGGCACCGACGCCCTGTGGGTCGCTGCCGCGATGACCGAGGGCGATCGCTTGGTCGCGGCCCGCGGGGCCACCGAGGCGGAGGGCCACCGGGTTCGGCTGCTCGACGTGGCCCCCGCCACTTGGGACGCCTTCTACGACCGCGTCTGCAACGAGGCGCTCTGGTTCGTCCACCACGGCCTCAACGACGCCACCTACGAGCCGGCGTGGCCGACGGGGTGGCTCGAAGGGCCCTGGGCTGCGTACCGGGAGGTCAACGACGCCTTCGCCGCGGCGCTGGAGGCCGATGCGCCCGACGGCGCGGTGGTGCTGGTGCAGGACTACCACCTGTGCCTCGTGGCCTCCCGTCTGCGCGCCTCGCGCCCGGACCTGCACCTCGTGCACTTCTCGCACACGCCCTTCGCCCCGCCCCACTGGTTGCGCCAGCTGCCCCTCGCAGCAGCCCGCGAGCTGATCGAGGGGCTCGCGGCCCACCACGCCTGCGGCTTCCACAGCACCCGGTGGCTCGAGGACTTCCTGGCGTGCTGCCGGTGGCTGGACGTGGCCGCACCGCACGCCTTCGCCTCGCCCCTCGGCATCGACGTCGACGACCTGGAGGCCTCGCTCGCCGCCCCCGCAGCGCGCGCGGCGATGGCGGACCTCGACGAGCTCGTGGGCGACCGCGCCTTCCTGGTGCGGGTCGATCGCATCGAGCTGTCGAAGAACGTGCTGCGCGGGTTCCTGGCCTACGAGGCGCTGCTCGAGTCGGCGCCCCAGTGGCGGGAGCGGGTGGTGTTCGGGGCCTTCGTGTACCCGTCGCGCCAGGGCGTCCCCGCGTACGACCGCTACGCCCGCGCCGTCGCCGAGGCGGTCGAGCGCATCGATGCTCGCTTCGCCACCGACGGCTGGCGGCCGATCCACTACGACCCCGCGACGACTACCCCCGCTCGGTGGCGGCGCTGGCGCGCCGACGTCGTGCTCGTGAACCCGGTGCGCGACGGGCTGAACCTGGTCGCCAAGGAGGCGGCGGCGCTGAGCCGCCGCGAGGCCGGGGTCGTGCTCTCGCCGGAGGCCGGCGTGGGATGAGCTGGGCGCCGCGGGCCTGGCGCGCCGACCCCTTCGACGTGGGCGCCACCGCGGCCGCCCTCGGTGCCGCGCTCGGCGCCGCACCCGACGAGCGCGCCGCGCGGGCCGCCTCCCTCCGCCGGGCCGCGCTGGCCCGCAGCTCGGCGGACTGGCTCGCCGACCAGCTCGCCGCGGCCCCCTGACCTGGCGCTGCGGTCAGCTGGCCTGGGCCGGCGGGGCGGGGCTCGCCGATGGGGCACCATGGTCCCGTGCGCGTCCTGGCCGCTCCCGACAAGTTCCGCGGCACCGCCACTGCGGCCGAGGCCGCGGCCGCCATCGCCGCCGGCGTGCGCGCCGCAGGGGCTGGCCGGGCGCGCGAGGTCCCGCTCAGCGACGGTGGCGAGGGCTTCCTCGAGGCGTTCGGGGGCGCCAACCGGGTCAGCGTGGTCACCGGCCCGCTCGGTGATCCCACGCCGGCGGGCTGGCGCCTCGCCGGGCGCGTCGCGGTCATCGAGATGGCCCAGGCGTCGGGCCTGGCGCTCGTGGGTGGTGCCGAGGGCAACGACCCGGTCGCCGCATCGACCGTGGGCACCGGCCAGCTGATCGCCGAGGCCCTCGACGCTGGCGCCCGCCGGATCTTCGTCGGCCACGGCGGCTCGGCCACCACCGACGGGGGCTTGCCCGCGCTGCGCGCCCTGCACCCGCCGGCGCGCCTGAAGGGCGTCGAGCTGGTCGCCGCGGTCGACGTCCGCTGCACGTTCGTCGAAGCCGCCGAGCTGTTCGCTCCGCAGAAGGGCGCGTCGCCCAACCAGGTCCAGCTCCTCCGCCGTCGCCTCGAGCGGCTGGCCCAGGTGTACCTCGAGGACCACGGCGTCGACGTGGCCGACATCGAGGGCAGCGGGGCTGCGGGTGGGCTGGCCGGGGGCCTGGCGGCGGTGGGGGCAACCATCACCTCGGGGTTCGAGCTGATCGCGGACGAGCTGGACCTGGCCGCGGCGGTGGAGGAAGCCGACCTGGTGGTCACCGGTGAAGGCTTCCTCGACGAGATGTCGTTCGACGGCAAGGTGGTCGGCGGGGTCGGCGAGCTGGCGGCCGAGTTCGGCGTCCCCGTCCTCGTGGTGGCCGGGGAGGTCTTCGACGGCGTCGAGGACCGCGTCGATGCCGTGTCGCTCGTGGCTCGCTTCGGGCGCGAGCGGGCGATGGGCGACACCGCCGCCTGCATCGCCGAGGCGGTGCGAGACCACCTCGGCTGAGCCGCGGGCGGGCCGCCGGCCCGATGCCTAGGGTGCGGCCATGTCCGATCCCACCACCCTCGACGCCACCGCCCAGGCCGAGCTGGTCCGCTCCGGCGAGGCGTCGCCCGCCGAGCTCGTCGCCGCGGCCGTGGCCCGGGCCGAGGCCGTCGGCCCTGCCCTGAACGCGATCATCCACCCTCGGTTCGAGGAGGCGGCCGCCGAGGCCGCCGCCCACCCCCGCACCGGCCCGTTCCCCGGCGTGCCGTTCGTGCTGAAGGACCTCGACGGGATGGCCGCCGGGATGCCGTACCACGGCGGGACCCGGTTCCTGAAGGACCACGGGTACGTGGCGCCCGCCGACACGGAGCTGACCGCTCGGTTCCGCGATGCCGGCCTCGTGGTCATCGGCCGGACCAACACCCCCGAGCTCGGGCTGGTGCCGACCACCGAGCCCGAGGCCTACGGCCCGACCCGCAACCCGTGGGACGCCTCGCGCTCCACCGGCGGGTCGAGCGGCGGGTCGGCGGCGGCGGTGGCCGCCGGCATCGTGCCGATGGGCCACGCCGGCGACGGAGGTGGCTCGATCCGCATCCCCGCGGCGCACTGCGGCCTCGTGGGGCTCAAGCCCAGCCGGGGTCGCATCACGGTGGGCCCGGAGGTGGGGGAGTCCTGGGCCGGCCTGGTGGCGCGGCTGGCCGTCACCCGATCGGTCCGCGACACCGCCGCGCTCCTCGACGCGGTGCACGGCCCCGGGGTCGGCGACCCCTACTGGGCGCCCCCGCCGACCGGGCCGTACCTGGCCCTGCTCGACGCCGACCCCGCGCCGCTGCGCATCGGCTGGACCGACGCCTCCTTCGACGGCGCCACGGAGGTCGACCCGCAGGTGGCCGCGGCGGTGGCCCGCACGGCAGAGCTGCTCGAGTCCCTCGGCCACCGCGTGGAGCGCGCCGCGCCCGACGGCCTGGCCGACCCGTCGATCACCGAGCACTTCATCGTGGCGTACGGCGCGTGGGTCGCCGCCGAGCTGGAGCACCTGGGTGCGCTGGTCGGGGCCGAGCCGACGCCCGACGGGTTCGAGGCCGGCACCTGGGCGATCGCGGAGGCCGGACGGTCGGTCACCGCTGCGCAGTACCTGGCGGCGCTCGACGGCCTCCACGCCTCGACCCGGCGCACGGTGGCCTGGTGGGCGGGCGGCTTCAACCTGCTGCTGACCCCCACCGTGCCTGAGCTGCCGCCCACGCTCGGCCAGTTCGGGTCGCCGCCCGAGAACCCGTTGCACGGCACGTTCCGCTCGGCCATCACCGTGGCGTTCACGGCGCCGTTCAACATCACGGGCCAGCCGGCGATCTCCCTGCCACTGCACCAGAGCGTCGAGGGCCTGCCGATCGGCATCCAGCTCGTCGCCGCGCCGGCCAGGGAGGACCTGCTCGTCTCGATCGCCGGCCAGCTCGAGCGGGCGGTGCCCTGGGCGGATCGTCGCCCGAGCCTCGCCGAGGGCTGAGGCCCCGACCCCCGGCACCGGGCGTCGGCCTCGGCTACCTTTCGCCGGCGGGGATTCGACGACACCTGGGGGACGAACGATGGATCCACGCCGCATCGCGGCCGCGCTGGCGGCCGCCGCAACCCTGGCGGTCACCACGTCGCTGGTGGCGCCCTCGGTGGCGGGTGCCGACGGCACCACGGCCATCGCCGCCACCTGCACCGGCATCCCGATCCTCGGGTCCCAGAGCACCACGGTGAACGTCACCGCCAACGACGACGTGGACCCCGTCGTCGCCGGTGGGACCGTGAAGGACACCTTGAAGGTGCCGGTGCCGGTTGCCGACGTGCCGATCTCGGTGAGCGTCAAGGAGATCAAGATCACCGAGCCGATCCCCACGGGCGTCACGGTCACCGACGTGGCGTTCACGGCGTCGAGCTTCCCGACGCAGACCTGGACGGTGAGCGGCGGCAACCTGATCGCGACCTTGTCGGGGAGCGTGGCGCTCGGCGGCGGCGCCCCCACGCCGACCGTGCCGGACATCACCATCACCACCACGGTCGCCGGCCCTGCCCGCACCGTGAGCTGGCTCGTGCCCACCTCGGTCACGGCCAAGGCCGATGCCGGCGGCATCATCGGCACGTTCACCGCGTCGTGCACGCCGAACGACAACAAGGCCGTGCTGCTCACCACCACGGTGAAGAACCCGAACCAGGCCCCGACGGCCACCGACCAGTCCGTGCCGGTCGCCTACCAGACCGCCACGCCCGTCACCCTCACCGGGTCGGACCCGGACGGCGACGCCCTGACCTTCCAGGCGACGTCGTCGCCGGCACACGGCGCCCTCACCGGCACCGCCCCGAACCTCACCTACACGCCGGCCAACGGCTACGTGGGCCCGGACTCGTTCACGTTCACCGCATCCGATGGCGCGCTCAGCGACTCGGGCACGATCTCGCTCGACGTGTCGGCGGCGGCGACCACCGTCCCCGGCTCGCCGGCCATCTCGTCGGTGACGCCCGGCGAGGGCGAGGCGCGCGTGGCCTGGACCGCCCCGGCGTCCGACGGTGGCTCGGCCATCACCGGCTACAAGGTGACGCCCTACGCCGGGGCCACCCCGGGCACCACCATCGACCTGCCCGCCAGCTCCACCGTGGCCACGGTGACCGGGCTCACCAACGGCACCGCCTACACGATCAAGGTCGCCGCGGTGAACGCGGTCGGCACGGGCCCTGCCGCCACCTCCGCCGCGGTCACGCCTCGGTGGTGGCTCCCCTGGTCGTCTGGCCCGGTGGCGGTCAACGAGCTGTACACCTGGCTGACGGGCGTCGGCCCCACCACCGCCCAGAAGTCGTCGTGGCTGGCCCTGCTCGACGCCAACACCAAGCGGCCCGGGGACCTCGTGGCCGACCTCCGCGCCGGCACCGACGCCACCACCAACGTGGACCCGACGGTGCGGCTCTACTCGGCGTACCTGACCCGCATCCCGGATGCGGGTGGCCTCAACTTCTGGCTGGGGCGGCGCCGGGCCGGCTGGACGCTCTCGAAGATCTCCTCGAGCTTCGCCGGCTCGTCCGAGTTCAAGCGGCGCTACGGCACGCTCACCAACCGCCAGTTCGTCGAGCAGATCTACACCAACGTGCTGGGCCGAGCCGGCGAGCCCTCCGGCGTGGACTACTGGACCAAGCAGCTCGACTCGAAGAAGAAGTCCCGCGGCCAGGTGATGATCAACTTCTCGGAGTCCAACGAGTACAAGACCAAGCAGGTCAACAAGGTGCACGCCGCGGTGATCTACATCCACCTCCGGGGCAAGACGCCGACCACCGTCGAGCGCGACGCCTTCGTGGACGAGCTCGTCGGCGGGACCACGTTGGCCGACGCGGTGCGCGAGCAGATCCACGTGGCGGCGTTCGCCGACCGCGCCGGCTGACTCAGGCGAGCAGGTCGTCCTCGGCGCCCAGCAGGGCGTCGAGGCGACGGAGCTGGTCGTCGTCGGGCTCGACCAGCCAGAAGTCCATGGCCTCCACCGCCTGGAGCTCGGCGAGCGACAGGGGGACGAGGCCCCAGCCGGTGCCGTCGTCCAGCAGCGCGCTGGCGGCGAGCGCCGGCGCGGTGGCCAGGCGGTCGCGACCGATCGGCTTCTCGAGGAGCCGGAGCTCGACCTCGGCATAGCGGCGCGGCGGGGCCGGGGCGCCCGGCGGCACCAGGTCGGCTTCGCCGGGCAGCGCGGGCGCCTGGTCATCGAGGACGAGCGCCGGGGCGACCACCTCGCCGATCGCCCAGATCCCGACGGTCCTCGATCGGTCCACCCGGTGCAGCACGCACGGCTGGCCCGGCGCCAGGTGGTCGAGCGGCGCCCCTTCGGGGAGCGGCACCCGGAACACGGTCCCGAACCGCTCGGCCTGGCCTTCGACGTCGAGCGCCGCTCGATCGACCACCAGCGCCCAGGCCCGGCGGCCGGACCCGTCTGCCTTGCCTTCGCTCACCCCGGCATCCTCCCACCTCGTCGGGACTGCGGCCGACCGGGCGCCGAATCGCACCTGATCGGGACGATCCGCAGGTCGGGGACCCTTACCAAGATGGGCACTTTGGACTAGATTGTCCCCACAATGGGGGAATTCGATCTCGACGCGAAGGGGTCGGATCCACGTCAAACGCGGCGGGATCGGGCTTGGGTCTTGGTGGTGGGGCTGCTCGTCGGCCTGTTCGCCTTCACGGCGGGCGCACCGCCGTCGGGCGCCGCCCCAGCGGCACCGGCCGCCTCGTGCCCTGACGGGTCCGGCGCCGAGCCCGTCGCCCTTCCGTCGGGCGCCACCACCGACGTGTGCACCGCCCCGGCCACCACCAGCGCGGCCGGCAGCAGCATCTCGCTCGCCAAGACCGTGGGCACCGATGCCGCCACCTGCGCGGCCGCCGACCGGGCCACGGTCACGGTCGGGACCACCGTCTTCTACTGCTACACGGTCACCAACACGGGCTCGGTCACCGTCTCGGTCCACTCGCTCCAGGACGACAAGGTCGGCTCGATCCTGCAGGACTACCCGTACGTGCTCGGCCCTGGCGCCACCACCTACGTCACGGCCTCGGCCTCGCTGGCCTCGAGCACCGTCAACGTCGCCACGTGGAGCGCCTTCGACGGCACCCAGACCGTCACCGCCACCGACAACGCCTCGGTCGACGTCATCAGCGCCGTCGCCCCCGGGGCCCCCACCATCACGTCCGCGACCGTGTCGGAGGGCCAGGTGATCATCACCTGGGACCCGCCGGCCAGCGACGGCGGCCAGCCGATCCTCACCTACAAGATCACCCCGATCGTCGAGGGGACGCCAGGCTCGCCCACGACCGTGAGCGGCTCGGTCGACACGGTCACCATGGACCTGCTCCAGAACGGGGCCACCTACACGTTCGACGTGCAGGCCACCAACGTCATCGGCCCGGGGCCGGCGGACACGACCGACCCGCTCACCCCGCTGTGGTGGCTGCCCTGGTCCTCGGGGCCGACCGCCGTCGACGAGCTCTTCACCTGGTTCACCGGCAAGCCCCCGACGGCCGCCGAGAAGACCGCCTGGTTGACGAAGCTCGACGCCGGGACCGACCTTCCGGGCGACCTGGTCGCCGAGCTGCGCGCTGGGACCGACGCCACCACCAACGTGGACCCGACCGTGCGGCTGTACTCCGCGTACCTGACCCGCATCCCGGATGCGAGCGGGCTGAACTTCTGGCTGGGGCGGCGCCGGGCCGGCTGGACGCTCTCGCGGATCTCCGCCAACTTCGCCGCCTCGTCGGAGTTCAAGCGGCGCTACGGGACGCTCACCAACCGCCAGTTCGTCGAGCAGATCTACCTCAACGTGCTCGGCCGCCCCGGCGAGAAGACCGGCGTGGACTACTGGACCAAGCAGCTCGACACCAAGAAGAAGTCGCGCGGCCAGGTGATGATCAACTTCTCCGAGTCCAGCGAGTACCGCAACAAGCAGGTCGACAACGTGAACGCGGCGGTGATCTGGATCTACCTGCGCGGCCGCTCGCCGAGCACCGTGGAGCGTGACGCCATGGCGGCCGAGCTCGACGGCGGCGCCACCGTGGCCGACGTGGTGCGCGACCAGATCCACGTGCCCGCCTTCGCCGACCGCGCCGGCTGATCTTCCCGGGCCCCATCGGGTGGTGCCCGACCGCTGCCGCGCCCGTCGCTCCGCTCGCAGCCGTGCACCCGGTCGGCCGGGCGCAGGCGACGGTCAGTCGCCGGCGCCGTCGGCCTGGTCGGCCCGGCGGGCCTCGACGTCGGTGAGGTAGCGGCGGATGGCGGTGTCGTCGCCGCCTTGGGCGAGCGCACGTCGAAGCAGCGCCGCGGCCCGCCCGAGGTCCCCCTGCGCATCGGCGACGCGTGCCCGGCCCACCAGCGCGGGCACGATCGTGGTGTCGAGCGCCAGCGCCCGACGGTAGGCCCGGTCGGCGGCGCGCAGCTGGTCGCTGCGCTCGCTCCCGCCCCGCCGGGCCTGCAGCTCGGCGACGCGGCCGAGCTCGGTCCAGATGGCCGGATCGCTTGGGATCCGGTCGACCAAGTCCTCGTAGATGGCGCGGGCGTCGCGCAGGTGGCGGGCACGGTGGGCGGGGTCGGCCGTGCCCAGCAGCGCGAGCGCGCTCGCCTTCAACCGCAGCGCCTGCGGCTCGCCGGGCGCCACCTCGAGGGCATGGTCGTACGCCGTCACGGCCTCGCGCAGGAACTGGGTGCGCAGGGTGCGGTCATCGGTGCCGGTGGCGGCGACGGCCACGAGCTGCTGGCCGAGGCGCTCGTGGTAGCGGGGCTCGACGTCGTTCCAGGTGGTGGCGGCGTGGAAGTCCGCCGCCCCGACGAGGCCCGGTCGCCGCTCGGCGTTGGCCAGCAAGCCGTCGCGGAACCGGAGATCCGCCGCGAACGGCCGGACGGCGAGCCCGGCGAGGAGCAGCGCCCCAACGATCAGGGCCACGCTCACCGCGAGGGGGAGGGGCCGCACGGTCGGAGGTGCCGCGTCGCCCTCTGCTTCCCGCCTGCGGACCAGGCGGGGGTCGCCCAGCACCAGCAGCGCGCCGATCGACACCCACGCCACCATCGCCAGGGGCACCACGTCGATGCTGAAGAGCCCCTGCACCAGGTAGGCACCGAGCGACCCGCCGAAGGAGGCGAGGAGCCACCGGTGCTCGGGCGGCAGGTGCCGGCGGGCGCGCCAGGCCACCACGGCCACCGTCCCCAGGAGCCAGAGGTAGGCGGCCAGCGCCGGGAAGCCTGCGGTGGCGGCCCGGTCGATGAAGACGTCGTGGGCCTCGTCGGCGTTGAGCGGCAGCGAGGCCACCACGTCGGGGCGGCGGTAGTCCGCCATGTGCAGGCCGAAGGCGTCTGGGCCGACGCCGGTCAGCGGGCGGTCGAGGGCCATGTGCACCCCGGCCGACCAGATCTCCCGCCGGTCGAGCAGCGTGTTGGCCGATAGCACCCGCTGGCCGGAGCCCGAGCCGACGACCTGCCCCCCGATGGGGCCGGCGCTCGAGCCGAGCGACACGGCCAGGACGACGGTCAGGCCCACCACCGTGGCGCCCGTCGCCCCCCACCGGACCAGTCGGGGCGCGACGCGAGGGACCAGGGCACCGGCCGCAGCGACGCCGCCGACCGCCGCGAGGAGCCCGCCGCGCGTGCCGGTCCACCAGACCCCGGCGGCGAGCAGGGCGGCGAAGGCCCAGCACGCCGCCCGCTGCCATCGGGCCTCGAGCCGCAGCGCCAGCGCGAGCGCCGGCGGGATGCACATCGCCAGGTGCGCGCCGCTGAAGTTCGAGTTCCCGAGCAGCCCGTAGGGCCGGGCGATCGGCTCGAGCGACTCGTTGATCCACTGGATCCAGTCCCATCCCAGCTGCTGGATGGTCACGTAGCCGAGGCACAGGGCCGCGGCGGCGAGCTGCGCGAGCACCAGGGCGTCCAGGCGGGCGGGTGCCCGCCATGCGTAGCCCACCACCAGGGCAACGAGGAGGGCGCCGGCGACGACGCCGAGCAGGCCGTCGTAGCGGCCGTACTGCCCGATGAGCGAGGTGATGGGGCTGGTGCTGGTGGTGGTCGCCAGCGCGGTCCACCCGAGCAGCAGGGCGAACGGCCACACCACCGAGGTCCGCGGCACGGGCCACCGCCGCGCCGCGATCCCCCAGGCCGCCAAGCCCACGGTCGCCACGATCAGGCCGAGCCAGAGGATGGTGACCTTCGGGACCATGAACGCCTCGGCGGTGCGCCGGGTGAAGGCCACCGGCACCACGGCGAACGTCCCGACCAGGGCGGCGAAGCCGACCTTCGGGAACCACACCGTCAGCCGCGCCCGCATCGGTCGAACGCTACGGGCTGGGCACCGCCGGCGCCCGCGCGGAGGGGAGGGCGGTACGGTGCGGCATGGACGTGTTCGCCCTCATCGCGGCCGAGCGCCGCCGCCTCGCCGATGCGCTCGACGACCTGTCCGTGGACGAGTGGGCCACGCCGTCGCTGTGCGGGGCCTGGACGGTGCACCAGGTGGTGGCCCACCTGAACGTGCCGTTCGACGTGTCGGCGTGGTCCTTCGTCGTCGCCATGGCGAAGGCGCGCGGCCGCTTCGACGTGGCCAACGATCGCCTCGCCCGCGACCTGGCCGCGCGCATGGGCCCCGCCGAGTGCACCGCCGGCCTGCGCGCCAACGCCGAGCACCGGTTCACGCCCCCCGGCCACGGGCCCGAGGCCCCGCTGACCGACGTCATCGTGCACGGCTGCGACGCCCTCCATCCCGTGGGCCGGCGCGTGGAGGTCGCACCGGACGCGGTGGCGGTGGCCCTCTCCGCGATGGTGTCCCGGGGCGGCGGTCGTGGCTTCCCCGTGCGCGACCTCGACCGGCTCCGGCTCGTCCCCGACGACGTCGACCTCGTGGTCGGCCAGGGCGACCTCGAGGTGGCCGGGCCCGGTCGCTCGATCCTGGCGGCCGTGCTGGGGCGCACCGACATGCTCGGCGACCTGCGGGGCGACGGGGTGGCTGTCCTCGGCGGCGCGTAGCCGGCCGAGCGCGCCGACCCCACGGGGCGCCGTCCAGGTGGCGTCCCGAGGGATCGGTCAGAAGTCGAAGATCTCCGCGAGCCGCCGTTCGCGGGTGGAGTGCGCCTGGGTGCGCAGGTTGCCGTTGCGGTACCGGTCGTACAGGCCGGCGGACCCGGTCGGCGCTGCCGGGGTCATGGACCGCAGGTCAACGCTGGCGTACTCGCCCTGTGCGGCGACGGCGGGCGGCCGAGCCGGGCCGGCGCCCGGGCCGAACACCTTGTCGAGCTCTGCCCGGTCCATCCAGACCCCTCGGCAGGTGGGGCACCAGTGCACGCTGACGCCCCCGCGTTCGGTGGTCTGCAGCGTGGTGCGGTCCTTCGGGCAGTACATGGTTCGCCACCTCGGGCGTGGGGAGCGGCGGTGCCGTCACGCCATGTTACGAAGCCGGCATCGTGCATCCAATGGGTCGTACGGCCCCATCGAACCCTTGTGGAGCAACGATTGACGGGCATCCGCAGTTGCCGAACGACAAGTCATCTAGGACGCCTCCGCCCGGGCCCGGACCTCCGAGCTGGCGTGGCGGCGCCCACACCTCCGGGGGTCGAGCGGGTCGCCGCCGCGGCAATCGAGTGGTGGCCGCCGACCGCGTCGGCCACAGTGGCGGGGCCCAGGAGGTGCCCGACGATGCTCGCCGACCAGATCCAAGCCGACCTCACCGCCGCCATGAAGGCCAGGGACGAGCTCGAGGTGTCCGTGCTCCGCATGGCCATCGCCGCCGTCAAGGAGGCCAAGGTGTCGGGCGCCGAGGTCCGTGACCTGTCCGACGACGAGGTCGTGGCGGTCCTCGCCAAGGAGGCCAAGCGGCGCGAGGAGTCCGCGGCCGCGTTCGTTGACGGCGGCCGACCCGAGCGTGCAGAGCGGGAGCTCGCCGAGCGGGACGTGCTCGCCCGCTACCTCCCGGCCCCGATGACCGACGAGGAGCTGGCCGCGCTCGTCGACGAGGCGCTCGCCGAGGGCGGCTTCGACTCGCCGGCCCAGATGGGCCTGGCCATGAAGGCGGCGATGGCCAAGGTCGCCGGCCGGGCCGATGGCAAGGCCGTGTCCGCGCTCGTGAAGGCCCGGCTCTCCGCCTGAGCAGCGGGCCGGGCTCGGGAGGCGAGGTGACCGCACCGGTCCCGGGTGGGCCCGCGCTGGCGCAGGCGGTCCTCGGCGTCGACGCCGCCGGGCGCCACGGCTGGGTCGGCGCCGTGGTCGACGGGTCCGGGCTGGTCGGCGCACACGTCGCCCCGGCGCTCGGGGACCTGATCGCGGACGTCGAGGCGACGCTCGGCGCACCGCTCGCCGCCGTCGGCGTCGACATCCCCATCGGTGTGGTCGACGCCGGTCGGCGCCAGGCCGACGTGGCGGCCCGCGCCTTCGTCGGTGCCCGGCGCAGCAGCGTGTTCTGGACCCCGCACCGGGCGGCGCTCGCGGCTGGGTCCCAGGCGGAGGCCAACGCCGTGCTCCGCCGCCTCGGTGTCCCGGGGGTCAGCGCCCAGGCTTGGCACCTGGTGCCGCGCATCCGGGAGGTCGCCGTGGTGGCGGCGAGCGACGACCGGATCGTCGAGGTGTTCCCGGAGGCGTCGTTCCGGGCCATGGCCGGTGCCGACCTGCCCCACGGGAAGAAGGTGGCGGCGGGTGCCCTCCAGCGGCTCGCGCTGCTGGCGGCGGCCGAGCCGTCGATCGCGCTGCCCGCCGATCCGGTGGCGCTCGGGGCGGCCGGCCGGGTGGCGCTCGACGACCTCTTCGGCGCGGCGGCGGCCGCCTGGTCTGCGTGGCGGAGTGGCGTGCGGGACGGCGCTTCCGCGCTCGGGGACCCGGCGGAGTGCGATGCCACCTCGGGCCGACGCATCGCAGTCTGGGGTCGAGCCGCTGCTGGTCGCGGTCAGTCGGTGACCCGCAGCCCTCAACGACCCTGGCGTGAACGAGCTCGACCGGAGCGTCGGCGAGCGCGCCCCGGCGACCGTCGCTGGCCCGCCAGCGGATCGACCACGGGGTGGCGATGGCGCGGTGGCGGCCGGGCACCTCGAACGTGGACGTGCAGGCACCGGCCAGGGCGTGCCGGCGCCAGCGGTAGCGAAGGGCGCCCGCCCCGGCAACTGGCGACCAGGTGGCCGTCGGCGGACCTCGAAACCGGCTCGGTGCGGCGGTGGCCGTGGCGGAGAGGCCGGGGATCGAGCAGTGGCCGATAGCGGACGGGCGCCTTCCACCCAGGTCCGCACGTCGACGCCGACCAGCTGCACGCCAGCAGCGGGTGCCGTCCAGGCCTGCAACGCGCCGTGCGCAGCTCCGCCTGCTCATCGCCGCGAGCGTGGCCACCGGCGACGGCCGCGCCTGGCCGGGCGACCCTTGCGGGACGGTGGTGCCGACCCCGGGGAGCAGAGGACCTGCTCATGATGATCTTGCGGCGCAGCGCCTCGTCGGACCGCCGGCCGGTGGCACCCGCGGCCGCGGCGCTCGTCCGGCTCGGATGGAAGCAGTGGCGTGCCCGCTCGCTGCTCGACACCTCTACCTCGACGCCCGGCGCCGGTCGTGCGGGTGGCGATCCCTCGCCGCGCCCAGCTCGGCCCAGGCCGGGCGGGACAGGGGAGGACCGAGGTGGCCAGGGCCAGCGTGGCGACGACGATCCGCCGGGCCCAGGGCCGAGCGGGCGGGGCCGAGCTCGGTGCGGGGCTCGACGGTCCTTGGCGGCTCGACCGCCAGGGACCGGCCCGGTGGGGCGATGGATGGGCATCGGCCGTCACCCGCACCGGTGGGCTCCCGGCTCGGCCCGCACCAGGCGCTGCTCCTGGACGGCCCATCGTCCGTCGGCCCAGGCCATGGTCACCGCCACCCACTTGGTCCGGGTAGCGTCGTCCAGGGCCCGGTGGCGGACCGGGTCGACCACGACGGCGTCATCCACGAAGCAGGCCCGCAGGGTGGCCAGCGAGCGGCGGACCTGCACGGTCCTGACCATCGGCCGCGGCGGCGCCGGGTCGAGGGAACCGGGCGCGGCGCCGGCGCGCCTGAGCTGGGCCATCTCCTGGACCACGAGCAGCAGCGATCCCCCGGTGAAGTGGGCCCGGAGGCGGGCGTCGCCAGGGTCGGGGGGCGTGGGCGACGGCGAGATGAGCGCATGGGCGCGCAGGCGACCCGGCGAGCCTGGACCTCGGCCGCCGCCGATGGCTCGCCGGCGGCGCCCCACCGGTCCGGCCCCGCCCCGAGGCCGGACCCGACGCCGACGTGCCTCGACCCGGTGCCGTCGTGGCCTGCTCGAGGTCGTCGGTCGGTCGGGCCGCTCGGCTCGCCGGTGCACCCCGCTGGCTGGCGTCTGACCGGCTCGCTCCGGCGTCACCGCCCCACCGGTGGCAGACCGCCAGCCCGACGGCCAGCCCGACCACAGCAGCGAGCGCAGCGAGGCCGGCGGCGGCCGGCGACGGGCCGCGGCGTGGGCCGGCCTGGGCGGTGCGGAGGGTCATGCTTGCGCTGAGGCGGTCGCCGCCGGCGGCGTGACGAGGCGGGGCCAGGCCTCGACCGGCGCACCCGTCCGCCAGCGGCCCTGGGGACGGTGGCCGAAGCTGAGTGCTCGCCGTCCCCTTCGACTCGTGCCGCCTCGGCGACGATGCCCGACGAACGGGGGAGGTGGGTGGGCGCGGCCTACCCGTCGAGGGCGTCGAGCGGGGGCGCTCGTGCATGGGCACGGGCAGCGGCTCGCGGCCGGGCCGGTGGAGGACCGCCGGCCCGGGCGGGCGCACCGGCGGTCAGAGTTGCCTGGCCGACCGCCAGGGCCTGGGGGCCGAGCTCGTCGAGGGTCCGGTTGCGGTGGTGGCGGACGCCCAGGTCCACCTGGGCGCGACGACGTGGTCGATCCCGGCCGATCGGACCGCATCGATGAGCAGGGCGACGTCGACCCCGTACCCGACGACGAAGGGCAGGCGGCGCAGCAGCGAACGGCGCGCCCCGCGTACTCGCCGGCCAGGGCTGGCCACCTCCGCGAGCTCCGGGAAGTAGAGCGACAGCAGCGGGCGGGCGAGCAGCTCGGTGAAGCACGCCCGCCCCCACGCCGTCGGCCTCAGCCCAGTGGTAGTGGCCCGCTTCGCGAACTGGAGGTCGGGGTCTGCCAGGAGGTGCGGCCATCTGCACGACGAAGGCCGGGTCGAACTCGACGATGTCCACGGCGTCGACCCACACGACCACGTCGCCGGTGGACTCGTGGAGCGACTTCCACAGGGCCTCGCCCTTGCCGTGGCCCTCGCCGTGGTGGGCGAGCACGGTGGCGGCGTCGACGACGTGGGCGCCGGCGGCCGCGGCCACGGCGGCGGTGCCGTCGGTGGAGTGGTCGTCGACGACCACGACCTCGTCCACGAGCGGCGCGGCGTCGACCAGCGCGGACCGGATGGCAGCCACGACGGCGCCGACGGTGGGCTCCTCGTTGCGGGCCGGGATGCAGACCGAGATCGACAGCCCGCTCGCTGCCTTGGCGTCCAGGGCGGCCGCGAGGTCGAACGCCCCCTGGGGGAACGAGCGCAACCCGCGCTGCGCGCTCGACGTGGCCATGGGCGCCATCGTCACCGGTCCAGCGGTCGGGGGCAAGACCGGCGTGTTGCGCATGGGTGAACTCCCTACCCACGGCACCCTGGCCGATGCCCTGCCGGGTGGTGGAAGGGCTGGACCTCGCCACTACCATGCCTGCGCCCGGCAGCCGCCGGGTGCCGTGCCGAGCCAGAGGTCCGTCGATGAGCGTCACCGTCCGAGTCCCCACCACCCTGCGCACCCTCACCGGCGGCGCGTCGGAGGTGTCGCTCGAGGGCGCCACCGTGGGCGAGGTCCTCACCGCGCTCGAGGCCGCCCACCCCGGCTTCAAGGACCGCCTGCTCGACGCCGACGGCTCGCTGCGCCGCTTCGTCAACCTCTACGTGGCCGACGACGACGTCCGGTTCCGCGAGGGCCTCGACACGCCGGTCGCCGACGGCGACACGGTCTCGATCATCCCCGCCGTCGCCGGCGGCTGCTGATCGCCGGCGCGCGCTCGGCGCGCCCACCCGTGGCGGCGGCGGGCTTCGGCCCGTCGTGCTCGCGCGCTCGTGGCTCGGTGGACCGACGTGGCCGGTGGGGGTCGCTGCGACCCGCCTGCGGCAGGGTGGCCCGTTGCCCCACCGGCGACGTTCGGGTTGCGGGCGGCGGGCCACCAGCAGTCTCCCTCCAACTGCTGATGGCCCGCCCGCTTCGCCGACCGGCAGGGCCGGTGCGGCGCTGTATCCATCGGTGCGCACCGTGGTCCTGACATGGGCCGAACGACTCGTTTGGGTCGCGGAGCGTGGTCACGGCCCCGGCCAGGGCGCCAGCCGTTAGCACTCTCCCCCTGTGGTTGCTAACGCTCGCCGGACGTGGTTTGCTGTTAGCACTCTCCCGCAGGGAGTGCTAGCCGTTCCGCCATCCGCCATCTCCAGGAGAACCAGGGATGCCCAAGATCATCGCTTTCGACGAGCAGGCCCGCCGGGCGCTCGAGTCCGGGATGAACCAGCTCGCCGACGCCGTCGCCGTGACCCTCGGCCCCAAGGGCCGCAACGTCGTGCTCGAGAAGAAGTGGGGCGCCCCCACCATCACCAAGGACGGCGTCTCGGTCGCCAAGGACATCGAGCTCGAGGACCCCTACGAGAAGATCGGCGCCGAGCTGGTCAAGGAGGTCGCCAAGAAGACCGACGACGTGGCCGGCGACGGCACCACCACCGCCACGGTGCTCGCCCGGGCCATGGTGCGCGAGGGGCTGAAGAACGTGGCGGCCGGCGCCAACCCGATGGACCTCAAGCGGGGCATCGAGGCGGCCGTCGAGGCTGCGGTGAGCTCGATCCACGCCCTCGCCGTCGAGATCGACGACAAGGAGCAGATCGCCAAGGTCGCCGCCATCTCCGCCAACAACGACAACGAGATCGGCGAGGCCATCGCCGAGGCGATGGACAAGGTCGGCCGCGACGGCGTCATCACCGTCGAGGAGTCGAACACCTTCGGCATCGAGACCGACTTCGTCGAGGGCATGCGCTTCGACAAGGGCTACATCTCGCCCTACTTCGTGACCGACCCCGAGCGCATGGAGGCCGTCCTGGACGATGCCTACCTGCTGCTCGTGTCGTCCAAGGTCTCGAACGTCCGTGACCTGGTGCCGGTGCTCGAGAAGGTGATGCAGGCCGGCAAGCCGCTGGTGATCATCGCCGAGGACGTCGAGGGCGAGGCCCTGTCGACGCTGGTCGTCAACAAGATCCGCGGCACCTTCCGGTCGGTGGCCGTGAAGGCGCCTGGCTTCGGCGAGCGCCGCAAGGCGATGCTCCAGGACATGGCGATCCTGACCGGTGCCCAGGTGATCTCCGAGGACGTGGGCCTCAAGCTGGAGAACACCACGCTCGACCTGCTCGGCACCGCCAAGAAGGTCATCATCACCAAGGACGAGACCACCATCGTCGAGGGCGGCGGCAACGGCGAGGACGTCGCCGGTCGCATCACCCAGATCAAGTCGGAGATCGAGAGCACCGACTCGGACTACGACCGGGAGAAGCTCCAGGAGCGCCTGGCCAAGCTGGCCGGCGGCGTGGCCGTGCTCAAGGTTTGCGCCGCCACCGAGACCGAGCCTTTTCTCAAGGAGAAGAAGCACCGCATCGAGGATGCCGTCTCCACCGCCAAGGCTGCGGTCGAGGAGGGCGTCGTCCCCGGCGGTGGCGTGGCGCTCATCCGCTCGCAGCAGGCGATCCTGGATGGCCGAGAAGCTCGAGGGCGACATCGCCACCGGCGCCAAGCTCGTGGCCCGCTGTCGAGGAGCCGCCGAAGCAGATCGCCCTCAACGCCGGCCTCGAGGGCGGCGTGGTGGTCTCCAAGGTGAAGGAGCCTGTCCGGCACCCAGGGCTACAACGCCGCCTCGGACGAGTACGGCGAGATGCTGCCGCACGTGCCCGACGCCGCCAAGGTGACCTGCTCCGCGCTGCAGAACGCCGCGCCGATCGCCGCCCTGTTCCTCACCACCGAGGCTGTCATCGCCGATGCCGCCGACAGCCCTGCCGGTGGCATGCCCGGGGGCATGGAGGACTTCGATCCTCGGATGATCGACGGCGCTTCGGCGTCGGCGCAGACCTGACCGGTGCCGGCCCTGCGGGTCGGCCACCGGCGCGCCCGCCCTGGTGGGTCGTGGCAGCGGTCACGCGGCGGTCTACGCGCTGCTCGCCGGCCGACGCACCTGGGCAATAGCGTTTCGAGCAGGCAACGGGAGGACGGAGGTGAGCGCCGTGGCCGCACCATCGAGGCGACGCAAGCCGCGCGCCGCTTCCTTCGACACCACGACCTGCTTCGCCACGATCCACGGCCACCGTCGTGCCTACCGGATGCGTGGCTTCGGCCTGGCGCTGCTGCTCATCCACGGCATCGGCGATTCCTCGGCCAGCTGGGTCCCGCTGATGCGGCCCCTCGCCGAGCGCTACACCGTGATCGCCCCGGACCTGCTCGGCCACGGCGAGTCCGACAAGCCGCGCCGACTACTCGGTCGCCGCTTCGCCAACGGCATGCGAGACCTGCTCGACGTGCTGGGCATCGACAAGGCCACCGTGGTCGGCCACTCCCTGGGCGGCGGCGTGGCCGCCCAGCTCACCTACCAGCACCCGACGCGGGTGAACCGGCTGGCCTTGCGGCGAGCGGCGGTGAGCCGTGGAGGTGAGCCGTTCCTCCGGGCGGCGTCGACCCCGCCGGCGGACTCTGGTCCTGCCGTTCCTGCGGTTCCCGCCGGTGCGGTTGCCCGCGGCCGGTATCGAGCCGTTCGCCGGAGCGGGACCGACCTGGCCGGATGCGAGGAGCCCCGCGCCGACCTTCGCCGGACGTGGCGGCGCGCGGCGCGTTCTCCCGCACCCTGCGCTCCGTGGTCGAATGGCGGGGCCAGGTGGTGACGATGCTCGACCGCAGCTACCTCGCCGAGGCCATGCCGGTGCTGTTGGTGTGGGGTGCGCACGACGCGGTCATCCCGGTGTCGCACGCCCACATCGCCCACGAGTCCATGCCCGGGAGCCGCCTGGAGATCTTCGCCGACGCTGGCCACTTCCCCCACCACCAGGACCCGGATCGGTTCCTCGAGCTGCTCCAGGACTTCATCGCGACGACCGAGCCGGTCACCTTCGACCGGGCGCGCTGGCGCCGTCTGCTCCGCGAGGGCCGAGACGGCCAGAACCTGACGAGCTGGCCGACGCCGGCCGAGGTCGCCGATGGTGCGGCGGTGCCCACCGCCGAGGGTGGCGCGGCGGGCAACGTGATCCCGATCCACCCCGACACCGCCACCGGCTGACCCCTGCGGTCGGCGGGTCGGCAGCCGGCGTGCCCTGCCGGCGTGGGTCAGCCGGCGTCCGAGGACGCCCGGGGATCGGTGATGGTCGGGCGGGGCGCCCGCACCACCGCGCCCGCCGGGACGTCGGCGCTCACCACCGCGTTGGCGCCGATCAGTGCCCCGTCGCCGATGGTGATGGGGCCGACGACCACGGCGCCGGCACCGAACTCGACCCCGTCGCCCACGACCGGGCAGGCGGTGGTGTCGCCGGGGCCGCGGCGGATGTTGCCGATCGTGACGTTGTGGCGGAGCATGACGTCGGCACCGAGGATGGTGCCGGTGTTGACCACGAGGCCCTGGCCGTGGCGGATCCGCAGGCCTGGCCCGGCCTCGACCTGCGCCGGCAGCTCCACGCCGAGGGCCCACTCGACGAGCACCCGGTAGAGCAGCAGGACGGGCAGGACCACCAGGCGGTGGAGGGGCGACACCTGCCCGAGCTTGCGGGCCTCCGACGCCACCCGGTAGCTCACCACCAGCAGCAGCCCCTTCGGGTCGTGCTTGTTGGCGGCCACGTCGGCCCGGAGGAGCTCACCGGCGGTGAGGGCGCGAGGGTCGGTGGGGGCGGGCACCGCCCCGGTCTACCGCACCGATGGCGGTGCGATCAGGACCGCCCGAGCCAGCGCGGCGGCGAGCATGGGGTCCGAGGGCATCGGCCCGGGGCGTCGGGTGGCCACCTCGACGGTGACCGAGCCGTGCCCCAGCGCGGCGGTCGCGGTGCGGCCCGACGGCCACCCGACGAGGTCACCGGGGTGGTCCACGACCCGCGCCCACTGGGCCCCGGGCACGTCCAACCTCCGACCGGGCCCTGCCGGTCGACCGCTGACGGGGGGCCTCGCCCGGTCCCGGCGCACGGACACCAGCACCGCACCGCCGCTGCCCACCCATCGGCACCGGCGGGCGGCGAGGTCGGCGATGGGGTGGGGTCGGGCGTCATCGAGCCCCAAGTGGCGCAACAGCTCGTGGGGCGCGGCGCGGCACGGATCGACGCGCAGGCGACGGACCTGGGCGAGGCGGCGGGCGAGCGCGTCCAGCGACGGGGCTCGCTCGCGGGCCGAGGGCGCCGCCGCGGCCGGGGCCGTGGGCGGTGCCGTGGGCGGTGCCGCGGTGCGGCGGGCGAGGCTGAGCGCCCCCACCACGGCCAGGGCGACGGCGGCGGCGCATGCGATGGCAGCGGCACGGCGGCGTGCCCTCAGCACCCGTGGCTCCCGGCAGCTCGCCAGGTCCAGTTGGCCCAGCTGGTGAACGAGGTCCGGCGGATGGTGACGTGCACGCACCCACCGCGGCGGCGCACGACGCCGAGCGCGTCGGCCGAGAAGTCGCCGAGCTTCCCCGACGCCACCGCGGTGCCCCAGCCGAGCCGGGCGACGCTGGCGCCGACGAGGCCGCCGGCGAGACGGGTGGCGCGCAGCACGGCGAGGGCGCACCGGTCGCCGTTGGCCCGGGTGGCGCCGCCACCGTCGCACGAGACGCGGTAGCCGTGGCGGGCCAGCTCCCGGTCGACGGCGACGCCGCCGGCCACGAGGTCGGAGATGACCACCAGCAGGTGGCTCGGGCGCGGCCGGAGCGTGACGTGGACGCCGTTGGGCGGCGCCGGCTGCACGACGTAGTCCGTGCCCTGGGCGAGCACGCAGGAGGTGCACAGGACGGCGACGATCGCCACCACGAGGGGCAGGGCGAGCGTGCGCGGGGAGGAGCGCTGGAGCATGGGAGGACCTTCCGGTTCGCGAGACGGTGGGCCTCGGGGTGCGGGGCGAGCGCGCCGGCCGGGCGTGGGCCGGGCGGCGTCGGGACGGCCGGGGAGGGAGGCTGGGGGAGGGAGCTCCCTCCCCGGCACGACGAGGCTCGGAGGGGCGGCCGTGGGGCCGGCCCGTCCAAGCGACGAGCGAGGGGGGCACCGGACCGGCGCCGGGCGGGCCTGATCCTGCGGCACCGCATCCACGTCCGTGGCCCTTGGGGGCCCCTGAACGCTGGCTCCACCATATCCATCGTGATGTTTCATGTCAAATCGGACACGAGGCCCGGTCGCTCGTCCCGCCGGGCCTGGCCGGCGCGGCTCCGCCCGGGGGTGGGAGGCCGTGGAGGGGCACGGGTAGCCTCGCCTGCATGCCCGACGCCCTCGTCCCCTCCACCGGCCTCGCCGTGCTGCACCTCTTCTGCAAGCCCGCCCCCCACGTCGACCGAGCGGCCATCGGGGCCGCCGTGAAGGCGGCCGAGGGCGATGACGTGCAGGTGGTGCCGGTGGCCGTGCTCGGCCACAAGGCCGACGTGGCGTTCATGGCCCTCGCCCCGGACTGGTGGCGGCTCCGACAGCTGCAGTCGGCGCTGGTGGCCGCCGGCCTCGTCGTCGTGGACTCCTACGTCTCGCTCACCGAGGTCTCCGAGTACGCCGAGGGCGTGCCCGAGCGGATGCTGGAGGCGCGCCTGCACCCCAAGCTCCCGCCGCCGGGCATGCGGGCGTGGTGCTTCTACCCGATGTCGAAGCGCCGCGGCCCGGAGCACAACTGGTTCTCGCTGCCGTTCGAGCAGCGCAAGGCGCTCATGCACGAGCACGGCGCCAGCGGCCGGGCCTTCGCCGGGCGCGTCGTCCAGGTGGTCACCGGCTCGACGGGCATCGACGACTTCGAGTGGGGCGTCACGTTGTTCGCCCAGCAGCCCGACGACCTCAAGGAGGTCGTGTACACGATGCGCTTCGACGAGGCCTCCACGCTCTACGCCGAGTTCGGCCCGTTCACCACCGGGGCGGTCGGCACGCTCGACGAGGTGCTCGACGCGGCCGGCATCGACGCCTGACCGCCCGCCGCGCTCGATCGTGCTCGCCCCGGCAGCCTCCCCCGACCACGAGGCGCTGCGCCGCGCCCTGGCGGCGGTCGGCCCGGTGGTGGTCGGGTTCTCGGGTGGGGCGGACTCGGCGCTACTTGCCCACGTGGCCCACGAGGTGCACGGCTCGGCTGGCTGCCTCGCCCTGACGGCGGTGTCGCCGTCGCTGCCTGCCGACGAGCTCGCCGCGTGCGAGGAGCTCGCCGCCGGCTGGGGGCTGCGGTGGGAGCCGGTGGCCACCCGCGAGCTCGACGATCCTCGCTACGCGGCCAACGACGGCGACCGCTGCTACTGGTGCAAGACCGCGCTGCTCGACGCTGCCGAGCCTCGGGCGGCCGCGCTCGGCGCCACGGTGGTGCTCGGCGTGAACGTCGACGACCTGGCCGACCACCGGCCCGGCCAGCGCGCCGCCCAGGAGCGCGGGGCACGGTTCCCGCTCGTGGAGGCCGGGCTCACCAAGGCCCGCGTCCGCGAGCTCAGCCGCCTGCTCGGCCTCCCCACGGCCGACAAGCCGGCCGCCGCCTGCTTGGCGAGCCGGGTGCCCTACGGCACGCCGGTCACGTTCCGCGTGCTGCGCGAGGTGGAGGCGGCCGAGGCTGCCCTGCGATCGCTGGGGCTCGACGAGCTGCGCGTGCGCCACCACGGCGACGTCGCCCGGATCGAGGTGCCCACGGATCGCTTCGACGAGGTGGTGCGCCGCCGGACCGAGGTCGTGGAGGCGGTGCTCGGCGCCGGGTACCGGTTCGTGGCGCTGGACCTCGAGGGGCTGCGCTCGGGGAGCCTGAACCGGGCCCTCGTCGCGCCGGCCCCACCCACCGCCGAGTAGCTCCCCGCGGGCGCGTCAGCGCCCGTCGAGGTCGCAGAGCGTGGCGCCGTCGCTACGCGGGTGGCGTGCTTCCGCCACGGTCCGCGTGCGCAATCATGCACGCTCTGTGGTAATTTGACCGCCCAACGTGAGATCACGACCACGCTGCGGAGAACTTCGCAGAAAGTGGTCGTTTTCTCGCTTTCTGCGCTCAAGCCGTCATCCCATCGCGCCGTAGCCACTCCCGTCAGTCAACTGGACGAGAGCGATGAGGACGAGGCGATGAAGGTGCAGCGGAAGACCCCCCTCGCAGCACGAGCGGCGATCGCAGGAGCGGTCATGTTCGCCCTGGCGGCCTGCCAGCCGGTGCCCGGCTCGGGCACCACCGGGACCCCGGTGGGCGGTGGCGAGGAGACCACGACGGTCGTGCCCACCACGGCCGCCCCCACCACCACCGAGGCGCCCACCACGACGACCACCGCAACGCCCACGACGACCACCACGGCGGCCCCGACCACCACCACGACGGCGGCACCCACCACGACCACGACGGCGGCCCCGACCACCACCACGACGACGGCCCCGGCGCCGCCCTCCACCCCGTCGAGCACCTCCGAGTGGACGCTGGTGGGCGGCGACGAGTTCAACGGCTCCTCGCTCGACACCTCGGCGTGGAAGCCCTACTACAGCAACTACGGCTCCTCGAACCTCGAGCAGGAGTGCAACACCCCGAACAACGTCTCGGAGGGCAGCGGCTCCCTGAAGATCGTCGCCAAGAAGCAGACGGTCACCTGCCCAGGTGCGTCGAGCTCGATGAACTACACCTCGGGCTTCATCGGCTCCCGGGAGACCGGCACCTACTTCCCGAAGTACGCCAAGTTCGAGATGCGGGCCAAGCTGCCCCACGCCCAGGGCCTGTGGCCGGCGTTCTGGCTGCGGCACCGCAACGGCGCCGGCACCGCCGAGGTGGACATCATGGAGTACTTCCACTCGCAGGTCCCCGGCAAGACCACCCAGACCCTCCACCTCGATGGCGTGTCGAACGTCTCGAAGAAGACCACCTGGTTCGAGAACCCGGCCAACACCCCCGGCTACCACACCTGGGCCGTCGAGATCGCCCCGGACCCCAACGGCGTGAAGTTCACCTTCTCGGTCGACGGCGTCAACGTCCACTCCTTCGTCGACACCAAGCACGCCTGGGCCTCGTCGGCTCCCGACGATGGCACCTGGGACATCGCGATCAACCTGGCGGTCGGTGGCCGCTGGGTCGGCGCCCCGGACGGCACCCTCGGCCTGCTCCAGGACCTCAACCGCTGCGCCATCTCCGGCACCGCCCCCGGCGGCTGCTCCACCTCCGGGATCAACCGGGTCAACTGGAGCGATCCGGCCGACAGCACCTACCAGGTCGACTACGTGCGGGTGTACACCAAGGGCTGATCTCCACACCCGTTCCCAGCGCCCGCCCGAGCCCAGCGCCGGGCGGGCGCTTCGCGTCCGGGCCCGGGCCGGCGCCCGGGGCGCTGGCCCGATCGCCGAGCGGCGGCCTCGCTAGCCTCGGCCCCGTGACGAGCAGCGACCGCACCGACGGGCTCACCATCCTGGGCGCCACCGTGCGCCACCCCGTGGAGCACCTCGAGAGCTTCCCGGCGCCCGCGGGGTGCACTCGGGTGCGGTTCACCTGCGAGGAGGTCACCTCCATGTGCCCCGTCACCGAGCAGCCGGACCTGTCCACCGTCACCATCGAGTACGAGCCGGCCGATCGGTGCGTCGAGTCCAAGTCGCTCAAGCTCTACCTGTGGTCGTTCCGGGACGCTGCCGTGTTCGCCGAGCAGCTCGCCGTGGACATCGCCGCCGAGGTGCAGCGCGCCGCAGCGCCCCGCTGGGTGGAGGTCCACGTCGCCCAGCGCGCCCGCGGTGGGATCGTCACCGAGACCCGGGCCCGCCTGCCCCTCGGCATCTGACCGTCAGGCGTCCGGGCCGCGGTAGACCGCGCCCGAGCGTGGCGTCTCGGCCACCTGCACCGCGGCGAGGCCGGGCAGCCCGCCGTCGGCGAGGCGGCCCCAGATCCAGGTGGCCAGGTGCTCCGCGGTGGGGTTCTCCAGGCCGGCGACCTCGTTCAGGTTGCGGTGGTCGAGCGCGTCGAGCACCGGCGCCATCGCCGTCGACAGGTCGGCGAAGTCCATCACCCACCCGCTGTCGGGACCGATCGGGCCGGCGACGGTGACGGTGACCTCGTAGCTGTGGCCGTGGAGCCGGGCGCACTGGTGGTCTGGCGCCACGTTCGGCAGCGAGTGGGCGGCCTCGAAGCTGAAGCGCTTGTAGATCTCCATCACGGGATCCCAAGGTACTTGTGGGCCTGCACGGACAGCCTCCAGCGGGGGTGGGCCCGGCACCAGGCGATGGCCGCCTCAGTGGCCGCGGCGCGGTCCGGGCCGTCCATGGGCTGCACGAAGAAGTGGTCGAAGGCGAGCGCCTCCAGCGCCTCGAGGTCCAGGCCCTCCTGGGGCACCACCACCTTGAGCTCCTGCCCCCCGGCGACGACCAGCGGCGCCCCGGCCTTGGGGCTGACGCACAGCCAGTCGATGCCCGCCGGCGGCACCTGCGTGCCGTTCGTCTCGACCGCCACCTGGAAGCCGCGGGCGTGGACGGCGGCCACGAGCGGCTCGTCGAGCTGCAGCAGCGGCTCGCCGCCGGTGCACACGACGAGGCGGTGGGCATCGCCGGCATCGCCCCAGGCCGCCTCGATCGCCGCGGCCAGCGCGTCGGCGTCCGGGAACCGGCCGCCGCCGGGCCCCGCGGTCCCGACGAAGTCCGGGTCGCAGAACCGGCCCGTGGCCGTGGCCCGGTGCTCCTCCCGGCCCGACCAGAGGTTGCACCCGGCGAACCGGCAGAACACCGCGGCCCGCCCGGCCTGGGCCCCCTCGCCCTGGAGGGTGGCGAAGACCTCCTTGACCAGGTAGCTCACGAGCCTGGTGCGCCCGGCTGGTACCGGGTCGGGTCGGCCACCCCGGCCTGCTCGAAGCCCCGGCGCCGGAGGTGGCAGCTGTCGCAGCGGCCGCAGGCCCGGCCCTCGACGTCGGCGTCGTAGCAGGACACGGTGTTGGCGTAGTCGACGCCGAGCGCGGAGCCCGTCGCCACGATCTCGGCCTTGGTCATGGCCATGAGCGGTGCGTGGATCTCGAGCTCGGTGTCGCCCTCCACGCCCGCCTTGGTGGCCAGGCGGGCCATGGCCTGGTAGCTGGCGATGTACTCGGGCCGGCAGTCGGGGTAGCCGGAGTAGTCGAGGGCGTTGACGCCGATGAACACGTCGGACGACCCGAGGACCTCGGCCCAGGCCAGGGCGAACGACAAGAAGATGGTGTTGCGGGCGGGGACGTAGGTGACCGGGATCCCCTCGTCCATGTCGGCGGCATCGTCGTGCTTGGGGACCGCGATGTCGTCGGTGAGCGCGGACCCGCCGAAGGCCCGCAGGTCGATGTCGACCACCTTGTGGTCCGCGACCCCCGCCGCGGCCGCGACCCGGGCGGCGGCGGCCAGCTCGGCGGTGTGGCGCTGGCCGTAGGAGAACGACAGCGCGTGCACGTCGAAGCCCTGCTGCTGGGCCAGCGCGACCACGGTGGAGGAGTCCAGGCCTCCGGAGAGGAGGACGACGGCGGGGACGGGCACGGGCACCTCGGGCGTGGGGTCGGGAGGGGGCGTCCCATCGTAGGGCCGGTCCCTCTGGCGGCGTCGGCCCGACGCCATGGGCGCCGGCCGGTCCCTGCATCCGCAAGCCGGTCGGTGGCCGCCCGCTACCGTGCAGCCACCCGCGACGTGGAGGTGGGGGAGCCGTGGAGACCCTCGGACAGGTGCTGCCGTTCGCACTGGTGGTGGCGCTCAGCCCCATCCCGATCGTGGCCATCGTGCTCGTGCTCGGGACCCCGCGGGCGCGGGTGAACGGGCCGCTCTTCGCCATCGGCTGGGTGGTCGGGCTGGCCGCGATGATGGCGATCGTCCTGGCCGGGCTGAGCGGGGTCGACCACCCCGGTGAGGGGCCGAACGCCGCCAAGGTCCGCCTGGCCCTCGGCATCGTGTGCCTGGTGGCCGCCGGGCGGAACTGGCGCAAGCGGCCGGCCCCGGGCGAGGAGGCGCCGATCCCGCCGTGGATGCGCCACCTCGACGAGCTGACCGCGCGCAAGGCGGTCGGGATGGGCGTGCTGCTCGGCGGCATCAACCCCAAGAACCTCGGCATGGTCGCTGCTGCCAGCTCGGCCATCTCCAGCGCCGGCCTCGGCACCGCCGAGGTGGTGGCCGACGCCGCCGCGTTCGTCGTCGTCGGCTCGCTGACGGTGGCCGGCATCGTGCTCGTGCACGCCATCTTCCAGGAGTCCTCGGACCGGGCCCTCGCCAAGCTGAAGGCCTTCATGCTGGCCAACAACCCGGTGATCATGACGGTCCTGTTCCTGGTGTTCGCGGTGGTGCTGCTGGCGGAGGGCGCCTCCGGTCTGTGATCCTCGGCCCATGGTGCAGCCCCGGACGCTGGTGCTGGTCGTGGACGAGCAGACCCGGCACGTGCGCGACGACGACCGCGTGCTCGTGCGCGCCCTGGAGGCGGCCGGCGCCCGGGTGGTCCCGGTGGTGTGGGGCGAGCCCCTCCCCGCCGATGCGGACCTCGTCGTGCTGCGCTCCCCGTGGGACTACATCGATCGGCTCGACGAGTTCCTGGCATGGCTCGACGACCTGGCTGGGCGCGGCCTCGCGGTCTGCAACGAACCGGCCCTCGTGCGGTGGAACGCGCACAAGGGGTACCTCCGGGAGCTGGAGGGCACCGGGGTGCCCGTCGTTCCCACCGCCCACCTGGCGCGCGGGGCGGAGGTCGACCTCGCAGGGCTCCTCGCCGAACGGGGCTGGAGCGACGCGGTCGCCAAGCCGGCGGTCGGCGCCGGCTCCAAGGGGGCCGTGCACGTGGCCAGGGCTGGCCTGGAGGTGGCGCAAGCCCACCTCGACGAGCTGGCACGGGCCCACGACGTCCTGGTCCAGCCGTTCCTCCCCGAGATCGAGCGCGGCGGCGAGCTGTCGATCGTGGCGGCCGCCGGCGAGGTGACCCACGTGGTCCGCAAGCAGCCCCAACCCGGTGAGTGGCGCATCCAGTCGGACTACGGCGGCACCGCAGCGCTCGTGGCACCCGACGACCACCACCGGGCCACCGCCCGGCGCGTGCTGGCGGCGGTGCCCGCCCCCGACGCGCCGCCCTACGCCCGGGTCGACGTGGTCGAGGTGGACGGCGAGCTCCTGCTGATGGAGGTGGAGCTCATCGAGCCCGAGCTGTGGCTCTCGCTCGTGCCCGAGGCCGCGGACGCCCTGGCCGAGGCGATCCTCCGATGACCGCAGCACCGCCCCCGCCCGTGCTCGACGTGGTGCTGATCGGTGCGGGCCTGCGGGGGATGATCTCCTACGGCATGAACGCCGAGGCGGCTGGCGTCCGGTTCGTGGCGGTCGTCGAGCCCAACGCCTCGCGGCGCGATGCCTTCGGCGACGCGCACGCCATCGCGCCGCAGCACCGCTTCGCCGACGTGGGCGCGTGGCTCGCGGGGGAGCGCCTGGCCGATGCGGTCCTCGTGGCCACGCCCGATGACCAGCACCTGGCGCCGGCGCTCGCGGCGCTCCGCAGCGGCCACCACGTGCTGCTCGAGAAGCCGATGGCCCAGTCGCTCGACGAGTGCCGCCAGCTCGTCGAGGCCGCCGAGGCCGCCGGGGTGGAGCTGCACGTCTGCCACGTCCTGCGGTACACGCCCTTCTTCCAGGCGGTGGCCGACGTGGTCCGCTCCGGTCGCCTCGGCCGGGTGGTCACGGTGGACCACCGGGAGAACGTCGACGCCCTCCACATGGCCCACAGCTACGTCCGCGGTGCCTACCGCCGGGAGGACCAGAGCAACCCGATGCTGCTGGCCAAGTCGTGCCACGACCTCGACGCCCTCCACTGGATCCTGGCGGACCCGGTGGTGCGGCTCAGCTCCTTCGGCTCGCTCACCCACTTCCGGCCCGAGGCGGTGGGCCCGGAGATCCCCGAGCGCTGCACCGACGGGTGCCCGATCGAGCCCGACTGCGCCTTCTCCGCCATCCGGGCCTACGCCCCCGAGGTCCCGGTCGCGGCGCCGGAGATCCGTCTCCTCACCCAGGTGTTCCCGCTCCAGGACCCGCCCACCTTCGACGCCACCTCGCGGCGCGCCGCCCTGGCCACCAGCCCCTTCGGGCGGTGCGCCTACCGCTGCGACAACGACGTGGTCGACCACCAGGTGGTGGCCATGGAGCTGGCCTCGGGGGCCACGGTCACCTTCACGATGCACGGCCACAGCCACGCAGAGGGCCGGACCCTGCGCATCGACGGCACCCGGGCCACCCTGCGCGCCGCGTTCCTCGAGGTGGATCCGGAGATCACCGTGAGCGAGCACGGCACCGGCCGGGTCGAGCGCATCGAGCTGCCCGACGAGGCCGCCAGCTCGCTGGGCCACGGCGGCGGGGACCTGGGCGTCCTGCGAGCGTTCGCCACCTCGCTCGGCGGCCATGCGGCCCGTGGCGGGGCGGCGGGCGACGGCGTGGGCCTCACCACCGACGGGCGGACCAGCCTGGAGAGCCACGTCGTCGGGTGGGCAGCGGAGGAGGCCCGTCGCAGCGGCCAGGTGGTCGACGTGGCCGCGTTCCGGGCGCGCCAGGGCCTCTGAGCCCCAGGACGCGCCCCGCTGGGCCGCAGGTCGGTGGCGTCAGGGGGCCGTGGTCGGTGCCGCCGACGCGCTGCGATTCCCGCGTGCATCGAACGCCCGGATGGCGTACTTGGTGCCCGTCGGTGCGCTCGGGTCGGTGTAGGTGAGGGTGCTGGGGGACACGACGGCGATGACCTTCCCGTCCCGGACCACGTCGTAGCCGGCGACGGCGCCGCCAGGATCCGACGCGGCGGCCCAGGTGAGCTTGCGGGCGCCGGCGTTGGACGCCAGGTTCGGGCTGCCGGGCGCGGTCGGGGCGGTGCTGTCCTGGGGGCAGAACCGCGCGAAGCCACCGAGCCAGTCCGTGGCGGCCACGCCGGTGTAGGCGCCGCGGGTGAGGTCGCCGCCGACCCAGAGGCAGCCGCGGCTGTCGCTGTCGATGGCCCACACGCCCTCGCCGTAGGTGCCCTTCAGGGAGCCCGGGAACCAGGACGCGTCGTAGCTCCACGTCGCGGTGTCCCATGCGCCCACGAGGTTGATCGCGTCCATGGCCCGGAAGCTGGGCGGCTGGGTGAAGTTGTTGGTGCCGTGGTAGATCCAGCCGCCGCAGTGGCAGCCCACGTAGGCCTTGGTGCCGACGATGCGGATCACCTGGGAGTCGCCGCCGGGCTTGGTGATCGACGAGTCGAGCAGGGTCGACCGCGCTTTGTTCCAGAGCTGGGTGTCGTGCTCGGAGCCGCCGACGAGCAGGCGGTCACCGAGGTCCGCCACGGCCTGCTGGTAGCGGGCGGTGCTGGGCGATCCGGTGGAGGGCTGCCACGCGCCGGTCCCGGCGGTGGGCGCGCCGGTCGCCATGGTCGTGATCCCGAAGTAGGCGTGCGTGGTGCTGCCGCCGACGCTGGTGAAGTACCCGGCGAGCAGCACCCGCGTGGCGTCGTTCGTGACCGACACGTCGACCACCGACCCGTTGGGCGTCGGCTTCCACGGGCCCTGGGCGCCGTTCGAGGTGGCGACCGCCACCGCGTTGGACACGGCGACGGGGGTCGTGGAGGTGCCGGCCACCAGCCGGTCGAACAGGCCGCCGGCGTAGACCCAGCCGCCTCGGACGTCGAGGCTCCGGACGCGCCACTCGGTGCCACCGACCCGGCTGATGCGCGCCTTCCAGCCGGTGAGGACCGCGCCGGTGGTCGGGTCGAGCGCCGCGAGGCCCCGGGTGTTGGCGACCCCGTCCACGGAGGTGAAGTCCCCGGCGATGATCAGCTTCCCGTCGGAGGTGAGGGCGATGTCCCAGACCCGGCCGGCCACGTTGGGCCGGAACGTGCTGATGAAGTTGCCGTCGAGGTCGAACGCGGCGAGCGATCGCTGTGCCACCGGCGTGCCAGTCGGGCCCTGCTGCACGCCGGTGAAGCGCCCACCGACGAACACGCGGCTGGCGGAGGCCTTCACGGCGAGCACGTTGGTGTTCCACGGCTCGACCGTGGCCTCGCCGGTGTGGTCGATGCCGACCACACCCCACGGTGCCGCCTCCGAGCGGTCCTTGAGGGCCGCCGGCTTCGGCGCCGCCGCGTACCCCCCGGGCGGGATGGCCGGCCACGTCTGTTGGTTGCTCAGCTTGGGCTTGAGCCACACGCGCGTGAACGGCAGCGAGTAGCCGGACGCGGAGGCCTGCCAGAGGTAGCTCGTCGCGCTGGTGGAGCCCGCCGGGCCGCCCTTGCCGTAGGAGAAGCCGGCCTTCTTGCCGTTGTTGTCCCAGGCCCACGTGAACAGCCGGCTGGTGCCCTGCTTGCCGGCGGCCTGGTTGGTGGTCTGGCCGGCGAGGGATGCCGCGTAGGTGTCGCGCGTGTTCGAGCCGGTGTAGCTGGTGGTCCCGAAGACGATCCGGTTCAGCAGCTGGCCGCCCTCCCACATCCAGGTCCAGCGGGTGAACTTCGGGTACATGCGGACCTGCTGGTACGAGGTGCCGGTGGCGTTGGCGGCCCGCTCGACGCGGATCCCCTCGCCCAGCGCGGCGGGCGAGGCGCCGTTGATGAGGCCGGTGATGGTCGCGGTGTCGAGCGAGGCCGGCGTGAAGGCCTCCAGGCCCGAGGTGCTGCTGCGCACGGCGCTCGCGCTCTGCTGGCCGGTCGGCGACCACACCCAGCCCTCGCGCCCGCGCGCGATCAAGACCCACCCGCCGCCCTCGGTGACCATGTCGCAGTAGAAGGGCGCAGGCCGATCCATCGCCGGCGTGTACAGCCAGTACGTGCCCGAGGGGCTGCCCGGGTGGTCGCGCAAGATGCCGAAGCACGAGGCGCCGGCGGTGGCCTCGGTGGTGCCGTCGCCGGCCGTGGCGGTCGCCGCTGCGGCCTGCTGGCCCCCGCCCCCATGGGCGAGCGTCGCCACCGCGGCCACCGCGGCGAGGGCGAGCAGCACGGCGAGCGGGCGCGTCCGCCCGCGGCCCGTCCGACCGGGCGCGGCCGGTGGGGAGGCATCGGGGGCGCGCATCCGGTTCCCATCGGCCCGAGCCGTGCGGATTGCAGGCTTCGCGGTGGCGCGAGGCCCGACCGGGCTGGCCCCGGGGCGTGGCGCCAGGGTGTGACGGGGGGTCAGGACTGGCCGGTGAGCTTGAGGTCCATCGACAGGTCGCCGCTCCAGCGGTCGCTGTTGTGGACCTCGACGGCGATCACGTTGGTGCCAGCCACGAACGCCGACGTCGGGATCGTGATCTGCACCGGCGTCTTCTCGGCGGTGCGGTCGCTGATGATGGTCGATGCACCGGTCGAGAACGACACCGCGCCGGCGGGCATGTTGTCGCGGCCGACCTCGACGCCGTTCACGTAGACCACCGCGCCGTCGTCCCGGATCAGGTTGGCGAGGATGCTGGAGAACGCCGTCGGGTCGTTCACCGTGACGGTGGTGCGGAAGTAGGCGGTGAGCGGCCGCGGCGTCGGGGCGGTGGAGATCACGGTCTTCTCATCGCTGTCGCCGTAGCCGAGCTCGGCGGGGCCGGTGGTCCAGCTGGCGTCGTCGAAGGTCGGCGACGCCCAGTCGGCGGCAGGGCCGCCCTCCGCGTAGAACCACTTCCAGCTGGCGCCGTAGGTGAGCAGGTTCGGGTTGGCGACCCCGGCGATGGGTGCAGCGGACGAGGCGGCGGTGTTGCCGTTGGCGTCGAAGGCGGTGACCACGTAGCTGTGGGCGGTGGAGGTGTCGACCTCGCCATCGACCCACGACGTGGCGGTCGGGCCGGTGACCGCCACCGGGCTGCCGTCGCGGGCCACCACGTAGCCGGCGAGCGTGATGTCGTCGGTCGACGGGGTCCAGTTGACGGCGATCTGGTTCGTGCCCATGACCGGCGTGGCGGCCGGCGCGGAGGGGGCGGTGGCGTCGCCGCCGGTGCCGTACAAGGTCGACGCCAGGTCGAAGAACAGCTTGGAGCCGCCCGAGGTCACGTTGTGGACCTCGACGGCCAGCGTGTTCGAGCCGTTGCGCAGCAGCGAGCCCGGCACCGTCAGGGTCTTGATCGACGTCTCCGCGGTGCCCGAGACGTAGGACGAGGCGGGGGTGGTGGCGGTGATCTTGCCGGCGGGCATGTTGATCCGGCCGACTTCGACGCCGTTGACGTAGGCGACCGCGCCCGTGGCCTCGGCCAGCTGGAGGGTCATGGTCTTCACCGAGCTGGCGTCGGCCACGTCGAAGGTGCTGCGGAACCGCACCGCGAGGGGCTTGGCGGCGCCGATCGTGGTGGCGACGTCGGAGCGGCCCCAACCGAGCTTGGCCTTGCCGCTCGCCCAGGCGGCGTCGTTGAAGGTGGCGCCGCGCCAGGCGGTGCCGATCTCGGCGCCACTGTCGTCGTAGCGCCACGTGGCGCCGAAGGCGACGGGCGAGGCGATCACCGGCGACGGGCCGGCGACGTTGACCGGAGCGGGGCTCGCCGACTCGTTGCCCCGGGCGTCGACGGCGCGGACCGTGTAGCGGTGGGCGCCGCTCACGGTGGGGTCGGTGTAGCTGGTGCCCCAGGTCGAGGCGATGACCCGGTCGTCGCGGTAGACGTCGTAGGACACCGTCCCGTTGCTGTCGGTGGAGCCGGTCCAGGTCAGCTTCACGCCCGAGCCGGAGGTGGCCTGCGTGAGGTTGGTGGGGGCCGTGGGCGGCGTGGTGTCCTGCTGGCAGAACCGGGCGAACCCGCCGAGCCAGTCGGAGGCGGCGTTGCCGGTGTAGGCGCCGCGGATCAGGTCGCCGCCGACCCAGAGGCAGCCGCGGTCGTCGCTGTCGATGGCCCAGATCCCCTCGCCCTTGACGCCCTTCAGGCTGGAGGGCCAGAAGCCGGTGTCGACCCGCATGGAGGTCGGGCCGACGTCGACGGCGGCGACGAGGTTGATGGGGGCGATGGCCCGGAAGCCGGTGGGCGCCGTCCAGTTGTTGGTGCCCTGGTAGGCCCAGTTGCCGCAGTGGCAGGCGTAGTACACCTTGTTGCCGATCTTCTCGATCGCCTGGGTGTCGCCGCCGGACTTCGTCACGAACGAGTCGAGCAGGGTGGAGCGGTCGGCCTTGTACATCTGGAAGTCGTGCTCGGAGCCGCCGACCAGGACCCGGTCGCCGAGGTCGAGCACGGCCTGCTGGTACTTGGCGGTGGAGCCGACGGATGGCTGCCAGGGGCCGAGCCCGCCGATGGGCGTGCCCGAGTTGGCGTCCACGATGCCGAAGTAGGCGTGGTTGGTGTCGCCGTTGATGTTGTTGAAGTACCCGGCCATGAGCACCCGGCTCGCGTCGTCGGTGACGCGGATCCGCACGACGCCGCCGCTCGGGCGGGGCCGCCAGTTGCCGGGGGCGCCGTTGGCGACGCTGAGGTTGATGGCGTTGCTGACGGTGATGGCGTTCCAGCCGCCACCCTCGAACCGGTTGAAGTTGCCTGCCGCGTAGATCCACCCTCCGCTCTGGCTGAGCGCCCGCACGTAGAAGCGGGAGCCGTCGGCGTTGGAGGCCTTGGCCTTCCACCCCGGGATCAGCTCGCCCGTGGTGGGGTCGAGGGCGGCGATGCCCGAGGCGTCGGTGTTGCCGTTCACCTGGGTGAAGTCACCGGCGATGATGAGCTTGCCGTCGACGACGAGCATGTCCCACACCCGACCGTTGACCTTGGGTCGGAAGGTGTCGATGAAGTTGCCGTCGAGGCTGAAGGCGGCGAGGTAGGGCTGGTCGACTGGGGTGCCGGTGGGGCCCTGCTGCACGCCGGTGAAGCGCCCGCCCACGAACGTGCGGTCGCCGGCCACCCGCAGGCTGAGCACGTTGGTGTTCCACGGCTCCATGGTGGTCTCGTTGGTGTGGTCGTTGCCGACGACGCCCCAGTTGGCGAGCTCGGATCGGTTGTTCAGCGCCGCCGGCTTGGCCTCGGCCGCGTACCCGCTGCCGGGGATCGGGGTGAAGCCGGCGGCGTCGTTGGCGATCCGGGGGCGGATGAACACCCGGCTGAACGGGATGGCGCTGCCCTCGTTGGTGTAGGTCCACAGGTAGCTGGTCGACGAGCTCGAGCCGTTGACGCCGGTGCCGAAGGAGAAGCCCTTCTGGTTGTTGTGGCTGGTCCAGGCGTAGGTGAAGAGGCGCTTGGTGTCCTTCTGGCCGGACAGCTGGTTGGTCGTCTGGCCGGCGACCGAGTTCGACGCGGTGTCGTAGGTGTTCGAGCCGTTGTAGTTGCTGCCGTCGAGGGTGATCCGGTTGAGGAGCTGGCCGGCGTGGAAGGCCCAGGACCACTCCTGGTACGTCGGGTACAGGCGCACGTCTTGGCGCGTCGAGCCATCGGACCTGGTCCGGCGCTCGATGCGGATGCCGTCGGTGAGGGTGTCGACGGCCTGGCCGTTCAGGAGCTGGCCGATGGTGGAGGCCGGGAGGGCGGCCGGGCTGAAGGCGCTGGTGCCGTCGGGGGTGGTGCGGACGGTCGACGGGCTGCCCTGCCCGAGGTTGCTGAACGACCAGCCCTGGCGGCCGCGGCCGACCAGGACCCAGCCGCCCCCGTCGGTGGTCATGTCGCAGTAGAACTGGGTGGGCCGCTCGAGAGCGGCGGTGTTCAGCCAGTAGATGCCGTCGGTGCTGGCCGGGAAGGCCTGCTTGATGCCCCAGCAGGAAGCGCCGGCGGTGGCCGAGGTGGTGCCGTCGCCGGCGACGGCGTCGGCGGCCTGGGCGCCCTGCCCGCCGAGGAGGGTGACCACCGGGACCACGGCCAGCAGGGCGACCACGGCGGCCCCGATGCTCATCCGGCGGCGGTTCTTCGTCATCTGCATCAGATCGCTGGCCTCCCCCATCGCGGTTCACGCTCGGTGCGCACACCGCGATGGATCTCACGCTTCGTGGGAAGGCTAGGCCGGATCACGCAGCGTGACAAGTCGCACATGGATTTCACGCTCCGTGGCGAATTCGCCGGGAGGTCCGGCGACCACCGAGCGTCGGTCGTCTGGGATCGCCACCCGGAGGGAGGGTCGGGCGAGATCCCCGCCTGGCGACGGGTCAGCGCGCCCAGGGCATCGGCCGGCCGAGCAGCTGCTCGACCGCCTCGATGTCCGGCTTGAGCGAGGCCCGCAGCATTGCCCGGACCTCCTCATCCATGTCGGCACTCGGCTCGCTGTTGAAAGGCTCCGGGTCGCCAAGGTCCCGGCGGGGCAGCCCGAGGCGATCGGTGATCTCGTCGCACAGCTGCTGCGGGTCCGCGTAGAACTCCTCGGCCGGCACGGCCAGCACCTGGTCGCGTCCGAAGGCCGAGAACCACCGCTCGAGCATCGGCGCGTAGCGGCTCTGGGCCAGGTAGGTCTGGTGCCGGTGGGCGGGCGACACCACGGTCGGGTCGGCCAGCATCCGGGCCTCCTCGCCGTCGGTGCGCTCGGGCTCGGCGGCCAGCGCCGCGGCGAACGAGAGCGGCTCGGTGTGGTTGCGGCGCTCCTTGTAGTGGGAGAACGCCCGCTCGACCGGGTCGCGCAACACCGCCACCACCAGCGCGCCCGGCACGACCTGGTGGGCCCGGGCCGGCGCGTGCGGGTGGAACAGGTAGTAGGGGCTCGCCTCGAACGCCACCGGCTGGTAGCCGAGCCGGGCGGCGGCCTTGGCTCGCTCACGGTCGGTGGGGAAGTGGGACCGGTACCACCGCTCGCCGCGGTGCCACTCCTCGTCGAAGAAGTACGTGCCCTTGATCTGCTCGGCGCGGGGGAAGGTGGGGAGGATGCCTGGGTGGGCATCCAGGTACTTCCACAGGCTGGTGGTGCCGCCCCGCTTGGCGCCGACCACGAGCAGCTCGGGCGGGCGGCGGTGGCCCGCGGTGGCCATGCCGTAGGCGCGCTGGGCCGCCTTGGCAGCGTCGTTCGCCGCCGGGCCCCCGGGGCCGCGCCGCTGGCGGGTGGCGAGCGACGCGCCGTCGGTGTCGATGCGCCGTCCGCCGCCGGCGCGGCCGCCCGTGGCGGGCACCCGGTCGAGGGAGGGCTGCTGGGGGTCTGCGGTGGTGGTCACGTGCGGATCTCTCGGTGGGACAGCCCGGCAGCGATGCCGAGCAGGACGACCTGGGGCAGCAGCCCGTAGAAGGGCACCTGGACCAAGCCGATGACGAGGGCGAGGTGGGTCCACCACCCATCGGCAGTTCTCACCCGTCCTGAACGCCAGACCTCGCCGGCGAGCCAGCCGAGGAACAGGAACATGCCCACGAAGCCGTGGACGAACATCAGGTACCAGAGCATCCCGTGGGTGCCCACGGGCGGCATGCCCGGTGGGGCCCCCTCGGCGTGCTTGGGCGCGCCGTTGCCGATGAGCGGCGAGTCCTTGGCCCCCTGGTAGGCGAGCTCGTAGAGGTTGGCGCGCGAGTCGTTGGACTTGGTCGAGTTGTCGATCTTGTCCTGGACGAGCTTGCCCGCGGGGGTGGCCACCAGCAGCAGGGTGACCGCGGCCATGGTGCCCACGAGCACGAAGAACGGCCCGAGCTTGCCTCGCAGGGCCTTCCGTGCGGCGTAGTACACGAGGGCGACGCCGAGGCTGATCCACAGGCCTCGGTTCACCGACACCAGCATCGGGTACACCGCGGCCAGGCCCAGGGCGTAGCCGAGCTTCCGGCGACGCCGGTCCGGCTGGAGGATCCACGAGTGCAGGAAGAAGGGCGTGAGGATGCCGATGGCCGCGCCCCACCCGTTGGTGGCGTTGAAGGGCGCCGAGGGGCGGGGGAGCGGCGAGCCGGTGAGCGCCGACTGCGTCTCGGCGAAGCGCCAGCGGGCCAGCTCGTCGACGAAGCCGACGTTGCCGATCGGCCCGAGCCCGATCTGGAACGGCGACTTCTGGACGAACTCGGGCAGCAGGACGCCCAGGTAGCCGCACACGACGAGGAAGATCCACAGGGCGGCGAGCCAGTCCACGATCTGCGACGAGGGCACGTGGTCCTCGGGCACGTTCACGAGCCAGACCAGCGACGTGAGCGCCCCGGCGAAGAGCAGCCAGCGGAACGCGAAGAGCAGGTAGCCGGTGCCAGAGCCGATCATGGTGGCCGACAGCAGCGTCCAGCAGAGGAAGGCGATCAGCGGGATGGTGCTGCGGGGGAACCGGACCGTGCGATCCGACAGGATGCGGGCGCCCAGGACGATGCCGGGCAGCGCCCACACGAAGCCGTGGACGCCGACCAGGAACGCCAGCGGCATGCCAGCGGTGATCGCCCAGATCGGCCAGGTGGCCTTGGTGGGCCGGAGGGTCCGCGCCGGGGAGGTGCGGCGGGGAACCGGGCCGGCAGCGACCGCGTCCCCCGTGGCCGTCACGTGAAGACGACCTCGGTGACGCGCACCTCGGCGCTGGCGAGCGACTCGACCGCCGCTTCGGCCTGGCCCCGGTCGTCACGGTCCACGACCATGGCCGTCCGCTCGACCCACTGGCCCAGGGCGGCGGCCGCTGCGGTCTTGGTGGGGTCGGGCGCCACGAACACGACGGCCTCGAACCGCTCGCGCCCGGCGCGGGTGACGAGCGAGTCCACGACGGCGCGCCGCAGGAGGCCCGACGCCTCCGCCGAGCCCTTCGGGCGGAGCCAGGTCACGAGGGGGCCGCCGCCAGGGGTGCCCTCCCCGGCGTTGGCCGGCAGCCCGGCCGGCCCGGCCACGCTGGCGCCGGAGGTCACGAGGTCCGCGAACGACGCGATGGTCTGCACCTGCCGGGGTTGGCGCTCGCTGGTGCCAGCGAGCACGAACAGGGCGGGGATGCCGGCGAAGGCCAGGCTCGACGCCAGCTCCTCGGCCAGCGCCACCGGCGGCTCCATCCCGGCGCCGACGATGAGGACCGAGGTGGCCTTGCCGGGCATGCCGCCGCCGACGAGGTCGACGGCCAGCCGATCGATCGCTGCGTCCACCTCGGCGGGCGAGGCCGAGCGGCCGTCCGCACCGGGCAGGACCCGGATGTTGGCGCCGGCTGCCAGCTGCTCGATCTTGCGGCGCCCGCCGCCGAGCCCGTCGCGGCGGTCGAGGAACCAGGCGGCGACGAGCCCGCCGGCCACGCAGAGCCCGAACACGCCGATGCCCTTGCCCATCGCCTTCTTGGACGTGGTGGCGGGCGGCAGCGTGGCCTTCTTCACCAGGACGCCGACCGAGGACGGGTCGAACTGGGCGAGCTGGGCCTTCTGCTGGTTGAGGGCGTTGAGCTGGCTCTGGGCCGCCTGCTGGGCCGACACCGCCTGGCGCTTCTCGGGCGTGCCGTCCTTGGCGGCGTCGACCGCGTCGTTGGCCTGGCTCAGGTTGTCGTTGGCCTCCTGGATCTGCTGGTCCAGGGCGGCCGCGGCCTTGTCCCGGGTCGAGGAGGCGGCGTCCTTGCGCTGCTTCAGGTAGCCGGCGGCGGCAGCGTTGGCGCCCTTCTGCGCATCCTGGGCGGTGGCGGCCACGTAGGTGATCTGGAGCACGTCGGAGGTGACGTCGGTGGTGGTGACGCTGATGTGCGAGCCGACCCGGGCATCGGCGGGAAGCCCGAGCTGGGCGCGGACCACGTCCGCCACCGCATCGGACTTGACCAGGTCCTTCTCGGTGGCGATGTCGGGCTCGTTGGCCTTGTTGTCCGGGTCGAAGGGGTTGACCTTGATGGCCTTGACCTGGACCCGCGACGTGGCGCTGTAGGACTCCGGGGCCGAGGCGAACACCAGGTAGCCGAGGATCAGCCCGACGATGGACGCGCCGAGCACGACCGGCAGCTGACGGCGGACCATGCCCACCACGTCGCCCAGGCGGAAGCCCGTCTCGAGTTCGCTCATCTGTCTTCGGTCCCTCGTGCCATCGGTCGGTTCAGGATCGGCGCCGGATGCCGTTCCACAAGGTGTCCAGGTGCAGCTGGGAGCGGACCAGCGCAAGGCCGAACACGTAGGCGAGCACGCCGAGACTACAAGCGACCAGCAGGCCGGAGGTGCCGTCGCCCAGGATCACCCGGGCCGCGCCGCCCACGACGCCCATCGTCGCCGCCGACGTGGCCACCGCCACGACGGCCGGCCGTCCCAGCGTGGAGACGCCCAGCGACCGGCTCGACTGCCAGCCGGGCAGGGCCGCGGCCACCAGGATCGTGGCGCCCCACGTCACGCCGGCAGCGGTGATGCCGTACTTCGGCACGAAGATCAGGTTGCCGCCGACGTTCACCGCCACGAGCACGAGGGTGTTGAACATGGCCTGGCGGCTGCGCCCCGACATCAGGATCACCGAGGCGACCGGGCCCACCGGCGCCGTGATCAGCATGGCGATCGAGATCGCCACCAGGGCGCCCTTGGCCGCCACCACCTCCGGCCCGAACACCTGCAGCAGGGGGGTGGGGAACAAGGCGGTCACCAGGTAGATCGGCCACATCACGGCGACCTGCCAGCCGCACACGACCTTCAGGAGCGCGGACGCCTCGTGCTTCTCGCCGCGCGCCAGCAGGCCGCTGATGCGCGGGCCGGTGACCTGCATCAGCGCGTTGGCGGCGTACACGCCCGGGAGGATGTAGCGGGTGCCCGAGGCGTAGATGCCCGCCGCGGTGGTCGAGATCAGGGCCGCCACCAGCACCGTGTCGATCCACGACACCGCGACCTCGGCGGACTGGCCGATGGCCCGAGGCGCGGTGAACGCCCAGAAGTGCTTGGCGATCCGCCGGTTCGGCTTGAGCGGGGCCACCCCGCAGGCCTCCTCGGCGCGCCGGATGCGGAACCACATCGCGCGAGCTGAGAACACGAGGGCGACCACGGCCGTGCTGGCCCACATGGCCCCCACGCCAGCGGGCCCCATGCCCATCCCGACGGCGAGGGCCACCACCATCGGCAGGGCCACGGCCCGACCGATCCGCTCGATGTAGGTCTGGGGCCCCATCGTGTTGAAGCCGCGGGTGCCCGAGACCAGCACCGAGTGCAGGCACATGAAGGGCATGAACGGCGTCATGGCCCGCAGCACGTTGGCGACCAGCTGCTCCTGGCCCGGCGAGGCCAGCAGCCGGGCCATCGGCTCGGCCAGCGCGAACATCAGGCCGGCGGCAAACGTGGCCGCGATGGCGACCGGGACGATGCCGACGATCACCGTGGGCCGGAGGCGCTCCTCGTGGCCGATGGCCCGGTCGTGGCTGAGCATCCGGATGAGCCCGGTGCCACAGCCCATCTCGGCCACGGTCTCGGTGATGTTGTAGAGCGCGATCGCGACGAGCACGATGCCGGCGTCCTGGGGGCCGAGCACCCGCTGCAGCACCACCAGCAGGATGAAGTTGCTGGCGCCGTAGATGATCGACCCGACCATGTTGAGCGCCCCGCCGCGTGCGACGGCGGTGACCGAGGCCGAGCCGGCAGGTGCCGTGGCTGCGGCCGGCTCGTCGGCCGCAGCCTCCTCGGGGCCGGCCTCGGCGGCCTCGCTCGTGGGGCCGGTGGTGGTCACGGCCGTGCCCCGGTCAGCTCGGCAGAGCGGTCGAGCGCGGCCTCGGCCGCGGCGAGCAGCTCGGCGCGGTGGCCTGCCGGGCGCTCTTGGAGCGCCTCCAGGGCATCCAGCCGGGTGGCGAGCATGGCCACGTGGGCGTCGGCGAGCCAGGCAGCCGACCCGATCGGGCCGCTGGGGTCGGCACGCCCTGCCCGGGCCCGCAGCTCCTCGGGGCCGGCCGGGCTGGTGCCGGCCGCGGCCAGCGCCGAGGCGGCGCGACGGGCCACGGCGAGGGCCTCGGCGATCGATGCGCCCTCGACCACGTGGGCCTGCTGGTAGGCGCCGTGCACCTCGTCGAGGCCGACCGGCGCGCCGGGCTCGCTGTACTCCCAGTCCCAGGCGACCAGCCCTCGATGGCAGCGAGCCAGGTTCCACGGCACCCAGTCGCCATGCCAGCGGGCCCACGCGGCGCCGGTGGCGCCGTGGCGCTCCTCGATGCGATCGAGCAGCCCGGCCACGCGCGGCTCGATGGTGGCCGAGCGCCGGCCGGTCCACCACGGCGCGTCGCCGACCGCGGCGCGCGCCACCGGGCCGTCGAGCTCCCGGACCGCCCACGCTGTGGGTGCGGCGGGCAGGCGGCGGGCGTCGGTGGGCAGGGGGCCGACGACGACCAGGGGGATCCCGTTCCAGGTGGTGCTGGCGAGCAGCTCGGGCACCACCAGGCGCGGGTCGTGGTGGCGGCCCCACTGCTCGAGGGTGGCGGCTTCCGTCGCCACGAGCGACGCGGCCGCCGGCCCGAGGCCGACCTTGGCGAACGCCGCCGGGCGCCCGTCGGGACGGAAGACCTGGAGGGTCGGCTTCCAGACGTCGTCGAGGTGGCCGAGGCCGACGGCGACGGCGAGCCCGGGTGGCTCCCCCTCCTCGGCCAGCAGGTCCTCGAGGAACGCCAGCAGCGAGCCGGGGCCACCATCGGCCACGAGCTCCTGGCGGACCACGGCCTGGGGCAGTCGAGCCTTGAGGGCCAGGCCGACCGCGCCGCGCGTGGCGCGGGTGCGCAGGTCGCGCAGGCCGAGGTAGGCGAGGCACGCCTCGGGCGCTGCAGCCGGATGGTCGAGCGGGACGAGGAAGCGGGGGCCCGATCGCCCAGCGACCAGGCCGTAGCGCACGCCGTGGCCAGCACCCGCAGGCGCGGGGCGCAGGTCCAGGAGGCCGGTCACCGCGTCGAGGGCCGAGGCGGGTCGGGCCTCGGTGGCGCTCACAGCCCTCGGCCTCGCTTGTTCAGCGCAGCGCTGATCTTCTCGGCCGGCACGCCGGCGGCGACGAGCAGGGCGATGTAGGCCCGCGGCTCGCGCCAGGACCAGCCGAGCGTGGTGCGGACCTGGCGGAGGGCGTCCCCGCGGCGGCCCTGCGCGGCGATGGCCACCGCGATCTGGCCCTCGATGCGGGCCCGTCCGGCGGGCTCGCCGGAGAACTCGGGGTTGCGCTCGAGCACCTGCGAGAGCGCGGCCTCCCAGTCCGGCCACTGGTCCCGGAAGTGCGACTGCACGATCCACCGCATGCGCAAGAGGGGCTCGGGGTCCACCACGATCGGCGCGTGGCGGGCGGCGCGCAGCATCCAGTCGTAGTCCTCGGCATAGCCGCCGGGGATGTGCTCGTCGAGGGGGCCGATCTCGTTCCAGAAGGCCTCGGCCCGCACCACGGCGGTGCCCATGTACGCCTCCATGCGCCGCGAGCGCAGCAGGTCGACGTAGCGCAGGACCCCGTCGGTCCCGCGGCGGGGGATCACGTTGCCATCGACCAGCACCTCGAGGCCGGTGGTCGAGCAGTCCGCGCCGGTCTCCTTCAGCAGGGTGAGCTGGCGCCGGGCCTTCGAGGGGAGCCACAGGTCGTCGTCGTCGCAGAAGCCGATCACCGGGGCGCGGGCCGCCTCCGCGCCGCAGTTGCGACTGCCGGGCAGGCCGTTGCCGTGGTCGTTGAACAGGATGCGCACCGGCCGGTGAGGGTCGTCGTCGGCCAGCTCCCACTCGGGCTCGTTCTTGTCCCAGACCACCAGCGTCTCGATCGGGCCTGGGTGGTCCTGGGCCTTGATCGCCTCGATCGCCTCGCGGACCTGCACCGGCCGGGCGTAGGTGGAGATCACCACGCTCAGGTCGTACGCCACGGGGTCGGCGCCCTGGTCGGTTGCGGGGTCTGGGCTGGTCACGGTGGGCCTTCCTGGCGCGACGATGTGGAGGCGGGACCCACCCCTCCCGCGACGACGCTAGCGATCGGTCCCCTGACCATCGGACGCCACCCGGCAGACATGAGGTCAGCGGGTGTGCACGACGGGGCCCGTGGTGCCCCAGCCGGTGGCCGCCACCAGCAGGCCGTCGGCCACGAGCGACGCCGGCACGTTGAAGCCGTAGCGCTGCTGGGCGGGGGCGCCGCCCGGGCGTCGGTCGAAGGACAGGCAGCCCACGAGCGAGAGCTCGGCGCCCGGCTCGACGTAGAACCCGTCGGCCGAGTCGGGCCGTCCGCCCACGTCGGCCATGCCGGCGGTGTCGGCCACGCAGCTCGAGAAGGTGTTGCGCGCCGCCACCACCCGCCACCCGTGGGAGGCGGTGTCCTGCGACTCGCAGCCGACGAAGGCGTTGCGGCCCGTGCCCACGTGCCAGCCCACGCCGTGGCAGTACCAGGCCTTGCAGGCGTGGAAGTGGAGGTTGGCGGCGCCGATCCCGTCGGAGCCCTCGATCGCCGTGCCGATCCAGAAGCCCGCGCCCTCCGAGCCGGCCGTGGTGGCCTCGCAGGCGATCCAGACGTTGTCGGGTGCCTCGATCCGGTAGCCGTGCCGTCCAGCGCGGCGCACCCGGGTGCGGGTGGTGATCGTGGCCTGGGTGTCTGTCCCCCGGTAGGCGATGCCGTCCTGCACCGGGTCGAGCACCCACACGTCATCGATGCGGCAGACGGCGTCGGGCTCGCCGCGCAGGTTGCCACCGGTGCCCACGATGTCGAGGTCGATCCCGGTGGCGGCCTTGCGGGCCGCGTCGACCACCAGGCCGCTCAGCCGCACCCCGCCGACGGGCCCTCCAGCGCCGACGGCCACCACCGCGTCCATCGTGGCCGTCGCGGCCAGCACGGTGCGCTCGCCGACGCCGCGGATCGTGCAGCCGGGGGTCGGTCGCAGGGGCTCGCCGATCGGGTACGTGCCGTCACCCAGCCAGATGGCGGTGGCCCCGCCGTCGATCGCGTCCTGGATGGACCCACCGGGGGCCACGTGGTGCCACGGCGCGTCGGCGCCACCGGGCACGCTGCCCGCCGCGAGCCGAGGTGGTGCATCGTCGCCCGAGCCGAGCAGCGCGGCCGCCGCCGCGCCGGCACCCGCCCCGGCGAGGGCCGCGACCCCGCCGGTCAGCAGCAGCCGACGCCCGAGCGGATCGGGCTGGTCGCTCCCAGCGCCCGACGGTGGCGTGGCGTCGCTCACCCGCCGAAGCGCTGGGCGTACCGGTAGGAGGTGCGGAGCGCGTCGACCAGCTCGCGCTGGCTCATCCCGGCGCTCGTGGCGTACTCCCCCGATGTGGGGACCGCCCGCAGGAGCCCGAACCGGGTGGTGATGATGCGCACGAGGTCCCCGTTCTTGGTGCGGTACTCCTTGGAGTTGGACAGCTCGTAGAGCACCTGGCCCCGACCGGTGCCCTTGGCGAGCTTGCCCACCCAGTAGGCGCGGCCGCTCGGGTCGGCGGCCCGGCCGAACACGTTCTGGTACACGAGGTCGACGAAGGCGCCGTCGTCGAGGGCGCCGTAGCGGTTCTGGAACTCCGACGACGCCACGAAGCTGTTGGCGATCGACACCGGGCCCCGGCCCGCCCAGCGCTGGTGGATCCAGAAGGAGAGGCCGTTGGTGTCGGGGGTCCGGAGGAACGCCGCCCGGTAGAGCCGGGTGTTCATGCCGGCGTTGCCGTCCCACGCTGCGGAGGCCTGGAGCGCGATCGGCAGGTTGCTGGCGGGGGACGAGGCGAGGGTGCCCTTCCAGCTCGACAGCTCCGACGAGGTCGGGGCTCGGCCGGCGAAGTCCGCGTACTGCTGGCGGATGTACGAGGTGCCGTCGGCGTTGAACGGCCCGAAGCGGCGCGTCCGGCTGACCCACGAGGCCGACGATGTGAGGCGGTGGTAGATGCCGGGGAAGTTGGGCTCGGCGCACAGGTAGCCGAAGGACACGGCGCCGATCAGCCGCCAGCTCGTGTCCGGGGCCTGCACGGCGAGCGGGCCGCCGGAGTCCCCCTGGCAGGAGTCCTTGCCGCCATCCATCGGGCCGGCGCAGATCATGTTGCTGCCGTGGTACTCGAGCAGGTAGCCGTCCGGGTCGGTGAAGCCCGGTGGGTAGGCGCCGTTGCAGGTGGCGTTGGACTGCACGGGCACCTGCACGTAGCGCTGGGCGTCGGAGATGCTCCCGCCCGAGCTGGTGGTGCCCCAGCCGATCACCGTGGCGGTGGTCCCGGCGTCGTCGAGGGCCTGCTCCGCCGACGAGGAGCCGATCACGGCGATCTCGGGGGCGCTGGTCGGGGTGGCCAGGCGGAGGAGGGCCACGTCGTCGTCGTTGGTCTCGGGGTCGTAGCTCGGGTGCGGGTAGACGGCAGCGACGGCCAGGCGCTGGCCGCTGCTGCCCGACAGCGTCCGGGAGCCGGTCACCACGTCGAAGTACCCGGGGCCGACGTAGCTGCCGGGGTAGAGGTCCTCGTAGTCGAGGACGCAGTGGCCGGCGGTCAGGACCCAGGATCGGGACAGCACGCTCGCCCCGCACGAGAACCCGAGGGAACGGCTCTCCCCCTTGCGGACCAGGAACGCGGTCCAGGGGAACTGGCCGTCGGTGGCGAAGCTGCCGCCCACGATGTTGGTGGTGGCGCCGGGGTCGCTGGGTGCGGTGGCACCGTCGCCGGCCGACGCCGGGGTGGCCACGGCCACCGGCAGGAGCAGGGCGGCGGCGAGGGCGAGGGGGGCGAGGCGGCGGCGCACGACCGGCAACGCTACCCGTCGGTGTCCGGGGGTGGACCGGCGGTCGCCGACCCCTCGACCTTGCCGATGGCGGGCGGCGGCCCATCGATGCGGACCGGCGTCCAGAACGGGAAGGCGAGGTGCGTGACCCCGAGGTGGTCGACGAGGCGCCCGGCCTCGCGCAGGCGGTCCAGGCACGGCCGGACGACCTCGGCGCCGCCAGCGAGGGTGGCGTAGTCGGCGATGGTGAGCAGCAGCGGGCCGTCGTCGGCGTCGCCTGGCCGCAGGACGGCGTCCACCTCCAGGGTGGGACGGCACGGGTTGGTGCCGTCGACGAGGGCGCAGTGGTACACGATCCCTTCGAAGACCGAGAACGCCCGGATGATCACGGCGATAGGTTCGCCGCGGTGGCCGAGACCGACAACCCCGACGACCTGGCTGCCCTGGCTGCGGCGGCCGACGCCCTCGCCGCCGGCGTCGAGGCCGCCCTCCCCAGCTGGCTGGCCCGCTCGACGCTGCAGGTCGCGGCGGCCTGGGACCCGGAGGTGGCGGCGGGCCTCGGCGAGGAGGCGGCCGCCGCCGGCCGGGCGGCGCTCGCCGAGGTGGCACCCGCGCTGCGGGCCCTGCTCGGCACCGACGTCGACGAGCAGCGGACCGGGCCGCTCGACGTGATCCGCTCCGCCGTGCCCCACGCGACCCGGGTCCTGGCGGGGGCCGGCGTGCCCGCGGTGCCCCGTGACGAGGTCCGCGCCCGGCTCTTCCCCGACGATCGCTACGACCTGGCCCCCTCGGCGTTCACGGATCTGGGGCCCGAGCTGGGCGACGTGGGCATCGCCTGGGGCGCCGCCAAGGCCTACGTGGTCCTGGCCCGCCGGCGCCGGGAGGGCCGCCGCTGAGCCCGGCCTCGGCGGGATTTCCCTGGGGTCGAGGTCGACGGGCACGCTGGGGCGGGCGGCGGCCCACCTCGCACCAGACCCGCCCCTGGGTGAAGGTCCTCGACGGCCCGCGTCATGAACGGCCGGTCCGAGGGCTTTGACCTCTCGGATGGGTGCACGCGGGTGCAGCAGGCAGGCGCTGCTCCGCGATCGCCCGCACACCCCCACCCCGACGCGTGACCTCCACCGAGCCCCACCCCGACGCCCTGCCGTTCGCGGCCGAGGAGCCGATCTCCGATCGCCTGCTCCTGGCTGCCGCGCGCGAGGGATCGACCGGTGCGATGGGCATCATCTATGCCCGCCACCGTGCCCAGGCCGTCGCCGCCGCCCGCCGGGCGCTGCCGCCGGCAGAGGGGTCCCACGCCGAGGACGTGGCGGAGCTGGCGTTCGTGCGGCTCTTCTCCGCGCTGCGCAACGGGCGGGGCCCGACGGACACGGTGCGCTTCTACCTCGCCACGGCGGTCCGTCGAGAGGCGTGGCGGTCGTCCAAGCGTCGGCGTCGGGGCGCCGAGGTCGCGGAGCAGTGGGCGGCATCGGAGGCGGCGCTGCAGGCCGATGCCGAGGGGCCGATCGAACGGGCCCTGGCCTCCAACGCCCTGCTCTCGGAGGCGTTCCGGGACCTGCCCGAGCGGTGGCGCCACGTGCTGTGGCTCACCGAGGTGGAAGGCCGCAAGCCGGCAGAGGTCGCCGGGCTCCTCGGCATCTCCGCCGGGTCCGCGTCCGCCCTCGCCTACCGCGCCCGCCAGGGCCTGGTCAGCGCCTACCTCGCCGCGTACACGGCCCGTCGGCCGGCCACGGACTGCCAGGCGCTCACCGCCCGGCTCGCCCGCTACGTGGCCGCTGGCCGGATCGCCGAGGGGTTCGAGGACGTCGAGGCCCACCTGGAGGGCTGCCGCGAGTGCCGCGACGTCACCCGCGGCGTGGACGTGGTGGGGGCCTCGCTCGGCGCCCTCGCCCCGTTCGGCCTGCTCACCGCCGGCTGGTGGGCGGCGGCCGCCGCGGGGTCGGGCAAGGCGGTGGGCGCAGCAGCCGCCGCGGGGGGCCTGGCCGCCAAGGGCGCGGCCGCCGGCGCGAGGCGGTCGGCCACCGGTGGCCTGGGGGGCGGGACGATCGCCGCCGCGGCCGTGGTGGCGGTGGTCGTCGCGGTCGGGGCCGCGGTGGGGCTCGCTGGTGGGGACCAACGGGGCGCCACGCCCAGCGCGGCACCGGCGACGCGGGTCCTCGCCACCGCGGCCTCCCGCCCTGGCGATCGGCCGGTCGGCACCGATCCGCTCGGCCTGCCGACGCCCACGGTCACCCTGCCACCGGCCGCCCCGACCACCATCCTGACGGCCGCCCCCGCCACCGTGCCCACCACGGCGTCGGCCGCGCCGAGCACGTCGCGCCCCGCGCCCCCGACCTCGACCGTCGTGGCAACCACCCCCACCTCGGCACCGGCCACGACCACCTCGACGACCGCCGCCACCACGAGCACGTCGACCTCCACCTCGACGTCGACGACCTCCACCTCGATCGCCACCACCACTTCGACGGTGACCACCACCACGACCGTGACCACCACCACGACCCCAGAGGGCCCGGCGCCGACCGACCTGTCGGGGCGCATCGTGGTGTCACCGGGCTTCCCGGTCCTCGGGGTGGCCGTGCGGGCGTACGACCGCAGCGGCCGAGCGCTCGCCGCCACGTATTCGGGCCTCGACGGCACCTGGCGCCTCGACGGGCTCGTCGCCAGCCCGGTCACGATCGTCGCATCGATCCCGTGGCTCTACGCCCCCGCGACCGGCACGGACCCATGGAGCGGTGGCCTGACGTGGGACGCCACGCTCGGCGTCGTGGAGCTCCACGGCACACCGATCGACCTGGCGGACCTCCACCTGCGCCTGCGCTGAGGCCCCCGAGGCGGCACCACCGGGGCGGAACCGGGCTCGGCCGAGCTCGATCTTGCCCTCGGCGTCATGTTCGCCACGCCACGCGCCTCTCACTGGATGGTTTGCGGCGGATCCCACAAGGTCGAGCCAGCGGCCGCATGGCCCCTCCCGTGCGGCCGCTGGCTCCTTCCGCAGGAGGGCGATGTGAGCGAGGTCCCCACGCAGCACGACCGGGCTGGCCTGCGCTACTTGCCCGTCGTGGACCTCGTCCAGGAGCGGGTCGTGGGCGTGGACGTCGTCACCACCTGGCAGGGCCAGTCGCCGGCCGAGCGCCGGGCGCAGCTGGCCCGGACCGATGCCCAGCTGCTCGAGGCGGTGGCCGCGGAGGTGGCCGCCGGGCCGGTGGCGGCGGCCGGCTGGTGGGTGGGCGTGGCGCTCGGGCATCGGCGCCTGGTGCGCCCCGCCGGCGCGGAGCGGCTGCTCGACGTGCTGCACCACGCCGGCCTGGCCCCCGAGCGCGTGGTGCTGTCGGTCACCGAGTGGGAGCTCGGCCAGATCCTGGCGGCCGGGGCCGTCGCGCCGCTGTCGGCCGAGGGGGTGCGGGCGTCGCTCGTGGACGTCGGCAGCGGCCACCTCCGCCCCGCTGACCTGCGGGCCGTGCCCCTCGCCCACATCCGACTCGACCTCACCGGCACCTCGGACGAGCGCCCGGAGGACCTGGAGCTGGTCGGCGGCCTGGCGGTGGCGGCCAGGGTCCTCGGGGCGGACCCGGTCGCCGAGGGCGTCGACGGGGTCGAGCAGCTGGAGCTGGCCCGGCGCGCCGGCATCCGGCTGGTCCGGGGTGTGCTGGCCGAGGGCCTGGGCGCCTTCGCCGACCCGATGGTGAGCTGGCGGCGCGTCAGCTGAGTGCGACCGGGGCGGTCCCGGCGCCGGTCAGTGGATCTGCCAGGCGTCGTCGGGCTCGGCCAGCGCGTCGACCTCGGGTGCCAGGGCGCCGTCGCGCAGGTCGGCCAGCGTCACGTGCTCGAGCACGGCGCGGAGGTTGGCCCGCACCGCGATCCAAGCCCGCTGCAGCACGGCGAGGTCCTCGGGGTAGTCCAGCGAGTCGGGCCGCTCGCCCCGCACGTCGGCCAGCGGGCCCTCGGCGGCACGGATGATGTCGGCCATGGTGATCTGGTCGGGCGGCCGGTGGAGCCAGTAGCCCCCGTCGGCGCCCCGCACGCTGCTGACGATCCGGCTGCGCTTCAGGTCCGCCAGGATGTGCTCGAGGAACTTGGAGGGGATCTCCTGCGCGTCGGCGATGGCCTGGCGCGTGAGCGGCGTCGGGCGGCTGCCATCGGTGGGGTAGGCCCGGGCCAGCTCGACCGCGGCGCGGACCGCGTAATCGACCTTGGCGGTGATCCTCACTCGTCGCCTCCGTCCTCGAACCGCTGCCACCCGGCGTCGGTGATCGACCGGGGCTCGAAGAAGAGGCAGAACTCGGGGCACGAGAACGGCGCCTTGTCGTTGGCGTCGACGCGGCAGCGCTGCACCTGCTCCCCGGACGCGACAGTGCGCGTGGAGTAGTGGCGACGAGTCCTGACGCACGGCCATGGCCGCAGTCTCGCACGCCGCCGCGTGGCGGTTCCCGTTGGGCCGGTGGCCCCGCACGTGCCCGCGTCGTCGGTAACCTGCGCGCCATGGCAGACCGGCTGGTGGTGGTCGGCGGCGACGCCGCCGGCATGACGGCAGCCACCAACGCCCGTCGTGGGCGGCCGGACCTGGAGATCGTGGTGCTCGAGAAGGGCCACCACACCTCGTACTCGGCGTGTGGCATCCCCTACGTGGTGAGCGGTGCGATCCCGGCGCTGGACTCGTTGGTGGTGCGCACGCCCCAGGAGTTCCGCGACGGGTTCCGCATCGACGTTCGCACCCGGCACGAGGTGCGGGGCATCGACCTGGACACCCGACGCCTCGAGGTCCGGGCGTTGGACCAGGAGCGGACCATCCACATCGGCTTCGACCTGCTCCACATCGCCACCGGCGCCCGCCCGGCGCGCCCGCCGCTGCCGGGGATCGACGGGCCCGGGATCTTCGGCGTCCAGACCCTGGACGACGCCCAGGCCGTGCTCGACGCCATCGGTGGCGGGCGGTGCCGGGACGTGGTGGTGGTCGGCGCCGGCTACATCGGGCTGGAGATGGCCGAGGCGTTCGTGCGCCGCGGGGCAAGGGTCGTGCAGCTCGATGCCGGCGCGCAGCCGATGGGCACGCTCGATCCCGACATGGGGGCGCACGTGGCTCGGTCGCTCGAGCGGTTCGGGGTGGACCTGCGCCTCGGGGCCAAGGTCACCGGCTTCTCGCCCGGTCGGGTGCACACCGCGGACGAGGACCTCGCCGCGGACCTGGTGGTGCTCGGGATGGGCGTGGTCCCGAACGCCGCGCTCGGCACCGACGCCGGGCTCGCCGCCGGCGCACGGGGGGCGATCCGCGTCGACCACCGCCAGCGCACGAGCCGCGAGGGCATCTACGCGGCGGGGGACTGCGCGGACGTGCTGCACCGGGTCAGCGGCGAGCGGGTCCACATCGCCCTGGGCACGGTGGCCAACAAGACCGGCCGGGTCGCGGGCACGAACCTGGGCGGGGGGTACGCGTCGTTCCCCGGCGTGCTCGGCACCGCCATCACCCGGGTGTGCGAGGTGGAGGTGGCCCGCACCGGCCTGAGCGAGCGAGAAGCCACCGCCGCGGGCATCGAGCACCGCGTCGGCACGGTCGAGTCCACGAGCCGAGCCGGCTACCACCCCGCAGCCGAGGTCCTGCACGCCAAGGTGCTCGTCGAGCGAGGGTCCGGGCGCCTGCTCGGGGGCCAGATCGTGGGGGCCGACCGGGTCGGCAAGCGGATCGACGCGCTGGCGACGGCCATCTGGTCGTCGATGACGGCGGCCGAGTTCGTGGACCTCGACCTCGCCTACGCGCCGCCCGTGGCCACCGTGTGGGACCCGTTCCAGGTAGCGGCCCGCAGCGCCCTCGCTGCCCCCTGAGCCGCGGAGCGCACCTCGCCCCGACCTGCCCGCGGCCCGGCATGGGTGCCGGGCGCTCGCTCGGCAGCGCCGTGCCCTGAGCTGGGCCGACGCGACCGTCGACAGGTTCCATTCACAGAGCCGAAACACACCGAACACGCTCGGGCAACTCTCTGACGCAACAGTGTCGTCTTTCTTGCATCCGACGAAAGGCAGCACCGTGGAAGGGAACATCGCCTGGGTCCTCGTCTCGACGGCCCTCGTGCTCTTCATGACCCCCGGCCTGGCGTTCTTCTACGGCGGCATGGTCCGCTCGAAGAACTTCCTGGCCATGCTCATGCAGAACTTCTTCGCCATCGGCCTGCTGGCCGTCCTGTGGTCGGTCGTCGGCTACAGCCTGGCGTTCGGCAACACCGGCGACGGCGGGGTGCTCGGCAACTTCGACCACGTCGGGATGGCCAAGGTCGGGCTGATCGGCGCGGCGGGCGTGCTGCCCCCGATCCTGTTCGCCGCCTACCAGATGACCTTCGCCATCATCACCCCGGCGCTCATCACTGGGGCGACGGCGGACCGCCTGAAGTTCGCTGGCTACGCCACCCTGATCGGCGTCTGGCTGGTGATCGTCTACTCGCCGGTCGCCCACTGGGCGTTCGGCGGCGGGTGGATCGCCCAGATGGGGGCGCTCGACTTCGCCGGCGGGCTCGTGGTGCACGTCAACGCCGGCGCCGCAGCGCTCGCGGTCCTGCTCGTGATCGGCGCCCGCAAGGGCCACGGCAAGGAGCCCATGCCGCCTCACGCCCTGCCCTGGACCCTCATCGGCACCGGCATCCTCTGGTTCGGCTGGTTCGGGTTCAACGCCGGCTCGGCCCTCGCCGCCGACGGCGTCGCCGCCCAGGCCCTCTTCAACACCCTCGTGGCGCCCGCTGCCGCCATGCTCGGCTGGCTGATCGTGGAGAAGGTCAAGGGCAAGCACGTCACCACGCTGGGCGCGGCCTCGGGTGCGGTCGCCGGCATGGTGGCCATCACCCCCTGCGCCGGCTTCGTCTCGGCCACGCCGGCGATGATCATCGGCTTCTTCGCCGGGATCATCTGCTACCTGGCCCTCTCCATCAAGGAGAAGACCCACATCGACGACGCCCTCGATGTCATCGCCGTGCACCTCGTCGGCGGCATCTTCGGCTCGCTGGCCCTCGGCCTGTTCGCCTCGTCGTCGATCAACAAGCTCGTGACCAACGAGGGGCTCTTCTACGGCGGCGGCGCCGAGCTCATGAAGGACCAGGTGGTGGCCACCGTCGCCGTGTTCGCCTTCTCCTTCGCCGTCACCTACGTGATCGCCAAGTGCATCGACATGGCCAAGGCCCTGCGGGTGGACGAGGAGACCGAGGACATCGGCCTCGACCAGGCCCTCCACGCCGAGATCGCCTACCACAACCTCTGATCGTCCGGTCCGTCCGGACCACCCTTTGATCTGCGAAAGGATGTACCAATGAAGCTCGTGACCGCAGTGGTCAAGCCCTTCCGCCTGGAAGAGGTGAAGGAGGCGCTCAAGGCGTCCGGCGTCGCCGGCATCACCGTGTCGGAGGTGCAGGGCTTCGGCCGCCAGTCCGGCCACACCGAGGTGTACCGGGGCACCGAGTACAAGGTGGACTTCGTCCCGAAGGTGCGCCTCGAGATGGTCGTGGAGGATGCGGACGTCGACCGCACCGTCGAGGCCATCGTGAACTCGGCCCGCACCGGCAAGATCGGCGACGGCAAGATCTGGGTCGGCCCGCTCGACGAGGTCATCCGGATCCGCACCGGCGAGCAGGGGAGCGACGCGGTCTGATGCGGTGGCGAGGAGCACGCGCGTGTCGCTGAGCAGCGACCGGGAACGGCTCCTCGCCGACGCCTCCCTCCGCGGGAGCGCGTTCTCCGATGCCTGGCGGGCCACGGTCGACCCGTGGCTCGTCGAGCGGCTCGACGAGGCGGTGGCGGCCACCGGCGTCGATCCGGCCTCGGTCGCGCTGCTGGCCATCGGCGGCTACGGCCGCGGGGACCTGGCGCCATCGTCGGACCTCGACCTGATGCTCCTGCACCGGGCCAAGGAGGCGCCGGCGGCCCTCGCCGAGCAGCTCTGGTACCCGATCTGGGACGAGGGGCTGAAGCTCGGCCACGCGGTCCGGAGCGTGAAGGAGGCCCTGGAGCTCGGGGCCGAGGACCTGGACACCGCCACGGCGCTGCTCACCGGCCGTCACCTGGCGGGCGCGCCTGACCTGGCCGAGGAGCTCATCGAGGCGGCCCGGGCCCAGTGGTCCAAGCGGGCCAAGCGCTTCCTCGGCATGCTGCGCACCGGCGTGGCCGCCCGCCAGGCCCAGTACGGCGAGGTGGCCTTCCTGCTCGAGCCCGACCTCAAGGAGGGCCGCGGCGGGCTGCGGGACATCCACGCGCTGCGGTGGGCCGAGCTCGCCCGGCCCGTGCTCGAGGACGGCGATGCCACCGCGCTCGCTGCCGCCGAGCGCACCCTGTTCGACGCCCGGGTCGAGCTCCACCGGGCGACCGGGCGTCCCGTCGAGCGGCTCTCCCTCCAGGACCAGGACGCGGTCGGCGCAGCGCTCGGCCTGTCGGCCGACGAGCTCATGGCCGGCCTCGCCCAAGCAGCGCGGACCGTGGCGTGGGTTGCCGACGAGACGTGGGCGCGGGTCGGCGCGTCGCTGTCGACCAGCGTCAGCCTGCTCGGCTGGCGCAGCCGCGACCGGGCGCCGGGGATGATCGTGCGCGACGGGCAGGTGTTGCTCGAGGGCAGCGTCGACCCCGCCGATCGCCCGAACCTCGTGTTCGAGGTCGCGGCGCTCGCCGCGTCGAAGCAGGCCCGCATCGCCCGCGCCACGCTCGGGCGGATGGTCGACCGGTCCCCGGCGCCACCCGAGGTGTGGCCCGAGGACCTCCGGGCCGCGCTGGTGTCGCTCCTGCTCACCGGCCACGACGCCATCGGCGTCATCGAGTCCCTCGACCACATCGGCCTGTGGGGCCGCTACTTCCCCGAGTGGGATGCCGTGCGCAGCCGGCCCCAGCGCAACGCGTACCACCGCTTCACCGTGGACCGGCACCTGTTCGAGACCGCCGCCAACGCGGCGGCGCTGGCCGATCGGGTGGACCGGCCGGACCTGCTGGTGATGGGCGCGCTCTTGCACGACATCGGCAAGGGGCGGCCCGGCGACCACACCGAGGTCGGGATGGTCCTCATCGAGCAGATGGGCCCCCGCATGGGGTTCTCGGAGGAGGACACGGCGGTGCTCGTCGACCTCTGCCGCCTCCACCTGCTCCTGCCAGACGTGGCCACCCGGCGGGACCTGTCCGACGAGGCGACGGTCGCGTCGGTCGCGGAGACCGTCGGCGACACGACCCGGCTCCAGCTCCTGGCCGCGCTGACCGAGGCCGACTCGCTGGCGACCGGCCCGGCGGCGTGGGGCACCTGGAAGGCCGAGCTGGTGCGCGAGCTGGTCCGGCGCGTGGACCACCACCTGCGCGGTGGCGATCCCGCCGCGCTGCCTGCCATCGAGTTCCCCGACGCCCACCAGCGCGACCTCATCGCGACCGGCGAGACCGCAGTGGAGGTCGACGAGGGGCGCCTCACGCTCGTCACCCGCGACCGCCCCGGCCTGTTCAGCCGCGTCGCCGGGGTGCTGGCCATCGAGGGCCTCGAGGTGCGTGCCGCTGATGCCGCCTCGGTCGACGGCATGGCCCTCGAGGTGTTCCAGGTGACGTCGCGCTTCGGCTCGACCGTGCCGTGGGAGCGGGTCACCAAGGCCCTGCACGCCGCGCTGGACGGGCGCCTGGCCATCGAGGCCCGGCTCGCCGAGCGGATCCGCACCTATGCGCCGAAGGTCCAGCGGCTCGACCTGCCGCCGCCGGCGGTCCGCTTCGACGACGGCGCCTCCGCATCGGCCACGGTGGTCGAGGTCTACGCCCGGGACAGCATCGGCGTGCTGTACCGCGTGTCCAAGGCGTTCGCCGAGTTCGACCTCGACGTGCGCACGGCCAAGATCCAGACGCTCGGCGAGCTGATCGTCGACGCCTTCTACGTCACCCACACCGACGGCAGCCTGGTCACCGACCCCGAGGTGCGCCGGGAGCTCGAGCGGTCCCTGCTCCACGCCGTCGGCTGACGGCGAGCCTCGGCAGCGGCCCGGGGCCACCGGGTACCGTGCGGGCATGAGGGGACAGGGGATCCGGATGGGGCTGGCTGCGGCCAGCATCGCGATGCTGCTCGTGGCGGGCTGCAGCTCGGGTGGCAGCGACGAGGCCACGACCACGGCCAAGGCGACGACGACGGTGGCAACCACCGCCGCGTCGACCACCACGACCAAGGCGGACGCCACCACGACCACCGGGGGCGGTGCGACGACCACCACGAAGGCGTCGGGCCCGACCACCACGGTCGACAGCCACGGCCTGAAGCCCGGCGACCCGTGCAGCCTGGAGGAGGGCGTCCCGGACTGCATCGACACCGACGGCGACGGCGAGGGGGAGTACCTGATCGGCGGCGCCGACTGCCTCGCCACCGCGCCCGGCCCGGCGCTGTGCTCGGACCTCGACGGGGACGGCAAGGCCGGCTACCCCGACGCCGGCTGACGTGGACCGCCCGCCGCTCTCCGAGACCGACCTCCTGCGCTGGTCCGAGGCGCTCTCGGGCATCGCCCGCACCGGGCTCGGCTTCACCGAGAGCCTCTACGAGCGGGAGCGGTTCGAGGAGGTCCTCGCCATCGCGGCGGACATCCGCCACCACACCAGCCGGGGCGTCGACCCCGAGCTGCAGGTGACCGAGTGGCTGAAGGGCGTCGGCTCCGGGGTGCCCGGCTACGTGACGCCGAAGGTGGCGATCGGTGCCGTGGTCGGCAACGACGCCGGCGAGATCCTGCTGGTCCAGCGCTCGGACTCGGGCGTGTGGCTGTACCCGACCGGCTGGGCCGACGTCGGCTACTCGCCGGCCGAGGTCGCGGTGAAGGAGGTGGCGGAGGAGACCGGCATCCACTGCGTGGTGGAGCGGCTCATCGCCGTCTACGACGGCCTGCGCCTCGGCTTCACCCGCACCCCGCTGTACTCGCTGGTCTTCCTGTGCCGGGCGGTCGGGGGCGAGCTGGCGGCGCACCCGCTGGAGACGAGCGACGTCGGCTGGTTCGCCCGTGATGCCCTGCCCGAGCCGCTCGCCGGCCTCGAGCAGTGGGGCGAGGTGGCGTTCACCGCGCTCGAGGGCCGATCCGGGCCGGTGTGGTTCGACGAGCCTCGCGACCCGCCCTGGCAGGGCTGAGGGCTCAGTCGCCGCGGAGGAAGCGCTCGACCTCTTCGACGAGCGCGTCGGGGTCCGCGTCCTCGAGCGGTGACAGCGGCCCCTGGTGGGCCGACGGGTGGCCCTCGGGGTGGGTCTGGGTGCCCGGCTCGTGGTCACGCGGGCCCAGCTCCGCGTCGCGCTCCTCCTCGTCGGCCTGCTCTTCCAGGCTGGCGACGTACGCCGCGGTGTCCTCGTCGGCCTCGACGAGCTCGTCGATCTGGCGCTCGTAGGCGGCGCTGGCGATCTCCAGGTCCGTGGTCGGCAGGTCGAAGCCGAGCATCCGCGAGGTGCGCTCCACCAGCGCGAGCGTGGCCTTGGGCGACGGGGCCCCGGACACGTAGGTGGGCACGGCAGCCCACAGCGATGCCGAGGGGAGGTCCCGGGCCCGGCACGCCATGTGGAGGGCACCGACGATGCCGGTGGGCCCCTCGTAGGAGCTGGCCACCAGGTCGAGCTGCTCGATCACGTCCGGGTCGTCGCCCGTGCCGGTGACGGTGGTCGGTCGGCTGTGGGGCACGTCGGACAACAGGGCGCCGAGGGTGATGACGAGCGAGCAGTCGAGCGCGTCGGCCGCCTCGGTCACCGCCTTGCAGTAGGTGCGCCACCGCAGGTGCGGCTCGTTGCCCACCAGGACCACCAGGTCCGCCGGGCCATCGGTCTCCGCCGCCCACAGCTCCGTGTCGGGCCAGACGATGCGGCGGGTGCCGTCCTCGGCCAGCTCGACCTGCGGCCGGGTGGTGGTGAAGTCGAAGAAGTCCTCCGAGTCGATGGTGGCGACCAGCTCGGCGCCGAAGCGATCGGCGAGCCAGCGGGCGGCACCGGACGCGGCATCGCCGGCGTCGTTCCACCCCTCGAACGCGGCGACCAGCACGGGTCGGCGGAGCTTGGGGCGGTGGAGCCAGCGGAGCGCGGTCACGAGCACCACGCTACCGAGGTCGGCGGGGTCGGTTCCGTGCGACCCTCTGACCTGGGGTTGCTGGTCGACGCCGGGCCCTGGGGGGACGGCCGGAGCCCGGCGCTCGACCAGTGGGTCGTCAGGCGACCCGTGGCACTGGCGCCGCCAACAGGGGCGTGACGGCGCCGGCGCGGCTGACCCGCTGGACCACCAGGGCGGCCTGCAGGTTGCGATCGTGGGCGGTTTGGAGTTCCGCCCGGGCGTTGGCCGTGGCGCCGGCGTTGCCGAAGCCTCGGAGCAGGGGGAGCAACCAGTTCATGGCGAGGACGGTACGGATCGGGTGTTGCGGGCAGCCGACCCTTCGGTTCACAGACGGTGACCATCCGCTGACGACTTGCTGTCGGTGGCTGGCGGGCGCGGCCGCTCGTTCGGGTGGCGCAGCCGTGGTCGCGTAGCGTCGGCGGCGATGCCCACCACCGTCTCGATCGCCGACGAGGTCACCGACGAGCTCGTCGACGCCTTCGTCCGCCTCACCCCGCAGCTCTCGTCGTCGGCGCCTCCGCCGACCCGCGAGGAGCTCGACGAGATCGTCCGGTCGCCGGCCACCCACCTGCTCGTGGCCCGCGGCGACGACGGCACGATCACCGGCTCGCTCACCCTCGTGATCTTCCGGATCCCCACGGGCGTGCGGGCGTGGATCGAGGACGTCGTGGTGGACGGCGACGCCCGCGGCCAGGGCGTCGGCGCGGCGCTCAACCGCTACGCCATCGACGTGGCCGCCGAGCACGGCGCCCGCACCGTCGACCTCACCTCCCGGCCCAGCCGCGAGGCTGCCAACCGCCTCTACCTCCGCCTCGGCTTCGAGAAGCGCGACTCGAACGTGTACAGGTACAGCGGGTCCTGACCGTCTCACGAACCTGCTGTGCCTTTCGGCGCCCAGCGCCTTCCTTCACAGCAGGTTGTGTCGGGTCCGCCCGGCGGGCGAGCGCCGGAACTGGATGACCGGTTCGGGCGACGAATGCCTGACGGCCGCACTGGGCGGATCCTGTCGCGCCTCAGGAGTCGCTGAAGTGAACCCACGCCTCGTCCCTGCCTCTGCCATCGCGCTGGCGGCCGTGCTCGCCCTGGCGTCGTGCTCCAGCAGCGATGGATCCGACGCCGCCTCGACCACCACGACCGCGGTGGCCAGCGAGGTCGGCGCCCCAACGTCGGTGGCCACCGCAGAGCACACGCCGTACAACCTGTCGACCTCGGCGGGAGGTGAGCTGGTCGCCGTGGCCTGGAACGACTACGACGAGGACGCGGGCACCGAGGCGCCGATGGTGGCGGTGAGCACCGATGGAGGCGAGACGTTCGGTGACCCGGTGGCCCTCGACCCCGATGATCCCTACGTCGCCTACCCGCAGGTCGCCGTGACCGACGATGGCAATGTCTACGTGGGCGTCACCCTGGACGAGGACGGCGATGAGGACGGCCGGCCCGGCCTGTACCGCTCCACGGATGAGGGCGCCTCGTTCGAGCTGGTCGCCGATCTGGAGGATGCGCCCCGCGTGTCATTCACCAACGTCGGCACCACCGTGGCGGTGTCGCCCGATGGCGAGCAGGTGGTCATGGGGTGGACGACACCGGGTGCCGAGGGCACCGCGGGCGCCCTGTACGGCACTGTGTCCGCGGATGGGGGCGAGACCTTCGCTGATCCCGTCGAGCTCGACGCTGACGCCGGTGCCGGTCGGCCGAGGGCCTTTGCCGGAACGGGTGGATCTGGTGTCGCGTCGGTGGTGGCCGTGCCGCTCGCCGATGCCCCGAAGCCGACCCCGGCCAACCCCAACCCGGTGACGAGCTCGCCGCAGGTGGAGGTGTTCGAGGTCGACGGGACCGGGTTCGGCGAGGGGATGGCCCTGACCACGGCTGACGAGCCAGCGGCCGATGAGGGTCCCGGTGCCGCAGGTACGGACGCCGACCCGGTCATCGCCTGGTGGGTCGCCGGCGAGGAGGGGGCGTCGCTGGTCGGCGCCGCGGTCGACGGGCCCGACGCCGCCTCGGTCGCGCTGCTGCCGAAGACGCTCGATGTGGCCTCGCCCATCGACGTGGCCGTCGACGAGGCCGGGACGTGGTGGGTCGCCACCCTCGAGGCACCGGTGGGCGACGGCTCGGACCCGGCGCCGCTCACGCTCGTCGCCGTTGCCGATGGTGGCGATCCGAAGGTCGTCGACGGCGTCGATCCCTCCGTCACCCGCTCGGCCGAGGAGTTCGACGTGACGGCCCTGCCCGGCGGCGGCGCCCTCGTCGTCTGGTTCGAGGACACGGCGGTGAAGGCGCAGACGGTTCGGTGACGGCTCGGCTGCTGCGCCTCATGAGCCTCCTCGGGCTGCTGGCCGTCCTGGCGTCGTGCGGCGGCTCGGGGGGCTCCGATGGCGGTGGTGCGTCCAAGGAGGGTGACGACGGGTCGCCGAGCGCGTCGGCCGACCCGCTGGGCGGGTTCGACGCGGCCGATGTGGTCGAGGTCGCGGATGCAGCGGTCTCCAACGTGTCGATCGATGCCAGCAGCGACGGTCGCACCGTCGCCGTTGGTTGGTACGTCCTCGACGATGCTTCGGGTGAGGAGCAGGCGAAGGTCGCCGTCAGCTCCGATGGGGGCGAGACCTTCGGCGAGCCGGTCGTGGTGGCCGAGCCCGCCGTCGAGTACCCCCAGGTGGCCGTGCTCGACGACGGCGACATCCTCGTCGGCGCCATCACCTACGACCTCGAGTCGCTCGTCGTGCCCGACGACCCGAAGTCCTGGGCCTCGTGGCCGGTCATCTACCGGTCGGGCGACGGCGGCCGGTCCTTCGACCTCGACGTGGACCTGCGCGACCAGGTGGGACCACGCGTCCTCACCGGCACCATGCCGACCAGCCTCGGGGCATCCCCTGATGGCCGGACCCTGGTCTTCAGCTTCCAGGACAACACGCCGGAGGAGGCGGTCGACGCCGGCGCGCCGTCCCGCGTCGACGGGACCAGCGCCATCCCCACGTGGGCGATGGTCAGCACGGACGGCGGCGCGTCGTTCGGGGCGCCCCAGGTGGTCGCCGACTCGACCTGCAGCTGTTGTCGCAGCTCCGCGTTCGTCGCCGAGGGTCGAGCCGGCGTCGCCATGCGCTTGCTCGAGCCGGTGGACGCGAGCTCGGATGAGCGCAACCCCGCCATGACCCTCGCCGACGCGTCGGGCCGCGTCGGCGAGCCGACCCCCATCCACGATGACGACTACGTGCTCGAGCTCGCCGGCTGCCCAGCCTCGGGCCCTGGGGTCGCTGGTTCACCGGGGCTCCTTCATGCCGCGTGGTGGACCGAGGCCGAGGGTCGCGAAGGCTGGTGGTACAGCGAAGGGCCGACGCCCGAGCAGATGGGTGAGCCGGTCCGCCTTCCCGCCCCGCAGTCGATCACCTACGCCGTCGACCTCGCCGCCGACCAGCAGGGTCGATCGTGGGTGGTGGGGATGCACTGGCCGGACTCGAAGGACACCCGCTACCACCTGCTGCTGTGGTTCGTGGATGCCGAGGAGCAGCCGACGGACCTCGGGCTGACCCCGACGGTCGACGCCGCGGCCCAGGGCTACGACGTCACCGACCTCCCCGATGCCGGCCTCGTTGCGTGGATCGACGACGGTGTCGTTCGGGTCGGCCACCTCCAGGTTCCGTGATGCGCGTCCGCCGGTCCGCCATCGCGCTGCTCGCCGCGCCGTTCCTCGCAGCCGCCCTGCTGACAGGGTGCTCGAAGGACCACGCAGCGTCCGGCGAGCCGGTCGAGTACCAGGCTCAGGACCTGCGGACGGGGGATCCGGTCGACCTCGCCGACCTGCAGGGCAAGGCCGTGCTCGTGTCGAGCTGGGCGACGTGGTGCGCACCGTGTCGCAAGGAGCTCCCCGAGCTCGACCGCCTCTACCAGGACCGCAAGGCGGAGGGACTCGAGGTGGTGGCGGTCAACGTCGACCCGGCCGGCGCTTCCTCGAAGCAGGTCATCCCCACAGTCGACGAGCTCGAGCTCACCATGCCCACCTGGAAGGACGGCGAGGCTGGCTTCGTCGAGGCATTCGGCGCGGTGTCGGTGCCCACCAACGTGCTGGTGGGACGGGACGGCGAGGTCATCGAGCGGTGGAACGGCCCGATCGACCCCGACAGCGATGAGGTCCGTGCAGCGATCGACGAGGCGCTGGGCTGACAGCCGCCAAGGCGCTGGTTTCTAATCAAGTTCCGTAGACGAACGTGTATAGGTTCAGCGGGTCCTGAGAGGCGGGTCTGGCGGCACGTTCACGAGCCCGACGTGCGCCCGCGTGGTTCCCACCCCGCCCCTACGATGGACCGATGGTGTGGCGGACCGGGGCAGCGCTGCTCGGACATAGGTGGCGGATGCCTGGGGTGATGTCGCTCCTTGTCGCTGCCACGTCCGCCTGCGCCGGATCGGGATCAGTGCTGCCGTGCGCCGATCTGCCTCGCGAGGTGGCGCGAGAGCGTGCGGTGGAGGTCTCGTACCGAGGGCCGACCGTGGATCCGTCCACGGTGCTGGCCGAGCCGAGGCCGCGGCTCGTGGTGCAGGTGACGAACAGCGAGCCATCGGTCGAGCGGGTGCGGTGGGCGTTCGACGGTGCGGAGGCGCTCGACGTGGACCTGCCAGCGGGGCTGGGCTGCGGGCAGGGCGAGGCGGTCTTCTCCTTCGGCTACGACCTCGGTCCCGGCCCGATCGAGGTGGCCCTCGATCTCCAAGGAGCCACGACCACCTCGACGATCGACGTGCCTGCGTCGGGGACGGTCTGGGCGGTGGTCGACGTGCAGAGCCAGCGAGACTGGGGCGAGATCCATCTCTACGACCGCGAGCCCGGCTGGGGCTGACCGCCTGCGCAAGCTCCGAGGGTCTGCTCAGCGCTCGACTGGCACGAGCGCCTCGAGACGTGTCGCGATGCCCTCGATGGGGGTCTTGGTGGAGGCGACGGCGATGACGAGGTCGTAGACGTCGTCGTTGGTGGCGCCGGCGACGCCGGCGTCGTTGAGCTCGAGGAAGACAGCAGTGGCGAGCCAACCGAGGCGCTTGTTGCCGTCGACGAGGGCGTGGTTGTTGACGATGGACTGCAGGAGCGCTGCGGCCTTGAGCCAGATGGTGGAGTAGGCGTCCTGGCCGCCGACGGTGGTCTGCGGGCGAGCGACGGCCGAGCCGAGCAAGCCGACGTCTCGGATCGGTGGAGGGTCTCCGAGGAGCCGGGTGGCGAGGGCGAGGACATCGTCGATGTCGAGGTACTCGATCCGCTCGGTCAACGCCCGAGCCGGTCGAGGGCGTCGGCGTGCACGTCGAGGATCCGGTCGGCGGCCGCGGTCACCCGGTGCTGGTGGTCGCGGCGGGCGACGTACTCGCGGATCGCCCGTCGGGCGACGTCCTGCATCGAGGCACCCTCAGCCGCGGCCTGTTCGCGCAGGGCCTGCTGCTCGTCGTCGTCGAGGCGGAGGGTCATGGGCATGACACCATGGTATCACTCTGATACCGAATGCCGCGGCTGGTGTCTCATCCGATTCCGGAGACGAACGTCTACCGGTACGCCGCTGGAAGCTGATCGGCCGGGTGGTGGTCAGGGCTCGCCGACGAGCTGGACCAGAAAGGCATCGAGCACCGAGCCTGCGTTCGCAGCACGAGCCCGATCAGCGGTCACCGTCTTCCCCCGCTCGGCCTGCAGGGTGAACGTGAACACCTCATCCACCCACGCCACCCGCACCTGCTCCTGGAACGGGTAGCCATCACCAGGGCGGGTGAACAACAGGTCGTGCATCGACGTATGTGCCTCGACTCGGCTGCTCCATGTCGCTTCGGCCCGCTCGAGCAGCTCGGCGTTGGCCTGCGCGGCGGGTACGGCTTGGCGACCACGCAGGTCCGCGACCGTGTCTGCCCACGCTCGCCTCGCCATGGCGTCAAGCCTGCCACGCGTGCCCCTGCCGCGGGGTGGGCGGCAACCCCTCAGGCGGCGGCGCGCGCAGCGGTATCCTTCGGGCATGGGTGCGCGCCGGGATCTCGTCGAGGCGAAGCGGGATGAGATCTGCGCGATCGTGCGTCGGCACCGTGGTCGATCGGTCGCAGTGTTCGGGTCGGTGGCGCGCGGTGACGAGTCGGCGACGAGCGACATCGACTTCCTGGTGGAGTTCGAGTCGGGGAGTTCGCTCTTCGACCTGCTGCACATCAGCCAGGAGCTCGAGGCGCTGCTCGGTGTGCCGGTGGACGTGGTCTCCGCTGGTGGCCTGAAGGATCGCGATGACCACATCCGACGCGAGGCCGTTCCGCTTTGAGTCGGAGCGACGACGAGCGCGTCGCCGACATCCTCGAGGCGGCCGACGAGTTGGCGCTCGTGGTCGAGATCGGTCGCGAGACGTTCGCTGCCAGCCCGCTGCATGTACGCGCCGCCGAGCGGCTGTTGGAGATCATCGGTGAGGCGAGCACGGCGCTCACCGACGGGTTCAAGGCCTCCCACCCCGACGTGGCGTGGCGAGATGTCGGCGCGCTGCGGATCCTGCTCGCCCACCACTACCACGCATCGACCTCGACCAGGTCTGGCAGATCGCCACGGTTGCGGTACCCGATCTGGTCCTTCGCCTTCGGGACGACGACGGCGTCGGTTCCTGATCAAACGAGGGGCCGCTGGTCGGCGGCGAAGAGGACTTCATGCGCACGGTGCTGCCGCTCGACCCGCCGCCGCCCCAACCGGGCTGGACCGACCTCATCCCGCTGACCGGGAAGCTCGGCATCTCGGTCGCCTGCCCGACCTGCGCCGCGTTCTGGGACGAGCGTGAGTTCGGGTTCGGCCGGCGGGATCGAGTGCTGGACCTGACCTGCGACAACGGGCACGAGCACCGGTTCCCGCTCGACGAGGTGCAGTGGGCGAAGCTCGAGGTCCAGGTCGCCCCGTGGCTCGCGGGCAAGGTGGTGGTCCTGCGCGGTGGGCTTCGAGTCGACCTGCCCGGCGGTGAACCGGGATCCACCATCCGCCACGGCGACGACGTCTACGTCATGGATGGTGAGCTCGACGACGCCTACGTGTACCGACACGTCCCTCGCTCATAGCCCGAGCGCCGCCGCCCGCTCGCGCACGAAGCGCACCTCGCACGTCTCCCGGCGACAGCGCCTGGCGCATCGTCCTCGAGCTGCCAGGCCTCGACCGCAGCGTCCGCGAGCGCTCAGGGCACGCGGACCTCTACTCACGTCTCCTGATCGGCGAGGACCTTGCCGATCCGAGCGAGGAGCGCTACGCCTTCTCGCCATGCGGCGGGCGTCGACGCCTTCGCGTCGTCCCGGCCGCTGGCGCTCGTCAGGCGGTCGTCCTGGTGCCGTACTTGCGCTGGGCGGCCTGCTTGGAGACGCCGAGCATGGCGCCGATCTCGGACCACGAACGGTGGTGGGCGCGAGCAGCGACCACGGCTTCGGCCAGCTCCGCGTCGAGGTCGGCTCGCTGTTGGGCGAGCTCGGCGATGCGGCGCAGGGCGTCGGTGTCGGCGTCGCGGAGGTCAGCTGGGTCGACGGTGTCGGCCCAGGCCTCGAGTGCGGCGGAGCGTTCGGCGCGGGTCTTGGTCATCGGGACCACCATCCCGCGAGGAACTTGTCTCGTGCTGCCATGGCGTGGATCACTGCGGTCCCCTCCTCATCGTCGACGACCCCGATCTCCAGCGGAGACGCGTCTGTGGCTGGGCCGATGTACATCGTGACCGCGGGATCGTCGGTCTCGAAGGCCCGCCAGTGGTAGCGCAGCGCGTGGAGCATGTCGTCGTCGGTGACACCGTGCTTGCGGTGCCGGCGTCGGGCGCGGTCGTGGAGGTCGGAGGTGAGGTGATCGATGTGGTGCTGGTGGCCACGTCGGTGAGCACGGGGATCGTGCCGGTGCCGGAGCGGACGAGGCACCGCTGGTCGGTCGTCCACTCCGTGGCCAGCTCGAAGATGCGGTCCCCGTCGAGCGGCACGACCGGCGAGCTGTAGTTCGGGCAGTAGTGGTCGAACGGGTCGGGGATGTGGACGGGCGCGTCGATGGGTGCCCACGGCCCGGCGCCGCCGCGCTGGTTGGCGAGGATCACCGCGCCGCTGGTGGGCTCGGCGAAGCCGTCGGCCTTGTTGAAGATCTGGCCGGTGAGCAGGAGCGTGCCCTGCGGCCCGCCGTGGGGTGTCCACGAGAGCACGGGCGTGTGCCACAGGGTGGAGCCCGACGCCGTGGCCACCACGGTGCCGAGGTCCTTGGGGTCGCCCCAGTGCAGCCCGTCGGGGCCCGAGCGGATCCGGACCTGGCAGGGCGGCAGGGCCCCGCAGCGCTCGTAGGTCATGCGCCACGTGCCATCGGGCAGCTTCGCCGCGGTGGCCATCCCGGGACGGCCGATGGGTGACGGGTCCACCACGATGTCGTGGGGCGTGCCCCAGGTCAGGCCACCGTCGGTGGAGCGGGTGTACGACAGCTTCTGGGGGATCGGTGCGCCCGGGGCAACCTTCTCGGCCTCGTCGTCGGAGTACTGGCAGACCAGGGACCCATCGTCGGCGACCAGGAAGAACGGCTCCCAGAGGCCGCCGTCGGACTCGGCGCAGTCGCCGTGGCGCTGCCAGGTGAGGCCGTGGTCGGTGCTGCGCCAGATGGCCAGGCGGTTGTGGCGCGCCTCGGTGGCCGTGGGTGGGGTGACCGTGACCGATCCAGACCACAGCAGCGTGCCGGCCGGGAACGCTCCCAGGGCCGTGGGCATCTCCCACAGCTGCACGCAGCACACGCCGCCGCCGGCCTGGAGCTCGGCGCCTGCGTCGATCTGGGCGATCTGCTCGAACGTGGCGCCGCCGTCGGTCGAGCGCAGGATCGGCCCGCCGGCCCCGACCTGGTAGGTGGCGAGGATCGTGCCGTCCTGGTCGCCGGCGTGCGCAAGGCGGATGGCCCGGGGGTAGAAGCCCGGACCGATCACGGTGCCCGTGGCGGCTGGCCCGCGGCGCGCTCGCCCGGCGCGCCGCAGGCGTGGCGGTGAGGAGGACGAGCGCGGCGATGGCGAGTGCGGGCGAGGGCGCGCCGGAGCGTTCGGCCGAGGGTGGCGTGCAAGGGCACCTCCGGCGTCATCGGCTGGCCACCTCGTGGTTGGCAGCCTGGGCGTGGGCGGCTCGGATGGCGGCGGCGTCGACCGTGGCGTCGGGCTCGACCACCCGCCCTCGGTCGAGGGCCCATGCCTCGGCAAGCTCGGCGAAGGGCCGGCCGGTCAGGACGGCCGCCGCTTGGAGGGCGGCGCCGCGGGCGACCAACTCCTCGGCGTCGGTGACGATGACCGGTCGTCCGAGGAGGTCGGCGGCCACCTGCTGGTAGGCCCGGCTGCGGGCGCCGCCTCCGATCAGGAAGACCCGGCCGTCGGCATCGGCGGGCAGGTCCTCGGCGCCGGCGAGCAGGTTGGCCACCACGCCCTCCACCGCGGCTCGTGCCAGCTGCTCTCGGGTCACGTCGGAGCGCAGCCCGGCGAGCAGGCCCGGGCGTGGGGGCGGTTGGGCGTGCGCTCGCCGTCGAGGTGGGGGACCAGCACCAGCCCGCCTGCACCCGCCGGTGCGCCGAGGGCGAGGTCGTCGAGCTCGTTGGGCTCCACGCCGAGGAGGCGGGCGATGGCGTCGGTGACCTTGGTGGCGTTCAAGGTGCACACCAAGGGGAGGAAGCGGCCCGTGGCGTCGGCGAACCCGGCGACCGCGCCGCTGGGATCGGCGGTCGGCCGATCGGCGACGGTGAAGGCGGTGGCGCTGGTCCCGAAGCTGAGCGCCAGGTCGCCTGGCTCCATGCCGAGGCCGAGGGCGGCGGCCATGTTGTCGCCGGTGCCGGGTCCCACGACCGTCGCCGCGAGGGTGTGCCACGTGCCGTCGGCGTCCTGGGCGTCGGCCCCGCTGCCCCAGGTGCCCGCCGGCTCTGTCGGCCCGAGGACCTCGGGCAGGGTGCCGGACCAGTCCCGCTCGGGATCAACGAGCGCCAGCAGGTCGGGCCGGTAGGCGCCGTCTGCTGGCGACCACCAGCCGGTGCCGGATGCGTCGCCGCGATCGGTGGTGGTGCGGCCCGTGAGCCGTCGGGTGAGCCAATCGTGGGGAGCATCACGTGCGCCACCCGCCGGTAGGCGTCGGGCTCGTGGCGTCGCAGCCACAGGAGCTTCGTGATGGTGAAGCTGGCCACGGGCACGCTGCCGCACGCCTCGGCCCAGGCGCCCGCGCCGAGCGCTTCGACCAGCTCGGCTGCTTCGGCGGCGGACTCCGTGTCGTTCCAGAGCTTGGCGGGGCGGATCGTCGCCTCGTCGGCGTCGAGCACCACGAGGCCGTGCTGCTGGCCCGCCACCGAGATGGCATCAGGCCAATGCTCGCCGAATACCCCGGCGATCCCCGCCGCGGACTCGAACGCCAGCCACCAGTCGGCCGGGTGCTGCTCGCTGCGCGGCGGGGTGGTGGGCCGGTGCTCGGCGCGGCCCGACGACACCACCTCGCCGGTGTCCGCGTCGCGCACCTCGACCTTGCATCCCGACGTCGACGAGTCGACGCCGGCCACCAGCGGCATCGCAGCCCTACCTCGCGCCGAGGAGGTGCTCGAGGGCCAGCTGGTCGATGCGCACCGCGCCGTGGCTGCGGGCGCCCTTCGCCTCCGCGTCGAACGACTCGAAGCTGGTCGGGTCCATCAGCAGGTCCGCGAGGGTCTCGCCGGGGGCGAGGGTCGGCGTCGCAAGGTCGCCCACGCCGGCGGCGGCCAGCGCCTCGTGGACCTCGGGGTCCGAGCGGAACGCGGCCGCCCGCTCCTTCAGGAGCAGGTAGGTGCGCATGTTGGCCGCGGCCGACGCCCACACGCCGTCGAGGGCCTCGGTGCGCAGGGGCTTGTAGTCGAAGTGCCGAGGGCCGTCGTAGCCCGAGGTCTCCAGCAGGTCGACCAGGGCGAAGGCGGACAGCAGGTCGCCGTGGCCAAAGACCAGGTCCTGGTCGAACTTCGGTCCGTGCTGGCCGTTGAGGTCGATGTGGAACAGCTTCCCGTGCCACAGCGCCTGGGCGATGGCGTGCACGACGTTGAGGTTCGACATCTGCTCGTGGCCCACCTCCGGGTTGAGGCCCACCATGTCGGCGTGCTCGAGCGTGGAGATGAACGCGAGCGCATGGCCCACCGTGGGCAGGTAGATGTCGCCGCGGGGCTCGTTGGGCTTGGGCTCGAGCGCGAAGCGGATCCCGTAGCCCTGCTCGACCACGTACGAGGCCAGCAGGTCGATGGCCTCCCGGTACCGGTCCAGCGCGGCGCCGTGGTCCTTCGCCAGGTCCACCTCGCTGCCCTCCCGTCCACCCCAGAACACGTAGGTGCGGGCGCCGAGCTCGGCCGCCAGGTCGAGGTTGCGCATCACCTTGCGGATGGCGAACCGGCGCACGTCGCGGTCGTTGGCGGTGAACGCACCCTCCTTGAAAAGGGGGTGGGTGAACAGGTTGGTGGTCACCATCGGCACCGCAAGGCCCGTCTCGTCGAGCGCCCGGCGGAACGCCTCGAGCTGCTTGGCCCGGTCGTCCGCCGTTCCGTCGAACGGGGCCACGTCGTCGTCGTGGAAGGTCACCCCGTAGGCGCCGAGCTCGGCGAGCCGATGGACGGTCTCGGCCGGGTCCAGGGGAGGGCGGGTGGCATCGCCGAACGGGTCCCGGGCCTGCCAGCCCACGGTCCAGAGGCCGAAGGTGAACCTGTCCTCGGGGCGAGGGGTCAGAGCATCGGTCATGGGCATGTTCCCTTCACGCGGTCTGCGATCGAGCGGTGCCGCGCTCGCCGTCCGGCGGCGCCACGATGGTGGGGTCGGCCACGATCGCTTCGAGCACGGTGGTCGCGGCGCCCACGGCTGCGGCATCCGGGCCGAGGTCGGACCGGTGCACCTCCACCGGGCGCCACCGTCCGCCGAGCGTCTGTGCCGCGAGCTGCTCTGCCACCAGCTCCGCGACCTCGGGCGGATCGGCGAGCGCGCCGCCGAGGACCACCACCTCCGGGTCGACCAGGTGCACCACCGAACGCAGCGCCACCGCGAGCGCTCGGGCGACGTCGCCAGGTGCGGCGCCAGCCTGGGCGTCCGAGCCGACGTAGGTCTCCAAGCAGCCGTTGGCCCCACAGGCGCACGGCGGGCCGCTCGGGTCGACCACCACGTGGCCGAGCTCACCGGCGAACCCGTGGACGCCACGCAGGAGCTGACCTCCAAGCACCACGCCACCGCCGACGCCGACCCCGCCGGAGACGTGGACGAACGATCCGATTCCCCGGGTGGCGCCGTGGTGCAGCTCGGCCAGCGCACCGAGGTTGGCCTCGTTGTCCACCGCGACCTCGAAGCCCAGCGCGCGGTCGAGGCTGGTCAGGTCCACGTCCAGCCAGTGGAGGTTGGGGGCGAGCAGCAGCTCACGGGTCGCCGGGTCGACCAGGCCGGGGACGGCGAGGCCTGCCCCGGTGCACCGGATGGCCGCTCCCTCCGCCTCGTCCAGCGCTAGCTGCGCGACCTCCACGAGGCGATCGAGCACGGCGGAAGGCCGGGAGCGTCGGTTGTCGGCCGTGACCCGGTGCCGGACCCGGACCTGCCCCGCGAGGTCCACCACGAGCGCCGTCATCCGATCGACCTCGACCTGGAGGCCGAGCGCGCCCACCGACCAGCTGGCGGCCCGCACCTCCGCCCCAGGCCGGCCGACCCGGCCGTCGCTCGCTGCCAGCTCCTCGATGACCAAGCCCCTGGCCAGGAGGTCGGCGACGAGCGCCGAGCTGGTCGCCTTGGTCATGCCGATCCGCCGGGCCAGGTCCGCTCGCGACCCGGGGCCCTCGTCCAGGAGCGTCTCCAGCAGCAGCGACAGGTGGTGCCGGCGCACGGCGCCGAGATCCATGGTGCGTCTCGTCCCGGCGGCCACGAGTTCGTACAATATCTGAACGAACCTAGGTGCGCGCCTGGTCGACCGCTGGGTCGGGCCATCGCAACTGGCGATGGATGCCATCGCCAGAGGGATGGGCGGACGCGGAACCCGATGGAGGCGTGGGTCGACCACTGTCTGGTCCCCACCCGGGGGCAGACCCGACCTTCGAGAGGAACCCGATGCTCAACCGACGTCCGCTGCGCGCCGTGGCCGCAGCGACCGCCATCGCCCTGTGCGGGGTGGCCGCCATCGCCAGCCCTGCCTCCGCCCACATCTCGATCGTCACCTACGGGACGACGTTCACCGCTGGCTCGACGAACGTGTTCTACTTCCGGGTGCCCCACGGCTGCCCCGACCCGGGCCTGCCGAACGCTCGCACCACGGCCGTCGAGGTGAACGTGCCCCCCGCGGCCACCAGCGTGAAGCCCCAAGCGGTCCCCGGTTGGGACGTGAAGACCGAGAACGATCCGACCACGCTCGCGGTCACCAAGATCACCTGGACCGCCCGTTCGGTCGACGATGCACTGCACGACTGGACCTATGCCGACTTCGGCGTGCGGGCCACGCTCAACGGTGCAGCCGGCGACAAGCTGCTGTTCCCGGCGAAGCAGTATTGCGACGCCCACGAGGATGGCACGCCGGCGACTGGGCTGACCGAGGTCTGGGAAGGCGTCGACTCGCCGAACCTCACCCTGGTGGCTGCCGCGAACAAGGTCGCGAACGCAGCTGATCTGGCGGACGTCAAGAGCCGGGTGATCGTGCTCGAGACCAAGGTGACCGATGCCCTCGCCGACATCGGCGATCTCGTCACCGCCGACACGAACCTCGACACCAAGATCACCACCTTGAGCTCCAGCCTCGGGGCGCTGTCGACGAAGGTCGATGCGAACGCGGTCGCTGCACGGCAGGGCTGGCTCACCGCGACCCACAAGTCCAACGGTCAGGTGGCCCTGCTGGTCGATCTGCCCACGACGTCGCATAACCGTATGATGGATCTTTACTCCGGATCCGCCAAGGTCGGCCAGGTCCGGGCCAACAGCGTCGGCGACGTGGTCCTGACCCTGTCGGCCGCGTCCTCGGCGAAGGTCAAGGCCGGCGACATCGTCAAGGTGTCGGTCTCGGGTCGGACCCTGGCATCTGGGAAGGCCTACTGAACTGCCACGCCTCCAGCGAGGGCCGACGGGCGATGCGCCCGTCGGCCCTCGTGGCGCGCCTGGGCGGCGTCGCGCTCGCCGCGCGATCGTGATCGGTGTGGCAGGTTGCGGCGGGTCGTCGGGGAGCGACACGGCCCCGAAGATCGTGGTGAGGTCGTCCACGACCGCAGCCTCGGCGGGTGGCCAGACCGACTGCGAGGCCGCGAGCAAGGCGGCTGCGAGCTTGGCGGCGGTGGATCTCACCGATCGCCAGGGCCTGGCCGAGCTCCCGGCGGCCATCGCCCGCCTGTCCGATGTGGTGCCCGACGAGCTGCGTGACGACGTTGCCGTCGTGGCTGAGGCGGTGAACGGATACGTCACGGTGCTCCAGGAGCACGACTACGACGCATCTGCCGTGGAGGCTGACCCCGTCGCTGCGGCTGATCTGCACGTGCTCGACACGCCCGAGTTCGTTGAGTCCCTGGGCCGCATCCGTTCGTGGCTGCAGGAGTCCTGCGGGTCGTGAGGTTCCATCGCCTGGTGGCGCGGGTGTTGCTGGTGGGCCTCACGGTGGTGCTGGTGCTCCTTGGCGTGGCGAGCCCCGCCCATGCCCATGCGGTGCTGGATGCCAGCACGCCTGCGAGCGGGGCGCAGCTCGAGCAGGCTCCCAAGTCGGTGCGCCTGGACTTCGATGAAGCGGTCGGGCTCGATCTCGGCTACGTGCGCCTCAGCTCCGGGGACGAGCAGCTCGAGGTCGGCAGGGCGCACCACCCAGCAGGCCGACCCGATGTCGTCGTCGCCGACCTGCCCGACCTCGGCGACGGGGTCTACGTGGTCGCCTACCGGGTCATCTCCGAGGATGGGCACCCGGTCACCGGGGACATCGCCTTCCGGGTCGGTGCTGGGGCCGCGTCGCCGTCGGCGGTGATGGCCTCGGCCTCGAGCGGCGGACGCTGGATCGGGCTCGCCTACGGCGCGGTCCGGATGGCTGCCTACCTTGCCTTGGTGGTGGCCATCGGGCTGCCCATCGTGGCGTCGATCGTGCACGCGCCGTGGTGGTCGTCGATCCGCCTGGCGGTCGTCGGAGCGTCGGGTGCCATCGCGGTTGCCGCTCTCTGCCAGGTCGCGTTGGCGGGCCCCTACCTGGCTGGCACCAGCTGGGGTGACGTGATCGCGCTGAGTCGGTGGAGCGATGTCGTCGGCACACCGGCGGGCCGGTGGTGGCTGTTGCGTGCCGCAGCTGCCACCGCCCTCGCGGGCACGATGTGGGCGGTCACGAGGCACCGAGCGGGCCCCGGCGCCCGTGGGGCGATGGCCGTCTGCGTGCTGGCTGCCATCGTCACCTGGACCTTCGTGGTCGACGGGCACGCGGTCACCGGGCGATGGGTCGTGGGTGGTGAGGCAGCGACCTTCGGGCACCTGGTGGCGATGGCCACCTGGCTCGCCGGGCTCGTGCTGCTGTTCGTCGCCGCCCCCGGGATCGACGGCGAGCTCACCGGGCGGGTCTCGTCGCGCTGGTCCCCGCTCGCGGCGGGCTGCGTGGGCGTGATCGTCGTCACCGGTCTCGCCCAATCGTGGAGGAGCGTCGACGGTTGGGACCCGTCCTCTCACTACCAGCGGCTCCTCCTCGCCAAGACGATCGGGCTCGTCGGGATGCTCGCCGTGGCACAGGGAGCGAGGAGGCTCATCGCCCGGGTCGGCAGTGACGGGTCAGCGCCGCTGCGCCTGCGCCGAGCCGTGGCCATCGAGCTCGCGATCGGCATCGCCGTGTTGGCGATCACCACCGTGCTCGTCCAAACGCCACCTGTCGACGCCAGCCCCCAGGCTCCCGCCCCCACGAGCGTTCCGACGACCGTGGTCGCGGACTGGACGAACTCCGTGAGCCAGGGCAACCGCACCCTGCTGCTCCACATGGATGGTGCGACCGTCGGCCGTCACACGATGCACCTCGTCTTGGACGACAGCGCCGACCCGCTCACCGCACCGGTGACGGCCCGTGCCCGACTGCTGCTGCCTGCCAGATCGCTCGGCCCGTTCCCGATCGAGCTCTCCCCTGCCGGCCCCAACTCCTGGACGGCACCCGCGATCGAGATCCCAGAATCCGGCGAATGGCGCCTCGAGGTCATCGTCGATGACCCCTCTTCCACCATCCGCTTCTCCACCCCGCTCGTCGTCGAGCGCTGAACCTTCCCAAGGAGCCGTCATGACCCACCGCCGACCCGCCGTCCTGGTGACCGCCACGATCAGCCTGGCGGTCCTGTTGTCCGCGTGCGGTGGCGGTGGTGGCAGCGCAGACAAGGTCGCATCGGGCAAGGCCACGACCACGACCGGAGCGGACCGCGATGCGGGCACCGACGACGGAGGCAGCCAGGGGGATGGTTCGAAGGCGACATCCACCACGAAGGCAGACGGCACCATGCCGGACGAGGACACCACCTCGACCACTCGGGTCGACGGCGGTGCCGGCCCCACCACCACGACCGCGGGTGCGGGCGCTGCAACGACGACGACGAAGCCCCGTCAGCACGGCGACACCGGCGGCAGCACTGGTGGCGGTGCCCACGCGACGACGAGCACGACCCGGCCTCGTTCCACGACCACCACCCGGCCACGCTCGACGACCACCACGACCCGGCCTCGGTCGACGACCACCACGATCGCCACGCCGCCAGCGCGGTCCTTCACGGTCGATGCGACCGATCCGACCCCCCCCACGTTCTCGATGCCGCTCGGCACGGACCTGACGTTGACCATCAACTCGCCGACCGACCAGGAGTTCCACGTCCACGGCTACGACATCCTCAAAGGTGGAACCCACGTCACGTTCGAGTTCACGACCGACATGGCGGGGACCTACATCGTCGAGAGCCACACGAACGGCAAGCTGATCTGCAAGTTGTCGGTCGGCTGAAGGCTGATCGTGAGCGGGGAGTCCCGTAGGCGCTGGCTGGTCGATCCGGCCTGTCGTCCTGGGAGCCCGCCGGCCCGCCCGGGCGACTGATGCCTGACGGCCGCGTTGGGTGGCTTCTGTCGCGCGGCCACACGGACGGCAAGCTGATCTCTGCAAGTCGTCCGTCGACTGGAGGCGGGCGCTGCTGCGCCGGCGTGGTCGCTCCCGTAGCATCTCGGTGAGCCCGGCGGTTGCTCGATGGTGCCGATCTGGTCGTTGGCCGGGGCGACGGTGGGCCCACCGAAGGAAGGCGAGGGGAGCGTCCTGGCAGGTGCGCCGAAGGTGGGCAGCGCAGCGCCAGGACGTCGCTGCTGGTGCTCGCGGCCTCGTTGGTGGGTGCGCTCGTCGGGTCGGCGTGTTCCAGTGGCAGCGCCTCCCGCCCATCGTCGTCGGCGCAACGGCCGACGACGACCACGACGATGGTGGCGTTCGAGCCGCGCACGCCGGCGACTCCCGTCGACTACCCGGGCCAGCCCGAGGGAGTTCCGTGGCCTGACCCCGAGTGGCCCACCGGTCCGCTCCCCGCAGGCGTGAGCAAGGGCGTGTTGGACGCGCAGCTCGACCGGGACTTCGGCGAGCTGAGCCAGGGGCGCAACACCACCGACGCGGTGCTCGTGGTGCAGGGGGGACGGATCGTGGTGGAGCGCTACCGGTCCGGCTTCGGTGGGCAAGCGACGCCCCACCACTCGTGGTCCATGGCCAAGAGCATCACATCCACGCTGGTCGGGATGCTGGTGGCGGACGGGAAGCTCGACATCTACGCGCCAGCGCCGGTCCCGCAGTGGTCCGACCCGAAGGACCCCCGCCGAGCCATCACCACCGACCAGCTGCTGCGCATGGCGAGCGGCCTGAAGTGGAACGAGGACTACTTCGCACCGGACTCTGACGTCACCGCCATGATCTGGGGCGAAGGCAAGGACGACATGGCGGCCTATGCCGCCAACAAGCCCCTGGTGGACGAGCCCGACACCGTGGTCGCCTACTCGACCGGCACGAGCAACATCGTGGCCGGGATCATCGGCGAGACCGTCGGACGCGGTGCGCCGACCAAGCGGTTCGTGCGCGACCGGCTCCTCGATCCGCTGGGCATCGACCCAGCCCGCACGGACATCGCCTACGACGGCGCCGGCCAGCTCGTCGGCGGGTCGATCTTCGACCTCACCGCCCGGGACTACGCGCGCATCGGCCTGCTGTACGACCGCGGGGGCGTTTGGAACGGTCGGCGCCTCCTGCCCGAAGGGTGGGTGGACTACTCCCGCACGTCGACGCCGCCCCCGCGAGGGTGGGGCAAGTACGGCGCCCACTGGTGGACCTACGAGGACTGCCAGGACGGCTTCCGCATGGGAGGGTTCAACGGACAGCACGTCGTGGTGTGCCCGACGCTCGACCTCGTGGTCGTCGTGCTCAGCAACCGGGTGGACCAGAAGGACGGCCTGGTCCGCGATGACCTGGTCCACCTGTTCCGGGACGCCGCGCTGGCGCACGCCACCACCCCCTCCAGCGCCGCGCCTGGCGGTTGAGCCTCGGGGCCGGTCCGGGCGTCGTCTGGCCCTGCGGCGCCGAGGCGCCCGGTGGTCGGTCCCGGGCCGTGCCAGGAGGCGATGTGGCCTGACCATGGCAGGACCAGCACGCAGGCCGACGGCGTCCCAGCTGGGTCGCTCGGCCGTTCAGTCGGCGTCGCGGCGCACCAGCAGCACGGTGGCGATCGCCAGGGCGGCGAGGACGTAGCCCCAGAAGATCGCGGCGTGGAGCGCGTTCGGGAGGCCGGCGGCGACCACCTCGGGGCGGTCGAGGTCCGTCGTGATGTCGAGCGTGCGGGACCCGGTGTCGAACGGCACGAGCCGAACGATCCCGGGCGGGGCGAACGAGACGATGATCCCTTCGATCACCAGCCACCACACCAGCAGCGCCGAGATCGCGCCGGCGCTGTGGCGGACCACCATGCCGATGCTCAGGCCGAGCAGCGCCGCGCCGGCCGTGTAGAGGAGCCCCCAGCCCACGGTGGAGGGCACGGCTGACGTGGCACCGACGGCGGCGCCGCCGGCCAGCGCGCCGACGAAGCCCGCGACCATCCCGGTCGCACCAAGCACCAGGCCGAAGCCAGTGGCGACGAGCGACTTGGCGACCGCGACGGGCCAGCGCGACGGGTGGGCCGTGAGGGCGGCCGGGAGGGTGCCGTGCTGCACCTCGGTGGTGAACAGCACGATGCCGGCGATGGCGGCCAGCACGGCGGTCAGCACGGTCGGGAAGATGAAGGCCTCGCTGGCGGTCAGGGTCCCATCGGTCGACCTGGCGGCCGCCACCCCCGAGATCAGCAGGCCGATGACCGCTGAGGTGCACAGCAGGACCTTGGGCGAGCGCACCGTGGCGAGCTTGATGCGCTCGCTGCGCAGGAGCGCGGCGAGCTCCGGCCGCAGGTCGGGGCGGCGGGCGCCGTTGGGGCCGAGCTCGGTGGCAGGCGGGCGGAGTGCGGTGGTCATGGGGAGCTCCTCGTGGGCGGTCGGCCGGGCGGTGGCGGGATGCGTGGTGGGGTGCGCCACGGTGCTCACGCGGAGGTGAACTCGGTGGCGGAGGCGGTCAGGTCGAGGAGGCTGTCTTCGAGGGACCTCCCGGTCCTGGCGGTCATCGATGCGACCGTCTCGGCGGCGATGAGGCGCCCACCGCCGACGACGATCAGGTCGTCGGCGAACTTGCCGAGCTCCGCGATGAGGTGGCTCGACACGAAGACCGTGCCGCCGGCGTCGGCGAAGCGGCGCAGCCGATGGCGCAGCCAGCGGATGCCGGCGGGGTCCAGGCCGTTCGAGGGCTCGTCCAGCAGCAGGACCTGGGGCTCGCCGAGGAGCGCGGTGGCGAGGGCGAGGCGCTGGCGCATGCCGAGGGAGAACCCACCGGCCCGCTGGTCAGCAGCGGGCTCCAGCCCGACGTCGGCGAGCACCTCGTCCACCCGTGCCGGTGCGACGCCGCTCTGGGCGGCGGTGGCGCGCAGGTGGTCCCGGGCGGTGCGGCCTGGGTGCATGCACCGGGCGTCGAGGACCGAGCCCACCACCCGGGCCGGGTGGGGGAGCTGCACGAAGGGGACCCCGTCGTACGCGACCTCGCCGCCGTCGGGCCGGGTGAGGCCGACCATCATCCGCATCGTGGTGGACTTGCCGGCGCCGTTGGGCCCGACGAAGCCGGTGACCCGGCCAGGGGCCAGCTCGAAGCTGAGGTCGTCCACGGCATGCCGCGTCCCGTAGCGCTTGGTGAGTCCGGTGACCTTGATCATGCCGCCATCGTCGGGATCGGGGGCCGGCCGCACATCGGGCGTCCGGCCACTTGTGCACCGGCCGATCGGCCGGCCCCAGATCGTCCGTTCGGCCGATCCGCCCGCATCCCAGGTCCCGTACCCTGGCGGCGTGGCGATCGAGTGGAGCCGTCCCGACTGGGCGGGACGACGGGCGGCCGATCCGCCTGGTCCGGCCACCCGGGACTGGTGGCTCGTGGCGGCGGTCGCCGCGGTGGCGGTGGTCGAGGCCGCCACCCGTGGGCAGCTGGTGTGGCCGGCGACTTCCCTCGCGGTGACCGTCGGGACGGCGTGCCTGCTGCCCTGGCGCCGGGTCCGTCCGCTCGCGGTCTTCCTCGCCTCGTTCGGGACCGTGAGCGTGGTCCAGGCGCTGTCGCTCGTGCTCGATGCCGGCTGGCAGGGGCTGGACGCGTCGGCCTTCATGCTCGTGCTCCCGTACGCGCTCGCCCGGTGGGCCTCGGCCCGCGAAGTGGGGATCGGCGCGGCCGCCATGGCCCTGCCGCTGGCGCTGTCTGGCATCGCCGGCGATCCGAAGGGCGACGTCCTCGGTGGTGCGCTGGTGGTGCTGCTGTCGTTCGCCATCGGCCTGGCCGTGCGATCGTCTGCCGAGCTGCGCGCCGAGGAGGTGGCGGGCCTGCGCTCGCGGGAGCGCTCGGAGCTGGCCCGCGAGCTGCACGACACGGTCGCCCACCACGTGTCGGCCATCGCCGTGCAGGCGCAGGCGGGACGCGTCGTGGCCGCCACCCGGCCGGACGCGGCGCTCGAGGTGCTGGGCGTGATCGAGGAGGAAGCGGCCCGGGCGCTCGAGGAGATGCGGTCCATGGTCGGCGCGCTGCGGGAGGGCGACCCGGCAGACCTGCGACCGCAGCAGGGCATCCGCGACCTGCCAGGGCTCGAGCGCCGCGGCGGGATCGCCGGGCCGCAGGTGGTGGTGGCGATCGCCGACGGGCTCGACGACGTGCGGCCGTCGGTCGACGCTGCCTGCTTCCGCTTGGTGCAGGAGGCGGTCACCAACGCGCTGCGCCATGCCCGGCACGCCTCGCTGGTGCAGGTGTCCGTCGATGGGGACGAGGACCACGTGCGGCTCACCGTCGTCGACGACGGGCGGGGCAGCGTGGCGGGCGCCGCCGCGCCGGGCTTCGGGCTGGTCGGCATGGCCGAGCGGGCCAAGCTCCTCGGCGGCACGTTCGACGCCGGGCCACGCCCCGATGGTGGCTGGGCCGTCGAGGCCACGCTCCCGCGCCGGGCGGTGGCGACGTGACCATCCGCGTCCTGGTGGCCGACGACCAGGACATCGTCCGCAGCGGCCTGCGCATGATCCTCGATGCGCAGGCGGGCATCGAGGTCGTCGCCGAGGCCGCCGACGGGCGCCAGGCCCTCGACCTCGCGCGCCGCCTGCGCCCCGACGTGTGCCTGTTCGACATCCGGATGCCCGAGGTCGACGGCATCGAGCTCACCCGCCTCCTCGCCGGGCCCGAGGTGCCCGATCCGCTGGCCATCGTGGTGATCACCACCTTCGACCTCGACGACTACGTGCACGGCGCGCTCAAGGCGGGCGCGCGCGGGTTCCTGCTCAAGGACGCCGGCCCCGAACTGCTGGCGCAGGCCGTGCGCGCCGCGGCCAGCGGCGATGCGCTGATCGCCCCGAGCGTCACGGCCCGGCTGCTGGCCACGTTCTCCGAGCTGGGTGCGCCGGCCGCTGGGCCGCCGGCGCAGCCGATCGAGCCGCTCACCGAGCGCGAGGAGGAGGTGCTGGTGACCGTCGCCCGAGGCCGGACGAACGCCGAGGTCGCCGATGAGCTGTGCATCAGCCTCAGCACCGTGAAGACCCACCTGGCGAGCCTCATGAGCAAGCTCGGCGCGCGGAACCGGGTCGAGCTCGCCATGTGGGCCTACGAGACTGGCCGGATGTCGACCTGAGCCGACGCCAACCGGGACCGAGGTCGGCCCGTCACGCCCTCACCACTGGGTGGGGTCGACCTCGATCAGGACCTTGCCGCAGTCCTTCGACCCCGACAGCTCACCGAGGGCATCGTCGAAGCGGTCGAGCGCAAAGCGGTGGGTGATCAGGCCCGACAGGTCCCGTCGGGCGAGGAGGTCGATCGCATCGGCGAACCGGGGCGGGTACTCGATCGATCCCCGCAGCGTCAGCTCCTTCATGAGCACGAGCAGGAAGCTGGTCGGGACCGGCTGGTAGTGGAGGGCGACCACGGAGACCGTGGCGGACGGCCCGGCGTTGCCGATGATGTCGGTGAGCACGGCGTCGACGCCGGTGGCCTCGATGAAGGCGTCCGTGGCGGGCATCGGCCCGAACATGAAGGGCTTGGCGCCGTGGTGAGCTGCGAGCGACGCCCACACGTCGTCGGTGGTCGGGTCGAGGGCGGCCTCGGCCCCGAGGCCGAGCGCCAGCTCCCGTCGGGCGGCGCTGGGGTCGATGCCGACGACCCGGTCGTGCCCGCGGTCGGTGAGCGTGGCGATCGCCGCCAGGCCGATGGGCCCGCACCCGAAGACCGCGACGGTCTGGCCGGGCTGGACCCGGGCCTGGTCTGCGGCGTGCATGCCGACGGCGAGGGGCTCCGCGAGCGCGGCGACGTCGAGGCCCACGTGGCCCGGCACCGGGTGCAGCCGTCGGTCCGCGTCGGGCACGTGCAGCACCGGGGTGAGCGCGCCTTGGGGCGCGCCGGCCCCGATGCGGTCCAGCTCGTCGCAGCCAGGTTGCAGCACGACGCGGTCGCCGACCCTGACCGTGCGGACCTCGGCGCCGACCTGCTCCACGGTGCCGGCGGCCTCGTGGCCGAGGCACAGCGGCTCGGGGCCCGGCCCGGCGATGCCGCCCATGCGGATCGAGCTCAGGTCGGTGCCGCACACCCCGCACGCGGCGATGCGGACCAGGGCATCGCCCGGGCCGAGGTCGGGGTCGGCGATGTCGTCGAGCCGGACGTCGCCGGGGCCGTGGACGCGGACCTGGAGCATGCTGTTCTCCTCAGAGGGTGAGGTAGCCGCCGTCGACGGCGATGGTCTGGCCGGTGAGGTAGCTGGCGGCCGAGCTGGCGAGGAACAGGGCGGCGCCGACCACCTCGTCGACCGCCCCGAAGCGGCCCATCGGGATGTGGGCCCGCTCGGGGTCGCCCAGCTCAGGGAAGGCGCTGAGCGGCGCGGTCATCGGCGTGTCGATGACGCCGGGCGCGATGGCGTTGGCCCGCACGCCGCGGTCCGCCCAGCGGCGGGCGAGGTTGGCCGTGAGGTTCACGATGCCAGCCTTGGCGGCGCCGTAGCCGGGCACGAACGCCGAGCTGCGGTAGGCGGCCATGGAGGCGACCGAGACCAGGCTGCCGCCTCCGGCCAGGTCGCTCGAGGCCAGCAGGTCCGCGCACGCCGTGGCCAGGCGCATCGGTCCGACGAGGCCGAGCTCCACCGCGGCGGCGAAGCCGTCGGGTGCCCACTCGTCGCCGGCGGGCATGGTGGCCCCGGCGTTGTTGACGAGGACGTCGAGCCGGTCGAGGGAGGCGGCGAGGGCGTCGACCGAGCCGGGGTCGGTCAGGACGAGCTGGAGGTACCCGAGGCCGGCCAGGTCCACGTCGTAGCCGTCGGCGCTGGCCCGGGTGCCGGTCACCGTGACCGTGGCGCCGGCGGCGGCGAACCCGCGGGCGATGCCGTGGCCGATGCCGCTGGTGCCGCCGGTGACGAGCACCGCGGCGCCCGTGAAGTCGAACCGGACCTCGTTCATCGTGCGTCCTCCAGCTTGGTGATGGCCCGCCGGAGCCAGGCGGCTTCCCAGAAGTTCTCGGTCTGCTCGGCGAGCATGCGGTGCGCGTCGAGCGCGGCGGCGATGGCCGCGGGCTGCCCTGGTTCGGCGGCGAGCACCACGTCGGTGAGCTGCAGGGCCTCGACGGGCTCGCCGGCGTCGAGCCGGGCGCGGGCGGCGGCGACGAGCGCATCGGCGCCGGCCGCCGCGACCAGGTCCGGGGCGACGGCGAGGGGCGCGACGCCGTAGAGCTCGGTCGTGGAGCGGTGGTGGAACCAGCCGGCGTAGCTCTCCCAGATGGCCCGCACGTTCCACTTGGTCTGGCCGTAGCCCTCGCCGACGTCGAGGTGGTCCGGCACCCGGACCTCACCCATGAGCGTCCAGACGTCGGTGCCGGCGTTCATGCCGGCGACGGTCTGGTCGTGCACGGACCGCATCGCCTCCTGCAGCGCCCGGGTCTCCTCGGCGATCAGGTCCGCCCCTTCGATCGGGTCGAAGTGGCCGGTGATCAGCCGCGCGGGCGCCAGGTCGAGCACCACGTCGAGCGAGTCGATGTAGGTGAGCGCGTCCCGGTAGCGGTCCCCGCGGATGGTGACCAGGTTGGGCACGTGCCCGAACAGCGGGCCGAAGAGGTTGCCGGAGAACAGGGTGCGCTCCTCGGGGAGCCACACGACCATGGCGTCGAAGGTCTCGCCGCCCGGGGTGGCGATCAGCTCCATGCGCCGGCCGCCGATCGTGAGCTCCATCCGGTCGTCCACCGTGGTCGTCGGCTCGGGGCGGCCCTGGGCCACCTGGCCGACGCCCAGCTCCCGGGCGTGCTCCATGGCGGCGAGGATCGCGTCGATGAACGCGAACGCCGAGTTGCGCGAGCGGAACGCCTCGAGCCGCTCGTTGTCGTCGCGCCACGTCGTGAAGTTGGCCTGGGCGATGACGTCGCTGTCGGGGTCGCGCACGACGTCGATGCCGCCGACGTGGTCGTAGTGGCCCTGGGTCAGGATCACGGCCCGCACCGGCGAGGGGTCGACGGCGTCGTAGGCCCGGCGGTGCAGGGGGCCCTCGAAGCCCATGCCGGTGTTCAGCACGACCCGCCCGTCGTCGGTGCGGATGCAGTAGCTGTTCGACCAGCCGTAGGAGGCGACGATGCCGTCGCCCAGGTCGACCGGCTCGCCGGTGGCGCCGGCCATGGCGGCGGCGCCGGGTCGGGTGCGGTGGATGCCGGCCATCAGCGGACCTCTCGATGGATCTGGGGGAACGCCTCCAGGTAGAAGGCGTAGCGCTCGTACAGCTCGTCGGGCTCGAGGCCGAAGTCCGCGCGCAGGTCGTAGACGATCCGCCCGTCCTTGCCCCGCGGGTTCGACGCCACGTAGGTGGCGAGGCGATCCCGAGCCTCGTCGGTGACCTCCAGGCCGGCCTGCTCGATGATCCGCAGGCCGGTGCCGAGGTCGTCGGCCATGAAGCTGCGGAACTCGACGTCGACCCGCTGCGCCTCGGGGATGAGGTGGGCGTCGCGGACGGCCGCGCGCAGCAGCCGTTCGATCCGATCCACCCAGTATGCGGCGAGCCCGTCGGCATCGATCTCGTGGCGGCGGTTGCGGTCGCCGTGGGCGAGCATCGTGATCGCCGACTGGAGCACGGCGACGGGGTCGCGCAGCGTGAAGGCGACGGTGGCGTCCGGGAACGCAGCCATCAGCGGGCCGAGACGCTCGAGGTGCTGCGGGCACTTCAGCACCCAGCGGTTCGGGCCGCGCAGGTAGCTCATGACCTGGAGCTCCTGGCGCAGGAACCGGTAGTGGGCGTGCTGGTCGAGCCCCTCGGCGTGGTCGCGCCACGACGGCACCCGGGCGTGCCACTCGAGCACGTAGGTGCACAGGTCCAGGTCCAGCAGCTCGCACTCCTCCTCGATCGCGGAGGGCGCCTGGTCGTGCATCAGCGCTGTGAGGGGGGACGCGGCGAGCGCGGCCTCGTGGTTGGCGACCGACCGGAGGTAGCGGGGATCGACCCCGTCGCGCCCAGGCCCGTCGCCCATCACCGGGATCGGCTCGACGATCTCCCAGAACGGCAGCGACCGGAACCGGGTGTCGCAGGCGAGGAGGTTGACGAGGTGGGTGGTGCCGGAACGCGGGAGGCCGACCACGATCACCGGCGGCTCCAGCTCCACCTCCAGCGCCTCGGGGTGGCGGCGCACGAAGTCCTCGTAGCGCAGGCGGGCGGCGAGCAGCCCCACCAGGCGGCGCCGCACCAGGAACCGTCCGATGCCCGACAGGCCCGCATCCGCGTCCACGGCCGCGACCTGGGCGGCCAACCGGTCGAGCACCGTCGGATCCCCGAGGTCGGAGAGGCCGGTCCGGCGCTCCGCGGCTGCCACCAAGGCGGACGGCGTGAGGTCGACCTCCATCGTCCGGCCCAGGTCGTGGACCTGCTGCTCCTCGGGCGTGCGCTCGGGCTCGCGGAGGTCGTGGATGCGGATCTCGTTCATGCGTCCCTTGCTACGCGCAGTCGGCGCCCGTCGGGCGAGGTCCGGTCACGACGAGGTCGCTGCACGTGCGCGTGACCGACGCCCCGCCGCCTTCGGTCCGGTCGATCGTCTCTTGGACCTCGCCTGGCCCGGTGACGCGCCACGTGGAGATCTGCCGGGTCGGGATCTCGTAGCCGTCCTGGGTCTTCCGTCCGCTGGTGCCCTCGCCGGCGGCGATGGCGCTCATCTGGGCGGGGGCCCCGGCATCTGCCGCGTCGGTGATGCACGCGTACCCCTGCGGGGGCGTCGTCGTGGTGGTGGGCCAGCCCGCCAGCTCGTCGATCGTCCCGCAGTCCTTGGCGCCCGCCGGGACCGGAGGGACGGTGGCGGTGACCGCCTCGGTCGTGGTCGTGGACCGGCCCGTCGCCTGGGGTGCTGCGGAGCGGTCCGAGCCGCATCCGGATGCGAGCAGCACGACTGCTGCGAGCATGAGCGTGGCCCCGCGGTGGCGGGGCATCGGGGACCCCGAGCGTCGCGGTGCCATCCCGCTGACCCTACGGCAGGGGTAGCCGCCGCCACGGTCGTCTGCGGGAACGGGCGGGATGGATGAGCCGCGGAGGTGGCGTCGGTCGGCGGTACCCTGCGGCCCAGGTGGGGCTGCGTGGGGTGCCCCCAGAGTGGAGGTCCCAGGTGGCTCGTCAGCCCGTGGTGTCACGCAGGGGCGCTGGGCCCCGGTCTGATCGGCGGTCGTGGCTCGCTGTCAGCGGAGGCGTCGCCCGTCCTGGGGCACCCGCCGCCCAGGAGGGCGTGCGATGACGAGCCTCGACCTGTCGATCGTGGACCAGCACACCACCGAACTGTGGGGCGGGCTGGTGCCCGTGCTGTCGGACTACATCGCCATCCCCGCGCTGTCTCCGGACTTCGACGCCGACTGGGCCGCCAACGGGCACCTCGACCGTGCCGTGGCGCTCATCGAGTCGTGGTGCCGGGACCGGCCGATCCCCGACATGGTGGTGTCGGTCCACCGCTTGGAGGGCCGCACGCCCGTCGTGCTCTGCGAGGTCCCGGCCACCCCCGGTGCCGAGGAGGTGGCGCCGGTGCTCCTGTACGGCCACCTCGACAAGCAGCCGGAGATGGAGGGCTGGCGGGCGGACCTGGGCCCGTGGACGCCGGTGCTCGAGGGCGACCGGCTGTACGGCCGAGGCGGCGCGGACGACGGCTACGCCGCGTTCGCGGCGCTCGGCGCGCTCGAAGCGGTGCGGGCCGGCGGGGGCGCGCACCCGCGCTGCGTGGTGCTGATCGAGGGGAGCGAGGAGTCGGGGAGCCCTGACCTGCCCGCGTACGTCGAGGCGCTCGCCGACACCATCGGTACCCCTCAGCTCATCGTCTGCCTCGACTCGGGTGCCGCCGACTACGAGCACCTGTGGCTGACGACCTCCCTCCGAGGCATGGCGGCGGGCAACGTCACCGTCCGCGTGGTCGAGGAGGGCCTGCACTCGGGCGGCTACGGCGGGGTCGTGGTCGATGGCTTCCGGCTCTCCTTGGCGTGCCACCTGCTCGAGCGCATCGAGGACAGCGCCGACGGCCGGGTGCTCCTGGAGGAGGCCTGGGTCGACGTGCCGCCGGAGACCCACGATGCGCTGGCCCGGGCGGCGGCGCTGGTTGGCGCGGGGCGGGTGGCCGAGGTGCCCTGGACCCCCGGCGTCGGTCCGGTGACCGGCGACGATGCCCTCGAGGCGCTGCTCGCCACCACCTGGCGGCCCCAGCTCACCGTCGTCGGCCAGGATGGCCTGCCTCCGACGGCCCGAGCGGGGAACGTGCTGCGACCCGAGACCACGATCCGCCTGTCGCCAGGTCGGCCAGGCCTGCTGGTGGACCCGACGTGGCATTGCGCAGCTGGAGCGGGCCATCACCTTCATCGACCCGCCCTGGTGAGCAGATCACCTTCTCGACCGTGCGGCGGGCGCCTGGGGCTGGGCCGCGCCCCCGACGGCGCCCTGGCTCGACGAGGCCCTCCAGGCCGCGTCCGATCGCTTCTTCGGCGCCCCGGCGCTCCAGTTCGGCGAAGGCGGGACGATCCCGTTCATGGCCATGCTCGGCCAGCGGTTCCCCGACACCCAGTTCCTCGTGACCGGGGTGCTCGGGCCCGGCAGCAACGCCCACGGGCCGAACGAGTTCCTCCACCTGCCCACCGGCCGGAAGGTGACCGCCGTGGTCGCCAGCGTCCTCGATGCGGCGGTCCGTCATGGGTGACGCGAGCGCTGCACTGGATCCGGCCGAGGCCGACGCGCCCACCGGTGGCGGGCTGCTGCAGCGGCTGCTCGACGGGATCGAACGGGTCGGCAACCGCGTCCCCCATCCGGCCGTGCTGTTCCTCGGCCTGTGCGTCGGGTTGATCCTCCTCTCGCAGGTGCTGGCCTGGGCTGGGTGGAGCGCCAGCTACGAGGTGGTCAAGCCGCCGCCGCAGGCGGTCGAGCAGGTGGACCTGGGCAGCTCGCTCCAGCCGGGCGAGGCGTTGCCGCCCGAGCAGGTCGATGCCTCCGCCTATGAGGTGGAGCACGAGACGGCCGAGGTCCAGAGCCTGCTGAACGCTGATGGCGTGCGGTTCCTCTTCACCTCCTTCGTGCACAACTTCATGGGCTTCACGGCCATGGGGATCATCCTCATCGTGATGATCGGCGTCGGCGTGTCCGAGGTGTCCGGGCTCATCGCGTCGCTCATCCGCAAGTTGGTCGCGGTGTCCTCGGTCGGCACGCTCACGTACATCATCGTGCTGCTCGGCGTGGTGTCGAGCATCGCATCAGACGCCGGCTACCTGGTGCGCGATCCCGCTCGGCGCAGCGGCGTTCAAGAGCGTGGGCCGCAACCCGCTCGCGGGCATGGCCGCCGCGTTCGCCGGCGTGGCCGGTGGGTTCGGCGTGAACTTCCTGATCACCCCGACCGACGCGGTGCTCACCGAGATCACCAACGAGGCCATCCACCTGGTGGAGCCGGCCCGGTCCATCGACATCACCGCCAACCTGTACTTCGGCATCGGGTCCACGATCGTGTTGACCCTCCTGCTCGCGTTCGTGAGCACCCGCCTCGTGGAGCCGCGGCTTGGCACCTACGACCCAGCGCACGCGCCCACCGGCGACGAGCTGCGCGACCAGCCCGACACCTTCGAGGGCGTGACCCCGGAGCAGGACTCCCGGGGCCTGCGCTTCGCTGGGCTCGGCTTCCTGCTGGCCCTGGGCGTCGTGCTCGGCCTCACCGTCCCGCCCGGTGCGCCGCTGCGAGACCCGGTCACCGGCAGCATCATCGGGACGTCCCCGTTCATGGACAGCCTGATCGTGATCATCGCCCTGCTGTTCCTGGCCGCCGGGCTCGGCTACGGCCGGGGCTCGGGGACGCTCACCTCCAGCAACGAGGTCATCGACGCCATCACCAAGTCCTGGGCGGGCATGGCCGGGCTGCTGTTCCTCTTCCTGCTGATCGCCCAGTTCATCGCCTACTTCAACTACTCGAACATCCCGCAGATCGCGGCGGTGAAGCTCGGCGACCTCATCGAGAGCTCGAGCGTCGGCACCCTCCCCCTGCTGCTGGCGGCCATGGCGGTGACGCTCGTCGTGGGGATCATCATGCCGCAGGCCATCGCCAAGTGGGCCCTGCTCGCCCCGATCTTCATCCCGCTGTTCCTGCGCCTCGGGGTGGCGCCCGAGACCGTGCTGGCCGCCTACCGGGTCGCAGACTCGCCGATGAACATCGTGACGCCGATCATGGCGTACTTCCCGCTGATCGTCGTGTTCGCGCAGCGGTACGACAAGCGCTCTGGGATCGGCACCGTGATCGCCCTCATGCTCCCGTACTTCGTGGCGCTCACCATCGTGTGGACGCTGTTCTTCGCCGGCTGGTACCTGGTCGGCATCCCTTGGGGCCCAGGCGCACCGGGGTGAGCGGCTCCGAGGGCGACCCGCTGGGCGCCGAGCCCTGGGTCTCCACTGGCCACCTCCCGGAGCGATCGGTCATCGAGCGGATCCTGGAGGCGACCCACCGCGACGCGGCGGCGATCACCGGCGGCAAGGTGTCGCAGGTCTATCCGGCGCTGGCCGAGGCGGACCCGAGGCGCTTCGGGATCGCCCTGGCCGCGTCGATGGTGCCGTGCTCGTCGTCGGCGATGCCGAGGTGCCCTTCACGATCATGAGCGTCGCCAAGCCCTTCACCTGGGCGCTCGTGTGCGATGCGATCGGCCCCGAGGAGGCCCGCGCCCGGGTGGGCGCCAATGCCACCGGGCTGCCGTTCAACGCCACCGAGGCCATCGAGCGCAGCCCGGACGGGCGCACCAACCCAATGGTCAACGCGGGTGCCATCGCCACCGCCAGCCTGGTACCCGGTGCCACCGTGGATGATCGCTGGTCCGCCATCCTCGGTGGGCTGTCGGGCTTCGCCGGCAGGCCGCTGGCCCTCGACGAGGCCACCTACGCCTCGGCATCGGCCACCAACCACCGCAACCGGGAGCTGACCCGGCTGCTCGCCGAGCGTGGGCGCCTGGGCTGCGAGCCCGACGTGGCGCTGGACCTGTACACCCGGCAGAGCTGCGTGGAGGTCACCGCACGTGACCTGGCCGTCATGGGCGCCACCCTCGCCGACGGCGGGGTGAACCCGGTGACGGGGGAGCAGGTGGTGGAGCGCTCGATCTGCCATGTGGCCCTGGCCGCCATGGTCACCGCCGGCCTCTACGAGACCTCGGGCGACTGGATGCACGACGTCGGCCAGCCGGCGAAGAGCGGCATCGGTGGTGGCATCGTCACCGTCTCGCCCGGCAAGGGCGCCATGGGCACCTGGTCGCCACCTCTCGACGCCGCCGGCAACAGCGTCCGTGGCCAGCACGTCGCCCGCCGCCTCGCCCGGGAGCTCGGGCTCGACCTGCTCGCCTCGGCGCCCGCGCCGCGGGCCTAGGTTCGACGGGGTGATCCGGGTCGAGCGCGTCGACGGTGGGTTCCGGGCGTCGGTGTCGCCGCCCGAGGGCGAGGCGTGGTCCTCTGGAGTGCTGGGGTCGATGACCGAGGTGCTCGAGGCGCTGGCCGCCACGGGCCTGCACCAGCGCGACGTGCGCGAGGGCCTCGATGCCAGCTCGCCCGGTTGGTCCGCGGTCCACGACGCGGAGCTCCACGCCGCCCGCACCCAGGTGGGCCAGTCGCGGCGCGGCCGTCCGCCCTACGTGCAGTCCGTCGACGGAGGCGCCGTGGTGGTCGATCGCGGCTGGTGGCGCTCGCGCCGCCGGGCCCGCGATGACATCGAGCTCGCCACCCAGCTCCAGCGGCTGCGCGACCAGGGCGTGCCCTTCCTCGACGGCCCGTCGGGATGGCCGCCGGCCGCCGTGTTCGCACACCTGGCCGAGGCCGGCCTGGTCGAGGGCCGGTGCACCACCATCGTGTTCGAGGGCGATGGCCGTTGGGTCGTCCGTCCCGGAGGTCGGTCCCTCCCCGGCGGGTGAGCTGGGGTGGTGGCCGGGTCAGGCCGATGGTCGTCGGTGCCCACGATCTCGCCCCTGGCCCCCATGGCCTCCAGCCCGGCGAGGACCCGAGCCAGGATGCGGTCGACCTCCTCGGCCGGTACCGGCCGATCGTCGCCCACCCGCACGACGTCGTGCCGGTAGAGGGGCTTGACGGCATCTCCGAGGTCGCTGCCGATGCGCACCTCGTCGCCGCCCTCGAGGTAGGCCATGTGGAAGCGGTCGGCGACCTGGACGACCCAGCCGTCGCTGTGGCGAACGACCTGTGGAGCCACCCGTTCGAACGGCATCGCGGGACGGTATCTGCGCAGGCGGTCGGCGAGCTCCTCGCCCTCGTCGCCAACCTCGTCGAGGGATGACCTGGGGCCCTCGGCGGGTCGCCAGTGTGGTGGCAGCTCGTCGAGGGCCCCGGAGGTCAGTCGGCAGCGAAGGTGACCGTGGCGTCGACCGTGTCGACGCCGCGCAGGACCGAGAGGCTCAGCGCATCAGCCGGGCCGAACCGGTCGAGCGCGGCCTGGAGCGAGTCCGGCCCATCGACCTCGACGACCTCCTCGCCCGAGCGGACCGAGGTGATGAGGTCGCCCTGGCGGACGCCGGCGGCAGCTGCCGCACCCTCCGGGTCCACGGCGCGCACGAGTGCGCCGGCCGCCGGCTCCAGCCCGACGGCGGCCCGCAGCTCGTCAGCCACGTGTGGGGGAGCGAGCACCACGCCGAGGCGGCGGGGGAGGTGGTCCTGCCCGGCGCGGAGCGACTCAAGCCGGCCGAGCATCGCCTCGTCGAACGGCCGGGCCAGGTAGCCGGTGGCGGTGCGGTGGGTGTCGATGCCCACCAGCCGCCCCTCGGCATCGACGACCGGACCACCCGAGGCACCCTTGGGGAGGGCGGCATCGTGCTCGAAGGCGCCGTTGTCCGGATGGCCGCCCGGGCCTCGGAAGCGGCGCTGCACCGAGCCGACGAGGGCGAGGGCGACCCGCGGGTTGCCGCGGCCGCCGCCGACCGCCACGACGATCGACCCGATCCCGCCTGGCGTGCCGAGCGCGAGCGGCTCGATGGCGCCAGTGGGGACCTTCAGCACGGCGAGGTCGCCGTGCGGGTCGGTGGCGACGACCTCGGCCTGGGCTTCGGTGCCGTCCGGGAGCGTGACCTGGGTGGTGCGGTCCCGCAGGTTGTGGGCGCTGGTCAGGACCTCGTCGGTCCCGATCACGATGCCCGACCCCCGGCCGTTGCGGCCGACGGTCACGGTGGCGGCGGCCGCGCTGGCGGCCAACGCCGAGATGTCCGCGCTGAGCGCGGCGAGCGTGGTGCTCATCTGGTTCTCCTTGGTTGCTGATGTGAGCCCATCCGCACGACGGCGGTCCTGATAGGGCTCCTCGGCGGCCGAGGGTACCGACGGATCTGGCCGGCTCCTCCCCGAGCGGGCCGGACCTCGTCGATCTGGCGCGTGGGGCTCGGCAACCCGACGGGATCGGACGCGTTCCTGGCATCGTGGGGCGTCGACGAGCAGCGAAGGGACCGGGTGGGATGGCAGAGCTGGCCGAGGTGGGATCGCTCGACTGGGGACGAGCCACGGGTGGGCGGCTCACCGCCGGCGAGCGTCGTGCGCTGCGGTGGGCCGCGCTGCGCGACGCCCGGGTGTACGCGCGCTCCCGGCTGCTGCTGGCCATCGGCCGCGGCAGCCGTCGGGGGTCGGTCGACCTCGACGTCTTGGACCTGCCCGACAGCGCGCTGTGCCGGGCGGTCGAGGCGGCGGCGAGCGAGCGCCAGTCGCCACAGCTGCTCGGCCACGCCTACCGGACGGTGGCGTACGCCCACGTGGTGGCCGCCATCGACCGCGTGGAGCTCGATCCCGAGCTGCTGTGGTGTGCGAGCCTGCTCCACGACGTCGAGCTCGAGCACCCCGTGCCCGGGCGGTGCTTCGCCGCCCGGGGTGGTGCCACCGCCGAGCAGGTCGCGCTGGATGCCGGCGTCGACGCGGCCACCGCCAGGGCGCTCGGCGACGCGGTCTGCCGCCACGCGACGCCCGACCTCGATCCCGCGGCCCACCCGCTGCCGTACCTGGTCGCGGCGGGCGCGCTCGTCGACGTGGTCGGCAAGCGCCTCGACGAGATGGACCGCGCCTTCGTGCAGGAGCTCCAGCGCGCCCACCCGCGCGCGGACGTCGCCAAGGTGCTGCGGTCCGCGTGGCGGGCCGAGGTGCGGGCGGTGCCCGATGGCCGTGCTGCCCTGGCCGAGCGCACGGTCCTCTTCTCGCTCGCCGCCCGCCTCGCGCCCAGCCGATAGCCGCCCGCCCCCGCCGGGCGGTCGCCCTCAGCTCAGAGGGTGCTCGCGGCCGCCAGCAGCACGATGAGGAGGGCCACCGCGGTGACCAGGATGATCGACGCTGCCATGGGGTGCGTCGGGCGCGTCGGCTCGTCATCGACCATTTCTCTACGGTACGTTGTGGATATTCCGCGTCGCCAACCTCTGCTGGCGACCGGGTGGGAGCCCCGCAACGGGAGGGCGCGGTGTCGGACCTGCAACAGCAAGCACGGGCGCTCGGCGATCCCACGCGCCACGAGATCTTCCGGTACCTGGCCGACGCGGATGATCCCGTCGACGTCGCCGAGCTGACCGCGCACCTCGGGCTCAACCACAACGCCATCCGCCAGCACCTCGGGAAGCTCGTCGATGCCGGGCTGGTGGTCGAGTCGACCCGCGCGCCGTCGGGTCGGGGTCGCCCTCGCCTCGAGTACCGCATCGACCCCCGGGCCGACGAGCGGTGGACGGCGAGCGGCCCCTACGAGCGCCTCGCCGTCCTGCTGACCGAGGTGGTCCGCTCGGGGGAGGCGCCGATCGAGGTCGGGCGGCGGGCCGGGCGGCGGCTGCGGACCGTCGCCGTCGACGGGCAGGGCCCGGTCGACGTGTTGGCCGACCAGATGGCTCGGCAAGGGTTCGAGCCGGTGCTGCGGCCCAGGGGCGACGTCGTGGACGTGGTGCTCCAGGCCTGTCCGTTCGCGTCGGCCGTGCTGGCCGACGCCGCCACCATCTGCGACCTCCACCTCGGCCTGGCGACGGGCATCGCCGAGGCCGTGGGCGGCGTCGAGGTCGAGGAGCTCGTCGCCAAGGATCCCCGCCGAGCGCACTGTCGGCTCCGCTGCCGCAGCGTCGCCGCCGTCCCGTAGGCCGCCGCCAAGCGCTGGCCTCGGGTCCCCCTCATGCGGCTGGATCGGGTGGCCAGGCCACCTCGAAGACGTGCTTGGCGAGGCCCGTCAGGATCGTGCGGGCGTAGGCCTTCGCCCGGTCGGCCGTGGGTCCCGCCCAGCGGGCGTCGATGCAGGTGCACCACAGGTCGAACCAGCGCTCGCAGTGCTCGGCCCGCAGCGGGTGCAGGTCGTGCAACTGGCGGTGCGTGCGGGTGACGTTGCCGGTGGGGCGCCGGGCACCGAGGAGGATCCAGCACCAGTAGTCGATGAGGTGGGGGATGTGGGCGGCCCAGTCCACCTCGGCGTCCTCCTCGAACACCGGCCCGAGGAGCGGGTCGAACACGATCTCCCGGTAGAAGGCGATGACCAGGTCGTGCACCTTGGCTGGCGAGTCCAGGTCGCCGCCTGGTGGGGTCGGTCGCCCGGGCACCGACGTGCGGTCGCGGTGGTCCTCCACGAGGCCGTCCCAGCAGGGCGGGTCACCACCCTGGTCCAGGTCCTCGGCGGACCGGAGGCGCACGGCGCTCGATCGCTCGCCGGCGCCCGGGGCCGGTCCGTCCGCTCGGATGGCGCTCACCGATCGGCCGTGGTGGCGAGGTCGATCGGTCGCCGCTCCGGAGCGGTGGTCCTCGCCTCCTCCTCCGTGTGGCGCTCGAGCTTGGCGGCGTAGACGACCCCGCCGACCATCGCCCCGAACCCGAGGCCGCCCCAGAACCCGACGAACAGGCCGAGGCCAACCGCGGGCGCCCAGTCCGCGCCGAGCGCGTGCATCCCGAGGGTGACGCTCACGAACGACACCACCACCCCGATGAGGCACCCGCCGACGATCACCTTCTTGGCGTCGGGCCCGAGGGGCGGAAGGCCAGAGACAATTTCTTCTGTCATCAACTAGAGAAACTATCGGGCAGGCGTCATGGCGTCCACCACGCGGGGCGGTCGAGCCGTCCGCTGGTAGCTGGCCGCAACGAGTCGAGCAGCACCACGATGACCGCGGCCCCTGGGGCGGCACCGGGCGCCGTGCCGATCGCCGGCGGCGCGCCGACGGCGGCTGACCGATCCCGGCCCTGCACCGGCGTGCGGCAGGAGCGGCGGTACGGTGCACGCCGTGACGGTGCAGCGGCTCGTGGGCGTGTACGACGCGGACGGCACCGTGTGGGGCGAGCTGTCCTACTGGGTGGGCGCCCGGCTCGGCCGGGCCCACTGCGCGCTCTGCGACATCACCCACGGCAGCGTCCGGGAGAAGCCGGGCTGGAAGGCCTGTCGCCAGGAGCTTCCCGTCCCGTTCGCGACCTACCACCGCAACGACCAACCAGACGACGTGCGAGCTGCGCTCCAGGGCATGTGCCCAGCCGTGCTCGCCGACACCGCGGCCGGCCCTGTGCTGCTCCTCGGCCCAGCCGAGCTCGAGGCCTGCGAGGGCTCGCCCGAACGGCTGGTGGCGGCGATCGAGTCGGCGGCCGTTCGGCTCGAGCTCGCCTGGTAGCGAGCCCCGGGGCGCGAGCGGCCGCGGTCGGCCTGGTCCCTGCGCTGGCGCCGCCTGGCCGGTGGCTGCGAAGCTTGAGCTCAGCGGGGTGCAGCCGAGGGAACGGCAGGGGGCACCGTGGGGCAGCACCCGAGCAGGTGGGCGGCCGCAGGCTTCGCGCGGCGCGAGCGCACCCGGGTCAGCCGGTGTCGGGGTGGGCGATCGGCGGGGCTCGTGGCGGTTGGCGCCGCCTTGGCCCTCGTCGCGTCGGGCTGCCTGAGCCCGGGCCAGGCTCGGGCCCTCGAGCTGGTCAACGCTGACCGGGAAGCCGTCGGCCTGCGCTCGTTGCCGCCGAGCGTGGTGGCGGCCGAGAAGGCCCAGGCCTGGGCCGACCGCCTGGCCGCGGAGGATGCCCTGTACCACTCGACCCTGAGCGACGGGATCACCGTGCGGTGGTGCAGCCTCGGCGAGAACATCGGCTACGGGCCCACGGTCGCGGCCGTCGAGCACGCGTACATGGGCTCGCCCACGCACCGGACCAACATCCTGCGCGCCAACTGGAGCGGCCTCGGCACCGGCGTCGCGCGCCGACACGGCGAGGTCTGGGTCGTGCAGGTGTTCATCCGCACCTGCTGACGCCCCGGCGTCGACCCAGCCTTCGCATGACGTCCGAGGCCGATCGGCCCGTGCCGTTGGCGACGGACCGACCCCCTGATCCATGCGCCGGACACCCATGGCGGCGGCGCTGTCTCAGCGTGCCGCCCGCGGGGCCTCGCCGCCCGTCGTACGCTTCGCCGCCGTCGACGTCCGATGGGCGGTCGGCGCCGCACCTCCCACCGACCGATCGGACCTGCCATGACCGAGCCCACCACCAACGTCGACGGCCAGGTCCCCTCGACCGAGCGCCAGGGCGACCTGATGGCGATCCAGGACCTGGTGGTCAGCTACGGCATGGCCGTCGACGACCGGGACTGGGTGCGCTGGCGTGCGCTGTTCACCGACGACGCCGAGCTCGACTACACGCACAGCGGCGGCATCGCCGGCCCGATCGACGAGGTCACCGAGTGGATGCCGGGCGGCCTGTCGATCTTCACGTGGAGCCTGCACTCGGTGCTCACCCACGAGATCCGCTTCACCGGCCCCGACTCCGCCACCGGTCGGGTCCATCTGTTCAACCGCAACGGCCTGGTCTGGGATGGCACCCCCGAGATCTGCGACGTCGGCGGGCTCTACCTGGACGAGTACCGGCGGGTGGGCGACGCCTGGCGCTTCACCCGACGTGCAGAGCGCTCGCACTACATCACCGGTGGCGCCTTCGCCGCCATGGTGTGCGACCTCGCTGCCACCACCGCCCCCGACCTCCCCAAGCCCCAGACCTGACCCCACGCCGCCTGCGGCCCTGGTCCGGCGCCGCCAGCGGCCCTGCCCGCACGCCCCGTCGCCTCGTCGCCTCGTCGTCGCCGCCCGGCAGCCGAACTTGGTGCCGATAGTGACCTGTGAGGTCACTTGCAGCACCAAGTTCGGAGGTGCGGGTTGGCAGAGGTGCGGGTTGGCAGAGGTGCGGGTTGGTGGGCGCGGGCGGCAGGTTGGCGGGCTGGTGGCGCCGGGTCAGTCGAGGCCGGGGATGCGGCGGACGCCGCCCTTGTCGGCGCTGGTGGCGAACGCGGCGTAGGCGGCCAGGGCCCGGGTGACGACTCGGCTGCGCTCGCCCTTGGGCTTCCAGCCGTCGGGCGAGGCGTCGGCCGCGGCCCGCCGAGCGGCCAGCTCCTCGTCGGACAGCTCCACCTGGATCAGCCGGTTCGGGATGTCGATCGTGATCAGGTCGCCGTCCTCGAGCAGGCCGAGCGCCCCGCCGGCGGCCGCCTCGGGGGAGATGTGGCCGATCGACAGGCCGCTCGACGCCCCGGAGTAGCGGCCGTCGGTGATGATCGCCGCCTTCTCGGCGAGGCCGAGCCCCTTCATCAGGATCGTGGGCATCAGCATCTCCTGCATGCCCGGGCCGCCCTTGGGCCCCTCGTAGCGGATGACCACCACGTCGCCCGCGCCGACGTCGCCGCCGAGCACGGCCGCCGCCACCTGGTCCTGCTGGTCGAACACCTTGGCGGTGCCCTGGTAGCGGAGCATGTGCTCGGGCACCGAGCCGGTCTTCACGATGCAGCCGTCCTCGGCCAGGTTGCCGGAGAGCACGGCGAGCCCGCCATCGAGCGAGTGGGCGTGGGCGAGGTCCCGCAGGCACCCGGTGGCCCGGTCCAGGTCCACGGCCGAGCGGGTCTCGTGGGAGAGGGCCTGGGTGCCGGTGCGGCCACTGGCGTCGGCGGCGTAGAACGCGTGGACCTCCGGGTCGCTCGTGCGGGCCACGTCCCAGCGCTCGAGGACGTCCGCGAGGGTGCCGCTGGGCTCCACCAGCGTGCGCACGGACGTGTCGATGAGCCCGGCCCGGTCCAGCTCGCCGAGGATGCCGATGACGCCGCCCGCCTTGTGGACGTCCTCCATGAAGTAGTCCGAGGTGGCCGGCGCCACCTTGCACAGGAACGGGACCTGCCGGGAGAGGGCGTCGATGTCGGCCATGGTGAAGTCCACGCCGGCCTCGTCGGCCAAGGCGAGCAGGTGCAGGATCGTGTTGGTCGAGCCGCCCATCGCGATGTCCATGGCCATCGCGTTCACGAAGGCGGCTCGGGTGGCGATCGAGCGGGGGAGGACGGACTCGTCGCCGTCCTCGTAGTGGCGCTTGCAGAGCTCGACCGTGCGGCGGGCGGCCTCGTCGAACAGGCGTCCCCGGTCGGCGTGGGTGGCCACGAGCGACCCGTTGCCGGGCAGGGCGAGGCCGAGCGCCTCGGCGAGGCAGTTCATGGAGTTGGCGGTGAACATGCCCGAGCAGCTGCCGCAGGTGGGGCAGGCGTGCTCTTCGACCTGCTGGGCCTCGCCGCCCAGGTGGTTGGGGTCGAGGGCCACGATCACCGAGTCCGTGGCGTCCACCCGGTGGACCTCGCCGGCAACCGTCACCCGGCCGGCCTCCATCGGCCCGCCCGACACGTAGACCACGGGTATGTTCAGCCGCAGGCCGGCCATGAGCATGCCGGGCGTGATCTTGTCGCAGTTGGAGATGCAAACCATGGCGTCCACGCAGTGGGCGTTGGCCATGTACTCGATGGAGTCGGCGATCAGGTCCCGGCTGGGCAGCGAGTAGAGCATCCCGTCGTGGCCCATGGCGATGCCGTCGTCGATGGCGATGGTGTTGAACTCCCGGGGGATGCCCCCGGCGGCCCAGACCGCCTCGCAGACCCGGCGGCCGATCGGCGCCAGGTGCGTGTGGCCGGGCACGAACTCGGTGAAGGAGTTCACGACGGCGATCAGCGGCTTGCCGAAGTCCTCGGTCTTGACGCCCGAGGCCCGCCACAGGGCCCGGGCGCCGGCCGCGAACGGGCTGGTGGTGACGGTCTCTGATCGGTAGCCCACGGCAGCCTCCTCTGGCGCGCCCGACCCGGCCTCGGCGGTGGGCCCGCCGACCGGGCCGCGCGTCGGCCGCCACGGTAGACGCACGTCGCCGGGGCCAGGGCCGGGCATGGGCTGGGGATCGGGTTGCCGCGGCGGCGGACGTCCTCGGGGCGAGCGGTCGGGGTGGCTCTAGGGTTGGCGCCCGTGACCGAGGCCCCACCTGCGCCGTCGACGATCCGCGTGCCTCGGCTGGGGGAGCTGCGGCTGACGGGCGACGGGCTCTGGGGGTCGTGGGCCCGCCTGCACCGGACGGCGGCGCTGGACCATCAGTGGCAGATGCTCGAACAGACCGGCGCGCTCCAGGCGTTCCGCATCGCCGCCGGCCGGGAGCAGGGGTTCCGTGCGTCGGCGACGGGCATCCCGTTCGGGGACTCCGACGTCTACAAGTGGGTCGATGCCGCCTCGCGGGCGCTGGCCTTCGGTGCGATGGAGGAGGCCCCTGAGCTCGAACCGCGGCTGGCGACCGTGATCGGGGACATCCGGGCCGCCCAGCAGCCCGACGGCTACCTCAACACGTGGGTCCAGTCGTTCGCGCCGGATGGGCGCTTCCGCGAGCTGGTGGTGGAGCACGAGCTGTACTGCCTCGGCCACCTCATCGAGGCGGGCATCTCGTACCACGAGGCAGTCGGCAGCGACGCGCTGCTCGAGGTCGGGGTCCGGGCGGCCGACCTGCTGGTGGCCGAGTTCGCCGATGCCCCCGCCCACCGCGTCGACGGCCACCAGGAGATCGAGCTGGCGCTGGTGCGGCTGCACCGGACCACGGGCACCCACGCGTACCTGGACCTGGCCCAGACCTTCATCGACCGGCGGGGCACGGCCCGCCACACCGCCTGGCGCCTGGCCCACGGCTTCGGGACCTTCACCGGCCGGGAGCTGCGGCGCCGACGCATGGAGAAGGCCCATGCCAAGGCCGAACCGGGCTGGACGTCGCCGGTGCTGCGCGACGACGGGCACTTCAAGCCGGACCGCCAGCTCGTGTGGCGGTTCATCCGCGACGCGGCGTCGGGGCGGTACTTCCAGACCGATCGGCCGGTGCGGGACCAGGTCGAGCCGCAGGGCCACGCGGTGCGGTTCGGCTACCAGCAGGTGGCGATGGCGATGCTCGCCCGCGAGCTCGGCGACGACACCCTGCGCGAGGCCACCCAGGCGGCGTGGCACCGCATGGTCGATGCCCACCTGTTCGCCTCTGGCGGCGTCGGCGCCGTGCCGATCGTCGAGGCCTACGGGGATCCCTACGACCTCGACCCCGACCGCGCCTACCTGGAGACCTGCGCCGCCATCGCCGGGGTGCTCTGGGACCGCGAGCTCGGGCTGCTGACCGGCGAGCCCGCTGCCGACGACCTGCTCGAGTGGCAGCTGCTCAACGCGGTCGACGTGGGGATGGGCCTCGACGGCTGCTCGTTCGCGTACGACAACCCGCTGCGCGCCGGAACGGACGTGGTTCGCAAGCCGTGGTTCAGCGTCCCATGCTGCCCGTCGAACCTCTCGCGCACGTGGGCGTCGCTGCCCACGCTGCAGCTGAGCCGGACCGACGAGGAGCTGCGCGTCCACCAGCTCTTCGAGTCCAGCGGGACGATCGGCAATGTGGAGGTGCGGATCGAGACCGGGCTGCCGTGGGCTGGTCGGGTGGCCATCCACCTGGAGGGCGCCCTCGACGGCGAGCCGCCGCCGTGGGCTGCGGACGAACCGATGGACGAGGAGCTCGCGGCCATCGTGGAGGAGGGCCGGCGCATCGGCCTGCAACCCCTGCCGCGCCGCCTGCTGGTGCGGATCCCGAGCTGGGCGGCGCACGCCGAGGTCGAGGCGACCGGCTCGGCGGCGCTGCGATCGCTGCCGGACCGGCCGGGGGCGCAGCCGACCGCGTCGGGCGTCGATCCCCGCCGCGCCCGGTGGGCCGTGCTGGAGCTCGACCTGGCCGCCGGCCCCGCCGACGTCGTCTTGGACCTCGACCTCGACGTCTGGTTCCTCCGCCAGGACCGGCGGCTCCCGCAGGTCGGTGGCCACGTCGCCGTCGCGCGCGGGCCGATCCTCTACTGCCTCGAAGGCGTCGACCACCCCGGCCTCGACCAGGTCGCCCTGTCGGACCTCGAGCTGGACCCGACCTCGATCGTGGTGGGCGACGAGCCGGCCGAGGACCTCGTGGCCGGCGCGCGGGACCTGCGGGCGGTGGCCACCGACGGCACCCCGCTGCGGTTCGTGCCCTACTTCCTCTGGGGCAACCGGGGCGCCGGCGGCATGACGACCTTCGTGCGGATGGCGCAGCGGTGATCCGCCCGTACCGGGCCGAGGACCGGGCTGCCGTGCGCGACGTGTGCTTCGAGACCGGCTACCTCGGGGCGCCGGTCGCCTCGATGTGGCGGGACCAGGAGAGCTTCGCCGACCTGTTCTCCGGCTACTACACCGACCACGAGCCCGGCTCGGCGTACGTGCTCGAGCTCGACGGACGGGTGGTGGGGTACCTGCTCGGGTGCGTCGACTCGCGGACCGTGCCCAGCGAGGCGAAGGTGCTGCTGCGCCACATCGTGCGCCGAGGCGTGATGTTCCGGCCCGGCACCGCCGGCTTCCTGTGGCGGTGCGTGGGCGATGTGGTCGGCGACATCGTCCGGCGGCAGGTCGCGGCGCCGACCCGGTTCGACGAGCGGTGGCCGGCCCACCTGCACATCGACCTGCTCCCGGAGGGCCGCGGCCAGGGCTTCGGCGCGGAGCTGATCCGGACATGGCTCGACCGGTTGCGCGCTGAGGGCGTGGCCGGGTGCCACTTGACGACCTTCGCCGAGAACGCCCCCGCGATCGCGTTCTTCGAGTCGGTGGGGTTCGAGCGGCGCGGCCGGCCCCAGCTGGTGCCCGGGATGCGCACCCCCGAGGGGGCCCGCCACCACACCCAGCTGATGGTCCAGCCCTTCGCCTGAGCGGCGGGCGTCGGCGTCCGGTCAGGCGCCGGGGACGATGCGCGTGATGTTCCCGTCCTCGGAGAGCACGTAGGGCTCGCCGTCCTGGTCCCGGCCGAACGAGATCGGTCGGGCGACCTCGATGCCGAGGTCCAGCTCGCGGTCGAAGGTGCCGTCCGGGCGCAGCTTGATGGCCCGCACGTGGCCGGCGCAGTAGTCGGCGAAGAGGAACGCCCCGCGCAGCCCTTCGATGGCGCGGCCCCGGTAGACGAAGCCGCCGGTGATGGAGCAGTTGCCGCCGTCGTGCGAGTACTCGAAGACCGGGGCGACCGGGTCCTTCGGTCGTCGGCCCTCGCCCTCCTGGTACGGGTGGGTGGCCTCGTAGCCGCTCCAGCCCAGGTTGGCGCCGTCGATCTGGTCGGCGGGGAGGCGATCGACCTCCTCGTACTGGTTCTGGCCCACGTCCGCGATCCAGAGGCTGCCGTCGGTGTCGAACGCCCAGCGCCACGGGTTGCGCACGCCGGACACGACCGTCTCCACCTCCTTGGTGGCCGGGTCGATCCGGATGACCTTGCCGAGCGGCGTCGAGGGGTCCTGGGCCCGGTTCTCCGGGTCGTCGGCGGCGCCGCCGTCCCCGAGGCCGAGCCAGAGCTTGCGGTCGGGGCCGATGGCGATGTTGCCGCCGTTGTGGTTGGGGTACGGCTGGTCGACGGCGAACAGGAGGTCGGGCTCGTCCTCGCGCACCCGGGTGCCGTCCATGGGGTACGCCACGACCCGACTGTTGCCGTCAGTGTTCGTGTAGCTGACGTACATGGTGTCGCCGTCGGGCGAGAAGGCCAGGCCGAGCAGGCCGCGCTCGGCCTCCGTGGTGGTCTGGTCGCTGATGTCGAGCACTGGCCCACCCGTGGACGTGAGCGAGTCGCCGCCATCGGCGATGGCCAGGCGGCGGACCCGCCCGGCCCGCTCCGCCACCCACACGTGGCCGGGATCGTTCGGCTTGAGGGCCATGGCGATGGGGGCGTGGAGCGAGGCGGCGACGACGCTGTCCACGGCGACCTCGTCGGCCTCGCCGCCGTCGGGCGTGGCCCCACCCGCCTGGGACGTGGTGGTGTTGCCGCCGACCTGCGGGATCGACCCGGTCCCGCCCGCGTCGTCGCCCGAGCCGCACGCGGCGAGGAGCGCGCCCGCCATCACCAGGGCGAGGGCCGTGGCGCCGAGGCGTCGTGCCAGCGCAGACGAGCGGATGGTGGCGGCCGGTCGGGGCCGGGCATGGCGGTTCACGACGGTGCTGCTTCCCGGATGAGCCCCTCCTGCACCACCGAGACGGCGAGGTCGCCGGCTGGCGTGAAGAAGAAGCCGCGGGCGAGGCCGCGGCCGTCGGACGCGGACGGGGTGTCCTGGTCGTAGAGGAGCCACTCGTCGGCGCGGAACGGGCGGTGGAACCACATGGCGTGGTCCAGGCTGGCCATCTGCACCCGGGCGTTCATGAACGTGCCGCCGTGGGGGAGCAGCGTCGTGTCGAGCAGGGTCATGTCCGACGCGTAGGCGACGACGCAGGCGTGCAGGACCGGGTCGTCCGGCAAGGTGCCGTCGGCGCGGACCCACACGCGATGACGGGGTGGCAGGGGGTCGGCACGGTCGGGTGGGCTCCAGTCCGCGTACCGGGTGTCGATGGCCCGCGGACGGGTGTACCACTCGCCGAGCGCGTCCTTGTACGGCTCCCACCGGGTGGCGAAGTCGTCGAGCGACTCCGGCGGTGGCACGTCGGCGGGCATGTCGAACTGGTGGGTGAAGCCCTCCTCGTGCACGTGGAACGAGGCCGACATGTTGAAGATCGGGCGGCCGTGCTGGATGGCGACGACCCGGCGGGTGGTGAACGACCGGCCGTCGCGCTGGCGGTCGACGTCGTAGAGGATCGGGATCTTCGGGTCGCCGGGGCGCAGGAAGTAGGCGTGCAGCGAGTGGATGTGGCGGTCCGGCTCGACGGTGCGGGCGGCAGCGACCAGAGCCTGGCCGGCGACCTGGCCGCCGAACACCCGCTGGAGCTCCACCTTCGGGCTCACGCCGCGGAACACGTTGACCTCGATCTCCTCGAGGTCCAGCAGCGCCACCAGCTCGTCGACGGCCCCCTGTTGCATCCCCCGATGCTGGCACGACCCCTCCGAGTCGACCGCATCGGATCCGTGGGAGCCGCCGGGTGGGCCGAATCAGCCAGTGGCCCCTGCGCCGGCTCCTGCGGCCGGGGAGGCCCTCAGCCGGACGCAGCTGACGAGTAGCGCCAGATCTTGGCAGTCGTCGGCGGAGTCCACGAATGGACCTGCACCTTCTCGTTGTTGCTGTAGTTGCTGTCCACGACGAGGAACTTGCCGGCGCCATCGTTCCGAAGGATCACCGCAGTGTGGCCGCCAATGCCGTACTGGATGATGTCGCCCCGGGTCGCGGTCGTTGCAGACACCTTCGTGGCGCCAGGGAAGCTGTAGTCCGAGGCCGCCCCCGTGTAGCGGTGCCAGCTCGCGCGGTAGAGCAGACAGTTCACGAACTGACGGCACTGCCCACCGGAGTAGCCGCCGACGATCCCGTTGGAGCTCTGCCCGGAGTCGATGCAGGCCTGCTTCCCACTGCCGCCGACGTAGGTGAGCCCGAGATCGGCGATCCGGTTGCCGATCGATGGGACTGAAGGTGTGCCACAGCGGTTCGCCCCTGCTCCAGCGCTCTCCGTGCAGCTGGTGTTGAGAGGTCGGCTGGAGTTGATGGTGATCGACGGTGAGTAGTTGTCCGACCACCAGCTCGTGGTGCCGGACTTGTAGCCGCAGCCGACGTGGAGGCTGATGCTGGTTGACGATCCAGAGATGGTGAGGCTCTTCCAGTAGTACCCCATCGACTTGCCGTACTGGGGCGTGTTGATCGCCTTCTTGAAGTTCGCGAAGCCCTTGCCGCCAGCGGAACTGGTGACCCAAACGCCGACGGCTTCGTGACCACCCTTGCAGCGGACGGTGCCGCTGATCTTGATGGTCACCGTGGCCGAGGCCGATGACGACCCAACGAGCACACCTGCCAGTAGCAGGAAGCACGCGAACACTGCCTTCTTCAACTCATTCCCTCCCTGGAATGCGGTGCCGCCATCCGCCCACCGCGCCCTCAACGTAGCGGAAGGGGAGCCCCGTCACCAGCGTCGATCTCACGAGGATGGGACCGCAGAGCCGTTGCGGCCGATGCTCGCAGGACGTTCGAATGGGACGAGCGCGTATCTGGCCCGGTTGCAGGAGCCCGCCCATCGCGCGACCTGAGTCTCAGCGCGCCATCCCGATGCGCAGCCACCGCGACCGACGAGAGGCGGGGTTCGCCCCCTCCCTCGGGCATGGCGCCACCTCCCGATCATGCCCACCGCTGGTCGGGTGGGCAGGTGCTCGTCTCGCCTGGCACGCTCTGTGCAAGGACGGACGGCGACTCGTGACGCGCGGAGGGCACATGGATCGGACCGACCCAGCGGTGGCGGTGACGGGCCTCGACCACCTGGTGCTCGTGGTGGCCGACGTCGAGCGATCGGTGGCCTGGTACCGCGACGAGCTCGGCCTGGAGCCGCTGCGGCTCGACGAGTGGCGGCGCGGCGAGGTCCTGTTCCCCTCGCTGCGCGTGGATCCGGGCACGATCATCGACGTCCTCGGCGGGGAGCGGACCGGCGCCAACGTGGACCACCTCTGCCTGGTGGTCGACCCGATCGACCTGGGCGACCTCGCGGCGAGCGGGCGCTTCGACGTGGCCGACGGGCCAGGGCAGCGATGGGGCGCTCGGGGCGACGGCACGTCGCTCTACGTGCGCGACCCCGATGGCAACATCGTCGAGCTCCGCCACTACTGACCGACGTGGCCGATGGGCGGCGGCGGGGTCAAGGGAGCTCGGCGATGAGGGCCTCGTAGCGGGCAAGGTCGGCGTCGCCGAACGCGCACAGGAGCACGTCGACGTCGTGGCCGTCCCAGGCCGCCACCGTGGACACGGCGATCCGAGCCGCCTCGTCCTTCGGGTACCCGTACACGCCCGTCGAGATGGCGGGGAAGGCGATCGAGGCGGCACCCAGGTCCCGAGCGACCTCCAAGCTGCGGCGGTAGCAGGAGGCGAGCAGCTCCGGCTCGCCCGCGGTGCCGCCTTGCCAGATCGGTCCGACGGTGTGGATCACCCACCGCGCCGGCAGGCGGTGCCCGCCGGTCGCCTTGGCGTCGCCGGTCTCGCAGCCACCGAGCAGACGGCACTCGTCGAGCAGCCCTGGCCCGGCCGCCCGATGGATGGTGCCGTCGACGCCCCCGCCGCCGAGCAGCGACGAGTTGGCGGCGTTCACGATGGCGTTGACCGCCAGCGTCGTAATGTCGGCCTGCTGGGCGCTGATCCGGGTGGTCACGCCCGCACGCTACCGATCGGTCCCGGGGTGGTGTTGGGCCTGCATGTCCTCGATGGCGAGGAGGAGCGATTGCACGGTCAGCGGATCATCGGCACCGAGGGCGATGCGCCTGTTCGTCCGGGCCTCGATCATGTCCACGAGCTCGAGCAGGGCGAGCGAGTCCAGGCCCAGGTCTTCGACGAGCTGGTGCCCCCCTGTCAGGTGCGGGACGGCGGTTCCGGTGATCTCAGCGACCATGTCGGCCACTGCAGCGAGGTCGATGTCGGTGCTCGGTGCCTTGGGGCCTCGGTGGCGGGCGAGGTAGCGGTCGGCCCACACCGCGTACACGTGGATGTCCTCGTACGTCTGGCCGAGCCGTGCATGTGCCTTCAGCGTCCCTTCACGCGTGGCGACGTCGGTCCACCTGAGTGCATCATCGAGGTAGGTGGACCTCGACGCCGGGCTCTCGATCATCAACTTCCGCAACCCAAGCACCGAGAACACGTAGGTGGTGAAGAGGTGGATGGCGGTGCCACCGACGTAGCTCGCGTCGGGGAGCCTGGCATCGAAGAAGACCGACACGTACGCAACGAGCGAGACAGGATCGACGTTGTACAGGCCGGTGTAGCCGACGACAGAACCACTTCGGTCATGGTCGATGACCGCAAAGGCGGCCTCCCCTCCGTCGTTGATGTACGAAGCGAACCGGTCGAGATCGGTCGTTCGGCCTCGCGTCCGCCACGTCGATGCGGCGCCGCTCATGTAGGCCACCTGGTAGAGCGCCGTGACGGGTACGAGTGAGACGGGAACGAGCTCGATGCGGGGCCGATCGTCCGTGCTGGGGGCCATCAGTCCTCCGGTGCTTGGCAGGATGCGGTTCGGGTGTCGGCTGGGCTGCAGATCCCGAACTCGACGTCTCGGTCGGTGAGCCGATACCGGTGGGCGTTCGAGCGGTAGAGGACCTCGATGCCGAGGAAGCGGGATGTGACGTTCGGGTCATCGCTCTGGATCTTGAAGGCCGGCGTCGCCTCGTTGGGGAGGTCGTTCGGCAGACGGCTCCCCGAGAGCACCGTGACCGCTCGTTCGACAGGCCACCGACGCGTGCCAGCGATCGTGTAGCCGGCTGCCGGTCGCAACTCGCCGCGCTCGACCACCGGTCGCAGGTCGGCGGTGGAACGTGGGGGCCACAGCGGGAAGACGTTGCCGGCGATCGTCGGGCTCTGAGGGCCGACGATCGCCGACGCCCTC
>JAXLRJ010000003.1:0-335201 GCA_046331115.1 Acidimicrobiales bacterium
CGAGGAGGTGGCCGACCACCAGGAAGCTGCACGGCTCGTTGAAGACCATCCAGTCCTTCACCCGGTCGCCCAGGCGATCGGCGACCACGCCGACGTAGTCCTCGAACCAGCCGACGATGCTGCGGTTGGCCCAGCCGCCCTGGTCCTGGAGGGCCTGGGGGAGGTCCCAGTGGTAGAGCGTGACCCAAGGTGCGACGCCGCGCTCGAGGCAGGCGTCGACCACCCGGTCGTAGAAGTCGAGGCCCTTCTCGTTCACCTTGCCGGTGCCGTTCGGGAAGATGCGCGGCCAACCGATCGAGAAGCGCTGGGCGTCGAAGCCGAGGTCCGCCACCAGCTGCGTGTCGTCCTCGTAGCGGTGGTAGAAGTCGCAGGCCACGTCGCCGGTGTCCTTGTTGCGGACCTTGCCACCGCCGTGGGTGAACGTGTCCCAGATGGACGGGCCCTTGCCGTCCACGTTCCAGGCGCCCTCCACCTGGTAGCTGGCGTGGGCCACGCCCCAGGTGAAGTCGTCGCCGAAGTCGCTCTTGGCCAGGTCCGTCATGGCGCCCATGATGACCGGCCCCGCCCGGCGGTGCGTCATCCGGGCCCCCGCCCGAAGGGCTACTGGGCGGCCAGCTTCGAGAGGAACGAGGCAGCGAGCGGGGCTGCGGTGCGACCGCCGAAGCCCCCGTCCTCGACCAGCACGGCGAAGGCGACGTCGCCCTGGTAGCCGGTGAACCAGGCGTGTGTCTGGGGCGGGTCCTCGGTGCCGAACTCGGCCGTGCCGGTCTTGCCGTACACGTCGCCTCCGGGGATCCCGAGCACCGCCGTGCCGGTGCCGTTGGTGACCACGCCGCGCATCAGGTCCCGCAGGTCCTGCACCGGCTTGGCCGGCAGGGCGGCGCCCTCGGCCGGCGTGGGGTCCTTCGGGTCCACGATCAGCCGGGGCTCGAGCGTGCGCCCGGCCGCCACCGACGCCGACGCGAGGGCCACCACGAACGGGCTCGCCTCCACCTTGCCCTGCCCGATCATGTCGGCGGCGTGCTCGGTCTCGCTCGCGTCGGTCGGCACCGAGCCCCCGGCGAGCGGGACGCCGATCGACAGCTTCCGGTAGCCCAGCGACTCGGCCGCGGCGGCCAGCTCCAGCGGCGTGATCTTGCGCGACTGGCCGACGAACGCGGTGTTGCACGAATCCGCGAAGTCCTTGCGGAACGGGACGGTGCCCAGCACCTCGCCCTCGGCGTTCTGGAACTCGCGGCCGACCACGATCGTGGCCGGGCAGTCCACCGGGGTGTCGGGCGTGAGCCCCTTCTGCAGCAGGGCGAGCGAGGACGCCACCTTGAACGTGGACCCCGGCGGGTAGCGGCCGATCATCGCCCGGTTGTACGACTCGGCCCCGGCCGGGCCGTTGGCCACGGCGAGGACGTCACCGGTGCTGACCCGGATGGCGACCAGGGCGGCGGGCTTGGGCGCGGTGGCCATGACCTCGTCGGCCGCGGCCTGCACCTCGGGGTCGAGGGTGATGGTGAGCGACCGCCCCTCCTTGGCCGGGAAGTCCCGCAGCTCGTAGGGGGCTCGAGCTGCGGACCCGGGGTCGACCCGGATCGACAGGCGCGGCGTGCCGCCGAGCACCTCGTCCTGCGCGGCCTGCAGGCCGGACAGGCCGACGTAGTCGCCCGGCTGCACCCGGCCCTTCGACGCGTCGGCGACCTCCTGGGTGGCCGGGCCGAGCTGGCCGATGAGGGCGCGGGCGAAGTCCCGCGTGGGGGCCAGCGGGATCTCGTCGTCGGTGAGCTCGACCCCGGGGATGGCCTCGAGGTTGGCCCGCCGATCGGCGATGGCCTCCTCCCGGAAAGTGATGACCGTGACGACCCCGGCGTTGGATGCGATGGCCCGGGCCACCAGCGCGTCGGCGTCGACGCCCACGATGCCGGCCACCTGGCGGGCCAGGCCGGCCGGGTCCGACGAGGCGCTGGGCCGGATGGCCACGTGCACGACGGGCCGCAGCCCGACGAGCGCCTTGCCGTCCGTGCCGAGCAGCTCGCCGCGACGGGCGGGGAAGCGGACCAGGGTGAGCTTGTCGCCCTCCTCCAGGCGGGGGTGCACGACCGACGGCGTCCACGAGACGAGCCAGCGGTCGTCGGTGCCCTTGATGAGCGGCACCTTCGTCTCGTACTGCCACGTCCGGCCGCTGTCGAAGCGCCAGGTCACCGACACGGTCGCCACCTTGCGGTCCTGGGCGGTGGCCGTGGGCGCATCCGCGATCGAGGTGACCGCCACGGCGTCGGGCACGGTCGGCTCGGGGCTCAGCCCACCCACCACGGCCTTGGTCTTGGCCGCCACGTCGCCGCTGTCCACGGTGACCGGCACCTTGGCCAACTGGTCGAGCTGCCAGCTCGTCGCGAAGGCGTCGGCCGCGTCCGACGCCGGGTCGCCGTCGCGCATGCCGGGCCGCGCCACCGGCTCCTCCGGGCGCAGCAGCCCGTACCAGAGCACGGCCGCCAAGAGGACGCCCAGCGCCACGATGCCGCCGCCGACCAACAGCCTCCGCTTCCAGTACACCGTCGCCCCGTCGCCCCGAGAAGATCGTCCGAACCACATCGTGGCCGGTGACCGGCCGTTCCGCGCGACATCCGAGCGAACACGGGCCGTTCGGCCTACGGTCCGGCCATGACGAGGCTGCGCCAGGTGCCACGGGACGAGGCCCCCGAGGGCATCGTCACCCTCATGTACGACTTCATCTTCGGCGACCGCGACCCGGTCGCCGAGCCCGGGCTGCGCAACGGCACCCCCGGCAACTGGTGGACGGTCGTCGCCCAAAGCCCGGAGCTGCTCGAGCACTGCGTCACCGGCTTCGCCTTCTACCGGTCCGAGGCGCGCGAGCTGCCCCAGGAGCTGCGCGAGCTGGCGCAGCTGCGCGTCGGCTGGGCCCGCGCCAGCCGCTTCGTGTTCTCGCAGCACTGCAAGGCCTGCCGGGACAACGGGGTGGCCGAGGAGAAGATCGCCGCCATCGACGCCTGGCAGGTCAGCGATGCGTACACCCCCGCGGAGCGTGCCGTGCTGGCGTGGGCCGACGCCCTCGTGCTCCAGGGCGGTCGGGCCTCGGACGCCACGTTCGCCGCGCTGCGCGAGCACCTGTCGGAGCTGGCGATCCTGGAGCTCACCTACATCACCGCCTGGTACGACCTGCACGCGGTGATGAGCAAGGCCCTGCGCCTCGAGCTCGACGACGTCGACGACCGCATCACCGAGCTCACCGGCCCGGGCATCGCCCGCAGCCTCCGGCCCGACGCCGAGGTCGAGCCCGGATGAGGCGCGCCCTCATCCCGCTCGCGGCCGCCGTCCTGCTCGGGGCGACGGCCGTGGGCTGCGGCGACGAGCCGTCGTACTTCGAGCCATCCCACGTGGAGGGCAAGGCATCGGGCAAGCGCGCCACGCCCGAGGAGGTGGCGGTCGGCGCCGACGCAGTCCGCACGGTCGGCGCCGACGTGTACGGCAAGGTCCGCGCCGGCGACGGCAACCTCGCCTTCTCCCCCCTCTCGATCGCCACCACGCTGGGGATGCTGCGCGCCGGCGCCAACGGCACCTCCGCCACCCAGCTCGACGACCTGTTCGCCGCGCCCGACGGCACGGACCTGCACCGTGCGCTCGGCGGCGTCGGCAGCGACATCGGGACCGCGGCGGGCCCGGTGCAGCTCGCCAACGGCGACATGGGCGAGGTCGAGCTGTCCGATGCCAGCTCGACGTGGGGCCAGTCCGGCGTCGAGTGGGAGCAGGCCTACCTGGACCAGCTCGCCGAGGGCTACGGCGCGAGCATGTGGATGGCGGACTACGCGTCGGACCCGGAGCAGGCCCGCAAGGACATCAACGCGTGGGTCGGCGAGCACACCGGTGGCCACATCGAGGACCTGCTGCCCCAGGGCTCGGTGCACGACGCCACCCGTCTCGTCCTGGCCAACGCCCTCTACCTCAAGGCACCGTGGCCCGAAGCGCTCGACGTCATCGACGGCCAGCCGTTCCACCCGCTCGCGGGCGACGACGTCCAGGTGACCATGCTCGGCACCGACGGGGAGCTCCCCTACGCCACGGGCGACGGATGGCAGGCCGTCACGGTCCCCCTGGCCGGCAACCACCTCGCCCTCACCCTCCTCGTGCCCGACGAGGGCCGCTTCCGCGAGGTGGAGGCCGCGCTCGACCCCGAGCTCCTGGCCGCCGCCACCTCCGGCACCGCCACCGGCGTCGACCTGAGGTTCCCGAAGTTCGACCTCGACCAGCGCACCGCCGTCGGCAAGGCGCTGAAGGCGCTCGGGGTCACCGCGCCGTTCACCACCACCTCGGACTTCGAGCCCATGACCACCGACGCCAAGGCCCAGCCCCTGCAGCTCGAGGACGTCCTGCACCAGGCCACCATCACCGTGGACGAAGGGGGCATCGAGGCCTCGGCGGCCACCGGCGCCACCATGCAGCAGACCTCGGCGGCCCTGGGCAACCAAGAGGTGACCGTGGACCGGCCCTTCCTGTTCGTGGTGCACGACACCACCAACGCCACGCCGATCTTCCTGGGCCGGGTGCTGGACCCGACGGCGTCGTAGCTACCAGCGGCCGAGCCGGGCCGTGTCCTTCGGCTCGTACAGGCAGACCACGTCGGCCAGGTACTGCAGGCGCAGCGCCGCCTCGAGCATCGCCGCACCCGACCCGGCCTCGGGCAGGTGCGACGTGATCACCACGTAGGGCGCAGGATCGGCGAGCGACCGCAGCAGCGCACCGTTGGCGATCGCCTTCTTGAGGGTATCGGTGCGGCGGAGGCCGGGCCGGTTGCCCTGGACGCTGCCCTTGTACTCGAACCACACGACCCGACCGCTCGGGCTCACGGCCTCCTGGTCGATCTCCACGCCGATCTCGGTGAGGACCCGGCGGCCCCGCAGCTCGTACCCGCCATGGGCGAGGAGGGTGTCGCACTGCTCGGCGAACTGGCGGCCCTGGATGCCTGCCGAGGCTTGGAACGCCGCCTTGGGCCGGGCAGGCGTCGCCGGCTCGGGCGGTGCGCTCGCCTCGGGCGGCTCGACCCCCTCGGCCCCGGGGCGCGGCTCCGCTGGTGCGGGGCGCGCCAGCTCGCCGCCGAGGAAGGACAGCTGGTCCGGGTCGCCCACCGCGGCGAGGCTAGGCGAGCGGTCGACGGCCCAGGACGTAGAGGCGCTCGGTGTCGGCCTCGGCCCCGGGGATCGGTGCCCGCAGGTACCACTCGACGTCCTCGAGGCCCGCGTCCTCGAACGCGTCGATCACGTCGGCGGGCTCGTGGAAGACGAAGTCGAGCTCGACCGGCACGTCCCAGAGCTCGGTGACCTGCCGGACCTCGCCGCCGGCGTGGACGGCGACGCCGAGCCAGCCGCCCGGGCGCAGCACCGCCACCAGCGACGACACCGCCAGGGGCAGCTCGTCGCCGGGCAGGTGGACGAGCGAGTACCAGGCGGCGATGCCGGCCCAGCCCTCGCCGCCCGACGGCACCGGCAGGTGGTGCAGGTCCGCCACCTCGACCGCCAGGCCCGGGAACCGCTTGCACGCCTCGCGGACCATCGCCGGCGAGAGGTCGAAGCCGGTGACCTCCGCGCCCGCTTGGGCCAGGTGGAACGCCACGTGGCCGGGGCCGCAGCCGGCATCGGCGATCGGCCCGCCGTCGGCCAGCCCGGCGAGCCGATCGAGGATCCAGCGGTCGAAGGGCTTGCGATCGAGCTCGTCCACGAGCTGCTCCGCGTAGGCGATCGCGAGCGAGTCGTAGGAGGCGGCGATGGCGTCGTGGTCGACCAAGCCCGGAACCTAGGTTCCGCAGGCCCACCGTCGGCCGGCGATCGGGGAGATGCCCCCCAGCGCCGTCCTCGCCAGCGGCCCTCCCGGGTCGTGGTGGCGCGCCCGGCGCCCCAGGTCGATGGTGGCGGGTGGCGCCCAAGCGCACGGTGGGCGACCAAGACCTCTCGGTCGACGTGCTGCGGTACGGCCATGAGCGCTGCGTTGAGGTGCGGGTGAAGCCGCCGGGGCCGGTGGGCCACGTTGCCCATGGCCCACCTGGACGCGGCGGCCCGGCGTCCGGTGGGGCCCTGGTCGTCGTGGACCGACCCGCACCTGGTCCTGGACCGCCTGGGCGCCTGGGTGGACGCGCTCGCCTCGTGGCGCCACGAGCTGTCGCGAAGGTCGAGGGCGGCCAGGAGGATCGTGGCGAGCGAGCTGGCCGAGGGCGCCCTGCTCCCGCGCCGCGCGCCGAATGGGCCAAGGGCGTCGACGCCGCCGAGGTCGCCGCCGCGGCCACCATCGTCGGGGACCCGGCCGTGGCGCGCGACGACCGCATCGCCGCCGCGCCGACGAAGGGCTCGCCGCCGCCGTGGCGCCACCCCGACCGCAGCCAGGCCGGCGAGCTGGCCAAGCCCGCGCATCGACGTCGACGTCGCCTTCGCCCGCTTCGGCACCTGGTACGAGCTGTTCCCCTGCTCGGGCGGCCTCGCCGGGGTGCGCCGCTGCCTGCCGGCGCTGGCGGAGCTGGGCATCGACGTGCTGTACCTGCCGCCGATCAGCCCCATCGGGCGGACCAACCGCAAGGGCCGCAACAACGCGCCTGTCGCCGGCCTCGACGATCCCGGCCTCGCCTTGGGCCATCGGCGACGAGACCGGCGTGGGCACGACGCGGTGCACCCGAGCTCGGCATGTCGAGGACCTCGTGCACCTGGCGGCCGACGCCCGGGCCCTCGGCATCGAGCTGGCGCTCGACCTCGCCATCCAGTGCTCCGGACCACCCCTGGCTGGCCGAGCACCCCGAGTGGTTCCACCGCCGACCCGACGGCACGCCTGGAAGTACGCCGAGAACCCGCCCAAGAAGTACCAGGACATCTACAACGTGGACTTCGACTGCGAGGACTGGCAAGCCCCGGCAGGCGCTGCTGGACGTGGTGCTCAGCTGGGTCGACCGGGGCGTCCACGTGTTCCGCGGCCGAGCAACCCGCACACCGCCGCTGCCGTTCTGGCGCTGGCTGATCGCCGAGGTCTGCGCCCGCCACCCTGAGGTGGTGTTCCTGGCGGAGGCGTGCTCACGTACGGGCGATGATGCAGGAGCTGGGCAAGGCCGGCTTCTCGCAGGGCTACACGTACTTCACCTGGAAGCAGTCGGCTGCGGACCTCCGGGAGTACGTGGCCGAGCTGGCCGGAGACGAGTCCCAGTTCTTCCGGCCCAACATGTTCGTCAACACGCCCGACATCCTCACCGAGCAGCTCCAGGTCGGCGGGCCCTCGACCTTCGCCTCCCGCCTCATCCTGGCCGCCACCCTGTCGCCCTCCTACGGCATGTACTCGGGGTTGCTTTCACGAGTCGCTCGAGCACGTGGCGGTCGCACCCGGCTCCGAGGAGTACCTGGACTCGGAGAAGTACGAGGCGCGGGACCGGCGCCTCGACGGTCCCCTGCTGCCGCTCTTCGCGCAGCTCAACGCCATCCGCCGCCAAGAGCGCGCCCTCCAGCAGCCATGCCGGGGACCTGGTTCCTCGAGACCGAGAACGACCAGCTGCTCGCCTACGCCCGCACGGCGGATGGCGAGGTCGTGGTCTGCATCGTGCTGTTGACCCGGCCGTCGCCAGGAGGGCGTGTGTGCGGTCCTTTACGAGCTGGGGCTGCCGCCCTCCTTCGAGGTGGAGCGACTTCACCGGCGACCGCTACCGCTGGCAGCTGCTGCACTACGTCCGCCTCGAGCCGGGAGCGGCCGCACGTCCTGCGGGTGGTGGCCTGTGACGCCGCCCCGCCCCGCATCGCCCGCCCGCCTCGAGCGCTTCATCGCCGGAGCGCTGGTACGCTCGATGGGTCACTGCCGTCGGTGGCGGGGGTCGTATCGCCTCGATCTGGGCAGCGAGCCTCCCGTCTCGGTGGCCCCCGTCGACCTGGCGACGGCGCCCGGTACCAGCTGGTCCAGTGCGACGCGACAAGCCGGACAAGGCGGCGCACCCTGCCGCTGCTGCTGGCGCTGGCACGGTTCATCGTCGACGAGGGCCAGACCGCACCGACCGCCGCCGGCACCTGGAGGGCCACGTCGTCGGCCGACCGTCGCTCGGGCCTGCGCGGCGCGGCCCTCGGCGCTGAGCAATCCACACCTCGTCCATCGTCGGCGGCAGCACCCACGTCCTCAAGGTCCTCCGCCGCCGCAAGCTCCGCCCCACCCCGAGGTGGAGATCGGGTCCCACCTGTACCAGGACCGCGCTTCGGTCGCCCGCCCGCTGGGTGGTGCGAGCACGTCGCTTCGACGGCGCGCCGCACTGTGCTGGCCGTGCTCCACGAGCTGGTGCCCGGCGCCCTGGATGGCTGGTCGCTGGCGCCCTCAGGCGAGGCGGATCCGGCGGGCCTGCTCGACCGGCTGCACGACCTCGGCGACGCGGTCGCCCGCCTCCACTGCGCCTGGCCACGATCGGTGCCGAGCCGTCGACCTGCGGGCCGCAGGGCCCTGGGCGACGAGCTCATCCACGACGACGAGGTGCCCCACGAGGCGCGCCACGTGATCGCCCGCTGCGTCGAGGCCGTCGGGCCCGACCCCGGCCCGGCGATCCGCATCCACGGCGACCTGCACCTCGGCCAGACGATCATCGGCCCCGACGGGTGGTGGTGCTGGACTTCGAGGGCGAGCCGACCTCGCCCGCTCGCCGAGCGCCGGTGGAGGGCTTCACCGCTGCAGACGTGGCCGGCATGCTCCGATCCCTGTCGCATGCAGCGGCGGCCCACGTCCGCTCCCCGTGGCCGGCTCCTCTCGACCGGGTGGGAGCCCGCCGCGCGTTGCGCTGCTCGACGGCCATCTCGCCGCCGCGGATCCCGGCCTGCCCTGCCCGCGGTCGCCACCCGCGAGCTGCTGGCGGCTGCACGAGCTGCAGAAGGCCGCCCATGAGGTGCGCTACGAGCGGCCCACCGCCCGGACTGGGTCGAGATCCCCCAGGCTGCCCTGCAAGGGGTCTGCCCGGCAGGAGGTGCTCGATGGCTGCCGGCGACCTGGACCTGCACCTCATCGACGCCGGCCGGCACCTGGACCTGCCCCACGTCCTCGGCGCCCGTGGAGGGCGACGCCGTGCGCTTCGCCGCCTGGGCGCCGAACGCCGCCGCCGTGTCGGTGGTCGGCGACTGGAACTACTGGGACTGCGCCACGACCCCGATGGCCCGGGTGCAGGGCGGCGGTGTGGAGGCCACCAGCACCGACGCCCGGCCCTGGTCACCGCTACAAGTTCGCCGTGACCGGCCCGGGCGGTGCCGTGGTCGACCACCGTGCGGGACCCGCTCGCCCGACGCTGCGAGCCGGCGTGCCCAACACCGCGCCGATCGTCCACGAGAGCACCTACGCGGGGGCGCACGACGCCTGGCCGCAGCACGCGCCACGGGCGACTCCGTGGTCCGCCCCGATGTCGGTGTACGAGGTCCACCTCGGCTCAGGCGACGGGACCCGCCGAGCCGCACCGAGAGCGCAGCTACCGAGAGACCGGCCCGAACTGGCCGCCTACGCCGAGCATGGGCTTCACCCACGTGGAGCTCCTGCCGGTGATGGCCCACCCTTCGCCGGCTCGTGGGGCTACCAGGTCAATTTCGTACTACGCCGACCGCTTCGCTGGGCGACCTGGACGACCTGAAGTACCTGATCGACTGCCCGCACTGTGCCGGCGTGGCGTGATCCTCGACTGGGTGCCGGCCCACTTCCCTATGGGACGAGTGGGCGCTCGGCCGCTTCGACGGCACCCCGCTCTACGAGCACGGCGACCCCCGCCGCGGCGAGCACCCAGACTGGGCACCTTCGACTCGACTCGGCCGCGGCGGCGTGCGCAGCTTCCTGCTCTCCAACGCCCGGTGGGTGGCTGGAGGAGTACCACGCCGACGGCCCGTGCGGACGCCGCGGCCTCGATGGTCACCTCGATCTCATCGCGCCGCCCTGGCGGTGCGGGTGGCCAACGAGCGCGGCGGTCGAGGACCTGGAGGCGGTCTCGCCCTGGTGGAGATCAACGTCGACGTGCACGCCCAGCACCCTGGCGTGCTCTCCATCGCTGAGGAGTCCACCGGCAGTGGCTCCGGCGTGTCCCGCCCCGTCGATGCCATGGGCGGGCTCGGCTTCGGGTTCGCGAACCTTCGGCTGGATGCACGACACCCTCGACTACTTCGCCCGGGACCCGATCCACCGCCGGCACCACCACCACGACCTGACCTTCGGCCGCACTACGTGCTCGCCGGAGAACTTCGTCCTGCCGCTGTCGCACGACGAGGTGGTCCATGGGAAGTGCTCGCTGCTGGAGAAGATGCCAGGCGATCGCTGGCGCAGCTGGCGAACCTCCGCGCCTCTACGCCTGGATGTGGGCGCACCCCGGCAAGCAGCTCCTGTTCATGGGCGGCGAGCTGGCGCAGGAGCGCGAGTGGGACCACGACCGCTCGCTCGACTGGCACCTCCTCGCCGACGCCGGCCACGGCGGCATCCAGCAGCTGGTGCGACCTCAACCGGGCCTACCAGGACCGTCCCGCCCTCTGGTCGGTCGACTTCGAGCCGGTGGGCTCGGCGTGGCCTTCGCCAACGACCCGGACGCCAACGTCGCCGCCTTCGTGCGGGTGGGCGCGGAGGGCCAGCACCTGCGCAGTATCGCCAACCTGTCCCCGACCGTGCGCGCCGACCACCGGGTCGGCCTGCCTGAGGCTGGGGCCTGGCGGGGAGGTCCTGGAACACGGACTCGGGGTTCTACGGCGGCTCGGGCGGCGTCGGCAACCCTCGGTTGTCGCGTGGACGGGCCGCCCGCCCACGGCCAGCCCACCCGGCCCGCGCCACGCCCCGCCGCTCGCCGTCGTGCGGCTCGGGAGCCCACTCCGAGCGCGCCACCCCGGCCCCGTCGCTGTCAGAGGCCCCGGGTAGGTTCCTCCATGGCCGAGCGACCGAAGAAGCGGGACCTCCTTACCGTACCAACTTCGGCGTCGGCAAGCGCAGAACCACGACTGACCGGCTTCTACGAGCGTCCTTCGGCGCGCCTGGTGTCCACGGACCAGGACGAACGTGGCCCCGAGGCGGATCGGATCTGGGTGCACGACGCCCGCACCATGCCCGAGCTGCCCGATGCCCGGTGGCGCTCGTCGTCACCTCGCCGCCGTACTTCGCCGGCAAGGCGTACGAGGAGGCCCTGGCGAGGGCCAAGGGTCTCGGCGGATCACGTCGAGTACCTCGACATGCTCACCGAGGTGTTCCGCGAGTGCGCCCGTGCTCGAGCCCGGCGGCCGGATCGCGGTCAACGTCGCCAACCTCGGCCGCAAGCCGTACCGGTCGCTCTCCGCGCGACGTCATCGGCATCCTGCATCGCCTCGGCCTGCTCCTGCGCGGGAGAGGTCGTGGCAGAAGGCCCGCGGCGCCGGCGGCAACCGCGCGGGGCAGCTTCCAGTCCGCTGTCCCGGTGCTGCGGGACCTCACCGAGGCATCGTGATCGCCAAGGCGGGCCGTGGTTCACCGCCCGCTCCACCGACCAGCGCGAAGGCCGGCCTGCCCGCCCACAGCACCATCGGCAAGGACCGCTTCTTGACCTCACGCTGGACCTGGTGGAGTTCGCCGAGTCCGCCACCCGCGGCCACCTGCACCGTTCCCGTGGAGCTGCCCCGGCGCTTCATCGACCTTGTACACCTTCGAGGGCGACCTCGTGCTCGGGACTCCTGCTTCCGCGGCTTTGGCCCAGCTGGCGTCGCCGCCGCCAGAGCGGGCGGCGGTTCGCCGGCTACGACACCGACGCGACCTGCTGGCCGCGGCCACCGAACGGATCGACTGCGTCGCCGCGACCACGAGTGGAGCGCACCGCGCCGAAGCGCTCGGGCCGCTCCTGTTCTCGGAGCTCACCAAGGCCTGCCCGCGCCACGGCCAACCAGATGGTCGACGCCCAACGCCAGGCCACCAAGGACGGCCCGTGCCGTCGAGCTGGCCCGCAGCCTGCTCGAGCACTGCGGCTTCGGCGACGGCCTGGGCGACCACGTGCGCTTCCTCGGCCGGCATCGAGGTCGACTTCGTCGGCACGACGCGGCCGGCCGCGAGTGGCTCTTCGTCAGCGGCGCGCCCAGCACCCGGCCCGGGCTGCAGCGGTCCGAGACCCTGCAGGAGGTGGGCGAGGCCGCCATCGTCGCCACCCAGTACCTGACCCGACCGCCTGAGCCGGTTCGTGCTGCTCACCACGGACGTCCTCTTCGCACGGGGACGCCCATGCCAAGGCTCGAAGTGGTGGAGGCGCACGGCGCCGGCCTGGTGTGGGACGTCTTGTGCTTCGACCAACCCGAGACGGTCGCCGAGCTGCTGCACTACGGTGGGGCAAGCGATCGGACCTGGCCGCTCGCCCGGCACGGCCCACCGCCTACACCTGATCGGAATAGTTGACTCGTCAACTTTGTTGGTGAGGGCAACGCCATCCCGAGGAGGGGACACCATGCCTGCGGTCACCGTCGACGACATCCTCGCCGCTCCCCCGCCTGACTGAGCCGGACCCCGCCGCGCCCACGGATCGGGCCATCACCAAGGTCACCACCGCCCCCAAGGGGTTCGAGGGCGAGGGGCTCCCGCAGCGCCGGGCCTTCCACGGCGCCACCACCGCGGAGCTCGACCCGTTCATCCACATGGACCAGATGGGCGAGGTCGAGCGCCCCCGGCGAGCCGAAGGGCATGCCCCGGGCACCCTCTACCGCGTTTCCGAGACCGTCACCCACATCATCGACGGCACGTTCGTGCACCAGGACTCTACGGCGGCGGCGTCATCAGCGACGGCGCCACCCAGTGGATGACCGCTGGCGCGGCATCCTCCACATCGAGACGCCCCCCGAGTCGCCTTTCGTCGCCGGGCGGCCTGTTCCACGGCATCCAGCCAGGCCAACCTGCTCGCGGACAAGATGCTCGAGCCCCGCTACCAGGGCCTCGAGTTCGAGGACGTGGTCCTGCTCGTCCCCGGACGGTGGGCGCTCGTGCGGCTGATCGCCGGTGACCTCGGCGGCCACCAGGCCCGGGCCACCCACACGCCGATCACGATGCCGCACCCGACCATCCAGCCCGCCCAGGTCCGCCTGCCGTGGCAACGGCGCTCAACGGCCTCGCCGTCTACGGCCTGCCGGCACCGTCGGCGCCGAACGCCGGCCCTCGCCATGGGCTGCTCGGTGGTCACCGGCCCCGGCGACGTGCTCAACATCGGCGGCGAGCCTCCTCGACCTCCCGGACCGATGCGTTCGACGTGCTGGTGCTCGGCGGTCAGCGGATCGGCGAGCCGGTGGCGGCAGGCCCGTTCGTGATGAACACCCGGGCCGAGCTGATGCAGGCGTTCGCGGACTTCAGCGAGGCCGGCCGCTCCCGGCGTGATCCCGGCTCAACGCCATCGGCAGACCGCCGACGGCGCCGCCCGAGCGGCAGCGGTGCCTGCCGGGCCTTCAGTCCACCAGCGGGGCCGGTTCTTCCGCCCGTCGTCGACCACCTGCCCGCAGGCGCTGCGTGGTCCGCATCGCCGCCGTGCCGTGGGTGGCCGCTGGCGGCTGGGCGATGGCGACGACGGCAGCAGGAACCAGGCGGCCACCGCAGCACCGAGGACGATGACCGCGGCCACCGTTGCAGCGAGGCCGATGCCGTCGACGAAGGCCGACCTGGCCGCGGCCGCGATCGGGTCGCCCGCCGCCCCCATCTTGCCGGCCACCACGAGCGCACCGCCGAGCCCCGAGCTGGCCACGTCGGCCACCTGCTTGGGAGCACCGGCCAGGGCGGGAGCCAGGCTCGACGTGTATTGCGAGGTCACCAGCGACCCGAGCACCGCGACGCCCAGAGCACCGCCGAGCTCGCGGGTGGTGTCGTTCATGGCCGAGCCGACGCCGGCCTTGCCCAGCGGGACGGAGCTCATGATCAGCGTGGTGAGCGGGGTCATGGTCGACGCCATGCCCGCGGCCAGCGGGATGATGGCGCAGTAGAGGAACCAGATCGGGCTGTCGGTCGTCACCTGGCTGAACGACACCATGCCCAGGGCGATGAGGCCGAGGCCGAACGGCACCACGCGGTGGGCACCGAAGCGGGCGACGAACCGGGGCACCTGCGGCGCCACGATCATCATCACGATCGCCATCGGCAGCTGCAGGAGGCCGGCCTGGAACGGCGAGTAGCCGAGCACGAGCTGGAAGTACTGCGACACCAGGAAGAACGTGCCGAACATGGCGAAGAACGTGAGGGTCATGCCCCCGGACGCCACGCTGAAGCGCCGGTCCTTGAAGAGGCGCAGGTCCAGCATCGGGTACTGGGTGGTGCGCTCCCAGAGGATGAAGGCGACCAGCGCCAGGGCCGAGAAGCCGAAGCAGGCGAGCGAGGCCGGCGACAGCCAGCCGTGGTGGGGCCCTTCGATGATCCCGTAGACGAGCGACACGAGCGCGGCGATCGACAGGCCGGCGCCGATGAAGTCGAGCGGCTGCTCCTCGGGGTCCCGGGACTTGGGCACCAGGAAGTAGCCGGCGAACAGCGCGATCAGGATCATCGGGACGTTCACCAGGAAGACCGAGCCCCAGTAGAAGTGCTCGAGCAGGAAGCCCGAGGTGACCGGGCCGATGGCGGCACCGGCACCGGAGATGCCGGCCCAGACGGCGATGGCCTTGGGCCGCTCCGCCGCGGGGAACACGTTGGTGAGGATCGACAGCGTGGAGGGCATGACGAACGCCGCACCGACGCCCATGATCGCTCGGGCGATGATGACCGTGGTCGAGCCGTCCGCGGTCGAGGCGAGCAAGGTGCCGACCAAGAAGACGACCAGGCCCGCCTGCAGGGTGCCCTTGCGGCCGAAGCGGTCGCCGATGGTGCCGGCGGTGAAGAGCAGGCCGGCGAAGATCAGCGAGTAGGCGTCGACCATCCACTGGAGCTGCGAGGTCGAGGCCTCGAGGTCCCGGGACAGCGTCGGGATCGCCACGTTGAGGGCGGTGTTGCCGATGATGACGATCATCAGGCTGGTGCAGAGCACCGCCAGGATCAGCCACCGCCGGTGGTACACGATCGGGTCGATCTCGTGCTGCATCGCCTGCCCTACCATTTCGCTACGCGGTCGTCGCAGAACCCTACGGCCTCGGCCCCCGGAACGCGCCAATCCGTTCTGGAATTCTCAAGGTGACGTCCGCCACGCCGCCCGCCCGCTGGTGGCGCCGCTCCCATGTTTCGCTACGCTCCCGGAGCGTGGCACGTCCTCGGAGCGTTGCAGCACGGCAGGCGGCGATCGACGCCACCGTCGCGCTCCTGCTCGACAGCGGGGTCGACGGCGTGACCCTGGAGGAGGTCGCCGCCCGCTCGGGGGTGGCCAAGTCCACGCTCTACCGCCACTTCGGCACCAAGGAGGAGCTGGTCGCCACCGCCGCCCAGGAGTGCGTCGTGGCGCTCCCGACGCCCGACACCGGCAACCTGGAGCAGGACCTGCTGGCGATCTTCGGCCACTACCAGCGCTCGGAGGACGAGGCCCAGGTGCACCGCCTGTTCCCGGTCCTGCTCGACGCCGGCATGCGAGACCCGCACATGCGCGTGGTGCTCGAGCGCCTGATCGAGGAGCGCAGCCGCCCGATCCGCACGGTCCTGCGCCTCGCCGCGGCGCGCGGCGAGGTGTCGCCGGACCTGGACCTCGACGTGGCCGTCGCCACGATCGTCGGCCCCCTCACCTACCGCCGGCTGGTCGAGCGCCGCGAGGTCACCCCGGAGTTCAAGGAGCAGGTGCTCCGCAACGCGGTGGCCGCCCTCAGGGCGACGGCGGCAGCACCGCCCGCACGTCGTCGAGCGTCGTCCGCGGGTTGACGATGCACAGCCGCAGCACCGTCTCGCCACGGTGCGAGGTGGGCACCACGAACCCGATCTGCTCGTCGAGCAGGTGGTCGCTCCACGCCTCGTAGTCCGCCCGGGCCCAGCCGAGGCGCCGGAACACCAGCACCGAAAGCTCCGGCTCGGTGACCAGCTCCAGGTGCTCGCTGGCCCGGATGAGCTCCGCTGCGGCGTCGGTCGTGGCGATCGTGGCATCGACCGCGTCCCGGTAGGCGTCGGTGCCGTGCACCGCGAGCGAGAACCAGGTGGGCAGGCCTCGGGCCCGGCGCGACAAGTGCGGGGCGTAGTCCGATGGCGACCACTCGTCGGTCTCGGTGATGACGTCGAGGTAGGCGGCGCGCTGGGTGAAGGTGCGCTTGGCCAGGCGGGGGTCGCGGTAGATGATCGCCGCGCAGTCGTAGGGCGCGAACAGCCACTTGTGCGGGTCGATGGTGATGGAGTCGGCCCGGTCGATCCCGGCGAACAGGTAGCGGCGGCTGGTCGAGCACAGGGCGGCCCCGCCGTAGGCGGCATCGACGTGGAGCCACGTGCGCAGCTCGTCGGCGGCGTCCGCGGCGGCGGCGAGGTCGTCGACCGTTCCGGTGTTGGTCAGCCCACCCGTCGCCACCACGGCGCAGATCGCCGAGCGCTCCCGCGGCGACAGCTGGGCCAGGGCGTCCTCCAGCGAGGCCACCGTCATCCGATCCCGCTCGTCGACGTCGACCTCGATCGCCAGCACGTCGAGCAGGTCGAGCGCTGCCGCGTTGGAGGAGTGGGCGGCTGACGAGAGCAGCACGATCGGCCGGGCGTCGGCCCGCGACATGTCCCGGTCCCGCCAGGTGGCGCGGGCCACGGCCAGCGCGGAGAGGTTGGCGATCGAGCCGCCGGAGACGAAGGTGCCGCCCGCGTCGGCGGGGAACCCGGCCAGGTCGGCGATCCACCGCAGCGCCTGGTTCTCGGCGTACACCGCGCCCGAGCCCTCGAGCCACGACCCGCCGTAGATGCTCGTGGCGCTCACCACCAGGTCGAACAGCGTCGACGCCTCGGTGGGCGCCGCCGGCACGAACGAGAGGTACCGCGGGTTGTCCACGGACAGGCAGGCGGGCCCGAGCACCTCCTCGAACAGCCGCAGGGCGGCCTCGCCGCCGAGCCCGTCGGCGGTGATGGTCTGGCCAGCCAGGTCCGCCAGCTCCTGGGGCGTGCGAGCGTGGTCGAGCGGGGGCGGGTCCATGGCGAGCCGCTCGGCGGTGAAGCGGAACACGGCCTCCATGAGCGCCTTGGCCTGCCCGTCGTGCTCGTGCATCCGTTCGACCCTAGGCGTGGCCGCGGATCGGTGCTAGGAAGCGGAACGTTCGTCCGAACCCTTTCAGGTGGGGAGCAGCGATGACCGCATCCGTGGCTTCGACGCCCGAGCCCAGCTCGGTCGTCAGCAAGGGCCTCAAGGCGGGGGCCCTCGGGCTCGTCGCCACGATCGTGATCGGCGTGGCGTCGACGGCACCGGGCTACAGCCTGGCGGCATCGGTCGGCTACGTCACCGACGAGGTCGGGCTCCAGGCCCCAGCGATCATGCTGGTGGCGTTCATCCCGATGGCGTTCATCGCCGCGGCGTACTTCTACATGAACCGGGCCGACCCGGACTGCGGCACCACCTTCACCTGGGCCACCCGAGCCTTCGGGCCCCGCACGGGCTGGCTCGGCGGGTGGGGGATCATCATGGCGGACCTGGTGATCATGCCGAACCTGGCCGGGGTCACCGCCCAGTACTCGTTCCTGCTGTTCGGCCTGGACAGCTGGGCGGACAACCGCTGGGCGACCGCGCTGCTCGGCTGCCTCTTCATCCTGGCCATGACCTGGATCTGCGTGACCGGCATCGAGCTGAGCGCCCGCAGCCAGGTCCTCCTGCTCGGCACCGAGATCCTGGTGCTGGTCGGGTTCTCCGTGATGGCCATCGCCGAGGTCTACGGGTCGGATCCGCCGGCCGGCTCGGTGAAGCCGTCGCTCAGCTGGATCAACCCGTTCGCCATCAACGACTGGGGCGCCCTCACCGGTGGCGTGCTGGTGGCGCTGTTCATCTACTGGGGCTGGGACACCGCGGTCACCGTCAACGAGGAGTGCGAGGACGCCAACACCACCCCCGGCAAGGCCGCCATCTGGTCGACGGTGATCCTCCTGCTCGTCTACGTGGTGGTCACCATCGGCGCCCAGGCGGCCAAGGGCCCCGGGTTCCTCACCGACCACCCCGACGACGCCCTGGGCGCGGTGGGCGACGTGGTGCTGGGGAGCACGGTCAACAAGCTGCTGATCCTGGCGGTGCTCAGCTCGGCGATGGCCAGCACCCAGACCACCATCCTCCCGGCGGCCCGGTCGATGCTGTCGATGGGCTCCCACAAGGCGGGCCCCGAGCGGCTCGCCAGCGTCGACCGGCGGCACCTCACCCCGGCATGGTCCACCTGGTTCTTCGGCATCGCCTCGTGCGTGTGGTTCGTGTTCCTGGTGGCCATCGGTGGCGAGGCCCAGAACCCGTACTACGCCTCGATCGCGGCGGTCGGGCTGATGATCGCCTTCTACTACGGCCTCACCGGCATCGTCTGCGTCTTCTACTACCGGCGCTACCTGCTGAAGAGCTGGCGGAACCTGCTGTTCGTCGGCGTGATGCCCGGCATCGGCGGCCTGGTGCTCACGTACATCTTCTTCCGGTCGCTCATCGACAACTTCAACGACACCGAGTCCTATGGGAGCCTGCTGGGCGCCGGGTCGGTGTTCACGATCGGGGTGGCGCTGCTGCTCCTCGGCGTGCCGCTGATGCTCCTGTCGAAGTCGAAGTACCCGGACTTCTTCCGCATCCAGCGCGACCCGCTGGACGTGCGCCCGAACCCCGACGGCAGCGGCGACCCTGCACCTACGCTCGGGACCTACCGGAAGGAGGTCTCGGCATGAGCGAGATCGTGGTGGGCTACGACGATTCCCCCGAGGCGCGGGCCGCGCTGGTGGAGGCCACGGCCCTGGCCCGGTCGATGGGCACCGGGGTGGTGATCGGCTTCGGCTACGAGCCACCCCGCGCCGGCGGCGAGGTCGGTGCCCTGCGCGACGAGATCGAGAAGGTCGGCGAGGAGATGGCCGCAGCCGCCGTGGCGCAGGTCCAGGCCATCGATCCGGGGGTGCCGGTGCGGGCGGAGCTGGTGCAGGACCGTCCCGCACCCGCGCTGGTCCGCCTGGCCGACGCCATCGATGCCCGGTTGATCGTGGTGGGCCACCGCCGTCGCCCGCTGCTCGCCGAGGTGTTCACCGGTTCCGTCCTGGAAGACGTGCTGGCCGAGACCGAGCGGCCGGTCGTGGTGGTCCAGGCCGAGGAGTAGGCGGCCGGGCCTGGCCGTCAGCGGGCCAGGTCCGGGAACATCGCAGCGATCGCCCCCCGGTCGGCCGCGCAGACGCCGCGCTCGGTGATGAGCCCCGTCACCAGGCGGGCCGGGGTGACGTCGAACGCGGCGTTGGCGGCGGGCGTGCCCTCCGGCGCGATGCGCACCTCGACCACCTCGCCTCCGGCGGTGACCCCCTCCATGACCAGCACCTCGTCCGCGCCGCGCAGCTCGATGGGGGTCCCACCGACGCCGTCGTGGAGGTCCCAGTCGATCGACGACGAGGGCAGCGCCACGTAGAACGGGACGTCGTTGTCGTGGGCGGCGAGCGCCTTCAGGTAGGTGCCGATCTTGTTGGCCACGTCACCGCTGGCCGAGGTGCGGTCGGTGCCGACGATCACCAGGTCCACCTGGCCCTGCTGCATGAGGTGGCCGCCGGCGTTGTCGGCCACCAGCGTGTGGGGCACCCCGTGCTGGCCGAGCTCCCAGGCGGTGAGGCGAGCGCCCTGGTTGCGAGGCCGGGTCTCATCGACCCAGACGTGCACTGGGATGCCGGCGTCGTGCGCCGCGTAGATCGGCGATGTGGCGGTGCCGTGGTCGACGAAGGCGAGCCATCCGGCGTTGCAGTGGGTGAGGACCTGCACCGGTCGGCCCGTCCGCTCGTGGATCGCCCGGAGGAGGGGGAGCCCGTGCTCGCCGATCGCGCGGGACATGGCCACGTCCTCGGCCGCCACCTCGTCGGCGACCGCGGCGGCGGTCGCCACCAGGGCATCGCCATCAGCCGGGTCCACCGCGGCAAGGGCGCGGCGCTGCCGGTCGACCGCCCAGGCCAGGTTCACCGCGGTCGGCCGGCTGGCGATCAACGCTTCGGCGGCAGCGGCGAGGGCGTCGGCGCGGGCCGCCGGCTCGAGCGCGGCGGCCCCTCGGGCGGCGAGCTCCATGCCGTAGGCGGCGGTGACGCCGATCAGCCCGGCGCCGCGCACCGCCATGTCGGCGATGGCCGCCACCGCGTCGTCGGTGGTCTGCAGGTCCAACACCTCGAACGCGAACGGCAGGCGCCGCTGGTCGATGGTGCGGATCGTGGCGCCCTCGCGCCAGATGGTCCGGTAGTGGGTCCCGTCGACGTGCACGGCCCCACGCTCGCACAGCCGCGGCCCACCCGCGTGCGCCCGGTCTCGCACGTCTGCGGGCCAGGCGGCTGGTCGTCGACGCTGGAAGTGGAGCCGATCGGAATCGAACCGACGACATCTGCCTTGCAAAGGCAGCGCTCTGCCAACTGAGCTACGGCCCCGAGGTGGGAACGGCGAGGATAGCCCGGAGGCTCCGCCCCCTCACCGACGTCGGGCGCGACCACGCCCCCGACCTGGGCCGATCGGCTCATTCGGGCGTGCTGGATCCGCACGCTCCGTGGTGGTGGCCTATGTTTTCGCCACGCAACCAGCACGCGGAGGGGCAACGTTGGGCGCAGCCGAGGACAACCAGGAGCCGGTCATCGACCTGACCGACGCGGCCATGGCCCGAGAGGCCCTGCTCCAGGAGCCCGAGGTCTCCGTCGACGAGGACGGCGAGCTGGTCATCGACCTGCGGGAGCTGATCCCCAGCGGTCGCTCGATCGTCAACGCCAAGAGCCCGAGCGGCCGGCCCCCGGACCTGGCCCCCGGCCAGCGCCTCGTCGCCATCACCGGCGGCGACCGCTGGATGGACGCCGAGGCGTTCGTCTACGAGCGCTACGTGGAGATCGGCTTCACCCACCAGTCGAGCCGCAAGCAGGTCGAGGAGCTCGCCCGCTGGGCCGACTCGTCGATCTTCCACGCCGTCGTCGACGACGACGACAAGATCGTCGGCACGATCCGCTCCATCTTCGGCACCTACGACGAGCTGCCCGTCGGCCAGTTCGAGCGCATCGACCACGACGACCAAGACCCGCTGTGCGAGCTGTCGTCGGTGGTGGTGGACCCTGCGGTGTCCAGCACCGGGATCCTCGAGCACCTGTTCCGGGCCGGCTGGGCCAGCGCCACGCGGGCCCGCTCCAACGCCATCGTCTGCCTGATCGATCGCTGGCTCGTCGACGTCTTCCGCGACACCTACGCGCTGCCGTTCGTGCCGATCGCCATCCCGCACTACCACATGGGTGGGAACGTGATCCCGCTGACCATGTCGACCGCGCGCTGGTCCATGGCCGAGATCGCCCGCAACAACCCCGACTACTGGCTGTGGAACCTCGAGGCCCTCGAGCCCGAGGAGATCGAGGCCTACGACCTCGCCGGGTTGGTGAGCGGCGACGAGGTGAAGGGCACGTCATCCGACGAGTCGGCCACGTCCGCCGCAGCCACGTCCAGCACGACGTCCTCGGGCGAGTCGTCCTCGTCCTGAGCCTCGAGCTCGCCCTTGACCTTGCGGGCGACCGAGCGGACGGCGTTGGCGCCGAACACCACCATCAGCACCACCAGCGCGATGTACACGCCGGGCGGGAACTTGCCGTCGGCGCCGGCCACGGCCACGTACACGTAGGGCGCCAGGAACGAGCCGGCCGCCACGAGCGTCCACTTCGAGATGTCCCGCGGGTTGCGGTCCACGATCGCCCCGACCACCCGGGCCGTGCCCAGGGCATACGGGTAGGCGGTCACCAGGTCGATGACGGCGAACACCCAGATGTTGAGCCCGTACTGGGCCAGGGTCTCCCGGGCGAGCAGCAGCCGGGCCAGCGTGAACACCACGACGGTGATGACCCAACCCCACTCGAGGTTGCGGCGCAGGCGGCTCCGCACCCGGCGCGCGCCGGGGCGTTCGGGATCGACCGCGTCCTCGGTGGTGCCTTCGACTGCCACGAAACGACCCCTGTTCGGTCCCCCGCCCCCATGCGGCTGGAGACAACCTGACAAGTCTCGCACCAGAACGGAGAGTGAGCAACCCAACGCGCCACGCGTCCGACCTGCGAAAAGCCCCGGTTCGCGCCACTCGGTGGGCCACCCTGTAGTTCGGCCAACTCCGGCCGACCTGTAGCAGCACATGCGCGTACGCACCTGGACGACCTTCCTGACGCTCGGCCTCGCGGCCAGCACCGCGGCTGCGGTGCTGGGCGCCGACGCGCAGATCGCCGTGTCGCTCCCCGTCGGGATCGCCGCCACCGTCGCGGCGTTCATGACCGCCAGGCGCAACCCCGGCAAGGTCCGCCAGACCTGGACCTTCTTCGGCCTGGGGGGCATGTGCTTCATCGGCGCCGGCATCCTGCGGTCGGTGCTCGGCGCCGTGTCGCCCACGCTGGCCGAGTTCCCGTCGGCCGCCGACGGGCTGTTCGCCGCCGGCTACTGCTCGCTGATCTTCGGCACCTACCGGATGGGCAACGCCCGTTCGATCGGCCGAGCTTGGGCCGCCCACATCGACGGCTGGATCGTGGCGCTGGCCGCCGCCACCTGCATGTGGTCCGTGGTGCTCCAGCCCTACATGACCGACGGCTCGATCCCGCTCGACGAGCGGCTCGTCAACGGCTTCTTCTCCATCCTCGCCACGATCCTGCTCGCCGCCACCACCCGCCTCGCCGTCGGCCCCGGCGTGCGCACGACCAGCTGGTACTTGCTGGCGTGCTCGGTGGTCGTCTTCTTCATCACCGACGCCTCGGCCACGCTCGCCTCGGTCGACGGGCACCGCAGCTGGCTCTCCCTGATGCTCGGCCCGTTCGTCTACACGTTCTACGGCGCTGCCAGCCTCCACCCCACCATGGTCCGCCTGTTCGACCCCCCGTCGGATCGGGTGCTGCAGCTCACCAGCAAGCGCATCGTGCTCCTGGCCTGCGGCTTGCTCGTGCCGCCCACGCTGATCGTCTGGTCCGGGGTCACCGACCACGACATCAGCTTCTGGGTGCTGGCCTTCGGCACCGCCGCCATGGCCGGCGTGGTGCTCATCCGGTTCCGCCTGCTCGTGCGGGCCCAGGAGCGGGCTGTCGACCTGCAGCGGATCCTCCGCGACGCCAACGCGGAGCTGGCGGCCTCGTCCAGCCGCCACGCCATGCACCGGGCCACGCTGCGCGCCGTCGCCCGCCTGGCCGGCAAGCTCCCCGGCGTTCGCGTCTCGGTCGCGCAGGCAGCCTCGCAGTCGCTGCGCATCCTGGACTCGCTCGGCCGCGACGCCGAGGCCGCGGTGGGCACCTCGATGGCGATCGACCGCCTGCCGGACCGCGTGATCGACGGCCTCTCGCACCTCGAGTCGGCCAAGGCCGACCACGTCGCGCCGATCGACCTGAGCGCGGCGGCCGCCGGCGGTGCCACCACCTGCCTGTTGGTCGTGCCGCTCAGCTCGCAGGGAGACCTCAACGGGGCCTTGATCCTGAGCTCGGACCACCCCGCCGACGAGGAGCTCCGCCAGAGCATCGAGACCCTGGCCTCCACCGTCTCGCTCGCGCTCGAGAGCGCGGTGCTCACCGAGAACCTGCTGCGCCGCCGCAGCGAGCGCCGGTTCCGAGCGCTCGTCGAGAACTCCTCGGACATCGTCCTGGTGGTCGACCGGGAGCGTCAGATCACCTTCGCCAGCCCGGCCGCGCACCGGCTGCTCGGCCTCAGCGAGAAGGCGCTGCTCGCCAGCCACCCGGCCCGCTGGGTCCACCCCGACGACTGGCCGGCCCTGGCCGGCGTCCTCGACCGGGCCGCCACGCCGGGCCACGACGAGTCCGACAGCGTCGAGGTCCGCATCCGCCACGTGGACGGCAGCCACCGCTGGTTCGAGGTCCGCACCCGCGACCTCGAGCACGACCCGGAGATCCAGGGCCTCGTCGTCACCGCCCGGGAGATCAGCGACCGCAAGGCGACCGAGAAGCAGCTGGCCGAGAGCGAGGCCCGGTTCCGCGCCCTGGTCCAGAGCTCGACCGACGTCGTCGCCGTGGTCGCCGACAACGGCTGCTTCAGCTACATCAGCCCGGCCATCTCCGAGATGCTCGGCTACCAGCCCGAGGAGCTCGAGGGCACGCCGGCCATCGCCCTGGTCGCCCCCGAGGACGTCACCTCCTTCCAGACGAGCTACCCCGAGCTGTCGCAGCGGCGCCTGCCGATGGGCGACCTCACCACCCGCCGCATCGAGACCCAGCTGCGCCACCGCAGCGGCGAGCTGCGCGTGGTCGACATCACCGTGACCGACATGCGCGACGAGCCCGCCGTCGGCGGCATCGTGCTCAACGCCCGTGACATCACCGTCCGCAAGGCGCTCGAAGCGGACCTGCGCTTCCAGGCCTTGCACGACACCCTGACCGGCCTGGCGAACCGCACGATGTTCACCCAGCAGACGGCCAGCGCCCTGCGCACCGCCCGCCACCCCGACACCGTCGGCGCCCTGTTCATCGACCTCGACGACTTCAAGACGGTGAACGACTCGCTCGGCCACGCCGTCGGCGACCAACTCCTCCAAGAGGTGTCGAGCCGGCTGATCACCTCCCTGTCGAACGCTGACGTCGCCGCCCGCCTCGGCGGCGACGAGTTCGCGGTGCTGGTCGTCGACTCGCCCGACCAGGCCGGCGTGGTCGCCCTCGCCGAACGGGTGCTCGCGCTCGTGGCCCAGCCGTACCGCATCCAGGGCCGCGACATCCGGGTGACCGCCAGCATCGGCATCGCCTTCGCGGACGACGAGGGCGTCGACGCCGAGGTCCTCCTGCGCTCGGCCGACGTGGCCATGTACCTGGCCAAGGACCGGGGCAAGAACCGCTACGCCGTGTTCGAGGCGCACATGCACACCAGCGTGTTCGAGCGGCTCGAGCTCAAGGCCGACCTGGTCCGGGCCATCGACGATGGCCAGCTCCGCTGCCACTACCAGCCGATCGTGTCCCTGCAGACCGGGCGGATCACCGGCGTGGAGGCGCTCGTGCGCTGGGAGCACCCCACCCGCGGCCGCCTGACCCCCGACGCCTTCATCCCCTCGCCGAGGACACTGGCCTCATCGTGCCGCTCGGCCGGTGGGTGATGCGCGAGGCCTGCCAGCAGCTCCGGGCCTGGCAGCTGCGGCTCCCCGCCCGCTCCACGCTGAGCATGAGCATCAACCTCTCGGTGCACCAGCTGATGCACGAGGAGATCATCCGTGACGTGCGCGACGCCATCGAGGACGCCGCGCTCGACCCCTCCACGGTGACCTTCGAGATCACCGAGACCACCCTCATGCACGACACCGAGCTGGCCCGCGAGCGCCTCGCCGAGCTGCGCCACATCGGCGTGTCGCTGGCCGTCGACGACTTCGGCACCGGCTACTCCTCGCTGCAGTACGTGCAGCGCTTCCCGATCGACATCATCAAGATCGACCGCAGCTTCGTCACCGGCCTGGGCACGAACCCGGGCGACGGTGCCGTCGTCCAATCGATGATCGAGCTCTCGCAGCGCCTCGGCGTCCACACCGTGGCCGAGGGCATCGACCGCCCGGAGCAGGTCACGCTCCTGCAGTCCCTCGGTGCAGACCTCGGCCAGGGCTACCTGTTCTCGAAGCCGGTGGAGGCAGCGCAGATCGACGCCCTGCTCGACGCCAGCCCCCACGAGAACCCCCGCTTCCTCCTGCACTGACGCCGCACCGACAGCACGGCGACAAGATCGCAGGCGGCACCGTCAAGAGCGCGTCAAGGCCGTTCCCACCCGCCTGACCTGGTCGTACAACCGACGTCATGAGACGTCCGCTGAGCGATGCAGAGGTGTTCGGGGCCGGAGGTGGGGCGGTGGCCGCGATGGCCGTCGCCGGGATCCTCGGGTCGTCCCGCGCGGTGGTGAGCCAGGCCAACGCCGGGCTCGTCCTCGTGCTGGTGGTGATCGCCGCCGCCGCGATCGGCGGGCGGTTCGCCGGTGTGGCAACCGCGCTGGCCGCGGCGGTCTCCTTCGACTTCTTCCTCACCAAGCCGTACCAGTCCCTCGCCATCAAGAGCGGGGAGGAGGTGCTCACCACCCTCCTCCTGCTGGCCGCCGGCCTGGCGGTCGGCCAGCTCGCCCGCTCCCGGGGCGACGCCCGGTCGACGGCGCGGGCGGGCCACGATCAGGTCGCGTCGCTGCACCGGATGGCCGCCGCCACCTCCGGCAAGGACGCGATGGACGCACTCATCCGAACCGCCGAGGACGAGCTGGTCCAGGTGCTGCGGCTGGAGCGGTGCACGTTCTCGCTCCTCCCCCCGGACCCGCCGCTGCCCGAGCTCGACGCCACCGGCCGCATGCCGGGGCGGCTCCTCCACCTGGGCGACGGCTTCGCGCTGCCGCCCGAGGGCCTGGTGCTCCCCGCCCGCAACGGCGGCTCGGTCGTCGGCTGGCTGGTCTGCGTCCCGCCGGCACGCGGCGTCGGCGTCTCCCTCGACCGCCGCCGAGCCGCCCTCGTGATCGCGGCGCAGCTCGGTGCCGCCCTCGGGCACCAGCAGGCAGGTGCCGCATGAGCGACCTCCTCTACCTGGCCGTCGTGATCGGCTTCTTCGCCGTGGCCGCGCTGCTGCTGCGGGCCTGCGAGCGGATCATCGGCGACGACGAGACGTCCGAGGCGAGCCAGCCATGACCGCGGACAACGTGATCGGCCTGGTGTTGGCCGTCCTCATCATCGGCTACCTGATCGTGGCCCTCGTGTTCCCGGAGAAGTTCTGATGACCGGCGCCGACGTGCTCCAGATCCTCGTCCTGCTCGGCCTCCTGGCCGCAGGCACCCGGCTGATCGGGCCCTACATCGCCGGCGTGTACGGCGACGACGACCGGGCCCCGGGCGACCGGGTGTTCCTCCCGATCGAGCGCGCCCTCTACCGCCTCGGCGGGATCGACCCCGACCAGGAGCAGCGCTGGACCGGCTACGGCGCTTCGCTGCTGGCCTTCAGCCTCGTGTCGGTCCTGTTCCTCTACGGGATCCTGCGCCTCCAGCACCTGCTGCCGCTGAACCCCACGGACGCGCCGAACGTGCCCGCGCCCCTGGCGTTCAACACCGCGGTGAGCTTCGTGACCAACACCAACTGGCAGAACTACGGCGGCGAGCTGGCCATGAGCCACCTCTCGCAGATGATCGGCCTCACGGTCCAGAACTTCGTGTCACCGATCGTCGGCCTCTGCGTGGCGGTGGTGCTGATCCGAGGGCTGGCGCGCCGCAAGACCTCCCAGGTGGGCAACTTCTGGGTCGACCTGGTGCGCGGCACCGTGCGGATCTTCCTCCCGCTCGCGCTCGTCGTGGCGGTCCTCTACGTGAGCCAGGGGGTCATCCAGAACTTCCACGGCTTCCACCACGTGACCACCGTGACCGGTGCCCGCCAGGCGATCCCAGGCGGGCCGGTCGCGAGCCAGGAGGCGATCAAGGAGCTCGGCCAGAACGGTGGCGGCTTCTTCAACGCCAACTCCATGCACCCCTTCGAGAACCCCAACGGGCTCACCAACCTGCTCCAGGTCGTCACGATCCTGCTGATCCCGTTCGGCCTCACCTACGCCTACGGGCGGATGGTGAAGGACCAGAAGCAGGGGTGGGTGGTGTTCGCCGCCATGGTCCTGCTGTGGGCGTCGAGCGTGGCCCTGGCCGCCGGCATGGAGGCCAGGGGCAACCCGGAGCTGACCAAGCTGGGCGCCCGCCAGGCCGCCACCGCCACCCAGTCCGGCGGGAACATGGAGGGCAAGGAGCTGCGGTTCGGCGCGGTGTCCTGCGGCGTCTACGCCGCGACCACCACCGGCACCTCGAACGGCGCGGTCAACTGCGCGCACGACTCGATGACCCCGCTCGGCGGCATGGCCCCGCTCGTCAACATGATGCTGGGCGAGGTCTCGCCCGGCGGGACCGGTGCCGGCCTGTACGGCATGTTGATCTTCGCCCTGCTGTCGGTGTTCATCGCCGGGCTGATGGTGGGCCGCACGCCGGAGTACCTGGGCAAGAAGATCCAGGCCGCCGAGATGAAGCTGGTGGTGATCTACATCGTGGTGGCGCCGCTGGCCATCCTGTCGTTCACCGCCATGTCGGTGCTGATGGCCAGCTCGAAGGCGTCGATCCTCAACCCGGGGCCACACGGCCTGACCGAAGCCACCTACGCCTTCACGTCGGCCGCCAACAACAACGGCTCGGCGTTCGGGGGGCTCACCGGCAACACCGACTGGTACAACACGACGCTCGGCATCTCGATGCTGGTGGGTCGGTTCTTCCTGATCGTGCCGGCCCTGGCCATCGCCGGCTCGCTGGTCCGCAAGCAGCGGGTGCCGGCGACCGCGGGCACGTTCCCGACCGGCACGGCGCTCTTCGCCGGACTGCTGACCGGCGTCGTGATCATCGTCGTCGGCCTCACCTACTTCCCGATCCTGTCGCTCGGCCCCATCGTCGAGCACCTGGGCACCTGAAGGGACCACCGTGGACACCCAGACCGAGGAACCCGACCTGATCGAGGAGCCCGCCGCCGGGCGCGCCTCGCTCTTCGAGCCGAGCATCGTCCGCCGCGCCACCGGCGACGCGGTGGCCAAGCTCGACCCAAGGCTGATGGCCAAGAACCCGGTGATGTTCATCGTGGAGATCGGCAGCGTCCTCACCACGCTGCTGTTCCTCCGGGACCTCGCCAAGGGTGGCCAGCCCCTGCTCTTCACCGCCCTGGTGGCGGCGTGGCTGTGGTTCACCGTCTTGTTCGCCAACTTCGCCGAGGCCGTGGCGGAGGGACGGGGGAAGGCCCAGGCCGACTCGCTGCGCAAGACCCGATCGGAGACGGTGGCCCGGGTCCGACTGGCCGACGGGACGTTGGAGGAGCGGCCGTCGCCCCAGCTCCAGAAGGGCGACCTCTGCGTGGTCCGGCCCGGCGAGCTGATCCCCGGCGACGGCGAGGTCGTCGAGGGCATCGCCAGCGTCGACGAGTCGGCCATCACCGGCGAATCGGCCCTGGTCATCCGGGAGAGCGGTGGCGACCGCAGCGCCGTCACCGGTGGGACCCGCGTGCTGTCCGACGAGATCGTCGTGCAGATCACCCAGGAGCCTGGCGCTGGGTTCATCGACCGGATGATCGCCCTGGTCGAGGGGGCCGAGCGCCAGAAGACCCCGAACGAGATCGCCCTCAACATCCTCCTGTGCGGGCTCACCATCATCTTCCTGATGGCCGTGGTCACCCTGCAGCCCTTCGCCATCTACTCCCACGCCGAGCAGACCATCGTCGTGCTCGTGGCCCTGCTGGTCTGCCTCATCCCCACCACGATCGGCGGGCTCCTCTCGGCCATCGGCATCGCCGGCATGGACCGCCTCGTCCAGCGCAACGTGCTGGCGATGTCGGGGCGAGCCGTCGAAGCCGCCGGCGACGTGAGCACCCTGCTGCTCGACAAGACGGGCACCATCACCTACGGCAACCGCATGGCTGCCGAGTTCATCCCCGTGGACGGCGTCGACGAACGGGACCTGGCCGAGGCCGTGCTCCTCTCGAGCCTCGCCGACGAGACGCCCGAAGGCCGCTCGATCGTGGCCCTCGCGCAGGAGCGCTACGGCCTCGACCCGGCGCGGGAGCTCGCCGGTGCCGAGCTCGTCCCGTTCACCGCCCAGACCCGCATGTCCGGTGTCGACTTCGACGACGGCGGCACCCGCCGCAGCATCCGCAAGGGCGCAACGGACTCGGTCCGCCAGTGGGTCGAGCAGCAGGGCGTCACCACCCCACCGGACCTGTTGCACATCGTCGAGGCCATCTCCACCAGCGGCGGCACGCCCCTCGCGGTGGCCGACGGGCCCCGCACCCTCGGCGTCATCCACCTGAAGGACACGGTGAAGGAGGGCATGGTCGAACGGTTCGCCGAGCTGCGCGCCATGGGCATCCGGACCGTGATGATCACCGGTGACAACCCGCTGACCGCCCAGGCGATCGCCGCCGAGGCCGGCGTGGACGACTTCCTGGCCGAGGCGACGCCCGAGGACAAGATGGCCCGGATCCGCGCCGAGCAGGCCGGTGGCAACCTCGTGGCCATGACCGGCGACGGCACCAACGACGCCCCCGCCCTGGCCCTCGCGGACGTCGGTGTGGCCATGAACACCGGCACCCAGGCCGCCAAGGAGGCCGGGAACATGGTGGACCTCGACAGCGACCCGACGAAGCTGATCGAGGTCGTGGCCATCGGCAAGCAGCTGCTCATCACCCGAGGCGCGCTGACCACCTTCTCGATCGCCAACGACGTCGCCAAGTACTTCGCCATCATCCCGGCGATGTTCGTGGCCCGGTTCCCGAGCCTCGACGCCCTGAACGTGATGCACCTCGGCTCGGCCGAGTCCGCCATCCTCTCGGCGGTCATCTTCAACGCCCTGGTGATCATCGCCCTGATCCCGCTCGCCCTCCGGGGCGTCAAGTTCCGGGTCGGCGGCGCTGCCGAGATCCTGCGCCGGAACATCCTCGTCTACGGCCTGGGGGGCCTGGTCGCCCCGTTCATCGGGATCAAGGCCATCGACCTGATCCTCAACGCGATCGGAGCCTTCTGATGCGACGCCAGCTGCTGCCCGCCCTGCGCGTGCTGCTCGTGCTCACCATGCTGTGCGGCATCGCCTACCCGTTGGTCGTGACCGGCATCGCCCAGGTGGCCTTCCGCTCGAAGGCCAACGGCAGCATCGTCACGGATGCGAACGGCCAGGAGGTCGGCAGCTCGCTGATCGGCCAGGCGTTCACGGGGCCGCAGTGGTTCCACCCACGCCCCTCGGCCGCCGGTGACGGGTACGACCCGACCGCAAGCTCGTCGAGCAACCTCGGCCCCACCAACCCGCAGCTCCTCGACGCCGTCGAGGGCCGGGTGGCGAGCTACCGCGAGGAGAACGGCCTCGCCTCGACGGCCCTGGTGCCCGTCGACGCCGTCACGGCCTCCGGTTCGGGCCTGGATCCGCACATCTCGGAAGCCAACGCGCGGATCCAGGCCCGCCGGGTCGCCGCGGCCCGGCACCTCTCGGTGCACGACGTGCTCGACCTGGTCGACCAGCACACCGACGGGCGGTCGCTCGGGCTCTTCGGCGAACCGGGCGTCAACGTCCTGGAGCTCAACCTGGCACTGGAGCGCTGAGGCCCTTGCGGGGGCGCCTCCGGATCTACCTCGGTGCCGCGCCGGGGGTGGGCAAGACCTTCGCCATGCTCGGCGAGGGCCACCGCCGCGCGTCCCGGGGCACCGACGTGGTGATCGCCTACGTGGAGGACCACGCCCGGCCAAGGACCCGGGAGATGGTCGCCGGCCTCGAGGTCGTGCCCCGCCGGGTGGTGACCTATCGAGGCCAGGCGTTCGAGGAGATGGACCTGGCGGCGGTGCTGGCCCGGGCACCGGCCGTGGCGCTCGTCGACGAGCTGGCCCACACCAACGTCCCCGGGTCGCCGAACGAGAAGCGGTGGCAGGACGTCGATGCGCTGCTCGACGCCGGCATCGACGTGATCTCCACCGTCAACGTGCAGCACCTCGAGTCGCTCAACGACGTGGTCGAGCGGATCACCGGGATCACCCAGCGGGAGACCGTGCCAGACCACGTGGTCCGAGCCGCGGACCAGGTGGAGCTGGTGGACATGACCCCCGAGGCGCTGCGCCGGCGGATGGTCCACGGCAACATCTACGGCCCCGACAAGGTCGAGGACGCGCTTGGCAACTACTTCCGCGTCGGCAACCTCACGGCGCTGCGCGAGCTGGCCCTGATGTGGCTCGCCGACAAGGTCGACGAGGCCCTCCTCGACTACCAGGAGCTCCACGGGATCGACCACACCTGGGAGGCGCGCGAGCGGGTGGTGGTGGCCCTCACCGGCGCCCCCTCGGGCGAGCAGGTGATCCGGCGGGCAGCACGGCTGGCCGGGCGCGCCCGGGGCGACCTGCTCGGCGTCCACGTGCGCGCCGGCGACGGGCTGCGCGCCGCGCCGCCCGCCGGCCTCGAGCGCCAGCGGGCGCTGCTCGCCGACCTCGGCGGGGCGTACCACGAGGTCGCGGGCGACGACGTGCCGACCGCGCTCGTGCAGTTCGCCCGCGCCGAGCACGCCACCCAGATCGTGCTGGGCGCCACCGCCCACAGCCGACTGCGCGAGCTGTGGCGGGGCTCGGTGGTGAACCGGGTCGTGCGGGCGTCGGGCGAGCTCGACGTCCACGTGATCAGCCGCGGCCCTGACGACGGTCCGACCCCCACTCGCCCACCGACCCCGAGGGTGTGGCGCTCGCCGTTGTCGGCGCGGCGCCGCGCCGCCGGTTGGGCGGTGGGGCTCGGCGGCCTGCTGGTCCTCACCCTCGTCCTCGTCGCCATCCGCGACGCGCTGGGCCTCCCGGGCGACTTGATGGCGTACGTGCTGCTGGTGGTGGCGGCCGCGGCGATCGGCGGGCCCGGGCCAGGCATCACCACCGCCGTGCTGTCCGGGGTGGTCGTCAACTGGTTCCTGACCGAGCCGTACTACACGCTGACCATCGCCGAGGCCGAGAACTCGCTGGCGCTGGTGGCCTTCGTGCTCGTCAGCGTGGTGGTCAGCCTCCTCGTGTCGAGGGCCGAGCGGCGGGCCGCCGACGCGCAGCGTGCCCGGCGCGAGGCCGAAGCGCTCGCCGGCGCGGCAGCCGGCCTGGCGCTGAGCGACGACCCGATCCCGTCGTTGCTCGATCGGGTCCGGACCACGTTCGCGCTGCGATCCGCCGCCCTCTTCGTGGCGGAGGGCCCCGGCTGGCGGGTGGAGCACACGGTGGGCGAACCGCCGATCACCGCACCGGAGGCAGCCGACCTCCAGGTGCCGGTGGGCGGGTCCGGGATCCTGGCCATCGACGGGGAGACCCACGCCGACGACCGCGTGGTCCTCGGTGCGTTCGCCGCGCAGCTGGCGACCGCGATCGAGCAGCGTCGGCTGCGCGCCGAGGCGGACCAGGCGGCGGTGGTCGCCGAGGGCGATGCCCTGCGGACCGCGCTGCTCCAAGCGGTGTCGCACGACCTGCGCACGCCGCTCGCCTCCATCAAGGCCTCCGTGTCCAGCCTCCTGCAGGACGACGTCACCTGGTCCGAGCACGACCGCCACGAGTTCCACCAGACGATCGACGAAGAGACCGATCGGCTGGATCACCTCGTCGGCAACCTCCTCGACATGAGCCGGCTCCAGACGGGCGCCGTGCACGTCCACGCGCGACGGGTCGGGTGGGAGGAGGTGGTGGCAGCCGCCGTCGCGAGCCTCCCCTCGATCGACGCGGCGGAGCTCGTCATCGACGTGCCCGAGACCCTGGCGCCGGTCGAGGCGGACCTGGCCCTCCTGGAGCGGGCGGTCGCCAACGTGCTGGCCAACGCGCTCCGGCACGGGGCCGGCCGGCCCGTCCAGGTGCTCGCCGAGGCCCGGGCGTCGACCGTCGACCTGCTCGTGGTGGACCGCGGGCCGGGCGTGCCGGCCGACCAGCGCGCCCGCCTGTTCGAGCCGTTCCAGCAGCTCGGCGACCGGGGCGGCACCGGGGTGGGCCTCGGGCTCGCGGTCGCGCATGGCTTCGTGGCCGCGCTTGGGGGTCGGATCGAGCCCGAGGAGACGCCAGGAGGAGGGCTGACCATGCGCATCAGCATCCCGATCGCTCGCGACCAGGAGGGGGGCCGGTGACCCGTGTCCTCGTGGTCGACGACGAGCCGCAGATCCGCCGCGCCCTGCGCACCAACCTCGCGGCCCGGGGCTACGACGTCGAGCTGGCTGCCACTGGTGAGGAGGGCCTCGCGAAGGCCTCGGCCCGGCTCCCCGACGTGGTCGTGCTGGACCTCGGCCTGCCAGGGCTCGACGGCATCGACGTCGTGGCCGGCCTGCGCGGCTGGACCACCGTCCCGATCATCGTCTTGTCCGTCCGCGACGGCGAGGGCGACAAGATCGCTGCGCTCGACGCCGGCGCCGACGACTACGTCACCAAGCCGTTCTCCATGGGCGAGCTGCTCGCCCGCCTGCGCGCCGCCACCAGGCGGAGCCAGCCCGGGCCCGACGAGTCGCCGATCGTCGAGACCGAGGCCTTCCGCGCGGACCTGGCCAGCAAGCGGGTCACCGTCGACGGGCGCGACGTGCACCTCACCCCGACGGAGTGGCACCTGCTCGAGGTGCTCGTCCGCCATCCCGGGCGGCTCGTGACCCAGCGCCAGCTCCTGCAGGCCGTGTGGGGCCCCCAGTACGAGTCGGAGACCAACTACCTGCGCGTGTACCTGGCCCAGCTGCGCCGCAAGCTGGAGCGGGACCCGAGCCGGCCCCGGCACCTGATCACCGAGCCCGGCATGGGGTACCGCTTCGAGCCCGGCGGGGACCCCACCCCCGACGCGGCATCCGGGTAGCGTCCTGGCGTGTCCACGCCGCCCGTCTTCGTCTCCCGCATGGTGCGCCTGCCGCTGTGCGACGCCGACGGCGACCCCGTCGGGCGCATCCGAGACGTCGTGCTCGCGCCGGCCGGCCAGCGCCTGCGGGTGCTCGGCCTGGTCGCCAACATCGAACGGCGGAACATCTTCATCAACATGAACCGGGTCGACGAGATCGACGCCACGGGCATCCTCATGCTCGGCGGCACGCTCAGCGTCCGCTCGTTCAGCCAGCGGCCCGGGGAGCAGCTCGCCGTGGGCGACCTGTTCGACACCAAGGTCGGCGAGGAGTTCCTCACGGACCTCGCCATAGCGCCGAGCGACGACGACGCGTTCTGGTACGTGGTGCTCGCCGCCCTCGGGCGCCGCGGCCCGCTGCGCCGCCGGGCCCCGAACGTGGTCCCCTGGGACCAGGTCGCGGCGAGCTTCACGTCGACGCCTGAGATGGACGAGGTGGCCGAGCTGCGCGACCTCCACCCGACCGACGTCGCCGACCGGCTCCAGGCCCTCCCCGCCGCCCGCCGCCAGCAGGTGGTGGCCATGCTCGGCGACGAGCAGGTGGCCGACCTCCTCGAGGAGATGCCCGAGGACGAGGCCGTCCGTCTCATCGAGACGCTGGACCTCGAGCGCGCCGCCCACATCCTCGAGGAGATGGAGCCCGACGACGCCGTGGACCTCCTGGCCGACCTGCCGGAGACCGAGCGGTCGAAGCTCCTCCAGGAGATGCGGCCCGAGGAGTCCATCCCGCTGCGGCGGCTCCTCGCCTACGACGAGAACACGGCCGGCGGCCTCATGACCCCCGAGCCGGTCGTGCTGGCCCACACCACCACCGTCGCCGAGGCCATGGCCGTGGTCCGCCAGCGGGAGGTCCCCGCGGAGCTCGCCGCCCAGGTCTTCGTCACGCAGCCGCCGGTGTCGACCCCGACCGGGCGGTTCGTCGGGGTCGTGGGGTTCCAGCGCCTGCTGCGCGAGCAGCCCTCGACGCTCCTGTCGGAGTGCGTGGACGACAGCACCGAGCCGGTGGCACCGGACCTGCCCCTCCGCGACCTCGCGGAGCGCCTGGCCTCGTACGATCTGCTCGCCCTTCCCGTCTGCGACCCGGCAGGCCGGCTGATCGGGGCGGTCACCGTGGACGATGTGCTCGACCACGTGCTGCCCGAAGGCTGGCGCCGTCGCCGCGTGCGGGCCCGCTGAGCCAAGGAACCCCCCGAACATGACGAACCGGATCCGCCGAGCGCCGGCGGCCGCGCTGGTCGCCACCTGCCTGCTCCTCGCCGCGTGCTCGGCGTCGGGTGGCAGCGATGCCAGCCGCAGCACCACCACCTCGCGCCCATCGAAGGGCACCACCACCGCCCCGGGCACCGACGCGGGTGACGACGTCCCCGTGATCGAATGGCAGGACTGCGGCGGTGGCTTCCAGTGCGGCGACCTCGAGGTCCCGGTGGACTACGCCAAGCCGGACGGCCAGAAGCTCCAGCTCGCCGTCACCCGCCACCCGGCGTCGGACCCCTCCAAGCGCATCGGCGTCTTGATGATGAACCCCGGCGGCCCGGGCGCCTCGGCGATCGACCTGGCCCACAGCTACTCGCGAGCCGGCGAGATCGGCGAGCGCTTCGACATCGTCGGGTTCGACCCCCGCGGCGTGGGCGAGAGCAGCCCGCTGGACTGCCACAGCCACCTGCAGGACATCTACGACGCCGACCCGACCATCGACAGCGCCCAGGACCGCACCGAGTACCTCGACACCTCCAAGGCGTTCGTCGACGAGTGCGCCAAGGAGTACGGCGACGTGCTGCCCTTCCTCGGCACCACCGAGGTGGCCCGGGACATGGACGAGGTGCGCAAGGCGCTCGGCGAGGAGCAGGTCAACTACCTCGGCTACTCCTACGGCACCTCGATCGGCCAGGAGTACGCCCGCCTCTTCCCGACCCACGTCCGGGCGATGATCCTGGACGGGGTGGTCGACACCAAGCCGTCCGGGCTCGATGCTGCGGCAGACCAGGCCAAGGGCTTCGAGACCGCGCTCGCCTCCTACGAGCAGCACTGCGAGGACGACGGCTGCGGCTTCGGTGGCCAGTCCGCCAAGGAGGTCATCGACGACGTCGTCGCGCAGGCGGAGGCGTCGCCGATCCCCGCGCCCGACCGGGATCGGCCCGCTGGTCCCGGCGTGGTCAACCTGGCGATGGGCCAAGCGCTCTACAGCGAGCAGCTCTGGGGCCAGCTGTCCCGCGCGCTGCGCGACGCCCAGGACGGCGACGGCGCCGGGCTCGTGGACCTGGCCGACATGTACCTCGGCCGCGAGGACGACGGCACCTACGACGGCGGCTTCGAGATCTACTTCGCGGTCAGCTGCCTGGACGACGAGTGGCCCAAGGACCCCGATGCGATCCTCGCCGCCGGCAAGGCCGCAGCCAAGCAGTCGCCGCTGTTCGGCGAGGCCATCGTCAACGACTACGTCCGGTGCGCCCTCTGGCCGGCCAAGCCCAAGCCGCTGCACCCGGTGCCCAAGGCCACCAAGGGCCTGCCGCCGATCGTGGTGGTGAGCACCACCAAGGATCCGGCCACGCCCTACGAGAACGGGGTCAACGTCGCCAAGCAGATCCCCGGCGCGGTGCTGGTCACCAACGAGGGCGAGGGGCACACGGTCGTCGGCCAGGGCAAGCCGTGCATCGACGACCTGGCCAACGAGTACTTCCTCGACCTGAAGGTGCCGAAGGACGGCACCACCTGCCCGCAGTAGCCGCGGCCCTCGAGCGAGCGGCTACCCGCGGGTCGAGGCGAGCTCGCCGGCCACCAGCGGCTCCAGCAGGAGCTCGGGCTGGTCGGCGGCGAGGCGGTCCAGCCAGTAGGCGCTCTCGAACACCGCGATCAGCGTGCCGTCCGCCCGCTCGAGCACGTCCACCCCGCGCATCGAGCGCAGCGCCGGCGCGCTGTCGGCGTCGGTGCGGCGCGCCACCGTGTAGTTGGTCGGGCTGAGCTCCACCGGCGCACCGAACTCGTTCTCGAGCCGGTGGACGGCGACCTCGAACTGCATGGGCCCGACCGCGGCCAGCACCGGCGCCTGGTCGCCGAAGTCCGGGTCCCGCAGCACCTGCACCACGCCCTCCTCGTCGAGCTGGGCGATGCCCTTGCGGAACTGCTTGAACCGGCCGGTGTCGCGGACCCGGGCCACCGAGAAGTGCTCGGGGGCGAAGCTGGGGATCCTCGGGAACGCCACGGGCGACTCGAACCACAACGTGTCGCCCACGCGCACGTCGGTCGCGTTGACCAGGCCGACGACGTCCCCCGGGAAGGCCTCGTCCAGGGTCTCGCGCTCGCTGCCGTTGACGGTGTGGGCGTACTTGGTGGCGAAGGGCTTGCCCGTCGGGCCGTGGGTCACGACCATGCCCCGCTCGAACCGGCCGGAGCACACGCGCAGGAAGGCGATGCGGTCTCGGTGGGCCTTGTCCATGTTGGCCTGGACCTTGAACACGAGCCCGCTGAAGGGCGCGTCGAGCGGGCGGGGCCGGCCCTGGTCGTCGGTGCGCTCGGTGGCCGGCGGGGCCAGGTCGATCACCGCATCGAGCAGCAGGCGGACGCCAAAGTTGGTGAGGGCGGAGCCGAAGAAGGTGGGCGAGAGCTCGCCGCCGAGGAACAGCTCCTCGTCGTAGTCGAGGCCCATGGTCTCGAGCAGCTCGGCCTCCTCGTGCGCCGACGCCCAGGCGTCGCCCTCCTCCGCCATCGCCCGCTCGGGCTCGACGATCTCCTCGGGCGCCTCGGTGGCCCCCCGCGCGGTGCGCGTGAAGCGCACGAACTCGCCGGACCGACGGTCGATCACGCCGCGGAAGTCCCCGGCGATGCCCACCGGCCAGGTGACCGGCGCGGCGGTCACCCCGATCTCGGCCTCGATCTCGTCGAGCAGCTCGAGCGCCTCCCGGCCCGGTCGGTCCCACTTGTTGATGAACGTGAGGAGCGGCATCTGCCGGGCCTTGCAGACCTCGAACAGCTTGAGGGTCTGCGGCTCGATGCCCTTGGCCGCGTCGAGCACCATGACCGCGGCGTCGGCCGCGGCGAGCACCCGGTACGTGTCCTCGGAGAAGTCGCGGTGGCCGGGCGTGTCGAGGAGGTTGACCACGCAGTCCCGGTAGGGGAACTGCAGCACGGTGGAGGTGATGGAGATGCCGCGCTGCTGCTCGAGCTCCATCCAGTCCGAGGTGGCCGACCGGCGATCACCACGAGCCTTCACGGCGCCAGCCCCACCGGTGAGGGCCCCGCCGTAGAGGAGGAACTTCTCCGTGAGCGTGGTCTTGCCAGCATCGGGGTGGGAGATGATGGCGAACGTGCGGCGGCGCGCCGCCTCTGCGGCGGGTGTGGTCATCGGGTCCCTCGGATCAGTGGCAGGCCGCGCAACGGCCGTACAGGTCGAGGCGGTGGTGGTCGGCGGCGAACTGGTCGGCGGCGGCGACCTGCTCCACCAGCGCGGCCACCGCCTGCTCGAGGCGGTCGGGCACGGTGAAGTCGGCGACGGCGCCGCAGCGCGTGCAGATCAGGTGGTGATGGTGGTGCGCGGTGAGGTCCTCGGCCAACTCGAAGCGGGCGAACTCGTCGGACCCAGCCACGCGCAGCACGACCCCGCACGACTCGAGGACTGCCAGGTTGCGGTAGGCGGAGCTCTGGGCCACCCCGGCGGCGGCGAGGACCTCAGCGGCGGTCAGCGGGCGAGCCCCGTCCACCAGCACCTCCACCAAGGCTCGGCGCCCCGCGGTGTACCGCTGGCCCTCGCCCTCCAAGCGGTCGGCGATCGCACGGTGCAGGTCCTGGTCCACGGCCCGACCCTACCGTCGGTGGGCCAACCTGGACCCTGGGGGTTCGTAACGCTATCGTCATATTGTCCGGCGCTGCGGTGCCGACACTGACAGAGGGGTGTCGAGCCCGTCGTCCCCGCCCCCTCGAGGTCCTCCCATGTCGTGCTCATGCCATGCCCCCCACGAGCCCGAGCACCGTCGGACGTTCAGTCGTCGGCGGGTCATCGCAGGCGGGCTGGCGGCCGGCCTGCTCCCGTTCCTGGCGCGACCTGCGGGGGCCACCGACGTGGCCGACGACGGCGAGGTCGGCACCACGAGCTCCACCCGGGACTACGCGTTCCTGCCGCCCCGGCCAGCCGATGAGGTCCACGTCCGACCGATGATGTACCCGGTCCTGCCCGACGCCAAGCTCGGGAAGGCCACCTGGACCGACACCTACCTCTTCCCCCGCAGCGGCGGTCGCCTGCACGAGGGCCAGGACCTCATGGGCGCCAAGATGCTCAAGCTGCTGGCCTGCGTCGACGGCACCATCGTCGAGCTCCGCCACCAGTCGAGCGGCAACTCGCTCTACCTCGAGGGCGACGACGGCTGGTACTACTGCTACCTCCACATCAACAACGACGACCCGGGCACGGACAACGGCGCCAACCAGTTCAAGTACGCCTTCGCACCGGGCATGGCGGTCGGCAAGCGGGTGCTGCGCGGCCAGCACATCGCCTACCTCGGCGACAGCGGCAACGCCGAGGGCTCCGGCTCGCACTGCCACTTCGAGATCCGGATGCCGAACGCGAAGTGGTACAACGCCGCCGCGGTCAACGCCGCCTACTCGCTGCGCAAGGCGGCGCCGGCGGCGTTGCGCCAGATGGTGCCCGACAGCGCCTTCGCACCGCTGCCCAACGTCGGTGCCTTCGCCGCCCAGCAGAGCAACGACTTCCTCGGCACGATCCCCAGCAACGACTGGTTCCAGCACGCGGTCGAGGACCTCGGCGGCGGCCAGGTCGGCCTCGACGACTGGATCGCCAGCCTGCTGGCGGAGCGCCCGGCGATCGAGGTGACCGCGCCCACGATCCGCCTGTACCTCGGCTTCTTCCTGCGAATCCCGGACTTCTCGGGCCTCGACTACTGGATCCGCAAGGTCCGTGCCGGCACCTCGCTCGACGTGGCCGCCAGCCAGTTCGCGGCGGGCAGCGAGTTCCAGCGCCGCTACGGCTCGCTCGACAACGAGGCCTACGTCACCCAGCTCTACCAGAACCTGTTCCAGCGGGACCCGGACCCCAACGGCCTCGACTACTGGGTCCGGCGCCTCGACGGCGGGGCCAAGCGCGGCTTCGTGATGCGCCAGATGTGCGAGTCGTCCGAGTACAAGCGCAAGACGGCCTCGCAGGTGCGGGTCATCCAGGTCCACGCGGCGATGCTGCGGGCCGCGCCCTCGGCCGCCGAGTACAAGCGCTGGTCCGACTGGGACGCGGCGCTGCCCGACAGCGGCCTGCAGGACCTGATCAAGGCCATCCGGACCGGGGACGCCTACGCTTCCCGGTTCTGATGACCGAACCGATCGACCCCAACCTGCTCGCGGAGGCCGTCCGCATCGCCAACCTCGCCGCTGAGGTGACGCTGTTCCACTACCGCCACGACGAGCTGGCCATCGACCGCAAGGGCGACGGCACCCCTGTGACCGTCGCGGACCGCGAGGCGGAGCGGCTGGTCCGCTACGAGCTCGGCCAGGTGTTCCCCGACGACGGCGTCCTGGGCGAGGAGGAGCCCGAGAAGCTCGGCACCAGCGGCCGCCGCTGGATCGTCGACCCGATCGACGGCACCAAGGCGTTCAGCCGCGGCGTGCCCACCTACACGACCCTGCTGGCCATGGAGGACGCAGATGGCATCGCGCTCGGCGTCATCGGGGTCCCAGCCATGGGCGAGGTGGTCTCCGCCGGCCGAGGCCTCGGCTGCTTCTTCAACGGGGCGCCCACCCACGTCAACCAGCACGCCGGCCTCGAAGGCGCCTGCATCTCCACCAGCGGCTTCAACCCGTGGGACGACGACTGCCTGCTCCGCGTGAAGCGCAGCGGCGTGCAGCTGCGCACCTGGGGTGACGGCTACGGCTACGTGCTGGTGGCCACGGGCCGCATCGAGGCCATGTTCGACCCGGTGGCCGAGCTGTACGACCTGGCGCCGATGCCCATCATCCTCTCGGAGGCCGGCGGGCGCTTCACCAGCGTCGACGGCCGCGACGGGCCAGGGCACCGCAGCGGCGTCGCCACCAACGGCCTGGTGCACGACGACGTCCTCGCCCTGCTGAACGGCTAGCCCGCAGCGACGGGCTGGCCACCCGTCAGCGATCGCTGCGGATCCAGCCGACCTTGCGGAAGTACCAGTACAGGAGCACCACCGAGAGCACCATCGAACCGATGGCCGCGGGGTAGCCCAGGTGCCAGCCGAGCTCGGGCATGTTGCGGAAGTTCATGCCCCAGATGCCGGCGAGCATGGTCGGCGCGGCGATCAGCGCCGCCCAGGCGGAGATGGTGCGCATGTCGTCGTTCTGGCGCACACCGACCTGGGCGAGGTTGGCGTTGAGGGCATCGGAGAGCAGGTCCCGGATGACGTCCAGTCGGCTGATGCCCCGCGACACGTGATCGGCCACGTCACGGAAGTAGGGGCGCAGGTCCTCGACCACCAGGTCGTCGTGCGCGGCGGCGAGGTCCTCGAGTGCGTCGCCCACGGGCACGGCGGCGCGCAGCAGGCCGAGGACCTCGCGCTTCAGGCGGAAGAGGCGCTCGGCGGGGTTCAGCTCCTCGGTGCTGAACACCGCCTCGGTCGACTCGTCGACGTCGAGCTCGAGCTCGTCGATCACCGCGGCGTAGTCGTCGACGATCGCGTCGGCCACGCCGTAGAGCACCGCCGCGGGCCCGTGGGCCAGCAGCTCGGGCGACTCCTCCAGCTGCCGGCGGACGTGGGCGAGGGGCGTCGCGTCGGTGTGGCGGATGGTGATCACGAACTGGGGCCCGACGATCAGCTGGATCTCGCCCACCTGGACCCGGTCCGGCGAGTGGTAGCAGGCGGTCTTGAGCACGATGAACGCCAGGTGCCCATAGCGCTCCACCTTGGGGCGCTGGTGCGCGTTGACGATGTCGTCCACGAGCACGGGGTGGAGGTCGAACTCGTGGGTGGCGTCCGCGAGCTCGTCCCGCGTGGGCTCGTGGTAGCCGATCCAGGCGAAGGCACCCTCGCCGTGCGCCCGGGCTCGTTCCAGCACCCCGTCGACGGACTCGACGTCGTGGGCGCGCACCCCGTCGATGTAGAGCCCGCTCCCGACGATCACCGCTGCAGTCTGCCACCTCCGTCGCACCCCGCCCCGGACGGACAACCGACCTCGGAGAGCGACGAAATGCCCCGGTTCGCTTCACCCTCCGTGGTCGCGGCCGATGGATGACCTGCATGGAACACCTGGCGTCGATCATGGAGCGGGAGGGCGATGCCCTCGAGCTCCTCCTCTTCAAGCTCACCGAGACCAAGCTCCTGCTGGACGCAGGCGAAGCTCGGTTCCTCCCCCGGGCCACCGCCGAGGTGGAGCGGGCCCGCACGAGGGCCCGGGAGCTGGACCTGCTCCGTGCCACCAGCGCGGCGCGGATCGACCCGTCGGCGAGCCTGAGGATGCTGGCCGCCGAGGCCCCCGCGCCGTGGCCGGCGATCCTGCGAGACCACCACGACGTGCTGAGCCGGCTCGTGGCGGAGATCGAGGTGGTCGCCCACCAGAACGCCCAGGCTGCCCGCCTGGGCATCGAGCAGCTGAGCCGGGAGCCCGTCGGCGCCGGCGTCGGTGGGGGCGCGGCCTCGGCCCGCCCGGTGCGCAACGCCGAGCTCGACCGCCTGGCCCGCGGCGCCGCCCTGGACGCGGTGCTGGGCACCGCCGCCCGCCTGCGCATGCCCGACCTGATCGACTTCCTGCGCTAGCCGACGGGCCGCCGCCACGCGCGGCCCGACCGGGGCCGGAGACGACTCGAGGGCCCGACCCTCGACCCCGGCATCCTGGCGACGTGCGCCTCGTGCTGGTGGTCGGGGCCCGGCCCTCGGTCGTGGGTGGGGGATCTCGGGGTGGGTGCCGGGCGAGTGGCACCCGGTGGACGGATCAGGCGCTGACGGCGCCGATGCGGTCGTGCCAGTTGGACGCCTCGCCGATGGCCGCGGCGTAGGAGGCCTTGCGGCGAGCGACCCGGCCCTGCGGGGCGGGCGCCGGCTCCTCGTGCTCGGCCTCGAACTGGGCGGTGATGCCCTCGCGGAGCATCTCCAGCGCCTCGGAGCGCAGCTGCGAGATGCGGGACTCGGTCACCCCGAGGAACGCCGCCAGCTCCTGGGACTTGCGGCCCTCGAGGAAGTAGCCGACGACCACCAGGCGGTGGCGCTCGGGGAGCAGGTGCACGGCATCGCGCAGGTAGGCGTGCATCTCGCGGTTCTCGAGCTCCTCGGAGGGCTCGAGGGTGGAGTCGTCGGTGAGCACCTCGACCAGGGTCAGGTCCTCGTCGCCGTCGTTGACGTCGTACTCGAGGGCGAGGACGACCGAGCGGAACATCTTGTCCTGCAGGCGGCGCAGCTCGTCGGTGGTGACGCCGAGGGCCTCGGCGGTCTCGTCGGAGGAGGGCATGCGGCCCAGGTTGCTGGCCAGGCGCTGCTCGATCGACTCGAGCCGGCGGGCCAGGTTGCGCACCGAGCGGGGCGCCCAGTCGGCGGCGCGCACGGCGTCGAGGATGGCGCCGCGGATGCGCTGGGCGGCGAACCGGTCGAACGGGACCCCGCGGGACTCGTCGTAGCGCCGAGCCGCCTCGACCAGGCCGAGGGCGCCGGCGGTGGCCAGCTCCTCCCGGTCGACGTGGCGGGGGAAGTTCACCGCCACCTGGAACACCACGTGGCGCACCAGCGGCAGGTGGTCCTCGATCAGCTTCTGGGTCTCTCGGTCGCAACCGTTCATCGTCATCGCCCTTCCTTCGTTGGTCCCCGTGTCCAGTGGGTGCACAGGGTTACGGACCTTGCCGAGGGCGACTTGAGGGGTTTTTCGGTGAACGTCCCTTGGATCGGCCCTTTCGCAGGCGATTTGAGCCGTTCGACCCAAAAGCTCACCGAAAATCTCGCTCTCTGTGGCAGAAATCCCCACAGAGGGTGGTTGACCTGCGAGTTCGCGTCAGCCGAAGCGAGCGACCTTGACCCCGCGCCGGGCCAGTTCGCGCAGGAAGGCCTTGGGCTCGACGAGCGAGGCGAGGCCCGCCGCCCCGGCGTCGACGCGCCCGGCGCCGAGCTCGACGGCGGCCAGGGCGGCTACCGCCCCACCAGCGATGCCGGGCCGATCCATGGCGCCCAGGATCTCGACCGAGATGCCCTCGGGACCGCGGCCCCGGACCTCCACCCGCACAGCGCCGAGGCCGCCTTCGGGGTGCGGCGGGCGCAGCATGGGCATGCGGGCGGTCAGGCGGTCCCAGCGGTTGGCCGCCAGACGGGCCGTCACCCGGCCCACGCCGGGCAGGGCCGGCACGAGGAGCAGGGCCTCGGGCAGGGCCGCCCGGTAGCAGTCCGCGGCACCGATGGGGTCCGGGAACCAGCAGAGCTCGCGTCCCGAGCCAGCGGCGCGGCGCTGCCAGCCGCCGTCGCGCCAATCGATCGCCACGCCACCGAGGCTGCCGTGGTGCTGGCGGGCGCAGGCCGGCCCACCCGTGCCGAGGCGGGCCACGTGGACCTCGTCGACCTGGTCGAGGCGATCGGCGGCCAGGCGGGCCAGGACGCAGGTGAGGCCAGGTGAGAAGGCGGCGCCGACGGCCACCGCGACCCCGCGGGCCTCGGCCTCGGGTGCGAGGTCGAGCAGGCCCCGCACCTCGTCGACCTCGTCGGAGCAGCTGACGACGGGGGTGCCCCGCCCCACGAGCTGGCGCGCCGCCTCGAGGTGGGTCCCGCTGGGGGTGGCGAGGACGACGACGTCGGCGTCGGGCAGGCGGCTGGCGCTGCCGGGGTCGGCCACGGCCTTCTCCCCCAGCGAGGCGACGACCTCGTCGACGCGGCCGGGCGCTTCGTCGCAGACGACGACGTGCTCGACGGCGTCGGTCGATGCCAGCTGCCGGGCGGCCCGGGTGCCCACGGCCCCGAGCCCGACCACCGCGACCCGCATCAGGAGAGCTCGTCGGGCGACAGCTCGCGCCACCCGCCGCGCTGGGGCGGGGTCCCGCCCGAGCCGCGCAGCCGCAAGATCGCGGCCACGCCACCGGCGATGCCCAACGCCACGAGGGCTCGGCGGATCATCGTCACGGCTTGCCTCCCGGGTAGGCGTGGACTCGTGGGGCTAGCTGGAATCGAACCAGCGACCTCACCCTTATCAGGGGTGCGCTCTAACCGACTGAGCTATAGCCCCGAGCGACGGTCGACGGTAGCGGGTGCACCCCGGTGGATGCGAACCGTCATCGCTGGGCGTCGGGTGCCACGTCCTCCTCGATGACCACGAGGCGGATGCCGCCGGTCATCTCGCTGATGAGGTTGACGAGGGCGGTGGCCAGCACCGTGACCACGGTCCCGGCGATCACCCCGACGGCACCGACCGCGGCGCAGGCCCGGAACATCTGGTTGCCGTAGAAGGTGAAGTTGTCCAGGCCCACGTCGGCCAGGAACGACGTGAGCTTGTCGACGTTGCCGCTGGAGTAGGCCAGCCCCCACAGCGCGGCGAGGGTGGCCAGCACGGCGATGTAGAGGCACGTGTAGACCATGAGCGAGAGCTTCAGCACCGACCACAGGTCGATGCGGCGCACCACGCGCTTGACCCGGCGGCCACGCCGGCGACGACGGCCCCGCTGCTCGGCCTCCGGTGCCGCGATGGCGGCGGGGGCGGCATCCACCACCGCAGGGACGACGGGCGGCTCGCTCGGCGCCTCGACGGGCGGCGTGGGCGGCAGCGCCTCCCGGATGGCGGTCTCCTGGGCTTCGCGCTCCGCCTCGACCGCGGCCACCGACGGTGCGAACCCGGGCCGCGGGGTGGGCTTGGGCCCTCCGGCGCGCGGTGCGTTCACCGAGGCGCTCGACGCGGAGGATCCAGGCTGGTCGGCAGGCACGGCTGCGAGCCTAGGGGATCGGGACGGGGAGCCAGCGAGCACGGGCGGAGGCCCGTGCCCGTCCGATCTGGACCTCGGCCCGCACGTCGCCGTCGATCCGTTCGAACGCCACCAGCACGGCACCGTCATCGTGCGCGAGGGTGCGAGCCGCCTGCGGTCCACGTGCGGCCCCGGCGAGGGCTGCGGCATCGGCCGCCGCCTGGGCCCGGGCGCGATCGGTGACCGCCCCGGCCAGGGTGACGACGCCGAGCGACACCGCCACCACGAAGGCCAGCACCGCCAGGGCCAGCACGCTCGATTGTCCGTGCTCCCCCAGGCGCCGGTCAGTCATCCTCGGCCGACAGCACGGGGGCGACGGCGGCGACGGTCCGGTCGCCCTCGACGTTCATGACCTTGACGCCGGTGGCGTCACGGCCCTGGGACGAGATCTCCCGGACCGCCATGCGGGTCACGACGCCGTCGGAGGCGATGGCCAGGATCTCGTCTTCGATGCCGACCATGAACGCCGCGACCACGAAGCCCTTCTTGGCGGTGAGCTTGATGCCTCGGACGCCCTGACCGCCCCGGCCCTGGATGTTGAACCGGTCGAGCTGGGTGCGCTTGCCGTAGCCCCCGTCGGTGACGATGAGGATGGCGGTGTCGTCCCGGGCGACGTCGCAGGACACGACCTCGTCGCCCGGCTTGAGCTTCATGCCCCGCACGCCGGCGGTGGACCGGCCCATCGGGCGCACGTCGTCCTGGGCGAAGCGGATGGTCATGCCGCTGCGGCTGACCATGAAGATCTGGTCGGCATCGTTGACGGGGATGACCTTCACCAGCTGGTCGCCGTCGCGCAGGTTGATGGCGATGAGCCCCGCGCGCAGCGACGAGTCGTACTCGGTGAACCGGGTCTTCTTGACCTGGCCGTTGCGGGTGGCGAAGAACAGGTACTGGTTCGACTCGTAGTCCCGCGTGTCGATGATGGTCTGGATCTTCTCGTCGGGCTGCAGGGGCAGCAGGTTCACGATGGCGGTGCCGCGGGCGGTGCGGTCCTTCATCGGGATCTCGTGGGCCTTCAGGCGGTACACCCGCCCGAGGTTGGAGAAGAACAGCAGGTAGGCGTGCGCCGTGGTCGTGACGATGTGGGCGATGTAGTCCTCGTCCTTGAGCTTGGCGCCGGCGATGCCGCGCCCGCCCCGGCCCTGGGCCTTGAACGTGTCGGCGGCAACGGTCTTCACGTAGCCCTTGGCCGACATGGTGACGACGAGGTCCTCGTCGTCGATCAGGTCCTCGAGGTCCATGTCGCCGGCGTCGAAGGTGATCTTCGAGACGCGGTCGGTCGCGTGCTTGGCGCGGATCTCGCCGAGCTCGTCCTTGATCACGCCGTAGAGGACCCCGCGGTCCGACAGGATCGCCTCGAGGTGGGCGATGCGCTGGCGGAGCTCCTCCATCTCGGCCTCCAGCTGGGCGCGGCCCAGGCGGGTGAGGCGGTGGAGCTGCATCTCGAGGATGTACTCGGCCTGGACGTCGGAGAACTCGAACGGCTTGGCCATGAGGGCCTCGTGGGCGGCGCTGCGGTCCTCGGAGCCGCGGATGGTGGCGATGATGGCGTCGATCATGTCGAGCGCCTTGATCAGGCCCTCGACGATGTGGGCCCGCTCCCGGGCCTTGCGCAGCCGGAACTCCGAGCGCCTGGTGATCACGTCCACCTGGTGGGCCAGGTAGTGGAACAGGCACTCGTAGAGGTTGAGCGTCCGTGGCACGCCGTCGACCAGGGCCACCGTGTTCACGCCGAACGACGTCTGCAGCGGCGTCCGCTTGTACAGGTTGTTCAGGATGATCAGCGCCGGGGCGTCCCGCTTGAGGCTGATGACGATGCGGGTCTTGCCGCCGGAGGACTCGTCGTTGAGGTCCGAGATGCCCTCGAGCTCCTTGTTGTCGACGAGCTCCTTGATCTTCGTGAGCACCGAGCGCGGCCCGACCTGGTACGGCAGCTCGGTGACCACGATGCGGTCGCCGCCGCGCTTGGTCTCCTCGATCTCGGCGACCGCGCGCATCCGGATGGAGCCGCGCCCGGTGCGGTAGGCGTCGATGATCCCGGAGCGGCCCATGATGAGGGCGCCCGTCGGGAAGTCCGGGCCCTTCACGAACTGCATGAGGCGGTCGCAGCGGGCGTTGCTGTCGAGGGCGGCCAGCTCGTCCTCGTGCTCCATCAGGTGGACGGTGGCGTCGATGACCTCGCCCAGGTTGTGGGGCGGGATGTTGGTGGCCATGCCCACCGCGATGCCCTGGCCGCCGTTGACCAACAGGTTGGGGAACCGCGACGGCAGGACCGCGGGCTCCTGGAACTCGCCGGAGTAGTTGTCGACGAAGTCGACGGTCTCCTCGCCGATGTCCTGCAGCATCGACATCGCCAACGGGTCGAGGCGGCACTCCGTGTAGCGGGCGGCGGCGGGCCCATCGTCGGGCGACCCGAAGTTGCCGTGGCCGGCCACCAGCGGGTGGCGCAGCGAGTGCGGCTGGGCCATGCGGACGAGCGCGTCGTAGATCGCGCTGTCGCCGTGGGGGTGGTACTTCCCCATGACCTCGCCGGTGACGCGGGCGCACTTCATGAACGGCCGGTCGGGCCGGGCGCCCACGTCGTACATGCCCCACAGGATCCGGCGGTGCACGGGCTTGAGGCCGTCTCGGACGTCGGGCAGGGCCCGCGAGACGATGACGGACATGGAGTAGTCCAGGAAGGACCGCTCCATCTCCTCTTCGATCTCGATGGGCTCGATCTGGCCGAAGGCGGTCTGGGTCGGGTCGTCGTCAGGCATCGGTGCGTCTCTCGGGGTCAGATGTCGATGAAGCGGACGTCTTTGGCGTTCCGCTTGATGAACTCCTTGCGGGCCTCCACGTCGTCTCCCATGAGGGTGGAGATCGCGGTGTCGGCGGTGGCCGCCTGCTCCACGGTGACCTGCAGCAGGGTGCGGGAGCTGGCGTCCATGGTGGTGGCCTTGAGCTCCTCCCAGTCCATCTCGCCCAGGCCCTTCAGGCGGGCGAACTCCTTCTTGTGGTTGGGGTGCTCCTCGAGGAACGCGGCCTTGGCGGCGTCGTCCTTCAGGTACACCTTCTCCTTGCCCACGACGGTGGAGTAGAGCGGCGGCTGGGCGATGTACACGTGGCGCTGCTCCACCAGCTCCTTCATGTGGCGGAAGAAGAAGGTGAGCAGCAGGGTGCGGATGTGGCTGCCGTCGACGTCGGCGTCGCACAGCAGGATGACCCGGTCGTAGCGGGACTTGGTGACGTCGAACTCGTCGGCGCCGAAGCCTGCCCCGATGGCGGAGATCAGGGCCTGGACCTCCGTGTTCTTCAGCATCTTGTCCATGCGGGCCCGCTCGACGTTGAGGATCTTGCCGCGGATGGGCAGGATCGCCTGGGTGCGGGGGTCCCGGGCGGAGGTGGCCGAGCCGCCCGCCGAGTCGCCCTCCACGATGAACAGCTCGCACTCGCTGCGGTCCCGGCTGGAGCAGTCGCGCAGCTTGTCGGGCATGCCCGCGCCGTCGAGCGCGCTCTTGCGGCGGGTGTTGTCGCGCGCCTGCTTGGCTGCCGCGCGCGCCCGCTGCGCGTTGATCGCCTTCTTGACGATCTTGTTGGCCTCGGTCGGGTGCTCCTCGAACCAGTCGGAGAGCTTCTCGTTCGTGGCCTTCTGCACCAGGCTCTTGATCTCGGGGTTGCCGAGCTTGTCCTTGGTCTGGCCCTCGAACTGCGGCTCGCGCATCCGCACCGAGATGATGCCGGTGAGGCCCTCCCGGACGTCGTCGCCACCCAGGTTGGGGTCCTTCTCCTTCAGGAGCTGCTTGGCCTTGGCGTACTTGTTCACCACCGTGGTGAGCGCGGCGCGGAAGCCCTCCTCGTGGGTGCCGCCGCCGATCGTGGCGATGCCGTTGGCGAAGCTGTGGAGCCCGTCGCTCTGGTAGCCCTCGTTCCACTGGAAGGCGATCTCGACCTCGGCCTCCTCCTCGGCCTGGTCGAAGTACCCGACCCGGCTGAAGAGGGGCGTCTTGGTGGCGTTGACGTGCTTGACGAAGTCGATGATGCCGCCGGCGTACTTGTAGGTGACCGGCTCGTTGTCGTGCTCGGGTCGCTCGTCCTTGAAGCGGATCTCCAGGCCCTTGTTGAGGAAGGCCATCATCTGGAAGCGCTCGAGCATGGTGCGCGCCGAGAACTCGGTGGTCTCGAACAGGCCCCGGTCCGGCCAGAAGGTGACGGTGGTGCCGGTGCGCCCCCGCGGCGCGTCGCCGACCACCTCGAGCTTGGTCTTCTTCGACCCGCCCTCGGCGAACTCGATCCGATGGCGCTTGCCGTCGCGGTCGACCTCGACGACGACCTTTTCCGACATGGCGTTCACCACGGACACGCCCACGCCGTGCAGGCCGCCCGAGACCTTGTACCCGTCGCCGCCGAACTTGCCGCCGCCACCGAGCTTGGTGAGCGCGATCTCCACGCCGGTGAGCTTGAACTCGGGGTGGACGTCGGTGGGGATGCCGCGCCCGTTGTCGATCACGCGGCAGGCCCCGTCGGCCAGCAGGGTGATGTCGATCCGGTCGCAGTAGCCGGCCATCGCCTCGTCCACCGAGTTGTCGACGACCTCCCACACGAGGTGGTGGAGGCCGGAGATCCCGGTGCCGCCGATGTACATCCCGGGGCGCTTCCGCACGTGGGCGAGGCCCTCCAGGATGGTCATGGCGCTCGCGTCGTAGTTGGACTTCGCAGGCTTCTCGGGCGGCACGGAGCGACCTTTCAGAGGGATGGGAGGAGGGGCGAGCGGCTGCCGGGATCGCCGTGGCAAGCAGGGGTGCCAGACGACGTTCCAGGGCGCTTCACGATGCCGACCATCCTACCACCTGGGGGTGACGGCGAGGACCATCCCCTGACCCTCCGGCAATGTCCGAAAACGTTGCTCTACAAGGGTTTTCGGGCCCTTCGACCGCCCTCAGCGACGCACGACGCGCGTGGCGATCGAGGTGACCTCGCCAGGGCCCACGAGGCGCTCGATCCGAGCCAGCACCTCGGCCTCGGACCACTGCAGGTGGCTCGCCCACGCGGCGCTGTCGACGCCGATGCGGAGGCACCCCTGCTCGACCGCGATGGGGTGCGCGTGGGCCACCAGCTCCTCGCCCACGATCAGCGCCCAGGACTCGTCGATGACCACCACCGCCTCGGCGCGCGGCGCCCCCATCCCGGCCAGGACGGCGTCGAGCAGCTCGGGCAGCCGCGAGGGCGTCGGCTCGTCGCCTCGCCCGTCGGCGGTGGGGAGCTTGGACCAGGGCACCCGCCCAGCTTCGCGCGCGGGCAGCTCGCTCAGCCGGGGGCGACGGTCCCGTCGCGGACCTCGAGGATCGCCCCGGGGACCGCGCCGGCCGGCAGCCCGCCGGCCGTGGAGAGGACGGTCTGGCCCTCTGGGAGCGATCGGAGCAGGGCATCGCTGCGCTGGGGGTCGAGCTCGGAGAACACGTCGTCGAGCAGCAGCACGGGGGAGGACTCGGTCGCCGCGGTCACCACGTGGTGCGCGGCCAGGCGCAGGGCCAGGGCCAGCGACCGCTGCTCGCCTTGGGACGCGTGGGTGCGGCTCGGGAGCCTGGCCAGCCACAGCTCCAGGTCGTCGCGGTGGGGGCCGACGGTGCTCACGCCGCGGCGCAGGTCGTCCCGCCGGGCGGCGGCCAAGGCGGCGGCCAGCCCCTCCTCCCGCCACGGCGGGCGGTAGGCGGCACGGACCTCCACCGACTCCTGCGCGACCGACGCGTAGGCGTCGGCCAGCACCGGGCCCATCCGCGCCACCAGGTCGGCCCGGGCGTCGGCCAACGCCTCCCCGGCGGCCACGAGCTTGGCGTCGAAGACGTCGAGGGTCAGCTCGACGTCGGGCGAGAGCCGGCCGCCCGCTTGCTTGAGGAGCGCGCCCCGCTGGCGCAGCACCCGGTCGAGGTCGCCACGCATCTGGTCGTAGCGCGGGTGCAGCGACACCAGCACATCGTCGATGAACGTGCGCCGCTCACCCGGCGAGCCCTTGATCAGCGCCAGGTCGTCCGGGGAGAACACCGTGACGCGCAGCGCGCCCAACAGGTCCCGGGCCCGGCGCAGCGGTTGCTTGTTGAGCTGGGTCCGGTTCCGTCCGTTGGCCACCAGCTCGGCCTCGAGCAGCAGCGACCGTCCCTCGCGCTCGGCCTCGGCTCGCACCACGGCCCGCTCCGTGCCGCTGCGGATGAGCGCCTCGTTCGGCGCGCCTCGGAACGAGCCCAGCGTGGCCAGGTAGGCCACCGCTTCCAGCAGGTTGGACTTGCCCTGCCCGTTGGGCCCGAGGACCGCCGTCAGGCCGGGGTCGAACGAGACGTCCGCCTCGTGGTAGCTGCGGAAGTCCGTGAGCCAGAGGCGCCGGAGCTGCACCGCCGGGCGCTCAGGACACCCGGACGGGCATCAGCAGGTAGAGGAACTCCGCGGCGTCGCCGGCCCGGATCACCGCAGGCTTCTGCGCGTCGACGGTGTCGAGGTGGATCTCGTCGCCGGGGGTGACCTCGACACCGCTCAGGAGGTAGTCGGGGTTGAACGCCACCGTCAGCTCCGAGCCCGCGTAAGTGGCGTCGAGCTGCTCGTGGGCCTGGCCGACGTCCTGGGTGATGGCGACGAGCTCGAGGCCGCCGTCGGACATCACCAGGCGCACGGGCGTGTTGACCTCCCGGGCCATCAGCTTCACGCGCTTGACCGCCTCCACCAGGGCATCACGCCCGACGGTGAGCCGGTTGGGGTGGCTGGTCGGGATGAGGCCCCGGTAGTTGGGGAACTCGCCTTCGATGAGGCGGGTGGTGAGCCGGGTGCCGCCCACCTCGAAGGTGGCCTCGCGCTCGCCGAGGCGCAGCGTGACTTCCTCCGCCGAGCCGAGCAGGCGCTCGAGCTCGCGCAGCGCCCGCGACGGCACGAGCACGCTCTGGCCCTCGGCCAGCACCGACGTGCCCGGCAGGTCCCGCACCGCAAGGCGGTAGGAGTCCGTGGCGACGAGGCGCAGGCCCCCGGCCTCCGCAGCCAGGAGCACACCGGTCAGGATCGGGCGGGCGTCGTCGGCGCTGGCGGCCGGGACGACCTGGCGCAGCGCCCCGGCGAAGTCCTTGGCCGACAGGGTGACCGCGTCGTCGGCCGGCATGGCCAGCCGCGGGAACTCGTCGGCGGGCAGGAGCCGCAGCGACGACTCGAAGCGCCCAGCGGTGATGCGGGCCTCTTCGCCTTCGACCGCGACCTCCACGCGAGGGTCGCCCAGGGACCGGACCAGGTCGGAGGAGATCCGCGCCGGCAGGACGGCCACGCCATCTTGCTCACCGGCCACCTGGACCTCGATCTCGATGGTCAGCTCCAGGTCGCTGCCCGTGAGGCGAAGCCGGTCGCCCGAGAGCTCGGCGCGGACGCCGGACAGCACCGGGAGGGCGCCGCCGCGGTTGGCCACGGCCCGGCCCGCGGAGCCGAGCGCCTCGACCAGGGTGTCTCGTTCGCAACGGAACTTCACTGCGCTTACCTCAGTTCTCCGAAGAGGATGTTGATCAAAGCCTGATGGTGGTCATGGGACCTGTGGACTGGGGATAACCGGTCATCGGTGCTGGTCAGCGACGTGCGCACCAGGATGCTGCGATCCACAGCGTTCCACAGGACGCGTCGCCCGTGGTGCACCTGGGCCGAGGGTGGGCGGGGTTGTCCCCGCGCGTCCCCGACGGATCCCCGGCTCGTCCACAGCCAAATCCCCCTCGGAGGAGGGAGAAATGCCCAGGGTCCTGTGGACGACGGTGGACAACCGATGTGACCCGCGGCACCTCGCCATGGTGGTCACGCGCCCTTGCGGATCTGGTTGAGCAGCTCCGTGACCTGGTCGTAGATCTGTCGACGTTCGCCCATGAGTGCCTTGATCTTCTCCACCGCGTGGATGACCGTCGTGTGATCTCGGCCCCCGAACTCCCGGGCGATGGCGGGATAGGAGAGGTCGGTCAGGTCTCGGAAGACGTACATCGCGATCTGGCGGGCCGTGACCAGCGGGCGCTGGCGGCTCTTGCCCTTGATCTCCTCGACGGTGAAGTCGAAGTACTCGGCCGTGGCCTCGAGGATGAGCTGGGGCGTGATGGGGCGCGGCTGGCGGTCGCCGAGGATGTCGTGGAGGTGGCGCTCGGCCTCTTCGAGCGTCACGGGGCGCTTGTGCAGCTTGGCGAGCGCCGAGACCCGGTTCAGGGCGCCCTCGAGCTCACGGATGTTGTCCGTGATGTTGGTGGCGATGAACTCCAGCACCTCGTCGGGGATCGGGATCTGCTCGCCCTCGGCCTTCTTGCCGAGCACGGCGAGGCGCGTCTCGAGGTCCGGCGGCTGGATGTCGGTGATCAGGCCCATCTTGAACCGGCTGCGGAGCCGGTTCTCCAGGGTGGAGATCGCGTCGGGTGGGCGGTCCGACGACAGCACCAGCTGGCGGCGACCCTCGTGCAGCGCGTTGAAGGTGTGGAAGAACTCCTCCTGGGTCTCCTTGCGGTTCTCCAGGAACTGGATGTCGTCGACGAGCAGCACGTCCACCTCGCGGTAGCGGCGCTTGAACTCCCCCTGGGTGTTGTTCCTGATGGACTCGATGAACTCGGTCAGGAACGTCTCGGACGTGACGTAGCGGACCACGTAGTCCCGGTAGTGCTGCTCCACGTAGTGCTTGATGGCCTGGAGCAGGTGGGTCTTGCCGAGGCCGGCGTCGCCGTAGATGAACAGCGGGTTGTACGAGCGTCCCGGCTGGCCGGCCACGGAGAGGGCGGCGGCGTGGGCGAACTGGTTGGAGGGGCCGCGGACGAAGTCGTCGAAGGTCCGGGTCACCGGTGGGGCGTCCGCGATGCCACCGGCCGGGCCCTGGGTCGGTGCCTCCACCACCTCGGGGCGCTCCCCGACCCGCTCGACCAGCGGGTCAGCGACGGTGACGGACTCGCCCGCCTCGGGTCGGACCTCGAGCACGATGTGCAGGTCCTGGCCGCTCACATCGCGGACGATGTCCTCGACGAGCGAGAGGTAGCGGCCCTCGACGCGGTCCTTGACCATGGCGTTGGGGACCGCGAGGCGCAGCGCGCCGTCATCGACCCCCAGTTCGGCGATGTCCTGGAAGGTGGACCGCCAGACCGCGTCGGACACCTGCGTCCGGAGGGAGTCCTGGCAGCTCGTCCACAGGTGCGTTGCGTCTCCCACCTGCTCGAACCGTCCTCGTCGTCTGCGTTCCACAGTTGGGTCCACACCTGTGGAAAAACATGGGTGAGCCCGGGAGCCAGGTGTGGCCCCGAGGTGCAGGGAGCGGACCGTAGCACCCTCACGGCGAGCGTGCGCAAGGGCCGCGATTGCCTCGCGATGGCGTGGGGACCTAGCGTTGCCCGGATGGTCTGGGGCGCCTGCGCGCCTGGGGCCATCGCCATCGTCGGCGACCACACCCGGGTGGTCGCCCGAGCAGCGCCGCTCCGCGCCGCTCCCGAGGAGGATCAGTGAAGCGCACCTTCCAGCCCAACGTCCGCAAGCGGGCCAAGAACCACGGGTTCCGCAAGCGCATGTCGACCCGCGCCGGCCGCGCGGTCCTGCGCAACCGCCGCCTGAAGGGCCGGGCCAAGCTGTCGGCCTGATCCGACCGGTCCGTGACCGCCGCACCTTCGTCGCCCTGCGCTCCGGCGCCATCCGGGTCCGACGGGGGCCCCTGTCGGTGGCGTTCCTCGAGCGCGAGGACGCCGTCGGCACCCAGGTGGCCTATGCGCTCACCAAGCGGGTCGGGGGGGCGGTCGAGCGCAACCGGTTGCGTCGCCGGCTCCGCGCCGTGCTCGCCGAGCTGGCTCGGGGCCCCGAGGGCCTGGTGCCGCCGGGGGTGCTGCTGGTGTCGGCCGGTCCCGAGGCGCTGGACCGAAGCCCGAAGGAGCTGAGGAACGACGTGGTGCACGTGCTCGAAGCCCTGGCTGCCCGCCGTGCGGGCGAGGTGGCCCGATGAGCCCGGTCGCGCGCGCCTTGCGCTGGTTCGTGCGCCTCTACCAGCGAGTTCGCGCCGGACGGCCCTCCCCTTGCCGCTACGAGCCGAGCTGCTCGGCCTACGCCGTCGAGGCGCTCGAGCTCCACGGAGCCCTGCGCGGCTCGTGGCTCGCGGTGCGCCGGCTGGGCCGCTGCCACCCCTGGGGCGGGCACGGGTGGGACCCGGTCCCGCTGCCCCACGACCACCACGACGCTGACCACCACGACCACGAACGGAAGGTCGCCTGATGTACGAGCTGATCGCCTGGCCCCTCCAGGTCTTCTACCAGATCTGGCCCAACTACGCGATCGCCATCTCGATGGTGACGCTGCTCATCATGATCATCCTGCTGCCGCTGACCCTGAAGGGCACCCGCAGCATGCTGGCCCTGCAGAAGCTCCAGCCGGAGCTGCGCAAGATCCAGGCCAAGTACAAGGACGATCGCCAGAAGCTCAACGAAGAGATGATGGCGTTCTACAAGGAGAACAACATCAACCCGCTGGGTGGCTGCCTGCCGCTGCTCATCCAGATGCCGGTGTTCATCTTCCTGTACCGCACCCTGTTCCAGCTGATCACCAAGGCGCCCTACGGCCAGGACATGGGCTCGGCCACCGCCCGGGCCACCACCGGCGTTAACGACGGGATCTACACCCAGTTCGGGTACTTCCACCCGAAGCACCTGGACACCTCGTCGAAGCTCTACCAGGACCTGTCCCACACCCGCGAGATGGTGTCGTTCGGCATCAACCTTGCCGAGTCCGCCCGGGAGGCGCTCAAGCACGGGGTGGGGTACGCCTTCCCGTACATCGTCATGGTGCTGATCGTGACGGCGACCTCCTACATCCAGCAGAAGCAGGTGTCGGGCCGCACGCCGCAGTCGCAGGTGAACCAGCAGCAGCAGATGCTCATGCGGATCATGCCGCTGTTCTTCGCCTTCATCTCCTTCACCCTCCCTGCCGGCATCGTCTTGTACTTCCTGGTCTCGAACCTGTTCCGCGTCGGCCAGCAGGCGCTGATCACGCGCACCCTGTACAAGGACGATGACAAGAAGGTCGTGTCCACCAGCGGCCGAGAAAGTGACAAATCGTCAACAAAGGGGAAGGGCACCGAGGCGGCACCGAAGGGGTTCCTGGCCCAGCTGAAGGAGATCGGGCTGCCGAACCCCGCGGAGGCCAAGCGAGAGGTGCAGGCCTCAAAGGCGAAGCAGGGCAGCGATGCTGGCGCATCCAAGGGTGGCGGCACCAAGACCGCCACCAAGTCGTCGAGCGGATCGAGCAGCGGTGCGAGCTCGGGAGCCAAGGCCCCCAGCCGGACCGCGCCCTCGGCCGCCAACCGTTCCAAGTCGAAGAAGAAGAGGAAGTAGCCGATCGTGCAGTGGGTCGAGACCACCGGGCGGACCATCGAGGATGCCAAGGAAGCCGCGCTGGACCAGCTCGGCATCGATGAGAGCGAAGCAGAGTTCGAGGTGCTCGAGGAGCCGAAGACCGGCTTGTTCGGGCGCCCGCGCGGCGAGGCCCGCATCCGAGCGCGCGTCGTCCCCAAGACGCCCCGGCCGAAGCAGGAGCGGCGCCCTCGCCGCCAGCGCACCGGCAAGGGCGAGGGCGGCGGCGGCAACGGCAACCGTGGCGGGAGCAAGGCCGAAGCCAAGTCGGACGGCACGTCAGATGCCAAGGCCGGCGCCAAGCAGCAGCCCAGCAACAAGGACCGTCGCGGCCGGGGCGATCGCACCGAAGGCAACGGGGGTGGCCGCCCCCCTGCCACGAAGCAGGAAGGCAACCAGATGACCGACGAGGACGTGCCGGTCGGCACCCAGGCAGACATCATCAGCGAGTTCCTCGATGGGCTGCTCGACGCCATGGGCGCCGAGGGGACCATCAGCCGGACCGAGGTGGACGAGGAGACGATCGAGCTGGCCGTGGACGGCTCGGACCTCGGCCTGCTCATCGGCCCGAAGGGCCAGACGCTCACCGCCGTGCACGAGCTCTCGCGCACCGTGCTGCAGCGCCGGGCCACCGGACGTCACGTGGGCCGGGTGCGGATCGACATCGGCGGGTACCGGCAGCGTCGTGCCGAGGCCCTCGCCCGCTTCGTGCGCCAGCAGGCCGACGCCGTGCTCGAGTCCGGCGCCGCCCGAGCGCTCGAGCCCATGAACTCGGCCGACCGCAAGGTCGTCCACGACACGGTCAACGAGATCGAGGGCGTGAGCACGATCTCGGAGGGCGCCGACCCGCAGCGGCGGGTCGTGATCGTCCCCGAGGGCGCCGACGCGTGACCTCGCAGCTCGTCGAGCTCCTCGAGGAGTCTCGGCGGCGCGGCTTCCTGGGCCCGGGCCCGATCGAGGGACACCTCGATCACGCCCGGGCCTTTGCCGTTGCCGTGCCCGACGCCCCCGCCCGGGCGCTCGACCTGGGCGCCGGAGGCGGGCTCCCCGGCCTCGTGCTCGCCGTCGTCGCCTGGCCCGAGGCACGCTGGACCTTCCTGGACGCCCAGCTGCGACGCACCGAGTTCCTGGTCGAGGCCGTGGATGCGCTGGATCTGGGGGACCGGGTCGAGGTGGTGACCGAGCGAGCCGAGGTGGTCGGTCGGGCCCCTGCGCACCGCAGCAGCTACGACCTCGTGGTGGCCCGCAGCTTCGGCCCGCCGGCGGTCACCCTCGAGTGCGCCGCTCCCCTGCTGCGCGCTGGCGGCGCCTTCGTGGGCAGCGAGCCACCCGACGGGTCCCTGGAGGCTCGTTGGCCCGCGGACGGGGTCGCCCGCCTCGGGGGTGCGCCCGCCGTGGCCATCGAGGTCCCAGGGGCCCACCTGGTGCGCATCGTGGCGACCGCGCCGTGCCCGGACACCTACCCCCGCCGGGTGGGCGTCCCCTCGAAGCGACCCATGTTCTGACGGGCTCCCGCGCCACTGGCCGAAGGCCCCTCGTCTGTCCCCAGGCTGGGGATGGCATGGCTGGGGCAACCCGCCACGATCCGGGTTGGCAGCGTGCTGGCCACGAAGCGGCCGCCAGCATCGACCGCTCCGGTGGGAGGCCAGCTCGATCCGCGCCCTCCGGCTCTACCAAACCTCGTCGTGGAGGACCGTGGACTCGCGGCCGCCACCGCCGAGAGGCCTGGGCCCGCCTGTCCACATGTCTGGCCGCAACCTGGGGATGACGGTCCGGCCGGTGGTGGAGGACGAGTCAGCCCCTTGATGGCCCACCAGGTGACAGCGCCGCAGCGCGGCTGACCCGTGGTCCAGGCCGCCTGATCCGACCCCGCCATCGTGCCCCACTCCGCGTGGCTCGCCGCAGGCCTGGTCCTGAGCCGGGTCGGCAAGGCCGACACCGAGCGCACATGTTCCACGTGGAACATGTGGCCGGCGGCGGCGGGCGGCACCGGGATGCCGGTCACCGCTCCCCGCCATGCCGCCCCACCCGATGGCGGGCCTCGACCTCGGCGGAACGCGCACGCGGCTCGGGGGGCGGCGCTGTGCCCATGACCAGTTGCAGCCTGTGAACGCCGGCAGTGTTGCCTGCCTTTGCCCACGGCGAGGGACGGCGGAGTGCAGCCTGGGGGACCCTGCACATGCCTCCGGCCAGACCAGGGGCCATCGCCTGGTGCCCCCACCCTGGACGGAGCGTCCCCGAGCCCCCCGCACGATCCTCGGGCACGTGGATGGAAGCGATGTCGAGGGATCGCTGGTCCGGTCGTGGCCCGCCCCGGGGATTTGGGCGGGGCCGAGCGCGGCAGGGGTGCCACGCTCGACGGGGCGACCCACGCGCTGGGCCGAGCCGAGATCTCGGGTTCGGCTGTTCCCGGTGGCGGGCGCCACGGCTGGCCCATCGATGTGCCTCGGCGGCGCCGTCGCGCAGGTGCGCAGGTCGTCGGGCCCGGACCCCAGGTCGAGGCCTCGTGGCGCCTCGGGCGGGTTGTCGAGTGCGGTGCCAAGGTCCTTCCCGGCGGGACCTCGATGGTGGGCCGCACCCACCATGCCTGGCAGGGAGTTGCCGGTCCTCGCCGCGCATCGGGGCGGCGGCGGCCTCGGGGGCACCCCGGGTGCAGGGTCACCTGGCCATGGCTGGACCGAGGCGGTGGCAGCGCCGCTCGGGCCCCCAGCCGTCCCGAGGGACCTCAGAGCCCCAGGGCGGCGACCCAGGCGGATCGCGCCGCGACCGGATCACCGTCGGGAAGGTCACCGGGCGGCGCCCGCCCGTCGGGGAGTGAGAGGCTTTCCCCGGTCGGGAGATGGCCCGCCGTGGCCCACGATCCCAGCCAGGGGCCCCTTCCGGTCAGCACCCGACCTGCCGGGCGCTGGACGCCACGGCGCCAGGGCCCCGTGGATGGGCCGTGCTTGGGTGGCCCTTGCGGGGGCCTGGACCTCGCCGCCGTGGCTGGCACCCACTTCGGAGGCGTTCGTCGTCAGCGCCAGGGATGTTCCACGTGGAACATGGGGCAGGGACCCGTTTGGTCGGCGTGGGCGGTGGACCAATCCGCCTGCGCCCGTCGGCGTCGAGGCGCCCCGCCCGGTCGCTGGCCCAGCTCCCGACCCCGGCGGACGCTCCGCACGTGCTGGCCTCCTCTGCCCGCCAGCACCGTGGCGAGGAGATCGGTCCCGGGGGCGCCGCACGGGGGTGTGCGGTGCCGCGCCGGGTGCGGGGTCGCCCGGTCGCCTCGAGCTGGCCGCAGGGCGGTGCCCGGGACGCTGGGCCGATCGTCGGCGCGGCCCGATGCGCCCGGGGAGCGCCGTCGCGGTACCGATGTCGCGCACGTTCCACGTGAAACATGGCGAGGGTGCTTGACCCTCGACCTCGGGGGCGGAAGGATAGGCGGGTGACTGAACCTGCCGTGGACGACGTGCCGGCGCCACCCTCGGGAGCGCGCCCCATCCCGCCGCTTCCCCGGATCATGGCGGTTGCCAACCAGAAGGGTGGGGTGGGCAAGACCACCACCACCGTGAACCTCGGGGCCTGCCTCGCGGACCTCGGCTACCGAGTCCTCGTGGTCGACCTGGATCCACAGGGGAACGCCAGCACGGGGTTGGGGATCAACATCCGTGGCCTCCAGGCATCCATGTACGACGTGATCCTGAACGACGTCCCGATCGAGGACTGCGTCGAAGCCTCATCGGTGCGGAACCTCTTCGTGGCGCCGGCCCACCTGGACCTCGCCGGTGCCGAGATCGAGCTCGTGCCCGCCTTCAGCCGAGAGCTGCGCCTGAAGCACGCCCTCGCAGAGGTGCGCGACGACTACGACTACGTCCTCATCGACTGCCCGCCGTCGCTGGGCCTCCTGACGGTGAACGGCATGGCGGCTGCCTCGGAGGTGCTGGTCCCCATCCAGTGCGAGTACTACGCGCTGGAGGGGCTGGGACAGCTGATGCGCAACGTGGGGTTGGTCACCAAGAACCTCAACCCCACCCTCGAGATCTCCACCATCGTCCTCGTCATGTACGACGCTCGGACCAAGCTCGCGGACCAGGTGGCGCACGAGGTGCGGGAGCACTTCGGCGACAAGGTGTGCAAGATCATGATCCCCCGAACGGTGCGGCTGTCCGAGGCACCCTCGTTCGGGCAGCCGATCATCGCGTTCGATCCGACCTCCCGTGGCGCCATCGCCTACCGGGAACTGGCCAAGGAGGTCAGCGGTGGCCCGGCGTAGCGGACTTGGGAAGGGCCTCGGTGCCCTCATCCCCAGCGACTTGACCGCTCCTGACGATGATGCGCAGCTCCGAGAGCTCGAGATCACCGACATCGAGCCGAACCAGCACCAGCCTCGTGCCCACTTCGATGAAGAGGCGCTGGTCGCGCTCACCGATTCGATCCGGGCCCTCGGCGTGTTGCAGCCGGTGCTCGTGCGCCCGTCGGGCGGGGGGCGGTACGAGCTGATCGCCGGCGAGCGACGGTGGCGCGCCGCCAAGCGGGCTGGTCTGCGCACGATCCCCGCGGTCATCCGAAAGATCGACGAGACGGCGTCGCTCGAGCAGGCCTTGGTGGAGAACCTCCACCGTGAGGATCTCGATCCCATGGAAGAGGCGGCGGCCTACCAGCAGCTGATCGAGGACTTCAAGCTCTCCCACGAAGAGGTGGCGCGCCGCGTCGGCAAGAGCCGGTCTGCCGTCACCAACATGCTGCGGCTCTTCCAGCTGCCCCCCAGCATCCAGAAGCTCGTCGCCGATCGTCAGCTCTCCGCGGGCCACGCCCGGGCCCTGCTCGGAACGCCGGACCGCGCGTTCCAGGAGGCGCTGGCCCGCCGCGCGGTCAGCGAGCAGCTGACCGTCCGTGAGGTCGAAGATGCCGTGCGTGCCCGATCGGGCGGGGATGGGGACGATGACGACGATGACGTCGCCGACGCACCCACCAAGGCGTCGCCCTCGTCGGCGAGCCGACGGCTCCGCCCGCCCGGCCTGCTCGAGCTCGAGGGCCTGCTCTCGGACCGCCTCGACACGCGGGTCAAGGTCACGATGGGTGCCAAGCGGGGGAAGGTCACCATCGAGTTCGCGAGCCTCGAAGACCTCGAGCGCATCTACCGCGCCATGACCACCGGGCCCGAGCGAGCCTGAAGCGACGCATCGCCAGCGCCCTCGTGCGCCGAGCGGTGCCACGATGGCACGTGGCTGCACCCTGGACCGCGGCGCCCCGGGCGCCGGTGAGCCTCAACCTCGTGCACGGGTTTATCCACAGGTGTGGGAAACCTTGTGGCAAACGGTGAGGTTCCCGAAACCCTGACCGTCGATCGGCGATCGAGTGACGCGATGGCCCCATGATCGGCGAGCGCGGGCCTCGATCGGATGACGAAACGTCAATAGGGGCCTGGTGCGGAGCGCGGCACGAGCGGTGGACCGGTCGGTCCCGAGACGCGCGAAGGGCCGGGCGTGGTGCCCGGCCCTTCGCGGTGGGGGGATCGTGTGATCGGGTGGGATCAGAGGAACTCGGAGAGCTGCTCGAGCAGCCCAGCCTTGCCCGACGCACCCTGGAAGCGGTGCACCGGCTGGCCACCCTGGAAGACGATGAGCGTGGGGATGCTCATGATGTCGAACTGCCGCGCGATGTCGGGGTTCTCATCGACGTTGACCTTGGCGATCTCGATCTTGTCGGCGTTCTCCACGGCCACCTCGTCGAGGATCGGCGCGATCTTCTTGCACGGACCGCACCACTCCGCCCAGAAGTCGACCAGCACCGGCCGCTCGGCGGTGGCGATGTGCTCGGGGAAGCTCGTGGTGGTCAGGGTGCTGATGGCGTCGCCCATGGCGGGTTCTCCTTGGCTGTGTTCGGGTTCGTACAACCGGCCGGGGATGGTGGTGATTCCCGGCCGACGATCAGTGCTCGTTGGCTTCGAGCCACCGCTCGGTGTCGATGGCGGCCATGCAGCCCGAGCCGGCGGCGGTGATGGCCTGCCGGTAGGTGTGGTCCTGGACGTCGCCACAGGCGAACACGCCGTCGATGTTGGTGGCGGTACCAGGGCCGGTGACCAGGTAGCCCGTCTCGTCACGGTCGAGGATGCCGGCGAACAGGTCGGTGTTGGGCCGGTGGCCGATGGCCACGAACAGCCCGGTGACGGGGAGCGGCGAGCGCTCGCCGGTCTTGACGTTTTCGACCGTGATCCCCTCGAGCTTGGTGTCGCCGTGGAGCTCCACGACCTGGCTGTCCCACAGCATCTCGATCTTGGGGTTCGAGAACGCCCGGTCCTGCATGATCTTGGAGGCCCGCAGCTCGTCGCGTCGGTGGATCAGGGTCACCTTGTCGGCGAACTTCGTGAGGAACGTGGCCTCCTCGACGGCCGAGTCACCGCCGCCGACCACCGCGATCTCGTGGCCCCGGAAGAAGAAGCCGTCGCACGTGGCGCAGGTCGACAGGCCGTGGCCGAGCAGCTCCGGCTCGCGGGGCAGCTCCAGCATCAGCGAGCGGGCCCCGGTGGACACGATGATCGACTTGGCCAGGTAGGTCGGCTCGGCCGCGTTCGGGTCGCCGACCCAGACCTTGAAGGGCCGCTCGGAGAAGTCGACCCGGGAGACCTTCTCCTGGCGGGCGTCGGTGCCGAACCGCAGGGCCTGGTTGCGGAAGTTCTCCATCAGCTCCGGGCCCATGATCCCCTCGGGGAAGCCGGGGAAGTTCTCGACCTCGGTGGTGAGCATGAGCTGGCCACCCGGTTGGTCCGAGGTGGAGGAGGGCTCGCCTTCGAGCAGCAGCGGCGAGAGGTTGGCCCGGGCCGTGTAGATGGCCGCCGTGAGCCCTGCGGGGCCCGAACCGATGATGACGACGTTGTGGGTGGTGGGCACGGGTGCTCCGATGCGTTGGGGGACGGCACCGTCAACGCCGGAACGGGGGAGTTCCTTCCGGCCGACCACCGGCCCGGTCGGTACGAGGGGGGTCAGGCCGCCGGCGGCGAGTCCGGCTTGGTCTCCTTGGCCTTGCTCAGGCACCACAGGCCTCCCCCGGTGAACAGCACGGTGTAGATCGCGTAGAGGATCCAGACCGGGAGGTAGTTCGACCAGGCGTGGGTGATGCCGACGAGCAGGATGATCACCGAGACCAGCGCCATGATGGCCCCGGAGAGGCCGTAGACGAGGCTGCGGGCGGCGATGATGGCCGGCTTGGTGGTCCGGTCCCGGACCTTGCCGATCGTCTCGACGATGGTGTCCGCTGCTTGTGCCGGCCACTCGGAGGGCACGATGCCGTGGGAGATCGGTGCACGGGGGGCCGGGGTCGGAGCAGCCATGGCCCGAGACCCTACCCGCGCTCGAAGAACACGACCTCGTCGCAGGCATCGCGCCCGACCGCTGCCACCAGGGTCGTCGGCTTCTTCGTCTGGTACGAGGTGTGGGCGAACTCGTAGACCAGCACGGGGCGCCCCTTGACCGTGGCATACCCGTAGCGGCTCGGATCGCCCTTCAGCGACAGCGCGACCTGCAGCTGCTGGGCGCACCGATCGAGCTGGACCGGGGTCGGGGCTTCGCCGGATGGGTCCTCAGAGGGCTTGGTGAGGGCGTCGGCGTCCTTGGCCAGGGCCGTGCGCAGCGCCGCGCCGGAGGTGTAGGTGCCCAGCGGGACGATGGTCGCGCCCTCGCTGGCGGAGGCGGTCGGCGCCACGGTGGTGGCCGTCCCCGCGCCGTGGCCCGACGTGGCAGCGCCCCCGGCCGAGTCCTTCGACGACTCGGCGTTGATCGAGTTGCCGACCGTGTCGAACTTGGCGGCGGTCTCGGTGTCGTCCTGGCGGCCCTGCCAGATCAGCGCCAGGCCCAGGCCGAGGAGCACGACGATCGAGGCGGCGACCAGCCAGGGCGTGCCGCGGCGCCCGGCAGCGGCCCTGGTCGGCGTGGCCGGGGCCAGCGGCTCGGCCAGGGCCGTGGCGATCAGGTCGTCCACCTGCGCGTCGTCGAGTGGGGCCGGCTCGCTGGACGCGACGGCGCGGGCAGCACCCTCCAGCTGGGCGCGGCGTGCCCGTGCGTCCGGATCCGCGTCGATGGCGCGCTCGCGGTCCGCGTCGAGCTCGCCGTCGATGCTTGCCGAGAGCTCGTCGTCCGAGGGCGGAGGTGTGGTGGGGTCGGTCATGGCGTGGGGGTCTGACGTTCGGGGTCGGTGGTTGGGTTCCCGCCCAGGTGGGCCGCCAGCTGGGCCCGTCCGCGCGCGATGCGCGAGCGGACGGTGCCCGGTGGGACCTCCAGGACCTCGGCGATCTCGGCGTAGTCGAGCTGGCAGAGGTCTCGAAGCACCACGGCGGCGCGGAACTCGGGGGTGAGCGTGGCGAGCGCCGCATCGATCTCGTCGGCGTCGACGGCCGCCTCGGCCGGGTCGATCGCCCCGGGATCGGCGGCGTCGAGCGTCGTGCCATCACGATCGGTGAGGCCCACGACCGGCCGTCGGCCACGCCGACGGAGCTCGTCGATGCAGCGGTTGGTGGCGATGCGGTAGGCCCAGGTGGCGAAGGCCGCTCGGCCGTCGAACCGCGGCAAGCCGCGGACCACCGAGATCAGGGCCTCCTGGGTGGCATCGAGGGCGTCGGCGTCGTTGCCGGTGAGCCGCCGGCACACGGCGTAGATCCGCGGCTGGTGGGCCCGCAGGAGGCGCTCGAGCGCCGCGCGATCTCCGTCCTGTGCCGCCCGCACCAAGGAGCGGTCGTCGTCTGGGGCCACCGTGCTCACCGTCCGTGCACCGTAACCTCCGACACCTGCACCGCCCCAGACGCTGGGAGACGGGTGAACCACACGAGCACCTGGGAGCCAGGCGCGCCGCCCGTGTCGAAGGTGGTCGTGCCGGCGCCGGCGCCGGCGACCGAGGCGATCGGCTGGCCCCAGTCGGCGAGCGCCGGGCGGTCGCCAGGCGGGGCCACGTAGACCGCCGCGCTCCACCCGCCTTCGGGGGTGGCGACCTGGACCGATCGCACCGCGTGGCTGCCGTCGAGGTGGACCGCCAGGCCGACCCCGTCCTTGCCGGCCATGGTCTCCGGGTTCGTGTAGTGCTCCGAGCGCCAGGTGGTGCTGGGGTTGCCATCGATCGCGTTGGCCACCAGGTCCTCGCGCTCGGCCTTGTTGTCCCCCTGTGGGTCGAAGGAGGAGGCCGAGGCGAGCTGCAGCGGCTCGGCACCGGCGGTGCTCCCGTTGGTTGCCACGAAGGCCACGATGGCGAACGCCACGACCAGGCCACCGAACGCCAGCAGCCAGGCGCGGGACCTCCGGCGTCGACCGGCACCGGCCGGCTCGGCGTCGGGGCCCTCGACGGACGGCGGTGCGGCGGGCTGGGGCGGCGCGGCGGCGGGTGACGGCGACGGCGCGGGCGGGGGAGGACCTGGAGCCGGGGAGGCGGTGACGGGCGCAGGGCTGGCGGGCCGGGGAGGTGCGGTCGGGGCCGGCGTGCTCGAGCCGATCGGCGCCGGCGCCGGCCCGGCACCGGGAGGTGGCGGCACGGCCGCGTTGCTGGGGTGGTTGGCCTCCGCGGCCACCGCCGCGGCGCGGCGTGGGTCGGCGCCGGCGGAGAGCAGGGCGGTGCGGAGCGCGGCCGCGTTGGCGAAGCGCAGCGCCCGGTCGCGCGCCATCGCCTGGAGGACCACCGCCTCGACGGCGCTCGGGATCTCCGGACGGCGCTGGCGCGGGGGCACGGGATCCCGGTGGAGCCGCGCCAGCGCCGGGGCTGCGTCGGTCTCCTCGACGAACGGCGGGACCCCGGTCAGGGCCTCGTACAGCACGACCCCGAGCGAGTAGAGGTCGGCTCGCCCGTCGAGCGGTCCGCCCTGCACCTGCTCGGGAGCGAGGTACTTGGCGGTGCCGACCATGGCTCCGGCCGTGGTGAGGTCGCCACCCTCGGCCGCCTTGGCGATGCCGAAGTCCGCCACCAGGACCCGCCCGTCGGCGGACAGCAGGATGTTGGCTGGCTTGACGTCGCGGTGCACCAACCCGGCGGCGTGTGCCGCGCCCAGGGCGTCGGCCACCTGCGTGCCCACGGCGAGGACCGCGTCGAGCCGCATCGGTCCGTGCTGGTCCAGGTCGGCACGCAACGTGGTCCCCGACACGAGCTCCATCACGATGGCCTCGACGCCGTCGTCGGTGAACGTGTCGTAGACCGAGACGATCGAGGGGTGGCTCAGGCGTGCGGCTGCGAGGGCCTCGGCCCGGAACCGGCGCACGAACGAGTCGTCGCGCGCCAGGTGGGGGTGGAGGACCTTGATCGCGACCCGGCGCCCGAGCGTCTGGTCGGTGCCCTCCCACACCTCGGCCATGCCGCCAGCGGCGAGGGCGCGGTCGAGCCGGTAGCGGCCGACGAGCAGCCGCCCCGCGCGGGCACCGACGGGCGGTCCGGATGGTGGGCTGGGGTCGGACACGGCGTGGTCACGCTAGTGGCCGCCCCCCGTCGCCGGTCGGCGGGCTAGGCCTCGGGCTTCGGGTCGTGCCACACCAGGCCGATGACCCGGGGGCCGCCGTGGGTGCCGATCACCGGGCCGATCGTCCAGACCTTCAGGCGCTCGCGCGGGTAGCGGGGCAGGAGCAGCTCGATCAGGTCGTCGACGTCGCCCGAGCACCCGTGGCACACGGCGACCTCGGGCAGGTCCGGCATCTCGAAGAGCTTGTCGCGCAGCCACAGCAGGGACTTCTTGCGCGTGCGCTGCTTGCCGGCCTCCTCGACGCTGCCGGTCGAGATGTCGATGAGGGGCTTGATCGACAACATGGAGCCGATCAGGGCCTGGGCGTTGCCGATGCGCCCGCCCTTCTTCAGGTTGTCGAGCGTGTCGAGCGCCCCGAACACCTTCGTGCGGCCCCGGAGGTCCTCGACCAGCGCGACGACCTCGTCTGCCGAGGCCCCGGTGGCGGCGAGCTCTGCTGCGGCCAGGACCTGCATGCCCTCGCCTGCGGTGATCGACTTCGAGTCGACGACTCGGACGTCGACCTCGCCCGCCAGCGCCTTGGCGGCCGTCTGGGCCGACTGCATGGTGGCCGAGAGCGCGCTCGAGAGGTTGATGCAGACCACGGGGTCCCCGGCGGCGCCGGCCTCGCGGAAGGCGACCTCGAACGCCCCGGGAGAGGGGGCGGCGGTGGCCGGGAGCGTGCCCAGCTCGGCCATCTTGTCGTAGAAGGCCTGCGGGGTGAGGTCGACGCCGTCGACGTACTCGTCGTCGCCGAACCGGATGGTGAGGGGGACGACGCGGATGTTGAGCGCTGCTGCCTGCTCCGGGGGGATGTCGGCGGCGCTGTCGGTCACGATCTGCACGGGCATGGGCGCTTGGACCAGCGAGCGCCCTGGGTGGTTACACCTCGGCGCGGCGGCGCCGGCGCCGACGGGCGTGGCGGGCCTCGTCCCGGTTGCGGCGCCAGTGGCGGCCCCACCAGAGGGCCAGGTACCCGGCGGCACCGACGGTGAGGACCACGCCCACGCCCGACACCGCCGTGGATCGGATCGTGTACTGGGACTCGGCGAGCGTGACGCCGTCGTCGGGGGAGTGCACGGTGATCCGCACCGGGGTGTCACCGGTGGCGCGGGTCCGGACCTTGATCGGGATGACCTGGCGCCCGGGCTGGAGGGTGGCCTCGATCCGGTTCTGCGGGAACGCCAGGCGATCGTTGCTCTCGAGCTCGATGACCACCTTCACCGGGTGGTCGAGGCTCGACTCGATCGGCAGCGGGAACGACGCGTCGCGCGCGCCCAGCGTGACCTTGTCCTGGGCGGGGATCGTGATCGAGGTGAACGGCGTCTGGAGGTCGGCCCCGACCGACGCCGCGTCGTCCTTGCGCTGGGCGAGGTCCAGGTCTCGGGCGGCGCTCAGCGCAAGGGTGCGCTCGTAGGGCGCCACGAGCTCGGTCGCGCCGGCCACCATCGACTCGTAGCTGGTGAGCGCGGACCGGGAGCTCCGCAGGGTCGCGGGGTACGGGCCGAGGGCGGCGGGGGTCGTGGACGCCGGGGACGCCGTGCCCGCCGCACCCTGGTCCAGGACCGTGGCGAGCGGGGCCGCGGCGAAGAGCGGCGTCCCGAGGGCGAGCGCGTCGGACACGATGCGCAGCGAGGCCTCGTCGGCCTGGGCAGGATCGATGGTCACGACGGCTGACGCGGGTGCGACGGCGCTCGTGGCGTTGTCGATCGATGCCTGGGCGAGGCGGGCCAGGAGCCGGTGGGCAGCGAGGACCGGGTCGTCGGGGGCCGCGGCGCCGAGCGTGAGGTCATCGGAGACCGACGCGGCGCGGATCGTGCCGCTGCTCGTGGGGAGGTCGACCGCTCCGGCCGTGGCGCCGACGCCGCGGATCGCACCGTCGGGCAGGAGCAGCCGATCCACCCCCGCGGCCTGGAGGGCGTCGAGCGTCGGACCGTCGACGCGGTCCTGCAGCCGCCAGGTGCCGGCGCTGGGGGTCGTGAGCAGCTCGCGCAGCGTCTGGCGGCCGAGCTCGCGCTGGTGGGCCAGCTCGCCACCCAGGTCCGCACCCACCAGCGAGGTGGCGTCGACGTCCACGTAGGGCGCGTCCAGCAGCGTCCGCCCGTCGGCCTCCAGCTCGTTGCGCAGCGAGGCGAGGGTCTCGGCAGCGTCGGGGTCGCCCGCGATGCGCGCCAAGGTGTCGGGCGTGACGGAGAAGGTGGCGGGCAGGCCCGGGTGGGTGGACAGCGCGGCGAGGACCGGCGCCAGCTCCCGCAGCAGGGAGGGGTCGGCCTGGTCCGCGGCGTCGCGCTGGCGTGGGTCCGTCGGCGGTGGGCGGTGCACGTCGACCAGCAGCGCCGCACGCGTGGCCTGGGTGGCCTCGTCGGGCTCGGGGAGGCGGACGATCGCCGTCATCAGGGTGGCGAGCTCCTCCTGGTCGCCGTCTCGGAGGCGGATGCGCACCGGGTACACCCCGGGCTCGTCGATCCGGTAGGACCAGGGCCCGGCCGACGGCTGGCCCTCCGTGCGCAGGTCGATGGTGAACCCCGCGACGCGGCGGCCGTCGGCCGTCGGGCTGCTCACCGGCACGACGTTGAAGGTGGCTTCGGGGTCGCGGTCGGGCTCGGGGCCGATGGCCTCGCCCGGCGCCACCTTGTCGTAGATGTCGATGGCGATGTCGGTGGCGGTGGGCGCGTCGACCGCTTCGACGAGGACCGTGAAGTCCCCGTCGGGGGCCACGGCCACCGGCTGGTCGAGGAGGCGCAGCGCGGGCGTGCCGGTGGGCGCCCCGCCGGCGGCGACCGCGGCCGTCGGCGCGGCGAGGAGCGTCGCTGCGCACGCGGCGGCGAAGGCGGCGGCCCTGGCCGCTCGGCGGATCACCACGTCCGGCCCGGCAGGTCGTCGCAGCGCAGGACGGTCAGCCCATGCGGCTCAGGGGTGAACCCCGTGGCCAGGTAGAGGGCGAGCGCCGCCTCGTTGTGCTCCTGGGTGTTGACGACCGCCACGTTGGCGCCGGTGCGCTGCAGCCAGTGCAGGCTGTCGGCCACCAGGGCGGTCCCGATGCCTCGGCGGTGCCGGTCCGGGTCGACGGCCAGGCGCTGGAGGTAGCCCCGAGACGCCGCCCGCCCGGTGATGGCGTAGCCGGCGATCGCTCCGTCGACGGCGACGCGCGAGCGGGCGACCGGCGTGGCCCGGATGGCGTCCTCCAGGCCGCCACGGTCCAGGGTCCAGAACGCATCGAAGGCGCGGGCGTCGATGGCCAGCACCGCCGGCTGGTCGCGCCGCCAGGCGCCGGACCCGCACGCCCGACGTGCCGGCAGCTGGCGCAGGTCGTGGCGGAGCAGGTGGAGGCGCTCGTGCTCGGTGAAGCCGGCGGCGAGGAAGGCGCGAGCTCGCCCTGGTGGAGGGCGCCGGTCAGCGCGGTGGTCACGCCGCGGACGGCGAGCGCGGCCAGCTCGGCGCGGATCTCCTCCGGGGTCGGCTGGGGCCGATCGGCGACGCTCGTGACCACCACGGTGTGGGCGGTGCCGCGCCACGACGAGACCTGCAGGCGAGCCCGTGCTCCCCACCAGCGGTCGTCGGCGGCCATGGCACCTGACGTTAGGTGGTCGGACTCCTACGCTGGCCGCGAGGACCGTGCTGTACAGCACCCACCCGAGGTTCCTCGACCACGACACCGGTCGGGGCCATCCGGAGCGGCCCGCCCGCCTGCGCCGTGCAGCTCGGCCTGCAGCAGGCCGGGCTCGTCGACGCACTGGTCCCGGTCGAGCCGGTGGTCGCCTCGGACGACGAGCTGGCCCCGGATCCACCCGGAGGCCTACCGGCGCGCCCTGCGGTCCTTCTGCGAGGCGGGGGGCGGGCCGCTCGACGCGGACACGGCGGTGGTCCCGGCCTCGTGGGAGGCCGCCCTCCTGGCCGCCGGCGCCGGCATCGAGGTCGCCCGGCGCCTCCAAGCCGGCGAGGGCACCGTGGGCTTCTGCGCGGTGCGGCCCCCCGGCCACCACGCCCTCGCGAGCCAGGCCATGGGCTTCTGCCTGTTCAACAACGTCGCCGTGGCCGCGGCCTGGCTGCGGGACCAGGGCGAGCGGGTCCTGATCGTCGACTACGACGCCCACCACGGCAACGGCACCCAGGACCTGTTCTGGTCCGATCCCGACGTCTTCTACGTGTCCATGCACGAGTGGCCGCAGTACCCCGGGACCGGTGGCATCCGCGAGGTGGGCGACGGCGCCGGGCTCGGCACCACCCTCAACCTCCCGTACCCGAGCTTCACCACGGGCGACCACTACCGCCGGGCGGTGGACGAGGTGCTCGTCCCCCAGATGGCGGCGTGGGGGCCGACGTGGCTGCTGGTCTCCGCGGGGTTCGACGGGCACCGAGCCGACCCCATCACCTCCCTCGGGCTCACCTCGGGGGACTACGCGGACCTGACGGCCTCGCTCCTCGAGCTCGTGCCGTCCGGGCGTCGGCTGCTCTTCCTCGAGGGTGGCTACGACCTCGACGCGCTCGCCCGGTGCACCGGTGCGGTGCTGTCCACGGTCGTCGATGGTGGCGCCTACCGTCCCGAGCCGGCGTCGAGCGGCGGCCCCGGTGGCCAGGTCTGCGACGCAGTCCTCAACATCCGGGCCCGTCTTGCCGACGGAGAGGTGTGACGCGCGTCGTCGACCTCCTCCAGTACCTGCTCGAGCAGCGTGGCTCCGACCTCCTCGTGAAGGTCGGCTCTGCGCCATGCCTGCGCCGCAACGGCAAGCTCGAGCGGACCAGCATCGAACCGCTGACCCCGGCCCAGATCGAGGCGCTCGCGGCCGAGCTGCTGACCCCGGCCAAGGCGGAGGAGTTCGCCCTCACGGGTGAGACCGACCTGGCGCACAGCGTGCCCGGCCTGGGGCGCTTCCGCGTCAACGTCTACCGCCAGCGGGGCTCGGTGAGCCTCGCGATCCGGCGCGTCGTCCCCGGGGCGCCGGCGATCGCCGACCTCGGGGTCCCCTCGGTGGTGGGCGAGCTGGCCTCGGCCCGAGACGGGCTGGTCGTGATCGCCGGTCCGGCCGCGTCCGGCAAGACCACCACGGCCGCCGCGATGATCGACCACATCAACGGCAGCCAGCAGCGCCACATCGTCACCATCGAGGACCCGATCGAGGTCCTCCACGCCGATCGGGTCGCCCTGGTGAGCCAGCGCGAGGTCGGCTCCGACACCCCCGACGTGGTCGAGGGCCTCCGGCGCATCGCTCGCCAGGACGCCGACGTCGTGTTCGTGTCGGACCTCAGCGATCCCGACGCCATCCTGCAGGGCCTGGCCGTGGCCGGGGCGGGGCGCCTGGTGCTCGGCATCATGAACACCCTGTCGGTCGTCGACACGATCAGCTGGATCGTGGACCGCCAGGACCGCCATGCGCAGGACCACACCCGCCACCAGCTCGCCCGGGTGCTGCGGGGCATCGTCTGCCAGCGCCTGGTCGACCGGGCCGACGGGCGGGGCCGCGTGGCCGCCGTCGAGTCGCTCACCGCCACGCCGAAGGTCCGGGACGCCATCGCCACCGCCGCCGACACCGTGGTGATCGAGCGCCTGATGTCGGAGGGCGAGTACCACGGCATGGCCACCTTCGACCAGGCCCTCTTCCAGCTGTTCAGCGAGGACTTCATCTCGCTCGACGAGGCCCTGGATCGGGCCGCGCACCCGGAGGACTTCCGGATCGCGGTCCAGCAGGCCGGATTGACCTCGCTCCACTAGGTGGCCCGTCACCTAGCGTCGGGGGCGTGATCCCCCCGCGCCTCCAACCGGTGCTCGACGAGGTCCGGCCGGTGGCCGAGGCCCTCGCCGGCGCGGGCCACCGCAGCTACCTGGTCGGCGGGATCGTCCGGGACCAGCTGCTCGGCCGCGACCTGGGCCCGGACGCAGACCTCGACCTGACGACCGATGCCACCCCACCGCAGATCAAGGCGGCGCTCGGGCCGGTCGTCGACGCGATCTGGACGCAGGGCGAGCGCTTCGGCACGATCGGCGCCAAGGTCGGCGACCGCACCTTCGAGGTCACCACCCATCGCGCCGAGTCGTACGACCCCGCCTCGCGCAAGCCGTCGGTGGCGTTCGGCACCGACGTCCACGAGGACCTCGCCCGCCGGGACTTCACGGTGAACGCCATGGCGCTCGAGCTGGTGGTCGACGGCGACCCCACCCTCGTCGACCCCTTCGGTGGCGCCGTCGACCTGGCCGCCGGGGTGCTGCGGACGCCGCTGGCCCCGGAGGTCTCCTTCGCCGACGATCCCCTGCGGATGCTCCGCGCCGCCCGCTTCGTCGCCGGCTACCACCTGGAGCCGGTGCCCGAGCTGGTCGCCGCCGTGCGGGCGAACGCCACCCGCCTGGAGATCGTGTCGGCCGAGCGGATCCGCGACGAGCTCGACAAGCTCCTCGTGGTCGAGGACCCGTCGGCCGGCCTCTGGTTCGTGGTCGACACTGGCCTCGCCGACCTGTTCCTGCCGGAGCTGCCCGCGATGCGGCTCGAGCAGGACCCGATCCACCACCACAAGGACGTGCTCGCGCACACCATCGCGGTGGTGGCCAAGACCCAGCCCGACCGCCTGCTCCGCCTCGCCGCGCTCCTGCACGACGTGGGGAAGCCCAAGACCCGTTCCTTCGCCGAGGGCGGCGTCACCTTCCACCACCACGAGGTGGTCGGGGCGCGCATGGCCCGAGATCGGATGCAGGCGCTCAAGTACTCCAGCGACGACGTCGCCGTGGTCAAGCAGCTCGTGTACCTGCACCTGCGGTTCCACACGTACCGGCTGGGCTGGACGGACGCGGCCGTCCGCCGCTTCGTCCGCGACGCCGGCGACGAGCTCGACCGCCTGATCGAGCTGACCCGCTGCGACTGCACCACCCGGAACAAGCGCAAGGCCGAGACGCTGGCGCGCCGGATGGACGAGCTCGAGGCGCGCATCGCCACGCTGCGGGAGCAGGAGGCGCTCGACGCCATCCGCCCGGACCTCGACGGCCGTCAGGTCATGGACCACCTCGGCGTCCCCGCCGGCCCGATCGTCGGCCAGGCCCTCGACCACCTCCTCGAGCTCCGCCTCGAGGAAGGGCCCCTGGGCGAGGAGGAGGCGTACGCGCGCCTCGACGCCTGGTGGGCAGCGCGCCAGGGCTGAGGCCCGAGGTGCGAATCGCGCTTCGCTGACCTCCACGTCAGCTGCGACGATGGCGAGGTGAGCGGGAACCATCCGATCGAGGCCTCGCGCCTGGTGAAGCGGTACGGCGAGAAGGTGGCGGTGGACGGCGTGGACCTCGTGGTCCCGTCGGGCACCGTGACCGCCGTGCTCGGACCCAACGGCGCGGGCAAGACCACCACCGTCAGGATGCTGACGACCCTGACCGTGCCCGACGGAGGCACGGCCACGGTTGCGGGCTACGACGTGGCGACGCACCCCACCGAGGTGCGCCGGCGCATCGGCCTGGCCGCCCAGGACGCCACGGTCGATCCCCTGCTCACCGGCTTCGAGAACCTGGTGATGATCGGCGAGCTGCACCAGGCGTCGCGGGCCGACGCCAAGGCCCGTGCCACCGAGCTGCTCGAGGAGTTCTCGCTGGCCGACGCCGGCGGGCGCGTGGTCGGCGGCTACTCCGGCGGCATGCGGCGCCGCCTCGACCTGGCCGCCACCCTGGTGGCCCGCCCCGAGGTGCTGTTCCTCGACGAGCCCACGACCGGGCTGGACCCCCGCGCCCGCAACGAGCTGTGGGCGGTGCTCGACACCCTGGTCGACCGAGGCACCACCATCCTGCTCACCACGCAGTACCTGGACGAGGCCGACCGGTTGGCCGACGACATCGTGGTCATCGACCACGGGCGGATCATCGCCCAGGGCGACGCTCGGAGCCTGAAGCGCCAGGTCGGCGGCGACAACATTGGCGTCATCGTCGTCGACGAAGCCGACCTCGCCACCGCAGCGGACGTGCTGGCCCGCACGTGCGGGCACGAGGCCACCGTGGACCCTGCCCTGCGCTCGGCGGTGGCCGCCACCACCGCCGGGGTCGGCGGGCTCGCCGAGGTCGCGGCAGCGCTCGCCGCGGCGTCGGTGGAGGTCGAGGACCTGAGCCTGCGCCAGCCCACGCTCGACGAGGTCTTCCTGACGCTCACCGGCCAACCCATCGACGACGAGGAGGACGCGTCGTGACCGCGCCTGCCATCCCCACCGATGCCACCGCCGGCCCGCACGCCCAGCGCGGGTTCTTCCACGACGTCTGGGTGATCGCCCGCCGCGGCCTGCTCCACATGAAGCGCCAGCCCGAGGCGCTCTCGGACGCAACGATCCAGCCGCTCATGTTCGTGCTGCTCTTCGCCTTCGTGTTCGGCGGCGCCATCCGGGTCCCCGGCGGCGGCCCCTACCGCGAGTTCCTGATGGGCGGGATCTTCGCCCAGACGCTGGTGTTCAGCGCCTTCGGCGTGGCCTTCGCCCTGGCCAACGATCGCAAGAACCAGGCGGTCGACCGCTTCCGCTCCCTGCCCATCTCCAAGGGTGCCGTGCTGGGCGGCCACGCCATGGCGAACCTGATCAAGCAGGTGCTGCCGATCGTGATCATGTCGGTGACCGGCCTCCTCGTGGGCTGGCGGATCCACTCCAGCGTGCTCGAGGCGGCGTTCGGCTACCTGCTGATGTTCGCGTTCGCCTTCGCCATGATCTGGGTCGGCGTCTTCCTCGGCAGCGTGGTGCGCAGCCCGGAGGGCGTGAGCGGGATCGCGTTCGCCGCGCTCTTCCCGGTCACGTTCATCGCCTCCACCTTCGTGCCCATCTCCACGATGCCCGAGCCGTTGCGCACGATCGCCGAGTGGAACCCGACCACGACGCTGGCGGACTCGCTCCGGGAGCTCTTCGGCAACCCGAACACGCCGGTGCGCCCCGGCGACCCGTGGTCGATCGCCCACCCGGTCGCCTACACGTGGATCTGGATCGTGCTCCTCGTGGTGGCTGTGGCACCGCTCGCGGTGCGGGCCTACAACCGCTCGATCGCCTCGTAGCCGGCGCTCAGTTGCCCTGCTTGCGGGCGCGCAGCAGGAGGGTGGCGGGGACCGTGCGCATCACGTCCGCGTCCTCCGGCTCCCGTCCCGCTGCGCCCGAGGCGGTCGGCTCGATCACCTGGTCGACGCGGAAGTTGGCCCGCTGGAAGGTGGTGAACAGGTCCGAGAAGGTCCGCGGGTGGTCCACCACGTCATGCCCGCCGAGCTCCCAGGTCTGGGGCGTCGGGTCGTCGTAGGCCCGGACGATCCGGAGCGGGTCGGCGCCGCGCGGGTCGATCATGGCGAAGGCCGGGTGCGGGAACGAGCAGACGAGGGCGGCCTCCGGCTTGAGCACCCGGTGCACCTGGCGGAACACCCGGGCGAGGTCGTCCGCGGTGGCCAGGGCCATCACGCTGATGGCGGCGTCGATGCTGTCCGAGCGGAGGAACGCGAGCTCGGCCAGGCCGGCCTGGTGGAGCTCGACCCGGACGTCCGCGGCCTCGGCTCGTTCGCGGGCGCCGGCCAGCACGTCCGCGGACTCGTCGACCGCGATGACCTTCGCACCTTGCTGCGCGAGGGCGACGGCGTTGCGGCCGGTGCCGCAGCCGAGGTCCAAGATGCGGGCGCCTTCCACGGTGCCCAGGAGCTTGAGGTCCGCCTCGGTCGGCAGCTGGGCGCCGTAGACCACCACCGCGCCCGGCTCGCCCGCCGTGTGGCGAGCGGTCGTGTAGCGGTGCCAGCCGGGCCCGGCCGGGCTGGCGGAGGGGTAGGGGGCGTCGGCCATCCCCCGAGTCTGCCCCGCGTGCGAGGCTGCGGCGGTGAGGGTCGTGACCTTCAACATCCACCACGGCACGGTCGACCGGCGCGGCCCGGTCGACCCGCGCCGCCTGGGCGAGGCGTGCGCATCGCTCGAGGCCGACGTGCTGTTCCTCCAAGAGGTGGACGTGGGCACCGTCCGGGTGCGGGGCGCGGATCTGGCGGCTGCGGTGGCGGAGCGGACCGGCATGGCCCACGTGTTCGGCGCCTCGCGCTGGTTGCCGGGTGGGCGCTACGGCAACGCGGTGCTGGTCCGCGGCGACGTCGTAGAGCACCGGGTGGTGCCCCTCCCGCTGGCCCCCTGGTGGCGCCTGTGGCAGGAGCCCCGCACGGCGCTCGAGGTGCGGGCCCGGGTCCGCGGCGTCGATGTCCGCCTCGCGTGCACCCACCTCGCCGTGCCCGAGCGGACCAACGGCCCCCAGCTCGCCGCGCTGCTCGACCACGTCGAGGGCAGGGCGGGCCCCCTGGTGCTCGGGGGCGACCTGAACCGCCGCGCCGAGGACGTCCGACCGCTGGTCGAGGCCCACGGGCTCGCCCTGGTGGACCATGGCCCGACGTTCCCGGCCAGCGCCCCCCGGGTCGCGATCGACCACATCGCCGTCTCCACCGACGTGCGAGTGGTGGCGGCAGAGGTGCGCCAGACGGAGATGAGCGACCACGCGGCACTGGTGGTGGACCTCGAGATCCGGGCATAGCCTCGACCCGTGGCCTTCCGACCCGACACCGTCCGAGGCGCCGATGGGCCTGGCGAGATCGACTACCGGCCTGGCGCGCCAGGCGGTGCTGTCGGAGTACCGCAAGGGCCGCATCGCTCGCCACGAGGTGTGCGATGCCCACCCCGAGCTGGTGCGTGCCGCCCGGGAGCTCGGGGAGCCCACCAAGCTCGCCTGCCCGGTGTGCGAGGAGGCGAACGTGGTGCTGGTGTCCTACGTGTTCGGGCCTCGCCTGCCCGCGTTCGGGCGCTGCATCTCGACGAAGAAGGAGCTGGCGGCCATCGCCCGGCGCCCCGGCAACTTCTCCTGCTACGTGATCGAGGTGTGCCCCGAGTGCTCGTGGAACCACCTGGCGCGCACCTTCGTGCTCAACCCCGCCCGCGCTGGAGCCGCCTCCCGCTGAGGGGCGACTGCCCCTGACCGGGGGGTGGTTGGTACCCTGCTGCGTCGCCTCCGGGCCGTCCGCACCCCGCGTCGATGGCCTCCGACCCCCGCTCCTTCCCCATGCGCCGCACCCGCAAGCCCGTCCCGGTCCACAACCTCAAGGTCACGCGCACCGGCAAGGTGAAGAAGCGCACCTTCCTGTGGCGCATGCGACGGGCGTTCTACGTCGCCGCCCTGGTCGTCACCGTCGGTGCTGCCGGGCTCATCTACGTGCTGAACCAGGTCGAGCTGCCCGTCGACCCGAAGGTCGCCCCCGTCGAGCAGCAGACGTCGTTCATCTGCTCCTCGGAGGTGCAGGTCAACTGCAACTCGTCGAACGCCATGGCCCAGCTCCACGGCACCGAGGACCGGGTCCTCGTCACCTGGGACCAGATCCCACCGGTGCTGCGCCACGCGGTCGTGTCCGCCGAGGACCGAGGCTTCTTCAAGCACGGCGGCGTCGATCCTGCGGGCATCGCCCGCGCCGCCTACCGCGACCTGCGGCGCGAGGGCGTCCGCCAGGGTGGCTCCACGATCACCCAGCAGTACGTGAAGCAGACCTACCTGAACTCCGAGCAGACGGCCACGCGCAAGATCAAGGAAGCGATGATGGCCATCAAGCTCGAGCAGGAGATCTCCAAGGAGGAGATCCTCACCCGGTACCTCAACACCGTGTACTTCGGACGAGGCGCGTACGGGGTCCAGGCCGCGTCGCGGGTCTGGTTCGACCACGACATCGCCGCCCTCGACCCCGGGGAGGCCGCCTTCTTGGCCGGGCTGCTGCGCAACCCCAACGGCGCCGACCCGTACCGGGGCCCGACCCTGCTGAAGGAGGCCATCCGCCGGCGTCGCGTCGTGCTCGAAGCGATGCACGAGGAGAAGTACATCTCGGCCGCGCAGCTGCAGCAGTACCTCGCGGTGCCCATGGACCCCAACGATCCCTCCGTGGCGCCCCAGGACCGGTTCATCCAGCCCCCGCCCAAGGCATCGGTCCTCGGCGAGCAGGTGAAGGGCAGCGAGTGGGGCAGCGAGTACTTCGCCGAGTACGTCCGCAAGTGGCTCGTCAAGGAGTTCGGGACCACCACCGTGTACGGCGGCGGCTTGAAGGTGTACACGACCCTCGACCTGGACATGCAGAAGGCGGCCTACGACGCGGTCACCACCACCCTGAACCAGGCCGGCGACCCGGCGGCATCGATCGTGGCCATCGACGACCAGGGCCAGGTGAAGGCGATGATGGGCGGGACCGACTTCGCCAAGAGCCAGGTCAACCTGGCCACGGGCAAGGAGGGCGGTGGCCTCGGGCGCCAGCCGGGGTCGACGTTCAAGATGTTCGCCCTGGCCACTGCGGTGAAGCAGGGCTACTCGGTGCGCTCGGTGTTGCCGGCCCCCACCAACCTGGAGATCACCAACCCCGAGTGCACCCGCGGCGGCGGTGCCTGGAAGGTCCGCGGCGGCTCCGGTGGGGCGATGTCGCTCGTGTCGGCCACCAAGAACTCGGTCAACACCGTCTACGCCCAGCTGATGCTGAAGATGACGCCCCCGGCGGTGCTCCAGACCGCCAAGGACATGGGCGTGCGCTCCAAGCTCAACCCGTACTGCGCCCTGGTGCTCGGCGGCGGCGAGGTGTCCGTGCTCGACATGGCGGCCGGCTACTCGACCCTCGCCAACGAGGGCCTGGCCAAGTCGCCGATCGTGGTGACCCGCGTCGAGTTCCCCGACGGGCGGGTCCGGCGCTACGCCCCGGACCAGAAGCAGGTCCTCAGCCGCGAGCAGGCGGCCCGGGTCACCTACTGCTTGCGCCAGGTCGTCGAGGGTGGCACCGGTCGGGCCGCGCAGTTCGGCCGCCCTGCCGCGGGGAAGACCGGCACGACCCAGAACAACGCCGACGCGTGGTTCGTCGGGTACACGCCCAAGCTCACCGCGGCGGTGTGGATGGGCTACAGCGATCGGCTGCGCCCGATGGAGAACGTGCACGGCATCAAGGTGCAGGGCGGCACGTTCCCGGCGCAGATGTGGCGGAAGTTCATGCAGACGGCCACGGCGGACTTCGACACGGGGGACTTCCCCGAGTTCCCCAAGGAGGTCTTGGGCGGCGGCGAGACCTTGGACCCGAACTACGGCACGTCGGGGGTGATCGCCTCGGGCGAGGCCATCGGCGGGGGCACCGGCACGACCGGCGGCACCGGGACCGGTGGAGGCACCACCGCGACCACCGCGCCGCCGACGGCCACCACGGCCCCGCCAACCACCGCGCCGCCCACCACGGCCCCGCCGACGACCGCCCCGCCCACCACCGCCCCGCCCACGACCGCACCGGCCGCCGGGCAGGTCGTCGGCAACGGCAAGGAGCCGGGCACCTAGGGATCGACGGGCTGAGCCCTGGGCCCTCTGGTGGGCGCTCAGCCCTCCGCCACCACCTCCTGGTGGGGATAGGTGACGCGGCACACCACGCACCACGTCTCGAACTCGTCGGCCAGCTGCTCGCCCTCGGGCTTGCCCTGGTCGTCGAACAGCACGTAGATGCGCTGGACCGTCACCAGGTCCGGGCCGTCATCGCCGCAGGAGTCGCACCGGTCGCTCATGGCCCCGAGGGTAGCGACGGCGGCCACGCGGCGGGCCCGCCCTGGAATGGAACCCGTGCGCGCGGTGGTTCTAGCGTGGTGCACACCGCCGGCAGCCGAAGGGCGCTGGACGGATCAGCAAGGAGGCTCGCCATGAGCGCACCGACGTCCCCCGCCCCTGCTCGCGCCGCGGTCACGGTCCCCTCCGTCCGCGCCCGGAAGGTCCGCGACGGCCACGAGCCGCTCGTGATGGTCACCGCGTACGACGCCCCCAGCGCCCGCCAGGCCGATGCGGCCGGCGTGGACCTGATCCTCGTCGGCGACTCGGTCGCGATGGTGGTGCTCGGCTACGACGACACCCTCCAGGTGACCGTCGACGACCTGGCCCACCACACCGCAGCGGTGGCCCGGGCCAAGCCGAAGGCCCTGGTGGTGGGCGACCTGCCCTGGATGAGCTACCACGTGTCTCCCGAGGAGACCGTCCGCAACGCCGCGGCCCTCATCCGTGCCGGAGCCGGCGCCGTGAAGCTGGAGGGCGGTCGCAAGCGGGTGCCCATGATCGAGGCGATCGTCGATGCGGAGATCCCGGTGATGGGCCACCTGGGCCTGACCCCGCAGTCCATCCACGCCATGGGCGGGTTCCGGGTGCAGGGCAAGGAGACCGATGCGGCGATGGCGCTGGTCTCCGATGCCAAGGCCCTCGCCCACGCCGGCTGCTTCGCCATCGTGCTGGAGGGCGTGCCCACGGAGGTGGCCGCGCTGGTGACCGCAGCGGTGGACGTGCCGATCATCGGGATCGGGGCGGGCCCGGACGTCGACGGCCAGGTGCTCGTGTACCACGACGTGCTCGGCATCGAGGATCGCCTCGCCCCGAAGTTCGTCCGGCGCTACGCCGACCTGCGCAGCGCCGCGGTCGACGGGCTGGCCGCCTATGCCGGCGACGTCCGCAGCGGCGCCTTCCCGGCGCCGGAGGAGTCGTACCACCTGTCCGCAGAGGTGGCGGAGACCCTCGGGCTGTACGGGCGAGCTGGCTGACGCGGCGATCAGCGAGGGGTGGGCTCGTCTAGCCTGGACCGATCGACCACGAGCCACCGCACGACCCGGGCGACTGGCCCCCGAGCGACGACGAGGCTTCGCCGCGACCCCCGGTCGAGCACGTCCCTGACCTCGATCGTGCCCAGGAGGCCTGGCACCTGCGCGACCAGGCGTCGCGAGCCGACGAGGCCTGGCACGGCCACGACCACTTCCCGGGCTCGGCCGCGCCCCCGCCCGAGGAGCCGTCGGCGCCCGACGAGGGGAGCTCCGACGAGCCTGTGGAGGGCGACGAGGGTGGCGACGCCGGCTCCGGCGGCCCCAACCCTGCGGTGGTGCTCGGCGTCGCGCTGATGCTCATCGGCCTGCTGATGGTCGCCGTCTCCGTGTTCGGGCCAGACGACAAGGCTCGGGTGGAGGCGTCCCAGACCACGATGGCGCCGGCTACCCGCATGTCGGTGCCGCCGATCGGGTCCGCCACCACGGCCCCCACCACCCCGGCGGGGATCGGCGTCGGCGTCGCGCCCGAGGTGGGTGGGCGCACCCCGCTCCGCGGCTTCGGCGAGGTCCAGGTCACGATCGTCTCGGGCGACGGGAAGGTGTGCCACGAGTGCCTGCTGGCCGCCTTCAACTCGGCCCAGCGCCAGCGGGGGCTGATGGAGGTCGAGGACCCCACCCTCGGCGGCTACGGCGGCATGTTGTTCGAGTTCCCCACCGAGGTGCGCGGGTCGTTCTGGATGCGGCGGACCCCCCAGCCGCTGTCGATCGCCTACTTCGACGACGACGGGCGCCTCGTGTCGGTGGCCGACATGGAGCCGTGCGACGACTCGGCCTCGTGCCCGACCTACCCGGCCAAGGGCGACTTCGCCTACGCCATCGAGGTGCCGAAGGGGAAGCTCGAGGAGATGGGCATCAAGGGCGATGCCCGGCTCACGATCGATGCCCGCCAGTGCGAGGCGGCCAAGGCAGGCGGCTGAGTGTCACACCCCCCGTGCACGATGGTCCCCGATGAGGCGCGGCGACGATCGGTCCGCTAGGTTCGAGCGGTCCAATTGAAGCCCTGCCCCATCGCCAGGACGGCACCGGGGCCCCGCAACCACGGGTCCACAGGGAGGTGATGCTCGCGATGCGAGCCTACGAGATGATGGTCATCTGCGACGGCGACCTCGAAGAGTCAGCTGTTGCCGGTGTGATCAACCAGACCACGGCACAGATCGAGTCGGCCGGCGGCACCGTCGCCAAGACCGACAAGTGGGGCCGTCGTCGCTTCGCCTACGAGATCAACCACAAGAACGAAGGGTTCTACGTGGTGTTCGAGATCGAGGCCGAGCCGGGTGCGCTCGACGACGTCGACCGCAACCTGCGCCTCGCGGACGAGGTCGTCCGCCACAAGATCATCCGGCTCCCCGATGCCGAGGCGCACCGCCGCGGCCTGCTCGGAGCCGAAGCCCCGGCCGCCGAGGCCGGGTGAGCAGGAGCACACCATGGACAACAACGTGACGCTCGTGGGCAACGTGACCCGCGACCCGGAGATCCGGTACACGCCGAACGGCCAGACCGTGGCCACGTTCGGCCTGGCGGTCAACCGCCGCTGGCAGAACCGCCAGAACAACGAGTGGGAGGAGCAGACCTCCTTCTTCGACGTGAAGTGCTGGTCGCAGATGGCCGAGAACGTGTCGGAGTCGGTGCAGCGCGGCACGCGCGTCATCGTCACCGGCCGCCTCGAGCAGCGGTCGTGGGAGACCGACAACGGCGAGAAGCGCTCCAAGATCGAGGTCGTGGCCGATGAGATCGGCCCGAGCCTCCGCTGGGCCACCGCCCAGGTCTCGAAGATCGAGCGCAGCCAGGCCGGCGGTGGCGCCGGCAACAGCGGCGGAGGGCGACCCATCGCCAACGAGCCCAGCACCTACGACGGGGAGGAGCCGTTCTGATGGCACCCAAGCCCAAGCGCGTCAAGAACAAGGACAACGCGCGCCGCGCCAAGAAGAAGGTCAGCATCCTGACCCAGGAGTCGGTCGAGTACGTCGACTACAAGGACGTCAACCTGCTCCGCCGGTTCATGTCGGACCGGGCCAAGATCCGGGCCCGCCGCGTCACCGGCAACAACACCCAGCAGCAGGCCACCATCGCGATGGCCATCAAGAACGCCCGCGAGATGGCGCTGCTGCCCTACGCCAGCCGCGTCACGCAGCAGCGTGGCGGCCGCGGAGGCGATCGTGGCGATCGGGCCATCCGCGCCGACGGTCCGCCGCCGCGGCCCACGGCACCGCCGCCCAACGGCAGCGACGAGCTGGGTGACGAGTACCTGAGCGAGGACCTCACCGAGGAGTTCGGCGGCGAGGAGCTCGAGGCCGCGGAGGCCGAGGCCTGATGCGACTCATCCTGCGCAACGACGTCAAGGGCGTCGGCAAGAAGGGCGACGTCGTCGACGTCGCCGATGGCTACGGCCGCAACTTCCTCCTGCCCCGCGGGCTCGCCTTCGCCGCCACCGCCGGCGCCGAGGCCCAGGCCGAGGCGATGCGCAAGGCCCGCGCCGTGCGCGACGCCGCGGATCGCGCCGCGGCCGAGGAGGTCGCCAAGACCCTCGTGTCCACCCCGGTGACCATCCCGGCCCGGGTGGGTGGCGACGACAAGCTCTTCGGCTCGGTCACCACCGCCGAGATCGCCCAGGCGGTCGCGGCCCAGACCGGCGTCGAGATCGACCGCAAGCAGCTGCACCTGGCCGAGCCGATCCGCACGGTCGGCACCCACCTGGTGCCGCTGAAGCTCCACGACGACGTGGAGTTCCCGGTCACCGTCGAGGTCGTCGCCAGCTGACCTGGGGGTTATCCCCAGCCATCCACAGCCTGGTCGCCCTGGTCCGCTGGTCGGGCCTTGCACCTGTGCACAGATCCCGGTGATCGCTCGTCGGTCTCCTGACGCGCGTCCGAAGGCAGAAACGCCCTGCGCACGTGGGGTGGGTGCACACGCAACGTGCCATGGCGACCGCACTGCGTCACCGGTTCATCCACAGGCCACCCACAGGCAAGAGGGACTCGTTATCCACACCCCACATGGGGTTCGATGGGAGCCACATGGACGATCTGCCCCCTGACGACGGCTATCCGTACGACGACGAGCCGCCGGCCCCGCGCCGGGGCCCATCGGGGGGCGCGCCGCGGGCGCGCGTGCCTCCTCACAACCTGGCTGCCGAGGAGTCCCTGCTCGGCGCCATGCTGCTGTCGCGCACGGCCATCGACATCGCCTCGGAGTCGGTCTCGCCGTCGGACTTCTACAAGCCGGCCCACGGCCACGTGTTCGAAGCCATCACGGCGCTGTCCGCCCAGGGCGAGCCGGTGGACCCGGTCACCGTTGCCGATGAGCTGGCCCGCCACGACCTGCTCGATGCCATCGGCGGCCCCACCACCCTGATCAACCTCCAGGCCAACACCCCGGCCACCTCGAGCGCGGCGCGCTACGCCAAGATCGTCGAGGAGCACGCCCTGCTGCGCGGCCTCATCGGGGTGGCCGGCCAGATCGCCGAGCTCGGCTACGAGGTCCCCGACGACGTCCCCAAGGCCCTCGACGCGGCCGAGAGCCTCGTGTTCCAGATCGCCCAGCACCGCCAGACCGACTCGATGTCGCGCCTGCACGACCTGCTGGACCAGACCCTCGACAGCCTGGAAGCGCTCTACGAGCGCGGCGACGCCATCACCGGCACGCCGACCGGCTTCGTCGACTTCGACGAGCTGACAGCGGGCCTGCAGCCCAACGCGCTGATCGTCGTCGGCGCCCGCCCCGGCATGGGCAAGACCAGCTTCGCCATGGGCATGGCCGGCCACGCGGCGCTCGAGGCGGCACGGCCGGTGCTCTTCTTCTCGCTCGAGATGAGCCGGGTCGAGCTCTCGCAGCGCCTCCTGTGCTCGGAAGCGCGGGTCGACTCCACCAAGGTGCGCAACGGCCGCCTCAGCGACGATGACTGGCGGCGGATCAGCCACGCCATCGGTCGGCTGAGCGAGGCACCCCTGTGGATCGACGACAACCCCAACGTCACCGTCATGGAGATCCGCTCCAAGGCCCGGCGCCTCCAGTCCCAGGTCGGGCCCCTCGGCATGATCGTGGTGGACTACATCCAGCTCATGACCGGCCGCTCCGGGGCCGAGAGCCGCCAGGTCGAGGTCGCCGAGATCAGCCGTGGCCTCAAGATCCTGGCCCGTGAGCTCCAGTGCCCGGTCGTCGCCCTCGCCCAGCTGAACCGTGGCCTCGAGCAGCGCGCCGACAAGCGCCCGATGCTGTCGGACCTGCGCGAGTCCGGCTCGCTCGAGCAGGACGCCGACGTCGTGGTCTTCCTCTACCGAGACGAGCAGTACAACCCGGACTCGGCCGACCGCGGCACGGCCGAGGTGCTGGTCGCCAAGCACCGCGCCGGCCCCACCGGCATGGTCCGCCTGGCCTTCCTCGACCACTACACCAAGTTCGCCAACATGGCGCGCGACTGACCCAGACGAACGTCCGGAGCATCGCTGCGCGCCGACGCGGCGCGTGGAAGGCTGTGCGCGGTGGGCGCCGCCGGCGCCAGAGGGCCCGTGGGAGTCGAGCAGCTCGCTCGACGGCAGGAAGGAGTGGCGTCGTGCCATTGCAGAAGCGTCTGGCAGCCGAGGTGTTCGGCACGTTCTGGCTGGTGTTCGGCGGCTGTGGCTCCGCCCTGTTCGCCGCCAACTACCTGCAGGGAGGCGAGGCCCACACCTCGCTCGGCATCGGCTTCCTCGGCGTCGCCTTCGCCTTCGGCCTCACCGTGCTGACCATGGCCTACGCCGTCGGCCCCATCTCCGGCGGGCACTTCAACCCGGCCGTGACCATCGGCGTCATGGTGGCTGGGCGCTTCGACAAGAAGGACGCGGCGCCCTACATCGTCGCCCAGCTCATCGGCGGCATCCTGGCCGCCGCCCTCCTGCTCCTGGTGGCCAACGGCAAGGCGGGCTTCGAGATCGACAACAGCACGCCCGGCGCGTTCGCCGCCAACGGCTACGGCAAGCTCAGCCCCGGTGGCTACAACATGGGCGCCGCCTTCGCGATCGAGTTCGCCCTCACCGCGTTCTTCGTCCTGGTCATCCTGGGCGTCACCGCCAAGCGAGCCGCGGCGGGCTTCGCCGGGGCCGCCATCGGCCTGACGCTCACCCTCATCCACCTGATCTCGATCCCGATCGACAACACCAGCGTCAACCCGGCTCGCTCCACCAGCCAGGCCCTGTTCGCCGGTGGCGACTACATCCCGCAGCTGTGGCTGTTCTGGTCGGCGCCGATCCTCGGGGCCATCGTCGGTGCGGTCCTCTACACGTACCTGCTCGGCGCCAGGGGCGACGCGGAGGCCGACGCCGACTCCTGAGCCCGGCCCATGGCCCGGTAGCGTCCGATCGATGTCGTCGCGTCGGGCCCGCACCCTGATCGTCGGCGCCACCGTCGCCGCCGCGGCGGTCGGCGCCATCGCGCTCGCCCGACGCGCCCGCCGGGCCAAGGCCGCCACGCCCCACGGCCTACCCATCGGCGCCACCAACCGGGCCCAGCGCTCCGCGCAGCTCGCCGGCACCGCCACCAAGGCCGGCGGGCAGTGGGCCCTGCACCGGGCACGCCGGGCCTTCGCCGATGCCGAGCGGCGCGAGGCGCTGGACCTCGAGCACCAGCTCAAGACGGCCGAGGCTGTGGCGGAGACGCTCGGCAACCTCAAGGGCGCCCTCATGAAGCTCGGCCAGATGGCCAGCTACCTCGACCAGGGGATGCCCGAGCCGATCCGGGAGGCGCTGGCGCAGCTCCAGGCCGATGCGCCACCGATGGCGCCCGAGCTCGCCGCCCAGGTGGTGCGGGAGGAGCTGGGCGCCGGGCCCGAGGACCTGTTCCTCGAGTGGGACCCGGTGCCGATCGCCGCGGCCTCGATCGGGCAGGTCCATCGGGCGATCACCCGCGATGGCCGTGCCGTGGCCGTGAAGGTCCAGTACCCGGGCGTCGATGAGGCCATCAAGGGCGACCTCGACAACGCCGGCCTGCTGTTCGGGGCCATGAAGGCCATGTTCCCCGGCCTCGACCCCGGCCCGCTCGTGGCCGAGCTGCGCGAGCGGATCGTCGAGGAGCTCGACTACGAGCTCGAGGCGGCCAACCAGCGGGACTTCGCCGCTGCCTACGACGGCCACCCCACCATCCACGTCCCGGCGGTGGTCGACGAGCTCAGCGCGCGGCGCGTGCTCACCACCGAGCTGGCCACCGGCGCCCGCTTCGCGGACCTGCTCGAGTGGTCCCAGGAGGAACGGGACCTCGCCGCGGAGACCATCTACCGCTTCGTCTTCGGCAGCCTCTACCGGCTGCGCGCCTTCAACGGCGACCCCCACCCCGGCAACTACCTGTTCGAGCCAGGCGGTCGCGTGACCTTCCTCGACTACGGCTTGGTCAAGCGGTTCACCGCGGAGGAGCTCCAGCCGTTCGAGGACATGATCGTGGCCATGGTGATCGACCGGGACCTGGCCGAGTTCCGACGGATCGTCGAGTCCGTCGGCCTCCTGAAGCCGGACCCGGCGTTCACCGACGAGGCCATCGGCGACTACTTCGGGCACTTCTACGAGTTCGTCCAGGAGGACCGGGAGCTCGAGATGACCGAGGAGTACGCCAGCGAGACGGTCCGGCGGTTCTTCGACACGTCGGGCGTCCACGGGGAGATCATGAAGGCGGCGAACGTCCCGCCGTCCATGGTGATCATCCAGCGGATCAACCTCGGCCTCTACGCGATCCTCGGCCAGCTCGGCGCCACGGCGAACTGGCGGCGCTTGGCCGAGGAGCTGTGGCCCTGGGTGGCTCGTGGGCCGAGCACGCCCATGGGCGAGGCCGAGGCGGCGTGGCGCGCCGAGCGCGAGGCCCGGGGCGAGGCGGTGTGGCTCAGCGGGCCGCCACCCGCCGCTTCCGCCAACCCCACAGCCTGATCACCAGCTCGACCAAGGCGGCCACCACGGCCACCAGCAGGCCGGCCGAGAACAGGATCAGCCCTGGTCGAGCGGCGTCGGCCACCCGCGGCCGGCAGGGGCGGCGGTTGTTGGCCTTGGCCTCGGCCTTGGTGACGCCCTTGGGCGGCGCTGCCTCGTCGACGTACTGGTCGACCCGACCGGTGAGCAGGTAGGCCGCTGCCAGGCCGCAGTCCTGGGTGGGCGAGTGGACCGGGCGCAGGAGCAGGACCAGCCCGACCAGCGCGGCCACGACGCCGACGGTGGCGACGATGGCGGTGGCGCGCAGCGAGCGGGGGATCGGCGGGCGGCTGGGCACCGGGGCAGCGTAGGTGGGCGGGAGCCCGGCCCGACGCGCGCCCCCGCACCCGGGGGGCGGGGCGGGGGAGGCGGGGCGGAGCGGGAGCCACCACGGTGCGGTAAGCCCTGGACAAGCCGACCGCAGGTGCATGTTGGAGGGAGGATTCGTGGCTCCCGCCCCTGTACCCCGATTGCCGGTGGGGGCGATGTGCCACCAGCACCTCAGGTATCGGGAAGGCCGCCCGGGAACTTGAGGAAAAGATCACGGACCGTGCTGGAATTCGTGCGCTCCGTGGCGTCCACCGGATGCGAACGGGGCCCAGGCGCCCGGGTAGCCTGCCGACGTGCTGACGGTCCTCGCTGCTGACTCGGGCGCCTTCCTCGGTGACGATCTGCTGCCCTACCTGGTGCTGGCGTTCGGCGGCGCCCTGTTCTTCGGCAACCTCGCCGCGATCGTGAAGCCGCCGCAGGGCGAGCGCAAGGACGGCGACCTGGAACGGGCCCCGATCGCGCGTTCCGTCGTGATGGCCGGCATCGGCCTCGTCGCCGCGATCTGGGCGCTCGCCTCGCTGCTGGCCTAGGCGCCGGCTCTCACCAGCCTGGCGTCGCCCACCCGTCGGGCTGCCAGCCGGGCTCGGCGAGGTCGAACCCCGAGAAGTCGAAGGCCGGCGCGACCGTGCAGCCGACCAGCACCCACCCGTCGACGGGGCGCGCGGCCTGCCAGGCCCGCGCCGGCACGACGGCCTGGGGCTCGACCCCTTGCTCGAGGGCGGATCCGAGGGTGATCACCCGATGCTCGCCATCCTCGGCGATCGCCAGCTCCAGCGGGCCCCCGGCGTAGTGGTGCCATGCCTCGGCGGCGTCCACCCGGTGCCAATGGGAGCGCTCGCCGCGGTCGAGCAGGAAGTAGATGGCGGTGCCGACGCCTCGGCCCCCGTCGGCCGGCAGGTCTCGCCACGTCTCCCGGTACCACCCGCCCTCAGGGTGGGGCACCAGGCCCAGACGGTCGACGACCTCCCGTGCGTCCATGCCCCAGTCTGGCGCGCGTCAGGGCACGGCGCCGTCGTGGCCCGCCTTGCCGGCGGCCTTCCAGGCCTCGCGCCCCGCCTTCGCCTTGCGGCTGCCGCCGCGGGTGGCGCCGGCGAAGATGGCGACGATCGACAGGCAGATCACGGCGAACAGCAGGGTCTGCTCCCACCCGCCGCGATCACCCGGGTCCTTCGGCTTCTGGCCGGTGTTGGGCTGCTCGATGGAGCGGGGTCGCTCGGAGGCCTGCTCGGCGCGGGTCTTCGGGGTGGGCGTGCCGGGATCGGAGAAGATGGCGACCGCGGCGACCCCGATCAGGATCGATCCGAACAGCGCGGCGGCCGCGATCCAGAGGGTCTTGCGGTCGTAGGTGGAGACGGTGCGATGCGTGCCCGGCGGCGGCTCGGGCAGGTCGGTGTGCTCGTTGGTGTCGATCTGCTCGGTCATCGCGGCAGGTGCTTCGCAGCCTTGAGGAGCCCGGTGAAGCGCTTGGCGTAGCCGGCGCCGTCGAGGCCCGGCGTCTGCAGCTTCTGGCCGAGCGCCGAGCGCACGGCCACCGTCTGGGACTCGGTGTACTTGAGCAGGCCCTCCCGGCCGTGGCGACGCCCGACGCCCGAGGCCTTCATCCCGCCCATCGGGGCGTCGAGGCTGGCCCATCCCGACGAGTAGCCGTCGTTGATGTTGACGGTGCCGGCCATGAGCCGCTCCCCGATGCGGCGGCCCTTCTTGGTGTCGCCGCAGTAGACGCTGGCGTTGAGCCCGTACTCGGTGTCGTTGACGGCCTCCACCGCTTCGTCGACCGTGGAGTACGGGTAGATCGCCACGACCGGGCCGAAGGTCTCCTCCCGGTACACGTCCATCTCGGGGGTCACCTCGGCGAGGACGGTGGGCTCGTAGAAGAACGGGCCCAGCTCCGGGCGGGCCTTGCCGCCGGCGACGACCCGGGCGCCCTTGGCGACGGCGTCGTCGACGTGCTCGGTGACCTTCTCGAGCTGCGCGGCCGAGGCCAGGGCCCCGACCTCGGGGCCGTACGCCTGGTCGGCGCCGAGGGTGAGCCCGGCGACCCGCTTGGCGAAGCGGTCCGTGAACGCCGGGGCGATGGCCTGGTCGACGTAGATGCGCTCGATCGAGATGCAGAGCTGGCCGGTGTTGGCGAAGCAGCCGACGGTGGCGCCCTCGACGGCCCGGTCGAGGTCGACGTCGGCGGTGACCACCATGGCGTTCTTGCCGCCGAGCTCGGCGGAGAAGCCGATCAGGCGCTCGGCGGACTGCTTGGCCACCGTGCGGCCCGTCGCGGTGGAGCCGGTGAACATCACGTAGTCGGTGTTCTCGATGATCGCCGTGCCGACCTGGGTGCCGGGCCCGGTGATGATCTGCACCAGGCCCTTGGGCAGGCCGGCCTCCTCCAGGAGCTCGTAGGCCCGCAGGGCGGTGAAGGGCGTCTGCGAGTCCGGCTTGATGACGATGCCGTTGCCGGCCACCAGGGCGGCGAGGGCATCGGACACCGCCAGCACCAGCGGGTAGTTCCACGGGGCGATGACCCCGACGATGCCCTTGGGCACGTGGTGCTCCCGGGCGGTCACGAGGCCGGGCAGGGCGGTGAGGCGGGGCGTCGGCTTCAGTGCTCGGGGGGCGAGGCGGGCGTAGTACCGGGCGGTGACCGCCTGGTCCATGATCTCCTCGAACGCCCACACCCGGGCCTTGCCGTTCTCGGCCTGGATCAGGTCGAGCAGCTCGTCCTGCCGCTCGAGCACCAGGTCGTGGTAGCGGAGCAGGACCGCGGCCCGCTGCTTGATCGGGGTCCGGGCCCACTGCTGCTGGACCCGGCGGCACTCCGCCACGGCCCGCTCGACGTCCTCGGCGGTGCCGATCGGCACCTCGCCGATGACCTCGCCGTTCAGCGGGGAGGTGACCTGCTTGCGCTCCCGGCCCTCGCCGACGGCGATGCGCGTGGCGAGGCGGTCGGTCTCGGCGCGCCCGGGCCGCAGCGTGCTGGCCTTCGTGGGAGAGCGATCTGCGGAGTCGCTGGTGGGGCGGGCGTCGGTGGCGGTCATGGCGTTCACGCTACCGGCCGTCCTCCTTGCAGGGGAAGGCGCGGAACCCGCTTGGCGGCGGCGGGCGCGGTGGCGATCATGGTCTCGTGCAGCGCCTCGCAGAGCAGATCGTGGGCCCCCGGCTGGTGCTGCGGCGCTGGACGGTGGACGACGCGGCCGTCCTCGACGGTCTCATCCGCCGCAACCTGGACCACCTACGCGCTCGGATGACGTGGATCGCGGCAGAGCCGCAGTCCCGGGCCGAGCGCATCGAGCTGCTCGCCTCGTGGGATCGGTCCTGGCAGGCCGGCCTCGACACGGTCTACGGCATGCACCTCGACGGCGTGCCGGTCGGCAGCTGCGGGCTCCACGATCGGGTCGGGCCCGATGGGCTGGAGATCGGCTACTGGGTCGACGCCGACCACCAGGGCCACGGATTCGCGGGCGAGGCGTCGGCCCTCCTCACCACCGCGGCCTTCGCGCTGGACCGCATCGAGCGCGTCGTGATCCTCCACGACGAGACCAACCTGCGCAGCCGTCGGGTCCCGGAACGGCTGGGCTACCGCTGCACCGGCGCGATCGCGTCAGCCCACGAGCAGGCGCCGGAGGACACCGGCGTGGACCTGGTCTGGGAGGTCTCGCGCGCGGCCTGGGCGGCGGGTGGCGGCCTGGCCGGTGGTCAGCCCGCGCCGGGGTAGGGCGCCGGCGCCTCGTCGAAGCGCACGGCGGCGAGTTGCGTGGCCTGGGCCACGAGCCGGCCTTCGGCATCCCAGATCTCGCACACCTCGTCGACCTTGCCCTCGCGCACGACCCCGGCCGCCATGCGGGTGCGCAGCGGGCCAGGTGCGGGCCGGGCCCGCACGTAGGCGGTGAGCGACAGGGTCGGCACCCAGCCCGAGGGGGCGATGTCGAACGTGGCCGGCGGGAAGCAGTCGAGGAAGTAGAGGAGCCCGAGCGGATCCACCTCGCGGCCGTCGGCGAAGGCCACCCAGCCGCGCAGCTCGCCCTCGCCGCGTCGGGCACCGGTGGCGAAGCCGAGGCAGGACGGATCGAGGCGCAGGTCCGTGCGGTCCATGATCGACACGACGAACGGCGCGCCCTCGCGGTGGGCGGGGAGGCGGATGCACGCGTCGATCGGGGGCAGCTCGATCGGCGGGGTCGCCGACCAGTCGGCAGCCGCATCACCGTCAGCCAGGGTGCCGAGGGTGAAGGTGGCGTCCACACAGGGTCGGCCGTCCTGCTCGATCGTGGTGTGCACCTGGCTGGCGCTGCGCCCGGTCCGCAGGACGCGGGTGGCCACCACGGCGGGCCCGACGTCGGGCGCGGCCGGGAAGTGGGCGGTGGCGGCCAGAGGGTCCAGGTGGGGCGCGCCCTGGGCCTCGGCGGCGGCACCTGCCGCCCGCGCCGCCACGGCCAGCAGGTACCCACCGTTGGGCTTGGGCCCCACGGTGAACCCGGCGTCCACGTGGAACGACCAGGTGCCTTCGCCGGCGGGCTCGATGGCCGTGGCCTCGTCGAACTCGGTCATGCCGGGACGATAGGGGCCGGCCCGCCACCGGCCCCCGGTCGTCGGGCGGTCGTGTGGCACACCCGGTACCGTGCGGCCATGTCCGCCGATGCCGCCGAACTCGTCGCCGACCGCCTCCACCAGCTGCTGGAGGAGGTCGATCCCAAGGCCGTCTCCATGGAGGAGCTGCGAGGCCGCCAGTACGACCTGGGCCTCGCCTGGGTGCACTTCCCCGAGGGCTGGGGTGGCCTGGGGGTGGCGCCCAACCACCAGAAGGACGTCGACGCTGCCCTGCGCGCCGCCGGGGCCAAGAGCCCGGACCACCGTCACTTCTTCGGGCTCACGATGGCGGGCCCCACCGTCGTCACCCACGGTTCCGACGAGCTGCGCGGGCGGATGCTGCGGCGCATGTTCACCGGCGAGGACGCCTGGTGCCAGCTCTTCAGCGAGCCGGGGGCGGGCTCGGACCTCGCCGGGCTGGCGTGCAAGGCGGTGCGCGACGGCGACGAGTGGGTCATCACCGGCCAGAAGGTGTGGAACACGCTGGCCCACCTGGCCGACCGGGGGATGCTGGTGGCCCGCACCGATCCCGATGCGCCCAAGCACAAGGGCATGACCTACTTCGCCCTGGACATGCACGCGCCGGGCGTGGAGGTCCGACCGCTGCGCCAGATCACCGGCGAGGCCGAGTTCAACGAGGTGTACCTCACCGAGGTGCGGGTGCCCGACGCCGACCGGATCGGCGACGTGGGCGAGGGGTGGCGGGTCGCCATGACCACCCTCTCGAACGAGCGCACCACCATCGGCGGTGGTGGCGGCGGGGTGCCCGCCCCGGGCTCGGGCGCCATCGCGGAGGCGGTCCGCATCTGGCGGGAGGAGGCCGGGCCCGCCACCAAGACGCCGGTGGCCAAGGACCAGCTCATGCAGCTGTGGTCCCGGGCCGAGGTGCTGCGGCTCACCAACATCCGGGCCAGCCAGAACCGCAAGGCCGGCAACCCCGGGCCCGAGGGCTCCATTGCCAAGCTCGAGTTCGCCAAGGTGAACATGGACATCTACGAGTTCTGCGTGGACCTGCTCGGTGCCGCCGGCCTCGCGGACTACGACTACACGATGCGCCGGTCGGAGAACCTGGGCCTCACCGGCGCGCCGGGCACGAGCCGCAAGATGTTCCTGCGGGCGCGGGCCAACTCCATCGAGGGCGGCACGTCGGAGATCCAGCGCAACATCATCGGCGAGCGGGTGCTCGGCCTCCCCGGTGAGCCCCGCACCGACAAGGACGTCCCCTGGAAGGACGTGCCCCGCAGCTGATCGGAGCCGGGACGTCGCCGTGAGCTGCGGTCGCCGAGGGTGTGGGAGCCTGGCCGGGTGAGCATCGATGTGGCCCTCGCCGAGCTGCCCTCGGTGGTCGAGGCGCGGGGTGCCGACGCCTACCTGGTGACCATCCGCGAGGACCGACCCCACGTGGTGGCCGTGTCGGTGGCGTGCCGGGAGGACCTGCTGGTGGTGGCCCCGGGCCGGCGCACGGCAGCGAACCTCGAGACCCACCCGCGGGTCACCCTGCTCTGGCCGACCTCCGCCGAGCACCCCCACCACACCCTGTTGGTCGACGGCAGCGCCGCGATGTCGGCCGATGGCGAGTGGCTGGAGATCCGGCCCACCAGCGCCGTCCTGCACCGCGCCGGCGGCCGCCGCCGGCGCCTGGCCGAGTAGCTACCCGGCGCCGAGCGCCCGGTTGCCACCCGACACGCTGCGCCCACCGAGGCTCGCCCGATCCGCGGCGTTGCGGCCGCTGGCGTAGCCGGCCCCGCTCGAGATGGACGTGGAACGGGCCCGGAGGTTCGGGAACCGCCGTTCGAGCTCCGCGTCCACCTGCTTCGAGCGATCTGCCAGGACCACCCCGACCGAGCTGGTCCCCGACATGTCGCCAGCGGCGTACGCGGCCCGCTCCGCCTCCAGCAGCGCGGCGCGCTCCGCCATCCGGAGCCGCTGGCCGATGCGGTGCGCGTACGCCAGCAGGAACGCGTGGCGGAACCTGCGGACCCCGTCGAACGGCGGGACCGGCTCTCGCAGCATGAAGCGCACGGCCTGGATCGACAGCGAGCTGAAGAGCGTCTGGGTGGCTTCCAGGTCCGCGGGGAAGCCGACCAGCGTGCAGTACTTGGTGCCGCTCGGCCCGTTGGCCACCACCGCCCGGCACCGGTTGGCTCGGGCGACGGCGCCGAGCAGCGAGGCCTTGGCCGACGCGTAGGGCGCTGGGATGGTCACCATCGCGTCGCCCACCGCCGGGGCGGGGCCGGTGCCCACGACCAGTGCCTGGTCGATCGAGTGGCGGGCCATGAGCTCCTGGGCCTTCGCCATGCAGGCCTCCGCCTCCTCGGGGAACGAGGTGGACTCCGCTTTGGCGAGCAGCGCCTGGATGCGGGCGACGTGGGTGTCGGTTGGTGCGGTCATGGATGCCTCCTGGGGGGTCCGCCGGTGGGGCAAGCCATCATCCCGCGGGGGTCTGACGGTAGGGCCTGGCACGGCGTGCGCCAACGGGCGAGCGGTGCCGGCCGGGGTGTTCGCTGGCCCCCTCGCAGGCGTCGCGGCTAGGGTGCTCCGGCCCTCGTGGCACCAGCGCCCGTAGCTCAATTGGATAGAGCATCTGACTACGGATCAGAAGGTTTGGGGTTCGAGTCCCTACGGGCGCGCGGGATGGAAGCCCAGGTCAGCCAGCCTGACCTGGGCTTCTGCCGTGTTCGGGCGTCAGCGGGGTGCGACGGCGACGAGGAGGGCCACCTCGTCGGCACGGCCGGTGCCGTCGCGCAGGGCCACGGCCATCGCCCGGACGCTGGCCCGCTCCAGCTCGGCTGCGTTGCTCGTCCAGTCGTCGCTGCGGCCCACGAGGGCCAGGGCGCCCGAGCCCCACCGGGCAGTGAGCGCGCCCCACAGGACGTCCGCCGAGCGCCCGACGGCCGACCCGGGCTCCAGGCCGAGCAGGGCCTCGTCGGCGGGCGTCGCCCGCACGATGACGTCGCCCGGCCCCACGACGAGCTCGGCGACCTCGGCGGTGGGCAGCGCCGCGCGCAGCTCCGCCAGCGCCCACGCCGCGTCGGTGGCGCCGCCGCCGCTGCGGGAGATCCCGAGGATGGACTCCTCCTCCCACGGCGCGGCCGTGCCCAGCTCGCGCTCGGCCACCCAGCGCCGCAGCCGGTCGAGCTCGGCCTCCCACACCCCGAGGTTGCGCACGAGCGAGGCGCGCAGCTCGGCATCCTGCGCCTCGAGCCCGGCGAGGATGGCGCGCATCGCCTCGACCGGCTGGGCGTAGATGCTCAGGCCGACGGGCTCGCGGACCACGCTGACCTCGACGGCGATCCCCCTCGCCTCGGCCAGCTCCAGCATGGCGCCGAGCTCGTGGTGGTTGTCCACGAAGAGCGAGAAGCAGATCACCAGGTCGGTGCCCTTGCGCTCGGTCAGGGCTTGCAGCCGGTCCAGGTTGGTCATGAGCCCGTCCCACGACGCGCCGTGGCGGATGGATTCGTAGGTCTCGGCGGTGGCGCCGTCGATCGAGACGGTGATGTTCGGGGTGATGCCCTCGAGCGCCCGCTCGACGCGGGGCGACCAGTAGGTGCCGTTCGTGATGATCGTGGCGGGCACGTCCGGGGCGACCTCGGCCATCAGCTCCCAGGTCCGGATCGCCTCGGGGATCAGGAACGGCTCGCCGCCGGCGAACGCCAGCGCCTTCACGTGCGGGAGCAGGTCGCGCAGGTCGTCGAAGAAGCGGTCGTCGTAGCTGGTCTTGATCGGCGGCAGGTGCTCGCGGTGCAGCCGGATGGACGAGGAGCTGGTGCCGTCGCACATCGTGCACTGCAGGTTGCAGGTGTTCGAGAAGTACAGGCCGAGCAGCGCCGGGCCCTGGTCGAGCTCGTCCGATGGTGGCGGGTAGTCGTCGTAGTGGGCGGCGAAGGTCCCGGCCCGGCCCTCGACCTCGTGCTCCCGGGCGCAGCCCCCGCAGCCGATCGACAGCTGCCCGGCGTCCACGGCAGCGGCGAAGTCCTGGCGGGCCTGCCCGTGCCAGATGTCGCTCAGCAGGTCCTGGCGCGCATCGCCCAGGTAGTGGTTGGTCCGGCAGCAGGACGCCACCATCCCGTCGGTGAGCACGTACAGGGCGTTGCCCGGAGCGCGGCAGCCCTGCCACCCGACCACGTCCGCCCTGGTCGTCCCCTCGTCACCCACCCGAGCTCCTTCCGGTCCGCCGCAGCGTACCGACCCGGCCCATGGCGGGCGGGTGGCGATCGGTACGGTGGGCCGCCATGGAGAAGGTCCTCTACGTGCTCTCGTTCCCGGATGGCCGGCCCGACGGGCTGACGGCCTCGCTCGTCGGCGACCTGGCACCGGCACTGGTCGACGCCGGGGCGCACCACGTCCAGGTCAACGTGGCCGATGCGGACGTGGCCGGCGCCACGCGGCTGCGCATGGACGCGTCCGGCGCGCCGGCAGACGCCGTGCTCGGGGTGTGGGTCGACAGCGCCAACGACCAGCTGCGCGCCCCCATCGACGACGCCATCCGCGCCGGCTGCCCCGGCGCCGACCTCTCGGCCTACCTCGTCACCGAGTCCGTGCCGATGGCCAACACCCGCTTCCCGGCGGCCCTCGGCGAGCGCACCCACGGCATGGCCCACCTGGCGTTCATCCGCCGACGGCCGGACCTCGAGGTCGACGAGTTCCTGCAGACCTGGCTCGGATCGCACACGCAGGTGGCCATCGAGCTCCAGGACACCTTCGCCTACGTCCAGCACGTCGTGGCCCGGGTGCTCGTCCCCGGTCCCGTCGAGTGGCACGCCGTCGTCGAGGAGTGCTTCCCCGAGGCGGCCATGACCGACGCCCACGCGTTCTTCGACGCGGTCGGCGACGACGAGCGCCTCGCCCGCCACCAGCGCGAGATGTTCGAGAGCGTCCAGCGCTTCATCGACCTCTCCATGCTCGACGTGGTCCCCACCAGCCGCTACGTCTGCTCCTGACCCGTTCGGCCGGACCGCCGCAGCTGGCTCAGGCGCAGTCGCGGCAGATCCCGTCCTCGTCGAAGAGGGCGACGGGCTTCTGCTGGAAGCACGAGGGGCAGGTGCGCACCGCCGGCTCGGCCTTGGCCGGGCGTGCCGGCGCGCTGGCGCGAGCAGCTCGCGGGGCCGAGGTCCGGCGCGGCGCCGACCCCGGTGCCCGAGGGGCCCGCGGCCGCTCGAACTGGTCGGCCGGCCGCCCCAACGCCCCGGAGCGGACCTGCTCGAGGTGCTCGGCGAACGCCGCCGAGTCCCGCCGCTTGAGCGCGGGGCGCTGGCGGCCGACGTCCTGCAGCGCCTCCGGCAGGTCCTTGGTGGCGTGGCGCCCGAGCCAGGCGACCCGGCGTCGGTGCTGGCCTCGCTCCTCGTCCACCTCGGGCCGGTGCTCGTAGGGACCGTCGAACACGCCGACGACCACCTCGCCCCGGCCGGGGTCCGGCAGCACGACCGCGTCGCCGGACACGACCTCGTGCACGAAGGCCAGGAGGATGTCCGCGTGCAGGTCCACGTTGGGCGTCCCGGTGTCCTCCAGGCGGCGCTCGATGTCCCACCGGTCCACCGTCCGGACGTTGGGCACCTCCGGGTAGGCCAGGCCCACCGACCCGGACGCGACGAAGTCGTCGACCAACCGGTTCTGCTCACCGCCGCGGATCACCCAGACGCGCACCACGGCGAGTATGGCACCACCGAGGCGCCCGCCCGAGGTGCGCTCAGGCCGGGGTGGGGAGCTTGGCGAGCATCGTGACCAGCTTGTCGCCAGGGTGCTCGAGGGTGCCGACCTCCTGGTACCCGAGGGTGGCGTGGAAGGCCAGGGACGCGTCGTTGCGGGGCCGCCCGTTGACCTCCAGCAGCACCGGCTCGCCTCGCTGCTGGGCCAGCGCCTCCACCGCGGCGTAGATCGCTCGGCCGACGCCGGCCCGGCGGTGCGCTGCGGACACCGCCACCCGGTCCAGGTAGACGAACGAGCCGTAGCGCTCGCTGAACCACCGGTAGTTCGCGCTGTCGTAGGCCAGGCCGGGCCCGAGCAGCAGGACGAAGCCGGCGAACGCGCCGTCGACCTCCGCCGCCCAGGCGCCGATCGACGAGCGCAGGAACCAGGCGTACTCGTCCGCACCCATCGGGGCGAGCTTGTGGACCACCTCGTCGTTGAGCGCCAGCACGTCCGGCGCGTCGTCGGAGGCGAGCGGCCGGATGCGGACGCTCACGCCTCGGCGCGGTGGATGAGCGACAACACGTCGTCGACCAGCACCGGCCAGAGGGTGCGGGGCAGGTCGTGGCCCATGCCCGCGTGGCCGACGAACGTGGCGCCCGGGATGGCCTTGGCCAGCGCGAGGCCCCCCGAGGGCGACACGAGCGGGTCGTCGAGGCCGTGGACCACCAGCGTCGGGATGCGCAGGCGCCGGAGCCCGGCGGTGCGGTTGGGCTGGGCCATGATCGCCGCGAGCTGGCGCTGGCGGCCCTCGCTGTCGTCGGCGCGGTCGTAGGACCGACCGGCGAGCTCGCGGATCAGTGCCTCGTCGAGGTGCGAGGGCGACCCGATCACCCGGTACACGGCGACGGCGGCGTCCATGGCCTGCTCCCGGGTGCCGCTGCGCTCCTGGCGCGCCAGGCGGCGCATCACCGCGGGGGTCGGCCGGCCGACGCGGCGCGAGCCGGTCGAGGTCATGATCAGCGTCATCGTGCGCACGCGCGAGGGCTGGGCCAGCGCCACCGTCTGGCTGATGAAGCCGCCCATCGACGCACCGACGAGGTGGAAGCGGTCGATGCCCAGGTGGTCGGCCAGGCCGAGCACGTCAGACGCCATGTCGTCGAGCCGGTACGGCACGTTGCGCTGCAGGAGCATGTCGCCGAGGCTCGGCACCGGCAGGTCCAGGTGGGTGGACAGGCCGATGTCGCGGTTGTCGAAGCGCACCACGTGGTGGCCGGCGCCGGCCAGGGCCTCGCAGAGCTCCTCGGGCCAGGCCAGCATCTGGGTGCCGAGGCCCATCACCAGCACGATGGCGGGGTCCGACGGGTCGCCGAAGGTCTCGTAGGCCAGCTCGAGCCCGTTGACGGGCGCCTTCTGGATGGTGGGTGCGGCATCGACGGACATGGCGCCCAACGCTACGGCCCCGCGGCCCCGCGCCGGAACCCGTCGAGTGGCGCGCGGCCGCCGTCCAGCACGAGGCGCCCGGGTTCCGTAGCCTTGCGGCTGGGACACGCAGGGGGACGCCGTGGACGAAGAGCAAGTCGAAGCAGGCGCGCCGCACCTCGGGTGGGCGCTCGCCGGCCTGTCGGCCGGGGCCGGGGTCATCCACTTCGCCATGGTGCCGGTGCACTCGGGCAGCGGCTGGGAGGACACCCTCGGGTTCGCCCTCGCCGGATGGTTCCAGCTCCTCACCGCCGCGCTGGTGCTCATGGATCGGGGATCCAAGCGGCTCTACCAGGCGATCATGGTGGCCAACCTGGCGTTCGTCGGGGCGTGGCTGTGGAGCCGCACCGCCGGGCTCCCCTGGGGGCCGACCCCCGGCGTGGCCGAGCCGGTCGCCGCCATCGACCTGGTGGCCGTGGGCATGGAGGTCGGGGTGGTGCTGCTTGCGCTGCGCCTCGCGCTGGCTCCGGGCCAGCGCACCACCGGACGGTTGGCGCCAGCGCTCGTCGCCGTCGGCGCCCTCGGCCTCGCCACCGTGGTGGTCACCTCGCCCGACGCCGCCAACCACTCCCACGCCAACGTGCCCACCGGCCTGGACGCGCTGCGGGCCGACGTGGAGGCCAAGCGCTGCGACCGGGACCTCAACATCCCGGCCTACTGGAAGGAGGCGTCGTACCTCGGCGTCGACACCGATTGGGGCGGGAGCCCGCCCACGGTGGCCGGCTCGGTGACCTCGCCCGACGGGCACAACCACGGCGCCACGGTGGCGAGCGGCGCGGCCACCACCACGACCGATCCGGATCCGTACCAGGGGCGGGGCTCGCCCGGCCTCGACGACATGGTCTCGGCCACCTCGCTCGCGGCCACGAGCGAGATCGAGGCGGCCAACCTGATCAACGCGCTGAGCAGCGGCAGCGATCGCGACTATCGGGCATGGCTGTGGTGGCTGCGCTCGTCGGGCGCGCTGAACCACAGCCACCCGGTCACCAGCGCCACCAGCACCGCCGAGGACGGCAGCGGCCACGGCGGCCACGTCGGCCCGCAGCCGTGGGTCGCGGTCACCAGCAAGGCGCAGTGCGATCGGCTCCTGCGCGAGGTCGCCCTCGCCCGGGCCACCGCCCTGAAGTACCCGACGGTGGCCGACGCCGAGAAGGCCGGCTACCACCTCGTCACTGGCTACTTGCCCGGCATCGCCGCCCACTACATCAAGGGGTCGCTCATCGACGGCCGCTTCGAGATCGACAAGCCCGAGATGATCCTCTACGACGGGGTGAAGCCCACGTCCCACGTCGTCGGCCTCAGCTACTACCTGTGGCACCCGGGCGACAACAAGCCGACCCAGGGCTTCACCGGGGACAACGACCACGGCCACCGCCACATCGGGCTGTGCAGCTCGCCAGACGGCGTGATCATCGGCGACAGCACCACGAGCGAGGCCGACTGCGCGGCGCGCGGCGGCACCAAGGACGACGGCAGCAAGGGGTGGATGAGCCACGCCTGGGTGGTGCCCGGTTGCGAGTCGCCGTGGGGCATCTTCAGCGCGGCCAACCCGTTGCTCGACGGTGAGCTCATGGCGCACTCCGGCAAGGACGGGGGCCACTGCGCCGGGGCCGGCCAACGGGACCGCTACCAGATGGACGACGTCGCACCGGCCGACGACGGCGAGAGCGCGGCACCGGCCAAGGGCGTCGCCGGGAACTGAGCCGTTCCGCCGTTCCGCCGGTCCGCGCCGAGCGGGCGTCGGTGGCTCAGCGCACGCCGAAGGTCAGCTCGGTGCGGGCCCGGAACCGTTCCCCCGGGCGGACGACCGGGGAGCGCAGGTCCGGTCGGTTCGGCGCGTCCGGGAACTGCTGGGCCTCCAGGCACACGGCGGACTGGCGCCCGAACGGGGGGCCAAGCCGGTTGGCGGTGTACACGTGGAGGGCCGGTTGGTCGGTGGCCAGGGTCAGCGTGCGGCCGCTCGCCGGGTGGTGGAGCTCTGCTGCGAGGTGGAGCCCCTCGTGCTCGGGCAGGGGGTCGTCGAGCTGGGCGACCTCGTAGGAGTGGTCGATGCCGCGGCGTCGGCGCTGGAGCAGGTCGTGCAGCAGCGTGGGGTGGCGCAGGTCGAAGGGCGTCTCGGCCACGTGGACCAGCGGCCCGGTCGGCACCGAGCTCAGGTCGTCGGCTGGCAGCAGGTGGGTGGCTGGGATGCGCAGCTCGTGGTCTGCCACCGCGCCGTCGAGCGACCAGTGCTCGGGCCCGGCCAGGTTCCAGTAGGCGTGGTTGGTGAGGCTCACCACGGTCGGGGCGTCGGTGGTGGCCTCGTAGGTGATGTGCAGCACGTGGCCGTGCAGCTCGTAGGTGGCCGTGGCCTGGAGGTGCCCGGGGTAGCCCTGGTCGCGGTCCGGGCTCTCGAGCGCCATGACGACCCGCCCGCCATCGTCGCCGTCCTGCACCTCGACGAGCTCCCAGATCCGTCGGGCGAACCCGTCGGGCCCGCCGTGGAGGTGGTGGTCGCCGTCGTTGGAAGCGAGGAGGTGGCGCTCCCCGTCGAGCTCGAACTCGGCGTTGGCGATCCGGTTGGCGTAGCGCCCGCAGGTGGCGCCGAGGTAGGCGTTGCGGGAGCGATCCTCGTAGTCCGACAGCAACGGCATCGAGAGGTTGACCGGCTCGGCTCGCCCGTGGCGGTCCGGAACCTCCACCGTGTGCAGGGATGCGCCGAGGGTGAGGACCGACAGGTTGATGGCCGACGAGCGCAGGGGCACCAGCGTCACGTCACGGCGACCGGTCGGATCCGCCGTGCCGAGGATGCCGAAGGGGACGGGGTCCATGGGCACCAGCATGGTGCCTATCGGTCAGTCGTGCTGACCGGATGGGTCAGCCGCCAGCGCGTCGGGGATCCGCCAGTCGACCGGTGGGCGGCCCGCCTCCTCCAGGGCGCGGTTGGCGCGCGAGAACGGGCGGCTCCCGAAGAAGCCGTTGTGGGCGGAGAGCGGCGAGGGGTGGGCCGACTCGATGATGACGTGCTTGCGCTGGTCCACCAGTGCCTTCTTCCGTCGGGCCGAGGCGCCCCACAGGATGAAGACCACCCGCTCGTCCTTGGCGTCCACCGCCCGGATCACCTGGTCGGTGAAGGTCTCCCAGCCGTGCTTCTGGTGCGAGGCTGGTGCGTGGGCCCGCACGGTCAGCGTGGCGTTGAGGAGCAGCACCCCCTGGGCCGCCCAGGCGTCGAGGCAGCCGTGGCGTGGGCGGGGGATGCCCAGGTCGGACTCCAGCTCGGTGTAGATGTTGCGCAGCGACGGCGGGATGTCGACGCCCCGGCGCACGGAGAAGCACAGGCCGTGCGCCTGGCCCGGCCCGTGGTAGGGGTCCTGGCCGAGGATCAGCACCTTCACGTCCTGGTAGGGCGTCTGGTGCAGCGCCGCGAACACCTCGTCGGGCGGGGGGAACACCTGGTGGTGCCGCCGCTCGTCGGCGACGAACGCCTGGAGCTCCTGCCAGTAGGGCTTGGCCAGCTCGTCGCGGAGGATCGGGTTCCAGTCCGTCTTCGGCGCCATCGACGCCGCACGCTACCGGTGCGCCCCGCGCGGCGGCCGAACCTGCCACAGTTCCACCCGTGCACGACCGACGGCTCCGGCCATGAGGTGGCCGCCTCCGCTGCGGACGAGGGCCATGGTGGCCTTCGGCGGGCTCGCGGCCGTGCTCTCCACGGTGCTGTGCGTCGTCTGCTACCAGCTCACCCGCGCCACCCTCACCTCGCAGCGCGAGCGCGTCGCCGAGCGCCAGACCTACGTCAACGCCCGGGCCGTCGACAACGCCCTCACCCGAGACCCCAAGGCCCCGGCCGCGGCCCTCGCCGACGCCCAGACCGCGGCGCAAGGGTTCGCCGTCCTGCGGACCGGTGGGCGGTGGTACGCCAGCTCCGTCACCGGCGAGGGCAGCGACGTGCCCCAGTCGCTGCTCGACGTGGTGGAGGACGGTGACCCGGCGCGCCAGCGCATCCGGATCGACGGCCGGTCGGTGGTGGCGGTCGGGGTGCCGATCGCCAGCTCCGCCGGGCCCACCATCTACGTCGAGTTCGTCCCGATGGGCGAGGTCGCAGCCTCGCTCAACCGGGTCCGCCAGGGCCTGATCCTCGCGGCGGTGGCGTCGACGATCGCCGGGCTGCTCGCCGGCCGATGGGCCAGCGGGCGCATCCTGCGGCCCGTGCGCCGCACCGCCGAGGCCGCCAACCTGATCGCCGCGGGCGCCCTCGATCGTCGCCTCGAGAGCGACGGGGACGCAGACCTGGACCCCCTCGTCGACTCGTTCAACGAGATGGTCGACGGCCTGCAGTTCCGGATCGAACGGGAGGCGCGCTTCGCCTCGGACGTCAGCCACGAGCTGCGCACCCCGCTCGCCGCCATGCTCTCGGCGCTGTCCGTCGCCCGCCGACGGGTCAAGGAGCCGGCGGGCGTGGAGGCCCTCGACCTGCTCCAGCACGAGGTCGATCGGTTCACCCGCCTGCTGACCGACCTGCTCGAGATCTCCCGCGTGGAGGCCGGGGTGGCCGAGCTGGCCCTGGAAGAGGTGCGGCCCAGGGACCTGGTTGCGGAGGTGCTGGGCTCGATCGGGCGCGACGACCTCCCCGTGGTGGTGGCGCCCTCGGCCGCGGCGCGGATCCGCCTGGACGCCCGCCGCATCGGCCAGGTCCTGGTCAACCTCGTGCAGAACGCCGACAACTACGCCGGGGGTGCGACCGAGCTGCGGATCGAGGGCGACGCCGACGTGCTGCGCTTCGTGGTCGACGATGCCGGTCCTGGCATCCCGCTCGAAGAGCGCGAGCAGGTGTTCGAGCGCTTCGTGCGCGGCGCCGACCCCTCGGTCCCCGGCACCGGGCTCGGCCTCGCGCTGGTGAAGGAGCACGTGCGGCTCCACGACGGCAGCGTGTGGGTCGACACCTCGCCCCAGGGCGGGGCCAGGTTCGTGGTCTCGCTGCCCAGGAGCCGGCCATGAGCGCGCGACGCCATCGGGCCCGTGGCCGTGGCGCCTTCGCCCTCGCCCTCGCGCTGGCGGTGGCGCTGGGGACCGCCGGCTGTGGCATCTCGTCGCAGGACCGTGCCGATCGCATCGACCGCAAGACGGTGCCCTTCGGGCTGCTCGACGAGGGCACCACGACCACGAAGCCCGCCGACGCCGGCCGCAAGGCCACGGTGTTCCTGCTCAGCAAGGACCGCCTGGTCCCCGTCGAGCGCACGGTACCCACGGATGCCGAGCTGGCCGACCTGCTGGAGCAGGTGGTCTCCGGCCCGACCCGCCAGGAGCGCTCGCTCGGCATCACGAGCGCGGTCACGCCGGGCACGATCGGGTCCGTGTCGGCTCGGCGCGGCATCGCCGAGGTGGACCTGACCTCGTCGTTCGGCGACGTGCGGCCCGCCGACCAGCTCTTCGCCCTGGCCCAGATCGTGTACACGCTCACCGGCCAGCCCGGCATCGGTGCGGTGCAGTTCAGCGTGGAGGGCGAACGGGTGTCCGTGCCCCTCGCGGACGGCACCCAGACCGACGGCCCGCTGGCACGCGACGACCTGGCGTCGGTGGCTCCGGCCTGATCCATCGCCCAAGGGCATCGGCCCAGGTCACGGGGTTTCTCGCACCAATCCGGATCCAGGGTTCAGACCGTGGCGATCCGGGCCGATCTAGAGGCCCATGGGGATGCCCTCCACCCTCGATGTGAGCCTCAGCACGCGGCTCGCCGCGGCCACCGCGTCCGCAGACCGGCGCACGGAGGTGGGCATCCAGCGGGTCCGCAGCTGGTGCCTGGTCGTGGCGCTCGTGCAGACCGCCCTCTACCCCGGGCAGTTCTGGTACCTGGCCTGGGGCGCGATGGCGATCCTCTTCCTCACGTCAGCGTGGGTCCGCTGGGCCCTGGCGTGCGAGCCGGGCGAGGGGCCGCGGCTCAACGTGATCGGCGTGGTGGCCATGGCGGCCGACACCATCGCCGTCATCATGATCATGAGCAACCTCATGGTCAGCCCCGACGACCCGGTGCAGCTCCTGCCGCTCGCGCTCGCCGTCGAGGCGGCGGTCCGGTGGGCCCGCCCGGGCGGCATCATCGGTGGTGTGTGCGGCGGCCTGCTGCTGACCGGCTGGTCGTGGGGCACGCACTACCGCAACGACCTCGAGTTCTCCGCCGGGTACGCAGCGTTCCGCTTCGGCGTGGTGCTCCTCATCGGGATGATCGTCGGCAACGCCATCCACGAGATGCGCCAGCAGCGCCGGGCCGCCGACGCGGTCTTCCAGGCGTCGCGCGACCTGATGATGACCTTCAGCCTCGATGGCACGCTGCTGGCGGCCAACCCGGCCTGCGAGCTCGTGCTCGGCTACCCGGCCGACGAGCTGCGGACCAAGGAGCACGGGTTCCTGCTCGACGTCGATCAGCTCCGCCAGTGGGTGGCGCTGCGCGAGGGGGCCCAGCGCGTGGTGCGGAAGGTGCAGCACCGCGACGGCCACGTGGTGTGGGTCGAGCTGGACCTCGTGCCGGACCTGAAGGCCGGGCTGGTCTACGCGATCGGCCGCGACGTCAGCGACCGCAGCCGGACCGAGTCCGAGCTGCGCCACCGGGTCGACCACGACGGGCTCACCGGCGCCTGGAACCGCCACTCGCTCATCGCCTACCTCCACCGGATGCTGACCCGGGGCTACCTGCCGGGGCTGGTCTTCATCGACCTCGACCGCTTCAAGGAGATCAACGACCTGCACGGGCACCTGGCGGGCGATGCGGTGATCGTGGAGCTGGCCGCCCGCCTGAGCGAGGCTGCCGGCCACGAGGGGAGCCTCGCCCGCTACGCCGGCGACGAGTTCTGCATCGTCGTGGACGACCCAGAAGACCTCGAGCTCGTCGCTGAGCGGGCCCGCTGCGCCTTCGACACCTCGTTCGACATCGGGGAGAAGGACCTGGCGGTGAGCGCGTCGGTCGGCACCGCCGAGGGCCGCTCGGGCGACACGCCCGAGACGCTCGTGCACCGAGCCGACCAGGCGATGTACCAGGAGAAGAAGGCCACCCGCCTCGCCCTCTGACCTGGCGGTCGCCGCGGAGGTGGGAACGGACGTCCGGACCGGCAGACTCCTTCGATGGTCAAGAAGGTGATCGTCGCCGCCGTGGTCGTCCTCGTCGCCGGGGGCGCCGCCCTCTGGTGGTTCGTCCTGCGCGACGACCCGCCTGCCGCGCTGTCGGTCGACGGCTCGGATGGAGGCACCAGCAGCGGGAGCGCCACGTCCACCAGCGTGGGCAAGGCCCCCGCGTCGCTCGACGGCACGTGGGAGGTGGTCGGTGGCGATGCGTCCACCGCCGGGTTCCGGATCGACGAGTCGTTCGCCAACGGGCTCACCGACCACACCGCCGTCGGTCGCAGCACCGACGTGTCGGGGTCCCTCACCCTCGCCGGCTCCAAGGTCACCGAAGCCGACGTCACGGTGGACCTCACGTCGCTCACCTTCTCGGACGACCCCGGCCTCCCGGTGGCCAACCGCGCCAACGCGCTGCGTCGCGCCGGGCTGCAGACCGATCAGTTCCCCACTGCGACCTTCGAGCTCACCGAGCCGATCGACTTCGGCGAACGGCCCACCGAAGGCGAGGTCGTCGACGCCACGGCAACCGGTGAGCTCACCCTCCACGGGGTGACCAAGTCCGTGACCGTGCCCGTCCAGGCCAAGCTCGCCGGCGACACCATCACGGTCGCGACCGACCCCGACCAGCCCGTGGAGGTCTCGCTCGCGGACCACGGGATCGAGAAGCCGGTGATGGGCCCGGTGGCGGACGTGGCCGACACCGGCACCTTCGAGCTGCGGATCGTCTTCCAGAAGTCCTGAGCCCGGGCCCGGCGGGCTCGGCTCGGGCCGTGCCCGGGTGGGTGGTCGCCGGGCCCCGGACGGCAGACTCTGACCATGTCGCAACCCATGGCCGCCGACGGGCCCGCTCGGCCGAACGCTCGCATCCCGGCGATCACCTCGCTCGTGCTCGGCCTCCTGTGGCTCGGAGGGGCCGGTTCGGTCCTCGCGGTGGTGCTCGGCTTCGTCGGCATGCGGCGGTCACAGGGCCAGCCGGGGTCGACTCGGGGCATCGCCATCGCCGGGCTCACCCTCGGTGTGCTCGGGATCGTGGTGCCGGTGCTCCTCGTCGCCCTCGGCGTGGTCACCCTGTCGGGCGATGACAGCGCGCCCAAGCCGATCGCCATCGAGGCCGGTGCCGGCAGCACCCCCACGGGCACGGCGCCGGCCTCGCTCGACGGCACGTGGAAGGTGGTCGGCGATGGCGCGTCGACGGCGGGGCTCCGGATCGACGAATCGTTCGTGCGCGGCCTGAAGGAGCACACCGCGGTGGGGCGCAGCACCGCGGTGACGGGCTCCCTGGAGGTGGCCGGCACGAAGGTCACCGACGCCAAGGTCACCGTGGACCTCTCGGCGCTCGAGTTCACCGACGATCCGGGCTTCCCGGTGATGAACCGCGTCAACTCGATGCGGCGCGTCGGATTGGAGACCGATCGGTTCCCCACCGCGACCTTCGAGCTCACCGAGCCGATCGACTTCGGGGAGCGGCCGGCGGAGGGCAAGGTCGTCGACGCCACGTCGACCGGCGAGCTCACCCTCCACGGGGTCACCAAGGAGGTGACCGTCCCGATCCAGGCCAAGCTCGCCGGCGACACGATCACCGTGGCCACCAACCCGGAGGATCCCGTCGAGGTGTCCCTCGCGGACCACGGCATCGACAAGCCGGTGCTGGGCCCCGTGGCCAACGTCGCGGACACCGGGACCTTCGAGCTGCTCCTCGTGTTCGAGCCGTCCTGAGCGCCGAACCGGCTGGGCTCAGCCCACGATCGTGCGGCGGACCAGCTCGGGGTCGGCCTCGATGTCCGCGTCGGCGAACAGCAGCGGCCGGGTGGCCTTGGCCGCGTAGGCCTCGGTCCCGTCGACGTGGTGTGGCGATCGGGCGTCGCCGCTCTGCCCGTAGGCCAGCAGCCCTTGGGCGACGGGCCCGTCGTCGGTGAGCTCCACCGCCATCAGGAAGCTCGTGCCGTAGGTGACGCGGTAGCCGCCCTCGGCGATGCCGGTGGTGGCGGCGCGCTCGGGTGCCACGGCACCGAGTGGGGGATCGGTGGGCTCGAGGCTCAGCGAGCTGAGCGCGCCGTAGGGCGCCAAGATGTTGCAGATGCCGTCGCCCTCGTAGCCGCCGTGCACCGGGATCCGGTGCTCGCCGCGCTGGGCCCACTGCACGTCACCGAGCGGTGCGTCGATGGGCACGCCGGCCGCCTCGAGCAGCACGGTCGCCTTGGCCAGCGCCGTCAGGACCGGATCATCGCCCTCCGCCGGGGCAGGGGCCAGGCCCGTCGGGGTGTCGACCGGGCGGGCAGGGTCGAAGGGCTCGGCGAACAGGGCGCCAGCATCGAGGAACGCCTTGTCGTCGAAGCCGCCCATCAGCTCCCGCCAGAGCGCAGCGCCCACCGAGTCGAGCTCGCAGCACCGGTCCCATGCGGCCAGGACGTCAGCGGCGTGGCCCAGCTCGACGGTGCGCCCGTCGACCGCCGCGCTGCCTGCGGCCCGGGCCCGCGCCACGACCGCGTCGCACAGGAGCTCCGCGCTCAGGCTCTGGTTCGACAGGACGGCGTCGAGGGCCTTGGTGAGGTCCACGTCGCCGGTGGCGCACAGGCGCTCGACCGTGCGGAGGTTCTGGCGGGTCCGCAGCGATCGGGGCGTGCCCTCGAGGCCGTGCAGGGGCGACCAGCCCTCGAGCTGGGTCGACGCGTGGTTCAGCCAGTGCGAGTCGTTGGCGTTCAGCACGTAGTCGCGGCGCTCCACCTGGGGTGCGCCCTCGAAGGGGAGCAGGCCCGGGCTGCGGGCGCCGGGGTGGTCCTGCCACTCGTCGCCGGGGTCGCTGCCGTCGAGCAGCGCGACGCGGTTGTCGTGCAGCAGGGCGGCGATGAGGTCGGTCTGGATGCGCTCGACGTACCGGGCTTCGGCCTCCGGCGTCAGGTTGGGCGTGGCCGAGGCGTCGATGAACCACGCGCGGCCGGTGCGGTCCGCAGCGAGGGTGTTGACCCAAGGCAGGCCCTGCACCTCGCGGTACACCTGCTGGAGCTCGTCCATCGAACGGGCCTGGTCCATGCCGAGGAACTGCTCGAGGAAGCGGTGGTTGTCCAGGTTGGCGTCCCGGTAGGTGAACGCGACCTCGGTGCCCCAGCCGATGAGCGGCAGGTTGATCATCGGGCCCTGGTGGCTGTGCCACATGGTCCGGGTGACCGGGGCGACCTGGCCGTCCTCGCCCAGGACGTCGACGGTGACCTCTTCGGAGTTCATCGCCCGGGTCTCGTCGCCGTAGCGGTAGGAGGTGGGGTCGCCGGGGACGAGGTCCAGCTTGGCCAGGGTGAAGCGGTGGCCACGGGAGAACGTGTGCGTCCAGGCGACGTGCGCGTTGAAGCCGATCTGCACCCCGGGCAGCCCGAGCAGGGCCACGCCGTACGCGTCGAGCTCGCCGGGGAGGGTGAGGTGGCACTCCCAGAAGCGCGCCTCGCCGCCCCACGGGAAGTGCGGGTTGGCGACCACCAGGCCATGGCCCGACGCGGTGGCGTCGCCGCCGAAGGCCCAGCCGTTGCTGGCACCCGCGCCGCCGCCCAGGGCCGAGACCGGCGACGGCGGCTTGGGCCCGTCGGGCCCGGGGGCCTCGGCCCGACCGATGACCTCGGCCAGGTTCCGGCCGCTCGCCAGCAGGCCGGCATCGACGTAGTACGTCCACAGGTCGAGCTCGTCGAGCGGGCGGATCCATTCGGCGTCACGGCACCACGCCGGCAGTGCGTCGGTCCCCTGCACCTCTGACAGCAGGAGGTTGTAGCCCGCCCGGTAGCCCTCGACGAACGCCCGCACGTGGGGCGGCTGGGCGTCGCGCAGGGCGGGGGCGCGGCCCCGGACGTCGAGCGCCCGGTACCCGAGGTCGAGGGCCAGGTGCGCGCCGTCGGGCCCTGCGCCGTGGAAGCGGCTGCGCTCGCTGCGGACCTTGACCACCTGGTCAGCGATGGTCGGGAGGTGGTCCTTGGCGCAGGCGTAGCCCTGGCCGAACCCGAGCCCGCCCCAGTCCTCGGCTCGGATGTGGGCCACCCCGTGGGTGGTCCATCGGATGTCGGCCGTGTAGGTGGGGTCGCCTGCGTTGGTCATGGCTGCCTGGCTAGCACCTCGTCGTCTGCAGCGTGGAGCCGCACGGCCCGCAGGACGAGGGGCAACCCGACCACGGCCATGGCGGCCAGCACCCACGCCGGCACGGAGGCGCCGGCCACGTGGACCCCCAGGCCCACGAGCCCGGCGACCACCAGCTCGGCGGTGGTGGCCGAGACGAGCTGCCACCCCATGACCCGACCCGTGGCGGCCACGCCCACGCGGTCTGCGGTGGTCGTCATCAGGGTCGGGAACATGCCGGCGAGCGCCAGGCCGGCGACCGTGGGGAGCACCAGCCCGGGCGGGACCGGGACCACCGCCAGCAACAGGTAGGTGGCGGTGGCGAGGCAGGCGGACCCGACCAGCAGGTGGTGGGGCGTCAGGCGGCGCCCCGCGCCGGCGATGCGCCCGAGGCCGAGCCGCCCGATCGTCATGCCGGCCCAGAACCCGCTGGTGGCCGCAGCCGCCGACGGCTCCCGGGCACCCCGCGCGTCGACCAGGTACGAGGCCGCCCAGCTCGCGGTGGTGACCTCCAACCCGCAGTAGATCGCGAACAAGGACAGGGAGATGGCGACCGTGCCGAGGTGGAGGTCCAGCGGCGCCGCCTCGTGCCGGGGTGGTTCCGTGCCCTCCATCGCCGCGGGCCACGACGTGCGGCGCTCCGCGGCCAGGGCGGCGCCGATGGCCGCGACCCCGGCGGCGATCGCGAACGCCACCGTCCAGCTCAGGCGGGCGATCAGCAGGGGCGCCACCATGGCCCCCACGCCGTAGGAGCCGTACATGAGCCCGGCGTCCGAGACGTCACGGATCACCGTCTGGTAGCGGTTCCCGAGCGCATCGAGCGCGCCCGACGTGGCGCCCACGATGCCGAAGGCCACGACGAGCACCGGGTAGCTGCGGGTGATCCCAGCGGCGAGGATCGCCGCGGCCATCGCCAGCGACAGCACCACGAGGGCCGGTCGCACGTGCCAGCGCCGAAGGATCGGGAGCGCCGAGGTGGCCGTCGAGAGGCGGCCCAGGCCCCACGCGGTGACGAGCCCGAGGGCGCCGAGCCTCCGAGCCGAAGTCCCGGTGCGCGCCGGGCCAGCCCGCGCCGACCATGCCGACCGGCGCACCGCACGCCGCGTACGTGACGCAGAGGACGGTGAGCGGGCGGTGGCGTCTCGGTGGCGGGGCGGCGGTCACCCGGCCAGGCCGAGCCGGACCTTGGCCGAGGCCAGGTCGGGCGGGTCGCCCTCGCCCAGGTTGGCGAACATCCGCAGCACGGCCCGGCACCCGGCCAGCTCGAGCGGTCCGGGATCCCGGAGGCGCAGGAGGCGTCTGGCCACGGGCGGGAGGCACACGTTGGCGCCGGACCAGAGGGCCCGCCACGCCGGCATGGCCCGGTCCGGGATGATCGGCGGGTCATCGAGGAACCCGACGCCGCGCGCCGCGTACTCGCCGACGGCGAGCGATGGCCGGTGCCGCTCGAGCGCGGCCAGCAGCTCCGCCCACGAGCGTGGTGGGTGCTCGACGCCGGTGGCCTCGCCGACCACCGCGACCTCCGCCACGTACTGGTCGAGCTCGTCGCGCGACATGGGGCGCAGGGCGAAGCGCCGGTTCGCGGCCGCGATCGCCAGGTACTCCGCGATGTGCACCCACTCGAGCAGCTCCGGATCGGCGGCCGAGTAGGCCCGACCGTCGGGTGCGACGCCCACGACCGGGCGGTGGCTCGCCCGCACCATGCGGCACAGCCGCTCGGCCCGCGCCGAGGAGCCGTAGACCACGCCCTGCACGAACTCGCCGGTGCGTCGGGTCCGTCCCAGGAAGTCGTCGGAGAAGGCCGAGTGCTCGGCGACCCCGGCCATGGCGAGCGGGTGGAGCGCCTGCAGGGTGAAGGCGGTGATGCCGGCCACCAGCAGGGATGGATCCCGATGGACCTGCCAGGCCACGCTGTCGGGGCCGAACCAGCCGGGATCGCCCACCTCGTCGGGTGCGATGGGCCGCCCTTCGGGCCCGGGGCCGAGCGCAGACATCGCGCCCAGGACCGGTCCGGCCAGGATCGGGGAGGCCAGCGCGCCGAACGTGCCGCCCGCGATGCCGCCGATGAGCTCGGCGGGCCCGGGCGTCGGCGGGACCCACTCGGGCTCGGGCGCCCAGACCCGTGCTGCGGCCGGGTGGATCTCGGTGCGGGGCCCTGGGCGGGCGGTCGCGGCCACGTTCGGAGGATACGCGCCAGACTCTGTCGATGGCCCGTCTGGAACCGCAGGAGCTGAGCTTCGCCGACACCGCCCCCGTCATCGCCGAGACCATCGGGGTGATCGACGGCTCGGCCGCCGAGGTGTGGGCGGTGATCGTCGACCACGGGTCGTGGCCGCGGTGGTTCACCGACGTCAAGGCGTGCGAGGCCACGTCCGATCCGCCCGCCGGCGTGGGCTCCACCCGGCGGGTGACCCTCGCCAGGGGTGCCGCGGTCGACGAGCTGTTCATCGCCTGGGACGAGCCGGAGCTGTGGGCGTTCACCGCCGTCGAGGCGCCGCCGGCGTTCTCGGCCCTGGTCGAGCGGGTCACGCTCCGGCAGCTGGGCCCGCAGCTCACCGAGGTGACCTACCGGATGGCCATCCGTCCGTCGAAGGGGCTCGGCCTGCTGGTGAAGGCGGCGAAGGGGACCATCCAGAAGCGCCTCAAGGTCGCGCTGCGCAACCTCAACGCCGAGGTGGTCCGTCGGCGCCGCGAGGCGGGCGACGCGCCCGCCTCGGCCGCCGACGAGTAGCGCTCAGGCGAGCAGGTCCCGCTCGATCGGCGCGGGGAAGCGGCTGCGCGCCCGCACGTCCCCGTAGAAGGCGACCAGCGCCTCCGCCGCTCGGTCGATGGCGTCGCGGCCCTCGCGGCCGACGTCCTCGAGCACCCCCAGGGCGATCTCGCCCGAGGGCCGTTGCACCCACCCGCCGACGATGCGCCCGTCCCACCAGATCGTGGCGCCGCCGTTGCCGTTGCGGTCGAAGAGCTGCGGTCCGTGGTCGCCCAGGTACCACGCCCGTTGCTTCCAGCCCATCGTCGTCGGGTCGAGGGAGGGGAGCAGGGCGGCCACCGGGGGTTGCGCCGGCGTCGGCTCGACGTCGCCATCGGCCACCAGGCCGATCTGGCCGCCGTCGAGGTCCACCTCCTGTGCACCAACCGTCGCCAGCGCAGCGCGCACCTGGCCGACCGGCAGCCCGCTCCACCAGGCCACGTCCTCCACCGTCCCCGGGCCGAACTGCTCGAGCCAGCGCCGGACCAGGGTGGCCCGCGCCGCCGCGGGATCCAGCGGTGCGATGGGCGCCCCGAGCCAGTCGGCGGTGCGCGCCCACCGGAACTGGCTGGAGGTCCACGAGCCGAGGGGACGGGTGCGCACGATGCGCCCCTCGGCGGCGAGGACCCCGAGGAGCTGGCTGCCCAGCCCGGTGGTCCCCGCGTACGGCTTGCCGATGGCGAGGTGGAGCTTGGTGGCGAGCTCGGGGATCGCGGCCGACAGCTCCTTGGCCGGGGCCTCGCCCACCTCGGCCAGGTGGCCGTCGATCCGAGCAGCCAGCTCGTCCAGCCAGGACGCGGGTCCACGTGGTGGCCCTGGTCGCCGACGAGCTTCACGACGCGCCGCCGCTCGGTGGCGGCGATCTCTTGTCGGTGCAGGCGGCCTGCACCACCGGAGCCAGCGCGGCTCCAACACGAACACGGTGCGCCGCATGCCCAGCATCTCAGGAGCGTGCGGTCCTCGTACGAGGCGCGCCTCGAAGCCCGCATCGATCCCCGCGACGGCGCGCAACGACAGGAGGACCGTGGTGGGGTCCGGGTCCCGTGGAGGGCGACCACCGATCGGACCGCACCGAGCAGGCCGGGCGCTGTGGCGTCCAGGTGGTGGCGGGCGACGGCGCGCCCGGCGCTCCTGGTCGGTGATCAGCCGGTCGGGCGCTCATCTTCGGCGCCACCAGCTCCACCCTCGAACCCGTCGCGATCTTCGAGGTAGGCGACGTGCAGGTCCTTCGGGAGCGGGTGGCGCGGGTCGTCGGACAGGCGCTGCCACCCGTGAACAGTCCGGGCGCCGCCGGCCACGGCGGCGACCGCGGAGGTGCTGTCGACGGCGAAGGCCACGTGGTTCATCCCGGGGCGGAGGCGAGAGTGGAGCATGCCCGGCACCATGTCCGGCGACGCTTCGATCACGATGCCGGTGGCGTCCTTGCGCCACACCCGCCCGTGCTCCCAGGTCCGCCAGCTCGTAGCCGAGCCTCGAGGAGCCAGCCCCACGAGGCTTCGGCGCGGGCAGCTGGGGACCCAGAGCTGGAGGTGGTGGATGGTCACCCGAGGGATGCTCATGGAGCTGGCGGCCCGGCGCGGCCCTGCGCCGGAGGGCTCAGATGATGCTGGGGACCATGGCTCGACGACCCGCGGCCCGCGGCCTCGAGGGCGGCCCGGAGCTGGTCGGCGCAACCTCGCAGGTGGTCGCTCGGGTCATGGCTGCGCCCGCAGCCCGCGGCGAGGGCCACGAAGTCGAGGTTCGAGGTCCAGCATCTCCTTGGCCTTGGGCCCGCCCTCGGTGGCGCCCACCCGTCTGGCCTTGCTGAAGCACCGTAGTTGGCGTTGTTGAAGATGATGGTGACCACGTCGAGGTCTTCGCGGGCCATGGTCCACCACGACTGCATCGTGTACATCGCCGAGCCGTCGGCCTGCAGGGCGATCACCTTGCGGTCCGGGCAAGCGACCGCGGCGCCCAGCGCGACGGGGAGGCCCTGGCCGATGGCGCCGCCGGTGAGGCACAGCCAGTCGTGGGGCGGGGGCACCGGCGGTGTGGCCGGCGGCGAACAGCCCGAGGTGTTGGCCTCGTCGGACACGATGGCGCCCTCGGGCAGCAGCGCCCGAGCACCTGGCACGCCGTCGGCGGTGAGGGGCCCGTGGGCAGCTCGGGACGGCTCGGTGGCTGGAGCACGGCGGCGTCGGCTGGCGCCCCGACGGCGTCTGCGAGCGCGGCGAGCGCGTCCGGGTCGCCCGCGGCGTCGGCCAGGACGTGGACGGTGCAGCCCTCGGGCACGAGGTCGCTGGCCTCGCCTGGGTAGGCGAAGAACGACACGGGTGCCTTGGCGTCGACGAGCACGAGGAAGCGCATTCGTCGAGCTGCATGGCCGCGAACTCGGCGAGGTAGGCGAGGTCGAGCGGGGACCCGTCCGGCGCCGCGCTCGAGGCGGGTGGGGAAACGTCTCGGCCATGAGCTTGGTGCCGGTGTGGGCGGCGACCCTGCCGGCGTCGACGAGGGCGTCGGCCCGGCAGGCCCGGTTGCCGACGAAGAGGGCGGCGGCTCATCGCCCTGGAGGATCTCCGCGATGGCGGCCACGGCGGCGGGGTCGGGGGCGTCGGCACGGCGGGAGCGACGGGCGTGGTGGGCGTGGCGCCCTCGGTCCAGCTCACGTCGGCGGGGAGGATGAGGGTGGCGATCTGCGACGGCGGACCGGAGGCGACGGCGACGGCGTCGGCCGCGTCGGCGGCGACCTCGTCGACGGAGGCGGAGGTGCGGATCCAGCTCGACACGTTGCGGGCGACGGTCTCGATGTCGGACTCGAGCTGGGCGTCGTACTGCTTGTGGTAGGTCGCGTGGTCCCCGACGATGTTGACCACCGGCACGTGCCCCTTGCGGGCGTTGTGGAGGTTGGCGAGCCCGTTGCCCAGGCCGGGGCCGAGGTGGAGGAGCACGGCGGCGGGCTTGTCGGCCATGCGGGCGTAGCCGTCGGCGGCGCCGGTGGCGACCCCTTCGAAGAGGGCGAGGACGCCTCGCATCTCGCGCACGTCGTCGAGCGCCGCCACGAAGTGCATCTCGGAGGTGCCGGGGGTTCTTAAAGCAGACGTCGACCCCCGCGTCGACGAGCGTCCGGATCAGCGCGTTCGCACCGTTCATGTGTGGTCGGTCCTTCCCGAGAGGCGTGTCCCTGCACCAGGGAGGCCCGAGTCTGCCAGGCGCGTCCAGCAGCAGCAGCCAGGGGCGGCGGGGCGGGGCGGGGGGGGGTGGGTGGGGGCCGTGGGCCGCTGCCCGGGCGCCCCCTGCCCAGCGGAGCCGGGCTCGGCCCGGCGGAGCTGCGAGAGCGGCGGCGCAGCCGTCGTCATGTTCGGGCGGAAGGCTCTGCCTTCCGCCCGAGGACTCAATCGAAGATGACGCCGGGGTTGAGGATGCCGGCGGGGTCGAAGCTGGCCTTGATGCGGCGCATGAGCTCGAGCTTGGCCGGGTCTTCGATCTCGGCGAGGTAGCGCTTCTTCTCGGTGCCGATGCCGTGCTCGCCGGAGACGGCGCCGCCGAGGTCGGCGCCGGCGCGCAGGATGCGCCCGACGACGTCCTTGCGGATGGTTGGGTCGGGTTGGAACACGGAGAGGTGGACGTTGCCGTCGCCGGCGTGGCCGCAGCCGACGACGAGCGAGCCGGTGGCCTGGGCGGAGGCTTGGACGGCGGCCAGGTACTCGGGCATGGAGGCGCGGGGCACGACCATGTCGATGAGGTCGTTGGCGTTCATGGCCTTGGCGGTCCAGAAGGCCTTCTCCCGGGCGTCGATGAGGGCGGCGCCGGCGTGGGAGGGCAGGACGTAGAGGTCGAGGGCGCCGAGGTCGGTGACGAGCTCGGCGAGGTCGGCGACGTCTTCGTCGACGCGGTCGTCGGTGCGGTTCTCGAGCACGACGACGAGGTAGGCGAGCGCGGTGTCCTTGATGTCCTGGGGGACCCCGAGCTCGAGGTTCTGGGCGGCGGTGATGGCGCCCATCGTGATGAAGTCGATGTACTCGAGGATCGTGGGCATGAGCCCGGACCCGACGATGCGGGGGATGGCGGCGGTGACCTCGTCGAGGGTGGAGAACGGGATGAGGACGGTGGCGCCGTGGGTGAGGCGGGGGTGGAGCCGCAGCGTGGCCTCGGTGGCGATGGCGAGGGTGCCTTCGGAGCCGATGATGAGCTGGGTGAGGTCGTAGCCGGAGGTGGCCTTGACGAACTTGCCGCCGGTGCGGATGGTCTCGCCGGTGCCGAGCACGGCGGTGAGGCCCAGGACCTGGTGGCGGGTGACGCCGTAGCGGACGGCGCGCATGCCGCCGGCGTTGGTGGCGACGTTGCCGCCGAGGCTGGCGGAGTTCTCGCCGGGGAACACCGGGTAGACGAGGCCGTGCGCGGCGGTGGCCTCGTCGAGCTGGGCGAGGGTGACGCCGGGTTGGACGACGGCGACGTGGTTGTCGAGGTCGAGCTCGACGATGTCGGCCATCCGGTCGAAGGAGACCAGGAGGCCGTCGGCCTGGGGGATGCAGGCGCCGGAGAGGCCGGTGCCCGAGCCCCGGGCGGTGACGGGGATGGCGCGCTCGCGTGCGAGCGCCACGATGGCGGCGACCTCGTCGGTGCTGCCGGGCCGGACGACGGCGGCGGGGATCACGGGGGTGGCCGTGAGCGCCTCGTCGTGGGTGAGGTCCTCGCTGATGGCCTCGCCGACGGCGACGTTGGCCGTCCCGACGATAGCGGCGAGCGCGGCGTCCAGATCACCCATGGCGTCCCCCGGGGTCGTGCGGCGCGCCGGTTCGCGCCGAGGTGGCGGCCAGTGTGCCACGCCGGTCCTAGTGTCCCGTCCGTGATCCTCGACCGATTCCGCCTGACCGACCAGGTCGCCATCGTCACGGGTGCGGGCCGTGGCATCGGCGCCGCCACCGCCGTCGCCCTCGCTGAGGCGGGGGCCGACGTCGTGATCTCGTCGCGCACCGCCGAGCAGCTCGAGGTGGTCGCCGGCCGCATCGAGGCGGCGGGCCGCCGGGCGCTGGTGGTGCCGGCGGACCTGAGCGACCTGGACGCCGTGGCCGGCCTGGCCGGTGCGGCCAAGGAGGCGTTCGGCCGGCTGGACGTGGTGGTCGACAACCTGGGTGGCACGATGCCCCGCCCGTTCGAGCACACCTCGCCGCGGTACCTGGCGGAGGCCTTCCAGTTCAACGTCGTGACGGCCCATGCCCTGAACCGAGCGGCTGTCCCGCTCATGCTCGAGTCCGGTGGTGGGGCCATCGTGGGCATCTCATCGGTGATGGGCCGGGTTGCCGGCCGCGGGTACCTGGCCTACGGCACGGCCAAGGCGGCGCTCGCGCACTACACCCGCTTGGCGGCGCGGGACCTGGCACCGCGCATCCGGGTCAACGCCATCGCGGTGGGCTCGGTGGCCACCTCGGCGCTGGACCTGGTGCTCGGCGACGAGGCGATGCGCACGGGGATGGAGGAGGCGACGCCGCTGCGGATGATCGGCCATCCCGACCACATCGCCGCGACGGTCGTGTACCTGGCGTCGGAGGCGGGGGGCTACGTCACCGGGAAGGTCGTCGAGGTCGATGGCGGCCTCGACCAGCCCAACCTCGACCTGGGGTTCCCCGACCTCTGAGCGTGGCGGCGCCACCACCGGCTGCCACGGGCTAAGGCGGTTGACCTATAGTTGCCGGATGCCAACCCGTGTGAAGGCCCATCGAGCGAGTGCCCAGCGCCGGCGGACGGCGCTGCTGGAAGCGGCGGCCGAGCTCTCCGCGGAGCTTGGTGCCGGTGCGGTCACGCACCGAGCCGTGGCGGCGCGCGCCGGGGTGCCGCTGTCGACCACCAGCTACTTCTTCAGCTCGATCGACGAGCTCGTCACCGAGGCGCTCCGCCTGGGCGCGATCGAGCGCACCGAGGCCTTCGAGGCCGCCGAGAAGGCGGTCGAGGAAGCGGAGGCGTCCTGCATCGACACCGCGCTGGGTGCCGCGGTGGACCGTGCCCTCGACACCTCCCGCACCGCCAGCGGCAGCCAGGTCGAGTTCTACCTGGCCGCCGGTCGCCAGGAGGAGCTGCGTGCCGACGCCACCGCGATGCTCGCCGAGGAGACCGCCAGCATCGAGGGCCAGCTCGAGCGCGTCCACGCGCCGCAGGCCGCCGTGGCCGGCGCCGCCATGACCGACCTGGCCGACGGCGCCATGCTGCACCGGCTCGGCGTGCTGGACCTGGACCACCGGGCGCGCCTCGCAGCGGGCCTCCGGCTGCTCACCGCCGCCGCGATGCTGACCGATGCCGAGGTCGCCCAGCTCCTCGAGCGCTACCAGCTCCCGGTGGACCCGAGCGGCGCCACGTTCGAGCAGGTCCTCGGCGCGCCGAGCGCCGACGGCACCGATCCCGGGGCCGGCTGAGCCAGCGATAGCGTCGCCCGCCGTGGCGATGCTCGAGGATCCCCCGTTCGACCTCCTCTGTCCCGGCCGTCGGCCCGAGGGCCTCGCTCCCGTCCTCCTGCCGATCGGTGCGGACGGCGAGCCGGACTGGGATGGGTTCGCCCACCTGCTCGGCCGCACCGTCGACGCGGGGCTGGTGCCGTACCTGCACGCGGGGCCGGGCCTCGCGGACCTCATCGGGCCGTCGACGCGCGCCGAGGTCGTCGCCACCGCCGGCGCGGCGCTCGGCGGCCACCGCTTCGTGGTCGGCGTGCGGCCCGAGCCGGGGGCGGACGGCGCGTTCGACCCGGCACGCCTCGCCGGGCAGGTGGACGCGCTGGGCCGCCACCACGCCGTGGCCGCGCTCCTTCCGGCGCCGTGCACCGCGTCGCTCGGGCCCGACGAGGCCGTGGGCCTGGCCGCGTGGGTGGGCGAGTGGGTCGATCGGCTGCTCGTGGTCGACCTGCCGCCGCAGCGCTGGCCCGGTGGGCGGACGTGGGGGCTCGACGCCATCACCGCGCTCATGGAGGTGGACGCCTGCGTCGGCGTGGTCGACGGCTCCTGGAGCCGCCAGGCCGAGTGGGACCGGATCCGCCGGCGCGACGAGCGGCGGCCGGACTTCCACCTCTACTCCGCCAACGCGCTTGCCGTCGACCAGGTGATCTACGGCGCCGACCATGCGCTCGACCTCGCGGCCGCGGTGCCCGACGCGCTGGCGGACCGGGACGAGGCATGGGCCCGGGAAGACCCTGGGGTGATCGAGCGCAACGACGCGCTGCAGGCGCTGGCGACGTTGGCGTTCCGGCCGCCCTACGAGGCGGCGCGCCACTCGCTGGTCCGCATCCTCGTGCTGCGGGGCTGGCTCGACCGCGACGCCCTGCCGGACCGGGTCCCGCGCCGGCCTGACGGCGAGGACGACCTGCTGTTGCCGGCGCTGGACCGCCTCGGCCTGGTCTGAGCCGAGGCTCAGCGGGCTCGCAGGCGGCGGCGCGCCTTGGGCGTGGCCACCACGGCAGGCGTCGTCGTGGCGAGCGCGGCGAGCCGGGTGGGGCGGTTGCGGCCGCGGAGCTCGGCTTCGCCGTCGAGCACCCACAGCGAACGCTCCCTGGCGCTGGCCGCCTCGACGAGCTCGGCCGAGGCCAGCAGCCGTGGGCGTCGCGCCTTGGCCAGCTCGGTCAGGCGGGCCGCCTCGTTCACCGGGTCGCCGATGACCGTGAACTCGAACCGCCGCTCGTCGCCGATGTTGCCGGCCACTGCCGGGCCGTAGGTGGCCCCGATGCCGGCCGCCAGCTCGGGCACCTCGCTCGGGAGCCGCCGGGCCAGCGACCGAGCGGTGGCGAGGCAGCGCCCGGCGGCGTCGTCGAGCTCGAGCGGCGCGCCGAAGACCACCAGGGTGGCGTCACCCTGGAACTTGTTGACCCAGCCACCGTGCGCGTGGACCTCGTCGACCACGACGCCGAAGAAGCGGTTGAGCAGCTCCACCACCTCGTCGGCGGGCCGGGTGGCGGCGAGCTCGGTCGACCCGACCACGTCCACGAACAGGACGGCGACCTCTCGCACCTCCCCGCCGAGGGCGGTGCCGCGCTCCAGCACGCCACGCGCCACGTCCTCGCCCACCTGGCGCCCGTAGAGGTCCCGTAGGTGCTCGCGCTCCTGGAGCCCGCCGGCCATGTCGTTGAACCCCGACTGCAGGAGCCCGAGGACGCTCCCGTCCGACACCTCGACGCGGGCCTCGAAGTCCCCCTCGCCGAGCAGCGCGATGGCCCGCCGGAGCCCGGCGATCGGCTCGGCGATGGCGCGCGCCCCGAGCACCGCCACCCACCAGCCGACCACCAGCGCTGTGGACGCCAGCACGAGCATCGTGATCGAGAGCTGGGTCTTGCTCACCGACCGCGGGTCGCCGAGGGCGAAGATCCCCACGATGATCAGCCCGATGAGCGGCACCCCGGTGCCGAGGGCCCAGCTGAGCATCGTCCGGGTGGTGACGCCGGGGAGCTTGGGGCGCTGGACGGTGCGGATCGACAGCGCCGCCTTGGCGAGCGGCCGGGTGATCCGCTCGGCCAACAGGTAGGTGAACGCGGCGGTGGTGAGCCCGCCGAGGGCGATGGTGAACGCCACGCGGGCCACCAGGTCGACGTCGATGAAGGCATCGAGCGCGGCGAACAGGGCGGCCGCGACCAACCAGAGGGTGGCGTGGATGAAGAACAGGCGCATCGGTGCCCGCAGCACCGCGGTCACCTCGCGGTCGGTGGGCGGACGGCCCTCCTGGATCCACCGGCGCCCGGCCCGCAGCCACGTCTCGCCCCACACGATGCCCACCGGCACGAGCACGAGCAGGTAGAAGACCACCATCGCACCGTTGAGCTCGACCACCCGGGCGGGGTCCTCGATGGCGGGCCCCGGCAGGACCCAGGCGATGCAGGTCACCACGATGATCACGCCGGCCACGTTGGCGAGCGCGAGGGCGAGGAACAGCTGGCGTCGGGCCCGGCGCACCAGCCGCATCCCGGCCCGACCCGTCAGCTGCTCGGGCAGCTCCTGGGGCGCCTCGTCCACGTGGTCGATGTCGGAACGCTAGTGGCCTCGGCGCCCGTAGGCTCGGCCCGTCGCCGATCCCTGGAGGGCTCCCCATGACCGAGATGCCGTACCGCCGACTGGGCCGATCGGGCCTGCAGGTCTCCGTGCTGTCCTTCGGGTCCTGGGTGACCTTCGGGACCCAGGTCGACACCGGCCTGGCGAAGGAGTGCCTCTCGGCCGCCCGGGATGCCGGCGTCAACTTCTTCGACAACGCCGAGGTCTACGCGGGTGGGCGCAGCGAGCAGATCATGGGCGACGCCATCGCGGAGCTCGGGTGGGCCCGCAACAGCTACGTGATCTCCACCAAGCTGTACTGGGGCATCAGCGACGGCGCCGTCAACCTCACCAACACGTTGAACCGCAAGTACCTGATGCAGGGGATCGACGGCTCGCTCGAGCGCCTGGGCCTGGACTTCGTCGACCTGCTGTTCTGCCACCGCCCCGACCCGGAGACCCCGATCGAGGAGACGGTGTGGGCGATGAGCGACATCGTGTCGTCCGGCAAGGCCCTCTACTGGGGGACCTCCGAGTGGTCGGCGGACGAGATCCGCGCGGCCTGGGAGGTCGCGGAGCGCCACCACCTCCACAAGCCGGTGATGGAGCAGCCGCAGTACAACCTGTTCGAGCCCCGGAAGGTCGAGCAGGAGTACGCCCGCCTCTACGACGACATCGGCCTCGGCCTCACCACCTGGAGCCCGCTCGCGAGCGGCCTGCTCACCGGCAAGTACGTCGACGGGGTGCCAGAAGGCAGCCGCGCCACGCTGCCGGGCTACGAGTGGCTGCGCGACATGCTCACCGACGAGCGCCGCAACGCCCAGGTCCGCGAGATGGCCGGGGTGGCCGAGCGGCTCGGCGTCACCACGTCGCAGCTCGCCATCGCCTGGTGCGCAGCCAACCCCAACGTGTCGACCGTGATCCTGGGGGCGAGCACGGTGGACCAGGTCCTCGAGAACCTGGGCGCGCTGGAGGCGCTGGACCAGATGACGCCCGAGGTGGTGGCCGAGCTGCGGGGGATCGCCCGCCGGCGTTGAGCCCGGCTCAGCGGACCAGCGCCACGGTGTCCTCCACCAGGAGGACGAACAGCAGGCCGATGATGCTGAGCGCGATCGCCGAGAACCACCAGCGGTACTTGTGGTCGGCGGCGAAGAACCGCCGGATCGAGAACACGTCGCAGACGATGGCGACCGAGCCGATGGCCACGCCGAGGGGTGCCTCGACGCCCTTCAGGATGCCGAGCAGCGGGATCACGATGGGGAAGATGACGTAGGTCAGCGTGCACCGCGTGGCCGAGATCATCATCGACTTCTGGAACGCCTTGTTGGCGGCCGCCTCGCTGACGCCCTCCGGGCGCTCCTGGATGCGCAGCAGCCGCCAGACGAACAGGTCGGCCTTCGAGCGCTGGGCCCGACGGGCCGCGGTGGTGCCGTGGGGCACCGGGCAGCCGGGGAGCGCGGTGGCCACCGCGTGGGGCACCGGGCACCGGGCCGCATCGGCCGGGCCGTCGCCGATGGCCTCGCTGGCCAGGGCGGTGCCGTTCGGGTCCTCGACGGTGGTCACGCCCGACAGGCTAGGGACCCCGACCTCGCTTCGGCCAGCGCGCCGCTCCTACGCTGCGCCGGTGCTGCCCCGCCCGATCGCCCGCCGCGCCCACCGCGTGGTCAACGAGGCCCTCCAGCGCGGCTGGGCCCGGCTTCGGATCGCGGGGGCGATCGCCCCGGGGACCGCAGCCGCCGAGCGCTTCGGCTCGTTCGGCGAGGGCTCGATCATGGGGTTCCCCACCGCTGCGCTCTACGGGGAGCGCCACATCCACGTCGGCCGTGGGACCACGATCAACACGTGGGTGACCATGGTCGCCGGCTACCACCCGGACCAGGAGGGCTTGCCCGACCGGATGCTCGAGATCGGCGACCACAGCGTCATCGGCCTGCGGTCGGGGATCGTGTGCCACCAGTCGATCTCGATCGGCAGCGACGTCTGGTTCGGCCAGGAGGTGTACGTCACCGACGCCAACCACGGGTACTCGGACCCCGACACGCCGCCCGGCAAGCAGCTCGGCGAGCACCACGCCGTGGTGATCGGCGACGGGTGCTGGATCGGCCACGGCGCGGTCATCCTGGCCGGTGCCCACCTTGGGAAGAACGTCGTGGTCGCCGCCGGGTCGGTGGTGCGCGGGACCTTCCCGGACCACGCGGTGATCGGGGGCGTCCCGGCCAAGGTGATCCGACGGCACGAGCCCGGGGTCGGCTGGGTCCGGCCCGACGGCTCGGGCGACGTCATCCCGGAGACGGCTACGGTCGACCCGGCGGCGCTCGCCGAGGACCTCGCCCGCCTGGAGCGCGCCCTCGCCGACGGCGAGGACATCCCCGGGCTCTGATCAGCGAGCTCGCCGCACCCAGGCCAGGTCGGTGATGGTCCGCCCCGCCTCGCGGCCCCGGCGCTCGTAGGCGGTCACCGGCCGGTCGGGCCGGGCCTCGGGGTGGGTCGCGACGAGCCTCCGCTCGGCCGCCACCATGGTCCGGGCGTGCTCGGCGTAGTCGTCCCAGTCGGTGGCCACCTCCAGCCGCCCGCCGTCCTCGAGGACGTCGGCGACCGCAGCGGCGAAAGCGCGGTCCACCATCCGCCGGGCCACGTGACGGCGCTTGGGCCATGGGTCGGGGAACAGCACCCGGACGGTGGCCACCGTCCCGTGCCCCAGGTGGGCGAGGACGTCCAGCGCATCGGCCTCGACGACCCGGACGTTGGTGGGCCCGCCGTCGTCGAGTGCGGTCAGCAGCTTGGCCAGGCCCGGCCGGTGCACCTCGATGGCGACGGCCCGAGCTTCGGGGTGTGCCTGCGCCCACGCGAGGGTGGCCGCCCCGTCCCCGACGCCGACGTCGACGAGCAGTGGCCCTGCTCCGCCGAACGCCGTCTCGAGCGCGGTGGCGTCCCAGGGGCCCTCGGCTGCGATGGACCACCGCGGGCCGAGCACCTCGAGCGCGGTGCGCTTGGCCTCGCTGGTGCGACCCCGCCGGCGGGTCGTCCGCAGCCCTTGGGGGACGTTCGTCCGGTCTCCTGCCACGTCCTCCAGACTCTCGCGCGGGGCGGGGCGCGGGAAACCGAGCAGGTCGTTGGGATAGGGTGTTCGACCTAGTGCCGTCCCGCTTGGGGCGACGTCGCACAGCGGGGGAGAGATGACCGGTCTGATGGTCGCTGAGCCAGGGGTGAACTAGGTGGCGTTGCGACGAGGGAAGCAGCGCGAGACGGGCCTGGTCATGCAGGGAGACGCCAGCGCGTCGCCTCCCGCGGCCGCCGAGGAGGGCGCCACGGTCGCCACGGCCACCGTCGACGACGACGTCGTCACCCCCTCGGACCTGCACGGCGACCCCACCGCCCTGCCCGTGGCCACGGGCAGGTTGGGCGAGATCCTCGTCGCCGAGGGTGCCATCGACGAGTCCCAGCTCAAGGCCGCGCTCGAGCTCCAGAAGGAGTCGCGCGAGCGCCTCGGCACGGTCCTGCTGGACACGGGCGCGCTGACCGCCGAGCAGCTCACCAAGGCGCTCGCCAAGCAGTACGACCTGCGGGTGGTGGACCTCAGCCGCGCCGCGCTGGACCCCAAGACCGTGAGCTACATCCCCGAGGAGCTCGCACGCGAGCTGCGGGTGGTGCCGATGGCCACCGCGGGCGGCCGCCTGTCGGTCGCCGTCAGCGATCCGGCCCGACCCGGGGTGTTCCAGGAGGTCGCTGGCCTGACGGACCTGTCGGTCTCGTTCGTGGTGGCGACCGAGGAAGACGTGGACGCCGCCCTCGATCGGGCCTACCAGGCCAGCGCCACCGTCACCGACGCGGTACGCATCTTCGAGGCCCGCGTCTCGGAGCGGACGGTGCCCGGCGCCACCCCCGGCGCCAACATCGACGTCGATGCCAACGCCCCGATCGTCCAGGTCGTCAACACGATCCTCACCCAGGCGGTGCGGGACCGGGCATCAGATGTGCACATCGAGCCGATGGGCGACCGGGTCCGGGTGCGGAACCGGATCGACGGCGCCCTGCACGAGGTGCTGTCGCTGCCCCAGTCGATGGCTCAGGCCCTCGTCAGCCGCATCAAGATCATGGCCGACATGAACATCGTCGAACGGCGCCGCCCGCAGGACGGCCAGATCGAGACGATCGTCGACGGCTCCGAGCTCGACATCCGCGTCAGCACCACCTCCACCCAGTGGGGGGAGAAGACGGTGCTCCGGATCCTGGACAAGGCGCGGGCGCTCTACGACCTCAAGACCCTGGGCATGCCCCAGGAGACCGCGGAGCTGTACGCCGACATCATCCGCTCGCCCTACGGCATGGTCGTGTGCGCCGGCCCCACCGGCTCCGGCAAGACCACCACCCTGTATGCCTCGCTGATGGCCATCAACAGCGACGAGATCAACGTGATGACCGTCGAGGACCCGGTCGAGTACACGTTCCCCACGATCAACCAGATCTCCATCCAGGAGCAGGCGGGCGTCACCTTCGCCGCCGGCCTGCGAGCCATCCTCCGCCAGGACCCGGACGCGATCCTCGTGGGCGAGATCCGCGACGTGGAGACGGCGCGCATCGCGATCCAGGCCGCCCTCACGGGCCACTTCGTGCTGTCCACCATCCACGCCACCGATGCCACCAGCGCCCTGCACCGCTTCCTCGACATGGGCATCGAGTCGTTCCTCCTCGCGTCGTCGATGCTCGCCGTCGTGGGCCAGCGCCTCATCCGGCGCAACTGCACCGAGTGCATGGGCCCGTACCAGCCGCCGCCGGAGGACCTCGCGTTCTACGAGCGGGCCGGGGGCAAGCCCAAGGACACGTTCATGAAGGGGCAGGGGTGCGAGGTGTGCTCCGGGACGGGGTACACCGGCCGCATCGGCGTGTACGAGGTCCTGCGCGTCACCAACGAGATGCGCGACCTGGTGGTGCGCAACGCGCCCGTCGACGAGATCCGCAAGCTCGCCATCGACCAGGGCATGGTGCCCATGCGCGAGCAGGCGCTGCGCCTGGTGGCTGACGACGTCACCACCATTGCTGAAGTGATGCGAACGATCTACATTCTGTAAGCTTTTCGACGTCCACTTTGGACGTCCGTCCGGGGGGAGAACGCCCACAATGGCAGTGTTCAAGTACACAGCCGTCACGCCCGAGGGCCAGCAGGTCAAGTCCTCGATCGAGGGCGTGAGCATCACCGCGGCCGAGAACGATCTGCTCCGGCAGAACCTGCGGGTCGTCAAGATCCGGCAGAAGAAGTCGTTCTCCGAGATCGAGGTGTCGCCCGAGCGCGTGCCGCGCCAGGAGGTCATGCACTTCTCGCGGCAGATCGCCGCGTTCGTGCGCACCGGCATCCCGATCATCGACGCCGTGCGCGTGGTCGAGGAGGGCACGGACAACAAGCGGTTCAAGCTGATCCTCGCCGACGTGCGCGAGCAGCTGCAGGGCGGCGTGCCGTTCTCCGAGGCGCTGGCGCCGCACCAGGCGGTCTTCCCGTCGTACTACCTCGGCATCCTCCGCTCGGCCGAGCTGACCGGCCAGCTCGACACGGTGCTGGACCAGCTCTCGATCTACATCGAGCGCGACATGGAGACCCGCCAGCGGGTCAAGTCCGCCCTCACCTACCCCGCGGTGATCATGGTGATGTCGGTCGTCACCATGCTCGTGATGGTGCTGTTCGTGCTGCCGCGGTTCGTCACCTTCTTCGAGGACCTCGACGCGCAGCTGCCGCTGCCCACCCGCCTGCTCCTCGGCTTCAGCCACTTCATGTCGAACTGGTTCTGGTTGATCGCGCTGATCTTCCTGGTCTTCGTGGGCCTCTTCTGGTGGTCGGGCCGCTCGCCGCAGGGCCGGCGCATCCGCCACCGCGGCTTCATGTCGATCCCCGTCGTCGGTGAGATCGTGCGCTACTCGGCCGTCGAGCGCTTCTGCCGGATCATCGCCGCCATGATGCGAGCCGGCGTGCCGCTGCCGGAGGCGATGGCATCGGCCATCGACTCGACCAACAACCAGATCTTCCAGGACGGGTTGCGCGTCGCCCGAGACGAGATGCTCGAGGGCGACGGCATCGCCGAGCCCCTCATGCGCACCGACCTGTTCCCGGCCGCCGCCATCCAGATGGCGCGCGTCGGCGAGGAGACCGGCACGCTCGACACGCAGCTGGAATCTGCCGCGACGTACTTCTCGCGGGAGCTGGAGTACAAGCTGAAGCGGCTCACCGACCTCTTCGAGCCGGCCGTGATCCTCTTCATGGGCTTCATCGTCGGCTTCGTGGCGGTGGCGCTCATCTCCGCCATGTACGGCGTGTTCCAAGGCCAGCAAGAAGACGAGAACCTGAACGGATGACCCTTTCGCACCGACGCCCGACGGTCCACGCCGCTCGTTCCGAGCGGGGGGAGACCCTCATCGAGCTCATGGCCACCGTCGTGCTCATGGGCATCGGGATCGTCGCGATCGTCGGCGCGCTCATCGGGGTCATGCAGACGTCCAGCCACCACCGTCGCACCACGCGGGCCGGCAACGAGACGGTCAACGTCGTGGAGTACATCCGCAAGCAGAGCTACCAGACCTGCGCCACCGCCACGACCTACTCCCTGCCGACCGCCCCGCCCCGCTACACCTACACCGTCACCTCGGTGAAGTGGCTCCAGAGCGCCACCGCATCGACCCCGGTGTGGATCGCGTCGGGCTCGGTGGGCTGCAACGCCACCAGCGACACCGGGGCGCAGCAGATCACCGTCAAGGTGTCCACCAACACTGGCCCTCCGGCGTCTCGCACGCTCACCCTCGTCAAGCGCCAGAAGCTCTGTCCCACCACCGGACTGCAGGACTGTTGACATGACGCGCTGGATCCACGACCGGATGCACGACGACGAGCGGGGCTTCACCCTGCTGGAGCTCCTCGTGAGCCTCGCCGTGCTGGCCATCATCATGACCCCGCTCGTGGCGGCGTTCATCGACTCCATCAAGCAGACCAACGACGTCCAGACCAAGGTCGGCGCCAGCGCCGACGCGCAGCGCATCGCCTCCTTCTGGACCGCGGACGTCCAGAACGTGGACCCCAACGGCTACACCCCGCTCGGCTCCGGCTCGAGCGGCGAGTGCCCCGCCCCCTTCGGCAGCGCCCCGACGGTCATCGAGCAGACCCTCGCCACCTTCGAGTGGGACACCGCCTCCAGCGCCGTCGACTACGACGCCTCCAACAACCTCGGGGTCCACCCGAAGAAGGCCACCTGGGTCGTCGAGGGCCAGGGCCCCAACGCCGAGCTCGTCCGGCGCTACTGCGTGGACGACTCCCCGGTCCGCGAGGACTTCGTCGCCGGCTCGTTCTGGAAGTCCGGCTACGACGCCGCCAAGCTCATCCACGGCCCGAGCGGCTACGGCCAGTACGACTACTGCGCCACCGATGGCAAGACCTGCACCATCGCGGTGAGCGGCAACTACGAGTACTCGCTCACCGTCGACCGCCGCGTCCAGGGCGTCGCCCCGCCGACCGCGTCGACGCCGCCGTGCCCGGTCATCACCGGCGCCATCGGCGCGAACACCACCCTGACGGTGGCGTGGCTGCCGTCGGTCGTCTCCGACGGCCTGCCCCCGGTGGACCAGTACCGCGTCATCGTGACCGCCCTGCCCGGCGGGTCGGTGCTGTCGAGCGCCACGGTCGGCAGCACCTCGCTGTCGGCAGAGCTGACCGGGCTGGTCAACGGCGTCGGCTACTACGTCCAGACCCAGGCCCACAACGACAACGGCTGGGGCATCCTCTGCGACCCGTTCGGCCCGGTCTCACCGCAGCCGGTGGCGCCCGGAGCCGTCACCAACGTCGGCGCGGTGCGCGGCGACCAGCAGATCACGGTGAGCTGGAGCCCGCCGACCGACGACGGCGGCGCGGCCGTCAACACCTGGCGCATCCGGACCCGTCTCCTCTCCACTTCGGAGCTGCTGGCCACCACCGACATCGCCGGCAACGCCGCCCGCACCGGCACGGTGACCGGCCTGACCAACGGCAAGGAGGTCTACGCCACCGTCTCGGCCATCAACTCGGCTGGCGAAGGCCCGGAGTCCGACCCCTCGAACTCCGTCGTCCCCTGTGGCCTCCCCTACGCACCCGGCTCGTACGTCCTGAACGACAACGGCACGCCGTCGGATCCCAACGACGACTACCAGGTCTGGACCCCGGCAAAGCCCACGCTGAACGACGCGGGCAACCAGGCCATCAAGGTCACGTGGCAGGCGTCAGAGTCGAACGGCTGCGCGGTCACCAACTACAAGGTGTACGCGACGCCTGCGTTCACCGGCAGCCCGGCGTCGCCGTGGACCACCAACAACGACGCCACCAACTACACGACCCCGTCGCTGGCCTCGAACGTCAGCTACCAGTTCGAGGTCGCGGCCATCAACGCCGTCGGCGAGGGCCCCAAGTCCCCGCTGTCGGATCCCCTCGCCGCCGCCCTGGTGCCCACCGCCGCCCCGGGCAACCTGGTGTGGACCCCGGACTACTTCGGCATCCGCACGGGTGACGGCACGCCGAACCTCGGTGGCCACCTCACCTGGACGCCGGTGCCGGACACCCCGGACTTCAACGGCGGCTCGTCGATCCTCGGCTACCACATCCGCCAGCTCGGCAACTGCGACCCCGGCAACGGTGCCACGCAGGGCACACCACCGAACCAGTACTGCCCCTTCCAGGCTGATGGCGCCAACAGCCAGGGCTTCGACTTCGGCAACATGGTGCAGGTCACCGGCACCTACCCGAACGAGCAGTACAAGCACTACACGATGCGCGTGACGGCCTTCAACGACCGTGGCGACAACCTGACGCCCAGCGAGGTGGACGTGATCCCCGGTGGTCGGCCCACGGGCTCGCCGGGCAACGTGACCTTCGTGCCGTGGACCGCGGGCTCGTCCAACTCCGCCATCAAGGTCAGCTGGGACCGGATGGAGGACACCCTCGCCAACACCGGCGGCCTCCCCATCGGTGGGAGCGCCGGCTCGGGCCCGGCCTACAAGATCATGTGGACGCCGAACGCCAACGACAGCACCAACAGCTACACGGTCAACGGCGTCAACAACCTCACCCAGGCGCTCGGCAACTTCACCCCCGGCCAGGCCTACACCTTCAAGGTCGCCGCAGTGAACAGCCTCGGGGCCAGCATCCCGGCCACGAGCTTCGTGATCTACGCGCCGTCCCAGCTCCAGGCGCCGCCCGCCAGCAGCCTGACGATCAGCCGCCCGTCGAGCTTCGGCGCCCAAGGCAACCAGCTGCTGCTCACCATCCCGGCCTTCAGCACCAACCCGGGCAACCCGCCGATCAACTACTCCGCCGTGTGCAAGGCGGGCGGCCAGGCCGACGTGACCTTCACCAACCTGGTGGTCGGTGCCAACACCATCTTCAACGCTGGGCTCACCAACGGGAAGGCCTGGCAGTGCACGGTCACCGCCAGCACCACCTACGGCGACGGCTCGACCTCGACGGCCACCCAGACCACGAGTGGCACGGCCATCCCGTACACGACCCCGAGCGCACCGGGGACCCCCACGGTGACGGCCATCTCGGGTGGCAAGGCCCGCATCAGCTGGAGCTCGCCCTCGAACGATGGCGGCCAGGCGCCTGACTACTTCACGCTGAGCTCCACGCCGGCGATCTCCGGCTTGCCCACCAACGTGACCGCCCTCACCTACGACACCACGGTGGCCCTCGTCTACGGGACCTCGTACACGTTCACGGTGACCGCCCACAACGGCGCCGGCAACGGGCCGCCGGCGACCTCGGCCGCCTACTCGCCCTCGCAGAGCTTGCCGGTCGCGCCCTCGAACCTGACGTGGACGCCCGTGTACCAGAACCAGATCCGGTTCAACTGGTCCCCGGTGCTGGACAACCAGCCGGCCAACGGTGGCTCGTCGCTCACCGGCCAGGTCATCACGATCAGCCCGGCCCCGACCACGACGCCCACCACCGGGTCCAACCCCGGGTTGAGCGGGTCGTGCACGGCGATCAGCGGCGGGCTCCAATGCCCGATGACCGTGGCGGCCAACACCATCACGTTCACCACCAACCAGCTCTCGAGCGGCAACTACGTGAACTACACGTTCACGGTCGCGGCGGTGAACTCCGTGGGGACCGGTCCGTCCATCTCCGCCACCGGCAAGGCCGGCGGCGTCCCGCTCACCGCCGTGACCAACCTCACGTACACGGCGGGTGCCGCCAACGGCAACATCCGCTTGGACTGGACCCCGGTCAACTTCAACACGGTGCCGGACAACGGCGGCCAGAACGTCACCGGGTACAACATCAAGTGCACCACGGGCGGCAACAACTGCTCGGGCTACCCGTACTACATCGGCGGTGGCGGCCAGGCCGGCACCTACCTGGGCGGCTTCACGCCGGGCACCGCGTACACGTTGAGCGTCGTGGCCAACAACAGCGGCGGCACGGCTGCGGGTGATGCGGCCACAGTCGCCACCGTGGTGGTCGTGGCGCCCGGTCCGCCCTCGCCCACGGGCACGTCGTCGCTGGCGGTGCCGGTGAGCCCGACGGCCTTCGGGTGGCTCGAGCTCTCGTTCCCGGCCTGGGGCGTCGTCGGCAACGCACCGGCGGTCCAGGACTACTCGGCCCGCTGCACCTCCAGCAACGGTGGCGTCCAGGTCGACGTCGGGCCGCTGTACTCCGCGGGCGCGAGCCTGGTGCCGGGCACCGTCAACAACATCAAGACGCTGACCAGCGGCAAGACCTACACCTGCTTGATCACGGCGAGGAACTACTTCCCGTACTCGAGCAGCTACGGCACCGCGACCCAGACGACGTCCAACTCCGCCGTCCCGAGGTAGCGCAGGCGCGGTCGCTTGCCCCAGGTCGCGCGGCTCGGGTGGCCTGACGCCTGGTGCGAGCGCGCCCTCGGCGGCGTGTGCGGCCGCCCTCGGCGACGCCCTGGGGGCACCACCAACGGGGTGGGCGTCGAGGGCATCGCTCGCCAGGTCGTGGGGAGGCTCCCGGCGTCCGCTCGCCATCGGCGAGCGCGCCCGATGGCGAGGGCTCGAGCCAGGTGGAGGTCGCGCACAGGTTGGCTGGCGCGCGGCCGGGGCGACCGCTGGCCGGACGAGGGCGTCGCACCTCGGGTGGCGGGGCGGTGCTCGGACGGCGGCGACCGGCGCCGAGCAGGCGCGCCAGCGGCGCACCTGCCGGGGAGGAGGAGAAGGTCAGGTGGCGGTGGCCGTCTTGGCGAGCGAGGTGGCGACCTGCTGGGCCTCGCCCTTGGCGAAGCCCTGGCCGATCACGGCGATCTGGAGGATCTTGCCGTTGCTCAGCACGTCCAGCTGGCCGCCGGTCGAGGGGCCCTGCGTGGACGGGATCCAGTAGGCAGGGGCGTCGCCGACCTTCGTCTTCTGGGCATCGGGCACGCCGGCCACGAGCCCATCGAGCTGCGTGGTGCCGGCACCGGTCTCCATGAGGACCGAGACGCTGGCGGTCAGGTCTTGGTCGTCCACCTCGAGGAGGCACGACCCAGGAGGGGTCGAGGGGGTCACCGTGGGGACGCCGCCCAGGGCGACGGACACCTCGTCGGTGGCGTAGCGCTCGCACGCAGCCTTGCCCCGGAGCCCGGCCGCCGCCTTCACGGGCAGGTTGGGGAGGTTGGGCACGCCCGCCTTGGCGATCTCCTTGGCGAGGGCCCGCCGCTCCTTGCCGGTCATCTTGATGGCGCTGAGGTCGAGCGTCAGCAGGGCACCCTTCCGGCGGGCGAGGAGCCTGGTGCCGAGGGGCGTGTTGCGGGTGGCGTACCAGGCCTCGTTGCCGATGCCGTCGACCTTGGTCGGCTCGGTGAGCAGCAGCTCGGGCAGGCCCGCCTCGACCGGACCGTCCACGGACGTGCGGATCTCGACGGACCCGTCCTTCGAGACGAACCGGCACACCGTGCTGCCCTTGTCCGCCTTGAGCAGCTCGACCTTGGTGCCGGCGAGGTCCGAGAGCTCGTCGGCCTGCACGACCGCGCAGCGCCGGTTCGACTCGGGCGGCTTGGCATCGCTGGTGCAGGCGCTGGCGCCCACGCCGAGCAGCGCGGCGGCCACGCCGAGGCGCAGCAGGGTGGTGGTCGTGCGGTCCCCCGTCATGGCGAGGACCCTACCGAACGCTGCCGTCGTGGGCCGTTCGCCTCAACTGTGCCCCGAATGGTCCGTACGCCTCAGGACAGCTGTCCGACACGTCCCTATGGTTTCACGAACTCGCGACCGCGGGTTCCAACGACAACTTCCTGGGGGGAAGCAACGTGCTGAAGCACCTCAAGGCCCGCGACGACTGGGACGACAAGTCCCTCTCCGCCAAGGGCTTCACCCTGATCGAACTCCTCGTCGTGATCGTGATCCTCGGCGTGCTCGCCGCGGTCGTGATCTTCGCCGTGGGCTCGGTCCGCGATCGTGCGCAGAAGAACGCCTGCAAGACCGACGCCAAGACCCTGAAGACGGCCATCGTGGCGTGGAACACCGAGTACCTCTCGGGCGACTCGACCTACTACACCACCGCCTACCCGTCGACCGAGGCGGCCATGACCGCGTCGAACACCAAGCTCCTCCAGGAGCAGTCGAGCCTGTGGGACTTCGGCTCGGGTGGTGGCAACACCGTGCCCGTGCTGGCTGCCCAGGGCACCAAGTGCAACGTGAACGACATCACGCAGCTCAGCTGACCTGACGTCGTCGCAACCATCCTCTTGAGGGAGGGGATGTTTCGGAGGAAGGGGGAGGGCTTCGGCCCTCCCCCTTACCCGTTCCAGGCCGGAACCAGCGCGGGCGGCCGGTAGGGCCCGGCGGAGCGGGGGGGCCCCGGGCGGAGCAGTTGATCCGTTCGCCTCAGGACAAGCAGGTCGATCCTGTCCTAGAGTGGCTCCCGCTGCCTACGGCGGCCCTGGGGGAAGCGAACGAGTCGCCGCTGTGGCGCACGCGGTCTGGACCCCAGGTTCCGAAACAGAACCCAACACCACCAATCCCTGGGGGGAAGCAACCGTGCTGAAGCACCTCAAGGCCCGCGAGGACTGGGACGACAAGTCCCTCTCCGCCAAGGGCTTCACCCTGATCGAACTCCTCGTCGTGATCGTGATCCTCGGCGTGCTCGCCGCGGTCGTGATCTTCGCCGTGGGCTCGGTCCGCGATCGTGCGCAGAAGAACGCCTGCAAGACCGACGCCAAGACCCTGAAGACGGCCATCGTGGCGTGGAACACCGAGTACCTCTCGGGCGACTCGACCTACTACACCACCGCCTACCCGTCGACCGAGGCGGCCATGACCGCCTCGAACACCAAGCTCCTCCAGGAGGAGTCGAGCCTGTGGGACTTCGGTTCGGGTGGTGGCAACACCGTGCCCGTGCTGGCTGCCCAGGGCACCAAGTGCAACGTGAACGACATCACGCAGCTCAGCTGATCCGTTCGCTGATCTGAACTGATCCGGGAGGGGAGGGCTTCGGCCCTCCCCTCTTGCTTTTCGCACCGAGGGGGCCTGCCGTGCGCGGTGCAGGTAGGCCCTTGTAAGGTTGTCCACGCACCGCGACGGGTGTGCACGGGTGTGCTGCACCTAAGACGGGGGGAGTCGGCAATGGGGATCGCCCACGGCAATCGGAGCGCTCGACGGCGCTCGATGCTCATCACCACCGAGCGCCTTCGGCGCGAGCAGGGCGCGTCCCTGGTCCTCGCCTTGGCCCTGATGCTGGTGCTCGGCGTCGTGCTGTCGGCGGTCATCGCCTACGCCAACACCAACTACCGCGCGGCCAACACCTACCGCCGCCAGCGCGTGTCGCGCTACGCCGGTGACGGTGCCCTGGAGGCAGCCGTCAACTACGTCCGTGGCCAGGCGAAGATGGGCCGCGACCCCAACTACGCCTCGTCGGACCCGCCGTGCGTCTACAACGTCCCGACCGACGCCGGCACCGTGACCGTGACCTGCTCGGCCGATCCGGGCTCCAACTCGGGCGTCCCCACCGACACCGGGCTCGTGCCCAACCAGGCGATCCTCGCCCTCGGCCAGCGCCACAACGAGGTCGGCCCGCTCAACCAGACGCAGTGCAACACGATCTTCGGCATCGGCAAGGACGCGATCCCGGAGCAGTCGATCTACTTCGCTCCTGGCGAGGTGCGCGGCTACTTCGAGGAGGGGAGCCTCATCCCCTGCAACGACCGCAACCGCTCGTTCGGCAACTTCACCGTGCGCGGCAAGATCGTGGCGGCGGGCAAGGTCGCCGGCAGCGGCCAGCTCACGCTGCAGCCCACCCTCGTCGACGGCGTCTCCGTCCCCGCCTCGCTGAAGGCGCTCTACGGCTGCGCCATCGCCGTGAGCCCCGGGGGCTGTGGCGTCCCGACCTCGGGCGAGTACGCGGACCCCGGCAACAACGGCACCGACACTGCGTGGCAGCACGTGCCGATCAACTGGAACAACGTGCGGACCACCGGGTACCACTGGGACGGCACCCAGCTGGTGGCGGCCACGAGCTGCGGCGCGCGCGACACGATCATCATGCTCCCGGGCGTGTACCGCGACGCCAACGTGATCAACAAGTACACCGCCAACTCCGGGTGCAAGGAGTCCACCATCTGGTTCGCGCCGGAGGCGGGCGACGACGGCGTGCTGCTGACCGATGACGACAAGACCGGCGCCTACTACTTCGGGTTCACCAACGGGAACACGGACTGGTCCTGCAGCGACATGTCCGCCAACCCGCACCGCCTCTGCATCGGCGGCGGCTCGGCCGACAGCAGCCCCCGCGTGGTCGTCGGCACCCCGGATGGCTGGAACCCGCTCGGCGTGCCCGGCTCGGTCACCCCGCGCACCGTCACGATGACCACGGCCCAGACCGTCGACGACGACCTGTCGCAGTCGTGGCAGAACGGTGGCAACGCCTCGGTCATCGACGGCAGCGTCGCCAGCTACGTGCCGACGTTCTGCCTGTTCGGCATCTGCATCTCCTCGGACCGCGGCATCCGCCTCCGGAACATGGCGCCGCAGGTGGCCCAGGGCCCCGATGCCAGCGCCAACAAGATCACCATCGAGATCGCCCACCGTGAGACCGGCAGCATGGACACGCCGCGGATCAACATCCGCACGGTGAGCCCCGAGTCCGGCACCCGCACCTGCCCGAACAACTACACGGTGCCCACCAACAGCACCGGGTCCATCCGGGTCGACAAGCTGCAGCTCGGTGGCAGCACGGACGCGGCGGCAGCGGCCATCGCCCAGTGCCTGGACTCCGCCGACCGCATCAACGGTGTCGAGATCTACCTCCGGTGGACCGGCAACCCGTTCAACAGCGGCTCGCCCCGGGTCTACCTCGACGGCGCCCGCCTCTCGTTCCAGTCCACCCCCGGCGCCTCGTTCCCGATCTCGGGCGGCTCGGGCTCGGCGGCCATCATCGACTGCGACAAGACCAAGGCTGGTGGCCAGCTCATCTTCGGCGGTGACTCGTTCGGCTACGTGCCCGACGGCAGCCTCGAGATCTGCGCCGGCCCATACCCCTCCAGCCCCGGCGACCACCAGCAGATCGCCGTCTGGGGCGTGCCCGCCGTGGCGCCGATCCGCCCGACGTCGGTCAGCGCCTCGAGCGCCACCTTCATCGGCAACCCGTCGGGCTCCAACGCCTACCGGATCGCCGAGCCCGGCGGACGTCAAGACCTCAACATCCGGTACAGCACCGGCAGCACCTGCGGCTTCTGCACCATCAACTTCGAGGGCCGAGCGGTGATGAACATGGGCACCTACTCGGCACCTTCGGGCTTGCAGGTGTCGCGCATCGATGCACGGGTCACGTACAACTCGAACAACCTGTGCATCCTCGGGTGGTGCCCGTTCGGCACCGCGTCGCAGCTCCGCGTCGGTGGCTGCAACCTGGACGCCCCTGCCACCGCCGACATCCGCCACTGGGAGGTCAACCTCTACGGCGGCGGCAACAACTGCCTCTCGCCGTCCACCCTCGCCAGCGGCGCCCAGGTCACCTGGGCGGCCCGCGCCAAGCGGATCTGCGCCTTCTGGATCTGCGGATCGGGCAGCTACACCGACCAGTTGGACGGCGTCGAGCTGTTGGTGTCCGACAGCCAGACCAACGGCTCCACCACGCCGGTGCCCCAGAGCGGCTGCATCGTCGACTACCCCAACTACTGGGAGGGCGTCGGCCGCGACGACTGCGCCATCTTGAAGGCCGACAGCCTCCGACCCAACAACATCTTCACCAACGAAGCGGACTGGGTCGGGCGCCTCAGCATCCAAGGGACGGTGTACGCGCCGAGCGCTGCGCTCGAGATCGACGACATCGACAGCGCGTACTCGTTGGCATCCCGAGGCCTGGTGGTCCGCCACCTCCGCGTGAAGGGCTTCAAGCCCCGCGCCGGCTACACCACCCCGGTCATCGACACCCAGCTCGACACCACGCCGCAGTCCAAGGAGGACACGTTCGTCGCGTGCTTCCGTGGCCCGGGCCGTGCGTCGGTCACCACCAAGTGCGACAAGACGCAGGGCGACCGGATCCTCACCCGGGCGCGGGTGCAGTTCGAGTACAACAGCGCCACGCCCACCAAGTGGACGCCCCACGTCGAGTGGTGGGTCACCACCCTGGGCATCCCCACCGGCGGCAACACCCGCTGAGCCACCGTCGCAGCCCGGCTGCGACGAGCCCACCGCACCTCACCGCCCATGGGCCGGCCCCTCGGCCAGCACGCGCCAGCGCGCCGCAGACCGCCTAGCCGGGTCGCGGCCCGTGCCGAGCGTCCTGGCGCCGAAGCCGGAGGCCGGCACCTGGGCCCGGACGCGACGACGCCCGGCGGGCGACCCCGCGTGGGGTGCCGCGCCGGGCGTCGCCGAGCGGTCGGCGCGCTCGCCGGTCAGGCGTGCGGCTGGTCGGGCGTGCCGGTGGCCGCCGGCACGAACGCCCCGGAGCCGTCGGGGGCGTAGACCCCGCCCTCGGGCGGCGGGACCATCGAACCGTCCGGCGGCGGCTGGTTCGGGTCCCAGTACTGGGGCTGGGGTGCGCCACGCACCTCCTTGGGCACGACGGCGCGGGTGACCGCGTCCTCGTAGGAGATGAGGCCGTGGGCGACGAGCACGGACAGGCTCTGCTCCAGGGTCTGCATGCCCTCGCGCACGCTCTGGGAGATCACGTTGCGGATCTGGTGCGTCTTGCCCTCGCGGATGAGCGCCCGGATGGCGTTGTTGGCCAGCAGGATCTCGAACGCCGCGATCATGCCGCCGCCGTTGCGGGGCACGAGGCGCTGCGCGACGACGCCCGACAGGGAGGCGGCGAGCTGCACGCGGATCTGGGCCTGGCGATCCGACGGGAACACGTCGATGATGCGATCGATCGCCGACGAGGCGTCGTTGGTGTGCAGGGTGGCGAACACCAGGTGGCCGGTCTCCGCGATGGTCAGGGTGGTGGCGATGGACTCGGGGTCGCGCATCTCGCCCACCAGCACGACGTCGGGGTCCTCGCGGAGCGCCGAGCGCAGGCCGTCCTGGAACGTGGCCGTGTCGAACCCGATCTCCCGCTGCGAGACGAGCGAGAGGTTGTGGCCGTGCACGTACTCGATCGGGTCCTCGAGCGTGAGGATGTGGCGGCGCATGCTGTCGTTGATGGCGCCGACCATGGCCGCCTGGGTGGTGCTCTTGCCGGAGCCGGTGGGGCCGGTCATCAGCACGAGGCCCTGGCGCTGGTGGCAGAAGCTCTCCATCACCGGCGGGAGCAGGAGCTCCTCCATCGTGGGGATCTGGAAGGGGATGGCGCGCAGGGCCAGGCTCACCGCGCCGCGCTGGCGGAAGATGTTGCCGCGGAAGCGGGTGACCTCCTTCCAGGAGAACGAGAAGTCCACCTGGCGGGTCTTGGCGAACTGCTCCTGCATCTCCTCCGGGAGCATCGCCTCGGCCAGGCGCTCGATGTCGTCGGGGTGGAGGGGATCGTGCCCAGCGACCGGGTAGAGGTCGCCGTCGATCCGCATCATCGGCGGCGCACCGGCGCCGATGTGGATGTCGGTCCCCCCGCGGTCCCAGAGCTCTGCCACCAGCCCTTCGATGGGGGTGATGTTCACTTGGGCCATCTGCATGTGCGGAGTCTCGCGCACTCCCGCAGGCGAGGCACGTGCGTGTACGGTTCCCCCCACCAGCGGGGGAGACCAGGGGAAAACACCATGCTGAACAGCCAGGCCCGGCACTTCGGTGAGGCGCTCATCGACCGGCACGTGATCACCCGGGAGATCATGGATGCGGCGCTCGACGAGGCGTCGAGCACCGGCGTCCCGTTCCCGACCGTGCTCGCCGGGAAGGTGGCCCTGCCGGCCCCCGACGTGGCCGCTGCCTGGGCCGCGGCCACCGGGGCCGTCTACGTCGACTTCAGCACCGAGGTCCTGCACCCCGAGGCGCTGGCGCTCGTGCCCGACGAGCTGATCCGGGCCCACAAGGCGGTGCCGGTCCGGCTCACGAAGAACGAGCTGCTCGTCGCGTTCCCGGCGCCCGCCTCCACCTCGGCCATCCGAGCGATCGCCGAGCACCTCGTGGGTGCCGGCGGCCCCGAGCTGCTGGTCGGGCTCAGCGACGCCGAGTCCATCGAGCACGCCCTGGCCGACCTCGCGGACGGCGATGGCCCCGACGACGCCCAGCACGGCGGCCACGGTCGATCGGACCACATGACCGAGCTCTACCGGCTGTTCGACCGGGTGCTCGAGATGGGCGGCTCGGACCTGCACCTTGCCGCCAACCAGCCGCCGTTCGTGCGCGTGATCGGCGAGCTGATGCGCATGCCCGACGAGGCGGTGCTCACGCCCACCCGGATCCGCGAGCTCGTCTTCTCGATCCTGACGGTCCGCCAGCAGGAGCGGTTCGAGGAGACCCACGAGCTCGACACCTCGCACGCCATGGGGAGCAAGGTCCGCTTCCGCGTCAACGTGTTCCTCCAGCGCAACGCCGTCGGCGCTGCCTTCCGCGTGATCCCCTACGAGGTGGTCGACTTCGACCTGCTCGGGCTGCCGGACATCGTCAAGGAGCTGGCCGACCTGCCCCGCGGCATGGTGCTGGTCACCGGGCCGACGGGCTCGGGCAAGTCGACCACGCTGGCCTCGCTCGTCGACATCGTGAACCGCACCCGCCAGTGCCACATCATGACCATCGAGGACCCGGTCGAGTTCGTCCACCGGCCCAAGGTGGCGCTGGTCAACCAGCGCGAGGTGGGCGAGGACACCTACGGCTTCGGCGTGGCGCTCACCTCGGCCATGCGGCAGGACCCCGACGTCATCTTGGTGGGCGAGATGCGCGACCTGGAGACCATCTCGACCGCCATCACCGCGGCCGAGACCGGCCACCTCGTGTTCGCCACCCTCCACACCCAAGACGCCGCCCAGACGGTCGACCGCATCATCGACGCGTTCCCCGGCGAGCAGCAGGGTCAGGTGCGGGTGCAGATCGCCAACTCGCTCCAGGCCGTGGTCACCCAGCAGCTCGTCCCGACCGCCGACGGCCGCAGCCGTGCGGTGGCGGCCGAGGTGATGCTGGCCAACCCGGCCATCCGGGCGCTCATCCGCGACGGCAAGATCCACCAGATCCACAACGCCATGACCTCCGGCAAGCGCCAGGGCATGCAGAGCATGGACGACTCGCTGGTGGACCTCACCCGCCGGGGCGTCATCGAGGCGCAGCAGGCCATCCGCCGGGCCAAGAACCCCGACGACGTGGCTCGGATGCTCGGCATCGCCGATGCCCGGGCGGCCGTCGCCGGCGGCGGCGCCCCGCCGCCCCCGCCCCCGCCCCCGCCTGCGTGAGCTTCTCCCACGTCCGGGCCGCCGCGCCGGACGTGCCCGACGACGACGACGACGGCCCGCCCGCCGAGCCGCCCCCGCCGCGCGACCCCGCCCTCGACCCGACCCTGGCCGACGTGGTGGTGGCCGCCGCCGCGCTCCTGCTGCTCATCGCCAACGCGCCCGAGCTGCAGCGGGGCTCGCCGGTCCTGCTGGCCGCGGTGGCGTGGCCGCTCGGCGCCGTCGGCCTGGTCGGCCTGGGGATCCTGGTCCACCGCCGGGATCGGGCCGCGATCTTCGGCGCCGCGTTCCTGGGCTGGGCGCTGCTTTCGGTGGCCTTCAGCGGCCAGGCCAACATGGCGTGGAACGCTGGGTGGTCGGGCGATCGAGGGTGGGTCTACCTGGCCGCCTACCTCGGCATCTGGGCCATCGGCCGCCGCCGCGGCAGCGCCGGGGCCCGGCTGGTCGGCGGCGCGCTCCGGGTCGGGCACGTCGCCCACGCCCGGGTGGCCTACATCCAGGCCGCCACCCCGAACGGGACCGGGCTGATCTCGCTCGCCGACGGCCGGGCCATGGGCTTCACCCTCAACCCGGTGATGCTTGGCGCCTTGATGTCGGGGGGCGTGGCCATGCTGGGGGCCCGGGCCGGGCGCGGCGGGCGCTGGTGGTGGGGCTGGCTGGCGCTCGTGGTCGTGCTCGCCGTGGCCGGGAACATGGCGGGCAGCCGCATCGGGCTGGTCGGGATGGTGGTGCTGGCGCCGCTCGCTGCTGGCCTGGGAGCCCGCCCGCGCGCCGGCGGCGGGATGGCGGCCATCCGGGCCGCCGCCGTGCTCGGGGCCGTCCTGGTGGGCATGTTCATCGGCTCCCTCGCCCTGCCGCTGTCCGCATCGGGCCGCCTCGGGGGCGCCGAGGGGACCAGCTCGGGCACCGCGAACCGCGCCGCCATGTGGAAGGCCGGTGCCGAAGCGGTGGTGGAGAAGCCCGTGCTCGGCTGGGGCCCGAACCGCTTCCGGTCTGCCACCAACGAGCGCGTGACGCGGTCCTTCGTCCTGCACGAGGGGCCGGACCGGACCTTCGCCGACGCCCACAACCTGATCGTCGAGCTGGCGGTCACGACCGGGTTGCCCGGCCTCGCCCTGGCCGGCGCCTTCGCCTGGTTCGCGGCGCGCCGCGCCCGCGGCCCCCTGGCCTGGTACGCGGCTGGGGTGGGCCTGACCTGGTTGTTCGAGCCGTTCGCCGTGGCCACCGCGCCCACCGCCCTGCTCGCGCTGGGGCTGGCGGCCGTCGCGACCGATCCGCCGGTGGTGGCGGACCCGCCGCTCGCCCGGCGCGGCCCGCGCGTGGCGTCCCACGTCTTGGCCTCCGTCCTCGGCGTGCTCGCCCTCGCCACCGGGGCGCGCCTGGTGTACGCGGACCACCTGCTGGCCGTGGCCCAGACCGACCCGGACCCGACCGACGTGGTGCGCCGGGCCAACCAGGCGTGGCCCGGCGACCCTGGGCTCGTCGACCTCTACGCCCGCCAGCTGGGGCAGGACGCGCTGCTGCAGAAGGACCCGGCGTTGGCCCGGCGGGCGCTGGCCCAGTCCGAGCGGGCCGTCGAGCTCGAGCCGAGGTACTGGTACTTCTGGAGCGAGCTGGGCGCCTCGCGCCAGAGCCCGGTCATGTCGACCGGGAAGGAGCGGTACCGCCGGGCGCGGGAGGCGTACCTGGAGGCGCAGCGGCTGAGCCCCTGGTCCCAGACGGCGATGACCCAGCTGTACCTCGCGGCGATCGCCCTCGACCGGCCCGCCGAGGCGGCCCGGTGGCGTGAGCGGCTGTGCGCGATCGACGCCTGTCCGCCCGCGCCGCGGTGAACTACCGTCGACCGCGATGACCAAGCGCTCCTCCCAGGCGGGCTTCACGATCTCCGAGCTGGTGCTCGTGCTCGTGGTGCTGGGCGGGCTCATCACCATCGCCGTCGTGTCGCTCCGGGGCATCGACCGGGAGTCCGCCAAGCGGGAGTGCCGCACCGAGCTGCGCGCCCTCAAGGCCCAGTCGGAGCGGTTCAAGGCCGAGCTCTCGATCTACCCGCCGAACGACCAGGCGCTCCAGGACGCCGGCTACCTGGACCTCGGCGACACGCCCAACTGGCGCGTGGTCACCATCGACGATGCCGACGGGCCCTCCTACCAGCCCGTCGGTGACCGCTGCCGCAACGTCGCCTAGCTCGGACCGGGCCCAGCCGGGTGGCGTGGGCGCTGCCTCAGGCGACGGGGTGGATCGGGTCCATCTCCTGCTCGGCGTGCGAGCTGCCTGCGGTGTGCCGGCTGATGGCGGTGACGATGATCGCGACGACGGCGGCGAACGCGTTGCCGAGCAGCCACGCCGCCGAGGCGCCGTTGAGGCCGTCGTGGGGCCCGGTCCCAGGGACGAGGATCAGGGCCGGGATGATGATCGACAGGGTGAGGGTGAGGGTGATGATCACCGTGGCCACGTTGCGGTGCAGGACGCGGGCCTCCGTGAGCAGCAGCGAGGTGATGGCCCACGGGACGCCGGCCAGCATCATCGCCGGGAGGATGTGGGCGGCGTCGGCGTAGGTCTTGTCGAACACCTTGATCACCAGGCCCTTGCCGCTGAAGGTGACCGCGGCGGCCAGTGCCATGAGACCGACGGCGAGGCCGAGCGCGAGGCGCATCTGGGACTGGACGTGGGCGCCGCCCTTGCCGCCCTCGGCCAGCAGGGCCTGACCGATCGCGGAGGGCACGTAGAAGGCGATGGCCACGATCCCCCACGCCACGTAGAAGCTGCCGTTGGTGGCGCTGTCGACGTGGGTGAGCACGATGACCGGCAGGGCGAAGTAGGGCGCCTGGTAGGCGAGGGTGGAGACGTAGTTGACGGCCGAGTAGTGGACGGCCGCCCGGGCGGTGGCGGGCCGGGGAGCGAGCCGGTGCGGTCCGCCGGTGATGCGGGGGAGGAGCGCGACCCCGATGAAGCCCGACACGGCCACCGGGCCGGCCAGGAACAGGAACAGCAGCAGCGCCCGATCCGATGCGCCACGGGCCACCGGGAGCAGCGCGATCTTGGCGACGGTCACGAGGATGATCCGCACGAGCACGACGTTCCAGCGGCGCATCGTCATGCAGCGGACGTCGAAGATCAACGAGAGCGCAGAGCCCAGGACCACGACGAAGAACAGGAAGAACCCCAGGTCCGGGTGCCAGTCCCACAGCACGTCGGCCGCCTTGGGATCGACCAGGTAGAGGTAGCCGGCGGAGGCGACCAGGGCGGCCGGGATGGTGGCGACCATGCCCCAGGCGAACACGACGTGGCTGTCTCGATCCCGACCCGACGAGTAGCGGGCCAGCGCGACGGGCAGGCCGAGCCCGGCGAGGTAGGTGACGAACAGGACCGACGTGAACAGGGCGGTGGCGTTGCCGAAGTCGGTCTTGGCGTCGAGCTTGCTCGCCACGACCGAGAAGGCGAAGCCGCCGAGGCCCTGCACGGCCGCGCCCAGCACCAGCACGCTCGAGCCGGTGATCAGGTGGCGGTGGCCGGCGCCTCGGGCCCGGAGCCCGGCGAGGCGACCGCCCGCAGGCGCCGCATCGGCCACGCCGGACAGGGGAGGAGGGGTCGTCGCGGTCACCGGTCCTCCACCTTAGGTCCGGCCTCCGTCCGGCCCGAAGGTGGCGGGTGCCCGTCGACCGTCTCTTGACCCGCGGGTCAAGTGGCGGCCTAGCCTGCACCGATGCCCTCGCCCGCCGACGCCGAGCCGATCCCCCCGGCGCCGACGCGCGCCGAGGCCGACGCGCAGGGCCTGCCGGGCCACCCCGGTGCCCGCCGCCCGGACCGGCGGCGGACCGTCGACGCCGGCGGCCTCGAGCTGTGCGTGTGGGAGTGGGGCGAGCCGGACGCTCCGCCGATCCTGTTCGCCCACGGTGGCTTCGACTTCGCCGGCACCTACGACACCCTGGCCCCGCTCGTCGCCGACGAGGGGTACCGGGTGGTGTCCTGGGACCAGCGCGGCCACGGCGACTCCGAGCACGCCCACCTCTACGCCTGGGACACCGACGTCCGCGACGGCGCTGCCGTCCTGGACTCGCTTGGGCCCGGGCCGGTGCCGGTGCTCGGCCACTCCAAGGGCGGCGCCATCATGCTGCAGCTCGCCGACGCCCTGCCGCACCGGGTGAGCCACCTCATCAACATCGACGGCCTCCCATCGAGCCGGTCGTGGCCCGACGTGCCCGACCACCACCGGACCCGGCTCCTGAACGGCGAGCTCGCGGCCTGGCTCGACCACCGGCGCGCCGCCGCCACCAAGGTCCGTCGGCCGGGCACGGTCGAGGAGCTGGCCGAGCGGCGCGGGCGGATGAACCCCCGCCTCTCCCAGGAGTGGCTGCGCTACCTGGTGCGCATCGGCGGCTACGAGCGCCCCGACGGCTGGCGGTGGAAGATCGACGCCTCGATGCGCATGGGCGGCTTCGGCCCCTGGCGGCCGGAGTGGTCGATGTCCCGGCTCCCCGCCCTGGGGATGCCGGTGCTCTGCATCCTCGGCATGGACATCGAGATCATGGGCTGGGGCACCCGTCCCGAAGACGTGGAGCCCAACCTGCCGGCGCGGGGCCGCTTCGTGGCCCTCGACGGCGTCGGCCACTTCTGCCACGTGGAGCAGCCGGACCTGGTCGCCTCCCTCGTCCTGGAGCACCTCTCGTGAGCGGGCGCACCACCTTCCTCACCCACGTGAAGGTGCAGCTCGCCCTCCACGAGCTGCGCGCCGGCGAGGGCCGGCCCCTGCTGCTGTTGCACGGCCTGGGCGAGCACACCCCCGCCGAGGCCCCGCCCTTCGCTGCGGCCTGGCCCGGGCCGGTCCACGGGCTCGACCTCACCGGCCACGGCGCCTCGAGCCGCACGCCCGGCGGTGGCTACACGGCCGAGGTCCTCATGGCCGACGTCGACGCGGCGCTCGCACAGCTCGGGCCGTGCACGATCGTCGGGCGTGGGCTCGGGGCCTACGTGGCCTTGCTCATCGCCGGGGCGCGCCCGGACCTGGTGGTCGGTGCCGTGCTGTGCGACGGGCCCGGCCTCGCCGGCGGCGGCCCGGCGCCCCAGTCGCCACTGGTCCTGCCGGTCCCACCGGCCCCCACTGACCCGGGGGCACCGGATCCGTTCGCGCTCCTGGAGCTGGCGCGCGACGTCCGACCCGGCGACTACGCCACCACCTACGTCCGCCAGGCGCTGCAGTTCTCGGGCCTCGACGACCCGATCGCCGTGGCCGCCGTGGTGCACCCGCCGTGGCTGGAGGCGGTGGCCGCCGAGCCGGGCGTGGTGGTCGAGCCCTTGCACCTGGCGCTGGCTCGCTACGCCGGGCGCTGAGGCGGGCGCGGGCCCGTCAGGCGTCTCGGGCGACGACGAAGTCCGCGAGGTCCCGCAGAGCCAGGTCCGCGTGGTCTGGCAGGGCGAGCAGCGGCAGCGCGGTGGTGGCCTGGGCGGCGAGGCTGGCGATCTCCGCCTCGACGACGTCGAGGGCGCCGGTGGAGACGAACAGGGCCTGGAGGTCTGCCACCGCCTCGTCGTCGAGGTCTGGGTCGCCCACGCGGCGGAGGAGCTCCTGGCCGGCGGCGTCGGCCCGCTCGGCGGCCACCGCCAGCAGCAGCGTCGGCTTGCCCTCGCGGAGGTCGTCGCCGACCGGCTTGCCGGTGCGCGACGCCAGGCCGAAGACGCCCAGCACGTCGTCGCGGAGCTGGAACGCCTCGCCCAGCGGGGCGCCGTAGGTCCGCAGCGCCTCCGCGGTGGACGCGTCGCCGGCGAGCAGCGCGCCGAGCTGCAGCGGACGTTCGATGGTGTAGCGGCCGGACTTCAGCCGAGCGATCAGGCGCGCGCCGTCTCGGCCGACGCCGCCGGTGGCGGTGCCGGCCAGGTCCAGGTACTGGCCCACGTTCAGCTCGATCCGCAGCTCGTGCCACAGCCAGGCGAGCTCGGGGCTGCCCACGGGCATGAGCAGGTCCGCGTAGACCAGGGCCAGGTCCCCGGCGAGGATCGCCACACCCTCGCCGAACCGACGAGGCTCGCCGGACCAGGCGGCGGCCTCGTGGCGGTCCGCGAACTGGCGGTGCACGGCGGGGCGCCGCGGCGCACGGCCGAGCCGTCCATCACGTCGTCGTGGATGAGGGCGAACGCCTGCAGCAGCTCGAAGGCGGCGCCGGCGTCCACGATGCGCGGGTCGTCGGCGTCGCCGCCGGCGGCGACGAAGCCCCAATGGCAGAACGCCGGGCGCAGGCGCTTGCCCCCTGCGGTGACCAGGGCGTGCACGGCGTCGAGCGGACGTCGGACGTCGGCGTCGACCGCCGCCCAGCGGCTGGTCTCGGCCTCGAAGAGGGTGGCCACCCGCGCCTCCACGCGCGCCGCGATGCGGCGGAGGTCGGCGGGCAGGGGCTCCGCCTCCGAGGTGCTGGCCGCTCCGGACACGCTGCCGAGGCTACGGCCGTCGGCCGCGGTTCACCCCATCCACCTGGCCCGGAGCGTCAGGTGAACCAGGCGACCGTGCGGCGCAGGCCCTCGGCGAAGTCCAGCGTGGGCTGCCAGCCGAGGTCGTCGCGGGCCCTGGAGGTGTCGGCGAACGAGTGGCGGACGTCGCCGGCGCGGGGCTCCCCGTGGATCGGCTCGATCGACGTGCCGAGGATGTCGTTCAGGATCTCGAGCATCTCCAGGAGGGACCGCTCCGACCCGCCGGCGATGTTGTACGCCTTGCCCGCGCAGGCCTCTGCCGGCGCCGAGGCGGCGGCGATGTTGGCGGCGACCACGTCCGACACGAAGGCGAAGTCCCGGCTCTGGAGGCCATCGCCGTTGATGGTGGGGGGCTCGCCGGCGCGGAGCGACGCGATGAACTTGGGGATCACCGCCGCGTAGGCGGAGGTCGGGTCCTGGCGGGGCCCGTAGACGTTGAAGTAGCGCAGGGCCACGGTCTCGACGCCGAACAGCTCCCAGTAGACCTGCAGGTACAGCTCGCCGGTCATCTTGGTGACGGCGTAGGGCGACTTGGGGAACAGGGGCGAGGTCTCCACGGTGGGCCGGGGCGCCACGCCGCCGTAGACGCTGCTCGACGAGGCGGCCACCACGCGGGGCACCCCCTGGCGCCGGGCGGCCTCCACCACGGTCAGCGTGCCGTGGATGTTCCACAGGTCGGTGATGAGCGGCGTCTCGACGGACTTGGGGACCGAGCCGCGGGCGGCCTGGTGGAAGATGACGTCGGTGCCGTCGACCGCCTGGGCGACCAGCTCCTCGTCGCAGATGTCACCCTCGAAGAACAGGGCGTCGGGGTTGAGGTTCTCGGCGAAGCCGGTGGACAGGTTGTCCAGCACCCGCACCTCGTGGCCCTGGGAGACGAGCTCGTCCACCAGGTTCGATCCGATGAACCCTGCCCCACCCGTCACCAGCGCACGCATGGCCGCAGACACTACCTGTGGCCCCTGGCGCTGGGGCGACCTCGGTGGCGGCCCGTACCCTGGCGGCCATGGCTCGGTCCGTGCGTCGCATCCTGGCGGTGGCTGCCACCGTCCTGGTGTCGATCGGCGGGCTGGGCGGGTGCGGCCGCCACGAGTTCGAGGACCGCACCGCGATCGTCACCGTCGGCGACGCCCGCACGTCCTTCTCGCTCGACGACTGCGGCCGGGACGGCCAGACGATCTACGTGGTGGGCCGAGCCGATGACGGCTCGATGTTCCAGGCGGTCATGGGCCTGCGCAAGGACAAGGTGACGGCGGTGGAGCGATCGACCGGCTTCACGCTCGACGCCGACCCGCAGCGCTCCGACACCAGGGTCGGCGCCTTCGGCGTGGAGGCGTGGGAGCGCAAGGGCGGGACCGGGGCCGCGCCCGGACGGATCGACTCGGCGCGGCTGCGGGGCAGCCGCATCCAGTTCGACGGCCAGGCGGTCCCCCTCGACGCCTCCGACCGCGAGGTGCCGGGGGCCGAGCCGGCCCACTTCTCGTTCGACGCTCGCTGCGACCGTCCCTGAACCGGGGGCGATCACCGGACCGGCGTCCGGGGCGGCCGTAAGATCCCGGGCCATCGACGAGGATCTGACCAGCGACGAGGGCTCCCCAGTGGAGTACTGGGAGGAGACGCCCAGCATGGCGCGCACCCTGCTGGGGTCGCTGCTGCCACCGATCGCGCTCCTGGCCCTCTACTTCGTCATCCCGTTCGATGGCAGCCATTGGATCGCCGGCGCCGCGCTCGGCATCGCGGCGGCCCTGGCCGTGCTGCCCCTCACGTTCCGGCGCCTCACCCGCATCCGAACCTCGGACTTCCCCGTCCGCGAGGCCCTGCAGGCGGTGTCGATGATCGCCTCGCTCGTGATCGTGGCGTTCGCCATCAGCTACTACTCGATCGCCGATGGCACCAACGGCTTCCCGGGGATCCACACCAAGCTCGACGCCATCTACTTCACCACCGTCACCACGGCCACCGTCGGCTACGGCGACATCACCCCCACCTCCCAGACGGCTCGGGCGGTCGTCACGGGCCACATCCTCCTGAACATCACGCTCATCGGGGCCAGCTTCCGCCTCCTCTCGCGAGCAGCGAGCGATCGGCGCTTCGCCGAGGACGCCGCCGCGTTCCACGAGCGTCGCCGCGCCGCCAGGCGCTCCGCCCGCGGCGAGCGCCGCCAGGGGCCCGCCGGGACACCGGCCACGGAGGTCGATGCCGTCGATGGCGTCGACGGCACCGAGGGGTAGCCAGGACCCCTCGGGCTCGGCGGGCTAGTCGCCGTCCCCCACGGGCTCGGGCGGGGCGAGCGAGGCGACGACCTCGTCGACCCGGAGCTGGGCGCCTTCGATGCGGCTCCGGCAGTGGGCCACGAGCGCCGCCGCTCGGGCCACGTCGTCGGCCACCCGATCGACGTCGGGCTCGGAGCGCTCGAGCCGGTCGAGGATCGCCTCCAGCTCGGCCAGCGCTTCCAGGTAGCCCAGCTCGTCGACGGGGCGGGGATCGGTCATGCGTCGGGCTCCTCGGGGAGGGTCAGGGCCGGTGGCTGGGCGATGGACAGCACGTGGCCGTCGGCCACCCGGGTCACCAGTGTGGTGCCCGCTGGCGCGTCGGCGGTGCTGCGCACCAGGCGGCCGTCCTCGGTGGTGGTGATCGACCAGCCACGGCGGAGCGCAGCCTGGGGGTCGTGGACCTGGGCGCGGGCGTCGAGCGTGGCGAGCCGCCCCTCGGCCCGGACCAGCGCGGCCACCGCGCGACCGCCGATGGCGCCCTGGTGCCGGGCCAGCTCCGCGCCGGCGCGGTCGAGCGCGCGCGCAGCGCTGCGACCGAGCCGGTCGGCGCGGTCGTCGAGGCGCGAGCCGGCCACCGCCAGGCTCCGGTGCACCGCTCGCTGGGCGGTGGCGGCGTGGCGATCCACCGTGCGGGCGAAGCCCTGCACGAGCTCGACGACCGCCGCGGCCGCCGCGGTCGGGGTCTTGTGGGCCGTGTGGGCCACCTCGTCGGCGACCGAGCGGTCGATCTCGTGGCCGATGCCGGTGAACACCGGCACGGGGCTGGTGGCGATGGCCCGGGCGATGGCCTCCGTGTCGAAGCCGGCGAGGTCCGTGCGGGCCCCGCCGCCGCGGACGACCAGCACCAGGTCCACGCCATGGCTCGCCAGGTGGGCGAGGGCGCGGACGACCGACGGCTCGCACTCCGGGCCCTGGGTCCGGGCGTCGACCGCGACCACGTGGAAGCCGATGCCGCTGGCGTCGAGCTCGGCGAGGACGTCGGCGTGGGCGGCGCTGCCCCGGCTGGTCACCAGGCCGAGGCGAAGGGGCAGGCGCGGGAGCGGGAGCCTGCCGTTGCGGTCGAGCAGCCCCTCGGCCGACAAGCGGGCCAGCAGCTGCTCGCGGTCGGCCTGGAGCCGGCCGAGCGTGAACGCCGGGTCGATGCCGTGCATCCGCACCTGCAGGGCCCCCCGCCGCCCGTACCAACGGATGCGGCCCTGGATCCGGACCTCGACGCCGTCGGCCATGCGGATGGTGCCGCCGGCTCGCCGCAGCTGCTGGTTGACCAGCATCCGCTCGGGCTCGAGCAGGGTCACCGCCAGCTGCGCCTTGGGCGCCTCGCCCATCGGGACGGGCTCGGCCAGGTCGAAGTAGACGTGGCCGTTGGCGGCGCGGGTCAGGTTGCGGATCTGGCCCTCGACCCAGGCGTCGTCGGGGAAGGCGCCCGCCATCAGGCGCGCGAGGTGCTCGGACAGCTCCGCCACGGTCCAGGTCTGGGTCACGCGCGCACCTCGGCCATCCCCCGGACGGTACCGAACGCCGGGGCTAGGGTCCCGACGAACCGGATCTTGGGGGTCTGCATGGGGATGGCGAGCTGGCGATCGGGTGGCCGTGCGCTGCTGGGCGCCGTGGCCGCCGCTGCCGCGGTGTCGAGCGCAGCGGTGCTGGTGGGCGGGCCACCGGCCGTCGCCGCCCCGACCACACCGGTCCGGCGGGCCGAGGCGCCCCATCCCAACGCGCTGCCGCTGCGCCCCGCCGGGTGGGCGCGCGCTCGTGAGCTCCTCCTGCGGCTCCACCCGGGGCAGGAGCCGACCGAGCGGGACGTCGTGCTCGTGGCCGGCGATGTCGACCGGAGCAAGCCCAGCGAGGCCGCCTACTACGCCATGTTGCAGAGCGGCTGGATCCAGGATCGGATCGACGCGGACTACCAGCGGTACCTCGGTCGCGCCGTGGACCCGAGCGGCCTGGAGCACTGGGACGCGGTCGTGAACCGAGCCCTCGGCTCCTACGCCTCCGGCGACATCGAGCAGGTCACCGCCACGATCGCCGCCTCAGCCGAGGCGTGGCGCCGCAGCGGGTCGACCAACGCCGGCTTCGTGGACCGCACGTACGAGAAGGCGCTGGGCCGGGCGGCGGACCCGTCGGGCCGGGCCTACTGGATCGCTCGGCTCGATGCCGGCACCTCGCGGCAGGTCCTGGTGCGGAGCCTGCTGCGCTCTCGGGAGCGGGCCGTGCGCCTGGTGGGCGACGCCTACGTGCAGTACCTGGGCCGGCCCGCCGATCCTGCCGGCCGAGCGTCGTGGGTGGCGCGCTACACCGCGCCCCAGGTCGGCGAGGTGCGCCTGGCGATGACGATGCTCGGCAGCAGCGAGTCCGTCGGCGGTGGGTGCGACCCGCTCGACCCCCGGATGTGCCTGCTGCCGTTCCCGAACGACCGCTTCACGGTCCCCGACGCCACGACCGCGACCGGTCGGCGGGTCGCCTTCAAGCGGGAGTGGCTGCCGGCCAACAAGGACGGCGTGCGGCCCGACCCGAGCGAGCTGAACCGCAACGACGGCTTCAGCCCGGGCCAGGCCGGCCTCCTGCAGGTGCCCGGGATCGACCTGGCCAAGACCGGTGCCGCGACCCTCGACGACATCGGCGCCAGCCTGGACGGCGATGCGCCCATCCTGGCGATCGACGCCGACACGGGGGAGCGGTGGCCGATCTTCGCCGAGCTCGACGCCAACATCCCCGCCGCAGACCAGGCCAAGGACCAGCTGCTCTACCTGCGCCCGGCCAAGGACTGGCTGGCGGGCCACCGCTACATCTTCGCCCTGCGGAACCTGAAGGACGGTGCTGGCGGCACGATCCCGGCACGGTCCTCGTTCACCTTCTACCGCGACGGCGATGCGGGCCAGGGGGTGGGCGACGCCGAGGCCCGGCGGCCCCACGTCGAGCAGATCTTCGGTGAGCTGGCCGACGCGGGCATCGCCAAGGACGACCTCTACCTGGCATGGGACTTCACGGTGGCCTCCACCGAGAACACCACCGGGCGCCTGCTGCACATCCGCAACGCGGCGCTCGCCTCGCTGAAGGGCGGGGCGCCGGCGTTCCACGTCGACAAGGTGACCAACGCACCGGCCCAGGGCGTGGCCCGGCGGGTCGAGGGAACCTTCCAGGTCCCGCTGTACCTCACCGGGGACGGGTCGCCCGGGCACGCCTTCAACAACGGCCCCGACGGGCTGCCCCGCCGCAACGGCACGTTCACCGCGGACTTCGACTGCGAGCTGCCGACCCTCGACCCCGGCGAGCGGGCACGGGGCGTGATCTACGGGCACGGCCTGTTCGGCGACCTGGGCGAGGTGCGCTCCGGGCCCCAGCGGTCCATGGTCGACCGCTTCGACATGGCCTACTGCGCGACCACGTGGATCGGCATGAGCGAGGGCGACATCGGGAACGCCGCCACCATCTTGAAGGACGTCTCCACGTTCCCGACGCTGGCCGACCGGTCACAGCAGGGCATCCTCGACACGATCTTCCTCGGCCGGCTCATGACCAACGCCGCCGGCTTCACCTCCGACGACGCCTTCCAGACGGCGGGCGGCGACCCGATCCTGGACACGAGCGACCTGTTCTACGACGGCAACAGCCAGGGCGGCATCATCGGCGGTGCGTTCGTGGCCACCTCGCCGGACGTGTCGGCGGGCGTGCTCGGCGTGACCGGGATGAACTACTCCACGCTGCTCGAGCGCAGCGTCGACTTCGACCCGTTCCGCGACCTGATGAAGGTCTCGTACCCCAAGGCGGTGGACCGGGTGCTCGGCCTGCAGGTCCTCCAGATGCTCTGGGACAGGGGCGAGGCCAACGGGTACGCCGCCCACCTCACCGACGACCCCCTCCCAGGGACGCCCGCGCACCGGGTCCTGCTGCACGTGGCGCTCGGCGACCACCAGGTGGCCCCGTTCACCGCCGAGATCGAGGCCCGCACCGCCGGGATGGGGGTCCACCGCCCGATGTACGGGCCGGGCCGCAGCTTCGACGTCGACCCTGGCTGGGGCCTGCCGTCGCTGTCGTACCCGTCGACGGGATCGGGCCTGGTCGTGTGGGACTCGGGCTCGCCGGTGGCGCCCCTCGAGAACGTGCCGCCCCGCGCCGGCGCCGACCCCCACGAGGACCCGCGCCGAGCCGTCAACGGCCAGGAACAGAAGGACGCCTTCCTGCGCAGCGGCGGGACGCTCGTCGACGTCTGCTCGGCATCGCCCTGCACGGCACCGGCCACCTGAGGCCGGGCGCGACGGGGGCCGCCCCCCGAAGGGAGCGGCCCCCGTACGAGCACTGCGGCCTCAGCTGGCCAGGTTCTGGGCGACGAAGTCCCAGTTGACCAGGTTGGCCAGGAAGTTCGAGATGTAGTCCGGGCGGGCGTTGCGGTAGTCGACGTAGTAGGCGTGCTCCCACACGTCGATGGTCAGCAGGGCCTTCACGCCGTGCTTGAGCGGCAGGTCCGCGTTGAAGGTCTTCTGGATCTTCAGGCCGCCGTCGTCGACGAGCCAGGCCCAGCCGGAGCCGAAGGTGGTCTTGGCCGCCTCGGAGAACTCGTTGGCGAACGCTTCGTAGGAGCCGAACGCCGAGTTGATGGCGTCACCGAGCTCACCGGTGGGCTCGCCGCCGCCGGTGGGCGACAGGCAGTTCCAGTAGAAGGTGTGGTTCCAGACCTGGGCGGAGTTGTTGAACAGCGGGCCGGCGTCCGCGGCGAGGATGATCTCCTCGAGCGACGAGTCGGCGTGCTCGGTGCCCTCGATGAGGCCGTTCAGCACGTTCACGTACGTGGCGTGGTGCTTGCCGTAGTGGTACTGGATGGTCTCGGCGGAGAGCCCCTTGGAGGCGAGGGCGTCCTCGGCGTAGGGGAGCGGCGGGAGCTCGATGGCCATGGGTGTGGTCCTTTCGCGGCGTCAGGGTGCAAGCGAGTGCGCTGGGACCCTACTGCCCCGGGCGCCGGATCAGAACCCTGTCCGCACCGGTCTTCGGCGCCGGAGGCGGTTGGTCAGGCCTCGGCGCGGACCAGGGTGCGGTACAGGTCCGCGTACAGCCCGCCCGCGTCCACCAGGTCCACGTGGCGGCCCTCCTCGACCAGCCGGCCGTGGTCCAGGACCAGGATCCGGTCGGCGTCGACGATGGTGGAGAGCCGGTGGGCGATGACGATCGAGGTGCGCCCCTCGAGGGCGGCCGACAGCGCTTCCTGGACCGCGGCCTCGTTCTCGCTGTCCAGGCTGGAGGTGGCCTCGTCCAGGATCACGATGGCCGGGTCCTTGAGGAGCATCCGGGCGATGGCCAGCCGCTGCTTCTCGCCGCCCGAGAGCCGGTAGCCCCGCTCGCCGACGACGGTGGCGTAGCCGTCGGGCAGCGCCGCGATCACGTCGTGGATGCGAGCCGCCTCGGCGACCGCCTGGAGCTCCGCGAGGGTGGCGTCGGCCTTGGCGTAGCGGAGGTTGTCCGCGATGGACTCGTGGAACAGGTGCGGGTCCTGGCTCACGACGCCGATGGCGGCGCGCAGCGACTCCTGGGTGAGGTCCCGCACGTCGTGGCCGTCTACCCGGACGGCGCCCTCGCCCGCCTCGTACAGCCGTGGGATCAGCTGGCTCACGGTCGTCTTGCCGGCGCCCGAGGGCCCCACCAGGGCCACCAGCTCGCCCGGCTCGATCCGGAACGTCAGGTCGTGGAGCACGGGGCCGGCGCCAGTGTCCGGCGCGGCCAGCTGCGCTGCGCTCTCCAGCGAGGCCACCGAGGCTTCGGCGCCAGTGGGGTAGGCGAAGGTGACGTGGTCGAACTCGATGCGCCCGACCGGGTCCCCGAGCTCGACCGCATCCGGGGCATCGGTGATGGGGTTGGGGGCGTCGAGCACCTCGAACACCCGGTCGAACGACACGAACGCGGTCATCAGGTCCACGCGGGCGTTCGTGAGGCTGGTGAGCGGCGCGTAGATCTGGGTGACGTACATCCCGAGCGCCACGAGCGTGCCGATCTCGATGGCCCCGGAGATCACGAGGCGACCGCCGAAGAGGTAGATGGCAGCAGTGCCGACGGCGCCCACGAGCGTGAGGGCGGTCATGAAGGTCTTGGAGTACATGGCGCTGCGCACCCCGATGTCTCGGACCTGGCCGGCCCGGTCCGAGAAGCTCTTCGCCTCCGCCTCGTGGCGCCCGAACAGCTTCACCAGCAGGGCGCCGGACACGCCGAAGCGCTCGGTCATGGTGGCGTTCATGGAGGCGTTGAGGTCGAAGCCCTCCCGGGTGATGCCGGCGAGGCGGCCGCCCACCCGCTTGGCCGGCAGGAGGAAGAGCGGCAGCAGGATCAGCGCCAGGATCGTGAGCTGCCAGCTCAGGATGAACATGGCGCCGAGGGTGAGGACCAGGGTGACGATGTTGGACACCACCGTCCCGAGCGTGCCCGTGACCGCCCGCTGCGCGCCGATCACGTCGTTGTTGAGGCGGCTGACGAGCGCCCCCGTCTGGGTGCGGGTGAAGAACGCGATCGGCTGGCGCTGCACGTGGTCGAACAGGGCGGCGCGCAGGTCGTGGATGAGCCCCTCGCCGATGGTGGCGGACAGGTACCGCTCCACCATGCCGAGCGCCCCGCTGGCGAACGCGATGACGATCATGATCCCGGCGAGGACGGTGACCTGCTGGGTGTCCTTGTTCGGGAGGGCCTCGTCGATGATCTGCTTGATGAGCAGCGCGGGCACGAGGGCCAGGAACGCCTCCGCCACCACGATGGCGAGGAACCCGAAGACCCGGCTCCGGTAGGCGTGGGCGAACTCCCACACGCGACGGACCAGCCCCGGGCTGAGGGCGGCCTGCTTGGCGGACTGGTCCGCCATCATCATGCGGTGCATCACCGAGGGATCCATGGCCCCGGCAGGCTACGGCCTGGATCGACGGATGCGGCAGGGCGGGCGGCGAGCCGCCGGGTCAGCCGCGCTCGATGCTGCCCAGCTCGTCGCCGATGCGGGCGAACGCCGCCCCGATGGTGTCGAGCTCTTCGGGCGTGAGATGATCGAGGAAGTAGCGGCGCACGCCTTCGACGTGGAAGGGCGCCAGCTCCTCGATGGTGGCCCGGCCCTCCGGGGTGAGCACCGCGAACGAGCCCCGGCGGTCTTCGGGGCAGCTCTGGCGGGCCACGAGGCCGCGGGCCTCGAGGCGCCCGATGTGGTGGGAGAGCCGGCTGCGGGACTCGACGGTCAGGTCGGCCAGCTCGGCCATCCGCATGCGGTCGCCCTCGGACTCCGAGAGCATGACCAGCACGCCGTAGTCGTCGTGGGTGAGGCCGCGGTCCTTGAGGTCCCGATCGAGGTGGGCGGTGAGGCGCCGGCTGCCCATGACGAAGCCGCGCCAGGCCGTCTGCTCCCGCTCCGTCAGCCAGCGGACCCCGGCCTGCGAGGGCGTCGATGCCATGGCGGCAAGGGTACTGCTGGCGCCCCGTCCGGTCCCGGTCCGATCGGGCGCATCGCCTCGGTCGGTGGGCCCGTCGGTCAGGTCAGCGGCTCGGCGAGGCCGAGCAGGATGCCCTCGGGCCCGCGCACGTAACAGAGCCGGTAGGCGTCCTCGAACCGGATGACCTCGGTGCTGACCAGCTCGATCCCATGCGCCTCGAGGCGGGCGAGGGTGTCGTCGAGGTCCTCCACCGCGAACATCACCCGGAGGTAGCCGAGGGCGTTGACCGGTGCGCGGCGGTGGTCGGCCACCACGTCGGGCTCGAGGTACCGGCACAGCTCGAGGCGGCTGTGGCCGTCAGGGGTGCGCATCATGGCGATCTCGACGCGCTGGTGGCCGAGCCCGGTCACCTGGCCGGCCCACTCGCCCTCGACCATCATCCGCCCCTCGAGCTCGAGGCCGAGCTCCTCGAAGAACCCGATCGCCGTCCCGAGGTCCTCGACGACGATCCCGACGTTGTCCATCCGCAGCACCATGGCCCGACGGTACCCAACGCCTGGTCGCCCACGTCCGGACGCGGTCCGGCCCGGGCCGGGGCCCGGGCCGAACCTGTGGCGGAGGGTGTGGGATTTGAACCCACGGTGGCCTTGCGACCACAACGGTTTTCGAGACCGTCCCATTCGTCCGCTCTGGCAACCCTCCGGCGGCGACGATAGCCGCGCCGGCGCGGACGGCCCCACTGCGAACCGGCGCCCAGGCGGGCGTCGGCGGCGCGGGGCGGGCGGCAGCGCTCAGGCAGGCGCGTCGAGGTCGATGAGGTGGGGCGCGGTGACGCCGACGGCCTCGGCCAGGCGCACGATGTTGCGGTAGCCCAGGTTGCGGGTGCCCCGCTCGATCTGGCTGACGTAGGTCCAGTGCAGCCCGGCGGCCTCCGCGACCTGCTCCTGCGTGAGCCCTGCGGCCTGGCGCAGCGTGCGGAGGCGATCGCCGAGGGCGATCAGGTCGGCGTCGGCCACGGGATCTGCGCGCTTGGGCATGCAGGACAGCAAGCCTGAGCACAGACTGTCGGTCCAGAGATCATGGGCCTAGCATGGCGCATGCACCCGGGTGCCGGGCGTCCGCCGTTGTCAGAGGGGCTCGGTAGCGTCCTCCGTGCTGGGGGGCCGGTCACGAGCGAGCAAACCAGGAGGCTTCCCCAGATGGCGGTGGACGAGGACATCCCTGCACGGATCGCAGCGTTGGAGGCGCAGGTCGCCTCGCTGCGACGAGAGCTGGTCACCGGGCGGGTGGTCGTGATGGATGCGGACGGGGTGGCGCGCGTCGTGCTGAGCGCCGAGGGCCGTACCGGTTCGGTGCTCGTGCGGCTCGCGGGCCCGCCGGGCGCCACCACTGGCATGGAGCTCGTGGCGGCCGAGCCGGAGGGCGAGGAACCGGTGGTGGCCGTCGCCGAGCTGCGCGATGGGGACGTGGTCGCCCTGTTCGACCTGGACCCGGTGGTCAGCGACGAGACCGGAAGAAGCTGGTGAGCAGCTCGGCGGCCTCGTCGGCCCGGACGCCCGCCGTGACCTCGGTGGTGTGGTTCAGCCGCTGGTCGACCGCCACGTTGTAGAGCGAGCCCATGGCGCCGGCCTTCAGGTCGGCCGCACCGAACGCCACCCGCCTCACCTGGGCGGCCCACACCGCACCGGCGCACATCGGGCACGGCTCCAAGGTGACCACCAAGGTCGCGTCGCGCAGGCGCCGCTCGCCGAGGGCCGCCGCCGCGTCGCGCAGGGCCAGCACCTCGGCGTGGGCGGTCGGGTCGCCCGTCGCCTCGCGCTCGTTGCGCCGTGCCGCCACCACCTCGCCGGCCACGAGCACCACGGCGCCCACCGGCACCTCGCCGGCATCGCCCGCCTGGCGGGCCAGGTCCAGGGCCATCGCCATCGCCTCGTCGTCGGTCAGGGCCACGGCCCGAACCTAGGAGATGGGCGGCTCGCCGAGCGCCTCGGCGAGCCGGTCGAGCAGCGACACCTGGCCCTGGAGCAGCTTGCGCCGGGCCGTGGCCAGGTCGAACCACTCGGCTCGGTCGACCTCGGGGAAGGACTGGCGACGGCCCGAGCGCGGCGGCCACTCCAGCTCGAACTGGTTGCTGGCGATCTCGGTCACGTCGAGGTCGGCCCGCCGGGCGAAGCACCGGACGACCTTGCCGCCGCGCTGGCGCACCTCGCCCAGGTCCAGGTCCTCCCGGCCATCGGCGGCCACGGGCACCGCCAGCCCCAGCTCCTCGGCCACCTCTCGCAGCGCGGCGGCGTGGGGCTCCTCGCCCTCGTCGAGCTCGCCCTTGGGCACCGACCACGCGCCCTCGTCCTTCTTGGCCCAGAAGGGGCCGCCGGGGTGGACCAGCAGGACCTCGAGGCCCGCTGGCCCGAGGCGGTGGAGCAGCAGGCCCGCGCTGGTGACGGCCACCGCTCAGGCGAACGTCCGCACGAGGCGCAGGACCGCCTCGGCATCGGGGCCATCGGCGGTGAGGGTGCTCGGGCCCGACGGGCGTCGCTGGCCGGCGACCGTGCACAGGTCGAACGCCGTGCCTCGCACCACGGTCGCGGCCTGGGACGGGTCGCCGAACGGCCACGTGGTGCCATCGGGGGCGGTGAGCTCGAACGCCACCGGGCTTGGCGCCGGCGCCCCGGCGCGCTCGAAGGCGTACGGCAGGGTCCGCCAGGCGAGGCGGGCGACGTGCCAGAGCCGGTCGGTCGGTGGCGCTGCCACCCCGAACGCCTCGGCCACGTCGAGGTGGTGGATCCAGGTCTCGCTCAGCCGGGTCGAGGCCAGGGTCCGCGCCGCCAGCTCGCCGGCCACCCACCGCAGCCGAGCCGAGGGTGCCACGGACCGCAGGGCCCCAACCTGGGCGTCGGTGCTGGCCAGGTACCGGTCGCGTGCTTCGCCGGGGGTCGTGCGCTGCTTCTCGACCAGGTAGCCGGCCCAATCGTCGATCGATCCGCCCGGGCCCATGCCCTCCGACGCCCGCAGGACGAAGTCGGTGAGGGCGTCGTTGGCGCTGGCAACGGCCATCTCGTTGGTCTGGGCGAGGTGCAGGAGCACGTCCGCCGCCGCTCACCCGGGGCATCGGGAGGGCCGAGCAGAGCGCGGCTTCGGTCGCACTGGCGACCAGCGCGACCAGCTCCCCCTGCTCGGCCGCCAGCGCGTCGATCGGATCGCCGCCTGCCCACGGCGCTGCCTTGGTCTCCGGAGCCATGCTCGGAGGCTACGCGAGGCTTCGCTCGCGCCGCCCGGGCCGAGTAGCGTCCCCTGAACGGGATTCATGCAGGGGGGACACCGCATGCGACGCACCACGTTGGGGACGAACGGACGCCGGGGCCTGGTGGCCGCGGTCGCGGTCACGGCCACGATGCTGCTGGCCGCGTGCCAGCCCCAGCCGCTCGGCATCGGTGGCGTCGACGACGCGCTGAAGGCGTACGTGGCGAGCCCCAACAGCGTGCCGGGCGCCAACGACTGGTCCTGCAAGCCCTCGGCCGCCCACCCGAACCCGGTGGTGCTGGTGCACGCCACGGCCGTGAACCTCGGGGCCAACTGGGTGGCCCTGTCGCCCATGCTGAAGAACGCCGGCTACTGCGTCTACGCCCTCAACTACGGCATGACCGCCCTCTCGCTCGGGCGCTTCGGCGGCCTCGGTGACATCCCGGCCTCGGCCGCCCAGCTGTCGACGTTCGTCGACAAGGTGCTGGCCTCGACCGGCGCCTCCAAGGTCGACATGGTGGGCCACTCCCAGGGCGGCATGATGCCGAACTACTACGTGAAGCGGCTCGGTGGCGCCGCCAAGGTGCGCACCCTGATCGGCCTGTCGCCGAGCAACCACGGCACCACCCTGCTGGGGCTGGTGACCTTGGGCGCCGACCTCAACGCCCTCGGCTTCGTCAACAACCTCATCTGGGGCGCCGGCCTGCCGGCCCTGGCCCAGCAGGAGCAGGGCTCGTCGTTCATGAAGGGCCTGTTCGCTGACGGCGACACCGCGGCGGGCGTGCGCTACGTGGTCATCCAGACCTCGCACGACCACGTGGTCACGCCCTACGCCAACGCCTTCCTGAGCGGCTCGAACGTCACCAACATCAAGATCCAGGACCAGTGCCCGAACGATCCGGTCGGCCACATCGGGATGTTCTCCGACAGCCCCGTCCTGCAGAACGTGATGAACCAGCTCGGCGCCAACACGCCCGGCTTCAAGGCCACCTGCAAGGACTACGGCGTCGCCGTCTGAGGCCCGGGCCCACGTGGCCCGCCCTTCGTCCACTGGTTCGCGCTAGCCATCGCTGGTGTGGGCGCCGCCAGCCTCGATCGCTCGGATCGCGATGGTGCCGCACGACGCGGTGGCGGCCAGGAGCACGGCGGCGGCGACGATGGTGACGGCGTCGCGGTGGTGGGCGGGGGAGATCCCACCGATGTAGTCGACGCCGTAGCCATAGGGGCTGCTCTGCATGGTGCGCGCCACCCAGGTGGCTGGCAGCAACCACGCCCCTGACGTCGCGACGAGGTTCGCTGGGACCACGAAGAGGGTCACGGCCACCGCGACCGTGAGGAGGTCCGAGCGGAGGCGGGCGGCGAGCGCCACGGCGAGGGAGGCGGCGAAGGCCACCGGGAGGGCTGCAGACCCGAGGTCGGTGATGACGCTCGAGGCCGACGAGCGGCTCTCGTCGGGGCAGGCGGGACGGCACGCGGTGGCGCCTCGGGTGAGGTGGACGGCGACGGCGCTCACGGCGGTGGAGGCAGCGGCCAGGACCAGGAGCGCCACCATCCGGCGGGCCCACACCCGCCGCGGGGGCCCGCCCGCCACGATCGCCTGGCCCAGTGCGCCGTCGCGTGCGTCGTGGGCGGTGCTGATGCCCGCAGCGACGGCCATGAGGAAGAAGCCGAAGGCGGTGCTGTGGTGCTCGATCGCGATGCGGAGCGATCCCGTCAGGTCGATGGGAGACGGGGGCCGGGGATCGCTCCCGGCGGCTTGGTGCTGGGCTGCGCAGACCCCGGCGGCAACGACAGCCATGGCGAACGGCACGGCGGGGTGGGCGTAGCGGCGCAGTTCACCGCGGAGCCGCCGGGCCGCGGGACGCGCCATCACAGCGTGCGTCGCTGCAAGAAGCTGCGTGCCGCCAGGACGGTGAGGGTGGCAGCCACGGCGAGCCAGGCGACCGTGGCGAACGCCGGGACGGGGGGCACCATGGCCGGGAGGTAGATGCTGCTGGGCCTTCCCGCCGGATCCCACAGACGCATGTCGGTCGAGCCGAACGGTCCGCCGCGGCTGCCGAGGGCGGCGGCGACGGCTCGCTCGGGCACCCAACCGGGGTGTCCCCACCAGTCGACGACGACGAACATCGCGATCACGCCGCCGCCGAGCGTGACGGCCGCTGCGATCGGGTCTCGGAACGCAGCGGCCAGCAAGGAGAAGGTGGTGCACACCATGAGGGTCACGAGCAAGCAGCGACCGGCGGCGCCCAGCGCGCCTGCCCAGGACGACCAACTGGGGTCGGCGGCGAGCGGGCTGCCGACCCCTTGGTGCGGCACATCGACCCCCACCGTGGCCGGTGGGACGAGGACCACGTTGGTGAAGGTGGGCCGGATGGCCGTGAGCACCACGGTCGACCCCATGAGCAGGGCCACGGACGCGAGCCATGTGCTCGCCGCCTTGCCGACCAGGAACAGGGCCCTCCCGGTGCGCACGACGCTCTGCTCGACGGTCCGCGCCGCTCGTTCGCGGGTGACGTGGATCGCGGCGAGCATCCCCAGGACCAACCACCCCAGGCCCGAACCGAGCTGGTGGGCGACGAAGGTGAGGATCCCCGGGACCGTGCGCACGGCCATCGCTCGCCGCCCGAGTGCCACGGCGTTGGGCGCGAAGTGGCGGTTGAGCTGCAGGGTCTGCTCGGCGCCGGCGCACTCGCCCTCGGTGGAGCCCGCGTCGTGGCACCGATCGGCCAGCGCCTGGTTCGTGTGCTGGGCCGCCACCGCCATCGGCGTCTGGCCGGCGGCGAAGTCGGTGAAGCGTCCCAGGTCCTTCCAGACCACCGCGGTGAACATCGCAAGCAGGACGAGGGTGCCGATCGTGAGCAGCTTGCCCACCTCGGCTCGCAGCACGCGCGCTGCTCGGTCAGCCACGGGCCGCTGCCCCTGGTGCGATCAGGTGGCCCTCGTCGATCTGGTGGACAAGGTCGCAGAGCACCTCGTCGTCGTGGCGATGGGTCGCGATCAGCACCGTGGTCCCCTCGGCGCGGACCTCGGAGATCCACGCGGCGAACCGTTCGCGGCCCTCCTCGTCCAGGGCGTTGGTCGGCTCGTCGAGCAGCAGGATCCCGGGCTCGCACAACGACGCTGCCGCCAGGGCCAATCGCTTCTTCATGCCTTGGGAGAACCGGAAGGTCCGCTTGCGTCCGGCGCCGGTGAGCCCGAACCGGGCGAGCGCGGCGTCCGCTTGGCCGCGGTCGGCGACGCCGGAGAGGTCGAGCAGGGTGCGCAGGTACCCGCGCGCGCTCATCCAGCCGTAGGGCGCTGGCGCGTCGATGGCGATGCCGAGCGATGGCGGCACGTGGCGCACCGTGGGAGGTTCGCCCATGACGGTCACGGTGCCGGCGTCCGGGATGATCAGGCCCGCGACGACGCGCAGCAACGTGGACTTGCCCGTGCCGTTGTGGCCTCGGATGCCGACGACCGCGCCCCGCTCCACCTCGAGGTCGAGCTCGCGGAGGATCGGCTCGCCCCCGAGCGCGACCGAGCAGGCCTCGACGGAGATCGCTGGAGCGGCCCCGCTGCTGCTCACGTGTCGCGCAGCGTTGATGGCATGGGGGTAGCTCCTTGCTCGATGCGTTCGGCATCGGCGCGGACCCCTCTCCATCGCCGTAGACCAACAGCCTACGGACCATGCATCTTGACGTCAAGGGGCCCGCCGGGCGAGCCCCTCGACCCCTCTGGGACCGACGGGCTCAGGCGTAGACCGAGCCCAGCCAGGCCGTGAGCGCGGCTTCCTGGGCCGCCGCGTCGACGTCGGGGCCGAAGGCGTGCACGCTCATGCCGACCACCTGGCCGAAGTGGTTGCGGCCGAAGAACCGGTAGAGGGCATCGTCGGTCCGCACGCCGATGAACTGCGGGGTGAGGTAGTCGACCTCGCCGTCGAGGGGCCCCCCTTCGCCGAGGTCAGCCTTGACCCGGTCGCCCACGGATGCGTCGGCGGCGATCCCGAGCGCGGCGCGCAGGGCATCCATGGCGCCGGCGGCGCCGGCGGCCTCAGGCCCGTTGATCCCGAAGGACGGCTGGCCGACGTAGGTGCAGGGCCGGCCGGCGAAGTGCGCCAGGTACTGGCCGAGGGTGTGGAGGTAGAAGTCCGTGTGGGGGCCGATGGCGTCGAGCTGGTCGGCCCACTCGTCGGCGAGGATGCCGCTGTGGACGTAGTGGACGCGGGCGGTGCCCCCGTCGCGCGCCTCGATCAGGTACTCGAGCGAGTTGAAGGTGCCGTCCGGCGCGTCCATCCGCACCACGAGGTGGCGGGGCGGGTCCCACGTGGCGACCGGGGCGCCTTCCGGCGGCGCCTGGCCCTCCGGGACCTCCATGCCGGTGGGGAACTGCCAGGCCTCGGGGTGGGCGGTGATGGCGGTCCACACGTCGGCCGGCGGGGCCGGCAGCTCGACGTCTCGGGCGATCTCGAAGGGCGTGCTCATGGCTGGGGCTCCTTGGTGGGGGTCGGTGGTGGTGGGGGGGGTGAGCGATGGGTGGAGGGCGACCACGAAGCGGTGGCCGCGGCCGCCAGTCGACGTGGGCGCGTGGTACTTGGCCACGAGGCCGTTGACCGCGTCGGCCAGCTCGGTGGCGAAGGCGGCGCGGTCTGCGGCCGACGCGAAGCGCACCTCGCTGTCGATGCCGAGGGTGGCGACGGGCTTGCCCGCCTCCTCGGACCGGGCGATCAGCGTGCCGACCTCCTGCACGAGCCGTGCACCGAGGGCGACCAGCCATCGGGCGGACCGCTGGTCCGGCGCACGACCGGGGTCGGGCGCGACGGCCGACAGCGCAGCGGGGGAGATGACGAACGAGGCCGCCGTGGCCTGGAGCACCCGCTCGGTGCAGTTGCCCTTGCGGCGCTCCTCGACCAGCTCCACCAGGCCGTGGTCCTCGAGGGCACGCAGGTGGTAGTTGGCCTTCTGGCGGGTGAGGCCGGTGGACTCCGCCAGGGAGCTCGCCGAGCCCGGGCCCTTGGCCAGCTCGGCGAGGAGCCGGGCCCGGATGGGCTGGAGCGATGCTTCGGCTGCTGCGGGGTCGTCGATGACGGAGACGTCGAGCACGGCACCATCCTGCAACCGACAAATGGATTTGTCAAGACCATCTTGATCGTCGGTGGTTGGCGCCAGTCGGGCCCGCCCCGGTCGGTTCCGCCCCGGTCGGCTCCGCCCCGGGGCCGGCCCGTTCAGGCGCGCAGCGCGTCGGTGTAGAGCTCCACGCCACCGCCGGTCCGCTTGGCGTGGTACGCCGCGAGGTCGGCCCGGGCGAGCAGCTCGAGGGGCGTCTGGTCGGTCGGATCGAGCAGGGCGACGCCGACGCTGGCGCCCACCTGCACCGTGAAGGTCCCGAGCGAGATGGGGCGGTCGATCGCGGCCGCGACGCGGTGGCCGAGGGCGAGGCCGCCGTCGTCGCCGGCTACCTGCTCGGCCACGATCAGGAACTCGTCGCCACCGAACCGGGCGCAGAAGTCGCCGGCGCGGGCCACGTCGGAGATGCGCCGCGCGGTCTCGCGCAGGACGTCGTCGCCGGCCTGGTGGCCGTGCGCGTCGTTGACCTGCTTGAACCCGTCGAGGTCCAAGAAGGCCACGGCCAGGGGGGTCCGGTGCCGTCGAGCGCGGGCCATCGCCGCGTCGATGGCCTCGATGGCCGCCCCGCGGTTGTGGATCCCGGTCAGGGCGTCGTGGCTCGCCTCGTAGGCCAGCTGCTCCTGCAGCGTGGCCCGTTCGATCATCGACGCCGACAGCACGCCGATCCGCTCGGCCATGGCATCGCCGAGGGCGCCGGGCAGCGGCTGGGCCAGGCGCGGGTCATCGAAGTCCGCGTTGGCCAGGGCGTCGACCTTCCCCTCGAGCAATCGCAGGTTGGCCGCCACGACGTTGAAGGCGGCCGATGCAGCCCCGATCTCCGCGGGCCCGTCGGCGGGCAACGGCTCGACCTCGAGGTCGCCATGGCCCACGCGTCGGGTCCCCTCGATCAACCGGGCGAGGGGGCGCTCCACGCTGGCGGCGAGGCGGGACGACAGGGCGAGCATCACGGCGATGGCGGCGAGCACGGCGACCAGGGTGATCACGGCCGATCTCGTCGCCGCATCGGCTCGGCGGGCGGCGGACGCCTCGAGGCGGGCGGCGCGCTGGGACATCACGTCGAGGAGCGGCATGAACAGGTCGAAGCTCGACGAGAAGGTCGATCCGATCAAGGCCGCATCGACCCCGTCGCGGAACGGCCCAGGAGGCCGGCCGGCCACGGCGTCGTCGATGGCCCGATCGAAGGGGGTCCCCGGCTTCGTGGCGGCGATGCGCGCGGCGGTCCGGGCCACCGCCGGGTCGTTGCTCCCCTCGAGCATCGCCATCGAACGGTCGAACTGCTCGGCCGCGGCGACGAGCTCGCCGCGGGCCGGGGCGGCTCGGTCGGTCTTGCCGTAGACGCCGAACCAGTAGTCGGCGAGCTTGGTCACCATCGTGGCGGCCGCTGACCCGGCCTCGGTGGCGTTCTCGAGGTCGTCGACCCGGTTGGCGATCTGCGAGCTGCCGCCACGACCTCGGAGCGCAGGTGCGCCAGGCGCACCTCCCACCGCTGCCGGGCCAGGAGGTCCAGCTGGTCGAAGCGGTCCAGGACGGACAGGTCGGGACGCACGTCCACCGCTCGGGCCAGCGCCTCCACCCGCGCGGTCGAGAACGGGCGCGCCGAGCGCGGGAGCTTGGCCAGCTCACGGGTGACGCCGCTCAGGTCCCCCAGGTCCAGGGTCCGGACCCCGAGCAGCTTGAGCGCCGTGGCGCGGTCCACGCCGATGGCACCGGCGCGCACCTCGACCTCCACCGGTGCACGGGCCCCGAGCAGCTCGATCCGCAGGTCCGTGAGGTGGCCGAGCACCTCGACCTCGTCGCGGACCTCCCCCAGGGCCTGCGCCGCGCGCTCTTCGCGCACGGCCACCGCGCTGCCCCCGGCGGCCAGGATCACCGCGGGGGCGAGCACGAGCGCGATCAGCCGGGTCCGCAAGCCGAACCGTCGTGGGGGGAGGTCCATGGCGCTCCTATTGCCACCATCGGCATCGTCCAGCCGGATCAGCACCTTGAGCGTCCGTCAGGTCACGCCGTGCGGTCCTCCCGGGGGGACGTCGTGGCGTCGTACACCTGGTCTGCCCAGTCCTCGACGATGGCCTCGCGAGAGGCGTCGTCGCGGGCGAAACATCGGCAGACGAGCGTCGAGAACATGGTGTCGCCGGCCACGAACACCTCCCGCACGGTGTGGGAGTCCCGCAGGACCACCATGCCGGAGCGATCCGCCAGGGCCTTGGCCTCCAGCGCGTGGCTGCAGTAGTCCTCGAGGAACGCGGTCAGCGCCGCCCGTGCGCCGCCAGCGTCTCGGAAGCGGACCACGTCGACCACCGTCCGAGCATCGCCGTTGGCGTACTCCGCGGCGACGCCCTCCTGGTACCCGGCGGCGCGCCACGCGGCGGCGACCTTGGCTGGGTCCGCGAACGTCGACGTGTCGTGGTAGCTGGCCAGGGTCGGCATCTCCCGGACCCGCAGCGGGGTGCCGTGGGCCCCCGGCACGAGCTGGGGCACCTTGCGGGCGCGGACGGCGGCGATCGGGTCGCCCCGCAGCACCCGGTTGTGCCACGGGCCCTGGGCCAGGGTGGCGCACTCGCTGCCCGCCTGGTAGCTGCTGGGCGGGAGGCCGCCCGCGCCGGGCGTGGTGGTGGCCGACGGGCCCTCGGGCGCGGTGCGAGGCGCCGACGCCTTCGAGGCGCTGCCCTTGCCCCAGGCATCGGCCTGGGTCTCGTGGTGGCAGCCGGTCAGGGCCAGCCCCACCAGGCCGGCCACGAAGATCGTGGTGCCGATCCGCCGATTCCGCATCTGCATCCTGCAACCGCCTTGTCGATCCGCCGAGCCGGCGCCGAGGCGCCGAGGGCGAGGCTAGGCGCCCGGATCCATCGGCGTCGGCGCCGGTGCCGTGAGGCGAACCGGCCGGCCACCTGAGCTGGGTTGGGAACGATCCGCTGTGGGAACCGGATCGTGCGCGCTCGCGCGTGTCGGGGAGCGGGGATGACCGGCTGGGGTGGCCGGCCCCCGCTCCCCTTGCGCGACCGGTCGACGCTCAGCCCTCGGCGGTGGGACCGGAGGCCCGTGCCGCCCGACCGGCGGCGCGCGCCGCCCGCAGCCGCTCGCCCCGGCACAGCTCCAGAGGGTCGAACGGGCTGGGGTCGGCTGGCAGCTGCTCGGGCTCGACCAGGCGGGCCCCGGTGAACATCTCGATGAGGAGCGGGCGATCCAGGATCTGGCCGGCGCAGGTCACGCCGCCGACCATGGTCCCGGCGATGCCGTGGCCGGAGGCGGTGTTCGCCCCGACCAGCCAGAGCCCCTCGACCTCCGTGCGGTGCTGCGGCCGCCGCTCGCCGCTCTGCTCGGGAGAGTGGACGTAGCCGTAGCTGGTGCCACCCGTCGACCAGGTGTAGCGCTCCTGGCTGAGCGGCGTCGCCGTCTCGAGGTGGACGATGTGGTCCCGGAACGGCCCGAGGACCACCTCGGCGGCGTCGAGCAGCTGCTCGGTCACCTGCTCCTTGCGGCGGCGGTACGCCTCGGTGCGCCGGTAGCGGGCCCCGTGCGCGGGCCCATCCTCGACGCCCCACCACCCGTAGCCGCGCGGCGCGAGGGTCATGATCTGGAAGTTGGTGTGGCCGGGCGGGCACAGCTCGGCATTGCCTGGGTCCTTGCGGGAGGCCATCGCGACGTAGGCGAAGGGCACGTCGCTGAGCTCGCCGCGGTCGAGCCGGTCGTAGAGGGCATCGGTCTCGTGGTCGCCGAACACGAAGTAGTTCGTGTTCGGCCCGTCGAGCTCGATGTCGACCACGACGTAGGTGCACACGAGCCCCAACGTCATGGTGGCGCCCTCGGTCCAGGCGACGGTCGACGGATCCCACGCTCCGCGATCGACCAGCTCGAGGACCGTGCGGGCGTGGTCCGCGTTCGACACCACCAGCGGCGCGTCGATCGAGGTGCCGTCGGTCAGGTCGACGCCCCGCACCGCGCCGTCCTCGACCCGGATCCTGGCCACCGTCGAGAGGCAGCGGACCTCTCCCCCGCACGCCTCGATCACCTGGACGAGCCGGGCGGGGATCACCTGGCCGCCACCTTCCGGGTAGGCCGCGCCCCGCATGTAGTGGTCGATGATGCCCGCGTGCATGGCGACGGCGGTCTGGCTCGGGCCGCCTGCGTACAGGCCCGACCAGTGGTCCAGCACCGCGGCGGCCCGCTGCGACAGCTCGGCGTGCTCGAACAGCTCAGAGAGCGGCCGGAACGCCCAGCGGTCGAACGTCGGGGTCTCGACGCCGGGGATCACGCGGCTGCGGCCCTCGTCGGCGACGGCGCGCAAGACCCCGATGGCCCGTTCGATGCCGGCCTGGTCGTCGGGGAACGCCTCCACCAGGCGGTCCCGGTAGGCGTCCCACCCGGCGGGCACCCGGAACGTGAGGTCCGGGAAGTGCAGCGTGTCGAACCCGTCGGGATCGAGCGGCCGGAACGAGATGCGGTCCTCGACCCCGAGGCCGTGGAGGATCGTCGGGAACAGCCCGCCGGGGCCGCAGTCACCGATGTAGTGCAGGCCGACGTCGAACTCGTAGGTGGCGCCGGCGTGGTGGCGACGGAACACCTGGGCGTTGCCACCGGCGACGTCGTGGCGCTCGAGGACCAGGACCCGTCGACCAGCACCGGCGAGGCAGGCGGCCGTGGTCAGCCCGCCCGGGCCCGAGCCCACCACCACCGCATCCCACTGCTCCTCGGCCATCGCGCGCTCCGTCGGTCCTGGGGGAGGTGGCCGGCGCACGGCCGTGCCGCGCGCCGCTGGTGCGGAGCGATGGTAGCCACGGCGCCCTGCGCCGGCTGTGGGCGCTGCGTCAGGAGTGGTCCATGCCCGCCATGGTGGTCGTGGTGCCGTCGTTGGCGGTGCTCGCCGAGGGCTTGCCGTCCTCGGTCACCTCGACGATGGCCATCATCCCGTTGTCCTCGTGGTTGAGGATGTGGCAGTGGAACACGTACTTGCCGACGAAGTCGGTGAGGCGCATGCGGATGACCACCTCGCCCTTGGCCGGGAGCTTCACGATGTCCTGCAGCCCGTAGCCCGGCTGCGCCTTCCCGTTCACCGACATCACCTGGAAGTCGTTCACGTGGATGTGGAACGGGTGCTCCTCGTTGGCCGTGTTCTGGATCGTCCACTCTTCGACCGTGTCCAGCTTCATCGTGTACATGACCTCGTTCATGTCGAACTGCTGGCCGTTGATCATGAACGTGCCGGTGGTGGGGTCCTCGCTGAACACCACCTTGCGGTGCTGGGCGATCGGTGCATCGGCCAGGTCCGGTGCGGGGCCCATGGAGGTGGGCATCGCCACCGGGGCGACGGGGTCGCCGGCCACGTTCACCGTGGCCAGGACCCGCTCGGGGTACTGGTCGCCGTCCGGGCCGGTCTGGTACTGCAGCGTCCGGAGGCGGTAGCGGCCGGCCTCGTCCCATCGCACGAGGACGTCGAAGCGCTTGCCGGGCGGCAGCAGGAGCTCGTCCTGCTCGGTCACCTTCGACACCGGGTTGGCGTCCTCGGCCAGCACGTCGAACGACGTCCCGTCCATCTTCAGCTGGTACCAGATGTCCGCGCTCATGTTGGCCAGGCGCAGCAGCTGGGTCTGCCCCGGAACGGCGTCGAGCACCGGGTTGACCAGGCCGTTCACCGTGCGGGTGGTCGGCGCGTTGGAGTCGATGTTCTCCGTGAGGATCGCCCCGGACGAGTCGATCTGCAGGTCCTTCAGCCCGATCAGGTGCTCGGGGACGTCCTGGAGGTCAGCGGGCAGGCGCTCGGTGAGGCCGTCGACGATCAGCGCGCCGGCGAGACCGGAGAAGACCTGCGGCTCGGTGAGCCCGTGCAGGTGGGCGTGGTACCAGTAGGTGCCGGGGGCCACGTCCATCGGCAGGGCGATCTCGATCTTGTTGTCGCTGTCGGGGTCCATGACCCGCAGCACGTTGTCCGAGATGCCCTCCGGCGAGACGTGCAGGCCGTGGGTGTGGAAGTTGGTCTCCTCCCCCAGGCCGTTCTCCAGGTCGATCTTGATGGTGTCGCCGGGCGCGACGAGCAGGGTCGGGCCGAGGAGCTGGCCGGCGTAGCCCTCGCCCTTCACCTTGGTGCCGCCCACGTCGAAGGTTGCGGTGGCCACGTCGAAGCTCGTCTCGAGCACCCCGTCCTTGGCGCGCAGCACGGGCGGCTCGGAGAAGGGCAGGCCCTGCTTGGTGGAGAACGTGGTCTCCACGACGGGCTCGCCCAGGTCCGTGGTGGTGTTGTCCACCGCAGCGGTCGTGGTGGTCGAGCCCTTGGCGGTCGTCGACGACCCCGACGAGCCCGACGACGAGCTGCTGCACCCGGCAGCGGCGATCAGCACCAGTGCGGCGAGCGCGCCGACGCGTGCACGGTTCCAGCCCATGTTCCCCTCCTCGACAGGGGCGAACGGTAGGCGTCCGGCCCGCCCGGCCGGTGGACCGCCCCGGCCGGCGCGGATGCCGGCGCTCGGCGGAGAGGGTGGGATTCGAACCCACGGCGAAGCGACTGATCCACGCGTGCCTTCATGGTGGCCGGATCGCGTTCCATTGACACGCAAGAGCCTGGTGGTGGACTGATCTTCAGCTTTGGCCTGCGGAGTCGGCATCGGCCACTAGGTTCGGGGACCTGAAGGGGGAGGTACTGCGTGCGAGTGTTCTTCAGCCACACGAGTAGCGACAAGCCCTTGCTGCGAGAGCTGAATGGCTATCTACCCCGGTGGATCTCCAGCTGGATTGATGAGGATCACCTCCTCCTGGGGGCGGGGCTAGAGAGTGCGTTACGAAATGCCGTCGATGTTGAATCTGATTTCGTAGTCCTCTTCCTTAGCAAGACAAGCGCTGCCTCTGAGTGGGTTCAGAAGGAAGTTGCCTGGGCCCTTGAGCGGGAAGAAGCACTCGGTCGAGTGTTCCTACTTGTGGTCTTGCTCGAGGATGTCGGAGAAGAACTTCACCTTCTTGGACTCGGTGATCGGATCCATGTTCGTCTCGCCAACCACAATGTCGACGGGATTGAGCTACTCGCGAGGACGCTGGCAGACAACCTTGGTTCCTGGCTATCTGAGACCGCCTCTACCCTCAAGGGTCAGCTCGGCGCCAAGGCCCACACCACAGATGAGCTCGCAATCTCCATCCAAGGAGCCTTGGCAAGCACCCCATTTGATTGGCGTGACGAGGTCGATACGATCCTCGTTCGGCCCTTCCTTCAGTCGCTGCGGTCCGCGCAGATTGGTCGGGTGCCACTCTCCCCTGAGGTCTACTACCAGCGCATATTACATGATATGGGTAATGCTGGAACCGGGTGGACAATCACTGCAGTGTCGACTCTCACCTCGAAGCTGTGGGATGGCGATGTTGATCAGACGAGGTATGCCGAGCGCAACCTAGCGGCAGTAGCACGCGGTGCAACGCTGTGCAGGATCTTCGTAGTCGCCGAAGGCTCCCAGGAACAGTATCGATCAATGATTGCTGCCCAAACCGCTGCGGATATTGATGTGCGAATTGGCACATCAGTACTCTTCTCAGACGTCCCTGAGTTGGAAGATTTTGTCCTTTTCAAGGCTCCAGACTTCACGCGCGCATACCTTGCACGTCCAACGATTGATGGGTCTAGGCGGATCGCTTCTGGTCGCCTAGTCTTGGCGTCGGACGGCATCAGTCGGTTGGATACAATGTTTGCCACCGCGTGGGAACTGGCGTTGGAGCCTGCGGTCGCGTTCCCGGCGGTCCCACCTGCAAAGGCTGTTGGAAGGCGAGAGTCTGGTCCGCCAGGGACCAGAATGACCCCTCGTTGGCTTCCTCACCCAGTTATCACATGTGAGGAGGCTGCAGCCGCTCGGGGCATTCCGCTCGCTCATGAGCTAAAGACGCTCTTGTTGCAGACCTCGCATGGCCCGGTTGCCGCGCACCTCCCAGGTGACGGGACCTTGTCGCTCCGCAAGGTCAAGGATCGGCTGGAGTCGGCCGAGGCCTACCTGGTGGACCCTGAGGACCTCCTTGCTCTCGGGCTATCCGCGGGCACTGTGAGCGCCGTCCTCGATCCAGTTTGGAGCATGCCTCACCTGATCAGTCGGCGCCTTCTTCACCTGCCAGAGGTGATGACCAACAACGGGTCCAGGAATGGATACTTCACCTTCGACCCCGCTCTCTTGACAGAGGCGTCCGATGTCGTAGTCGATGACTTCGAGAAGTGATCCTGAGAGCGACGTTACGGGCCCTCTGGATCTCCGCAACTGAGGCCGCATGGTGCCGCAAGCGCAGTACCAGGCCTGTTTGCCCCCTGGGCTGGTTGCGACCTCTGAGCGGAGAGGGTGGGATTCGAACCCACGGAGGGTCTCCCCTCACACGCTTTCCAAGCGTGCCGATTCGGCCGCTCTCGCACCTCTCCAGGTGGTCCGTACCCGCAGGAGGCGACCGGGTGATCTGCGGCACTCCCCAGTATCCGCTGAGGGCTGCTGCCTTCCGGCCCTGACCCGGTTCACGGCCCGAGGATGCACAGGACCCGGCCGCCACCTGCGGGTGCGGACCGGTCCACGATAGCCGCGCGCGCTGCGACCGAGTCCACGCCGAACGGCGACCGACGCCCCGGCCGGGAGGTGGCGGTGGTTGCGGTCGTCAGCCGGGCGACGCGGTCAGCCGAAGGTCGGCGGGCCGAGGTCGTCGATGCAGGCCGTGTCGGGCTCGGCCTTCGGGTCGTCGAGGAAGGCGAGGTAGATGTCGCGCGCGCAGTCCGAGGAGCTCACCGCGCCGTGGCCGGCGTTGGGGAACCGCAGGACCGGCACCCCCAGGGCCTTCGCCACCCGCTCGGTCCCGGCCGGCGGGGTGATGGGGTCGAAGCGCCCCTCCATCATCAGGATCGGGACGTCCACGTCGGAGCGCAGCAGGGTGTTGAACGCCGTGGGCTGCGGGTCCACGCCCCAGCGCTCGCAGCCGGTCTCCGGCACCGATAGGCGCACCAGGGCGCCCATCTCGGGGTGTGCCTCGAGGAACGGCGCCACCACCTTCGGGTCCAGGATCCGCTCCCGGTCCGCGCAGTCCACCGACGCGGTCATGCCCTCGACCTGGTCCGCCACGAACGGGATCCCGGACTTGGCGACCTGGTCGATGACCCCCGCGTTGCCGTCGACGATGGCCTGGGCCACGCCGGGCAGGGCCGGGATCAGCGTCTCGTCGTAGAGGGCGTTGAACAGGCCGGCCCACAGGTCCTGGCCGGTGATGGCCACCGGGCTCGGCTTGCCGGTGGCCGGGTTCACCACGGTGTTCCGGTACGGCTCGGCGTCGAGCTTGGCCGCCGCCTCGCGGAACAGCTGCTCGAGGTCGCCGTACTTCTCCTCGCAGCTGGGCTGGGCTGCGCACGCGGCGTACAGCTCCCGGTAGGCACGCAGGCCGCTCTTGCCCCGGTCCACGCCGCCAAAGGGCCCGTCGGGCGGCACCACCGAGTCCAGCAGCACCGAGCGCACGCCCTCGGGGTGGTTGCGGACGGTCTCGATGGCGAGCGCCGAGCCGTAGGAGACGCCTCGCAGGTTCCACTCGTCGATGCCGAGGGCGACGCGAAGATCGGCCAGGTCCGCCGCGTTCTGGGTGGTGTCGTAGCCGGAGAGGTCGACGCCGTCGGCGCGGAGCCGATCGCGGCAGCGCTCCAGGCTGTCCTCGATGCGCTTGCCCTCGACCTCGGAGCTGTCGGTGGTGGCGAAGATGCCCCAGATGGCGTCGTTGGTCTCCGTGCAGTCCAGGTTGGGCGTGGAGGAGCCGGTGCCGCGCTGGTCCCAGATGATGTAGTCCCGCTCGTCGAGGATCTTGCTCTTCGCGTACCCGGCCACGTCCACCAGGCTCGGGAAGCCGGGGCCGCCCTCGAGCTGGACGACCGGGTCGGCCTTCGGGGTGGCCGAGCGCGAGTGCAGGCGCGCCACCGCCAGCTCGATGGTCTTGCTCTTGGGGTCCAGCCTGTTCTCGGGGACCTGCACCGTGCCGCAGGTGACCTGCACCTCGACGTCGTCGAGCGGCATCGGGCACGGCCCCTCGACGAACGTCGGGGTGGGCCAGCGCTTGGCGGTGTCGTCGTAGTGGGCGGTGCGCGTCGGTGCCGCCGTCGTGGAGGTCTCCGACGCCTTGGTGGTGGTGGGCGCGCCGCCCGAGCTGCCGCTGCTCGAGCACGCCGAGGCCACCACCGCCAGCACGCCGATCACGACCCCGAACCGCCCCCGCACCCCTGCCATGGCGCCACGGTACCCGGGCGCAGAACGGGTTGCCGGAGGTCGGTAGGGTGAGCGGCGATGGCCTACCAGTCCCTCTACCGCCGCTACCGGCCGCGCAGGTTCAGCGAGGTCCGGGACCAGGAGCAGGTGGTCCGGGCCCTGCGCAACGCCGTGCGCGAAGACCGCGTCGGCCACGCCTACCTGTTCAGCGGCCCCCGGGGGACGGGCAAGACGTCGACGGCGCGCATCCTCGCGAAGGCGCTCAACTGCGAGCACCTCGACGGCGGTGAGCCCTGCGGCACGTGCGAGAGCTGCGTGTCGATCGACAACGGCACCAGCTACGACGTGCAGGAGCTCGACGCCGCCTCCAACAACAAGGTGGAGGAGGTCCGCGAGCTCATCAGCCGGGTGGCGCTCGGCTCGCCGGGGCGCACGAAGGTGTACATCCTCGACGAGGTCCACATGCTCACGCCCGCGGCCTCCGCGGCGCTGCTGAAGACCCTGGAGGAGCCGCCCGAGCACGTGGTGTTCGTGCTGGCCACCACGGACCCGCAGAAGGTGCTGCCCACCATCCGCAGCCGCACCCAGCACTACGAGTTCCACCTCCTCGGCGCGGACGACCTGGCTGAGCACGTCCAGTGGGTCATCCACGACGCCGGGCTCGACCTGCCCCAGGAGGCGGTCGAGCACGTCATCCGCCAGGGTGGTGGCTCGGCCCGAGACACGCTGTCCGCGCTGGAGCGGGTGGCCGCCGCCGGCGGCGTGGTCGACAGCGGCGACCAGCTCGACGACCTGCTCGGCGCGGTGGCCGACGCCAGCACCGGTGGCGCTGGCCGCCGTGGCCGCCGCGTCAGCGCGGGGCGGGACCGCGCGTGCTGGGCGAGGCGCTGCTCGCCCGCCTGCTGACGTGTTCCTGCTGCGCATGAAGGTGCCGGTGGACCACCTCCCCGCCGGCGAGGTCGACCGCCTGCAGGCCTGGGCGGACCGGCTCGGGGACCGGGCCACCACCCGGGCGCTCGAGGCGGTGGGGGCGCGCTGCTCGAGATGCGCCAGGCGCCAGACCCCCGCATCCCGCTCGAGTCGCGCTGGTGAAGCTCACCGCGCCGAGGGGACACCTCGCTCGACGGGCTGGTCGCACGGATCGCCAAGCTCGAGGCCGCGCTGGCCTCGGGAGCCGTCGTCGCACCGGCCGTCGCCGCCCCTGCTCCTGCGGCGCCCGCCCCAGCATCGGCACCAGCCGCCGCGACCGCCCCCCAGCTACGGCACCCGCGGCGTCGGCCGGCCCGGCGAGCCGAGCCCGGCTGCCCCCCGAGGCGCCTGCGGCGAGCAGCGCCGGAGGCGGTGGCCCGGCCGCCGCAGCCCGTGCCCAGCTCGCCGCGCAGCGCCGAGCGGGCCACCCGCACCGGCGGCGCCGCACCGGCGGCCGCACCCCGCGCCTCGGTCCCCCGCCGCCACCAGTCCGTCGCCGTCACCGGCGGCTGCGCCGCCACCCGCGCCGCCCACCCCGCCGCCGCCACCGACCCCCGCCGTCGCACCCGAGGCCGTCGCCGAGGCCACACCGGCTCCCGCGCCTGAGCCGCCGGCCGCGCCGTCGCCCGTCGCAGCGGTGCCCGATGCTCCGGCGGCCGCCCCGGCCCCGGCACCCGCACCGGCTCCGGCGCCTGAGCCGTCCGCAGCCGCACCTGGTGCCGGCCTCCTCCGGCAGCCCGACGCCGGCGCGCTCGAGGGCCATCTGGAGCACCAAGGTCCTGCCCTCGCTGTCTGGGCTCACCAAGGCGATGTACCAGTCGGCCGACCTGCTCGGCGTCGACGGCGGCACCGCCCGCATCCGGGTCGACAACGACCACCACCGCCAGAACTGCGACCGCAAGCGCGCCGATGTGGAGCAGGCGCTGGCCGACGCGCTCGGCCACCCGGTGTCCATCCGGTTCGAAGTGGCGGCCGGCCCCGGTGGCCCCGCCGCCGGCAGCGCTCCGGCGCCGGCGCCCAGCAGCGGTGGTCGCGCGCCCCGTCCGGTCGCCGACCTGCCCGACGACCCCGACGAGCACCTGGCCGGCGCCGACGTGCACGACCTCGACGATGCCCCCGATGCGCCCACCGGCGGCCTGGCCGCGCTGACCGAGGCGTTCCCCGGCGCCGAGCTCCTCGACGAGACCTGACCGCACCGACCGACCCCACCGCCCCGGAGGGACCGTGAGCACCGACGAACCCGACCAGCACCTGCCCGTCCCCGCCGGCGACGAGGGCGACCACGACGATCACGAGGACGTCGGCGCGGCCGGCGCCGATCCGTTCGCGGCGCTCTTCGGTGGCAGCGGCCCCGGCGGTGGCGGGCTGGACTTCGGCGCCATCCTCGAGCAGGCCGGCCAGATGCAGGCCCAGCTGATGGCGGCCAAGCAGCAGGCCGAGGCCGCGGTGGTCGAAGGCGTGGCCGGTGGCGGGGCCGTGCGCATCGAGGTCACCGGCGCACTGGACTTCCGGTCGGTCACCATCTCGCCGGACGCGGTCGACCCCGACGACGTCGAGCTCCTGCAGGACCTGGTGCTCGCCGCGCTGCGCGACGCCGCGGACCAGGTCCTCGACCTGCAGTCCGAGGGCCTCGACCTCGACGACATGGGCCTCGGCGGCATCTTCGGCAAGGGCTGACGTGGCCACCTACGCCGGGCCGGTCCAGGACCTGATCGACGAGCTCGGCCGCCTGCCGGGCGTCGGGCCCAAGTCCGCCCAGCGCATCGCCTTCCACCTCCTCAAGCTGCCCAAGGAAGATGCCCTCCGCCTGGCGCGCGCCATCGGGGAGGCGAAGGACAAGGTGGCGTGGTGCCACCGGTGCTTCAACCTGGCCGAGGGCGACCTGTGCGGCATCTGCGCGGACGACCGGCGAGATGGCCACACCATCTGCGTGGTGGAGGAGCCCAAGGACCTGGTCGCGGTGGAGAAGACCGGTGAGTTCAAGGGCCGCTACCACGTGCTCCAGGGCGCCATCAGCCCGATCGAGGGCATCGGCCCGGACCAGCTCCGGGTCAAGGAGCTCCTCTCCCGGCTGGAGCCGGAGGGGGTCACCGAGGTGATCCTCTGCACCAACCCGAACATCGAGGGCGAGGCCACCGCCATGTACCTCGGGCGCCTCCTGACGCCCCTCGGCATCAAGACCACGCGCATCGCCAGCGGCCTCCCCGTGGGCGGCGACCTGGAGTACGCCGACGAGCTCACCCTCGGCCGGGCGCTCGAGGGCCGTCGCGAGCTCGGCTGACCGAGCCCGCCCCGCAGGTCAGCCGCAGCGGCCCTCGAGGCGCAGGTCCACCGGGGTGCTGGCGACGACCCGGGTCGGGTCGTCGGCGGCGACGATGCGGGCCTCGGCCTTGCCCACGTCGTAGGCCGATGCCGGCAGGTGCAGGTCCTGGAAGGTCGCGGTGACCGTGGGGCCGTCGAGCGCCGTCGAGCGGTCCGTCACCTTGCCCTCGGCGCGGACCTGGACGATCACGGGGCCGTCGCCGAGGTTCGTGCCCACCACCGTGATCTGAGGTGCGTCGCTCGGGCCGCACCCGTAGGTGGCCTCCGCCTTCGGCGGCTCGCCGCTCGACATGGCGACGCTGCTGCCGGTGCCGTCGGCGGGCGCGCTCGTCGAGCTGCACCCCGCCAGGGCCCCGGCGACCACGACCACGACGCCCACCGTGGCCCCGGCGCGGCGAAGGGCGACCCGGAGGCCGCCCTTCGCTCGAGGCATCACGTCAGCGGACGGCTCGGCCGTCGCCACCGTCGGCTCAGCCGGCCACCTGCAGCAGGATGGCGTCGCCCTGGCCGCCGCCGCCGCACAGGGCCGCCGCACCGAGGCCGCCGCCCCGACGGGCCAGCTCCAGGGCGAGGGTCAGCGACACGCGGGTGCCGGACATGCCGAGCGGGTGGCCGATGGCGATGGCGCCACCGTTCACGTTGCACACCTCCGAGGTGATCCCGAGGTCGCGCATCGAGGCGATGCCCACGGCGGCGAAGGCCTCGTTCAGCTCGAACAGGCTCACGTCCGACACGGACTTGCCGGCCCGCTCGAGGGCCTTGGCGATGGCGTTGGACGGCTGGTGCAGCAGCGAGGCGTCCGGGCCGGCCACCTGGCCGTAGCCGACGATCTCGGCGAGCACCGGGGCGCCGAGCGCCTCGGCCTTGGCCTTGCTCATCACCACGAGGGCGGCGCCGCCGTCGCTGATCTGCGATGCGTTGCCGGCGGTGATGGTGCCCTCCTTGTCGAAGGCGGGGCGCAGCTTGGAGAGGGACTCCGCGGAGGTCTCGCCGCGGACGCCCTCGTCCTCGCTCACCACGATCGGGTCGCCCTTGCGCTGCGGGACCTCGACCGAGACGATCTCGTCGTCGAACAGGCCGTTCTTGGCGGCGGCCGCCGCACGCTGGTGCGAGGCGGCGGCGAACTCGTCCTGCTCCTCACGGCTGATGGCCGTGGTCTCCTTGCCGCAGTAGGCCTCGGTGCTGGCACCCATGGCGACGTGGTCGAACTGGTCGTAGAGCCCGTCGTACATCAGGGAGTCGACGACCTTCTGGTCGCCCATGCGGTACCCGGCCCGCGCGTTCGGCAGGAGGTAGGGGGCGTTGGTCATGGACTCCATGCCGCCGGCGATCACGATGTCGGCCTCGCCCGCCTGGATCATCAGGTCGGCCAGGTAGATGGCGTGCATGCCCGAGGGGCACACCTTGTTGACGGTGGTGGAGGGCACCGACATCGGGATGCCGGCCTTCACCGCGGCCTGGCGGGCCGTGATCTGGCCAGCGCCGGCCTGGAGGACGTGCCCCATGAACACGTACTCGACCTGCTCCGGGGTGATCCCGGCCCGGGACAGGGCGCCCGAGATGGCGAGGCCGCCGAGCTCGGCAGCAGAGAAGCCGGCGAGCGCACCGGAGAGCTTGCCGACCGGCGTGCGAGCGCCAGCGACGATGACGGATCCGGCCATGCGGAACATCCCCTTCGAGAGAACGGTAGGTGGCCGTCAAGCGTACCGAGCGTGACCCCCGCCGTGCCCATCCGGGGCGTCGCCGCCCCCCGGGTCAGCCCTCGGCTTCGGCCAGGGCGAGGGCCTTGTCGATCTTGGTGCGCAGCTCGCCGAGCTGGGACTTGGACGCGTCCCGGGCCGACGACAGCTCCTGGATCTGGGCGGTGAGGTGGGCGATGGCCGCCTGCGCGGAGGCCTCGGCCTCGGCGCGGGTGGTCTCCTCCATCTTGGCGACGCGTGCCTGCGCGTCGGCCACCAGGCCGAGCGCCTCCTCCTGCGCGGACGCCAGCTTCTGGCGCGCCTCGTTGTCGTGCTGCTCCGCCGCGGCGCGGGTCGACTCGGCGTAGGCGTCGGCCTCGGCGCGGACGCGGGCCGCGTCCGCCTCCGCGTCGGCGCGCAGCTTGGCCGCCTCCGCGTTGGCTGTGGCGAGGATGGCCTCGATCTGGCCGCCCAGGTCGCCAAGGCCCGCCGCCGGAGCCGCAGGGGCCGCCGCCGCAGCGGGCGCCGCAGCCGCCAGGGCCGGCGCGCTCTGCGCAGCCGACAGGGCCTCGGCCTGCTCGTCGAAGGCCGAGGCGACGGCCTGCAGGAAGGAGCGGACCTCGTCCTTGTCGTAGCCACGAAGGCCGACGAGGAACTCCTTGCCGGCGATCTCCGCAGAAGTGATGGCCATGGTCGCTGTCTCCTGAGCAGGGGCGTTCATCCGCACACTATCGGCGGGAGTCGCGCCGATGAGAGGACGGGGGTCCGGATTCGATCCGGCCCAACATCGGCAGCCGGCTTCGTGCGTTGGGGGGTCGTCCCCCTAGGATCTGCGCCCATGCAGGCGTTCCTCGAAGCGATCCAGGCCGGTGCGTCCGGCGAAGAACTTGCCGCCATCGACATCCCGGAGTCCTACCGGGCGGCGTTCGTCAAGCGTGACGAGATGACCATGTGGGAGGGGGTGGCCTCCGAGGACAAGGACCCGCGCCAGAGCCTCCACGTCGACGAGGTGGCCACGCCCGAGCTCGCCCCCGACGAGGTGTACGTCGCCGTGATGGCCGCGGCCATCAACTTCAACACGGTGTGGACCTCGATCTTCGAGCCGCTCCCCACCTTCGGCTTCCTCGACCGCCTCGGCAAGGAGAGCGTCTGGGGCGCCCGCCACGCCCTGCCCTACCACGTGGTCGGCTCCGACGCCTCCGGCGTGGTCGTCCGCGTCGGCTCCGCCGTGCGCAACTGGAAGGTCGGCGACAAGGTCACCATCCACTGCAACCACGTCGACGACCAGGACCCCTCGGCCCACGACGACTCGATGCTCGCCGCCAACCAGCGCATCTGGGGCTTCGAGACCAACTTCGGCGGCCTCGCCGACCTCACCGTCGTCAAGGCCAACCAGCTCATGCCCAAGCCGAAGCACCTCACCTGGGAAGAGGCGGCCTGCAACGCGCTGTGCAACAGCACCAGCTACCGCATGATCGTCAGCCCCCACGCCGGGGACCTCACCCAGGGCGACGCCGTGCTCGTCTGGGGTGCCACCGGCGGCATCGGCGGCTACGCCGTGCAGTACGTCCTCAACGGCGGCGGCACCCCGGTGGGCGTCGTCTCCTCCGACAAGCGCCGGCGGCTCCTCAACGAGATGGGCGTCGAGCACGTCATCGACCGCCGCGAGGCCGGCTACCAGTTCTGGAAGGACGAGCACACCCAGGACGAGAAGGAGTGGCGCCGCCTCGGCAAGGACATCCGCGACCTCATCGGCCGCGACGTCGACACCGTGTTCGAGCACCCCGGCCGTCAGACCTTCGGCGCCTCGGTGTTCGTCGCCGCCCGCGGCGGCAAGATCGTCACCTGCGCCGCCACCTCCGGCTACATGATCGAGTACGACAACCGCCACCTCTGGATGAAGCTGAAGAGCATCGTCTCCTCGCACTTCGCCAACTACAAGGAGGCGTGGGCCGCCAACCAGCTCATCTGCGAGGGCAAGATCCAGCCGCTGCTCAGCCGCACCTACTCGCTCGAGCAGACCGGCGACGCCGCCCTGGCCGTGCACCGCAACGAGATCGAGGGCAAGGCCGGCGTGCTGTGCCTCGCCCCCGAGAAGGGCCTCGGCATCGACGACCCCGAGCTGCGCCAGAAGGTCGGCGAGGACAAGATCACCTTGTTCCAGCGCTTCGACCAAGAGGGCTGATCGAGGGGCCGTGCTAGGAACGCCCCCATGGGCATCCAGGCGCGCAACCCCCACGAAGAGGACGAGCTCCGCGAGGACGACGATGCGGGCGAGCCGATCGACGAGGCCTACGACGGCGGCGTCGAGCCGGCGGTGCTCACGGCGGTCGACCACGTGGCCCTGGTGGTGGACGACCTCGACGAGGCCGTCGCCGACCACCGTGACCTGTTCGGCGTGCTCGTCGAGCACCGCGACGTGTGGCACGAGGACGACGCCGAGGTGGCGGTGCTGGGCGTGGGGCCCTCGTCGATCTGGCTGATCGCCCCGACCAGCGACGATTCGGAGTACGCCGAGTTCCTCGCCGAGGGCGGGCCGGGCCTGCACCACGTGGGGTACCGGGTGGCCGACGTGGACGAGGCGCTCGAGGCGCTGCGGGCCGCTGGCCGCGAGGTGATCGACGAATCGGGCCGCCCGGGGCCGGGCGACACCCGGGTCGCGCTGGTCCACCCCGACGGCACCTACGGCGCCCTCGTGATGCTCGTCGAACGCTGAGCGAGGGCGGTGTACGCTCCCGCCCCGCCGGGCCGGCCGTGGCGAGGGGGTGACCGTGGGTGATGTGTACTCGACGCTGATCGGCCTGGTCTTGGGCCTGGCCACGGGCATGGTGACCGGCTACTACTTCGAGCGTCGGGCTCGCCTGGAGGCCGAGGCGCAGGCCGCGGACCTCGAGCGGCAGTTGGCCACGCTGCGAGAGAGCGTCTACAGCGTCGGCGGCGGGCAGGCCGCGAAGCGCGCCGTCCACGCCGACGGCGGGCTGCCGGACGAGATCCGGTCGTGGGCAGTGAGCCGCCAGGATGCCAGCGGCAGGGTCCGCCGCAAGCACGTGGTGTCGCACTTCATGGCGGCCGGCAACTCACGAGACCAGATCGATGCTGCGATCGCGGCCCTCGTCGAGGCAGGGGTGCTCCGATCTGACCAGGACTGGCTGGAGGTGCCATGACCGACGCAGTGATCGTGGGGATCGATTCCGGCGGGACGCGCACCAACGTCGAGGTGTCGGTCGAGGGAGCATCGGTCGTCCGGCGCAGCTACGAGGTGAGCCACGCCCTGTCGGGCTCGCTCGCGCCAGACCAGTACGCGGCCTGCATGCGACGGATCCTGGCGCCGCTCGACGCTCAGCTCGACGGGGTCGACCCGACGTTGCCGGTGTACGCGTTCTTCAGCGCCGCTGGCTTCACCCGCTGGGTCCGCGACGACTTCGTCGACGCGATGATGGATGTGTGCCCGGACTTCGCCGACGGGCGCATCGTTGCCGCCGGCGCCGCAAACGATGCGGTGTCGCTGCTGCTCGGGATGCGGTCCCAGGGCGTGGTGATCGCCGGCACCGGCTCGAACGTCGTGGTGCGCACGCCTGACGGCGACGTGTACCAGGTCGGCGGCCACGAGTGGGTGGCGTGCGACTACGGCTCGGCGTTCTGGATCGGGCTGCGCGCCCTTCGCCAGGCGTATCGGGACTTCGAGGCCGGCAACGAGAGCGTGCTGCTGCAGCGCCTCTACGAGCAGTACAGCATCCGTCCGGGCGACGAGCGGCGGCTCACCGCCAAGCTCCGCGACCTGGCGATCGCCGACGCCAACACCAAGCGCGAGATCGCCCGGTTCGCGGCGGACGTCTGCCAGGCGGCCGAGCGGGGTGACCTGGAGGCCCAGAACATCGTGAAGGCGGAGGCGGAGGACCTCGCCGACGTCATGGCCGGCGGCCTGCGCCGGCGGTACACCACCGCCCAGCTGGCCGAGGGGATCGACCTCGTCCAGTGCGGCAGCGTCTTGAACAACGAGTTCTATCGGACCAGCTTCGAGGCACAGATCGACATGCGCCTCCGCTCCCCGTCGGCGGGCCGATCCGAGATCCGCTGGCAGCGGGTTGCGACGGGCGGCCAGGCCGCGCTGAACCTTGCGCGCGACCTGCAGGACACGGCCGAGGACCTGGGGGACATCGACCTGATGTTCCGCCCGGTCGTCGTGCGGTTCTCGCCCCGACAGCGCTGACGGGGCGACGCGTCGGTCAGTGGTGGCCCTCGCCGGGCTGGACCAGCTCCACCAGCACGCCGCCGGCGTCCTTCGGGTGGATGAAGTTGACCCGCGAGCCGGCGGTGCCGTTCTTCGGGACCTCGTAGAGGAGGCGCACGCCCCGCTCGCGCAGGGTGGCGCACACGGCGTCGATGTCCTCGACCCGGTAGGCCATCTGCTGGATGCCCGGGCCGCTGCGGTCCAGGAACTTCGCGATGGTGGACTCCGGGGTGAGCGGGGCCAGGAGCTGGATGCACGACCCGGACTCGCCGACGGCGAGCATGGCCTCGCGCACGCCCTGCTCCTCGTTCACCTCCTCGTGGACGCTCTTGAGGTCGAACTTCTCGGCGTAGAAGGCGATGGCCTCGTCGAGGTCGGGCACGGCGATGCCCACGTGGTCGATGTGGGTGAACATGGCGCCATCATGCCGCCCCAGGCGCGGGCGGCGAAAGGCCGCAGCCCACTTCAGGTGTCGAGGAGGAGCCCCATCTCGATGGCATCCCACAGCTCGCCGTCCTGGCGGCGCCAGTGGCGGTGCCGGTAGCCCTCCACCTGGAACCCCCGGCTCCGGTAGAGCCGCAGGGCCGGCTCGTTGTGTGGCCACACGTCGAGGATCAGCTTGAACAGCTCGTCCTGGTCGCGCGCCCACGCGATCAGCTCGTCGAGCAGCCGGCCACCCAGGCCCTGGCCGCGGGCCTCGGGGAGCAGGGCCATGAACAGCCCGGCGTGGCCGTGGCCGTCGGGGTGGAGCCCAGCGTCGCCGACGATGCGGCCGGCCTGGTCGCAGACGAGGTAGGGGCCGTCGCCGGCCCGGATGCTGGCCTCGATGGCGTCGCCGAGCTCCGGTGGCAGCGGGAGCTCCCGGCCGATCCAGCGCCCTTCGCCGGCCACGACCTCGCGCATCGTGACGATCCCCGGGGCGTCGGCGGGCACCGCGGCCCGGATCGTGATCGGTGCGTCGGCGCCCGGTGCCGCGCCGGCCGGTTGGGGAGGCGTCGCCATGGGCCGACCGTACCCGTGGGCCCATCCCCGGCCCGCCCGAGATCTGCACGCCCAGGCGCGAGGCCGACGCCTGCCGGAGCGCCGCCTGTCCTCGCAGCATGGTGCGGCGATAGCGTCGTTCGCCGTGTCCATGACCGTTGCCGAGTCGTCTGCGATCGTCGCCGAGCTGCGGCGCGCACGGCGCAAGCAGCGGGTGGCGTCGATCCACTGGGTCGACGCGCTCTACCAGGTGTACATCACCGGCATCGTCTCGATCGTGGCGGTGATCGTGGTCTCCGGCTTCGTCGGCGATGGCAAGGTGTCGGCGGCCACGGTGGACCAGGTCACCGAGCGCGGCCCGGCGGCGCTCGGCCTGCTCGTGGCCGTCTCGATCCTGATGGGCCTGCGCTCGGGCAGCCGTGGCGGCCCGCTGGCGCTGGAGCGCCCCGACGTCCGCCACGTGCTGCTGTCGCCGGTCGACCGCGGGGTCGCCCTGCGTGGCCCGGCCTGGCGCCAGCTCCGCTTCCTGTCGACCGCGGCGGCCGCCATCGGCGCGGTGGCCGGCCAGCTGGCCCTGCGCCGCCTGCCGGGCAACCCGGCCGAGTGGATCGCGATGGGTGCGGTGTTCGCGGTCACCGTCGTGTGGATCGGCTTCGGCTGCGCGCTGCTCGCCGCCGGCGTCAACCTGAAGACGTGGATCGCCAGCCTGGTCGGCCTCGTGCTGGTGGGCTGGTCGGCGGCTGACCTGGCCGGCAGGGCGTCCGACGCCCCGACCACCATCGTCGGCCACCTCGCCACGTGGCCCCTCGAGCTCCAGCCGCTCGCCCTCGTCGGCGTCGTCGTCGGCCTCGCCCTCGTGTTCTTCGGCATGCGGTTCGTGGCCGGCACCTCCCTGGAGGCCGCCGAGCGCCGCACCGCCCTGGTCGGCCAGCTGCGCTTCGCCGTCACGCTCCAGGACCTGCGCACGGTCATGGTCCTGCGTCGCCAGCTTGCCCAGGAGCACCCTCGTCCGAAGCCGTGGATCAAGGCGTGGAAGCGCCAGCCCCGGTTCCCGGTGTGGCAGCGCGGGGTGCGGAGCGTGGCCCGCTGGCCCGTCAGCCGCATCGTCCGGGTGCTGCTGCTCGCCACCCTCGCCGGCCTGTCGCTGCGCGGCATCTGGTCCGGCACCACCACCTTGATCGTGCTCGGCGGCATCGCCATGTGGGTCGCCGCCCTCGACGCGGCCGAGCCGCTCGGCCAGGAGGTCGACCACCCCGGTCGCACCGACGCCTTCCCGGTACCGCGGGGCGAGGTGTTCGTCCGCCACCTGCCGCTGGTCCTGACCGTGTCGATCGTGACCGGGCTGCTCGCCGCCGTGGTGGCCGCCGTGCCGGTCGGCGACGCGGTGCCGTGGGGCCCTGCCCTGGTGGCCGGCGCGATGGGTGGCGTCCTCGCCGCCTGCGGCGCGGCGATCAGCGTCGTGCAGGGTGCCCCCGACCCGGTCGACACGCTGCAGATGATGACGCCGGAGATCGCCGGCACCCGGACCGTGTACCGCACCGCGCTGCCCCCGGCCATGGCCATCGCCGGGCTCACCCCGATCCTGATGGCTCGCCGGGCCTACCTCGCCGGCGACGGCGACGGCATGGCGTCCGCGGTGAACCTGGCCGCCATCCTCTCGTTCGTGGCCGTGCTGGTCGGCGGTTGGGTCCGCTTCCGGGACCAGATCCACAAGTTCATGGCCGAGGCGTCCGACCAGGTGTCGCCCACCAAGGTGGCCGAGCGCCAGCGCGAGGAGCGCCTGGCCGCCGAGGCCCGCGAGGCCGAGGCGCTCGCCCAGTCCCGCCGCATCGGCGACGAGGCCAAGGCGAACGGCGGCGCCAAGCCCCGGCCGCAGCAGCGCGCCAAGCAAGCCAAGCCCCAGCCGGCCGCGCCCCCCGGGGTGCAGGGCGGCTCCAGCGCCAAGCCCATCGGGCGGAAGAGGGACCAGACGTGACCGAGCCCCAAGCCCCGGCCCTGCACACCACGGGCCTGACCAAGGCCTACGACGAGCTCGTGGCGCTGCACCCGCTGGACCTCACCGTGCCGGCGGGCCAGTCCGTCGCGCTCATCGGCCACAACGGCTCGGGCAAGTCCACGCTGCTGCGCATGGTGGCCGGCCTGCTCGACCCGAGCGAGGGCGACATCGAGGTCGCCGGCTTCGAGCTCGGCGAGGTCGAGGCTCGGGCGACCACCTCGTTCCTCCCCGACGACCCGGTGCTCTACGACGACCTGTCGCTGCGCGAGCACGTCGAGTACATCAGCCGGCTCCACGGCGGCGAGGGCTGGGACGACTACGCCGAGGGCCTCTGCCACCGGCTCGGGCTGGAGGAGCGCATCGACGACCTGCCGGCGCGGTTCAGCCGTGGCCTCCGCCAGAAGACGTCGATCGTGCTCGCCCTCGTGCGCCCGTTCTCCCTGTTGCTCGTCGACGAGCCCTTCGTCGGCCTGGACCAGCCCGGCAAGGCGGTCCTGCTCGAGCTGCTCGCCGAGGTGCACGCGGATGGGGCGGCCACGATGGTGGCCACCCACGATCCGGCCTACGTGGACCGGGTCGATCGCAGCCTGGCGCTGCGCGACGGCGAGGTGATCTTCGACGGCACCGCCTCGGTCGACCAGGTCCTCCACCTCGTCGGCTGCTGATCCCTGGGATCAGGCCGCGGCGGGCTCCGGCGCTGCCTCGGTGGCCGGTTCCAGGACGGTGACGGGCTCGAGGCGACCGGCGTAGCGGCGCAGCGTGCCCATGAGCGGCTTGCCGACGATCACGATGATCACCGCGTTGGCGAACGCGCCGGCGGCGTCCCACGCCAGGGACGTGGCCACGTAGAACGCCCAGTACCGGCGGAACGTCTCGGCCACCGACATGCCCGGCTCCCAGTCCAGCGCACCGCCGCGCTGGAACGGCCAGAACCACAGGTTCAGGATCGCCCCGAACAGGAAGCCCCACGCCCAGCCGTAGGCAGCGAGCAACAGCACCTCGGGCCACGGGGCGAGGTGGCGGGTGAGCCGGCCGAGCGCACCGGCCCCGGCACCCATGGCGGCGAGCGCCAGCATCTGGAACGGCAGCCACGGCCCGATGCCGCCCGACAGGAGGGCCGAGACCGCGAACGAGGTCAGCCCGAGCAGCAGGCCGAAGCGCGGGCCGAAGGCGGCGGCGGCCAGGATGACCAGGAAGAACAGGCCAGAGCCGCCTCCCGGCAGGTCCAGGAGCTTCATCAGCCCGGCCAGCGCGGAGAGCATGCCGAGCACGGCGACGGTGGTGCCGGTCATGGTGCCGCGCCGCACCTCCAGGGCCATGGCGACGACGGCGAGCAGCCCGACCACCGCTGCGAACAGCGGCGCGTCGCCGGCGTGCGCCTGGTTCGGCAGGGCGTCGGCCGGCAGCCAGAACGGGTAGAGGAACGCGGCCAGGCCGATCACCGCGATGAGGCCGTAGACCACGGCGGCCTGGGCGCGCGCGGCCGGCGACGACGCCAGCAGCGGCCGGCTCACCGGTCCGCCCCCAGCGCGGCGGCGACCTCGTCGAGCGTGAGCAACGGCGGTAGGACCCGCAGCACCTGGGGCGCGAACAGGGAACCGGCCAGCACCTCCCGGGCATCGCCGGCGGCGACGACCTCACCGTCGCCGAGCACCAGCACCCGGGTCGCGACCCGGGCGGCGAGCTCGATGTCGTGGGTGGCCAGCACGACCGCGCCGCCGCCGTCGCGGTGCTCGTGCAGCGCGCCCTCCAGTGCCTGGCGGGACGTGGCGTCGATCCCGCGGGTGGGCTCGTCGAGGACGAGCACCGGCGCCCCACCGACCGCCACCGCGGCGATGGCCACGCGCTGGCGCTGGCCGACCGACAGCAGCCGGGGGTGGCGGTCCGCAAGGTCCTCGAGCCGCAGGGTTGTGAGCCACCGGTCGACCGTCGCCGGGTCCTCCTGGCGCAGCAGGCGCAGGGTGGCCTCCAGCTCGGCGCGCACCGTCGGGCTGAACAGGAGCGAGTCCGGCTCCTGGGGGACGTAGGCCGCGGGGGCATCGGCCTGGACGGTGCCCCCGGTCGGGCTCGTGGCGCCGACGAGGGCGCGCAGCAACGTGGTCTTGCCGGAGCCGTTGCGGCCGAGCACGGCGATCACCTCGCCCCGTCGGACCTCCAGGTCCGTGGGTTGCAGGACCGTGCGGGGCCCGTGGGCGACGGTGACGCCCCTGGCCCGCAGGAGCACCTCGCCTGGGGTCGGGGCGGCCCGCCCCGCCGGGCTCGCCTGCGCGGCGGCCACCGGTGCAGGCACGCCCTGGCGGCGGGCGGCGTCCCGGGCCTCGCGCACCGTGAGCGGGAGGGGATCCCAGCCGAGCAGCCGGCCGAGGTGCGTGGCCGGCGGCGCGCTCGGGAGCGGGCCGAGCACGGTGCGCGGGTCGCCGTCGCCCGCCAGGAGGCCCCGGTCCAGCACCAGCGCGCGGTCCGCCAGCGGCCCGGCGCGCTCCATGCGGTGCTCCGCCATCACCACGGTGGTGCCGAGGTCGTCGTTGAGGCGCCGCAGCGCGGCCATGACGTCGTCGGCGCCCTGCGGGTCGAGCATCGAGGTCGGCTCGTCGAGCACGAGGACCTGCGGGCCCGACGCCAGCGCCCCAGCCACCGCGCAGCGCTGGCGCTCGCCACCCGAGAGCGTGGCGGGGGAGCGGTGCCGGAGGTGGGCGACCCCGAGGGCGTCGAGCACCTCCTCCACCCGTCGGCGCATCGCCGCCGGGTCGGTGCCCAGGTTCTCCAGCACGAACGCGATGTCGTGCTCCACGTGGTCCACCACGAACTGGGCCTCGGGGGTCTGGTGGACGAAGCCGACCACATCGGCCAGGTCCCGCGGCCGGTTGGTGGACACCGGTCGGCCCGACGCCAGCACCTCACCGCCGAAGCGGCCACCGCTGCTGTGGGGGACGAGCCCGTTGACCGTGCGCAGGAGCGTGGACTTGCCCGAGCCGGACTCGCCCACCAGCAGGGTGATCGAGCCGGGCTCGAGCACGGCGTCGATCGGGCCGAGCGCCTGGGGCGCGTCCGGGTACGCGAAGGCGGTGGCCTGCCACCGCACCCGGCCGTGCTCGGGCCCCGGTGCGCTCACGGCTGGACCTCGGTGCTCGGCGGTGATGGCGGGATCAGCGCGGGCACGGCCAGCAGCGCGATGCACGCCACCGGGGCCAGCGAGAACGCCGGGAACCGCAAGGGGTACGGCGTCCAGTACAGGCGTTGGTCGAACGCGCCGGACAGGACGGCCAGCCCGAGCGGCGCCAGCAGCGCCACCGCACCCACCCAGGCGTCGCGCGCCGTGAGCCGGCGGGGGCGGTAGCGGGACGTGCCCATCGACCGTGAAGCGAGCACCACCGCCGCGCCCAAGGCGAGCGCGCCGGCCACCAGCGCCACCACGGCCACGCCCGAGCGGTGGCCGATGAGCGCCACGAACCCGGCGCCGAGGGCGAGCATCGCGCCGAGCCCGAGCCAGCCGGCGGTGCGGTCCGCCGGGCCGCGGGCCTGGCGGGCGAAGCCGCGCGCGTCCATGGACTCGGCGAGCGACACGGCCCGTTCGAGGCCGGACTCCACGATCGGGACGCTGAGGCGCACGAGCCGGCCCTTGCGGACCACCCGCCCCCCGGTGCGGGCCCGATCTGCCTCCCGAGCATCGGCCACCGCGCCCATGGTGGCAGGCACGAAGGCCAGGGCCACGCTCACGATGAGCCCGGGCTCGTGGAAGGCGCGGGGCGTGGCCTGCACCAGCTCGTGGTGCGAGGCGACCGCGTTGAACGCCCCGAAGGCGCCCATGATCCCGACCACGGCGAACGCCTGGGCTGCGGCGTAGAGCACCACGTCCCCCTCGATCGTGCCGCCGACGGTGAACCCGCCGAGGAGCCGGGGCAGACCGAACGACGGGAGGGTGAGCCACAGGTGCTCCGGCGCGAGCGAGTGGGTGGTGAGCGTGGTGAGGGCGACGCGGATCAGCGCGAACGCGACGCCGAGGCCCACCAAGATGGGGAACGCCCGGGCCAACGTGGTGTCCAGGCGGTGCGCGCTCACGACGAGGAACGAGATGGCCAGCACCAGGGCCACGTACAGCGGGTTGGGCGCCAGCTGCACCACGGCGGCGGCCGCGATGGCCCACACGAGCCACGTGACGGCGTGCAGTGGGCTGGTGGTGCGCAAGTGCGTTACGGTGACAGCCGGTTGAGGTCGTTGGCAACCCGGATGTTGCCAACGGGCAGGCTCCTCGGAGCCCACCAGGGGAAGTCGGTGAGAGTCCGACGCTGACCCGCAGCTGTAACCGGTCCACGCAGGCCGGGAGCCAGGTGACCTGCCTCCACCCCGCCGAGACGTCCGTCCCGACGGCAGCTCCGCCTCGCCGCACGGCGAGGCCAGATAGGCCCTCGTGGAACGGGGCCGTGGAGGAAGCACCGATGAAGATCCGTCGTTCGTTCGCCGTTGGCGTGGGCCTTGCCGTGCTCGCGCCCCTGGCGATCCCGCAGCTCGCCGGGGCCGAGGCGCCCGAGGCCGTGGCCGTGTCCAAGGCCGACGCGTGGCTGCACGACCAGCAGCAGTCCGATGGCGGCTTCGAGGTCGCCCAGTTCCCCGGGTTCGAGACGCCCGACGCCGTGCTGGCGCTCGGCGCGGTGGGTGATGGCACCTGGAGCAAGACCGAGGCGAGGACCTACGTCGAGGCAGCCGCCCCCGACGGCAAGGACGGGCTGGACTACCTCGACGACCTCATCGACGGTGAGGCCGACCCCTCCTCGGTGGCCGCCGGCGCCCGCGCCGCCAAGGTCGCGGCCCTCGTGGCCGAGCCGCTCGGCATCGATCCACGGGACTTCGACCCGTCGGACGACTCCGCCTCCGCCGTCGACCTGCTCGCCCGGGCCGGCCTGCACCAGGCGATCGACGGCAGCTACGACTTCGACGCCCAGTTCAACGGCGTGCTGTACACCGCCATCGCGCTCTCGAGGGCTGGCGAGGTCGTGCCTGCCGGCTTGAGCGACCAGATCCACGCCGCCCAGCGCGACGACGGCTCCTGGGACTACACGGGGACCACGGGCACCACGGGCGATGACGTCGACACCACCGCGCTGGCGCTGCTGTCGCTGCAGGCGATGGGCGGATCCGACACCGATCCGGACGCGGCCGCCGGCGTGGCCTGGCTCGCCTCTCGGCAGCAGGCCTCGGGCGCCTGGCAGGCGTTCGGCACCGACGACCCCAACTCGACGTCCATGGCGGTGCTGGCGCTCAGCGCGCTCGGCATCGACGTGACCACCAGCGCCTGGCGGGCCACCGCCGGCCACCCGGTCAGCGGCACCTACACCTCGCCCTACGCCTGGCTGGTTGCCGACCAGGACGCGAGCGGTCGGTTCCTGAGCCCCAACGACCCCTACGGCGTCAACACGTTCCCGACCACCCAGACGATGCAGGCGCTCGGGCGCCAGTGGTTCCTGGCCACCTGGTCGGGGTCGCTTGCCAACGCGTGGTCGAAGGCGCTTGCCAGCCCGGCGGCCGCACCCGTCCCCGGCAACGTCGACACGGACAGCAGCAGCTTCCCGGTCAACCCGTCGGTGAAGGCCCAGCGGGTCGCCGGCGCCCAGGCCGTGGTGTCGTCGCAGGTGGCGCGGGAGGCGGCGGCTGCCGACCTGTTCCAGCAGGCCTTCGGCCGGGCCATCGACCCGTCGGGCAAGGCGTACTGGGGGGCGAAGCTCACCTCCCTCACCCGCCCGCAGGTGCTCGCCCGCCTGACCGGCTCGTCCGAGTTCTACCGTCGGGCCGGCGGCACGATCCCCACGTTCGTCGATGCCGTGTACCAGTCGGTCCTCGGCCGCAGCGCTGATCCGTCGGGACGGGCCTACTGGATCGGCAAGCTCCAGAAGGGCGCCTCGTCGTCGTCGGTGGCGAGCTCGCTCGTGGCCAGCAACGAGTTCCGGCGCAAGCAGGTCGACGCTGCGTTCGCCCGGGTGCTGGACCGGGCGCCCACGTCGGGCGAGCGGAGCTACTGGACCACCAAGCTGGCCACGACCCGCGTCGAGGTGCTGCTGGTCGCGCTGGCCGCGTCCGCCGAGCGCTACGGGACGCTGCCGCGGTGAACCGCTCCCTCCGGTTGGTGCTGGTCGCCGGTGCCGTCGTCCTCGGGGCGACGGCGCTCGGCGGCCGCGCCGAGGCAGCGCCCGCCGCTGCCACCACGTCCTGCCGATCGATCGGCGGCGGCCCGGTGGCCGGGGCCGGGAGCCACCACGCCACCGTCGTGGTGGACACGGGCAGCGGGCCGGTGTGGTCCGCCTGCGTGTCCTTCGACGGGACGATCTCCGGGGTGCAGGCGCTCGAGCTCGCCGAGCAGACCATCGCGGACCTGGACCCGGTGTGGGACACCTACGCCGGAGAAGGGCGCGCGGTGTGCCGCCTGCGTGGGGTTGGCACCGATCCGCCGGACTGCCTCGGCAAGGACATCAGCTACTGGCAGTACTACGTGAACGGCACCTACGCCCGAGGCGGCGCCGGCACCACGCCGGTGCACGACGGCGACGTGAACGGATGGCGCTACGGCTCGGGCAAGGGATCGCCTCGCCCGGCGACGCAGGGGACCGAGGCGGTGGCCACCCCGGTGGCGACCACCACGACCCGCCCGCCGGCGACCACGACCACCACGGCCGCACCCGGCCACGGCGGGCTCACCGGACAGCCCGGCTCGACGCCCACCACGGCGCCGCCCTCCGGTGGCTCCCCATCGGGGGCCACCACCACGACCGGCCGCCCGGGCACGACCACGACGGGGCCGGCCCGACCCACCACCACCGCGGAGGGCGACGGCTCGCCAGGCGCATCCGAAGGCTCGGGGGCGTCCGGCGGTGACCAGGGCGGAGCGAAGGAGGCGGCTGCGGGGGCCGCGGTCGCCAGGTCGTCGGGCGGGCCGTCGGGCTCGACGGGGGGCACCTCCGGGACCGGCCCTGGCCCAGGCGCGGCGTCGCTCGTGGGCTTCCTCGCCGCGCTGGCTGCGGTCGGCGGCGCTGCCGTGCTGGTGCGGCGTCGACGCCTCGCCGCCGGCACGCCCGCTGGGCCGACGGCCGCGGCCTAGGCCCCAGCGGGCGCGTCGGGCGCGTCGGGGGTGTCGGGGGCGTGCAGCCCCAGGCCGACCCGAAGCGCCCGCACCGCTCGGCGTCGGAAGTCGACCATCGACGGGGCGCCGCCGAGCACGTTGTCGGCAGCGTGGAACATCCCGTGCACCACGTGCAGCTCGCACGGGACGCCCGCCTCCTCGAGGCGGCGGGCGTAGTCCACGTCCTCGTCGTGGAACAGGTCGATGTCGCCGACCCCGATCCACGCCGGGGGCAGGCCGGCCAGGTCCGTGGTGCGGGCCGGAGCCGCCCAGGGCCGCTCGGGCTCGGCGGTGGGCGGGTGGCCGAGGTAGCAGGTCCAGGCGAAGCGGTTGGAGCGCGCGGTCCAGAGCAGGCCATCGAGGCCTTCGGCATCGGCGCGCAGGACGGTCCGGTCGTCGAGCATCGGGTACACCAGGAGCTGGAACCGGATCGGCGGGCCGCCCTCGTCTCGGGCGCGCTGCGCCAGCGCCGCAGCCAGGCCGCCGCCAGCGCTGTCGCCGCCGACGGCGATCCGCTCGGGGTCCACGCCGAGCGACGCGGCATCGTCGTGGAGCCACTCGAGCGCCGCAAGGCAGTCGTCGAGCCCGGCGGGGAACGGGTCCTCGGGGGCGAGCCGGTACTGGACGCTCACCACGACGATCCCGAGCCGGGCGGCCACCCGCGAGCACCAGGCGTGGGCCTGCTCGGGCCGTCCCATGATCGTGCCGCCACCGTGGATCCACAGCAGCGCCGGGCCTGGCGTCGAACGTTCGTGGGGCTCGTAGCGCAGCACCCGCACCGGCGGGCCGCCGACCGGCCCGGGGATCCGGGAGGTGACCAGGGTGACGCCGGGCCCCATCGGCGTGGGGATGGAGATCGCCCGTCGGGCGATGCGCAGCACCCGCTCGTTGGTGATGTCCGTCGGAGCCCACACCACGGGGTGGCGGAGCTCCGGGGCCACGGGCTCGCTGCGGCGGCGCCACCGCTCTGCCGCCCAGATCCCGGTGGCGGCACCGCCGGCGAGGGCCGCGGCGCCTGCGATCCCGCGGCGGATGGGGTGGGGCGTGGCCATGGTCGGCGCAGCGCTCAGCTGGCCGGCGGGTAGGCCCGGCAGGGCTGGGCGCGAAGCCCCGGGCACGCGGGCAGGCCGGTGGGCACGCTGACGCCGGGCACCACCGGCAGCACCACCGACGATGGCCGCCCGACCGATCGGGCGATCTCGTTGGTGGGCGTCCCTGGCAGGTTCTGGAAGGACCAGGCCATCCGGTCACCGCCGGGGGCGGTGATGATGATCCGGGCCTTCGAGCCGGCCCGGAACACGTGGCCGAACGGGTAGATCTCGATGCGCATCGGCACGAACTGGCCGGCCGGCATCGGCGCGACGTCCCGGGTCAGGAACGTCGGGATCGGCTGCAGCTCGGTGGACTGGGCGGCGTCGAGCTTGCGGTCGCTGGCCCGCAGCCAGCCGGACTGCACGTAGGTCTCCTTGCCGTCGGGACGGACCTCGGTGAGGGTGACCTGGAGGTCCGTGTCGGCAGCCGACGAGCGCACCCACAGGTCGACGCTGCCCGAGCCGACCATGGTCGTGTCCGTGGCGAACGCCGGCGTCAGGTAGGTGAGGGACTTGCCGGCCACGGGGGGCTGCCAGTCGTAGCCCGGGTACTGGTCCCAGTCGCCGCCGCTCGCCTTGGAGGTGGCCCGGCGCGCCGAGGGGTCCGAGACGTAGGTGTCGATGGTCCCGGGGGCGTCGTCGGCGGCGGTGGGCGCCGCGTCGGTGAGCGTGCCACCGTCGCCCAGCCACCAGCGGGTGGCCTGGGTGCTGGGCACCGGGTACGTGTCGAACCAGGTGGAGAAGGCGGGGTCGGGCAGGCCCGGCTCGGTGCCGTGGAGGCCAGCGCCGTTCTCGAACAGCACCTGGACCTGCTTGTCCGCCTCGAACTTGGCGAGGGCCTGGGCGTAGGTCATGCCGGTGAAGCGGTCGGCGGGGAACGGCAGGGTCGTGAGCTGGTCGCGCGTGCCGACCATCTGCTGGCCGACGTAGGGCGCGGCGTTGCGCATGAAGGACCCGTTGGGGACCTTCTTGGCCACGTACAGGTCCAGGAACTCGTCCCAGCGCTGCAAGATCTCGGGGACCCCGAACATCTCCGCGTGGCCGCCGTTGGTGAGGATGACGTGCTTCTTCGACGTGCCCGTGAACTTGGGGATCATCGAGGGCACGTGGCCGCCGGACTGCTCGTCCTGCCAGGTGGCGATGAGCAGCATCGGCACGTCCACCTTGCTGGCTCGCACGGACGGGGCGAGCGTGTCGGTGAACCGCTTGGCTGCCGGCGTGTTGGGCAGCGTCGCCTGCTGGTCGATGGCGTCGAGCACGCTGACGGACTGGCCGCGCAGGCGCATGTTGGCCTTGCAGACGGCGTCGCCTTCGGCGATGCGCCGCTTCACCCAGTCGGCCGACGTCGCGGGGTTGGCCTCGGCGTAGCGGCCGGCGACCCAGCTGCGGGCGAAGCCAGTGTTGAGGATGCCCCCGGGGCGCAGCAGGAAGCGCAGCGAGTCGTCGTTGGTGCCGCCGACCGCGATGCCGGCAAGGCTCGGCGGGTGCTGCTCCGCGGTGAGCACGGCCATGAGGCCGGGGTAGGAGAGCCCGACCAGGCCGACCTTGTGGTCCTTGACCCAGGGCTGGGCGGCCACGGTCTCGACGATGTCGTACCCGTCGACGGCCTGTGCCTCCTCGAACACCCGGAACGAGCCACCCGAGCACCCCGAGCCGCGCAGGTTGATGCCGAGGGCGGCGTAGCCCTTGGCGTTGGCGAGGCGCATCGACGGCGCCGTGCCGCTCCAGTCGTAGGGGTTCGACGGGTCGTAGCCGGAGTACTCCACCACCGTGGGGTACGGGCCCTTGTCGATGGGGCCGGGCAGCCGCAGCGTGTACGACAGCAGCGTGCCGTCACGGGTCATGAGGTAGCCGAAGCCGGGCTGCAGCTTCTGGGTCTTGTAGGTGGCCGGATCGGGCTCGTACTCCCGGGAGTGGACGGTGACCGGATCCGATGGCGCCGTCTTGGTGGAGTCCAGCCGCCGGACGGTGTAGCCCGACCCGACTGGCACGTAGCGCATGACCAGGACGCCGTTGGCGTCGGTCCGGCGGGTGTCGACCGGCTTGGGGTGGACCAGATCGGTGAGGTCCATGGTGGGGACGAGGTTCCCGCGCTTGTCGTAGAGGGCGACGAGCGCGTTGGGCACGGTGGTGACGGTGATCTGCCCGGCGCCGGCGCGCGCGTCGACCTTGGCCGCCGGGTCGCACGCCGACAGCCCCGCGGCCGCCAGCACCCCCACCAGCACGAACCCGAGCACCCGACGCACGTGGACCCCCTGCCCTGCGGCCCCTCGGCCGCGCCAAGGCCCTGCACCCTACCGGACCGTCCGACCGAAACCGACGGCGGGTCGGTTCCCGTCGCGGCCGGAGGACCGATCGAGCCTCGGCGGTGCACCGCACCTGGCCGCGCCGCCCCGCTCCGAGCGACCCGTCGTGGCGGGCTGTGCCACGATCGGCGGATGCAGGTGCACCTCGTCGACGGGACCTACGAGCTGTTCCGCTACCACTTCGCCCTCCCCTCGCACGTCACTGCGGCCGGCCAGGAGGTGGCAGCCACCCGGGGCGTGGCCGGGTCGCTCCTGCAGCTCCTGGAGGAGGGCGCCACCCACGTCGGGGTGGCCACCGACCACATCATCGAGAGCTTCCGCAACGAGCTCTACGACGGGTACAAGACGGGTGAGGGCATCGACCCGGAGCTGTTCTCCCAGTTCCCGCTGGTCGAGGAGCTGCTCGTCGCGCTTGGGATCACCGTCTTCCCGATGGTCGAGTACGAGGCCGACGACGCGCTGGGCGCCGCGGCGGTGGTCGCAGCCGCCGACGATCGGGTCGAGCGGGTGCTCATCTGCACGCCGGACAAGGACCTCGGCCAGTGCGTGGGCGGCAAGGTGTTCCAGCTCGACCGGCGCAAGGGCCTGGTGAGCGGGCCGGCCGAGGTGCAGGAGAAGTTCGGGGTCCCACCCTCGGCCATCGCGGACTACCTCGCGCTCGTCGGCGATTCGGCCGACGGGTTCCCGGGCCTGCCCGGCTGGGGCGCCAAGTCCGCGGCCGCGGTGCTCGCGCGCTACGGCCGGCTCGAGGACATCCCGCTCGACCCTGCGCAGTGGGACGTGCCCGTCCGTGGCGCCGCCAAGCTCGGCGCCACCCTGCGGGAGCAGTTCGACCAGGCCCTGCTGTTCCGGCTCATCGCCACCATCAACACCGACGCGCCGACCATCACCGACGTCGAGGAGCTGCGCTGGACCGGGCCCAAGCCCGAGCTCGCCGAGGTGGCCCGTCGCCTGGACGCGCCCTTGCTGGTGGACCGGGCGGCCAAGCTCGCCGCCGCCCGCTCCTGAGATCAGCCCGGCGCCGGGAGGGCGGCTCGGGGGTTGCGGCGCATGCGCAGCCGGCGGACGTCGAGGGGGTCGCCGGTGCGCTCGTCCACCACCAGGGGGACCACCTCCTCGTCGGTCTCGCGATCAGCGAGGACCACGGGCGGCTCGCCATCGAACGCCCAGTCGGATCCCCAGCGCCACATGGCAGCCAGCACGTCCCACGTGGCCCGGCCCTTGGGGGTGAGCCGGTACTCGTGGCGGACGGGGTGCTCCTGGTACGCCACCTTCAACAGCAGCCCCTCGGCCACGAGCCGCTCCAGGCGTGCGGCCAGCACCGCCTTCGGGATGTCGAGCGAGCGCTGGATCTCGTCGAAGCGCCGCTCGCCCCGGAAGGCCTGGCGCAGCACGAGCGGCGTCCACCAGTCGCCGAGCAGGTCGGCGGTGCGGGCGATCGGGCACGGCCACTCGTCGAAGCGGGTCCGCCTCATGCCGGCACCTCCACGCCTGCGGGGGCGACCGCCTCCAGCCGCGCTCGCACGTGCTTGTGGAGGGGGGTGCCTGCGAACGCGTCGCGGTCCTCGACGGACGTGAGCTCGTTGGGCGCGACGCCGTGGCGGACCCGGACGCCGGACTCGTCGGGGTAGTCCAGGCCGAAGCCGTTGGGCAGCGAGACGTGGCCCGGGTACATCGCATCGGTCAGCTCGACGGGCACCTCCGCAGCGCCGGTGCGGGTGACGACCCGGACCGTCCCGCCGTCGCCCACGCCGACCGCTGCGGCGTCGTCGGGGTGGATGCGCAGGGCGCCGGCGGTGTCCCGCTTGCGCCACGACGGGTCGCGGTAGGCGGTGTTGGCGGTCGAGGACCGTCGCTCGCCGGCCGAGAGCACGAACGGGAACTCGGGATCCGCCACCCGGGGGTCCTCGGTGGCGAGCGAGGCGAGCTCGGGCACCAGGTCCTGCACGACGAGACGGATCCGCTTGTCCGGCGTCTCCATCCGGTTCCAGGTCTCCTCGTAGGGATCGACGGAGAACACCACGCCCTGCGGGCTCGCCATGATGGCGTCGAACAGCGCGTTGCCGTCCGCGTGGCCGGCGCGGCGCACGGACTCGGGGTAGGTCAGCGCGGCGATCTGCGAGAGCCCCCAGACCGCGGCGGCGGCCCGCGCCCCCTCGGGCAGGGTGGGGCCGAGCGTCTCGTACAGCACCACCGGCGCCATCTTCGCCATCTCGGGTTGGGTGAGCATCGCGGCCATGAACGCGTCGGTGAACTCGGCTCGGCCTGCCGCAGCCGCGGCTCGCAGCGGGGCGATCGCCTCGTCGTCGAGGGCGCCCAGGGCGCGGACCAGCCGGGTGTGGATCTCCGGCTCGGGCAGGGTGCCGGGCGTGGGCTCGAGGAGCGGGCGACGCAGCTGGAAGGCGTTCTCGGGGAACTCGAGCGTGAAGAACGTGCACTCCCACTTCTCGAACTGGGTGGCGGCCGGGAGCACGTAGTCCGCCTCCCGGGCGGTCTCGGTGAGGGCGACATCGATCACCACGACGAGGTCCAGCGCGCGGAGGGCCTCGCGCCAGCGCGCCGAGTCCGGCAGGGAGTGGGCGGGGTTGGAGCTCTCGATCAGCATGGCTCGGAACCTGTCCGGGTGGTCCGTGAGGATCTCGTCTGGGATCACCGCGGACGGCACGAGCCCGGCCAGGATCCGGTGGCCGCCGACGGGGGTGGGGGGCGTGGCGGTGCTGCGGCCGAACAGCTGGGCGAAGCCGGTGTGGAGGTTCATGGCGCCGGGCTTGCCGAAGTTGCCGGTCAGCAGGAAGACCAGCTTCTCGAGCCAGGAGCTCAGCGTGGAGTGGGGCGCCTGCTGGATCCCGAGGTCCTCGAAGATCGAGACGCTGCTCGCTGCTGCCAAGCGCCGGGCCGTGGTGCGCAACTGCTCTTCGTCCAGCCCGCAGATCGCCGCGCTGCGGGCGATGTCGATGTCGGCGGCCAGGGCGCCGAGCTCCTCGAGCCCCGAGGCGTGCTCGGCGAGGAACGCGTGGTCCAGCAGGTCCTCCTCGAAGAGGATGGCCACCAGGGCGCTCAGGCACCAGGCGTCGGTGCCGGGCCGGAGGCGCAGGTGGATGTCGGCGAGCTCGGCGGTCTCGGTCCTGCGGGGATCGATGACGATCAGGCACCGGTCCGGGTCTCGAGCGATCTCCTTCACGATCGGGCGGGCGCGTGGGAAGCCGTGGGACTGCCACGGGTTCTTCCCCAGGAAGACCGCCACCTCGGCTCGCTCGTAGTCGCCGGTGGTGTGGCACTGCGGCTTGCCGAACAGCTGGCTGTCGACCCAGAACTCGCCGGTCTTCTCCTGGGCGAGGGCGTTGGACGAGTAGCGCATCCCGAGCGCGGCGCGGACCGCGCCGCTGTAGCCGCCGCCCAGGTGGTTCCCCTGGCCGCCACCGCCGTAGTAGAGGATCCGCTCGCCCCCGTGCTGGTCTCGCACCTCGGCCAGGCGCTGGGCCACCTCCGCGATCGCGGTGTCCCAGTCGATCTCCTCGAAGGTGCCGTCCGGCCGGCGCCGCAGGGGGCTGGTGATGCGGTCCCGGGAGGCCTGGTAGTGGTCGAGCCGCAGCGCCTTCTCGCACGTGTACCCCTGCGAGGTCGGGTGGGTCTTGTCGCCGCGGATCCGGGCGAAGCGACGGCCGTCGAGCTTCACCTCGATCCCGCAGTTGATGCTGCACAGGATGCAGGCGGTCTGGTGCCAGGCCTCGTCGGGCCGTTCGTCGCTCATCGGAGCCCTCCCTGGTCGGTTCAACGAACGAACCGACCGGGGAGAACCTAGCGGCGGGCGGCGGCTCGGCGTTCGATCACCCGGTCGTGCCGGCCGCGGTTGGTGCGCTGCACCACGATGAACGGGGCATCGAAGAGCACGCCGAACGCCACCATGCACGCCCCGAGGAACGGCCGGCACCAGATCAGGTGGAGCGGCCCGGAACAGAGGATGCACCAGTGCACCCGCTCGGCCCGGATGGTCTCGCGGCGGAAGGTGCGGAGGCCCTCGGCTCGTTGGTCCGGCAGGTGGCGCTTGTCGCGCCCGCCGGCGAAGAAGGCCCCGGCCTCGGGCAGGCGGTCCTTCCAGCGCAGGACCCGGACGTGGCGGATCCAGAAGCGGCCGTCACGCTCCCACCGGCGGATGGTCGTGAGCGGGCCCGTCTGCTCGAGGCGCTCGTCTGGCCAGGTGACGGCCCAGCGGCCGACGCCGAAGCAGGTGGCGATCCAGGCGATCACGGAGACGGCGACCGCCCAGCCGTCCGGGAGGGGGACGATCACGGCAGCGTTTCGGCCCCACCGCCCACCGGGTCGCCGAACGTGATGGACCGGCCCCGCCAGGTGACGCGGCGGCTGATCCGGGTGCGCCAGGCAGACCGGGCGAAGAGCGCCATGAAGGCGGCGAGGGGGAGCGGGTAGGCGATCGCCGTGACCACGCCGAACGAGCCGGCCCGCCGGCCCAGGGCGCCGAGCTGCACGACGAACGCGAGGTACAGGGCCAGGCCGATCACCCCGCCGACCTCGCGGTTGCCGGGCACGACCGGGAGGCTCAGGAACGCGCTGGCCGCCGCGGTGATCCAGAGGGCGGTCAGCAGCGCCCACGTGGGCGACACCGCGGTGGCGCCCGACGCCATGTTCTTGGTCCAGCCCTCGACCAGCTGGCCGACGCCGCGCGGGTACATGCGGAACCGCACGTCCTGGCCGCCCATGGCGATGGTGACCGGCAGGTCGTGCTCCCTGAACCGCAGCCCGAGCCCCACGTCCTCGGCCACGAGCGAGCGCACCGAGGCGTGCCCGCCGATGGCGTGGTAGTCGGTGGGCGAGCAGGCGAGCAGCGGCCCGAAGGCGCCCGTGGGCGGGCGGCGGCGCCGACCGGTGCCCGTCGACATGATGCTGACCAGGTTGGGGAGCAGCGACAGGTGCTCGTAGGCCCGGCGCATGCGGTGGTACGGCTGGACCGAGAACAGGCCGCCGTGGCGCTCGGCGGCGGCGGCGACCATGCGCAGCGCGCCCGGCGCCAGGCGCACGTCCGCGTCCAGGAAGACGAGCTGGCGCGGCTCGCCGACCGGGCCGTCGCACGCGGCGCGGGCGCCGACGTCGCAGGCCCAGGACTTGCCGGTCCAGCCGGCGGGAAGGGCTGGGGCGGCCAGGACCTCGACGCCGGCGTAGGAGCGGGCGATCGTCGCGGTCTCGTCGTCGGAGCCGTCGTCGACGACGATCACCCGCCGCAGCGGGTCCGGATCGGCGGCCAGGTCGGCGAGCAGGTGCGGGAGGACCTCGGCCTCGTTGCGGGCGGGGATGACGACGGCCAGCGAGCCCGACGGCGTCGGCGCCTCGGCGGCCAGGTCTCGGACGGTGCGCGGGCGGCCCCAGAGCCACCAGCCGGCGATCCAGCCGGCGACAGCGAGCAGCACGGGGATCACGTGGCACCGTCCTGGCGGGCGCGGCTCGGGGGCGACCCGAGGGGGCTCGTTGGGCTGCTTCGGTGAGACCGGCGGCCATGGCGCGTCCATCAGGCCGGCGTCCATGTCCCGGTCGTACCATCCGAGCAGGGGATCGAGGGACTGCGGGTCGTCGTCCATGCCGGCCCAGGGGTCGCCTTCGGCGGCGACCTTGGCCGGCACGACGTCCAGGGTGAGCGTGTCGGGGTCCACGGAGGGGACCTCTTCCCAATCGAGCGGGGTCGAGACCTGTCCGCCGACCCGAGGTCGGACGCACCAGGCGCCGAACACCGTCTTGTGGGGGCGCGCTCTGGTTGAAGTCCACGAAGACCCGCTCGCCGCGCTGCTCCTTCCACCACTGGCGGTGATCAGGTCTGGCCGGCGCCGCTCCAGCTCGCGCCACTCGCGACCGCCGCGGCACGGACGCCGTAGGAGGTCCAGGTCGGTGCGAGGCGGACGTAGATGTGCAGGCCCCGGTTGCCGGTGGTCTTCACGAAGCTCCGGATCCCCTCGGCGTCGAGCAGCGCCTTCGTCTCCGCCGCGGCCTCGCGCACCATGGCGAAGGTGACGCCCGGCGACGGGTCGAGGTCGATGCGCAGCTCGTCGGCCACCTCGGGCTGCGCGGCTCGGTAGGGCCAGGGATGGAAGCCGAGGCAGCCGAGGTTCACGGCCCACAGGACGTGGGCGAGGTCGGCGACCACCAGGGCGTTGCTGGTGGTGCCGTTCGGCGTCGAGACCTCGGTCGTCTCCAGCCAGTCGGGCGCCCCGTTGGGCACCCGCTTCTGGAAGAACGACTTGCCGTGGGCGCCGTCGGGGAAGCGCTGCATGAGCGTGGGCCGACCGCCCATGGTGGCGAGGATCGGTCCCTCGACGGCCTGGTAGTAGCGGACCAGGTCCAGCTTGGTCTCGCCCCTGGTCGTGAAGAAGACCTTGTCCGGGTTGGAGATCCGCACCTCGCGCCCGGCCGCTTCGACCACGATCGCGCCGGCGCCCATGCGTCGAACGTAGCGCCGATCAACCCCGCCGGTGCTTGGCCTCGAACATCGCCTCGTCGGCGCGTCGCAGCAGCGTGGCGGGGGTGTCCCCGGCGACGGCCGTGGCCCCGCCGGCGCTCACCGGCAGCGTCAGCATCCCGTCGTCGGGCGTGGGCACGCGCAGCGTCGTCGCCGCCTCGTCGCCGAGCCGGTCGACCAGCTGCACGAGGCCCCGACCGTCGAGGCCGGGGCACACCACCACGAACTCGTCGCCGCTCATGCGACCCACCAGGTCGCCCTCGCGGACCAGCTCGTTGAGCCGGTTGCCCACCTCGATCAGCGCCCGGTCGCCCGTCTCGTGGCCGTGGTGGTCGTTGATGCCCTTGAGGTCGTCGAGGTCCACGTAGACCACCGCCAGGTGCGGCTCGTGGCGCTCCTCGTGCAGCAGCCCGGCCAGCGTCTCCATCACCCGGGTCCGGTTGGCCAGCCCGGTCAGGGGGTCGCGCGTGGCCAGCCGCACGAGCTCGGGCTCCTGGTCCTGGTCCACGAGCTGGACGGTGACGACCTTGTGCTCCTGGTCGGTCCCTCGGGTGTGCAGCTCCGCGGCCACGACCCGCCCGCCGAAGCGGGTCCGGGTGGTGGCCAGCACCGTCCGGGTGCCCGGCGCCTCCAGCAGGGCGGCGTAGGCGGCCACGACCGCTGGCCGGTCCCGGTCGACCACGAGGTCGCCGATGGGCAAGCCCACCAGGTCCTCGCGCGCGGCGGCGAGCAGACGGGTCGCGGGCTCGCTCGCGAAGCGGATGCGGCCCTGGTGGCCGAGGGCCAGGTAGGCGGTGGCCAGCTCGTCGACGAAGGCCGCATCCTCGGCGGCGTCGTGCGCCACACCGCCGCCGGGCTCCGTGTCGAGGGCTCGCAGGACCCCGACCATGCCGTCGATGGCCGGGTCGTCGTAGCGGTTCCACAGGCGCAGCTCGAAGTGCCGCCACGTCCCATCGGCGTGACGCAGCCGCACGGGCACCTCACCCATCCAGTCGGCCTGCGCCTCGTGCGCTTCGGCGCCGATCCGGATCCCCCGGGGCACGTCGTCGGGATGGATGTGGGCGAACACGTTCGAGCCGAGCTCGGCGTCGTAGCCGAGCATCCCGCCCGGGGGCGAGAGGCGGGCCTTCAGCTCGCCGTTCCGGTCGAAGACGTACACGGCCTCGCGCAGGAACGGCAGCATGTGCTGCAGGTACGTCGCACCCACGATGCCGTCCCCTTCGGGGCCGGCTCCCTCGTCCACCCGAGGCCCTCCCTTCGACCGGCGGCCTCCCGAGGACCACCTGCCGTGGCCAGTCTGCCACTCTGCGAGAAGCGGTGCTCGTCAGGGCCCCGCGCCTCCTCAGCCGCCATCCCGCTGCGGGACGGTGGCTGGCGGCGGTTGGCCCACCCGGAGCGGTGGGGCACGGGGTCATCGGTCGGCCAGGCAGGCTTCGATGGTGGCGAGCCCGACGCGGCCGAAGGCCTCGTCGTCTCGAGCGTGGGCGAGGTAGGCCAGCCCGAGGGTGAGGGCCCACCCCCGGCCGCGCGCCCAGGTGGTGCCGTCGACCCCCACCCGTCGCCGGAACGCAGCCCGGGCGTCGACGTCGAGCAGCATCCACGCGATGGCGAGATCCGTGGCGGGGTCGCCGGAGGTCAGGTCGCCGAAGTCGATGATCCCTCCGACTCGCCCCTCGTGGACCACGACGTTGTTCGGGTGCAGGTCGCCGTGGAGCCACAGCGGCGGGCCGTCCCAGCCGGGCAGGGCGACCGCCTCCCGCCAGGCGGCCCGGGCCGCGCCCGCGTCGATCATCGAGGCGAGCTGCTCGATCCAGCCCTCGGTCCGCTCGGTCCGGTCGCTCAGGGGGACGCCCCGGTACGGGTTCTCGGGCGCGTCCGGGGGCGCCGGTCGGTGCATCGCCACGACGAACCCGGCGAGGGCCTCGGCTGCCGCGCCCAGGTCCCGCGGCGGCGTGGCCAGTGCCGACGCGCCGGGCAGGTGCGGCACGATCGTCCACGGCCAGGGGTACCCGCACCCTGGCTCGCCGAGCCTGACCGGCACGGGGACCGGCAGGGGCAGGTGGGGCGCCAGCTCGGGCAGCCACCGGACCTCGTGGGCCACGAGCGGCACCGACAGCTCGCGTCGGGGGAGGCGGGCGAGCAGGTCCGCGCCGAGGCGGAACAGCGCGTTGTCCCAGCCGGAGCCGATCGGCTCGATGGGGAGGTGGGCGAGGTCCGGGTGCTGCTCCTCGAGGAGGGCCCGCACGAGCGAGACCGTGAGGTCGACCTCTGCGGCCGGCTTGTCGATCGGGCCGCTCACCGCCGCAGTCTCGCAGTCCGTACGATCCTCGGGGTGCCCCGACGCGCCCTCCCCGCGGTCACCGCAGCCTCCGACTGCGAGGCCTGCCGCCACGGTTGGGTGACCCAGCCCGCCAACACGGTGTCGAGCCTTGCCTACGTGGCGGCGGGGGCCGACCTGTGGCGCCGCCCGGACGCCGATCGGGCGTTCGCCGCCGCGGTCGTGGCCGTGGGGGTCGGCTCGGTGGCGTACCACGGGCCCGGCGGGGCCTGGGGCAAGTGGGCGCACGATGCGTCGCTCATCGCCATGCTCGGGCTGCTGGCCCTCGCGGACGTCACCGTGGTGGAGGGCCGGGCCCGTCCGCCGGCCGCCGTGGTCGGCGTGGTCGGGGGCTCGATGGTCGCCGCCCACCCCGCCACCTCCGAGGTGGCCCAGCTGTCGGTCGGGGCGCTCGCGGTGGCTGCCGAGGCTCGGCGGTATGCCCAGATGATCGGCACCGGGGAGCTCGCCGCCTCGGGTGGGCTGTTCGCCGCTGGGCTCGTGCTGCAGGTGCTCGGCCGCACCGGCCGTCCCTGGTGCCGTCCGGGCACGCTGGCCCAGCCCCACGCCGCGTGGCACGTCTTGTCGGCGGCGTCGCTCTGGGTGCGCCGACGCCCGGATCAGGTGGCGCCGCCGCGCTCGTCGTCGGTGGGCCCGTCGACGTCGGCGTTGGTGGTCGCCGCGGCGGCTGCCAGGTCGGCGACCTCGTCGGGCTGGTGGCGGAAGCCCCAGCTCCGGCGGCGCTGGGCGGTGTAGATCCCGCGGGTGCCGGAGGCGAGGAACGCCACCGTGCACGCCAGCGCGAACAGCGCGGCCGGCTCCCACCCGAACAGCTCGATGCCCATGACCGTGCAGGCGATCGGCGTCTTGGTCGCCCCGGCGAACACGGCCACGAACCCGAGCGCGGCCATGAGCGGGACGGGCACGTCGAGGACGCGGCCGAGGGTGACGCCGAGGGTGGCGCCGATCACGAACAGGGGGGTCACCTCACCGCCCTGGAACCCGGTCCCGAGCGTGATCACCGTGAACAGCCCCTTGAGCGCGAACGCGCCGGCGGCCACGCCGACCCCGCCGGCCAGCGCAGCCTCGAGCAGCGGGATGGACAGGCCGTTGTAGGTCTGGTCGGCGAACGAGTGGTCCCCGACCGCGAGGGTGAGCGCGACCACGGCGATGCCACCGAGCACGGGCCGCAGGGGTGGCCACGCCAGGTGGCGGGCCATGAGGTGCTTGGTCCGGTGGGTCGCCTCGGCGAAGGCGGCGGCGGCCAGGCCGAAGGCGACGCCCGCCAGCGCGACCTTGCCCACCAAGGCAGCGTCGAGGGAGCCGATGCGCACGACGGGGTACGGCGTGTGGTGGACGTGCAGGGCCCGGACGACCGCGTTGCCCACCACCGCGGCGACCGCCACGACTGGCGCCGCGGTCCAGCGGAGCCGCCCGACGGCCTGGACCTCCAGGGCGAACGCGAAGCCGGCGAAGGGCACGCCGAACACCGCCGAGAACCCGCCGCCGATGGCCGCGAGCAGCAGGATGCGACGCTCCCGACCGGTGATGTGGAGCAGCCGGTCGAGCCCGTCGGTCAGGCTCCCCGCCATCTGGATCGCCGTGCCCTCCCGTCCGGCGGAGCCGCCGAAGAGGTGGGTGCCGATGGTCCCGACGAGCACCATCGCCGCCATCCGCCGGGGCACCCAGGCCGACGGCTCGTGGATCTCGTCGAGCACGAGGTTGTTGCCGGCGGCGGCGTCCTTGCCCACGTAGTGGTAAGCCGCGCCGATGGCGAGGCCGCACAGCGGCAGCAGGGGGATGAGCCAGGGGTTGGCCTCCCTGGTCCTGGTCGCCCAGGCGAGGGTCTCGAGGAACACGGCCGAGGAGAGCCCCGCCAGCACGCCCACCACCGCGCCGAGGACGAGCCGGGCGGCCCACGTCCGCCAGCTGCCACCCCAGGCGTGGTGCGCTTCGTGCGGTGACCGCTCCGGGATGGCTGCCATGGTGCTCCTACGCGACGGGACCGGCGGTGCGCGGTCGGTTGGTGTCGGTAGGAGCCATCAGCCCGGATCGGGCGGTTTCGGCGAGCCCCATCGCCGTGCCCGCAGCGTAGTGCGAGGGAGGCCGGGGATCAGTCGAGGTCGGTCGGGTACGGCGTGCAGTCGGCGACCGGCGCCCCGCCGTGTGCGGCCAGGAACTCGAGCTGCTCGCAGATGGACGGACCGACCACCTCGTCGTGGTTCAGGCCCGGGTACTCGTGGTACCGCAGCTCGTCGCCCTTGGCCTGCAGGGTGGCGACCATGTTGCGGGTGACCGCGGCTGGCACGTCCTGGTCGGTCTCGCCCTGGATCACCAGCACCGGGCCGTCGACGCCGTGGCGCTCGGGGTCGCCGTAGGTGGCCACGCGCTCGGACAGGTCCTTGGCCCGCTCGTCGGACATGGCGAAGATCTGGTCGACCTTGTCCGGGTCGAGCTTCGGGTAGGTGTCGACGAGGCACCCGCCGTCGAGGATGAACTGCTCCTGGCGCTTTCCCTCCGCGCCGAGCTCGTCGCCCAGCTCCACCGTGGGGTCGACGGTGGAGAGCCCGGCGATCATGTAGGCGCCGTAGACCACGTCGGCCGGCGCATCGCCGTGGGCGACGGCGGGGAGGGCCAGCTCGAGGCTGTTCGCGGGGGCGATGGCGATGGCGGCGGCCGGGGCCGTCCGCCCGGAGGCCTTCGGGCTCTTCGTGGCGAACAGCGCCGCCTGGCCGCCCTGCGAGTGGCCGACGGCGAACCAGCGGGCGCCGAGCGAGGGATCGGCCGTGCGCGCGGCGGTGACGGCATCGGCCATCGCCATCCCCTCCTCGACGCCGACCAGGTAGGGGTGCAGGCCAGGCGTGGCGAGCCCGAGGTAGTCGGTGGCGACCACCGCGTAGCCGGCGTCCAGGAAGCTGCGGGCCTCCTGGGCGTACTCGTCGTAGAAGAGGTTGTCCGTGGTGGAGGGGGCGCAGACGTCGGCGACGCCGGTGGTGCCGTGGCCCCACGACACGATCGGCCAGCCGCCCTTCGGCGCCTGCCCCTTCGGCACCAGCAGCACGCCGCTCACCGCTCGGTCGTGGCCCGCGTGGTCCTTCGAGTGGTACAGCAGCTGGGTGCGCCTGGCGCCGGCGAGGGCGTCGGTCGGCTCGACGTCCCGGGTGGCGATGAGCTGGCCCGGGTCGCCCTTCGGCAGTGGGTCGGGGACCCGGTAGGTGTGCCCGTCGAGCTGCAGCTCGGCGGGCCCGGAGGTCGCCGTGGTGCTGGCGGTCGACCGGGTGGTCGACGGCGTGGAGGCCGATCCGCTGGAGCCGGCACCCGAGCTGCACCCCGCCAGGAGCAGCGCGGCTGCCACGACGACGTTGGCGCGCATGGCGCCAGACCCTAGGGGGCGGGCCGCGCCGGGCCTGGGTCGGCCTTGGGTAGGGTCGGCGGCGATGGGCAACCGAGGCAAGATCAGGGTCGGCGTGATCGGGCTCGACCACATCCACGGCCTGGTCCTGGCCGTGCGGCTGTGGCAGGCGGGCGCGACGATCGCCGCGTTCCACGCCACCGCGCCGCGCGACGTGGCCGCCATGCGCCTGCTCGGCGGCGGCCGGGCCCGGTCCCGGTCGATCGACGAGATCGTCGAGGACCCCACGATCGACCTGATCGTCACCGCAGCCATCCCCCGGGACCGCGCCGACATCGCCGTGCGGGCGCTCCAGGCGGGCAAGCACGTCGTGGCCGACAAGCCCGGGGTCACCACCCTCGCCCAGCTGGAGGCCGTGCGGGCGGCGCAGGAGGCCAGCGGTCGCCGCTGGTGGGTGATGTTCGGGGAGCGCTTCGAGAACCGGGCCGTCGCCGAGGCGTGCTTGCGGGCCCGGCTGGGCGACGTGGGCGAGGTGGTGTCGATCCTCGGGCTCGGCCCGCACCGCATGGGCGCGGACGGCCGGCCGGACTGGTTCTGGGACCCGGACGCCACCGGCGGGATCCTCGTCGACATCGGGTCGCACCAGGCCGACCAGTTCCTGTCGGCCACGGGCGCGCCCACGGCCGACGTGCGGTGGTCCGCGGTCGGCAACGCGTCGAGCCCCCGCCACCCGGCCATGCAGGACGTGGGCCAGATGGTCCTCGGCGCCGGCAGCGTGCTGGGCACGCACCGGGTCGACTACCTCTCGCCGACCGGCCTCAAGACGTGGGGAGACGGCCGCCTGATGATCGTCGGCACGGACGGCACCCTCGAGGTGCGCACCAACGTCGACGTCGCCGGCAAGAAGGGCAAGGAGCACCTGATCGTGGTGGACGCCAAGGGCACCCGGCGGCTGGACCCGCGGGCCGGCAAGGTCGACTGGGCCAAGCGCCTGGTGGCCGACGTGGTGGAGGGCAGCGACACGTTCGTGGCCCAGGACCACGTCTACGCGGTCTGCGACGTGACCCTGCGGGCCCAGGCTGCTGCCGGCCCCTGGCCCGGTGCCGCCGCGCTGGCGGGAGGCCCGGCATGAGCCGGCTGCGGATCGGCGTCGTCGGCCTCGGCGTGGGGCGCCTGCACGTCCTCGCGCTGATGCGGCTGCGCTCCCACTACGACCTGGTGGCCGTCGCCGACCCGACGCCGGCGCGTCGCCGCCAGGCGCGGCTGCTCGGCATCAAGGCGGTGCCGGACCTGGAGTCGCTGCTCGCCCTCGGCGTCGACGTGGTCGACATCTGCACGCCGCCGCACCTCCACGAGCAGCAGGTCGTGCAGTGCCTGGAGGCCGGCGTCGACGTGGTCTGCGAGAAGCCCCTGGTGGATTCGGTGGCGGCGGTCGATCGCCTGGCCGAGGCGGAGGCCCGCACCGGTCGCCGGGTGGCGCCCGTGTTCCAGTACCGGTGGGGCGGTGGCGCCCAGAAGCTCCACCGCCTGCTGGAGGCCGGCATCCCCGGCAAGCTGCTGGTGGCCACCAGCGAGACCATGTGGCGCCGCGGCGACAAGTACTACGCCGTGCCCTGGCGTGGCACCTGGGAGGGCGAGCGGGGTGGCGCCGTGCTGTCGCACTCGATCCACCTGCACGACCTCCTGTGCTGGCTCGGGGGCGAGCCGGCCGAGGTGGTGGCCCGCACGGCCACCCGATCGCTCGACATCGAGGTCGAGGACACCGCGGCCGCCATCATCACGACGGCCGACGGCGCCCTCATGACGGCGTCGGTCACCCTGGGTGCGGCGGTGGAGACCTCTCGCCTCAAGTTCGTGTTCGAGCACCTCACGGTCGAGTCGTCGCAGTCGCCCTACAAGCCCGGCGCAGAGCCGTGGACGTTCCAGTACGCGGACAAGGCGGTGGCCCAGCGCGCTGCGGTGGCGCTGGATGGGTGGACGCCGCCGCTGAGCGGCTGGCGCGGCCAGCTGGCCGACACCCATGCGGCCCTCACCTCGGGTGGCCCGCTGCCGGTGTCGCTCGCAGACGCCCGCCGCTCCCTCGAGCTGGTCACCGCCTGGTACCGCTCGTCGCGCACCGGCGGCCCCGAGCAGCTCCCCCTCGCCCCGGACCACCCCGACCGCGACAGCTGGCTCCCCGAGCACCTCCGCTAGCTCGCCACCCCGCCGCCGCAGCGAGCTCCCCCGTCGCTCGGGCGGAGCGTCATCCGACGTAGGTGGGCGCGCCGCCGACGGGCTCGGCGCCCGTCGCGCCGGGGACCGTGGTCGTGGTCGACGGCGAGGTGGTGCCGAGCGTCGTGGTGGTGGTCGTCGCCGGCTTGGGGAGGCAGGCCCACGCCTCGGAGGGCGTCAGGAACCGGATGCCCTGCTGGCGCAGCGGGCCCATGGCGTCGGCCAGCTGGTCGAAGCTGGTGGACCAGTTGGTCACCGCGAAGAACGTGACGAGCGAGCGCTGCGATGCCGGCTGGTCGGCCAGCGCCTTCACCTGCGCGGCCAGGTCCGTGGGGCTCTCGGCGTACACCTTCGTCTGGGAGGCCAGGACCGGGAAGCCGGCGATCGACGGGTACCAGGGCGGGCCGGGCCAGCGCTCGTAGTTGAAGAGCATGCCCTCCGGGGTGGTCCCCGCGGCCTTGGCCGCGGCCACCACGCCGAGCCAGCCGGAGGCGTCGGGCTTGGCGATGGGTGCGTCGAGCGACCAGTTGGTCGGGATGCCGAGCGCGGCCTGCTGGCGGAAGCTGGCGGTGAGGTAGGCGACGCCCCGGTCGGGCATCAGCGAGGGCAGGGCGTAGCCGAGCCCCATCATGTCGATGATCTCGTCGGCATCGCTGGTGGTGGTGACGTAGTGGTCCCAGATCGCGGGCATGAGCACGGAGGCGGACCCGCCGATGCCCCAGCCGACGGGGAGCTCGCCTCGGCGGGGGCTGCCGAAGTTGGTGGGCCCGGCGAAGTGCGTCTCGGGCACCACGAGGTTGTCGCCGTCGCTGAACGACAGGACGACGTTGACGTCCGTCGACCGGCAGGGCGCCACGTCGGGTGCCGCGGCCTTCGGCAGGGCCCGGGTGCGGCCGCCGACGGCGAGGTGGAACGAGAGGTTGTCGGTGGTGTCGGTGGGCACGAGCCAGTGGCCGCTGCGAGCCAGGCGGACCAGCGCGGCGACCTCCTCGTCGCCGGTGTCGGACACGTAGCCGTACACGGGCGAGCCCGGCGGGTAGGCATCGATCAGCCGGTAGATCTGCTCCCAGTCCGGCTGCGAGGGACGGGTGTACACCGCCATGACGCCCTGCTGGACCAGCAGGTCCCGAGGGGCGTTCTGGCCGGGCGCCTCGATGGCGAGCCCCTGGTAGGGGAGCTTGCTGCGGTACGCCTTGGACACGGCGAGGTAGGCGGTGGTGGCGTCGGTCCACCGGCCCCGATGGTCGGCGAGCTTGGCCAGGCCCTCGCCGTCGAGGAGCCCGGCGGTGGCCGGCGTCGCCACCACCGCGCCGCGGGCGGCCGCGGCCGTCGTGGCGGTGTTGATGGTCCACGGCTCGGCGGCGTCGGCCTCCACGTAGCCGGTGAGCTCGCCGCGGAACGTGTGGACCGCGGCATCGAGCCCCACGGTGGCGGCCACGGTGATGAGGCCGCGGGCCTGGTAGTCGTCGAGCCACCGCTGGTCGTCCTCGGCGGAGCGGGCGCCCAGGAGGTAGATCCGCGCCTGGGTGCGGTTGACGATGCCCTGGAGCGTGGCGGCCAGCAGCTTGCGGTCCGAGCTCTCGGAGGTGATGTCGACCACGGTGACGGGGCCGAGGGTGGGCCGACGGGTCAGGTACCGGTCGACGATGTCGTCGGGCACCCGGCCGGTCGCGGCCGTGGTGGCGGCGGTGGCGAGCCCGGCGGCGTCCGCGGTGGGCGCCGGCGCGCCCTGGGCGACGGCGATGCCGGCGGCGATCGCGGCCAGCGCGAGCGCTGGGGCCAGCAGGCGCCGGGCGGTCACCGGGTTTGGCCCACGGCTTCGACGAGCGTGGCCAGGTCGACGGGCCGGTCGCTGGGCTCGATCCCGCCGGCGACGAGCCCGCCCCACACGTAGTCGCCGAGCAGGGCGACGAACTCCTTGCGGGACGGCGTGCGCCGGCGGCTCCACCAGTCCGTGGTGCTGAGGATGGTGCCGAGGGTGGCGTTGGCCAGGGCGTCGGCTCGCTCGACGGCGGCGCCCTCGGCGGTGCCCTGGCGCTGGAGGACCGAGGCGATCATGGCGGCGATCGGTGCCGAGATCTCCTCCACGAGCGGCTCGCCCTCCGCGGCGGACGACGAACCGGTAGATCTCCGGGTCCTCGTCGATGAAGCGCAGGAAGATGGCGATGCCGTTGCGCACCACCTGCTCCGCGGGTGAGCTCGCGGTCGAGCGTGGCGGCGAACCCGGCCACGACCTGCTCGCCGTAGCGCTCGACCAGCGTGCCGGTGAGCCCACCCCTGCCGTCGAAGTTGTCGTAGAGGGTGGCCTTGGAGACGCCCGCCGCGCCGGCGAGCTGCTCCATCGACACGCCGCCGCGTGCGGATCGCGGCCTGCCCTGGCCAGCAGCGCGGCCCGCCGCTCGGCCGGATCCTGCTGGCCTTGGGGCGCCCGGGCTTGCGCCCGCTGCTCATCGCACGCCACCCACGGGCGATCCACCTCTCACGGCGCCCACCGTAGCGAGTGACGTCCTCGTCCCAACCCCTTGTAACCGACCATCGGGCGGTTTACCGTCACCCCATGGCCGCCACCACCTCCGACACCGCCGCCGCTCGCGCTGCCGCCGGCACCACCCCCGTCGACGAGGCGGTGGCCGATCCCGTCGGTCGCCGAGTCGAGCGGCTCAACCGGGCGTCGGCCAACCGGGTCATCGAGCGGACCAGGACCTCCCGGGCTCGGTCGGCGACGGCCAGCTCGTCCCCGACGAGCTCCTCTCGGTCGTCGGGCTCGGGCTCGACCTCACCCCGGAGCAGAAGCGGACGCTCAGCCGGGAGGAGGTCGCCTCGATGTTCGACAACGGCATCCGCTTCGAGGCGGTGCTCGAGGCCGGCTTCGCCATGCAGATCGCGTACGCCCCGGACATCACCGATCCCCGCATCACGTTCCTCTGCCACGAGATCGGCGAGGAGACCCGCCACCAGCGGATGTTCCAGCGGGTGATCGCCCAGATCCAGCCCACCGCCAAGAACCCGCTCGCCGGCAACCGCCTCCTGATGCGCGTGGACCGAGCCGCGCCGGGCTGCTCCTGCGCCTACCGTTGCGCCTACGTGATGGTCATCTCCGGCGAGGAGATCCCGACCTCATGCAGAAGATGCGAGCGAGCACCCTGACACGGACCCGTTCCTGGCCTCGGTCAACCGCTACCACCGCCAAGAGGAGGCCCGCACCTGGGTCCTACGCCCGGGCCATGCTCCCTGGAGGTCTGGGCCCAGGCCACCTGCGCCGAGCGGTTCGCCGTCCGCCACGTCCTGCCCTACGGCATCCAGCAGATGTACGAGTTCCTGGTGCACCCCGGCGTGTACGAGACCATCGGCCTGCCTGCGTGGGAGACCTGGAAGGCGGTCAACCGCACGCCCGAGCGCCTGGCGATCCGCCACCAGGGCACCCGCCCGATCCTCGCCGCCCTCCAGGACGCCGGGATCATCTCCCGCCGCCGGGTGCCCAAGGCCTGGCGCAAGCTCTGCGGCCTCTGACCCCAGGGTTCGGTACGGTCAAGGCCGTGCTGCGCAAGCGGGGTGGGGGCAAGGGCGACAAGGTGCGCCAGCCGTCGCCCACGTACCTGGGGCTGCGCCAGCAGGCGTTGGAGCTGCCGCCTGGTGCGGTGGACGCGTCGGGGACCGCGCACCCCGACGTGCTCGGCGTCGTGGTCGACATCCCGTCGGACCGGGACTTCCTGTCGCTCACCGTCCTGGCCGACGGCACCACGAGCATGTACACGAGCCCGGGCGGGGGCACGATCGGCGCCGGGGCCCACCAGGAGGTGCGCGAGGCCGGGGCCCTGCTGCTCGGGGTGCTGCAGGGGATCCTCGACCAGCTGCCCCGCACCGACGAGGTGAGCCTGCCGCCGGCGGAGCTCGTCTTGGTGACCGTGCTCACCCCCGAGGGCCGGCGCCGGGCAGGGGTCCCGCTCGATGCGTTCTGGGGGCGCGAGCCGAGCGGCGTCGTGGCGCTGATCGCCGCGATCCACGAGGTGATCTCGGCGATCCGCGAGGTCGACCCGGGCTGACCCGGCACCCGGGCGCAGGCACCGGCCGGCCGTGCCATGCTCCGGCGGCGCACGTGGACGACGAAGGGGAGCGCGATGGCAGGGGTGCTGGACGGCAAGGTGGCGCTGGTGACCGGCGGCGCGTCGGGGATCGGCAAGGCCTCCTGCGAGGCGCTGGCCGCGGCCGGCGCGGCGGTGGTGGTGGCCGACCTCCACGAGGACGCGGCGGCGTCGGTGGCCGCAGGGATCGAGGCGGCTGGCGGCCGGGCCAGCGCGGTGGCGGTCGACGTGTCGTCGGCCGCCCAGTGCGAGGCGATGGTGGCGAGCGCCGTCGACGCGTTCGGTGCGCTGCACGTGGTGCACGCCAACGCGGGGATCGCTGGCATGGAGGTCGACGGGCCGACCGCGACCCTGACGCCCGAGCAGTGGGACCGGCTGATCGCCATCAACCTGTCGGGCGTCTTCTACACGTGCCACTTCGCCCTGCCGGCGCTGGAGGCGGCCGGTGGCGGGTCGATCATCACCACGGCCTCGTCCATGTCCACGACCCCGCTCGGGCTCACCGACGCCTACGCCGCGGCCAAGGGCGGCGTGGCGATGTTGACCAAGTCGATGTGCCTGACCGCCGGCGCCAAGGGCATCCGGGTCAACGCCATCGGCCCCGGCTACGTGGACACGCCGATGAACTCGATGATCTGGGCCGCCGACGCCGTGCGCGACGGCTTCGCCCAGGGGCATGCCACCGGCCTGCAGACGCCCGAGGAGATCGCCGACGTCGTGGTGTTCCTCGCCTCCGACGCGTCCCGCTCGCTCACCGGCGCCCTCATCACCTGCGACCGCGGCTGGACCGCCTTCAAGGCCCCGGAGGTCGTCCGCGGCCTCGCCGGCTGACTCGGCCTCCGGGGCCGCGAGGGGCGATCGGCTCGGTTCGTTCGCTGGCGCACGGCCGGCTGGCGGGCTCCGCCTGGAGCACCCCCAACGGGATTCGAACCCGTGTTACCTGCGTGAAAGGCAGGCGTCCTAGGCCGCTGGACGATGGGGGCCCGTCCCGGTTCGGGACCCGAGCACGGTAGCAGGGGTGCCCTGGCGCCGATCCGGACAAGGCGTAGGTTTGCGGCCGTATGTCCACGTCCCTCCCCCTCAACCGCGGCGCTGCGCCTGCCGACGTTCACCTGGTGCACGTGACGCCGGAGCCCCGCCATGGGTGAGGAGGTCCCCTGGCCCCAGCCGCCCCGGGACCCGGGACCGTGGAACGGCGGCGCCCCGGTGTCGCCCCCCGGCAACACCGCGCTCCCGCCGCTGCCCGGCGCCGGCGGCGTCGTGCACGGCGCCCAGCCCCAGACCAACCCGTGGGCCAACGCGGGCGCCGCGGCAGCCGGCGCTGCCGCGGTCGGCGCCGCCGGTGCCGCGGCCGCGGGCGGCCAGGCCTCGATCCCCGGCGTCGCCACCTACGCCGGCCCCCAAGGTGCGTCGCCCGGCCTCGTCGGCGGCCCTGGCTACGCCGGTGCGGCCTACGGCCAGGCCGGCGTCCCAGGTGTCCCTGGCGTCCCCGGCCAGCCGGGTCGGCCCCGCGTGGTGGACCGCCCGTCCAAGCTGCTCGTGGCGCTGGTGCTGCTGCTGGTCGTCGGCATCGTCGGCGGCACGTCGTACTGGATCATCAAGGAAGACGACCAGTACCCCTCGCAGTGGGACCAGCGCGTGCTGCCCATCACCCAGTGGGTGGCCAAGGAGCGCGGCCTCGCCTACAAGCACCCGGTCAAGGTCAACTTCCTCACCGAGGCCCAGTACACGAAGCAGGCCACCGGCGGCGGGTCCGGCAGCGACACGCCGACCAAGGAGGAGAAGCAGCAGGAGGCCGACCAGATCGCCCAGATGCGGGCGCTCGGCTTCATCTCCGGGGACTTCGACATGGGCAAGGCCACCAAGACCCTGAGCGACACCGGCACCCTCGCCTACTACGACCCGCAGACCAAGCAGGTCTACGTGCGAGGCACCGAGATGACGCCGGCCCTGCGGGTCACCCTGGCCCACGAGCTCACCCACGTCCTGCAGGACCAGAACTTCGACCTCAACCGCATCGACAAGCTCGACAGCGGCCGAGGCTCGGTGCTGCGAGCGCTCGCCGAGGGCGACGCCACCGCCGTCGAGGACGACTACGTGAAGAAGGTCCTGACCTCCGCCGAGCGCAAGGAGTACGAGACCTCCAGCAAGGAGGACGGCCAGGACGCCCAGGACGAGATCGACAAGTCGGTCCCGCCGATCCTGAGCACGATCTTCGCCTCGCCCTACATCCTCGGCCCGCAGCTCATCTCGTACCTCAGGCAGGGCGGCACCTGGAAGAAGGTCGATGAGGCCCTGCAGGACCCGCCGACCGAGGAGGTCCTGTTCGACCCGCCGCGCTTCGACACCCCGGCGGCGGACCCCGTGAAGGTGTCGGTCGACGCCCCCAAGGGCGCCAAGGTGATCGACAAGGACGAGTTCGGCCCCACGATGCTGTACCTGCTCCTGGCCTCCCGGCTGGACCCCGAGACCGCGCTCGCCGCGACCGATGGCTGGGGCGGCGACCAGTACGTGGTGTACCGCCAGGACGACCAGGTCTGCGTCGACGTGGTCGTCCGCGGCGACGACGCCAAGGAGACCGACCAGATGGTCGGGGCCCTGCGCGAGTGGGGGAGCAAGTCGCCGAAGGGCACCACCGAGGTCACCCGGACCCCGCGCCAGGTCAAGCTGCACAGCTGCGACCCGGGCAAGGAGGCCAAGGCGAGCGGCAACGGCGCCTCGATGGACCTCCTGTCGCTGCCGGTGACCCGCACCCAGCTCTACACCCAGGCGCTGGACCAGGGGCAGAGCACCAAGGTGGCTGCCTGCTGGTCCCAGGGCGTGATCGACGCCTTCTCCTACGACCAGCTCTCGGACCCCGACGGCGCCTACATCCAGTCGGCCGAGGGCCAGCGCAAGCTGGTCGGCGTCCGCCAGCGCTGCACCGGCTGATCGGCAGCCCTCATCCCAGCACCCGAGCCCGACCCCGCAGGGGCGAGCCCACTGGTCAGCCCTGGAGGGCGAGCACCACCTCGGCCTGGAGCGCGGTGGTCCACTCGTAGACCGCCCACAGCGAGCGGGTGGCGTCGTCGAGCGCGTCGAGGTCGGGGCGCGGCGGGTCGTCATCGGAGATGTCGAGGCGCGTCCCCGCCACCAGGCGCACGGCGTTGAGGGCCCGGAGCCAGGCCCACAGCTCGTCCTCGGTGAGCCGGTCCTTCGAGGCGGAGGCGAGGACGATCTCGATGGCCGCCTCCCGCGACGCCCGCAGCTCCTCGCCGGCCAGGAGCCGGTAGGCGGCGTCCGCGTCCGGGTCGTGCATGTAGGCGGTCGGCTGGAGCCGGTAGAGCGACGGGTCGTCGGGGTGCTCGGCGACCTGCTGCTGCAGCTGGCCGAGCAGGAGCGCGAGGACCTCGCGCCCGTCGGCGTCGAGCCGCAGCTCGAACGTGCCGTCGGCGCGCCGCTTCAGCAGGCGGGGGGAGCGGAACCAGGCGATGGGTCGGCCCTACTCGTCGTGCTGCATCGTGGCCCACAGGCCGTGCTCGTGCAGCAGGAACACGTCGACCTCGGCCTTCTCCTTCGGCCCCGAGGACACCACCGCCCGGCCCTTGTGGTGGACGTCCAGCATCAGCTGCTCCGCCTTGGCCTTGGAGTACCCGAACAGCTTCTGGAACACGAGCGTGACGTAGTCCATGGTGTTGATCGGGTCGTTCCACACCAGCACCACCCACGGGCGGTCGGTCTCCTGCCCGAGGTCGCCCTCCGTGGACCGGACCTCCGTGGGCGTGGCGATCGGGCTAGCGGGCACCGACCGATTCTGCCTCGGCGGGGGCCCGCGCCACCAGGGGCGCCCGCATGTGGAGCAGCACCATCAGCGCCGCGATCCACACGAGGGTGGCCCCCAGGATGTGGAGGGCGACCAACCCGGGCGGCACGCCGGTGAAGTACTGGGTGTAGCCGATCGCCGCCTGGAGCAGGATCACCGTCACCAGGCTGTTGGCCGTGGCGAGCAGCCGGTTCTTGGGCTGGTGCCGCCGGATCTGCACCAGGACCCAGATCGAGATGGCCAGCAGGATCCACACGGTGAGGCCGTGGACCTGGGCGGCGCGGTGCACGGTGAGCGGCAGCCGGCGCACCTCGGCGGCCGCCGTCGCCCGCTCCGCAGCGGTGGCGCCCGCCTCGGCCTCGTTGTGCCCGCTGTGGGGCCCCGACCCGGTGACGAGCGTGCCGGTGAGCAGCACCACGGTGGCCGCAGCCACCAGCACGCGGCCCCACCGCTCGAGCGCGGGCGTGACGACGGGGCGCACGGGCACGTCGTCGGGCTGCCCGGCCCGGTGCGTGAGCACGACGGCGTCGGCCACCAGCGCCATGGAGACGACGAAGTGGCCCTGCACCAGCCACGGGTTCAGGTCCGAGAGCACCACCAGCCCGCCCAGCACGATCTGGGCGATCACGCCCGCCACCAGGCCGAGCGACAGCCAGATCAGGTCCCGCCGGCGCGGCGAGCGCAGGAACGAGCCGAGCACGGCGGCGATCACGGCGGCAGACACCAGCCCGGTGATCATCCGGTTGTAGAACTCGATCTTGGCGTGGATGCTCGTCGACGGCGTGAACGTCTGCTCGGTGCACTTGGGCCAGTCGGTGCAGCCGAGGCCCGATCCGGTCAGCCGCACGCCGGCGCCCGTGACCACGATCGCCGCCAGCAGCACCAGGGCCACCATGGTGATCCGGCGGTAGGTCCGGGGGGACAGCACGGGGCCACGGTAGGCCCGTGCCGGCCGCCGCGGCCAAGCGGCCGAGCCGCCTCCGCGAGGCGCGCCGCCGGACTCGTTTCGCCCGAGGTCCGAGCCATAGGGTGGGGCGGTGTTGAAGCCGGCAGCATCCCCCCTCCGCGTGCGCCTCGCCGGCTACGTCGCGCTCACGAAGCCGCGCATCATCGAGCTGCTGCTCATCACCACCGTGCCCACGATGGTGGTGGCGGAGCAGGGGCTCCCGTCGTTCTGGCTCGTGTTCAACACGGTCCTCGGTGGGACCCTGGCGGCGGGCGGCGCCAACGCCATCAACATGTACGTGGACCGCGACATCGACGCCGTCATGGAGCGCACCAAGGGCCGGCCCCTCGTCACCGGGGTCATCTCGCCCCGCTCGGCGCTCGTCTTCGCCATCTCCCTCGAGGTGATCGCCTTCGCCTGGCTGTGGACGTGGGTGAACCTGCTGAGCGCGGTCCTCGCCGTGTCCGCCTGCCTCTTCTACGTCTTCGTGTACACGCTGTGGCTCAAGCGCACGTCCAAGAGCAACATCGTGATCGGCGGTGCCGCCGGCGCGATGCCCGTGCTGATCGGGTGGTCCGCCGTGACCGACAGCCTGAGCTGGGCGCCCGTCGTGCTGTTCCTCGTGATGTTCTACTGGACCCCGCCGCACTTCTGGGCCCTGGCCATCAAGTACAAGGACGACTACGCCGAGGCCGACGTCCCGATGCTGCCCTCGGTGGCCTCGCTGCGCACCACGGCGACGCGGATCCTGCTCTACACGCTGCTGCTGTGGGGCCTCACCCTGCTGTTCTCCCCCGTGGCGGACATGGGCGCCGTCTACCTGGTCGCTGCCCTCGTCCTGGGCGCCACCTTCACGTGGTACGCCGTCAAGCTCCGCCGCGACCCCACCACCAAGCAGGCGATGAAGGTGTTCACCTACTCGATCACCTACATCACCCTGCTCTTCGGTGCGATGGCCCTCGACGTCCTGGTGCGCAACGCCCGATGACCGCTTCAGGTGTCGCCCGTCCCGGCTTTTCTTGGGTGCGAGGGCCAATGTGTAGTGTCCCGACCTGTACGGATCCGAACCCCCACGAGACGTCGCGCGGCCCCCTCCGGGGCCTGGCGACGGTGAGGTCAGAGCGCCAATGGCAGTAACCGACACCCCGCCCGAGACCGTCGAGGCTGCGGCCGCCGAGGCCTCGGAGCCCCGCCCCCTCACCACCGGGCTCGCCGCCGTCATCGGGTCCGGCGACCACAAGGTCATCGGGCGCATGTACATCGTCGCCTCGCTCATCCTCGGTGCCCTCGTGCTGGGCCTCGGCGCCGGCGTCGCCTTCGAGTCGACCACCCCGGCCACGCTCGAGCTGTTCCCCTCGGACTTCGCCTACTCGCTGTTCACCCTCGCCCGGCTCGGCGGCCTCTTCCTGGTGGCCTTCCCGCTGGTCATCGGCATCTCGCTGGTGGTCGTGCCGCTGCAGGTCGGCGCCCGCTCGGTCGCCTTCCCCCGGGCCGCCGCCGCCTCGTTCTGGGGCTGGCTGCTCGGCAGCATCCTCCTGCTCGTCGCCTACGGCACCCACGGCGGCCCCGGCGGCACCGGCGCCAAGGCCATCGACCTGTGGACCGCAGCGATGATGCTCATCGTCCTGTCGCTGCTGCTCGCCGCCATCTCGCTCGCCACCACGGTGCTCGCGCTGCGGACCAACGGCATGACGCTCGCCCGGGTCCCGCTCTTCGCCTGGTCCGTCATGGTCGCCGCTGTCATGTGGCTGCTGACCCTGCCGGTCCTGTTCGGCCACCTGGTCCTCATGTACGTGGACCACCGCCGGGCCGGCTCGATCCTCATCGGCGGGTCCAGCCAGATCTTCCCGGCGATGGGCTGGCTGCTGCGCAACCCGCAGGTGTACGTGGTGGCCATCCCGGTCCTCGGCTTCATCGCCGACGTGGCCATCAACCTCTCGGGCTCGCGGATCCACTCCCGTTCGGCCGCCCGGGTCGGCATCACCCTCTTCGGCGTGCTCTCGTTCGGCGCCTTCATGGTGTTCCCCACCCAGAAGGTCCTGGACTCCCCGATCGTCGTCGTCCCGGCGATCCTCGCCGTCGTCCCGCTGCTGGCGGTCGCCGCCACGGTGGCCGACGCCGGCCGGCGCGCCGCCCGCTTCAACGCCCCGGTGGCCTACGCCGGCGTGGCCTTCCTGGTGCTGCTGCTCGGCGTGGTCGCCGGCGCCATCGGCTCCATCCCCGGCGTGCTCGACGCCCCCAAGGACGCCACCACCAGCGCCAACATCTTCTTCATCGGCGTCGGCAACGCCGTCCTGTTCGCCGCCGTCATCGCCGCCCTGGGCGGTGCCACCTGGTGGGCCACCAAGGTCGGTGGTCGCCCGGCTGGCGATGCCGTCGGCATCGTGGCCGCCCTCGTGCTGCTCGCCGGCGCCGTCGTCGCCACCATCCCAGACATGGTGTCGGGCATCACCGGCTCGGGCGCCGAGCTCATCGGTGACTACCGGGGCGGCGTCGAGGTCTTCAACTGGGCCACCCTGGGTGGCTTCGGGATCTTCGCCGTCGGCCTGGTCCTGGCCGTGTTCAGCCTTGCCCGGTCGATGTCCGCGCCCGAGGAGGGCGAGGAGGACGACAGCCCCGCCGATCCGTGGGGCGGCCAGACGCTGGAGTGGCTCACCGCCTCCCCGCCCCCGCTCGAGAACTTCGACGGCGAGCTCGCCGTCGTGCGCTCGGCGGAGCCCCTCATCGATCTGCAGGAGGAGAAGTGATGTCGGCCGGAGCCGCCCTCGCCCTGCCACCCGCCGCCCCGCCGGCCCGCCCCCGGGTCCTGCTGGTGGGCACCGCCCTTGCCGCCGCCGCCTCGGTGATGGCCATCGTCGGCCTGGTCGGCGTGTACCTCGCCCAGCGGGCCCTCGTCCTGCACGACGGCGCCCCGTGGCTGCCCGACGGCGCCTCGCTGCCGCTGACCCCGGCCAACGTGGCCATGGGCACCATGCTGCTGTCGGCGGTCACCATGTGGTGGGCGGTCGACTCGGTCGGCCGCAACGACCGGCCCGGCGCCTACCTCGCCCTGGGCATCACCATGGTGTTCGGCATCGCGGTGATCAACTCGGTCAGCGTGGAGATGGCCCGCTCGGCCATCCCGGTGTCCACCACGATGGGCCTGCTCTTCTACACGATCAACGCCCTCGGGATCGCCATGATCATCGCTGGGCTGGCCTACGCCGCCGTGATGACGTTCCGCACCCTGGGCGGCGAGTACCAGGGTCGAGATCGTGAGGGCCTCGTGGCGGCATCCCTGTTCTGGTACGTGACGATCGCCGTGCAAGCGGTGATCTGGTACGCGATCTTCGTGACGAAGTAGGGGCGAGCGACATGTTCAGGACCGCTTCCAAGTTCCTCTACGGGCTGGCCGCCTTCGCCTTCGTCGGTGCCATCGCCTACTCGATCATCACCAGTGGCCAGAAGCTGGACAGCGTCGACGGCATCGTCGGCCCGCTGACCCTCGGCTACAAGGGGTACGTCGGGGACCACCTCGGCTACTCGGTGTTCATCGGGCTCGCGGTGGTGTCGCTGGCGCTGGCGATCTTCCTGTCGCTGCTCCACGACGCCGACGCCGAGGCCCAGGCGCAGCTCGTCGGCATGGAGACCGTGCCCGAGGTGCCCGCCCCGGCGCGGCCCAACTACTGGCCCGTCGTCGGCGCCTTCTCCGCCGCGGCCGTCATCGTCGGCCTGGCCGTCGGCTCGGAGCTGTTCACCCTCGGGATGATCGGCGTGGTCATCACCCTGCTCGAGTGGGCGGCGCGGGCCTGGTCGGACCGGGCCACCGGTGACCCCGACGTCAACCAGGACATCCGCAACCGGCTCCTGCGCCCGATCGAGGTGCCGGTCGGCGCCGTGCTGGCCATCGGCCTGCTGGTCGCCGCGGTGTCGCGGATCCTCCTGGCGCTGCCCAAGTACGGCACCTACGCCATCTTCGGCCTGGTCCCTGCGGCCATCCTGGCCTTCGGCGCCCTCATCGTGCTCCGCCCCCACATCTCCAAGTCGGTGATCGCCGGCGTGGCGGTCGTGGCCGGGCTGCTGCTGCTGGTCGGCGGCGCCTGGGCGGCCATCCACGGCGAGCGCGAGCCCGAGAAGAAGGAAGAGGGCGCTGCCGCCGTGCACCGCCCCGCCGTCCACGCCTCCGCCCCGACCTGGATCCGGGCGGGCCACTGATGGAAGCTCGAGGAGAGAACATGACCGGGCGAGCCCGTCACCCGTTCGCCAAGGTGGCCGCGCTGGTCACCGGCCTGTTGCTGGTCGCCGTCGGGTGCTCCAACGACCCGTACCCGCAGACCACCCTCAACCCGAAGGGCCCGCAGGCCCAGACCATCCAGAACCTGATCCTGCCGGTGTTCGCCATCGCCGCGGTCGTGTTCGTGATCGTGATCTTCGGGACCCTGTTCGTGGCCATCAAGTTCCGGGCCAAGGGCGAGGACGACTACGACGAGTTCCCCGAGCAGGTCCACGGCAACTTCAAGTGGGAGATCGGCTGGACCATCCTCCCGGCCGTGGTCCTCCTGGTGGTCGCCGTGTTCACGGTCGCCACGATCTTCGACCTCGCCAAGAAGCCCGAGCCCGGCGCCCTGCGCGTCGAGGTCATCGGCCAGCAGTGGTGGTGGGAGTACCGCTACGAGTTCGACGTCGACGGCGACGGCAAGCCCGACAAGATCATCACCGCCAACGACCTGGTGGTCCCCGCCGGTCGCCAGATCGCCCTGCGCATCAAGTCGAACGACGTCATCCACTCCTGGTGGGCGCCGGCGCTCAACGGCAAGAAGGACGCCGTCCCCGGCCGGGTCCACCCGCTCACCATCGAGGCCGACAAGCCCGGCACCTACATCGGCCAGTGCACCGAGTTCTGCGGCCTGTCCCACGCCCAGATGCGGGTCCGGGTCATCGCCATGAGCCCGGATCGCTTCCAGGCATGGGCGGAGAAGCAGATCGTGCCGTTCGAAGGCCCGAAGGCCGGTGCCGCCAAGCGGGGCTGGGTGCAGTTCACCAGCCAGTGCACCAGCTGCCACCACATCGACGGCATGACCGACCCGGCCGACCCGACCAAGAAGTACATCTTCCCGCGGCCGGTCAACCAGGTGTCGCGCAACGCGCCGAACCTCACCAAGTTCGCCACCCGCGACGCCTTCGCCGGTGCCATGTTCGACCTCCGGCTGCCCACGCCCTACTGCGAGAAGCTGGGCTTGGACTGGGCATCCACCCCGAAGGGCATCGCCAAGTGCCTCAACCGCCCGCGGCTCGAGGCATGGCTGCGCAACGCACCGGCCGAGAAGCCGATGGCCCCCGGGCCGGCACCGTCGACCAGCAGTCGCGGCATGCCGAACTTCAACCTGACCGAAGACCAGATCGATGACCTGGTCGCCTTCCTGATGACCCTGCAGTAGGAACGAGCAACGTCATGAGCACCATCGACGCACCTCTCGCCCTCGGCTCGGGCACCACCGCGCAGCGCCCCGGCGGCGTGTTCGCCCGGCCGAAGCCCACCACGGGCTGGCGCGGCTGGGTGACCTCGGTCGACCACAAGAAGGTCGCCATCCTCTACGGCGCCTCGGCGCTGTTCTTCTTCCTGATCGGCGGCATCGAGGCCATGCTGATCCGCCTGCAGCTGGCGTCGCCGAACGGCAAGCTGTTGAGCGCCGACCTGTACAACCAGGTGTACACGATGCACGGCACCACCATGGTCTTCCTGGTGGTCATGCCGCTCGGCGCCGCGTTCATGAACTACCTGCTGCCGCTCCAGATCGGTGCGCGCGACGTGGCGTTCCCCCGCCTCAACGCGCTGTCGTTCTGGACGTTCCTCTTCGGCGGCATCGTGCTGAACTCGGCGTGGCTCCTCGGCGGCGGCGCCGATGGCGGCTGGTTCATGTACGCCCCGAACTCGGGCGTCACCTTCTCACCGACCCACGGCATCGACCTGTGGGTCATGGGCCTGCTCATCACCGGCATCGCCTCGCTCGTGGGCTCCGCCAACCTGGTGGTCACGGTGCTCAACATGCGGGCGCCCGGCATGACGCTGATGAAGATGCCGGTCTTCACCTGGATGAGCCTCGTCACCCAGATGCTGCTGCTGTTCGCCCTCCCGGTGATCACCGCAGCGCTGTTCCTGCTGATGTTCGACCGGCTCTTCGACGCCCAGTTCTTCAACGTGGCGAAGGGCGCGGACCCGTTGCTCTGGGAGCACCTCTTCTGGATCTTCGGGCACCCGGAGGTCTACATCATGATCTTGCCGGCGTTCGGGGTGGTCTCGGAGATCATCCCGACGTTCGCCCGCAAGCCGATCTTCGGCTACCCGTTCATGGTGTTCTCGGGCATCGCCATCGGCTTCATGGGCTGGGGCGTGTGGGCCCACCACATGTTCGCCTCCGGCGTCGGGCCCATCTCGGTGGCCGCCTTCTCCGTGGCGACCATGTTCATCGCCGTGCCCACCGGCGTGAAGATCCTGAACTGGATGGCCACCATGTGGGGCGGCAAGCTCAAGTTCACGTCGCCGATGCTCTACTCGATCGGCCTGGTCACCATGTTCACCATCGGTGGCCTCTCGGGCGTGTCGCACGCCGTCGCCCCGGCCGACACCCAGCAGACCGACACCTACTACATCGTCGCCCACTTCCACTACGTGCTCTTCGGCGGCGCCCTGTTCGCCTTCGTCGGTGGCTTCTACTTCTGGTGGCCGAAGGTGTTCGGGTACTTCCTGAACGACAAGCTTGGCAAGATCAACTTCTGGATCCTGCTCGTGGGCTTCAACCTCACGTTCGGCCCGATGCACATCCTCGGCCTGCAGGGCATGCCCCGCCGGACCTACACCTACAACGACGGGTACGGCTTCAACTTCTGGAACCTGGTGAGCACCATCGGGGTGTTCGTCATCTTCCTGTCGTTCTGCATCTTCGCCTGGAACATCTTCGCCTCGTACTTCAAGGCGAAGAAGCAGGCCAAGGGCGGCAAGCTCACCGCTCCCGCCGACCCGTGGGATGCCCGTGACCTGGAGTGGATGGTCCCCAGCCCCACCCCGGCCCACAACTTCGACGTGATCCCGACGATCACCACCCTCGACGAGTTCTGGCACCGCAAGTACGGCGAGGACGAGCAGGGCCGCCTGGTCCGCATCGCCGCCACCGAGGACGTCATCCAGAAGGGCGATGGGCGCGGGGTGCACCTCCCCTCGCCGTCCTACTGGCCCATCGTCTTGGCGTTCGGCATGCCCTGGATCGCCTGGGGCCTCATCTACACGCTGTGGATGGCGGTCTTCGGCTTCCTGATCGTCGCCATCGCCATCTACGGCTGGATCATGGAGCCCTCCACGGACCCCGAGGCCGGCCACGACGACCACCACGAGCCCGAGGGCGACCCGAGCGGCGAGGCCGCCGAGTCCGAGGGCGCTGACGAGGGCGGCGAGGCCGCCGAGACCGAGGAGGTCGCGCTCGTTGACTGACATGGCCGCCACCGACGTCGCTGGGCACCACATCGCCCCCAGCGCAGACGGTCACATCCACGTGACCAACACCGGCATCTCCAACGAGAAGCTGGCCATGTGGTCGTTCCTCGGCTCCGAGTGCCTGCTGTTCGGCGGGCTCATCTCGACGTTCCTGCTCTACAAGGGCCGGGCCGCCGGCGGGGCCACCCCGCACGACCTCTACAACATCGTGTTCACCTCGATCTCGTCGTTCGTGCTCCTGATGAGCTCGCTGACGATGGTGCTGGCCGTCTCGGCCATCGCCCGCGGCGACCAGCGCACGATGCGGATCTGGCTGGCCTGCACCGCCCTGCTCGGCGGGGTGTTCATCTCCGGCCAGGTCTACGAGTTCACCGAGTTCGTCAACGAGGGCTACGGCTTCACCCACAGCCCGGCGTGGTCGGCCTTCTACACGCTGACCGGCTTCCACGGCGTCCACGTCACGCTCGGCATCATCATGCTGTTGTCGTGCCTGGCGTTGTCCGCCTACGGGAAGATCCCCAACGAACGGGCCGAAGCGGTCGAGGTCGTGGGTCTGTACTGGCACTTCGTGGACGTGGTGTGGGTCCTGATCTTCACCATCGTCTACCTCATCAAGTAGGGGAGAGCGGCATGAGCACGGAGACGAAGGCCCAGCACGAGCAGGACGCCATCGACCACGAGTACGCCACGCACCACGAGGCGCTGTTCGTCAAGACCGCCCTCGGCCTCATGGTCCTCACCGCCATCGAGGTGGCGTGGAGCTACCTGCCCTGGCCCGAGAACCACGGCATCGGCATCACCATCGCCGAAGACGGCGGCCTCTTGGCCATGATGATGCTGAAGTTCTTCGTGGTGGCGAACATCTTCATGCACCTCAAGTGGGACTCGAAGCTGCTCACCGCGGTGTTCTACTTCGGCCTCATCCTCGCGGCCGTCGTGTACTTCGTGGTGCTCATGACCTTCCACGTGTTCGGCGGCGACGGCCTGCCCTACACGCCGCTGCACACCTGAGCGAGCGGGCCCCGTCCCGATCCGGCGCCGATGGCTGGCGCAGCGATCGTCGTCGTGGCCTTGGCGCGCTCGGTCACGAGTACCAGAGCACGTCCTCGTCGCCGTTGCCGTCGAAGTCCCCCACCACCGGGGTGGCCACCCCCGAGGCGTCCATGGTGCGGCTCGTCGGGGTGCCGCCGCGGGTGAGCGACGTCCACAGGTAGTCCGGCCCTGGGCCGGGCGTGTACCAGAACAGCTCGTCGGCGCCGTCGCCGTCGGCGTCGATGGCGAAGGGCCGGTAGTCCTTCTTGGTCACCGTCGTGGGCACCGACGTGTAGCTGCCGCCCTTGGCGTACCACCAGATGTAGTCGGCCTTGGCGCCGGGGCCGTACCAGAACAGGTCGTCGGTGCCGTTGCCGTCGAAGTCGCCGACGACCGGCCGGTAGCTGCCCACGATCTTGAGCGGGATGGAGGTCGGCACGCCGTCGACGAAGCGCCACATCACGTCGGCGCCGTCGCCGGGCTGGAACCAGATGATGTCGGTCGTGCCGTCGCCATCGAAGTCGCCGGCGAGCGGGATCGCCGCCGCGGTCACGCCCCGGTCCGTCGAGGAGAACCGGATCGAGCCCGGCCCGGTGCTCGTCGACAGCCACAGCTGGTCGGGTCGGGCCTCGGGCTCGTAGTTGCCGCCGCTGGTCCGGGTCGACGCCACGCGCGGGTCCGTGCCCGGCTCGTACCAGAAGAGGTCGCCCTTGCCGTCGCCATCGAAGTCGCCAGCGACCGGGAGGAAGGCGCCGGCCTGGTCGGCGGCGGCGCTGCTGAAGCGGCCGGGCGTGGCGGTCCCCCGCCACACGGCGTCGGTGGCATCCCAGGTGCCGTACCAGTAGACGTCGTCGTGGCCGTCGCCGTCGAAGTCGCCCACAGCAGGGGTGTAGGTGCCACCGATCGTGGGCGTCGACCGGTCGTAGGCCAGGCCCGAGCGGAACGACCAGAGCGCATCGCCCCCGGCCCCGCCGTCCAGGTTGCGACGGATGACCGACACCCGGGCCGAGAGGCCTGTCCCGGTCACCTTGAGCTCGGCCACGTGCGGCGCCCGGCGCCCGAGGTCGCCCGACCCCTGGGTCCACGAGTGGTACATCGCCACGAAGCGCCCCCGCTGGTCCACCAGGCCGTCGGCTCCTCCGGGGCCGTACGAGCCAGCGGTCGTGGCCATGAGCGGTGAGCTGCTCGGCCGGTTGCAGGGACCGCTCGGGCCGCTGCAGACGGCGTAGCCCGTGGCGTAGCGGGTGGTGCGCCACGCGTTGCCCGAGTACATCAGCACGTAGGCGCCGTAGGCGTAGGTGAGCGACGGGTTCTCGATCGTCGTGCCCTCCCAGGATCCGGCCTGGTTCACCAGCAGGGTGTGGGCGGTGGAGCCGGAGGCGAAGCCGGTGCCCGCCGAGTTCAGCCGCCGGGACCAGAAGCGCTGCAGGTAGCCGTTGCTGTTCCCCTGCGTCTGCCAGACCAGGTAGGCGTTGCCGGTCTCCTCGTCGACGAAGGCATCCGGGTCCACCGCGCCCGCAGGGTCCGTGCTGGCCGAGGGGCACACGATCGGGCTCGAGGACGCCGCCTTGAACGGCCCCATGGGGCTCGTCGAGGTCGCCGCGAAGATGCAGAACCGCCCGAACGGGAGCGACGCCGAGACCGGCGACACCCGCACGGCGTGGAACGAGACCCAGTGCGTGCCGATGAACGCCACCGACGGCGCCCACATCTCCTTCGGGTCGCAGCCCGACTCCGAGGCGTTGCAGGCGTCGCTGTTCACGCCCCACGGCACGTTCGGGAACGCATCGTTGGCGTAGCCCGCGGCATCGTCGACGTAGGCGTCGCTGCCGGCGCCCTCGACGCGCGCCACGTAGCGCCGGCCGTCGGCCGACCACATGGCGGGGAGGTCGCTGCCGCCCGTGTTGGTGGCGTACGCCCAGGTCATGGGGCCGAACGCGGCCAGCGAGGGGTCGGCGTAGGAGTAGGAGTGCGGCACGCCGGGCTTGAACCACTCCGTGGCGTCGGTGGCTCCGGCCGGCCCGGCGCCGACCAGCCCGGCGGCCGCGGCGACCAGCGCGAGGGCGAGCGCCACCACGAGCGGGCCAGGCCGGCGGCGAGCACGGCGGGGAGTGGGCGGCGCAGGAGACATGGGTCCCCTTGAAGATCGGCCGCCCGGAGCTGGACTGAAGCCCCAGCTACTCCCAGCGGAACCAGCGGGCGGCGGCGAGCGGTGCCGCCACGGCCCACACCGCCAGCACGACGAGCGGCTGGGCGCCGACGGACCGACCGTTGAGCGCCTGGTGGAACACCTCGGCGAGGGCGGTCGACGGGAGCAGCTTGGCCAGCGCCTCGAGCCCGGAGGGGAGCTTCTCGAGCGGGATGATCATCCCGCTCACCAGGAGGAGGAGCAGGTACAGGCCGTTGGCGGCCGCCAGGGTGGTGAGCGCGGGCAAGGTGCCTGCCATGAGCAGGCCGATCCCGGCGAACGCCGCGGTGGCGAGCACGGCAGCGAGCAGCGCGACCCCGAGGGCGCCGCCGCCGAGCCGGAAGCCGAGGAGCAGGCCCTCGACCACCAGCACCGCGACCTGGAGGACCTCGATCACGACGACGGCTGCGGTCTTGGCCCCCAGGAGCTGGCGGCGGGTGAGCGGCGTGGAGCCCAGGCGCTTCAGCACGCCCATCTGGCGCTCGAACCCGGTGGCGATCGCCACCGACACGAGCGCCGTCGACATGATCGCCAGCGCGAGCACGCCGGGGAACAGGAAGTCGACGGGGTCGCCGGTGCCGGTGGGCAGCACGTCGACCTTGGCGAAGAACGCGAGCAGCACGACCGGGATCAGGAACGTGAGCAGGACGGACTCGCCCCGGCGGAGGGTGAGCAGCAGCTCCATCCGGGTCTGGGCGAGCCACGCTTGGCGAGCGGGGGCGGCGCCGACTGCCGTCACGATGTCGGCCCCGAGCGGCGGCGGCGGTGGCGCTCACGGTCACGGCGCTGCTGGAGGTCCTTGCGGCCCTCCTCGTCGATGCGGACCGCGGGCACCTCGCCGGTGATCGCGGTCATGCGCAGGAACACGTCCTCGAGCGTCTGGCGGCCGGCCCGCAGGTCTGCGAGCGGGAGGTCCTGCTCGGCCAGCCAGCCGGTGAGCGTGGCGATGTTGGCCGGCGACGGGTCAGCCTCGATCAGGTACTCGCCCGGGGAGGTCTCGTGCACCGCGGCGAGCATGGCCTTGCCGAGCGAGGCGACGTCGATCCCGGGCGGGGCGCCGAAGCGGATCTCCCGGCTGCCACCCGCGGCCATCAGCTCGTCGGGGGTGCCGACGGTGATCAGGTGGCCGTGGTCGATGATCACGACCCGATCCGACACGCGCTCGGCCTCATCGAGGTCGTGCGTGGTGAGCACCACGCAGACCCCGTCCTTGGCCAGCTCCCGGACCGTGCTGCGGATCAGCTGGCGGCCCTGCACGTCGACGCCGCTGGTCGGCTCGTCCAGGAAGGCGACCCGGGGCTTGCCGACCAGGGCCAGGGCGAGCGACAGGCGCTGCTGCTCGCCACCCGACATCTGGCGCCAGGTGGAGCCGCGCAGGTGGGTGAGCCCGACCCGCTCGAGCAGCTCGGTGGGGTCCGCGGGGTCGGCGTAGAACGCGGCGTGGAGCTCGAGCGCCTCCAGCGGCCGGATGCCGGGGTAGACGCCGCCGGACTGGAGCATCACGCCGATCTGGGGCACCAGCTGGTCGTGCTGTGAGATCGGGTCCAGCCCGAGGACGCGCACGTCGCCCCCGCTGGGGCGGCGGTACCCCTCCAGGCACTCGATCGTGGAGGTCTTGCCGGCGCCGTTGGGGCCGAGCACGGCGAGCACCTCGCCCGGCTCGGCGCTGAAGGTCAGCCCGTTGACGGCGCGCACGTCGCCGTAGGAGATGGTGAGGTCGCGGACCTCGAGAGCGGGCACGGCGCTCAAACGTACTTGCGCGCGCAGGTGTGGCCCCACTCGCCGGTCCCCGAGGGCCCGATGTCGGGTGGGGCCGTGGTCGGGGGCCGAGTACGGTCGACGCTCATGTTGGACATCCGCCGGATCCGCACCGAGCCGGACGCCGTGAAGGCGGCGCTGGCCCGACGGCACATCGACACCGCCGACGTGGACCACGTGGCGGCCCTCGACGAGCGCCAGCGACGCCTCGGCGCCGAGCGCGACGAGCTGCGCGCCCGCATCAAGGTCCTGTCCAAGCAGGTCGGGCAGCTGCACCGCGACGGCAAGGCCGACGAGGCCGCCGCCGCCCAGGCCGAGAGCCGGGCGCTGGGCGAGCAGGAGGCGGAGCTCGCCGCCGAGGCGGCCATGGCCGCCAACGAGATGCGCGAGCTGCTGCTGCGCATCCCCAACACGCCCCACCCCGACGTGCCCGACGGCGCCAGCGACGCCGAGAACCCAGTGGTCCGCATCCACGGGTTCGACCCCGACGGCTACGGCGACCACCAGCGGATCCCGCACTGGGAGCTCGGCCCTCGCTACGGCATCTTGGACAACGAGCGGGCCGTGAAGATCAGCGGGGCCATGTTCACCATGCAGCGCAAGGGTGGCGCCACCCTTGCCCGGGCCCTGCTGCAGTACGCGCTGGACCGCAACGCCGATGCCTTCGAGGAGGTGCGGCCCCCGTCGCTGGTCACCAGCGACACCCTCACCGCCACCGGGCAGCTGCCCAAGTTCGCCGACGACGCCTACTGGGTCGAGCGCGACGACCTGTGGTGCATCCCCACCGCCGAGGTGCCGCTCACCTCGATCCACCGCGACGAGATCCTCGACGCGGACGTGCTGCCGGCCCGGTTCATGGCCGCCACCTCGTGCTACCGGCGCGAGGCCGGCTCGGCCGGGCGCGACACCCGCGGGATGCTGCGCACCCACGAGTTCGACAAGGTGGAGATCTTCGAATACGCCGCCCCCGAGCACGCCGCGGCGGAGCTCGACGTGCTCGTGTCCCGCGCCGAGGCCGGGATCCGAGACCTCGGCCTCGCGTACCGGGTGGTCGAGATCTGCGCCGGCGACCTCGGCCAGAGCCACCACCGGTCCTTCGACATCGAGGTGTACGCCCCGGGGGCGGGCCAGTGGCTCGAGGTGTCGTCGGTCTCGTGGTTCTCGGACTACCAAGCTCGACGGGGCAACGTCCGCTACCGCCCTGGCGGCGGTGGCACCGCGATGGTCCACACCCTCAACGGTTCGGCCCTGGCCGTCCCGCGGGTGTGGGCGGCGATCATCGAGACGTACCACCGGCCCGATGGCGGCATCGACGTGCCCGAGGTGCTGCTGCCCTACTTCCGCGGCCAGCAGAGGATCGCCTGATGATCACCGAGCTCCCACCCGTCATCGCCGGGGAGGGCGAGCCGCCCACCGGGCTGGGTGCCGACCACCCGATGCGCCAGATCACCCGGGCGGTGGCGTTCGAGCCCGACGGGTGGACGCCCGAGCGGCGCGACCAGGTGATCGAGCTGTTCGACGGGCTCGCCGGCGAGTGGAACACCCGTGACGTGCCCGGCCGGGAGGCGCCACTGCTCGATGCCCTCCACCGGGGCCTCGACCACGCGCCGGAGCTGGAGCACCGGGTGGCGATCGACATCGGCGCCGGGACCGGCCTGTTCGTGCAGGAGCTCGCCGACCGGTTCCCGCACCTGTTCGCCGTGGACATCTCCGGCGAGATGCTGCGCCACGCCCCCGCGGAGCCCGCCCTGCGCGTCCAGGCGGACGCCAGCGGGCTGCCTGTGGCCGACGGCGCCGTCGACGCCTTCGTGCTCGTCAACTGCTTCTTGTTCCCCGCGGAGGTCGACCGGGTCCTCGCGCCGCACGGCGCGGTGGTGTGGGTCAACTCCCGGGGTGCCGACACCCCGATCCACCTCACCGCGGACGAGGTCGATCGGGCCCTGCCCGGCGCGTGGTCCGGGGTCGCCTCCACCGCCGGCTGGGGCACGTGGTCGGTCCACTGGCGAGCCGGTGGGCCCGCGTCCTGAGGAGGCCGCCATGTCCCGAGACCTGACCAACCTGCGCGAGTCCTACCAGCGGGCCGGGCTGCGCCGGGCCACGTTGGCCGCCGACCCGATCCACCAGTTCGAGATCTGGTGGGACGAGTGGGCCGCCACCGAGCCGTACGACGCTGCTGCGTGCGTGCTCGCCACCGCCGACGCCGCCGGCCGGCCAGCGGCCCGCTTCGTCCTGCTGCGAGGCGTCGACGCGGCCGGCTTCGTGATCTACACGAACCAGCGCAGCGCCAAGGCCCGCGACATCGAGGCCAACCCGCAGGCCTCGCTCACCTTCGGGTGGCTCGAGCTGGCGCGCCAGGTTCGGGTCGAGGGCCCCGTCGCCAAGGTCGACGACGCCACGGCGGACGCGTACTGGGCCGAGCGCCCGCGGGCCCACCAACTCGGGGCCTGGGCATCCGAGCAATCCACGCCCGTCCCCTCTCGTGCCGAGCTCGACGCACGGCTCGCGGAGGTCGAGGCGCGCTTCGGCACCGAGCCCGACGGCGCGCCGGTGCCGCGCCCCCCGCACTGGGGCGGCTACCGCATCCGACCCGAGCGCATCGAGCTTTGGCAAGGCCAGCCCGGCCGGCTCCACGACCGCTTCGAGTACCGGCGCGACGGCGACGCCTGGCGCATCCAGCGCCTCGCCCCCTAGCCAGGCGTCAGGCGCCGGCCCTCAGGCCGCGTCGTGGTGGCCCTTGCCGCTGCGCAGGAGCGCCACCAGCACGGCCACGCACACCACGACCCCGAGCACCAGGGCCACCTGCAGCGGGTCGAAGCCGTCGATCCAGTTCGACACCGAGCTGGACCAGTTGGTGACCCACCCGACGGGGCCGGCGGTGGCGTGCTGGTCGCCCTTGGCGACGCGCACCTCGTACACCCCGTACCAGGCGAGGTACAGGCCCATGAAGAACATGATCCCGCCGGAGATCCGGGTGATGTAGGGGAGCGAGCTGCGCAGGCGGGCGAGGAGGCCCTGGCGGGCGAGGGCCAGGGTGACCGTCAGCGCCATGAGCAGCATCCCCATGCCGAGGCCGTAGGCGACGAACGTGGCGACCCCGGCGCCGAACGACTCGCGGGAGAAGGTGGTGGCCACCACGGCCGTGAACGGGCCGATCGTGCACGACAGCGAGGCGATCGCGTAGGAGAGGCCGAACACGAACATGGACCAGAGGCCCCGGTTGCGGCCGCCCTTGTCGAGGTGGGGGAGGTTCAGCACCGGCTCCCAGCCCGCCATGAAGGCGATGCCCACGCCGACGAGTGCGACGCCGATGACCACGGTGAGGTACGGCGTCCACTCGCCCAGCGCCAGCGACGTCCACGACACGATGGCGCCGGCCACGGCGAACAGCAGGAGGAACCCCGAGGTGACCGCGCCGCCCACGACGAGGGCGCGAGCGACGTTGTTGGCGTCGGGATCGCCGTCCTCGACGTCCGAGCCGAGGAAGAAGCCGAGGTAGGCGGGCAGCATGGCGAACCCGCACGGGTTCACCGTGGCGACCATGCCCGCCGTGAAGGCGATGGCGAGGGGGGCGTCGAGCACGGCCAGCACGTCAGCCCGCCTGCGCCACGAACTCGTCCAGCTCGGCTGCGCTGGTGAAGGCGCCGGTGTGGGAGGCCACGAACCGGTCCTGCTCGTCCAGGAGGATCGAGGTGGGCAGGCCGGGGGCCTGGGCGGCGTTGAACAGCTCGGCCTTGGGGTCCAGCACCCACGGGTAGGTGATGGCGGTCTTCTTGGCGAACTCCTGCGCCTTCGCTGCGCGCTCCTGGGGATCGACGCCGACGATGGTGAGGGTCGGGTGGCGCTGCTGGGCCTCGTCGAGCAGCGGCATCTCGGCCACGCACGGCGCGCAGGTGGACTGCCACAGGTTCACGAGGGTCGGCCCGGCCGTCCCGTTCGCCCGCTCGGCGACCTGCTGGAGCTCGGCCAGGGTGGTCGGCTCGCCGCTCGGCAGCTCGAGCGGCACCCGCTGGAGGGCGGCGACGTCGAGGTCGCCCTCGTCGGTCAGCGTCATGGCGGACGACGAGCCCTTGCCCCCATCGTCGGCGAGCACCCGGGCGGCGATGGCACCGGCGAGGATGGCAGCCACGAGCGCGACCGCCACCGCCAGCACGATCGTGCGGGCATCGAGCCGCTGGCGCGGCGGGCCCGCGGGGCCGGAGGCGGCCGCGTCGGTGGGGCGCTCGTCGGCGACCCGGGCGTCGGTCGAGGGGGACATGACGCCCACGACGGTACCGGGGGAGGGGGTCCCGGGCCCCATCGCCCGGGCCCCGCTCGGCCCCTCCACCGCCCGTCCGCCGCCGCCGCCATCCCGCCCGCGCCGCCGTCCCATCCGCCCCCGATCCCAGCGCCGGGGCCACGCCTTGCGGGTCAGAGCTCAGGCATGCCTGTTGCTCGTACCGCTGGCGCACCCCGGCGACCTGGGATCAGGCCGAGCGCAGGTGCTCGGGGATGGGGACCTCGGGGAGCTGGTCCTCGGGGCGGGCCACCTTGGGCGGGCGGCCCCGACGCCGCTTCGAGGCCAGGATCTTCCCGTTCAGGAAGAGCTGCCCGCCCCACACGCCCCAGGGCTCCCGGCGGGCCATGGCCCCCTCGAGGCACTCGGCCAGCACCGGGCAGGTCGCGCACAGCCGCTTGGCCGCGGCGATGTCCTGCAGCTCCTCCGAGAAGAACAGCGCGGTGAGGCCGGCGCCGCCGGTCGCGCACAGCGCATCGGCCTGCCAGGCCAGGTCCTCGGGTTCGTCGAGCTCTCGGTGGTCCGGTGCGGTCAGCATCGGTCTGCCCCTTCTGTGTGGTGTGTCGTTCAGTCGTGTGGTGGTGGATGTGGTTGGTGCATGGCTCGTGGGTTGGCGTGGTCCACGCGGTCGGAGCGATCGGGGCCGAAAAGCAAGAAGGCCGCTGGGTTGTCCCAGCGGCCTTCGGAGGTTTCGGTCTCGACGTGGCAGGTGCCTAGGTCGAGTCCCCCGAAGGCCGGCGGCGGATGCCGTTGGACTTCACCGCCTTGAAGGCCGGGGCCACGTGGATGGACGGCATCGGAGCGATGGCGGCCGCGTGGCGGGTGAAGCCGAGGTCGGTGGCGGACCAGCGCAGGCGCGACGCGGCACCGACGGTGGCCTGATAGCCCCAGATGTCGGTGGTGGTCGTGCTCACAGGTCTGCTCCGGTCGCGTGGACGTGGACGTGCGCCGCGCTTGGCGCCCGACCAGGGAACCGCGACCCGCTCCGCCTTGTCAACCGAATTATGAGGAAGCGGCCTGACCTGGTGCTTCTTCGCCGTCGGCGATCGGCGGATCGACCCGGAACAGGTGGGTCCGGTAGTGCCGCAGCTCCGCGATGCTCTCGCGGATGTCGTCGAGGGCCCGGTGGGCGGTCGCCTTGCGGGGCAGGCTGTCGAGCACGTCGGGGCACCAGCGGCGGGCCAGCTCCTTCAGCGTGGACACGTCGACGGACCGGTAGTGGAGGTGCTCCTCGATGTCCGGCAGGTACCTGGCCAGGAAGCGGCGGTCGGTCCCGATCGAGTTGCCGCAGAGCGGGACGGTGCGGACGTCGGGCACGTGCTCGCGGATGAAGGCGAGGGTCTGCGCGCCGGCGTCCTCGAGGGTGACGGTGGAGGCCGCGATGGCCTCCAGCAGCCCCGAGCGGGTGTGCATGTCGACCACGACCTCGTCCATCTCGGCCAGGGCCTCGGGGCCCTGGTGGACGACGAGGTCGGGGCCTTCGGCGACCACGTTGAGCTCGTCGTCGGTGACGATGGTGGCGATCTCCACGATCACGTGGCGGTCCGGATCGAGCCCGGTCATCTCGAGGTCCATCCAGACGAGCATCGGGGGAGGATACCCGTGGCCGGTCCCGCCAGCCCGGGCGGGTGCCACGACCTAGCGTGGCCCCCGTGCTGCGCGTGCCGATCCTCCGCCTCGACCCGACGATCCTCGCCCCCGCGTACGCGCGCGAGGGCGACGCCGGGGCGGACCTGCGCGCCAGGGAGGGCGCCACGCTCGCCCCCGGCGGCGGCCGCGCCCTGATCCCCACCGGCGTCGCCATCGCCCTGCCACCCGGAACGGCCGGGTTCATCCAGCCCCGCTCCGGCCTGGCGCTGGCCCACGGCGTCACCTGCCTGAACACGCCCGGGCTCATCGACTGCGGCTATCGCGACGAGCTGAAGGTGCTGCTCGTCAACACCGACCCCGAGGAGACCTACGTGGTGGAGCGGGGCGACCGCATCGCGCAGCTGGTGATCCAGCGCGTCGAGCAGGCCGTGTTCGAGGAGGTCGAGGACCTCGGCCCTTCGCACCGCGGCACCGGTGGGTTCGGCTCCACCGGCCTCGCGTAGGGCGCGCCGAGGACCGTTCGGTCAGCTCGCGGGTCGGCTGGTGAGGCGTCGCCGCAGGACGTCCATGCAGCGGGCGAGCAGGCGCGACACGTGCATCTGGGAGATGCCGAGGCGCTCGGCGATCTCCTGCTGGGTCATCTCCTCGTAGAACCGCAGCTGCACGAGCAAGCGATCCCGGGGCTCCAGGTCGCTCAACAGCTCGGCCACCACCATGCGGTCCTCGGCCGCGAACAGGGCCAGGTCGTCGCCGCCCAGCTCGTTCGACGCCCAGGCCTCCTGCTCGGCGCTGCTCGGGCCGTCGATCGAGTGGGACCGGTAGGCCTGGGCCGCCTCCATCGCCTCCAGCACGTCGTCCTCGGTGGCCCGCGCCGCCCCGGCGATCTCGGCGATGGTCGGGCCCCGACCGAGCTGGTGGGTCAGCTCGCCCACCAGCGGCCCGAGGCGGAGGTTGAGCTCCTGGACCCGTCGGGGGACGCGCACCGCCCACCCACGGTCGCGGAAGTGGCGCTTCAGCTCGCCCAGGATCGTGGGCGTCGCGAAGGTGGAGAACTCCAGCCCCCGGTCCGGCTCGAAGCGGTCGATGGCCTGGAGCAGGCCGAACGCCGCCACCTGCTCGAGGTCATCGGTGGACACGCCCCGCCCGGCGAAGCGACGGGCCAGGTGCAGGGCGAGCCGCAGGTTGGCGGTGACGAGCTGGTCCCGCAGCGCCTGGTCCCGGGTCCGGGCGTACTCGACGAACAGCTCCCGCTGGCGCTGGCGGTGCCCGGACGGGCCCTCGACGGGGAAGCCGTCGAGCTCGCCCCCGCCGTCCCAGCCCCCGAGGTCGCCCATGGCGCTCATGCTGCCAGCACCGTGCGCTTGGCGAAGGTGATGGCGCCCGCCTGCTCGTCGATCTCGGCCCGGTCCGTCACCGCCGTCAGGATCTGGCGCGAGAGCTCGTTGACGGGCGGCACCGGGGCGGGCGGCACCCGCTCGGCGCGGACCTCGACCTCGTCGTCGTCCACCACGCAGGTGAACCGGAGGCGGAGCTCGTCGCTGTCGACCAGGATCCCGAACGCCTCACCGACCGCGATCCGCACGTCCTGGACCTCGTCGTAGGCGAACCCGCTGCGCGCCGCGAGGCCCGAGATCGCAAGCCGAGCGACCCTGGCGAAGGGCGCCTGGGCCGGCAGGGTGAGGCGGATCGCATCCGCAGGGAGGGCCACTGCCCGGGATCGTAGGGGGCGGTGGCGCCGGGCGCTCAGGGCGAGAGCGGGGCGACCGTGGTCTCCAGGGTGATCCGCTCGTGGGCCGCCACCTTGCCATCGGGCCCCTGCATCGTCAGGTCCTCGGTGCCCGAGACCGTGGAGGTCGAGGCGCCGCCGGGGTGGCGGAGGTCCATGGTGGCGTGCTCGGTGCCGGTGATGGTCGCCTGGTCGAGGTGGGCGGTGGCTCCGCTCGAGCCGGAGAGCGCCACGTCCTGGTCCGCTGCGGTGATCTTCGTGTCGGCGTGGTAGGTGAGCTTGTCCCCGGCGATGCCGTCGAGGTGGTAGGTGGTCACCGTCGCCATCTGGATGCCGCTGATCTCCGTGGTGCCCGCCACGCGCCAGCTCGCGCCGATGCCGACGGGCTCCACCGGCAGGACCGCGCCGAAGGTCTGCTGGGCACTCGACAGGGAGCGGATCATGGATCGGGCGGTGGCGTTCAGCTCCGCGTCGCCGGCGATGGTGACGGTGTCCGGTGCGCCGCGCGCCGACACCCGCACGTTCACCACCACGCCGGCGAGCGTCGGTGCGCTCGGGGCGTTGACGATGGTGGTCTGCACCTGGGCGCCGGTGTCGTCGGCCTGGATCACCTCCCACTGCATGGTGCTGGTGACCGGGTCCGGCGCCGACGTGCGCTCCTGGCCCCGTGCCGACGGTGACCGTCACCTTGGAGGTGCTGGTCACGGCCCCCTTCGAGCCGGTCCGGTACGCCAGGCGGAACCGCAGCTTGCGGCGGGGCGCCTTGCCCGCATCGAGCAGCTTCGGCGGCCGGCCCACCTCCGGCGGCTCGGTGGTGCCACCCTTCGGCGTCGTGGCCCCCGTGGGCGCCGACGTGGAGCTGGGAGCGGTGGCCGGCGTGCCGCTCGAGCTGCACCCCGCCACCAGCAGGACCAGGGCGATGGCGGCTGCGGCGAGTGGTGGATGGGGTCGCATGGAGGGGCCAACGCTAGCCTTGCCCGTCGTTCGCACACCGGGCAGAGGGCCCGGAACACCCGGAAGGACCCAGGCAGATGGCGCAGGAGCTCGACTTCGAGACGACGGTCTTCGAGAAGGAGTACATCGAGGTGGCCGGGACCAAGGAGGCCATCGTGCGCGGCGGCCGCCACCTGCTCCCGCTGCTCCCGAAGGCGCTCGAGGGCATCTCGCAGATCGGTGTGATCGGCTGGGGCTCGCAGGGCCCGGCCCAGGCCCAGAACCTGCGGGACTCGCTGGCCGGCACCGACATCACCGTCAAGGTCGGCCTGCGCGCCGGCTCGTCCTCCATGGACGCCGCCCGCGAGGCCGGGTTCACCGAGGATGCCGGCACCCTCGGCGAGATGTTCGACGTCATCGCCGAGTCGGACTTCGTCATCCTGCTCATCTCCGACGCCGCCCAGGCCCAGCTCTACGAGCAGGTGTTCGCCAAGCTCAAGCCCGGCGCCACGCTCGGCCTCTCGCACGGCTTCCTGCTCGGCCACCTGCGCAACGTGGGCGCCGAGTTCCCCGCCAACGTCAACGTCGTGGCCGTGTGCCCCAAGGGCATGGGCCCCTCCGTGCGTGCGCTGTACGTGCAGGGCGCCGAGGTCAACGGCGCCGGCATCAACGCCAGCTTCGCCATCCAGCAGGACGTGGACGGCAAGGCCACCGACCAGGCGCTGGCCTGGAGCGTGGCCCTCGGCTCGCCCTACTCCTTCATGACCACCATGGAGAGCGAGTACCGCTCGGACATCTTCGGCGAGCGGGGCATCCTGCTCGGCGGCGTCCACGGCCTGGTCGAGGCGCTGTACCGCAAGTACCGCAGCGAAGGCGCCACCCAGGAGGATGCCTTCCGCCGCACCGCCGAGTGCGTCACCGGCCCCATCTCCAAGACCATCTCCCACGAGGGCATCCTCGGCCTCTACGAGCGCCTCGACGACGCCGGCAAGGAGGTCTTCAAGCGGGCCTACGACGCCAGCTACCTCCCGATGAAGGCCGTGCTGCAGGAGATCTACGACGAGGTCCGCTCGGGCAACGAGATCCGCTCGGTCGTCATCGCCGGCGAGCGCCTCAAGCAGTACCCGATGTCCACCATCGACCAGACCGAGATGTGGTTGGTGGGCGAGCGGGTGCGCGCCGAGCGCGTCGAGGAGGAGATCCCGCTCGATCCCTTCACCGCCGGCGCCTACGTGGCCACGATGATGGCTCAGATCGACGTCCTCCAGGAGGCCGGCCACCCGCTGTCGGAGATCGTGAACGAGTCGGTCATCGAGGCTACGGACTCGCTGAACCCCTACATGCACGCCCGGGGCATCGCCTACATGGTCGACAACTGCTCGATCACCGCTCGCCTCGGCTCGCGCAAGTGGGCGCCCCGGTTCGACTACGCCATGGTGCAGGAGAGCTTCCCGGCCCTCGACGCCCAGCAGTCCGACGAGGGCAAGCCCTCGGCGGCCTTCGAGTCGCACCCCATCCACGGCGTGCTCGACACCGTGGGCCAGATGCGCCCCAGCGTCGACATCTTCGTCGCCGGCTGATCGCACCCGGCGCTGGCTGATCCCACCCGCTACCCGCCCAAGCGCGGCCGTCGGACCCGACCTCTGGTCGATCCTGGCTCTTTCTGGTCGATCTTCGCCCCTCAGGGGCGAAGATCGACCGCATTTCGCTGACCACTGCCGTGTCTGGTCGGTTTGCGCCCCTGTGGGGCGGAGATCGACCAGCAATCGCCGAGGCTGACCAACGCGGAGGCGAGGCGAGCGCTCAGCTGCCGACGCTGAGCGGCCGGTCGTTGGGATCGATCGCTCGGACCTCGAAGGGCTCGTCGTCGACCGGCACGGTCCCCACGTAGCCCGCCCAGCGATCGCCGGGCAGGTCCACCAGCTCCAGCTCGGTGGTGTGCGACGCGGACCGGTACTCGACCCGCTGGGTCCCAGCGGGGACGACTCCATACACGATGGTCTCCCACCCCACCCCGCGCCGGCTGATGGTGATGCGGCGCTTCGGCGCGCTGCCGTCGGGCCGCGAGTCGGTGGCGGCGACCACGTCGAGGCTCGAGGGGTGCAGGTCCTTCCAGCGGCACTGCGACCGGTTGCAACCGCCGCGGCTGCGATCGGCCACCTCGGCGCGCAGCTGCGGGCGCCGGCCTCCGGTCCACGACAGGCGGTACGCGCCCACCGTGGTGAGCCCTTCCCTGACCACCGTGCCCTTCGGCGGGCCCCACGGCTCGTCGAACGCCCGGTAGACGAGCCGGAAGCCGTCGGTGCCGGTGAGGGTCAGGCGATCGCCGACCACCCGGCGTTGGAGGGTGCCGAACGAGGCGGGCCCTTGGTAGCTGGAATCGTGGGGGACGAACTGCACCGGCGCGTAGCTCGGGTAGGTGCAGCCCACGAGGGTGGACCCCATGCCGAGCGGTCGGATGGTGCGGCCTCGGACGAGCAGGCTGCCTCCACCGTCGTTGCACCCGTCGCTGAAGCCGTAGGTGGGCCCATCGGGCTGGCTGCAGTGCTGGCCGCGGGGCAGCGCCGGGCACTCCCAATGGCGGGTGAAGGTGGCGGTGGGCGGCCGCTGGGGATCCTGGATCCGCACCGGTTCGCCATCGACGCGTCCACCCACCAGCTCCCAGCGGGTGCCCCAGAACGGTCGGTCCGGCGTGGACCGCTCCTCGTCCGTCGCCGCCGTCGTGGTGGTGCGCCCGGCGTGGACGGAGCTGGGGCGGTGCCCATCGTTGGTCCTGGCCGCAAGACCGAAGCCGATGGCGGCCACGGCCACCACGACGGCTGCTGCCGCGAGCAGGCGGCGCGCCGTGACGGAGGAGCGCTGGAGCCCGTCGTCGAGCCGCTCGAACCCCGGCGGCTCGGGCGCTTCGCCCACCACGGTGGCCAGCGCGCCGCGGATCCGGTCGTCGAGCTCGTCGGGGAGGTGGTCTCGGTCGGTCATGCCAGCTCCTTCACGCCAGCGATCGGCGCAGGGTCTCTCGGGCGCGGGCCAGGTGCTTGCGCACCGAGCCCTCGCCGATGCCGAGCTCGTCCGCGATGGCTGCGGGGGTGAGGTCGGCCCAGTACGTGAGGAAGGTCACGGTCCGCTGGCGCAGCGGCAGCGCGGCCAAGGCCGCCAGGACCTCCGGGACCGGGTCCTCCGCTGGTGCGGTGCGATCGGGACCGGCCGCGCGGCGCTCCCGGGCCTCGCGGCGCAGGGCGCTGCGGTGGTGCGAGCGGACCTCGTTGACCACCGCCCGGGTCAGGTAGGCGCCGCGGTCTCCCACCCCCGGCCACGAGGGCGAGGCCATGGCTCGGACCACCGCCGCGGACACCACATCCTCGGCCGATGACGGCCCGGCCAGCGCGGTGGCCAGCGCCACCAGCCGGGCGGCGTGCGCCTCGTAGGTGGCGGCGTCGTCGCTGCCTGCCCGGTCCACGTCGGCCATCATCACCCGGTCAGACGCCACCGACCCCCTGTTCGGGTGACGGCTGCGGGGTGGCCCAACTCAGGTGGTGTTGCTGATGGGCCCGAGGGCGTCCGCTGGGATGCCGAGGGTGCCGTCGGGGAGGCGCACGCGGGGCACCGTCCGCCGGTACATGGCCTCGATGACCACGCGCGTCTTCACGCCGAGTTGTTCCGCCGCAACCGCCGGGCGCAGGATCTCAGGGTCGCTCATCGCTCGCCTCCTTCGTCGATGGCGAGGGTACCGAGCAGGAACCGGATCACGGTGGCCAGCTCATCGCGCAGGCCGGGCGCCAGTGCAGCTCGCTCGAGCGCGGCGAGCGCGTCCTCCATCGCCTCGACCACCCGAAACGCCCAGGTGAGGTCGCGCACCAGGCCGTGGGGCGCGGGGTCCCAATCGTCATCGTCCATCGACCGAGGATGGCGGGCGGACCCGTGTGGTCCGTGGCCTGCGACGGAGCCGGCGATGCTCAGGCGGGTGGGACGTCGGCCTGCTTGGCCTTCGCCACCATCGCCTTCGCCGCCGGGGGCAGGAGGTAGCCGTCGTCGCGGGCCCGGTCCGCCGAGGTGGTGACGGCCTGCACGTAGGCGTCGTGGTCCGCGTAGAGGTCCTGGAGCTGCTGGTCGGTGAGCGGGGTCGATGACCCGAACAGCGAGCAGATGACCGATGGCGTCGGGTTCTGGCCGGTGAGCACCTTGGTGGGCGCGTCGACCGCGGGCGTGCGGATGCCGCCCTTGGCGATGCCCAGGTCGTCGCGCACGATCGTGCCGTCGGGCTCCACGTCGAGGCGCGGCCCCGCCGGCAGCGGATCGCCCCCGGCCACCCAGTCCTCCAGGTGGGCGAACGCGGCGTTGACCACCGGCTGCTGGGGGCCGTCGTTGATCGAGCCGCAGCTGGACGAGAGGTCCACGTTGGCGTCGGTCCAGCGGCGGCCGGCCTGGACCGCGTAGTCCAGGGTCGAGCGGTCGGCGTGGGCCGTGCCGGCCACCTCCCAGGTGACCAGGTGGTCGAAGTCGTCCTGGCGGGCCTTCACGAACTGGAGCAGGTCCAGGTCCGTCTCGGTCTCGAACTGCACGACCGGCACGTCGGTGTCGGTGCGGATCTGCACGCCTGCGGGCGGCTTCTGCGTGCTGTTCAGGTCGGCGGCGGCCTCGCCGCGCGAGTGGACGAGGAAGCCGTCGAACAGGTTGGTGATCGGCTGCACCGCGTCGACGTAGGTGACCATCCGGAACGCGGACTGGCTCTCGCCGGTGGCGATCAGCCGCTTTGCCTCGAGCCCACCCAGGATCGAGCCCGTCCCGGTCTCGAGCGCGGCCCGACCGGCCTGGCTGAAGATGTCGTAGGACCAGTCGTCGCCGGGGTGGTGGAGCTTCCCGTAGCGCTCGGGGTCCCACTCCTTCAGGGGTTGCAGCGCCTCCTTCGGGACGTTGGGCACGTCGATGCCGAGGCCGCCGGGCTCCACGCCCATCTTCTGGGCGGACACGCCGACGTAGGCGTCGCCGTTCGCCAGGAGCTGCTGGCCGAAGAAGCCGAAGTCCGGGTCCGAGTCACGGCCGGCGCTGACGTTCAGCCACTCGACCACGACGGTCCCGCTGAAGTCCTTCGGGTCCTTTGGCCGGCGCACGATCACCCGGGTCTCGTACGGCGTGGTGGCGTCGGTGCTGGCCACGTCCCACTGTCCGTCGGGGGCGAGGTCGGTCCCGGCCTCGCCCTCGGCGTAGTAGCCGACCGCCTCGCCAGACAGGAAGTACTCGTCCTCGGTGTACCCGTACGTGGCGAACCAGGCCTTGGGCATCCCGAGGTAGGGGACCCCGTACTTCCCGCCCTCGACCGGCGCCGACACCTTCGGCGCGGCGGTGAGCTGCAGGCGCTCGGCGGCGCCAGGCCGGGTGGTGGTGGGGGCGGTGACCGACGTGGACGTGCGGTCGCCGGCCCGGCTGGTGGTCGTGGCGCCGGCATCGCTGCCACCCCCCGACGAGCACGAGGCGCAGACGGCCAGGACGGCGAGGGCGAGAGCTGGCACGATGGCACGGGGAACCAGGCGGCGCATGGCGTCGTCCTCCCAGTTCCAGGCTGCCGGTGCCGTCGTGTGCCGGCAGGGCGACGAGGGCCTCGTCTGCGGGCGGGCCGACCAGGAGGAGCGGGACGTGGTCGACGGCGTGCAGGACGGACCGGAGGTCGGGCGAGGCTTGGCCGCGGGCCGCGGCCCGCTCCCCGCGCGGGGATCGACGCGGAGCCGCACGATCCGGGCCACGCCGACCCGGGTGGCATCGGCGGGCGATCGGGACGGCGGCGGCCCTGCTGCTCGCCGGCACCACGGCCCTGGTGGGCTCGGCCGGCCCGGCGTCGGCGTGCTCGTTCTCGGCGCCGACCCTCGACGCACCCCGGGAGGCGCAGGCTGGTGGCACCCTGCGCGTCGCCGGCACGAACTACTTCCGCATCGAGGGCGATGTCGGCTCCATGTGCGACGGCGACTACCGGACGGTGCCGCTCGACGGCGTCCAGGTCCAGGTCACCTTCGCCACGCTCTCGGGCAACCGGAGCCTGACCGTCCCCGCTGCGGTCCACGCCGACTTCACGATCGGCCCCATCCCGATCCCGGTGCCGGTCGACGCCACCGAGGCTGCCGTCACCATCGTGGACCCGCGCTCGTTCGCCCCGAACCGTGCGCTGGTCCTCGTGCTCGGCGCGTCGCCCACCACGACCGCCCCGCCGGCGACCACTGCGACGGGCTCGGGCGATGGCACGGGTGGCGCCACGCCGGCGACCCCGGTCCCGGGCGCCGCCGGCTACACCGGCTGATCCGTCCCCTTCAGCTTCTTGGTGCAGTTGCGGCGCGCATCGGCGCACAACTGGACCGGAATCCCGGGCCCCCAGATTCTTGGTGCGGTTGTGGCGCGCACGGGCGCAGGACTGCACCGGAATCCGCGGAGCGTGCGGGCGAGGGCTCAGGCGGGGAGGGGGAGGGCGCCGGTCGCCTCGATGGCGTCGGCCTCCGCATCCGCCTTGTGGCGCTCGTAGGCCCAGCCGGGGCCGCGGAAGGCGAAGCTCAGGCGGTCCTTCCAGGTGTCCGCCTCGGCCACGTCGGTGAGGATGTCCTCGAACTCGTGGGTGGCGATGCGCACCGGGTTGAACGTGTCGATGTTCTTGGTGAGCCCGTAGACCACCGGCTCCTCCTCGGGCTCGTAGGTGCCGAAGAGGCGGTCCCAGATGATGAGGATGCTGCCGTGGTTCTTGTCCAGGTACTGGCGGTTGGAGCCGTGGTGCACCCGGTGGGCTGACGCGGTGTTGAACACCTTCTCGAGCGGGCCGAGCTTCGGGATGGTCTCGGTGTGGATCCAGTACTGGTACAGGAGGTTGATGCCGCGGGCGGTCTCGATCACCTCGGGCCGGAAGCCGAGCGTGGCGAGGGCGCCGTAGGGGACGAACACGCCGGCGACGTCGAGCACGGGCTGCCGCAGCGCGGTCGACAGGTTGTAGTGCTCTGACGAGTGGTGGACGACGTGGATGGCCCACAGCCACCGGCTCTCGTGCATGAACCGGTGGTTCCAGTAGTAGATGAAGTCCCAGCCGAGGGTGGCACCGAGCACCGCCAGCGCTCCCGTGCCGAGGTCCCGGTCGTGGCGCTCGAAGAGCCGCTTGCCGGCCGTGCGCGACGCCCACGTGCTGGCCACCGCGAGCGCGCCGGTGGCGAGCGCCGTGGCTGCGGCCGAGCCGGCGACCTTGCGGGCGAGGCTGCGGCGGCCGCGCCGGTTGGTGGGCACCGGCGTGGTGGGCGCGGCCGGGGCGTCGGCGGCGGCGGGAGCGTCGCCGGCCTCGGCGCCGTCGGGCGCGGCGGTGGGCGGGAGGGCGCGGGGCAGGGTGCCGGCCTCGGGGAGCCCGCCCATGGCCTGGCGGCGGGCCATGACGTCGGCGACCACGCTCACCGCGGCGGCGCCGACCGCGGCCCCGATCAGGACCTTGCCGTAGCGGCCCTTGCCCGGGGTGATCGGGTCCACCAGCTTCTTGGCTGCCAGCGGCGCGAGCAGGCTGCCGACGCCCATGGCCAGGCTGGCCAGCGTGTCGTTGCGCTCGTAGTCGCCGCCGATGGGCGGCCGGTGCTCGCGCTGCTTCTTCAGGTAGGCGTACTCGACGCCCATGGTGCCGAAGTAGTACGGGATGGCGACGACGGTGAGGTCCACGGCAAGGCTCCCTTGTCCCGGTGGACCGCCATCTTGCCCCATGCGTCGACGGCATCCCCAAGGCGTCCGACGGCTTCGGCGAGCAGGTCCGGCGGGTTGGTGGCGAACGACAGGCGCAGCCAGCCCGGATGGTCGCCTTCGACCGCGAACGCGGAGGCCGGCACGAAGGCGGTCGAGCGCTCGAGGGCGACCCGGAGCAGCGCGTCGGCATCGACGAGCCGACCGTCCGCGGTGCGCAGGCGCGCCCACAGGAACATCCCGCCAGCGGGGCGGCCGACCTCGATCTGATCGCCGAAGCGGTCGAGGACGGCGGCGTGGAGGGCGTCGCCCTGGGCTCGGTACGCCGCCCGCAGGCCGTCGAGGTGGTGGGCCATCGCCGGCGCGTCGGCGAGCAGCCGCAGGACCACCTCCTGGGAGAGGCTGGAGGCGTGCAGGTCCGCGGCCTGCTTGAGCAGCGTGCAGCGGGCGACCACCTCGGTCGGGGCGACCATCCACCCGACCCGCAGGCCCGGCGCCAGGACCTTGGAGGTCGACCGGACGGTGATGGCGTGGTGGGTGAGGTGGGCGAGCGGCACCGCAGGCTCGCCTCGCCAGCGGAGCGCACCGTACGGGTCGTCGTCGATGATCCAGAAGCCGTGGCGCTCGGCGAGCGCGGCGAGCCGTCGGCGGCGGTCGGGCGCGAGCGTGGCGCCGGTCGGGTTGTCGAAGTTGGACACGACGTAGGTGGCCTGGATGCGCAGCCCGGCGTCGAGCCGCTCGGCGAGGGCGTCGACGTCGAGGCCCTCGCCGTCGGCGGGGATCGCGTGCAGGGACGCGCCGGCCGCCCGCAGCGCTTGGAGCGCGCCCACGTAGGCCGGGTCGGCGAGCGCGACGCCGTCGCCCGGCGCCAGCAGCCCGCGGGCCAACAGGTCGAGCGCTTGCTGGGAGCCGGCGGTGACGAGGACCTCGTCGACCGCTCGGTCGGCATCGGCGGCCAGCAGCTCGCGCAGCGGGGTGAGCCCCTCGGTCCGCCCGTACTGGAGCGGGCGGGGGCTGCCCTCGCCGAGGGCGTCGGCGACGGCCGCGGCGATGGGACCGGTCGGGAAGTGCCCGGCGCTGGGCAGGCCACCGGCCAGCGAGAGCACGCCGGGGCGCTCGGCCTGCTCGAGCAGGTCGCGGATGGCCGACGAGCGCAGGGCGCTGGGCGGGAGGGGCGGCAGGGCGTGGGGCTTGACCATGGCTGTCGACCCTGGCAGAACTGGACCCGTGGAAGACAGGTCCAATCATCGGGAAGTGGACCTGGATCCGGCGACGGCCGCCTTCGTCGCCGTGCTGGGGGACTGGACCGCCGGGCCCGGCCCGCTGCACCGGAAGCTGGAGCGGGCCATCGCCCGGCTCGTCGAGCGGGGCGAGCTGGCGAGGGGGTGGCGGCTCCCGGCGGAGCGTCGCCTCGCCAAGGCGATCGTGGTGACCCGCGGCGTCGTGGTGCTGGCCTACGACGCCCTGGTGGCCGACGGCCTCGTCGAACGACGCCAGGGGAGCGGCACGTACGTGGCCGGGTCTGCCGGGAGCGGGCTGCCGCCGGGGCGCGAGGGGTCTCGGCTGATCGGCCACCTCGTGGACCGACCGGGCGGGGAGGCCGCCTCCCTGGTGCCCCCACCGCTGGGTGCCGTCGAGTCGGTGGAGGCGGGAGAGGTGATCGACCTGTCGGTGTCGGTGCTCGGCGACGTCGCCGGCCTGCCGCCCGCCCAGGTCGACGTCCGCCGGCTGCTGGGCGATGGGCTCGACAGCCCGTGGGGCGTGCCCGCGCTGCGCCGGCGGATCGCCGAGCGGACCACCGCCATCGGCCTGGACGCCACCCCGGACCAGATCGTGGTGACGACGGGGGCGCAGCAGGGGATCAGCATCGCCGTGGGCTGCTGGGTCCGGCCCGGCGACCGGGTGGTGATCGACGACCCGACCTACCCGGGCGCCCTGTCGGCGCTCCTGGCCGCCGGTGCGGTGCCCGTGCCGGTGCCGGTCGACCGCCACGGGCCGCGGCTCGCCGAGCTGGAGGCGGCGCTCGCGACCCGCCCGGCCATGGCCTACGTGCAGTCCCGCGTCCACAGCCCGACGGGCGGCCGCCTGTCGGCGCACCGGCGCAAGGCGATCGCCGAGCTGGTCGTCCGCCACCAGGTCCCGCTCGTGGAGGACCACGCCCTCTTCGCTGTGGACTGGGCGGGTGGCGATGGGCCCGGTGCGCTGGCGCACGTCCCGATCGCCGCCCACGCGCCAGGCCACCCGATCGCCGTGGTCGGGTCGTACAGCAAGCGGTTCTGGGCCGGGCTGCGCGTCGGGTTCGTGCGGGCGCCGGAGGTGGTGGCCCAGCGGCTCGTGCGGGTGAAGGCCACCCACGACCTCGGCTCGTCGGTGCCGGGCCAGTCCCTGGCCCTCGCGCTCCTCGACCACCCCGACCACGAGCGCTGGCTCCGGGCGCGCAACGTCGAGCTGGCCCGGCGCGCTGCGCTGCTCGCCGGGCTGATCGAGTCCCGGCTCCCCGGGTGGACGGCGGCAGTGCCCCACGGCGGCCTGTCCCTCTGGGTGCGCCTGCCGGCGCCGGTGGCCGGTCGGTTCGCGGACGTCGCCCGCCGCCACGGCGTGGTGGTGGCCACGGCCGAAGGGCTGTCCGCCCGACCGCAGGAGCACCGGGACCGCCTGCGCCTGACCTTCGCCCTCCCCGAGCCCGCCCTCCTCGCCGCCGTCGACCGCCTCGCCTCTGCCTGGTCGACCTTCGCTCGGCTCTTGTAGATCCTTCGTGTTTGGATGTATAGTCTCTGTGCGTCGGAACGGTCCGACGGCGCCGGAGGGGAGGCGACAGCGAGGAGAGGTCGTCCCAGATGAACGTTCGTGCAGGCGCGTTGGCGTCTCTCAGCCTGTTGCTCGCGATCCCAGGGGGCTTTGGGCGCCCTGCGGTCGCCGAGGATGAGCCCGCCACGGACATCGATCCGGCGCTCGAGGGTGTGGTGCCCGCATGGATCCAAGCCGACCTCGCGCTCAGCAGCGATGTCGCGATCGCCAACGCCGCTGAGGTGGAGTCCGATCAGGCCGCAGTGCTCGCGTCGGTTCCCGTCTCGGACCCGGTCCTGCCGGCGGCCACTGGGCCCCTCCTGGTGCAGGGCACGATCACCGGCTCCGGCAGCTCCGGTGAGCTCGTCGTCTACCGATCCGATGACATGGACGGTGCGCTGGGGCAGCTGGTTCCACGCGTCCCGGTCGCACGAGTCCCCTTGGGCGCCGATGGTCGGTTCACGGTCAACCCTTCGATGGATGGGTGGACCAAGGGTGTGATGAGCCCATCCGGTCGAGTGAGCTTGGTGCTCACGGGCACCTTCGGGCCCAACGCGTTCGTGGCCCGAGTCGAGCGGGCCTGGGACGCAGCCAGCGCCAGGTGGACCGACGTCGACGGAGGGACGGATCTGGCTGTCAGCATCCCGGCACGGCTCCCGCTCGAGGCGCTGCCCGCCTCCGCCAGCGCGTCGAAGCAGTACATCGGGTGCACGTCTCAGACGGTCAAGGCGTACAAGGTCAACGCGCTGGTTGGTGAGGCGCAGTACTCGCAACGCTTCTCAGGTGGGACCTACGCGCTCGTTGCGAAGGGGGACGTCGAGCTCGGCGTCGCGCTGAAGGCAGGTGGCGGGAGCTGGCAGGTCAGCGGGAGCAGCAGCGTCTCCAAGAGCCTTGCGGCATCCAACGAGTTCCCGCTGAAGACCGATGAGCACCGGAGCATCTACGCGGACTTCGAGTACCACGACGTGAAGACCACCTGCTCGAACGGGTTCACGGTGTCGTCCTACACCGAGGCCAAGCCGTATGCCTGGGCGGGCGGCTTGTGGCGCGGGCCGTCCATCGCCAAGCGCTTCTGCGGCGGCGAGCAGGCGAAGTACCGAGGCAAGGTCGAACCGAACGGCACCTTTCGGCGCGATTCGGGGAAGGCCCAGCAGTGGAGCGGTGGGGTCACAGTGCACGGGGTCGGGCTGTCGAGCCGGGCCGGCTACAGCTCTTCGGTGCAGCAGACCTGGAAGGCTGGCAAGGATGCGACCTACGTCTGTGGGTCGAACGGCTTGCCGTCACGTGCCGCACGGGTCTTCACGTCGAGCTCCATCAGGTGACGCGCCGCGCCCTCGCTCTGCCGTGCGCCCTGGCGATGGCGGTCCTGGCCGGGGCCTGCACCGGCTCGTCCGTAGCGCGGTACCTCGACGTACCCGGTCAAAGCAGCCATCCGCTGACGGCGGACGGGCGCTACGGCTTCGGGATCTGGGAGCACCCCAAGGGGCAGGCCTACACCGTGTCCGTCGTCGTCTACGCCACCCACCGGCTCCGCGCCCACATCGAGTCGGTCCGACCCGTGGCGAGGTCTTCCAACATCGAGGTGCTCGGCTCTCTGGCAGCAGGACCTGAGCGCCACTTCGGACAAGCAGGTGGCTCACACGGCTTCCCGCCTGCCAACCTTCCGCGCTGGGCTGCGACGACGTACCGCCCGGTGCGCCAGGTGGTGGTGACGACGCGCAAGGTCGATGGCCTCGATGGCGTCGACCTGCTCATCGGGATCCGGCTGCGGTCAGGGCACCGCGGGTGGATCGACGGGATCGAGGTCACGTTCGTCGTCGAGGGCAAGCGGTACGCCGGCAGGTTCCCGGTCTCGGCGGGCTTGTGCGACTACCACCCGTGTCCCATGCCGGCGTTCGGGCCTCCGTGGGATGGGGCGCCATGACCTTCGACGAGCTGCTCCATCTCGTGCGAGAGGTCACGGACCTCGATCTGGATGGCGCCAGTCCGGACGCGGCCATCGCCGACGCCCTCGACTCCCTGGGGCTCGTCCTGCTGCTCGTCCACCTGGAGGACCATGGCGTGCCCGTCCCCGACGAGCTGGTGGCAAGTTGGTCCACCCTCGCCGACGTCCACGCCCAAGTGGACCGGTGGTACGGCGCTCCGGTTGCGGTCACACCCGTTGCGCGGCGTGACCCGCTGGACACCCTCGAGCTCACACGGGCATGGGTCGACACCGTGCCCGTGCTCCCCGAGCACGTGCCCATGCTCCACGCGATCGCGTCGCGGGGTCGGAACGCGCTCGCGTGGTTTCAGCGGGGACGGTCGGTCTCTTTGGCGGAGTTCGGCGACTGGTTGTGGCGCGACGCAGTCCTCCAGGAGCTGGTCGTCGAACGCGCCACCGGCAAGCTGCTCGGGCTGGTGCGCATCGCGGACTACCACGAGCGCGACGGCCACGCCCAGTTGATGGCGTTAGCCGTGGATCCGGGCCACAGCAGGTTCCTGGAGGGAGCCGGGTGCTTGGTTGCTCGTGCCTTCGCGCTGTGGCCGATCGTCAAGCTGTACCTGATGGTGCCGTCGTACAACGATGCCCTGCTGGCTCCACGGCAGCACCTTCTGGTGGAAGAAGGGTGCCTCAAGGGCCACGAGACCTTCGCTGGTGAGCGATACGACCTTCGGATCTACGCCCTCTACCGGGAGCGGTTCGAGGCCGTGTGGCCACCGCTCAGGTGAGGAAGGCGGCGGCGAGGTCGTCGTAGGCCTGGGCGAGGTGGGCCTCGAGGGACGTCGGGTGCTGGAGGGCATCGGCGAACGCGAGGACGCCGAACAGGAGGCGATCGCCGTAGCTCCACAGCATCACGTTGCAGCCCACGCCGTTCGATGGCGGCCCGTCGATCCAGAGCTCCTCGACCACCGCGCCCAGCAGCTCGAACGGCGCCGCCGGGCCGCGGATGTTGGACACCAGGACGTTGGCGTCCACCAGGTCGTCGGGCCCCGCCGCCTTCAGCCGCTCGACCAGCGCTCGGGCTCCGGGCTTCGACACGAGCGGCGGCACGTGGTCCAGCCAGGCCGGAACCAGTTCCGGCCCGAGCAGGGACAGCTGCTCCTTGGCCTCGGCCGCCACCGCGCTGATGGTGGCGAGGCGCTCGGCCGGGTCGGCCACGTCGGTGGCGAGCGACGTGGTGAAGCTCCAGAACCGGTTGCCGGCCTGGCGCGGCGGCGCGTCGGCCGCCTCGTAGGACACGGGCACGCTGGCGAGCAGCGGGCGACCGGGCATCGAGCCGTGCTCGGCCAGGTAGCCGCGCAGGCCCCCGGCCACGATCGCAAGGCACACGTCGTTGAGCGTGCAGCCCGCCGCATCCTTGATCGCCTTGGCGCCGTCGAGCGGCACCGCGGCGCGGGCATAGGCGCGCGGCGCGGTGAACGCGTCGTTCAGCACGGTGTTGGGCGCCGCGCCCGAGAACTCGGGGACCTCGACGGGGGCGGCGACCCGGCGGGCCTTCGCCGCGTCGGCGCCGCGCTTGGTGCGCAGCGCCAGGCCGGGCAGGGCGAGCAGGCGCCGGAGCAGGTCCACCAGGGCGAGCACGAGCAGGGCGAACGGGCCGGGGATGCGCTCGGGCCGCCACGGCCGGGGCTCGCCGGGGATCGGGTCGGTGGCCTGGTCCGAGAACACCCGGGTGAACGTGGTGAGCGCGGCCACGCCGTCGGCCAGGCAGTGGTGGTACTTCAGGACCAGCGCCTGGCCGGGCTCGCCGTCGGCCTCGCCGGCGCGGCAGCGGGCGGCGTCGGCGGGCACCCCGTGCAGGAGGGTGAGCTGCCAGAGGGGGTGGCGGCGGTCCAGGTGGCGCTCGGCGAGGTCCGCGAACGCATCGTCGAGCGTCTCGCCCGGGTCGAGCCAGCGCTGGCGCAGGTGGAAGTCCAGGTCGAAGTCCGGGTCACGCACGCACATCGGGTTGTCGAGGCCGAGCGGGACCGGGACGATGCGCCAGCGGAACGACGGCAGCTGGTCCAGCCGGGCTTCCACGTGGCGGCGCACGTCGTCGAGGGTGAGCGAGGTGGGCCCGCCGTCGGGGCGGCGCAGGATGCCGACGGCGATGGTGTTCATCGCCTGCTCGGGCTGCTCCATGGAGAGGAACCCGGCGTCCTCCCCGCTCAGACGGTGCATGCGCGCAGGTCCTCCAGGGACTGCTCCACGAGGGCGGTGATGCGGTGCGCGTCCGGCACCGCCACCGGGCTGGCCACCACGGTCACGTGCAGCATCCCGCGGTAGCCGACCACGGTGATGTTGACGCCGGCCTCGTCGCCGATCGGCCCCGACAGGAAGAGCCGCTCGAGCTCGTGGCCGCCGATCTCCCAGCCCTCGTTGGTGACCCGCACGTTCGAGACGAGCACGTTGTAGTCCGCCTTCTCCAGGTCCCGGGCGTTGCGGTCCACCATCCACCGGGCGGCTCGGCGGCCGACGAGCGGCGGCATGCGATCCAGCCAGCGGGTCAGGGTGTCGTGGCCGAGCACCTCGAGCTGGTGCTTGGCCTCCTTGGTGCTGGCGCTGATGGTGGCGAGCCGCTCCGCCGGGTCCTCCACGTCGGTGCCGAGCACGGCGAAGAAGTTGGCGAACCGGTTGCCCCACTGCCGCGGTGGCGTGCCCGGCGGGTCGCCCGACACCGGGCAGTTGACCACGAGGGACCGCTCCGGGAGGGCGTCGCGCTCGAGCAGGTAGGCGCGCAGCGCCCCGCCCACGATGGCGAGGGCGACGTCGTTCATGGTGGCGCCGGTCGCCTTGCGGATCGCCTGGAGCTCCTCGAGCGGGAGCAGCGTCCGGGCATAGCTGCGCACCGGCGGACCGGACTGGTTGAGGATGCACCAGGGGGCGTCGCCGATCGAGCGGGGCACGGGCGCCACTTCGGGGTCGGCCTTGCGGGCTTCGACGTCGGTGAAGCGGGCCTTGGTGTCCTTCAGCAGCGCCGGGATCTCCCGCCAGTTGCGGGCCTGCTCCTTGGCCGCCGCGGCCAGCAGCTCCCGCTTGGTGGGGTGGTCGCCCTCGGGCAGGTGGTCCGGGGCCGGCCGGTCCTCGGGCACGGGGTGGAACAGCAGGTCCAGCGAGTGCAGCAGGGCGGCGCCGTCGGCGATGGTGTGGTGGAAGCGGAAGACGAGCGCCTGGCGGGACGTGCCGCCGTCGGGGTCGGCCAGGCCGTGGACCAGGACGATCTGCCAGAGCGGGTGGCGCAGGTCGAGCAGCCGGGGCTCGATGTCGGCGAGGAGGGCGTCGAGCTCGGCCTGGCCCCCGGGCGCGGGGATCGTCCGCTCCCGCAGGTGGTAGTCGAGGTCGAAGTCCGGGTCCTCGATGAACACCGGGTGGTGCAGCCCGAGCGGGACCTCCTGGAGGCGCCAGTGCCACGACGCCAGCAGGTGGAGCCGCTCGGCCACGTGGGCCCGCAGGATCGGGAGGGTGAGTGGCGGGGCGCCGGGCGCGGGCGGCGTGAGGATGGCCAGGTCGACGCACACCGACGTCTGCGTCGGCGTCTCGATGAACAGGAAGCCGCTGTCTCCCCCGGCCAGTCGCTCCATCCCCGCAGCATGCCAGGCCAGGAGGGGTGCGGGCACGGAAACCGAGCGATCGCTCGGACGTCACGCCGCGTGGGCGATCCTTACCTTCCGTTCACGTTCGGCGTTCGGTCGACCGGGGGTCGGGGTGTAGCGTTGAAGGCCGTTCGACCTACCTCTCGGACCGACGCCACCGCCTCCAGGGGGGAATCGGTGCACCAGCGACGCCCTCGTCACCACAAAGGCCCAGTGACCCGTGGCTGACGACGCGCGCCGACCGGACCGGGTCCTCGCCGCCGACCCCTGCGGGCGCCCGAACCCGCGCCTGGTCGCCGCCGCGCTGCGCGCCGGTGGGGTCGGCGTGCTCGATGCCCCGACGCCGGCGTCGCTCGCCCCTGCAGTGGGCTGGCTCACGGACCGGGGCCTGCAGGGCTGGTGGCTGCGGCCCGGGCCCGAGGTCGTGCCCGAGGCGCTCGACGGTGCCCGCCCCGCCGCCGTCGTGCTGGCTGGCGACCGCATCCGCCCCGAGCTGGTGGCCGCGTGGAAGGGCGTGGCGGACCGGGTGCTCGTCCAGGTCGTCTCCCGTGCCGAGGCTGAGGCCGCCGTCGCCGCCGGGGTCGACGGGCTGGTGGCGTCGGGCTGCGAGGCCGGTGGCCGCGTCGGCGACACCGAAGCCTTCATCCTCTTCCAGCACACCGTGGACCTCGGGGTCCCGGTCTGGTCCCGCGGCGGCATCGGCCGCCACACGGCGGCCGCCGTGGTCGCCGGTGGTGGCGCCGGCGTGCTGCTGGACACGCAGCTGGGCCTCCTGCGGGAGGCCGACCTCCCCGCCGAGGTGCGCCGGGCGCTGGAGGCCATGGATGGCAGCGAGACCCGGGTCGTCGGCGGGCACCGCTTCTACACCCGCCCGGACCTGCCCGCCGCCGCCCTCCCCGACGACACCGGCGCCGCCGAGGTCGCCTCGTTCCTGGGCGCCGACCTCCGCGCGCAGCTGGTGCCGCTTGGCCAGGACGCCGGGTTCGCCCTGGGCCTGGCCCACCGCTACGTGACGGTCGGCGGCGTCGTCCAGGCCGTCCAGGCCGCCATCGACGACCACCTCGCCGCAGCGGCTGCGGACCCGCCGCTCGCCCCTGGCCGCGGCGTGTCCGGCGCCCACGGCACCCGGTACCCGATCGCCCAGGGCCCGATGACCCGCGTGAGCGACCGGGCCGAGTTCGCCCTGGCGGTCGCCGAGGGCGGTGGCCTGCCGTTCCTGGCCCTCGCGCTGCTGCGAGGCCCGGAGGTGCGGTCGCTGCTGGAGGAGACCAAGGCGCTCCTCGGCGACCGGCCGTGGGGCGTGGGCGTGCTCGGCTTCGTGCCGCCAGAGCTGCGCGCCGAGCAGCTCGAGGTGGTGCACGACGTCGCCCCGCCGCACGCGCTCATCGCCGGTGGACGGCCCAGCCAGGCCGCGCCGCTGGAGGCCGCGGGCATCGACACCTACCTGCACGTGCCATCGCCCGGCCTGCTCGACCGGTTCTTGAAGGACGGCGCTCGCAAGTTCATCTTCGAGGGCCGCGAGTGCGGCGGCCACGTCGGGCCCCGCAGCAGCTTCGCCCTGTGGGACGCCCAGATCGAGCGCCTGCTGGCCGTCGACCACCCCGAGGAGCTGCAGGTGCTGCTCGCCGGCGGCGTCCACGACGCCCGTTCCGCGGCGATGGCAGGTGCCGCCCTCGCCACGCTGGCCCGCGCCGGCGCGCAGGTCGGCGTGCTCATGGGCACCGCCTACCTCTTCACCGAGGAAGCGGTGGCCGGCGGCGCCATCCAGCCGGCGTTCCAGGACGTGGCGGTCCACTGCGACACCACCGTGCTGCTCGAGACCGCACCGGGCCACGCCACCCGCTGCGTCGAGACGGACTTCGTGCGGGCGTTCGCCGCCCGGCGCGACGAGCTGGTGGCCGAGGGCGTCGACCCCAAGGCCCGCTGGGCCGAGCTCGAGAGCCTCAACCTCGGGCGGCTCCGCATCGCCTCCAAGGCCCTGGTCCGCGACGACTCGGGGCTGCGGTCCGCCGATGAGGACGAGCAGCGCCGCGAGGGCATGTACATGATCGGCGAGGTCGCCACCCTCCGCCACGAGGTCACCACCGTCGCCGCCCTCCACCACGAGGTGAGCCAGGGCTCCGCCGATGTGCTCCGCCCCACCGACCCGTCGGACCTGCGCCTCTCCGTGCGAGAGCGGGAGCGGGAGCCCGACCCGCTCGACATCGCCATCGTGGGCATGGAGGCCTTCCTGCCCGGCGCCATCGGTGCGGACCAGTTCTGGGCCGAGGTCGTGTCCGGCATCGATGCCGTCACCGAGGTGCCCGCCGAGCGATGGGACGTCGACCTCTACTACGACGCCGACGCGTTCACGAAGGACGCCGGCCGCAAGACCCCGTCGCGCTGGGGCGGGTTCCTGGACCCGATCGGCTTCGACCCGCTCGCCTACGGCATCCCGCCGGCATCGCTGCAGGCCATCGAGCCGGTGCAGCTCCTGAGCCTCGAGGTGGCCGCCCGGGCCCTGGCCGACGCCGGCTACGCCCACCGCGAGTTCGACCGGGCGCGGGCATCGGTGATCTTCGGGACCGAGTCCGGCAACGAGCTCGCCGGCGGCTACGGCATCCGGGCGTTCCTGCCCCAGATCTTCGGCGAGGTGCCGCCCGGGCTCGACGCCTGGCTGCCCCGGCTCACCGAGGACTCGTTCCCCGGCGTGCTCGCCAACGTCATCGCCGGGCGCATCGCCAACCGGCTGGACCTCGGCGGCGTGAACTACACGGTCGACGCCGCCTGCGCCTCGTCGCTCGCCGCGCTCGACGCCGCGTGCAAGGAGCTGCGGGCCGGCACCAGCGACCTCGTGCTGTGCGGCGGCGCCGACCTCCACAACGGGCTGAACGACTACCTGCTCTTCGCCAGCGTCCACGCCCTGTCGCCGAGCGGCCGCTGCCGCACGTTCGACGCCTCCGCCGACGGCATCGCCCTGGGCGAGGGCATCGCCTGCGTGGTGCTCAAGCGCCGCGTCGACGCCGAGCGCGACGGCGACCGCATCTACGCGCTGATCGACGCGGTGGCCGGCTCCAGCGACGGCCGCCACCTCGGGCTCACCGCGCCGCGCAAGGAGGGCCAGCAGCGCGCCGTGCTGCGGGCACTGCAGCAGTCCGGGCGAGACGTCCGCGAGATCGGCATGGTGGAGGCGCACGGCACCGGCACCGTGGTGGGCGACCGCACCGAGATGGCCACGCTCACCGAGCTGTTCGCCGAGGGCGAGGCCGCGGTCGGCAGCGTGGTGCTCGGCTCGGTGAAGAGCCAGATCGGCCACACCAAGTGCGCGGCGGGCCTGGCCGGGCTCATCAAGGCGGCCAAGGCGGTGCACCACGGCGTGCTGCCACCCACGGCCAACCTGGTCGAGCCCAACCCGTACTACGACGCCGAGGCCAGCCCGTTCCGCTTCAACGACCAGGCCCGGCCCTGGACCGCGGAGCGACGGGTCGCCGGCGTGAGCGCCTTCGGCTTCGGTGGCACCAACTTCCACGCCGTCATCTCGTCCTACGACGGCGACGACGTCCCCGCCCACGGCGTGGAGCAGTGGCCCGCCGAGCTGTTCCTTTTCCGTGGGGCGACCCGACCCGATGCGGCCAAGGCGGCCTCGGCGCTCGCCTCCACGGCGGCCGCCATCGCCGCCTCGGACCCCCACGCCCAGCGCCACCGCCTCCGCGACGTCGCCGCCGCCACGTGCGCGGCCGGCACCGGCCCGGTCCAGCTCGCCCTGGTGGCTGACTCCTTCGACGACCTGGCCCGCAAGGCGGAGCAGGCCGCCGCTGGCACCGCCGATGCCCGCAACGGCGTCTTCGTGGCCGCCGACGAGCCGCTGGGCGGCAAGGTCGCGGTCGTCTACCCGGGCCAGGGCAGCCAGCGCCCCGGCATGGCCGCCGACCTGTTCGTGGCCTTCCCCCACCTCCGGGACCTCCTCGTCACCGGCCAGGAGTGGGTCGACCGCCTGTACCCGCCCACCGCGTTCGGGCCCCAGGCCCGGGCCGCCCAGCAGGCCGCCATCACCGCCACCGACGTCGCCCAGCCCACCCTCGGCATCGCCTCGCTGGCCATCACCCGCGTGCTGCGCTCGGTCGGCATCGAGCCCGACGCCGCCGGCGGCCACAGCTACGGCGAGCTCGCGGCCCTGGCCGCCGCCGGGTCCTTCGACGACGCCACCCTCCTCGCCCTGTCCGCCGCCCGCGGCCGATCGATCCTCGCCGCGGTGGAGCGCAGCGGCGGCGACCCCGGCACGATGGCCGCGGTCGAGCTCACCCGCGACGAGGTCGCCGAGCGCCTCGCCGCGTGGCCCGACGTCGTGCTCGCCAACCACAACGGCCCCACCCAGGCCGTGATCTCCGGCCCGACCGCTTCCGTGCAGGCGGCGGCGGAGGCGCTCGAGGCCCAGGGCACCAAGGTGAAGCTGCTGCCGGTGGCGTGCGCGTTCCACAGCCCCGTCATCGCCGAGGCCGGCGACCTGTTCGCCCAGCGGCTCGCAGCCGTGCGGGTGGCCTCGCCCGCGTTCCCCGTGTGGTCCAACGTCACCGCCGAGCCCTACCCGGCGGCAGATCCCGAGGCCGTCGACCGGCTCCTCGCCCAGCAGGTCACCACCGGCGTGCGGTTCGTCGATCAGATCGAGTCCATGTACGCCGCCGGCGTGCGGACCTTCGTGGAGGCCGGCCCCGGTCGGGTCCTCACCCAGCAGGTCGGCAAGGTCCTGGGTGATCGGCCCCACGCCATGGTGGCCACCGACGTCTCCGGCGAGCACGGCGTGCGCCGCCTGCTGCTCGCCCTGGCGGAGCTCGCCACCCTCGGCCTCGCCGTCGACCCCACCGCCCTGTTCGCCGGGCGCGCCGAGCCCGTGGACCTGGGCGCCCTGCCGGCCAAGGCCCCCGGCTGGACCGTCAGCGGTGCCTTCGTGCGCACCGCCGACGGCACCCCGGTGGGCAACAGCCTGCAGCCGGCCCACACGCTCCCCGCCCTCGACCTCGCCCACCTCGCCCCTGGAGGGTTCGGCCCCATGGCCCCTGGACAGCCCGATCCCAACGCCGTCGTGCTCGAGTACGTGCGCAGCATCCGCGAGCTCGTCGCTGCCGAGCGAGACGTCATGCTCCGCTACCTCGGCGCCAACGTCGCCGTGACCGACGTGGCCGCGGTGGCCTCGACCGTGCCGCTCGCCCCGGTGGCCCCCCTGCCGATCGCCACCAGCGCCACCAGCGCCGCGCCAGCTGCCGACGCCGCCCCCGCGGCGGCTGCGCCCGCCGTCCCAGCGGTGCCGAGCGGCGAGGAGCTCTTGAAGGCGGTGCAGGCCATCGTGAGCGAGCGCACCGGCTACCCGATCGAGATGCTGGACCCGGACCTCGACCTGGAGGCCGACCTGTCCATCGACTCGATCAAGCGCATCGAGATCGTCGGCGAGCTGGCCGAGCGCATCGGCCTCGGCGGGCTCGACGAGTCCGCCGTCGACGAGGACATGGTCGAGGAGCTGGCCGCCCACAAGACCCTGCGGGGGATCGTCGAGTGGATCGAAGGCCTCGATGCCGACGGCGCCGGCGCCGCTCCCGCCGCGGCCTCGGGGCCCGCGGCGCACGCGGCTGACGATGCCCACGACGGCCCGCAGCTCGACGTGCCGGCCGCCTCGCACCGCTTCGAGGTCGTCACCGCCCCGCTCGGGCCCACCGTCCCGCTGGGCGACCTGGCCGGCGCCACCGTCGGCCTGGTGGCCGGGCACGAGGGCCTGACCGCCGCGGTCACCGCGGTGCTGGAGGCTCGCGGCGCCACGGTCGGCGAGGTGGGCGACGACGTCCACGCCGTCGTGGACCTGTCGACCACCGCGTTCGGCACCGGCGCCGACGCCCGCAGCGTCTTCGAGTCCCTGCGCCCCGCGCTGCTCGGCGCCGGGCGCCGCTTCCTGGCCGTCACCGTCCCGCTGCACCCCGACGGCACGCCCACCGGCGTGCCCGGCCTCATGCGCTCGGTCGCCCGGGAGCGCCACGACGCCCTGGTCCGCTCGGTGGCCGTCGCCGCCGGCGACCTCGAGGGCGACCTGTCGCCGCTGGCCGAGAGCCTGGTCGACGAGCTGCTCGACCTCGACGCTCCCGCCGCCATCTCCTGGGCCGGCGGCCAGCGGACCACGCAGGTGCTGGGCGAGGCCCGCGACCTGTCGATCCACCGCGACCTCGCCCATGGCGACGACGCCCTCGGGCCCGACGCCGTGGTCGTCGTGACCGGCGGTGCCCGCGGCATCACCGCCCGGGTGGCCGAGGGCCTGGCCCGCGCCAACCCGTGCCGCCTCGTGCTCGTCGGCCGCTCACCGCTCCCCGAGGGCGACGAGGACCCCCGCACCGCCGATGCCGCGGATCGGGCTGCCCTGCGCCGCACCCTGCTGGAGATCGGCGAGCTCACCACGCCCCACGACATCGAGGCCGCCTGCAACCGCATCGAGGCCGACCGCGAGATCCGGGCCTCGCTCGCCACCCTGGCCTCCTTCGGCGCCACCGTCGAGTACCACCCGCTCGACGTGCGCAGTCCCGAGTTCGGCGCCCTGCTGGACGAGGTCCACGCCCGCTTCGGCCGTCTCGACGGCGTGATCCACGGCGCCGGCGTGCTCGACGACCACTTCATCCGCGACAAGTCCGCGGAGGGCTTCGACCGGGTCTACGGCACCAAGGTCGACGGCGCCCGCGCCATCCTCGACCGGGTGCACCTCGGCCTGCGGTTCGTGGTCCTCTTCGGCAGCGTCAGCGGCGTCTTCGGCAACCGCGGCCAGACCGACTACGCCGCCGCCAACGACGCCCTCGACACCCTGGCCCGCACCCACGACGGCGACCACGGCTGCCGGGTCATCAGCCTCGACTGGGGCCCGTGGGCCGGTGGCGGCATGGTGTCGCCCGAGCTCGAGCGCGAGTACCACCGCCGGGGCATCGGCCTGGTCGACCCGGCCGACGGGGTCATGGCGCTGCTCCACGAGGTGGGCGAGCGCTCCGGCCCGGCCCAGCTGGTGGTCATGCGCGGCGCCCCCGAGGCGTTCGGCCCGCCGCTCGACCACCTGCGCCGCCGAGGACCTCCTCGGCGGCCACACCAACGCCGACTAGCGGACCGTGTCCGAAGGCATCGCCATCGTCGGCCTGGCCGCGCTGTTCCCCGGCGCCCGGCGCGGCCACCTTCTGGACCAACGTGCGCGACGGCGTGGACGCCATCGGCGACGTGCCCGCCTCTCGCTGGGACCCCGTCTACTTCGATCCCGACGCCAAGGGCGCCGACCGCTTCTACTGCCGGCGCGGCGGGTTCGTGGACGACCTGGCCACGTTCGACCCGCTGGCGTTCGGGATCATGCCCAACGCCGTGGGCTCGGTGGAGCCGGACCAGCTCCTCGCCCTGGCCGCCGCGGCCGCCGCGCTCGACGACGCCGGCTCGCCCCTCGATCGGGTCGACCCCGCCAAGGTCTCCGTGGTCCTGGGCCGCGGGGGCTACATCGGCGACGGCGTCGCCCGGCTGGACCAGCGGGTCCGCACCGCCCAGCAGCTCGTCGAGGCCCTGCGGGTGCTCGTGCCAGGGATCGACGAGGAGCGCCTCGCGGCGGTGAAGGCCGAGTTCCAGGAGCGCCTCGGGCCGGAACGCCCAGAGAGCTCGATCGGCTTGGTCCCCAACCTGGCGGCCTCTCGCATCGCCAACCGCTTCGACCTGCGAGGCCCCGCCTACACGGTCGACGCCGCCTGCGCCTCGTCGCTGATCGCCGTGGACCACGCCGTCGCCCAGCTGCGCAGCGGCCAGGTCGACGTGGCCCTGGCCGGCGGCGTCCACCACTGCCACGACCTCACCCTGTGGAGCGTCTTCTGCCAGTTGCGGGCCCTGTCGCCCACCGGCGAGATCCGGCCGTTCAGCGCGGACGCCGACGGCATCCTGGTGGGCGAGGGCACCGGCATCTTCGTGCTGAAGCGCCTCGCCGACGCCGAACGAGACGGCGACCGGATCTACGCGGTGGTCGAGGGCACCGGCGTGGCCTCCGACGGCGCCGGCGCCAGCCTGATGAGCCCCCGGCCCGAGGGGCAGGTGCTCGCGGTCGAACAGGCGTGGCGGGCCAGCGGGCTGGACCCGGCCACGGTCGGGCTGATCGAGGCCCACGGCACGGCCACGCCCGTCGGCGACCGCACCGAGCTGGAGACGCTGCGCACGGTCTTCGGCGCAGAGGGGCCGCCCGTCGGGCTCGGATCGGTGAAGTCGATGATCGGCCACGCCATGCCGGCTGCTGGCGCCGCCGGGCTGGCCAAGGCCGCGCTCGCCGTGCACCACGGCGTGCTCCCGCCCACCCTCCACGTCGAGGCGCCCAACGACGCGGTGGCCGCCAGCCGGTTCCGCCTCCTCGCCGAGGCCGAGCCCTGGGCGGGCCCGCGGGTGGCCGGCGTCAACGCCTTCGGCTTCGGCGGCATCAACGCCCACGTGGTCCTGCGGGCCCACGCCTCCTCGAGCGCTGCACCCTCCGTCGCCCGCGTCCCCGCTACCGCCAACGCCTCGACCGCCGCGACCGCCGGAGCGGCAGCGGCGGTCGATGACGAGGTGGTGGTCCGGCTCGCCGGCGCCGATGCCAGCGACCTGCTCGGCCTGCTCGACGGGGTCCGCGCGGATGGTGGCTCGGTCCTGCTCGGCGAGGGCCCGGCCCGCTTGGCGATCGTGGCGCCCGACGAGCGACGGCTGACCCTGGCTCGCAAGGTGCTCGAGCGGGGCACCCCGTTCCGGGGCCGCAACGACGTGTGGTTCGAGCCGGGTGGCTCGGAGGTGGCCGCGGGCCAGGTCGCGTTCCTGTTCCCGGGCGTCGAGCCGGTGTTCGAGCCCAAGGTCGACGACGTGGCCGAGGCCCTCGACCTGCGCTGGGACGGGCTGGCCGAGGACGTGCCGGCCCTCGAGCGCCAGGGCCGCGGCATCGTCCAGGTCGGGTTGCTGCTGCACGACGCGCTGGCCCGCCTGGGCGTGCGGCCCGACGTCATGGCCGGCCACAGCCTGGGCGAGTGGACCGGGCAGATCGCCTCCGGGATGATCCCGCGCAGCTACGTCGACGAGTTCCTGGACGAGCTCCAGCCCGGTGCCATCGAGGTGTCCGACGTGGTGTTCGTGGCGCTCGGCGCCGGCGTCGAGGTGGCCGCCGACCTGGTCGAGGGCCTGGCCGACGCCCACGTCAGCCACGACAACTGCCCCCACCAGTCCGTGATCTGCGCCCCCGCCGAGCAGATGGCCGTCGCGGTGGCGCGGGCCAAGGAGCGCAAGGTCCTGGCCCAGGAGCTGCCGTTCCGGTCCGGGTTCCACTCGCCGCTGTTCGCCCCCTACGTGGCCGCCATGGCCGAGGAGTTCGGCCACATCCCGCTCGTGGTGCCCGAGGTCCCGATGTGGTCGGCCACCGTCGGGGCCCCGTACCCCGACGAGCCGGCCGCGATCGCCGAGCTCTCGGGCCGCCACCTCGTCGAGCCGGTGCGGTTCCGGCAGCTCACCGAGCGCCTCCACGCCCAGGGCGTGCGCACCTTCGTGCAGGTCGGCACCGGCAGCCTGCTCGGCTTCGTGGACGACACGCTCCGGGACCACGACGTGCTCACGGCGTCGGCCAACGCGGCCAAGCAGACCGGGGTCGGCTCGCTGCGCCGGGTGGCCGCCGCCCTCTGGACCATCGGCCGCGACGTGGACCTGGCGCCGCTGTCGCCGGCCGCCGCGCCCGCCGCCGCCTCGCCGGCGGCCTCGACCGGGCCGTCTGCGCCCCAGCACCTGGTGCTCGGCTCCACGCTGGTGCGGGACCTCACCCCACTGGACCTTCCAGCCCGCGACGGCGTGGCGCTGCCCGACGACGAGGACTGGGCCGATGCCCAGGCGCCGCCACCGATCGTGGCCGAGTACCGGGCATCGGTGGCCGAGGCCCAGGCGGCCGCGCTGGAGGTGCTGCGCGCCGCCAGGGACGCCCGCACCGCCGCCCCCGCATCGCACGCCCCCCTTGCCTCCGCAGCGCCGGGCACCGCCGCGCCGGCGGCGCCTGCCCCGAACGTGAGCGAGACGGTCCACCACCTGTCGGTCGACGAGCAGCCCCACTGGCTGGACCACGCCTTCTACGAGCAGCCGCCCGGGTGGCCCGTCATCGACGACCTGTTCCCGCTGGTCCCCATGACCGCCATCCTCGAGATGCTCGCCGACGAGGCGGCCAAGACCGTCGACGGCAGCGTCGCCATCCGCATCGAAGACGTGCGGGCGTTCAAGTGGCTCGCCGTGCAGCCGCCCACCGCCGTCACCGTGAAGGCCGTGCGCGGGGAGCCCGCGGCGGACGGCGCGGTGCCCGGCGAGGTGCCGGTGCGGGCCTCGATCGACAAGCACGCCCGCGCCACCGTGGTCGTGGCCGATCGCTACCCGACGCCGCCGGCGCCGGCCGCCGGCCCGGTCCACGGCGAGATCCACTGCCCGGTGACGCCCGAGCACCTCTACGAGGAGCGCCACCTCTTCCACGGCCCGGCGTACCAGGGGCTGCTCACCTTCGACGAGTTCGGCGACGACGGCGCCTCGGGGATGCTGCTCACCAAGCCGTACCCGGGGTCGCTGCTGGACAACGCGGGCCAGCTCTTCGGCTTCTGGCTCGCCCAGCGGGTGGACAAGGACCGCCTGGTGTTGCCCACCTCCATCGACCGCATCTCCTTCTACGGCCCCCACCCGGCGGCGGGCACCGAGGTGCGCTGCGTCGTGAACTGCACCTCCATCACCGACCAGGCCGTGCGGGCGGACCTCGAGCTCACGGTCGACGGGGTGGTGTGGTGCCGCATCGAAGGCTGGGAGGACCGGCGCTTCCAGAGCGACGACCGCCTGTTCACCTTGCTGCGCAAGCCCAAGGACCGCACGCTCGCCGTGCCCCAGCCGGGTGGCTGGATGCTGGTCGAGGAGGGCTGGCCGGACTCGGCGTCGCGCGACGTGGTGGCCCGCCGCTTCCTCGGCATCGACGAGCGGACCGACTACGAGTCCCGCAACCCCAAGGTGCAGCGCACGTTCCTGCTCGGGCGCATCGCCGCGAAGGACGCCGTGCGGGACCTGCTGTGGCGCGGCGGCGCCGGGGACCTGTTCCCGGTGCAGGTCGAGGTGGGCAACGACGCCGAGGGCCGGCCGGTCGTGGCCGCGCCCGACGGCGCGGACGTGCGGGTGTCCATCGCCCACCGCGACCGGCTGGGCGTGGCGATCGCCGCGCTCGGCGTGGACGTCGGCATCGACGTCGAGCACGTGGAGTCCCGGCCCGAGTCGTTCGAGGCCGTGGCCCTCGGCAAGAAGGAGCGGGCCCGCTTCGAGGCCCTGCCCGACATCGACCGTGAGCGGGTGCGCGAGCTGGAGCTCACCCGCTGGTGGGCGGCCAAGGAAGCGGCGGCCAAGGCGGCCGGCACCGGCATGGAGGGCCGCCCCAAGGACTGGAAGGTGGTGGAGGTGGACGGCGACCGGCTACGAATCGGGGACCGCTGGATCGCCACCACCGTCCTCGACGGTGGCTACGTGGTGGCCTGGACCGAGCTCCCCGGAGGGGAGCACCCGATCGCTGGTGAGGAGAACGATGGCTGACGTGGTGACCCAGGAGGCGGTGCTCGCCGAACTGGAGGCGATCCTGCTCGACGTGATCGGCGACGACCTGCTGCTCGACGGCCCGCTCACCATGGCGACGTCGTTCGACCAGGACCTGCAGCTGGAGTCGATCGAGTTCGTGGCCCTCTCCGAGAGGCTGCTCGAGACCTACGGGGACCAGGTCGACTTCGTCGGCTGGCTGGCCGAGATGGAGCTCGACGAGATCATCGCCCTCACCGTCGGCCAGCTGGTCGACTTCGTGGTGGCCCAGGCCAACGGCGAGGCGGCCCCCGCCGATGCCTGACGTGGTGGCCAACGGCCTCAAGTTCCACACCCAGCACGTCACCCACGGCGACCCGGACCCGGCGCGCCCCCAGGTGGTGATGCTCCACGGTCTGGTCATCGACAACCTGTCGAGCTGGTACTACACGATCGCCAACCCGATGGCGATGGTGGCCGACGTCCACCTGTTCGACCTCCGCGGCCACGGCCGCTCGGAGATGCCCAAGACCGGCTACACGGTGGACGACAACGTCGACGACCTCGTCGCCCTGCTCGACCTGTGGGGCATCGATGGGCCGGTCCACCTGTTCGGCAACAGCTTCGGCGGCGTCGTCTCGCTCGCGTTCGCGCACCGGTACCCCGAGCGGGTCGCGAGCCTCTTCCTGATCGAGGCCCACTTCGCGGTCGAGGGGTGGGGCGAGCACATGGCCGGCTCGCTGGCGCTGGCCGCGTTCGGCCTCGACGAGGACGCCGTGCAGGCGTGGTTGGCCGAGAACGCGGACCGCAAGCTCTCTCGGCTCGCCAAGCGCAGCGAGCGGTTCCTCATGGAGACCTCGCTGATCGATGACCTCCAGGCCGAGCAGCCCATCGGCTGGCTCGACGAGATCATCTGCCCCACCTATGCGATGTACGGGAGCGAGTCCGACATCCTCGACCGTGCCCGCGAGCTGGAGGCGAAGGTGCCCGGCTGCGAGCTCGAGATCGTCCCGGACTGCAGCCACTCCCTGCTCACCGAGCAGGCCGGCCTCGTGCGCGAGCGAGCGCTGGCGTGGATCGAGCGGGTGGGGAGCGCGTGACGCGCTTCTTGTTCGTGGTGCCCCCGTTCACGGGGCACGTGAACCCGACGATCGGCGTGGCCCTGGAGCTCCAGCGCCGGGGCCACCAGGTGGCGTGGGCCGGCGTGCCGGGCAGCACCGAGGCGCTGCTGCCGCCGGGCTCGTCCTTCCTCTCGGCCGTGCCCGACGAGGTGGCCGAGTACGTGGCCGAGGCGGGGGAGCGCCGCCCGGACGCCCGAGGCGCCGCCGCCTTCAAGTTCCTGATGGAGGAGGTCCTGCTCCCGCTCGCCGACCACATGGTCGAGGGCGTGGACGCTGCGGTCGATGCCGCGTTCGACGGGGCCGGGGCCGACGTCCTGGTGGTCGACCAGCAGGCGCTGGGCGGCGCCGTCGTCGCCCGCCGGCGCGCGATGCCGTGGGCCACGTCGGCGACCACGAGCGCCGAGCTGGTGGACCCGCTCGCCGGGCTGCCCAAGGTGGCCGAGGCGATGCACGACCTGCGGGTCGACCTCCAGGTCCGCCACGGCATCGACCCGCGGGTCGCTGCCGAGGGCGACCTGCGCCTGTCACCGCAGCTGGTGCTGGCCTACACGGTGGAGGACCTCACCGGGCCGCTGGCCGGGACGCCCGCGGGCGAGGTGCCCGTGGCCTTCGTGGGCCCGTGCGCCGTCGGGCGGCCCGAGCCCGGCGACTTCCCCTGGGAGCGGCTGTCGACGACCGGCCCGAACGTGCTCGTCTCGCTCGGCACGCTCAACGCAGAGGTCGGCGAACGGTTCTGGCTCGCCGCGCGCGACGCGTTCGCCGCTCGCCCCGAGTGGACCGGGGTGTTCGTGGCGCCGGACCACCTGGTGCCCGACCCGCCCGCCAACGTGGTCGTGCAGGCCCGGGTCCCCCAGCTCGAGCTGCTGCCCCACCTTGCTGCCGTGGTCAGCCACGCCGGCCACAACACCGTGTGCGAGACGCTGGCCGCGGGCCTGCCGCTCGTGGTCGCCCCGATCCGGGACGACCAGCCGGTGGTCGCCGACCAGGTGGTCACCGCCGGCGCGGCGGTCCGCGTCCGCTTCGCCCGGGTGAAGGCCGCCGAGCTCGAAGCCGCGATCGACCAGGTCCTTGGCGACGAGGCCCTGCGCGCTGCCGCCCGCCGCATCCAGGCCTCGTTCGCCGCCGCCGGCGGTCCGTCCGCCGCGGCCGACACGCTCGAGGCCCTCGCCCCCGAGGCCTCCACCCCGCCCCCCGCCTGACCCTCTGCCGCCTCGCGCGCGCCCGGGACCGCCCGGGAAGTTCGACGGGCCACCCGACCCCCGGGCCGCCCGAGCCCCTGGGCGCCCGGGAAATTCGACGGGATCTGGTCGCCTGGCAACCACGTCTCGTCGAATGTTCCGACGCGCGTGGGGCTGCCCGGGAAATTCGACGGGATCTGGTCGCCCGGCCGCCACTTCTCGTCGAATGTTCTGACGCGCGTGGGGCTGCCCTGGGATTTCGACGGGATCTGGTCGCGTGGCGGCCACTTCTCGTCGAATTTCCAGGGTGTACAGCGGGAGGGTGAGGGCGAGGGGCGAGGGGCGAGGGGCGCGGCCGCGTTGGCAGGAGGCTCGTGGTGGAGGGGTGGGTCTGCGGGGGCTCTCAGGTTGGGGGCGATCCTCTGCGGAACCTCTCCGGTGCGCCTGTCGGAGCTCTGACGTCGGTCCCCCAAGGTGGTCCATGCCCGAACGCCGGGCACTCCCCTGAGAAAGGACTGCGCATGAACCCCGTCCGCAAGGCCCTCGTCGGCGGCGCCCTCGCCGCCACCGCCCTGGCCGGAGGCGCCGGCGGCGCCGCGCGCAGCAACGGCACCGCCGGCGCGGCCACCAACCCCTCCTCCACCTCCTCGACCCAGGTCGCCCCGCCCACCTCCGGCTACGGCACGCCCCAGGGCCAGGCACCCCAAGGCCAGGGCCAGGGCCAGCAGGGCCAGGGCCAGCAGGGCCAGGGCCAGGCGCCCCAGGGCCAGCCGCCCAAGGGCTCGTTCGATCCCAGCAAGGGCGGCCACCAGGCCAACGGCAAGACCGAGGAGCTGCTGACCGGCACCACCAAGGCCAAGGCCGAGGCGGCGGCCAAGGCGAGGGTCGAGGGCGCCACCGTCCAGCGCTCCGAGACCGACGCCGAGGGCGCGGCCTACGAGGTCCACCTCCAGAAGTCCGACGGCAGCCTCGTGACCGTGAAGCTGGACTCGTCGTTCAACGTCACCAGCGTCGCCGACGGTCCCGCCTGACCCGAGGCGCACCGGCGCGCTGACCGCCGTCGCTCCGGGGCGGCCGGGCCACCCACCAGGCTCGGCCGCCCCGAACCTCACCGTTCGCACCTGGGGTCGTCGTCGCCGGCACCCCGCTGGGCTCGACGCCGGCCGGTTCCGCTCGCGGCTGGCACGGACGCCGTCACGAGACGCGGTCACCTGACCCCTTGGTCGACGCCCTCGCGGCCGCCGAGCATCGCCACCCCGATGCCACCGCTCGGCACCGGCGGTCATCCCCTTGTCGGCCCCGGAGGTTATCCCATCGTCCGGCCCGGACGGCGCCCTTCGTCCGGCCCGGGACGTCCCCCTCGGCCTGGGCGCCGGCTCAGCCGCCGAGGTAGCCGGCCTCGATCTCCGCTCGTTGCTCGGCCATCTCGGCGGCGGTGCCGCTGAAGGCGACGTGGCCCTGGCGCATGAGGTAGGCCCGATCGGCCACTTCCAAGACGAGGGCCACGTGCTGCTCCACGAGCAGCACGCCGGCATCGGTCTCCTGCGCGATGGACCGCAGCACCGGGAGCAGGGACTCCACGATGATCGGGGCGAGCCCCAGGCTCATCTCGTCGACCAGCAGGAGCCGAGGCCGGCCGACGACGGCTCGCGCCAAGGCGAGCATCTGCTGCTCGCCGCCCGAGAGCAAGCCGGCCTTGCGATCCAGGATCCGGCCGAGCGCCGGGAACCACTCGAACAGCTGCTCGTCGGGCACGACGGTCGCGTCGCGGCCGGTGGGTCGACCGAGGCGCAGGTTCTCCGCGGCGGTGAGGTCGAAGAACAGCCCTCGGTCCTCGGGCACGTGGGCCATCCCCCGCCGGGCCTGGCGCCACGTGCCCCGGGCCCGGGTGGCCGCCGGCTCGCCGAGGACCTCGATCGTGCCGCCCATCTGGTCGGCGAGCCCCGAGGCGGCCAGCAGCGTGGTGGTCTTGCCGGCGCCGTTGGGGCCGAGCAGGGCGACGACCTCGCCCGACGCCACCTCGAGGTCGATCCCGTGCACGACGGCCACGCCGCCGTAGCCGGCCACCAGGCCTTCGATCCGCAGCACCGCGGTGCTCACGCTGCGCCGGTCCCGAGGTACGCGGCGATTACGGCCGGGTCGTTGCGGACCTCGGCGGGCGTGCCGCCGGCGATGAGCCGGCCGAAGTCGAGCACGTGGACCTCGTCGCACGCCCCCATGATCAGCGACATGTCGTGATCCACGACGAGCACCGCGGTGCCCGCGTCCGGCAGGCGCCGCAGCAGCGCGGTGAGCTCCGCGGTCTCCGTCGGGTCCAGCCCGGCGGCGGGCTCGTCCAGCAGCACCAGCTTCGGGCTCGACACCAGCGCGCGGGCCATGGCCACCACGTGGCGCTGTCCGTTCGACAGGTCGGCGGGGTGGCGGTCGGCGACCGGGCCCAGGTCCAGGAGGTCGATGACCCGTGCGGTCTCCGCGGTGTCGTGGCGCTTGGGCCACAGCGCGTCGGTGATGGTGGACCACAGCGTCGGGGTGTGGGCGGCGACGAAGACGTTGTCCCGCACGGTGAGGTCGTCGAACAGCTCGAGGGACTGGAACGTGCGGACCAGCCCGGCGCGCGAGCGCACGTGGGGGCGGGCCGTCGTCAGGTCCTGGCTGTCGAAGGTGACGTGGCCGCGGGTGGCGGTGGTGAACCCGCTGATCGTGTCGATGAACGTGGTCTTGCCGGCGCCGTTCGGCCCGATGAGCCCGGCCACGGTGCCGGGGGCGACGGTGAGCGTGGCGTCGTCCACGGCGAGCACGCCGCCGTGGTGGACGGTGAGCTCGCGCACCTCGAGCAGGCTCATGCGCCCGCCCCCTCGATCACGGCATCGGGGCCGGTCGTGCCCGGCACCTCGACGGCACGTGGCCGCCGGAACAGGCGGTGCCACCCGGCTCGGACCAGGCCGGTGAGGCCCTCGGGTGCCGCGATGGCCATGACGATGAGCGCCACCCCGCTGATGGCGAACACGTAGGTGTTGGCGTTGCCGCTCGAGCCACCGTCGAGCGCCACCGTGACGATGCCGGCCTGGGCGAGGGCGCCGGCGAGCAGGGCGCCGCCGATGCTCGACACCCCCGCGAGGTAGGTGAGCGCCACGGCCACCAGCGCCCCGATCACCATGAACGACGTCGGCGACAGGGTGGTGACCGAGAACGCCATGAGGGCGCCGCACAGGCCGGCCAGGAACGACGACACGGCGAAGGCGCCGAGCTTGGCCCGGGTGACGTCGATGCCCGCGGCGGCGGCGGCCCGCTCGTTGGCCCGCACCGCCAGCCAGCGCAGGCCGGTGCGGTTCCGGCGCAGGTTGGCTACCGCCAGCGTGGCGAGCGCGACGACCGCCAGGCACACGAAGCCGAACGCGGGACGGAAGTTGTCGGCCCCCTTGGCCGCCACGCCGACGTCCAGCCCGAACAGCGACGGCCGAGGCGCGCTCAGCCCGACGTGGCCCCCGGAGAACGGCGGGCTGGCGAGGGCGAGCGCCTCGATGGCGACCGCCATCGCGAGCGTCGCGATGGCGAGGCTCATCCCGCGGACGCGAGACACGGGCACCCCCACGGCCACGCCCACCGCGGTGGCGAGCAGCGCGGCGAGGACCACGGCCAGAGGGAACGGCACGTGGTGCTCGGTCAGGCGGATCGAGGCGAAGCCGGCCACGCCGGCCAGGGCGAGCTGCGCGAGGGAGATCTGGCCGGTGAAGCCGGTGACCACGACCACCGAGAGGGCGAGGAGCGTGAAGGCCAGGGACACGATCAGGGCGTGGCGGTGCGCGGCGTCGAGCGTGAGCAGCCCCGCCGACACGGCCCCGACCAGCACGATCGCCCAGGCCCACACGTGCCGGGGCTCCGGTGCCGGCGGCAGGCGCCGACCGGCCACCGCAGCCCGGTCGGGGAGGGCATCGCCACGCAGCGCGAGGACGACGATGATCACGAAGACCGGGACGGCCTGCTCCAGCCCGGTCGCCGGCAGCCAGTCGGGCAGCCAGTTGGTGTCGGGTCGCACCGACCAGCCGAGGATCAGCGACTGGGCCATGCCGATCCCGATGCCCGCCGCGGTGGCGATCGCGAAGGACTCCAACCCGCCGAGCAGGGCGGCGGCCAGCGCCGGGATGACGAGCAGCGAGGTGGTGGTGGGGCTGAGCCCGGTGATGGGCTCGATCAGGATCACCGCCAGGCCGGCCAGGATCGAGGCGATCGCCCAGCTCACCGCCCCGAGCCGGTCCGGCGCGATGCCGAGGAGCAGGGCGCCCTTCTCGTTGCCGGCGGCGGCGCGCACCGACAGGCCGAAGCGGGTGCGGTGGAAGACGACGGTCAGCACGATCGCCGCGCCGATCGCCATGCCCGCCAGCAGCAGGCGGTTCGCGGTGACCGTGGTGCCGAAGATGCTGATCGGGTTGGCCGGCAGCACCGGCCGGTGCAGCACCACGCTGGCCCCGCTCACCGGGAACCGGAGGCGCACCACCTCCTGGAGGTAGATCAGCAGCCCGAGCGACGCCACCACCCGGGCGAGCGGGGGCGAGCTGCGCAGCGGGCGGAACACCAGGCCGTACACGAGCAGGCCGAGCGCGGCGGCCAGCACGACCGCGAAGCACAGGCCGGTGGCCCGGGTCGGGCGGGCGATCAGGTGGATGCGGTCGGGCAGGCCGAGGATCGGCAGCACCCAGTCGCCGGTCTCGCGGAAGTCGTAGAACGCGAACGCCACGTACATGCCCATGGCCGCGTGCGCGAAGTTCACGACCCCCGACGTGCGGTGGGAGAGGACCAGGCCGAGGGCCAGCGACGCGATGACTGCGCCGCCGCCCAGCCCGGCGAGGAGGTAGCCGAGGTAGCTGCTGATCGGTCAGCCCTGCCCGATCGGTCCGGAGCTAGTCCGCACCCTGGACGCCCCCGGACTCCTGGTAGATGGCGCCCACGTCGATCCACTCGCTGGCCTGGAACAGCTTGCGCTCCTGCATGCGACCGAGGATCTGCTGCGGCGAGCACATGGCGGGGAGCCCGGCGAACTGCTTGCCGTCGCAGGTGTAGGGGTGGCCGGCGAAGCTCGGCTCGTCCTTCTGCTCGCGGATCAGGTCGGTGATGGCCTTGGGCGTGATCTGCTTGTCGGCGTCGGCGAGCTTGCGCATCAGCACGTAGGTGTTCATGAAGGCTCGGTACGACACGGTGCCGGCACCGACCGGGTCGAGCCCGTCGCCGTACTGCTGGATGACGCCGGCGTAGAAGGCGAAGTCCGGGTTGGGGTGGCTGCGGCTGATCGGGCCTTCGACGTTGAGCAGGGTGCCGTTGGTCTCCCCGGTCGGCAGGTCGTCGATGATCGTGGGGGCGGCGCAGGCGCCGACGAAGTACTTGGCCGCGTCGATGCCGAGCGCCTTGATGCTGTCGAAGCCCGCCTTGCAGCCGGTGTCCGCGGCCAGCAGGAAGATGGCGTCGGGGTCCGATGCCTTGGCGGCGTTGAGCGCGGAGGTGATGTCCGTGTCGAGGATCGGGTACGGCACGAGCTGGACCTTCACGCCGTAGCCGTCGAGGACCTGCTGGGCCACCTCGGCGCTGTGGGTGATGGAGCCGAACTCGCCGTAGACGATCGACACGCGCTTGGCCTTGGCCTTCGTGGCGGCGTGCTGGGCGAAGGCCACCGCGGCGCCCCACGTGCCGCCGCTCCACTGGAACGAGTTGGGCGCCTGCACGGACTGGACGCTCACCGGGATGCCGCCCAGGTACGGGATGCCGTTGCGGCCGAGCGTCTCGATGGCGTTGCCGAACACGTCGATGCCGCCCAGCACCAGCGGCACCTTCTCCTCGGAGAACTGCTGGCCGCAGGACGTGGAGCCCTCGGCGGAGAACTCGGTGTTGCAGACCTCGAGCTCGAGCGGCCGCCCGCCGACGCCGCCCAGCTGCTCGTTCACGAACTCGATCCCCGCCTGCACCGCCTGGCTCAGCTCGGGGTACGAGCCGGCCGCGGTGTTCTCCTGGTTGACCATGCCGATCACCAGGGGCTTGCCGGTGGCCTTGGTCGGCTTGGCCGGGACGTAGGGGCCGATGGTGCTGTCCTTGGCACAGGTGAACAGCTCCGCGCCCTGGCAGGTGGCGGCGGCCGTCTTGCCCTGCGACGTGCTCGTGGCCGGCGGGTCCTCGCTGCACCCGACCAGCGCCAGCGCGCCCACGGTGGCCACCGAGAGCGCCACGGCGGTGGCGCGCCGGCGTCGCGACCCGGTGGTCCGCAGCCTGCCCCTCATGTCTCGTCCCCTGCCTCGCATGTCGTCCTGTCCCCTGGCCGGAGGGCACATGGTGGCACGCCCGACGAGGGGCTGCGCCCGCGCCGCTTGCGTCCGGTCCCCTTCCGGTGAACACTGTTTACCATGCCGACCCTGACGTCGAACCTGTTCCGTGGGCAAGGGGAGCGGGACCACCGCCTCGAGGTGATCGAGGGCCACTGGCCCGCCGACGTCGCCGGTGCCATCTTCGTGGTGGGCCCCGACAAGCGCGAGCCGAAGGGCCACTGGTTCGGCGACCACGGGATCATCCAGAAGATCTCGCTCGTCCCCGACGCACGGGGCCGCATCCGCGTGCAGCACCGCCGGGTCGACACGCCGATCAACCGGCTGCGGCGCCGGTTCGGGTTCCTGTTCCGCCACATCGAGTTCATCGAGCTGTCGCCCTTCGGTGTGAGCAACCTCGCCAACACGAACGTGCAGGGGATCGATGGGCGCCTGTTCGTCGGCTACGACGCCGGGCGGCCCGTCGAGGTGGACCCCGAGACGCTCGAGTACGTCACCGCGGTCGGCCACAACGGCGAGTGGCTGCAGGCCGCGCCCGGCCTCTACGAGCCGCTGTGCGCGGTGGCCGCCCACCCGGCCCCGGAGCTCGACGAGCACGCCCTCTACTTCGTCAACTACTCGCAGGTGGCGCTGCCCGGCGAGGCCAAGGAGACCTACGTGGCCCGGTGGGGCCTCGACGGCCCGGTCCGTCGGTGGCGGGTCGAGGGCATGTCGCCGTTCGACTCCATCCACGACATCAAGGCCACCGAGCACCACCTGGTCTTCAGCGACCTGCCCTTCGTGGTGGAGCCCGGCATGTTCCAGGGCAAGCCCCGGACCATCCGCAACCAGTCGCACACCACCATGTGGACGATCGCCAAGGACGACCTGCGGACCACCCCACCCGGCGGCACCGTGCGGGCCACCGAGTTCCGGCTCCCGATCCCGACCGGCCACCTCTACGCCGACTACGTCGAGGAGGGCGGCCGGATCCGGGTCGTGGTGCAGCACGTGCCGCTCGGCGACCTGATGATCTCCGTGCAGGACGGCTCGGACTACGAGGGGCTCATCGCCCTCGGCTGCCAGCCGTCGGTCATCGGCCGCTACGTGCTCGACCCCGCCACCGGGGAGGTCACCGAAGGGGACATCGCCTACGACGAGGAGCGGGTCTGGGGCGGCATCCTCCCCACCACCGACACGTACTCGGTCCCGGCCCGCACCCGCCAGGGCAACCTCTGGTACGTGGGCGCCGGGTTCGACCCGGAGCTGGTGCCCGACGAGTGGTGGCGCCTGTACGCCGACGCCACCGACGGGCTCGTCGCCCCGTCGGACCTGCCGGAGCACTCGCTGCCGGGCACGCTCAGCCGCGTCGACCTGGAGGCCATGAAGGTCGCCGAGGTGTGGGAGTACCGCGACGGCGCCTTCCCCTCGCCGCCCACGTTCGTGCCCCGCGTGGTCGAGGACCCCGAGCGGCGAGATGCCGACGACGGCTACGTGGTGGTGGTCGTCCACCAGGACGGCGACAAGGAGCTCCAGGTCTTCGACGCGCAGCACATCGAGGCCGGACCGCTCGCCCGGGCGTCGGCCCGCGGGTTCAACCCGAACCTCATGCTCCACTCCACCTGGATGCCCGACCGCGACGGCCCCCGCCCGAGCACCTACCGCACCTCCGCCCTCCGCGACGTGTGGGGTGCGCTCCGGGGCATGCCCGGGGTGTTGGGCCGCTTCGCCCGCATGGGCAAGGGCATGGCCAAGCAGCCCCGCGCCTAGCCCCCTCCCCCCGTCCCCCCTCCCCCTTCCCCCTTCCCCCTCTCGCCCGCTCCCACCGATTCCGGTGCAGGTGTGCCGCGATGCGGCGCACAGGTGCACCAGAAAGCCTGGTGGGCGGGTCGGCGGGTGGCGGGTGGCGGGTGGCGGGTGGCGTCAGCGGTAGCCGTCGAGGAGGCGGGTGGTGACCTCGTCGATGAGCGCCTGCTCGGTGGCCGGGTCCAGGCCCAAGCCCATCTGCAGGACGGTGGCGACGCCGTGCATGCCGGCCCAGAGCGTGAGCGCGGCGAGCGTGGGGTCCTCGGTGCGGATGGCGCCGGCGGCGATGGCGTCCTCGACCGCCTCCGCCGCCAGGGCGAAGGCGTGGGTGGCGGCGGGGAGCTGCTCGATGTCGGGGTGGTCACCTGGGAGCGTGGCCGGCGAGAAGAGGAACATCACCTTGAACGCGCTCGGCCGTTCGATCGCCAGCTCGATGTAGGCCCGGCCGTTGGCCCGGAGGCGAACCAGCGGGTCGGCGGGGTCGCGCGGCGCCGCCTCGAACCGGGCGGCGAGCGACTCGAAGGCCTGCTCGGCGACGGCTCGCAGGAGGTCCTGCTTGTCGCGGACGTGGGCGTAGAGCGCGGGGGCGGTGACCCCGAGGGAGCGGGCGAGCGGGCGCAGCGACAGGGCCTCGAGGCCCTGCTCGTCGACCAGGGCGGCCGCAGCCTCGACGATGGCCTCCCGGGTGAGCGGTGCGCGCTCCGCATCGGACATGGCCGAAATCGTACTTGCCGGGGATCAAGGTTCGATTCCTCGCCTCGCCGGTGAACACCGTTCACTGCGGCGCCGATCCTTGGTACGGTCACCGGCGATGACTGCACCCACCTCCGTGCCACCGTCGGCCGACCCACTCGTGCTGGACGCCGCCGCCATCGACGCCGCCTTCGCCGGCCTCGACAACCCCTGGCTCCACGGCCACTTCGCCCCCATCGCGGACGAGCGCGACGACGCATCGCTGCGCGTCACGGGCACGCTGCCGAGCGGCCTGCGCGGCGCCTTCCTGCGCAACGGGCCGAACCCGATCTTCACGCCGCTCGGGCGATACCACCTCTTCGACGGCGACGGCATGGTCCACGGCGTCACCTTCGACGGCGAGGGCGGGGCCAGCTACGCCAACCGCTGGGTGCGCAACCCTGGCTTCGACGCCGAGCTGGAGGCCGGCCACGCCCTCTTCGGCGGCCTGTCGGACTTCCGGCTGCCGCCGCCCGAGGTGTTCGCCGCCGCGGGGCCGATCAAGAACACGGCCAACACCCACGTGGTGCGCCACGCCGGCCGCATCCTCGCCCTCATGGAGGGCGCCGGGCCGATCGAGCTCGGCGCGGACCTGGGCACCGTCGGCCCCTACGACTTCGCCGGCGCCCTGCGTGGCCCGATGACCGCGCACCCCAAGGAGATCGACGGGGAGCTCGTCTTCTTCGGCTACTCGCCGCTCGAGCCGTACCTGCGGATCCACTCGGCCAACGTCGACGGCGAGCTCGAGTGGTCGACCGTCGTGCAGCTGCCGGGGCCGGTGATGATGCACGACTTCGTCGTGACCGAGACCAGCGTCGTCATCTTCGACCTGCCCGCCGTCTTCGACCTCCAGGCCATGATCGGCGGTGGCGAGGGGATCTACTGGGCGCCCGAGCGCGGCGCCCGGATCGGGGTGCTCGAGCGGGGCGCCCCCGGCGACGCCGTCCGCTGGATCGAGGTCGACCCGTTCTGGGTCTTCCACTTCCTGAACGCCACCGACCTGGCCGACGGGCGCATCGAGGTCACCGGCTGCCGAGCCACCCGGCTCAACACGAGCTTCGGCGAGGAGGGGCTCGGCGAGCCGGTCCGTCCCGTGCTGCACCGCTGGACGATCGACCTCGCCGCCGGCACCGTCGCCGACGAGCAGCTCGACGACCGCCCGACGGACTTCCCCCGCATCGACGATCGACGCGCCGGGCGCCCCAACCGGTACGGCTACAGCGGCCACACCGCCACGTGGGACGCGGACAGCGCCGTGTTCGACGGCGTGATCAAGTTCGACCTGGAGGCCCGCACGTCCACGGTCCACCAGTTCGGGCCCAACCTCGTGACCGGCGAGCCGGTCCCGGCGCTCGACCCCGCCGACCCGGCCGAGGACGGCGGCTGGATCCTCAACCACGTCTACGACCTGTCGACCGACGAGAGCAGCGTGGTGGTGCTCGACGCCTCGACCATGGAAGAGGTCGCTCGCGTCCACATGCCTCGCCGGGTGCCCTTCGGCTTCCACGGCTCGTTCCTGCCCGAGCCGTCGTGACCGGCGCAGGCGGGGCGATGTCCGTCGAGCGCCGCCGGCCGGGGGTGCTGGGGTGACCGCGATCCTCGACGCCTACGTGGCCGACCGGCCCGACGCGCCGGCGGTCGTCGACGAGCGTGGCACCACCACGTGGCGCGAGCTCGACGAGCGGGCCACCCGCCTGGTCCACGCCCTCCGGGACCGGGGGCTGCGCCCCGGCGATCGGGTGCTCGGGATGCTCGGCAACCAGGTCGAGGCGGTCGAGGTCGCACTGGCCTGCGCTCACGGCGGCTGGGTCCAGGTGCCGGTCAACTGGAACTGGGTGGCCCGTGAGGTGGCCTACGTGGTCGACGACGCCGATGCCGCCGCGGTGGTGGTCGACGAGCGATGGGCGCCGGTCGTGGCCGAGGCGGTCGCCTCCCAACCGGGCGACGGCCCCCTGGTGGTGGCAGTCGGGGACCCGGCCGCTGCTGGCCCCGGCGCCGAGCCCTACGAGGAGCTCCTGGCGAGCGGCCACCCGGGCCCGATCGAGGACGCCCAGCGCGGCGGGCCGATGTTCTACACGTCGGGCACCACCGGCAACCCCAAGGGTGTGCGGGGCGCGCTCAGCCAGGTCGGCGGGCCGCCGGAGGTCTTCGTGCTGATCGCCTCGGGCCTCGAGCCGATGGTGACCGCCGCCCCCGCCGGGGGCCGGGTGCAGCTCGTCTGCGGGCCGATGTACCACTCGGCCCAGTGGGCGTTCGGCCTGCTGTCGCTCTACTCGGGCTCGTCGCTCGTGCTGCAGCAGAAGTTCGACGCGGCCGGCGTGCTGGACCTGATCGACCGTCACGGCGTCACCGACGTCCACCTCGTCCCCACCCAGATGGTGCGGATGCTGGACCTCCCCGACGACGTCCGTGCCGCGTTCTCCGGGGCGACGCTGCGGGGCATCGTCCACGGTGCGGCGCCCTGCAGCCCGAGCGTGAAGCGCCGGATGATCGAGTGGGTCGGCCCGATCGTCACCGAGTACTACGGCGGCACCGAGGGCGGGTTCATCACCACGATCTCCGCCGAGGACTGGTTGGCCCGGCCCGGCAGCGTCGGCACCGAGACGCTGCTCGCCGAGGTCGCCGTGTTCGGGCCCGACGGCGCGCCGCTGCCGGTGGGCGAGACCGGCGAGATCTGGTTCCGCTCCAAGGTCGGCTCGGACTTCGAGTACCACAAGGCCCCGGACAAGACCGCGGCGGCGCACCGCGAGGGCGGGTGGGGCACGCTCGGCGACGTCGGCCGGATCGACGAGGACGGGTACCTGTACCTGAGCGACCGCAAGATCGACATGGTCGTGTCGGGCGGGGTCAACATCTACCCGGCCGAGGTCGAAGCGGTGCTGTCCACCCACCCGGCCGTGGCCGAGGTGGCGGTGTTCGGCGTGCCCCACGAGGAGATGGGCGAGGCCGTGCACGCGGCCATCGCCCTGGCGCCCGGCGTCGCATGGACGCCCGAGCTGGAGGCCGAGCTCGACGCCCTGTGCCGCCGGGACCTCGCCGGCTACAAGCGCCCCCGCAGCTACGAGGCCCGCGAGGAGCTGCCCCACAGCGAGGCCGGCAAGCTCCTCAAGCGCGAGCTGCGCGACCCCTGGTGGGTCGGCCGCGACCGCTCGATCTAGCCACCGGTCGCTCTCTCCCTCCGCCGCTGACACCCGGCTCGCCCGTCGCCGGGTTCGGGCATCGCCGGGCTCGGGCATCGCTCGTCCGCAGGATGCACATCAGGCTGGTCCCATGGCGACCGATCTGATGTGAATCCTGGCGAGGCCGGGCGTTGCTCGGAGGATTCACATCAGGCTGGGCCTCTGGCGACCACTTCGATGTGAATCGTGGGAGGGTCGGGCGCGTTGCGCGGGATGCACATCAGGGTGGTCGTGTGGCGACCGATCTGATGTGGATCCTCGGGGGGCGCTCGTCAGGCGGGGATGGGCTGGGCGACCGAGGGGGCGACCAGGGGCCAGGGGCGCTCGCGCTCGACGGTGAGGGCCAGGTCGAAGAGCAGGGCGTCCTGGTGGTGCTTGCCCAGGACCTGCATGCCGATCGGGAGCTGGCCACCCTCGGGGGTGGGGAGGGTGCCGCACGGGATGGAGACGGCCGGGTTGCCGTAGATGTTGCTGATGATGGTGAGCGCGCCCATCGACACCATGTCCGGGTAGCGGCGGGCCGCCTCGTTCAGGATCTTCGACGGGAGCTTGGGGTACACGCCCGAGGCCAGGCGCACGCCGAACAGGGCGCCCCGGGAGACCCAGTGGGCGACCGGGCTGGCCTTCACCATGTCGATCAGGTCCTGCTCGGGGTTCGACGTGGTGGCGTGGGCGGGGAACGCCGGGCCGGGGTTGGTGGCAGCGATGATGAACTCCACCTCGGAGAACGCCTCGGCCATGGCCACCTGGGCCTCGACCCGCATGCGCTCGGCGTCGGCCGCCGTCTGCAGGTTGTACATGGACTGGGCGAGGAACAGGCCGAAGGCGACCTCGTCGGTGAGGTCTCCCGCGCAGCGCGGCCAGCGGTCGCCGAGCTCGGCGAGCAGGGTCGACAGGTTGCCCATCATCCACTGGGCGGCCAGGTTCGGCGGGCGGACGTCGATGTCCACGCGCTCGAGGCCGGCATCGGCGATGAGCAGGTCCGCCTGCTCGCGGATGAGCTCCTCGACCCCGGCCTCCAGCTTCACGCCGCCCAGGTTCGGGACGACGGCGACCTTCCGGCCGGCGAGCTCCTGGGTGCCGAGGCCGCGCTCCCAGCTGGTGCCGGACGAGAAGTGGCCAGCGGGCAGGGAGGTCGGGTCGTAGGGGTCGACCCCGCCGCACACGTCGTAGTAGCGGGCGGCGTCTCGCACCGAGCGGGCCAGGTTGCCGAGGACCACGGTGTTGGGCCGGGCGTAGGCGTGGGGGCCGCGGGTGATCCGGCCGAAGGTGCCCTTGAAGCCGAGCAGCCCGGTGTAGCCGGCGGGGATGCGGATCGAGCCTCCGCCATCGCCGCCGCACGCCAGCGCCACGTGGCCGCCGGCCACCGCCGCGGCCGAGCCACCCGAGGAGCCGCCGACCGTCCGGCCGTGCTGCCACGGGTTGTGGGCGATGCCGTTGAGCTTGGTGACCGACACGTTGAGGCCGCCGAACTCGCTGGAGGTGGTCAGCCCGACGGGGACCGCGCCGCCCTTCTCCAGCAGGTTGCGGACGTGGTGCGACGTGTAGTGCGCCACGTGGTCCTTGTAGATGAGCGAGGCGTGGGTGCAGGGCCAGCCCTCCACCTCCTCGAGCTCCTTGATGCCGGTGGGCACGCCGCCGAACGGCAGCGACAGGTCGGCGGCCTCGGCCGCGGCCCGGGCCCGCTCGGGGTCAAGGTAGGACCAGTTGTTGAGCTTCGAGGCGGCGATGGTGGCCAGCGTGGCCTCCAGCTCCTCCACCGGCGAGCGATCGCCGGCGCGGAACGCGTCCACCAGCGAGCACGCATCTCCCTGCCACGGTGCGTCAGTCATGGGGACCATGTTCTCGCGAAACCGACCACGGGTCGAATAGCTCGAGGTGGTCATCGGTCACCCCGCCCGGTCCTACCGGGAGATTCGACGAGATGTGGTCGCTTGGCAGCCAGATCTCGTCGAATTCCCTGGAGGGTCCGAGGTCGTCCGGGAATTTCGACGGGATGTGGTCGCTGGGGAGCCAGATCTCGTCGAAATTGCCGGGCGGGGGTGGGGGCTGGGGGGTGCGCGGGCTGGGGGTGCGCTGGCCCGGGGCGCGGGGAGGTCAGCGGGCGTCGGTGACGGCGGTGACGTGGACGACGGCGGTGCCCTCGGCGTCGGAGGCGTCGAGGTCGACGATGGCGTCGATGGTCCACGCGTGCTCGTGGTCCGGGTCGTCGAGGATCTGCCGGACCAGCCACCGCCGCCCGTCGCCGGTAGACGTGCGGGGCTCGTCGCCGGCAGAGGTGGGGCGCTCGTCGATGAGGAGGAGCGCAGGGTTGCGGGCGTCGGGGCCGATGCCGATCGGGTCAGCTGCGCCGGCGTGCTCGGCGAGGTACGGCTTGAGCGCCGTGCGCCACCACTGGGCCGAGCGATCCGGGTCCAGCGCTTCGAGGGCGTCCCACCAGCGGGCGGCGGCCAGTTCGACGCGCTGGAACATGGCGTTGCGGACGAGCACGGTGAACGCCCGGCGGTTGGCGGTGAGCGGTGGCGGCTCGGCCGGCTCGGGCCGGTGGGGGCGGGTGCTCGGCGCCTGGTCCGGGTCGACGAGGGCCGACCACTCGTCGAGCAGGCTGCTGTCGGTCTGGCGGACGAGCTCGCCCAGCCACTCGGTGATGTCGACGAGCTCGGGGGTCTTGCGGTCCTCGGGCACGGTCCGGACGAGGGCCTTGTAGGCGTCTGACAGGTAGCGCAGGACGGTGCCCTCGGAGCGGGCCAGCTCGTAGTGCCGCACGTAGTCGCCGAAGTCCATGGCCCGCTCCCACAGGTCGCGGACGACGGACTTGGGCGACAGCGGGTGCTCGCCGACCCACGGGTGGCTCTCCCGGTACACGTCGAACATCGGCTCGAGCAGCTCGGCGAGGGGGCGGGGGTGGGTGACGTCCTCGAGCTCCGCCATCCGCTGGTCGTAGTCGAGCCCGGCGGCCTTCATCTCGGCGACGGCGGCGGCGCGGGCCCGGTTGCGCTGGGCGGCGATGACCTGGCGGGGGTCGTCGAGCACGGCCTCGACCACGGAGATCACGTCCAAGGCGTGGTCCGGCGACTCGGGGTCGAGCAGGTCCAGCGCGGCGAGGGCGAAGGGGGCGAGGGGCTGGTTGAGGGCGAACGCCTCCTGCAGGTCGATGGTGACCCGCACGGTGCGGCCGAGGTCGTCGGGCTCGTCGAGCTCCTCGACCACGCCGGCGTCGAGGAGCGACGCGTAGAGCGCCTCGGCCCGGGCCTCGTGCTCGGCCTGGCGGGTGGGCGGCTCGTAGTTGTCGGTGAGCAGGCGGTGGAGGGCGGCGCGCCCGTCGCCCGGCCGGTCGAGCACGTTCAGGAGCATGGCGTGGGTGACCGTGAAGCTGGAGGTGAGCGGCTCCGGCGGTGCCGCCACGAGGCGGTCGAAGGTCGGCTGGCCCCACGACACCATCCCGGGCGGCGGCTTCTTCTTGACGACCTTGCGGACCTTCTTGCTGTTGGGCCCGTCGGCGGCGGCTCGTGCCGCGATGCGCGCCTCGGCCTTGGCGTTCTCGATGGCGTGCTCCGGCGCCAGCGCCACGACCGTGCCGGAGGTGTCGTAGCCGGCGCGCCCCGCCCGGCCACCGATCTGGTGGAACTCGCGGGCGCTGAGGAGCCGGGTCTGCGTGCCGTCGTACTTGGAGAGGGCGGTGAGCACCACCGTGCGGATCGGGACGTTGATGCCGACGCCGAGGGTGTCGGTCCCGCAGATCACCTTGAGCAGCCCGGCCTGGGCGAGGCGCTCGACGAGGCGCCGGTAGCGGGGGAGCATCCCGGCGTGGTGGACGCCGATCCCGTGGCGGACGAACTTGGCGAGGGTGCGGCCGAACCCGGGCGAGAACCGGAAGCCGCCGAGGGCCTCGGCCACCTGGTCCTTCTCCGCCCGGGTGAGCACGTTGGTGCTGAGCAGCGACTGGGCCCGCTCGACCGCTGAGGCCTGGGTGAAGTGGACCACGTACACCGGGGCCTGGTGGGTGGCCAGGAGCTCGTCGAGGACCTCCGTGAGCGGCTGCACCCGGTACTCGTGGAGCAGCGGGATCGGGCGCTCCGCCGACCGGACGTGGGCGACGGGCCGGCCGGTCCGCCGGGGCAGGTCCTGCTCGAACCGGGAGACGTCGCCGAGGGTGGCGGACATGAGGACGAACTGCGCATCGGCGAGCTCGAGCAGCGGGACCTGCCACGCCCAGCCCCGGTCCGGGTCGGCGAAGTAGTGGAACTCGTCCATGACGACCTGGCCGACGTCCGCGTCGCGGCCCTCGCGCAGGGCCAGGTTGGCCAGGACCTCGGCCGTGCAGCAGATGATCGGTGCGGTCGGGTTCACGGCGGCGTCGCCGGTGAGCATGCCGACGCGCTCGGGGCCGAAGGCATCGGCGAGGTCGAAGAACTTCTCGGACACCAGCGCCTTGATGGGGGCGGTGTAGAAGCTGCGCACCCCGTCTTCGAGGGCGGCGAAGTGGGCGGCGACGGCGATCAGGCTCTTGCCCGACCCGGTCGGCGTGTCGACGATGACGTGGCTGCCGGCGCCGATCTCCAGCACCGCCTCCTCCTGGTGCGGGTACAGCGCCAGGCCGCGGCCGTCGACCCAGTCGAGGAAGGCATCGAGCGTGGCCACCCCGGCAGCATGGCACGACCACCGGCGGCGCCTGCCGGGGCGTCCCTGGCCGGGACCGGCGGCTGTCTTGCGGTGGCTCCCAGGGGCTCGGGCCCGGTGCGGGTCGGCGCCCGGGTGGGCCGCGGGTCGGGGCCGAGCCGGACGTGCGAACTAGTCTTCGCCCCGTGACGGACGCCGGGCGCGACACCGAGAAGCGGAGCTGGACGTTCCTGACGAACCACGCCCACGTGCTCCTCTGCATCGCGGAGGACCCGGGCGTGCGGGGCCGCGACATCGCCGAGCGGGTCGGGATCACGGAACGGTCGGCGCAGAGCATCATCGCCGACCTGGTCGAGGGCGGGTACATCACCCGCACGAAGATCGGCCGCCGGAACCACTACGAGATCCACGACGAGGCGCACCTGCGCCACCCGATGGAGTCCCACAACGAGGTCAACGCGCTCCTGCACCTGATCTCGGAGTAGGTCGCCTGCTCCCTTGCGGAGCGGGCCCCGGGCCCGTAGAGCCCGCTCCGCGCCCTTGGGGAGGCGTGGGGTCAGTGGCCGGCGAGGGGCGCGGCCATGGCGTGGTAGCCGCCGTCGACGTGGAGGATCTCGCCGGTCACCATGCGGGCCAGGTCCGAGAGGAGGAAGCAGGTGGCGTCGGCCACCGGCGTCGCATCCTTGGGATCCCACGGCACGGGGCTGGTGGCGTCCCACGCGTCGGTGAGGCGCTCGAACTCGGGGATGCCGCCGGCGGCGCGGGTGTGGAGCGGGCCGGCGGCGACGAGGTTGGAGCGGATGCGGCGGGGGCCGAGGTCCCGGGCCACGTACCGGCTGGTGGCCTCCAGCGCCGCCTTGCACACGCCCATCCAGTTGTAGACGGGCCAGGCGCCGGCGGCGTCGAAGTCCAGCCCGACGAGCGACCCGCCCGACTCGGGCGCCAGGTCGGCGAGCAGGCCGGCGAGCGCCGCGTAGGTGTGGGTGGAGGTGCGGAACGCCTGCTCGACCGCGGCTGACCCCGCCTGGAGGAAGTCGCCGCCCAGCGCCTCGCGCGGGGCGAAGGCCACGGCGTGGAGGGCGCCGTCGAGCCCACCCAGGCGGGCGCGCAGCTCGGCGCCGAGCGCGGCCACGTGCGCGGGATCGGTGAGGTCTGCCTCGAGGACCGCAGCGTCGTGGGGGAGCTCGTCGGCGGCGTCCCGGGCCCGGTCGAGGTCTCGGCCGAGCGCGGACATCACGACCTGGGCGCCGGCGCGCTGGGCTGCGGCCGCGGTGGCCCAGGCGATCGAGTCCGTGGTGACGACGCCGGTGACGAGGAGGCGCTTGCCGGCCAGGAGGCCGTTGGTGTCGGTGGTGGTCATGGCTGGGTCCTTCCGGGGGTGGGGTCGAGGGTCCGGTCCTGGGTGCGGGCGTGCTCGGCCTGGGCATCGGCGTGGTCCGCCAGGCGTCGGGCGAGCTCCGGGTCCGAGGTGGCGAGGATGCGGGCGGCGAGCAGCGCCGCGTTGCGGGCGTTGCCGATGCCGACGGTGGCCACCGGCACGCCGGCAGGCATCTGCACGATCGAGAGCAGCGAGTCCAGGCCGTCGAGCTGGCGCAGCGGGACGGGGACGCCGATCACCGGCAGCACGGTCACGGCGGCGAGCATCCCGGGCAGGTGGGCAGCGCCGCCGGCCCCGGCGATGATGGCCCGCAGGCCCCGTTCGGCGGCGCTGCGGCCGTAGGCGACCATGTCGTCGGGGGTGCGGTGGGCGGAGACGACCCGCACCTCGTGGGGCACGCCGAGCTGTTCGAGCACCTCGGCGGCACCGCGCATGGTGTCGAGGTCCGAGGCGCTCCCCATGCAGATGCCGACGAGCGGCGTCGGTGGGGCCGTCGGCACGGCGGCCGGCGACCCGTTCGGTGCGGGCGCCGGCCCGTCGACGACGGTCGCGCCGTTGGTGGTGGTCGTGGTCATGCGGCCCTCCGGGGCTCGAGGGAGCGCAGGGCTCCGTTGGCGATGGCGCGGGCGGCCTCCACGGTCGGGCCGACCGCGGTGATGTGGCCGAGCTTGCGGCCGGGCCGGGACGCCTTCCCGTACCGGTGGACCGAGGCGCCTGGCACCGAGAGCGCCTCGGCCCACCGGTCGAACGGGTCGGCGCCGTCGGGCCCGGCGACCACGTTGGCCATGGCCGCGGCTGGCACCCGCAGGTCCGTGGCGCCGAGGGGCAGGTCGAGCACGGCCCGCAGGTGGTTCTCGAACTGCGAGGTGGCGCACGCCTCGATCGTGAGGTGCCCCGAGTTGTGCGGCCGGGTCGCCAGCTCGTTGAGGAGCAGGTCGCCCTCCGCGGTGGCGAACAGCTCGACGGCCATCACACCGACCAGGCCGATGGCGTCGGCCACGGTGCGGGCCATCGCCTCGGCCCGGGCGGCGAGGGCCGGGTCGACCGGCGCCGGCACGAGCACCTCGGCGCAGCAGCCGTCGCGCTGGACGGTCTCCACCGTCGGGTAGCTGGCCACCTCGCCACGCGGGGACCGGACGACCAGCACCGCCAGCTCGTGTGCGCAGGTGACGTGCGCCTCCACCATGAGCGAGGCGGCGCCGGCATCGGCGAGCGCTCGGCGCAGCTCCCGGGGCGAGCGGGCGACCCACACGCCCCGGCCGTCGTAGCCACCGCTCGTGGCCTTGAGCACCACGGGCCAGCCGTGGCGCTCGGCGAAGCGGGCGGCTGCGAGCGCGGCCGGGTCGAGGTCGAGGTCGCCGGGCTCGCCGTCGGCCTGGCCCGACGGGTCGTCGTGGTCGTCGGGCCCGTGGGCGGCCTCGGCGGCGCGGAGATCGCCGAGGCGCGCCCAGGGCGCGACGGGCACGAGGCCGCGGAGGGCGTCGCGGGCCTGGGCCTTGTCCCGGCCGAGGGCGGCCGCCTGCGGCCCCGGGGCCACCCGGTGGCCGGCGGCCTCGAGCTCGGCGAGGAGGTGGGTGGGGACGTGTTCGTGGTCGAGCGTGAGCACGTCGGTGCAGCGGGCCAGGGCGAGCAGGTCGTCGAGGCGGTCGGGGTGCCCGGCGAGGTGCCGGGCCCCGGCGCGGACCGCGGGCGCGTCGCCGTCGGGGCACAGCACCACGGTGGCCACGTCGAGGGAGATGGCGGCCTGGTGGAGCATCTGGGCGAGCTGGCCGCCGCCGACGATGCCGACCGTGGGCCCGTCGTGGGGGCTCATGCGGCCTCCTCCCGGGGCATCCAGCCGACCGCGCTGCGCTGCTGCCACGGCTCGTCGGGCCCGGACCGTGCGACCAGGTGGATCCACTCGTGCTCGACCAGTTGGCGCAGCGTGGCCGACCCGGCGATGGCGGCGTCGATGTGGGCCAGGTCGCCCTCGACCACGGCGAGGAGCCGCACCGGCTCGTGCAGGAGCCGATCGCCGCAGCGGACCGATTGGAGCGACAGCCCCCGCCGGAGGTCGCCGCCGGGGCCGCTCAGGACCCCGATGTCACCGACCGGGTTGTGCACCACCTTCGATCCCGAGCCGTACTGCTCGGGATCGGTCGTGGACGTCGCGTACTGGGCGCTGATCCACTGGCCGACGATGAGCGGCGCGGTGAGGATGCCGCCGAGCACCGACCCGTCGTGGTCCTGCTCGGGCTCGTAGGAGTGGAGGAACACCCGACGGTCGAGCTGGAGGTGGGCGGTCAGTGACCGGGGCCCGATCACGAAGGCCATGTTCCCGGCGAGGCCTGCTTCGGGGACCGGCTCGGCCCAGTCCCGCGCCCGGGCCCGCTGGCGCCGGTGGCGCCGCCGCCGCCCGGGGAGGGAGGCGGCCCGCTCGTCGGCCGAGGCGCGCCCGGCGGCGGCGAGGTCGGCCTCGAGCGAGGCGACCTCGGCCCGGTGCGTGCCCGGCACCAGGTCCAGGTCCAGCAGCTCGACCCGGTCGGTGCCCGTCTCGTGGACGGCGGCCAGGAACCAGGTGCCGTCGGGGATCGACGTACCCCGCTCGGCGAGCTCGACGCGCACCTCGGGGTCGTTGGCCATGGCCGCCACCGCCTGGGCGCTCGGTCCGCCGCCGTTGCCGCCGCACGCCCCGCAGGCGAGGCCGGACTCCATCGGGTTGTTGTCCGCCCGGGCGTCGTGGCCGCAGAGGACCACCAGGCGCGGGGCGGGCGCCGATGCCGAGCCGCAGGACCCCGGCCACCACGTCGGCTTGCTGGCGGATGGGCAGCCCGCCCCGGTCTGCGGCCATGGGGCGCGCCGGCTGGCGAGGCGGTCGGCGAGGGCCGCGGTCGTGGCGGGGGCGAAGGTCCGCGCTGCGGCGATCGGCCCGGCCAGCCAGCCGGTGGCCTCGGCCACGGCGAGCGGCGATGGGGTGGTGGGTGGCGTCGTGCCAGGCGTCGTCGAGGGCGGCCGCCCGCTGGAGCTCGGCCACCGCCGTGTGGGTGGCGGCGGCCGAGCCGGACGGGTCGCCGGCGAGGCGGGCCTGCTCGTGCAGCTCCACCGCCGGCGCGATCAGGACCGGGCAGCGGTCCGTGGCGCCGTGGCCCGACGCCGGCACGAACCGGGCGGCCAGGCCGAAGAACCCGGCGTAGCCGAACGTCTCGTGGCCGAGGGCCTCGAGCTGGCGGCGCAGGCCCTCGGAGCGCACGTCGATGCAGCACACCACCTGGGCGCCATGGCGCCCTCGGTCGGCGCCGACGGCGGCCGGCGCGGGGACGGCCATGGCGGCGAGCAGCCGGTCGTGCACCGCCCGCTCGTAGGCGTCGTGCCACACGTGGAGCCGTGCCGGGCCAGGGAGCAGGGCGAGCGTGGCGCTGGCGTCGCCGACGCCGAGGCGCGCGGCGATGTGCTCGGCCCGTGCCGCGACCGACGTCGTCGGCAGGTGGGGGCGGGGGCCGTCGTCCTCGTACCAGGTGGCCCCAGCGACCAGGTCCGCCTCCACCGTGGCCGCCATGGCCAGGTGGGTGAGGACCAGGTCGACCTCGTCGCACTGCTGCTCGCGCCAGCGCAGGTGGCCCACCCAGCCGGGGAGCAGGGCGAGGTGCCGGGCCAGGTACGTGCGCTGCGCGTAGTGGGGGACGCGGAGGCGGGCGAGGGCGTCGGCGAGGGCGTCGAGCGGCTGGTCGTGCTCGCTCGGCCAGCGTTCGGCCACCCATGCCGGCCAGGGCGCGTGGGCGGCGCCGTCCGCGTCGTGGTGCGACCGGGCCGGGTGCAGCGCCGTCCAGTGGAGCCACCATTCGGTCAGCTCCACCTCGACCTCCTCGCGCAGGCGGGTGCCGTGGCGGCGGTCGTGCTCCTCGGACACGGTGCGGGCGGTGCGCTCGGGGTCGGGCTCGACGGGCCCTTCGACCAGGTCGAGGTAGAGCACGTCGAGCTCCTCGGGGGAGGTCCAGCCGATGCGGCGGGCGAGCGCGCCCCGGAGGTCCTGCTCGGTGATGCGCCCCGAGCGCAGCGCGGCCCGGTACTCGTCCATGGAGAGCAGGCCGCGGGCGCCGAAGAGCTTGCCGGCGTCGGCGAGGGCCTGCTCGAAGGGCCGGTCCTCGAAGCCGGCCAGGGGGTTGACGGCGATGACCGACGACAGTGGCCAGGCGGGGGGCACGACCTCGGCGGCCAGGGCCACGTCGTCGCGGAGGCGGAGGGCGGACAGGTCGGTCATGGGACGAAGCTCCGGTGGACGGCGGCGGGCGGGTGGGTCGGGGTCGGGTGGGCGATGACGGGTGCGGCGGGGGATCGGCGCACCGGCGGTGGGGTCGGGCGGCCGGCGGCGGCGGCCCAGCGCTCGGCGGCGTGGAGCAGCCGGGGCGGGCGCAGCGCCACCACGGCGAGGGTGGCGAGGACCGGGACGATCCACAGGGCGCTGAGCGTGGCCGGCGCCACCTCGAACACCGGGCCGACCACCCGGTCGGCCAGGGCCGTGCCGGTCACGTAGGCGGCGGTGCCGAGGGCGATGGCCCCGGCACCGAGCAGGGGCGCTCGGCCGAGGGTCGGCCCCTCGCCGCTGCTGGCGACCGAGGTGCGGCGGGCCCAGGCGGTGGCGGCCACCGCGCAGGCCACGAAGGCCAGCCCGGTGGGGACGAGGAGGTCGCCGTGCAGGTGCAGCGGGACCAGGCTGGCGCCGACGGCGAGGCCGAGGCCGATGCCGGCCACCCCGGCCCCGATGCCGAGCACCGTGGCCTGGGTGCGGTGCCGGGCGGGGGCGGCCCGCCGCTGGCGGACGAGCGGGCGCACCGAGCTGCCCGAGCCGAGGAAGCGGGCGCCCTTGTAGGCGCCGTGCGCCACCAGGTGCAGGGCTGCCGCCACCTCGAGCCCGAGGCCGCAGAGCAGCAGCGTGAAGCTCATCTGGGCGATCGTCGACCAGGCCAGCTGGCCCTTCACGTCCGGCCGGGTGACCATGACCGCCTCGGCGAAGGCGCAGCTCAAGGCCCCGAGCGTGGCGGCGGCGACCGCGGGGACCATCCGGCCTGAGACGGTGGGGGCCAGCTTGAGCAGGACGATCGCACCGCCGTTGACCACGCCGGCGTGCAGGAGGGCCGACGAGGGGGTGGGGGCACCCAGGCTGTCGGGCAGCCACCGGTGGAAGGGGGCGGTGGCGCCCCGGGTGGCGGCGGCGACCACGAGGAGCAGCCCGGCGACGGCGCCGGCCCAGCCGGTGGCTGCACCCACCTGGCGGAGGTCCGTGCTGCTCGTGGCGACGACCAGGAGGGCGACGGCGGCCACGAGCGCCAGGTCGCCGACCCGGAAGGCCCGCGAGGCGCGGGCCGCCGGGCGCCGGCGCTCCCGGTTCGGCCCGGTGCCGATGAGGCGGAGGGCCAGCCAGCTGGTGGCGAGCCACCCCGCCGCCAGGACCACCAGGTTGCCGGTGAGCGCCATCGCGCTGGCGCTGGCCACCAGGAGCGTGGCGAGCACGACGAACCGTCGGCGGTAGGGCTCGCCCCGCAGGCTGCGGGCCGCATGGGCGATCACCGTGCCGCCGGTGCCGACGAGCAGGGCGAGCACCAAGCCGGTGAACGCGTCGAGCTGGATGAGGGGTGCCATGGCCCAGTATTTATGCGAAGCCACCTTCGTAAGTCAAGAACTACGTGAAAACAAGTTCGCATGTTCTGGATCCATGCGGCGCCTCCGAGTGGTCGGCGACCCTCACAGGCTCGTGCCCTTCGTGGGATGGGCGGCCGGTACGACTCGCCGGGTGCCGGGTGCCGGGTGCCGGGTGCCGGGTGCCGGGTGCCGGGTGCCGGGTGCCGGGTGCCGGGTGCCGGGTCGCCGGGGCGTCCGGTTGCCGTCGGCCCCGCTCGCCGGCCGGGAGGTCCCGCCCACGCCCGCGCCCCGAGCGACCCGGCTGGTGCGGCTCGGGCGTTCGGCGTAGTCGTCGCTGGCGCCCATCGGCGGCCTGGCGCGCCCGGGACCTTCGGCCCTGTTTGGCCTGGAGGCCTCGGCGCGACCGTGGCACCCATGCGCACGCTCCTCATCGACTCGTCCTCCCCGGTCGGCGTTGACGCCGGCCTCGACGTCGGGGCGGCGTCCCCAGGTCCGGTCGTGGAGGCGGCGCTCGACGCCGCGGGCCACGACGTCGTCCGCTGCCATGCAGCGGGCTCCCCCGCGTTCCCCTGCGCGGGGTTGACCGACGATGGCTGCCCGATCGAAGCCCACGGCCCGATCGACGTGGCCATCACCGTCCGTCCGGAGGACGCCACCGCGCCCACGGCCGACGAGGCCGGCGCCACCTGCGCCATCCGAGCCGGGATCCCCCTCGTGGTCCTCGGAGGTGCAGAGGAGCCCTATGCGCCATGGGCGGCGTCGGCCTCGTCGACGGACGACATCGACGAGGCGATCGATGTGGCGATCGCCCAGCTGGCCGAGCGCCGGGCCGCGCCGCTGCGGGCCGAGGTGCGCCGGGTCCTCGCCGCCGAGTGCGTCGACGCCGGGGCCATCGACGTGGAGGTCGAGCGCACCGGCGACACCGCCCACATCGCCATCCGCACCGAGCTCGAGGTCAACGAGGGCCTCGCCAACGTGCTGGCCACCCGGGTCCACGCCGTCGACCAGACCGGCTCGTGGCCGACCACCAAGGTCGGCGTGTCGGTCGGCCGCCTGGCCTAGCCCCCTCGGCGGACCGGTTGACGACCCCGATGGGACCAGCCGCCCGGCCTGATCGCACGGCCGAAGCGGTCGGCGACCCTGACACCACCAGCCGCTTGGGCTGGTCCGTCAGTCGGCCGCGGTCGACGATCTGGATGGCACCGGCTCCCTGGCCTGGTCGCTCCGCCGGAGCGGTCGACGACTCCCAGCACAAGGTGTAGGACGAGCGCATGGATATCTCGACCCGACCCGTCGCCCCGAGCCCCTACGAGCTGCTGCCCGCGGTGCCGTCCTTCACGGTGACCAGCGAGGACTTCGCCGACGGCGAGCGCCTCGACGACGAGTTCGCGTTCTCCGGGGGCAACGTCCACCCGCAGCTCAGCTGGTCGGGCTTCCCGGCGGAGACGAAGTCGTTCGCCGTCACCTGCTTCGACCCGGACGCGCCCACCGGCTGCGGGTTCTGGCACTGGTTCCTGATCGGCGTCGACGCCGGGACCACGTCGCTCGCCCGCGGCGAGGTGCCCGCCGGCACCCGCCAGGCCCGCAACGACTTCGGCAACGACCAGTACGACGGCTGCGCCCCGCCCCCCGGCGACCGCGACCACCGCTACATCTTCGCCGTGCACGCCCTCGACGTCGACGAGACCGACGTCCCACAGGGCGCCAGCCCCACCTACGCCAGCTTCGTCCACGTCGGCCACACCATCGCCCGCGCCACCATCACCGGCACCTGGTCCCAGTAGCGCGGCCCAGCCTCGCCCTGCCGCTCGCGCCCTGCGGTCTGGGGCCCTGCGGTCTGGGGCCCTGCGGTCTGGGGCCCTGCGGCAGCGCCCCAGCCGGCCGCCCGCGCTTGCCGCCCGTGCGAGCGCGCCGCGCCACGGCCCCACAGGGATTCACATCAGATCGGTCGCATGGCGACCAGTTCGATGTGAATCCCGGACCCGACCCAGCCCCCTCCCCAGGATTCACATCAAACGGGTGCCCAGGCGACCACATCGATGTGAATCCGCGACCGCCAGCGGTGCGCCATCGATCGCCTGGGAATTCGACGGGATGTGGTCACCAGTCGGCCACCCCTCGTCGAATTTCCTGCGCGGCGGGGTTGTCGTCTGCAATTTCGACGGGATGTGGTCGAAGAGCAGCCAGATCCCGTCGAACTTGCCGTGCGGCCGGCCACCCGGGACTCCAGCGGTGGGGTCAGATCGGTGGGGTGAGGCCGGGGGCCCAGCGGACGGTGCCGCGCTCGTCGGCCTTGGCGGCCATGAGGGCTTGGTCGGCGCCGACGAGGGCCTTCTCGTCGAGGAGCTCGTCGCTGTGGGTGACGCCGATGGTGACGCCGACGGTCACCGTGCAGCCGGCGACGGACAGTGGCTGGCCGACGGCGAAGCGGATGCGCTGGGCGAGGGCGGCGGCCTGCTCGGCGGTGACGCCGCGGGCGAGGACCACGAACTCGTCGCCGCCGGTGCGGGCGACCAGGTCGCTGCGCCGGGCCGAGTGCTCGATGCGGCGGGCGATGGCGCGCAGGACCTCGTCGCCGACCAGGTGGCCGTGGAGGTCGTTGACCGGCTTGAAGTGGTCCAGGTCGCAGAACAGCAGGGCACCGGTGGTGGTGCCGGACTCGAGCTCGGCGAAGAGCGAGGTGCGGTTGCGCAGGCCGGTCAGGGCGTCTCGTCGGGCGGCGTCGTTGAGCGCGGCCGCCTGCTCGCTCCAGCGCAGGATGAGCTCGACGTAGGTCTGGGCGATCGACATGCCGAAGGAGTGGCCGGCGGGGCTGCGCCCGTCGTCGGGGGCCCACACGGTGACCAGGGCCGGCTGGTTGGAGCCGGCGTCGGGGACGGGCACGACCCACACGCCGCCGCGGTCGAGCTGGCGGGCGATGCGGGTGAGGTCCGCGGGGACGGTGTCGAGGTCTCGGTCGATGACCGCCTTGCCGGTCTCTCGCGCTTCGGCCCACGGGCCTTCGGTGCGGTCGTCGGCGCCGCTGAGCTCCTTGGGGATGCCGGTCGACACGAACTGGTGGCCGTGGCCGGGCTCGTACCAGGCGATGGCGACCTGGGAGTCGTTGGCCTGCCAGGAGAACACGTCGAGGACCGGCTCGAGGGCGGTGGCGCGGTCGGCGCCCTGGAGGAGGCTGGCGAGCACGGCGTCGGTGGCGTGCTGGTAGTCGGTGGGCTGGGCGTAGACGCCGAGGTAGCTCTCCTCGCCGTCGGTGAGGTGGGCGGCGGTGACGTCGAACTGGATCCAGCGCCCGTCGGCGTGGCGGAACCGGAAGCCGGTGCTGCCGCTCGGCGCCCCGTAGGTGCCCCAGCCGTCGAGGGCGAGGGCCGCGCGCTCCAGGTCCTCGGGGTGGATGTGGTCGGCGACGTTGGCCTCTTCGAGCTCCCCGGGCTGGTAGCCGAGGAGGCGCAGGACGCCGTCGCTCGCGAACGCGATCGTGAAGTCCCTGCGGATCGCCACCATGCACGGGTAGGCGTCCTGCACGAACGACTCGAAGAGCCGCTGGCGTCGTGGGGGCGGGACCATGGCCCTTCGGACGGTACCTGGCAGCATCGTGCCCATGCCTGAGACAAACGACCCTTCTTCTGGTGGTGCGGCGGGCGGGGACCGGGTGCCGCTGGCGGGCTACGAGGCGTTCGACGCCCTGGTCTTGGACCGGCCGGCGCCGGGCGTGCTGCGGATCACGCTGGACGGGCCGGGGCTGAACGCGGTGGGCCATGCGGCCCATGGCCAGCTCGCCGACGTGTGGCCAGTGGCCGATGCGGACCCCGAGGTCCGGGTGGTCCTGATCCGCGGCGCGGGCAAGGGGTTCTCCGCGGGCGGCAGCTTCGAGCTGCTCGACGACCTGGTCGGTGACGACGAGGAGGTGCGGGCTCGGGTCAAGCAGGAGGCGTTCGACCTGGTGCAGAACCTGGTCGAGTGCTCGACGCCGGTCGTGTCCGCGGTGCACGGGCCGGCGGTCGGTGCCGGCCTGGTGGCGGCGCTGCTGGCCGACATCTCGGTGGTGGGGCGCTCCGCCAAGATCATCGACGGCCACACCCGTCTGGGCGTGGCCGCCGGTGACCACGCCGCCATGTGCTGGCCGCTGCTGTGCGGCATGGCGAAGGCCAAGTACTACCTGCTCACCTGCGAGCCGCTGACCGGCGAGGAGGCCGAGCGCATCGGCCTGGTGTCGCTGTGCGTGGACGACGCCGAGGTGCAGGACCGGGCGATGGCCGTCGCCCAGCAGCTCGCCGCCGGTGCCCACGACGCCATCCGGTTCACGAAGGCCACGTTGAACGACTGGTACCGGGCGCGCATGGACACGTTCGCCACGTCGCTGGACCTGGAGTTCGAGGGCTTCGCCGGCCCCGACGCCCGCGAGGGCCTGGCTTCGCACCGCGAGAAGCGCCCGCCCCGGTTCGCCTGAGCCGGCCGGGGCGCGAGGCGCGCGGGAGGGCTGCGCTCAGTCGTCGTCGAGGATGCGGGCGATCGCGCTGGCGCTGCGGACGTTGACAGGGGCGCTCGGTGCGACGGCGAGGTCCAGTCGGAACGTGCGGTCGCCCTGGGCGGTGGTGTTGGGGTTGATGCGCACGTCGACGCTGGCGCTCATCCCGCCGGCCCCGATGGTGACGGTGCCGGTCGTGCGGACGTAGTCGGTGCCGGCCCGGGCGGTGCCGTCGGCGGTGGCGTAGGCGATGGTGATCGGCACCGGGGTCGGGCGGGAGAGCACGATGCGGAACTGCTCGGACCGCCGGGTGTCATTGCCCTCCCAGGTGGCGCCGCCGTCGACCGACAGCATGGGTTGGGCGGTGGCGCCGGTGTCGCTGTCGACGATGGTGGCGGTGCCGGTGGTGCTGCCCAGGTAGGCGGGCCCGCCGGTGACGGCGAGGATGCGGACCTTGAAGGTCTCGGGCCCCTCGACGGCGGTGTCCGCGGCGACCGGCGGGCTCACGAAGGCCTGGACCTGGCCGGCGGGGATGGTGATGGACCGGGGGTTGGTCGGCGACCCCCAGGCCTTGTAGTCGGCGGGCGCGGTGGCGGTGCCGTCCTCGGTCGCGTACCAGACGGTCAGGACGCTGGGCGCGGGGCGGGTGAGGGTGATGGGGATGCTGGGCCCGGTCAGCACGGTCGGGTCGGTGTCGGGCTCGAGCTTCGAGGCGTCGCCGACGAACACGCCGGGGGTCTGGTCGTCGAGGGTGAGGCTGACGGTGGCGGTGGAGGCCTGCCCGTCGATGTCCGTGGCCGTGAACGCGAAGGCGTCGGTGCCGGTGCGGCCGGGGGTGGCGGTGTAGGTGCAGCTGGCGCCGGTGCAGGTCACGGTGCCCTTCGCCGGGCTCACCAGCACCTGGTAGGTGAGGACGTCGCCGTTGGGGTCGTTGGCGGTGAGGACGATGGGCGTGGCCACGGTGGGGGCGTTGGCGGCGATGGCCTGGGCGTTGGCGGTGGGCGCCTGGTTGGTGATGGCGATGGTGACGGTGCCGGGGGCGGAGGTGGCGTCGCCGTCGCTGGCGGTGAAGGTGAAGCTGTCGGTGCCGTGGGAGCCGGGCGCGGCGGTGTAGGTGCAGGGCGCGCCGGTGGGCCCGGTGCAGGTCACGGTCCCCTTGGTGGGTGTGGTGGCGATGGCGAAGGTGCTTGCGTCGCCGTTGGGATCTGCGCTGGACAGCGCGATCGCCGTGGCCACGCCGCGGGGTGCGGCGAGCGACTGGTCGTTGGCGGTGGGCGCCGAGTTGACGATCGTGATCGAGATGGTCGCCGGGCTCGATGCCAGGTCGCCGTCGCTGGAGCGGAACGTGAAGCTGTCGCTCCCCGATGCACCGACGTCGGACGTGTAGCTGCACGATGCGCCGGTGGGCCCGGTGCAGTCCACCGTGCCCTTCGTCGGTTGGTCGACGATCGTGAAGCCGATCGGGTCGCCGTTGGGGTCGGCCCCGGTGAGCACGACAGGGGGGGGGGGGGTGGCGACGTGGCGACCGGCTTCGAGCGTGGCCGGGTCGGCGGTCGGCGCCAGGTTGGTCCAGTGCGATCGAGACGGTCGTGGGCGACGGAAGCCCCAGCTCGCCGTCGCTGGCGGCGTACATTGAGCACGTCGGAAACGGTCGCCCCGACGGCCGAGGTGTAGCTGCAGATCCCCGCGGTGGAGCAGGTCACGGTGCCGTGGTCGGGTTGGTCGACCACGTGGAAGGTGGTGGTCGCCGTTGGGGTCGTTGCCCGTGAAGCTTGATCGGCGTAGCGACGGCGCGGTGCCGACGTGGAGATCGGGTCGGCGGTCGGGAGCCTGGTTGGTGATGGTCAGCGTCACGGTGGCCACGTTCGACGCGTCGGTCCCGTCGCTCGCCCGGAACGTGAACGAGTCGAGGCCGGAGGAGCCAGGTGCCGCCGTGTAGGCGCAGTCCTCGCCGTGGGCGCCGTTGCAGTCGAGGGTGCCCTTGGCGGGGGCGTCGAGGATCTCGTAAATGAGGGAGCTGGCGTCGGGCTCGCCGTCGGGGTCCGTGGCTACGAGCACGACGTGGGTGCCGACGCCGCGGGGCGCCTCGACCGTCGCGCCCTGGGCGATCGGCGGGGAGTTGGGCGGGGTGGGCAGGACGTCGATGGTGACGGTGACCGGGGTCGACCCTGCCCAGGGGCTGATGCGAGCGAAGTAGCCGAACGTGGCAGGCCCGCTGTAGCCGGGGGCGGGCGTGGTGAACTGCTGATCCATCGGGCTGGAGGCTCGCCGTGCCGTGGGTGGCGGCGGTCGAGAGCACGGCCTCGAGCGGGTGGGCGCTGTTGGCGTGGTCGTTGGCGAGCACCCCGGAGGCCTCGACGTGGAGGACCTGGCCGAGGTGGGTGGTGTAGCTGTCCGCGGTGGCGGTCCGGGGCAGACACGCACTCGACCGTCGTGGTGACGGGGCTGGACCAGCTGACGCCGTCGTAGGCCCGGTACTGGAAGCTCTTGTCGCACTCGCCGCTCGGGGTGGAGCTGTACGCCAGGTGAAGCTGCCGTCCTTGGCCCAGGTCCATTGGAGGTCGTCGAGCGCGGTGGTCGGGACCATCATCAGGGCGTCGCCCTCGGCGTCGCTGTCGTTGGTGAGCGGGCTCGGCTGGGTGACGTAGACGGCGCCGCCGTCGGTGGCGACGATGGTGTCCGCCGTGGCGGTCGGGGCGGTCTGCGGGGCGGTCTGGGTGCTGACCCGCAGGCTGAAGCCGTTGAGCGACTGCGGTCCGCTGTGGCTGATGGTCCGGGTCCGCGTCGGCGATGGTGAACGTCCATGCCCTGGGCGTCCTCGCCGGCGAAGGTGGCCATGGGGTCGACGGGCCGGTAGGGGAACGTCCACGGCAGGTTGGCCTCGTCGACGACGCTGGTGATCGATGGCCCGGCGGCGTCGGTGAACCAGGTCCGGCAGAGCCCATCGCCGTCGGAGCCCACGTGGGAGAACAGGGTGATCGTGGTGCCGGCGGGCGAGCGCAGGGTGCCGACGAGGTCCGACCGGTACGGGTGGGTGATGCCGGGCGTGGTGACCCCGCCGGACGTGCTGCAGCCGACCTCGAGGTCCACGCCTCGGACCGTGCCGATGTTGCCGATCGTGACCGAGGCGCTGGCCGAGCCGGTGCCGTCGGGGATCGGGACGGCGGGGCCCGTGTACCGGACCAGGGTGGGGATGGCGCCAGCGCTGGTGGGGGCGACGGGCGTGACGGTGGCGCTGGCCTGGTTGCCGGCCACATCGGTGGAGCCGCGACGATGGGCGTCTCGTCGTCGACGACCGAGTCCGTCGGGCAGGTGGCGATGCCCGAGAGGGCGTCGGCCTGGTCCAGTGGATGGCGTAGGTGGTGCCGAACGAGGTCGTGGTCGGTGGCCGTCCCGGCGATGGTGGGTGCGGTCAGGTCGACGTTGATGCCCGACGCGGTGGCGGCGGCCGTGGCACCGGCACCGTCGGTGGCGGTGCGGGTCACGGACTGGTTGGCGCCTTGGCCGAGGACCACCGGCGCCGGGCAGCTCACGGTCGGCGTGCCACCGGTGCACGTGAAGCTGACCGTGGTGGCCTGCTTCCGCCACCCGGCGGCGTTGGCGGCGGGGAGATGAGTACCGTGTTGGTGAGGGTGAGCGGCTGGACGTTGATGGTGACGGTGGCTGCGGTCGACTGGGCGTTGAAGCCGAGCGAGGCGATGTACTTGAAGGTGGCGGGTCCCACGTAGCCGGCGGTGGGCGTGAACGTGAAGCCGCCGTTGCTCGCGAGGCTGAGCGTGCCGTGGGTCGCCGACTGGCTGAGCAGGGCGGTCATCGGGTAGCTCCCGCCGGCCACGTCGTTGGCGAGCACGCCGGAGGAGGCCTGGCGAGCGGCTGGTCCATCGGCGTCGAGTAGGTGTCGGCGTTGGCGGTGGGGCCGTTGACGCAGGCCACGTTCACCGTCGCGGCGCTCGACGCGGTGACCCCGTCGTAGGCCTTGTACCGGAAGCTCTGCCCGCAGATGCTCCCGGCGGTGGTGCCGCCGGTCCAGCTCGGGATGTTGCCGTTCGAGTCCCACATGAACTCGGTGCCGCCGCCTCGGCTCGTGGGCATCATCAGGATGGTGTCGCCGTCGGGGTCTGAGTCGTTGGCCAGGGTGCCGGGGTTCTGGAAGACGACGTTGTTGATCGTGTTGCGGGCGACGATGGTGTCCGCGGTGGCGACTGGGGCGGCGTTGGTGGCGCTGCCGGTCGTGGCGCGGAGCTTGAAGCTGTTGAGGGTCTGCGCCTTGCCCGTGTGGTTGAGGACCGTGTCGGCCACCGTGAAGGTCAGGTGCCCTGCGGGTCCTGCCCGGTGAAGGCGGACTGGCGCGTTCACCGGCTGGTAGGGCATGTAGAGCGGGGGCTCACGTCCGACGGTGGTGGTGATGGATGAGCCGGCGGCGTCGGAGAACCAGGTGCCGCGGTAGTCGTCGCCGTCGGCGCCGGTGTGGGAGAATAGGGTGATGGTGGTGCCGGCGGGGAGCGGAGGGTGACAGGAGTCGCTGCGCCACGGGTGGCTGATGCCGGGGTTGACGCTGCGCCCGTCGCTCAGGCGGTTGCCGCCCCAGCCGCCGCCGATCTGGAAGTCGACGCCCCGGATGGTGCCGATGTTGCCGAACGGTGACCGAGCGCTGACGCCGGTGGTGTTGCCGTCGGGGATGGTGAGCGCCGACCCGGCGTACGGCACGACCGTCGTGGTCAGGGCGCTGGCCGACGCCGGCGTCGCGGGCACGATGGCGGCCAGCGTGGCGAGGCTGGCCATCGCGAGCGTTGCGGCGGCCGCCGTGGCTGCGGCTCGGAGCGATCCGATGCCCCTCGAGGTCCTGGTCATGGATCGATCCCCCCTGCCTGGGCGGTTCCGCCCCTGAGGGCCCAGGCCGTCAGCGAACCTACCGGTGGCCCGGTGGTGGGGCAATGGGCCGACCAGCCCCCATCACGTGATGCGACGCCCGCGGATGCTGGTGGGGACGATGCGCAGGACGTGGTCCTTCAGGTCGGGGAACGACCAGGGGTGGGCCAGGTCGGCGTAGGCCGGGTCCCCGGTCACGTCCTCGAGTCGGCCGCGGACGACGACGCTCCAACCCGTCCGGTTCTCGGGGTGGTGGTCGTCGATCTCGAACGAGGCCGGGCCGCGCACGGCGTCGAGCTTGGAGCCCTCGGCGGTGCGGAACACCACGAAGTCCCCGCTCATCGCGTAGTTGACGGGGAGGATCAGGGGATGGCCGCCGTCGAGGATGGCGACCCGGCCGAAGTCCTCGTCGGCGAGCAGGCGCAGGCACTCCCTGCGGTCGATGACCTCGATCCCCGTGCGTCGATCCACGATTGCCATGCCTCGACGGTACGGACCGCGCGCTGGTGGTCGACAGGGCCCTTGGACCCTTGTCCCGGCGGGGTGGGCAGGGCCCGGGCTGGTGGGTCGCCCGGGGATCGAACCCGGAACCTACGGATTAAAAGTCCGCTGCTCTGCCAGTTGAGCTAGCGACCCGGGGCCGGCGCGAAACGCGGTCGAAAACCCACCGTGGATGCGTGCCGGACCTTGCCGGGCGAGGTTACGCCGGTCGCTGACGGCCCGATGGCGCCTGATCTGAGCGCTCGAGGTGGCGCGTGCCGGCCGTCGGCGGGTTCGGGGCGCGTCGAAGCCCCGGTCGTGCCGGGTCGGGGTGCTCAGGCGGCGAGCGGGAGGGGCGGGTCGCTGCTCGAGCGCCGGTGGCGGTGCAGCGCCAGGGCGTTCACGGCGAGGGCGTAGGTGAGCAGGTTGAGCCGCTGTCGGTCAGCGCCGAGGGTGTGGGCTCGGCGGAGCCAGAGGGTGTCGTCGAAGGCGCGGTTGATGGACTCGGCGTCGTTGCGTCGGGCGTAGAGAGCGCGGAACGCAGGGTCGCTCGGCGGGATGGCCCGGACGTTCTCGGTCCGGTTGAACTTGCGGATCTTGTCCTCGTCGTTGCCGTGGAGGCGGACGACGATGACGCCGCCGCCGAGGTGGTCGGGGAGGCGGTGGTGGTTGTACCAGCGGTAGGTGCCGATCTTGTCGGCCTTGCGGCTGGTGCGGATGCGGGGGAGTTCGGTGAAGAGCTTCTCGCCGGTGTCGGCGAGGGTGAGGATGCCGATGGCTCCAGCCCGGGCGAACAGGTCGACGGTGTGTTCGGCGCCGTCGAGAGGGTGATGGTGCGCTGTTCGACGAAGGTGGACTTCTCGGCGCGTTCCTTGTTGGTCTTTGCGGTTCGGGCCGGTGCCCACCGCGGCGGTGACCTTGTTGATCGGGAGTAGCCCGAGGTCGCGCAGGAGGCGCTGGTGGTGGAGCGCCTCGGAGGGCGCCGTCGTAGATGACGCCCTGGAGCCCGGGTGCGTCAGCAGCGATCCGGCTGATGGAGTCGAGGGCGGTGGTGGCTTCGCCGCCGGGGGAGGGGACCCAGTCGGTGTCGAGGATGATGCGGCCGTGGCGGTCGGTCGTTCGGACAGCGACGAGGACGAACTTGAGGCCCCAGGCGGTCTCGCCGGTGCCTTCGAAGTGCAGCCCGGCGTCGGCTTCGAACCGCGGGGTGCGGAGCTCGCCGGTGGCCTTGTTGAGGATCCGGGTGTCGGGCTTCGCTCGAAACAAGGGCGTGACGACCTTGCCGTCGGCGTAGAGCATCCGCGCCAGGTCGGGGCGGGTCCACGAGCCGGGGCCGTCGGGGTCGAGGAGCCCGAGGGCACGGGCCTGGTCGATGGCGCAGCGGCGGTGGATGTCGTGAAGCTCGGCGAACACGGCGGGGTCGGTGAGCCAGGTGGTGCGTCCGTAGAGGTAGTGCCAGCGGCGCATCGGCTTCGCGGGGAGCCAGCGGTCGGGCTGGTCGGGGAACTTGTCGGTGATCAGGGTGCGGAGCTGGTTCCACACGATCGGATGCGCCAGCTCCGCTTCGACGCGTCGGGCCGATCCCCACACGGAGAGGAGGGCGTCGTAGAGCAGCCACATGTACACCGGGTACATCCGGGGTCGACCACCAGCAGCGGGATCGGGGGTCGGCACGGCGTCCGCGAGCTCGTAGAGCGCATCGTTCGCAACGAGCGCTTCGAGCCGTTCGAACGTCGAGACACCGACCGAGGGCTTCACGTGGCACCGGGCTCCGGGTCTGCCTGCCAGTCCCAAGCGACGATCCTTGCGGCCCGGTCGAGGCTCCGAACACCGAGAGTCCGAGCGGCGCAGTCGATCCGCCCTGTCTCCTCAAGGACCCGGCGCCCGGCCCAGGCGGCGACCGACCCCGGCCGGACATCGGGCTCCCGGTGCAGCCCCGCCCGGGTCAACACGTCGACGATCGCCGACGCCCCTGACACCTGACCGGCACCGCCCGGCGACCGGCCCGAGTAGACGAGCGGCAAGGACGTCGCCTCGACCTCCTCGAGGCGCGCTCGAACGTGGGCGAGCCCCCACTCGGTCAGCTGGCCCTGGCGAGGTCCGGTCGACTTCCCGCCGGCGATCCACACCAGCCCCGCGTTGAGGTCGATGTCGTCCCCGGTGACGTTCGGCAGCTCCGAGGACCGACACGTCGCCTCAGCAAGCGCCCATGCAGCGGCCCGCCGCGACCCGCCCAGAGACCATTGGGCAACCGACCGGCACAGGAAGATCTCATCATCCGTGAGCGGACGAGTGCCAAGCGACGAACGCGGCGGAAGATCCAAGTCAAGCGTCGGGTCCCCCTCGACCAGCCCGTTCTGGCGGGCCGTCTTGAATAGCAGACGCAGCGCAGTGCGGCGCCAATGCATCGTCGAGACGCTCGGCGGCGCCCCAACGCTGGTAGGAGCGGCGACGAAGTCACGTGCGACCACGGCGGTCACCTGCCCCAGGTCGGCCAGTCCGCACCCATCACCGGCGAACCGCCCGAATCGGTCGAGGATGCCGCTCGTGCGCTCCCACTGAGCGGCTGCGACCCTGCCGTCGCCGATGGTGGGTCGCATCTGGTCGATCTGCTCGGCGAGTCCACGGGTCCGGGGACGCGTACGATCCATGGCGTCGGGACCTCCTTGTAGGTCTCGGCCAGGCCCCGGGGTGTTTCCGCACCGCCGGGGCCACTGTCACTGTCGATCAGTACTATACAGCGGTGGCCGATGGAGTGTCAATGAATGATAGACAGTGCGAACCTGTCGGCCTCGCGGAGATCGCCGATCGCCTGGGTGTGAAGAGGCAGACCGCTGCGGTGTGGCGAACGCGCAAGCTCCTTCCAGATCCCAAGTGGACTGTGAGTGGGGCGCCTGCTTGGAATTGGCCCGACATCGCCGCGTGGGCTCGAGAGACCGGACGTCTCTAGACCGCCCGCAGACCTTCGTTGTTCACTCCGTGGACGAGGTTGGCGCCGGAACGAGCACCGTTTTCGGCCGGCGAACCGGATTGGCGCAGGTCGTGATGGACGGACCACTGGCGAGGCCCCTGGTAACCACCGCCCACTGAGCACTTGGGATCGGTGCGGCCACCCGGGGCGGCCTGCTATCGCTGGGCGCCGATGGGGATCTCGACTCTGCCCTGCACCTCGGTGAACCGGTCCGCCTTTGCCGACACGGTCAGCACCCATGGCCCGGGCAGGGTCAGATCTGCATCCGCGATCTCGAAGTGGCCAGCCCCGGTCCGCTCCGCCTCGATGTCGATCGGTCCGATGCCCTGTTCGGGGAGCTCGAGCTGGACACTGATCTCGCGGAACTGATCGTCGATCGAGCCGTTGCCGGTGCGGAACTCGACCACGAGGTCATTGGGTCCGGCTCGGGCGGGTTCCACGGTGACGACCACGGTGCCATCGGCGAGGGGGGCTTCGGCGATGGTGGGTTCGGGATCGGCGATCGCCTTGGCGGGGGTGACGTTCACGAGCACGCTGGTGATGGCGAGGGCCGCGACGATGAGCGCTACCTCGATGGTCATCACTCGGCGGAGGCTGCGAAGGGTCGCCAGGCCGTGGGCATCGTCCGCTCCGGCAGCGACGTGTGGGAGCAAGCGAAACCGGTTCCAGGCGGCGCAGGCGAGCACGACGACGACGACGAAGATCTTCGCCAGGAGCAGTTGGCCGTAGGTCGTCGATGTCAGCGCCTCGATGCTGCCGACCTCGATCCAACTCATTGCCGTGCCCGCCGCAACGACCAAGCCTGTGGCGATGGCGGCGATCCCTGAGAACGTCGCGATCGCCGCTGCTGCACCTTCAGGTTCGTCGTGGCGACGCCGGAGCCGAACGATCGCGATGGTGGCGAGCAGGCCACCGAACCAGACCGTTCCGGCGAGGAGGTGGATCGCATCTGCGGTGTATCCGAGCCAGGCCGGCGACATCGTGCGGGTGTGCCCGTAGAGCACCATCGAGACCGGAGCCCCGGCCGCACCGACGAGTGCGATGGACCGGGCTGCGCCCTCGAACGGGAGCCCGGCTGTGATGGTGACGCCGAGCAGGGAGATCACTGCAACGACTGCGGTGATCCCGAAACCCTCGTCGAACACCAAGGCCAGCACCCCGGGCTGGGTGATCGATCCGAAGCCCTCGCCCGTCACCAGCGCGCCCAGTGCCACGAGTTGGATGCCGAGTGCTACGAGCGCAGCGCCGAGTCCGAAGACGACGGCTCGCCCCACTGGCGTCGGCTCGTCCGGGCGTCGAAGCCGCGCTCCGACGAGAACGGCACCGCAGGCGCCAAGGGTGCCCAGGTAGGCGACGAACCTGGCGATGGCACCGGTCACCTCGAGGGCCCGGTCATCGGTGGAGCCGAACGCACCCTCCGCGATGCCACCGGCGACAGCGGAGCGCTGTCCGACCGAGAACGTGAACGCCCCACGAATGGGGTGGCCGTCTGCGGACACGGCGCGCCAGGCGACCACGTAGCTTCCGCGTGCCCGCTCGGCCTCGATCGGAACGGTGGCGGTTGCGCCGTCGGCCGTTGCCGGACCGAGCGCTACCGGAGCTCCGTCCGCATCGAGCAGACGGATCCCGTCGCTCTGGAGATCGACGCCTTCGGTGAACTGGAGGCTGATGTCGGATGGGGCCTCGGCAACGATCGATCCGGCGGCGGGCGTCGAGGAGACGAAGTCGGCATGGGCAGCAGCCGGTGTAGCCCAGCCGAGCACCGCCAGGCTGACGGCGAGGGCGGCGACGCTCGTCGCCACGACGCGTCGGACGGCACCGTGCCTCACGCGCAGTCAGCCTTCAGACGATGGGTCGCACGATCCATACGCAACACGGAATCCTTCCGGAAGCGCTCCACCCTCGTCGCGCAGCTCCGAGTTGATCTGCTTGAACTCCGCGAACGGGATGGTCGATCGGATCTCATCGAAGACGCAGCCGCAGTAGTCGCTCGGCGAGCTGATGCGCGTCGTGGGCTCGCCACCCGGGCCGCCGGTTCCGATGGACTCGTTGTCGGACGTTGCGACCGACACGCAGCCGTCGAGAAAGTCTTCCTCGGTGTCATCGTAGCCCGAGGCGTCCCGCTGTCCGGTGGCGCAGCCGACCATGAACGCCACACTTGCGGCGGTCAGCGCCATCATCATGGCGAGCCCTCGGCGGGTGCAAGCTCGACGTGGGTGGCTGGACGCAAGGTGCGGACGTGCGGCGGTGGGAGCGGTCGACGGGGTGTGCTGCATTCGAAGTCCTGCGATCGGGTGCGTTGACCAGGAGCGTACGTCGGCCCATGGAACCCAGGCGATGCCGAGAGCGGCGGACGGGCGACGGCTACCTCCGCGGGCACCGTCTGGGTGACGGTTCGACCCCGGCCGCCAACCCGCTCAGATCACCCCGAGGTGATGCAGTTGGACAGCGGAGGAGGTGACTCCTGAGCCGGCGATGCTGGCCGCGGTGAGCATCGCCGCCCCAGCGGCCCTCGAAGCTGGCGGCGCATCTTGGAGCAGGGCCTCGACCCGTGCGACCACGCCGAACTCAGAGAGAGCCGGCGTCACCGTGGCACCAAGCGACGGGAGCGCAACACGGGCGATCGTGTGGGCAACGAGGCGTCGATCGCGAACCTTGAGGGCGACCTCCTCATCCGCCCAGCGCTCGATCGAGAACCTCAGGGATCTATCGGTCCACCTCAACAGAGGAATGGTGGCAGCACAGATCGAGGAGGCTGCAAGGTACCGGTGGTGGCGGTGGCGCAGGTGGGCCTGTTCGTGTGCGATGACCACCTGAAGCTCCGGGCGAGGCAGCATCGCTCTGAGGCCCTGCGACAGCACCACGCCGCCGCGGCGCCCCGGAAGGGCCAAGGCGATCGGATCGTCCGAGGCGTTCAGCTCCTGCGCTGCTGCGCGCATCCATCGCCGCTCATGCCGAACCCGGAATGCGGCACGCGCTGCGGCAGCAACCATGAGTGCAGCGGCGACGGCGCACGCCACCCCGACAGCTTCGTTCACCGGACGGTGACCGGCGAGTGCAGCGAGGGTGCGCGGATGGCGCGCATCGTGGGGAGCACCCTCCAACAAGAACGCTGCGGCCGTAGCGGTCACGCTCGCAGCGACTGTGAGGACCGATACGACCATCGCGGTGACGAGGAGCCGCGCCGACCGCTCGGGATGGATGCGAAGCGGACGGTATCCGGCAACGAACGCAAAGAGCATGCAAGCAATGGCAGGGAAGGCGACGGCGGAGTTCACGGCGTGCCGTCAGGCCAGTGCAGAACGCGCTTCAGTGCTGCTTCCTCTTCGGGACTCAAGCCGCTCACGAAGTGGCCGAGCGCTCCTGCTGGATCGTGCGCGTACCGGAGCTGCGAATGCATGCGACCGGCGATGAGGTCGGACTCGTCCACGGCCAGTCGGTACCGGTAGCCGCGGCCTTGGCCCTCTCTTGCGGCGAGTTCCTTCGAACACAGCCGAGTCAGGATCGTCGCAATGGTCGTGTAGGCCAGCTCACCGCCGAGGTCGGCCTGCACCTCGCCTGGTGTCAGCGCCCGGTCGGACCCAGCCAGCACCGACAGGACCTCTGCCTCGAGCTCACCGACCTGCCGTCTCGATGCCATCGTCACCTCGGACTCGCCTGTTGGAAGCCACCATCCTGCCCGGGATGCCCTATCGGACGAAACCCCCGATGCCGGTCCTCGTTCGGTCACCGCAAGACCGCTGATCGGACGCAGACGTAGTTCTACAGATGTAGATCTACGCTTGTAGGCTTTCGACTGACCTGCGAGCTCCCTTCCCCTGGAGGAGTACATGTCCTGCGCGTGCGAACGAGAGCGGCCACGTGCCGGCTGGTCGCGCCGAGCCTTGCTCGGAGGCGGTGCTGCATCTGCGGTGGTTGCGCTCCTCCCGGTGCGGGCCGGCGCTGTGACGGGGTCCCCGGAGGAGAGCGCCGAGGGCAATCCGACGACCGCCGGGGCGACACGAGACTTCGGCTTCCTCCCCCCGCGCCCGACATCGGAGAAGTACGTCCGGCCGATCATGTTCCCTGTACTGGCTGATCCGACCCTGGGAACGGTCTCATGGTCGGACACGTACCTGGCTCCTCGCAGCGACGGTCGCAAGCACGAGGGCCAGGATCTGCTCGGAAAGAAGATGCTCAAGCTGCTCGCGGTGTGCAACGCAACCGTTGTGGAGTTGCGCCACCAGGCCGGCGGCAACTCGCTCTACCTGAAGGGCGACGACGGCTGGTACTACTGCTACCTGCACATCAACAACGACGACCCTGGAACGGACAACGGGGCAAACCAGTTCCAGCACGCGTTCGCGCCGGGGCTCGCCGTGGGATCGAGGGTGCGCACGGGTGACCTGGTCGGGTTCGTCGGCGACAGCGGCAACGCCGAGTCCGTCGGTCCGATGTTGCACTTCGAGATCCGGATGCCCAACGCCAAGTGGTACAACGCTGCAGCCGTCAACGCTTCCTATTCGCTCGCTGCGGCGACGCCGGCAAAGTTGCGCCCTCGCGTCAGCGACGCAGCGTTCGCGCCGCACGTCAGCGCCAAGGCATTTGCGACGGCGATGGCCACGGACTTCGTCGGGTCGGTGCCGAGCGCCAGTTGGCTGTCGGAGGCCGAAGCGGACCTCGAGGGAGCTGCGGTCTCCCTCGACGCGTTCGTAGAGTCCCTGCTCGATCTGCCCGGTGCGGCCAGGCTCACCGCGCCGACGATCCGCCTCTACCTCGGCTTCTTCCTTCGGATACCCGACTACCCCGGGCTCGACTACTGGATCAGGAAGGTGCGTTCAGGCACCTCCCTGGACACGGCCGCCAGCCAGTTCGCCGGGGGTACCGAGTTCGCGCGCCGCTACGGTGCCCTCGACAACCCGGCCTACGTCTCCCAGCTCTACCGCAACCTGTTCGCCCGGGACCCGGATCCGAGCGGACTCGATTACTGGGTCCGCCGGCTCGACGGAGGTGCCAAGCGGGGATGGGTCATGCGCCAGATGTGCGAGTCCAGCGAGTACCAGCGCAAGACGGCGTCACAGGTGCGCGTGATCCAGGTGTACATGGCACTGCTGCAGCGAGCTCCTGACGCAAGCGGGTACGCGTACTGGTCCAGCAAGGACGCTGCATCTTCAACGGGCCTGCAACAGCTCATCAAGAGCATCCGCACCGGCACCGGCTACGCAGCCAGGTACTGAGGGCTTCCATCTGCGAGTGGGCACCAGCGGACACCATGGCCATCGAGGTGTGTGACGAAGTGGGCGGAATTCGAAGTCACCTCTCCCGGCGCCGCAGGTAGATCCCTCCGGCGAGCAGGACGACCGCAACGCCGCCGACGAGCAGGAAGGCGAGGACTCCCGAGCCGCCGCCTTCGTCCGCAGGACCAGCGGCGGGGGCCGTGGGCGTCGTGGTTGACGCACCTTCGCTGGGTGTGGTCGTGTCCCCAGCGAAGGTCGAAGTCGTCGACGGCGAAGTGGTGGTCGTCGTGGGTTCCGTGTCGACGACTGCGGTGAGGAGCTCACGTCCTGGGATGCCTTCGGGGAGCTCGTCGATCGACCTCGCCTCCTCAGATCCGGCTTCGAGGATCAAGAGCCGGGGTACGGGGTTGTCGGATTCGGGATCGCCGTTGAGCCATGACAGCTCCTCGCCGTTCTCGCACACCTGGACGGCGGGGAACAGGACCAGCTCGCCGACCTGGTCGGGCACCTCGAAGGTCACCGGGAACGCGCCGGTCACATCGGTGGGCAGCGAACCGCCGGTCCACTCGACGATGGTCCGGCCGTCGCCGTCGTCCTCTGCGGTCCACGTCCAGCCGTCGACGTCCCCGCCCGTTGCGCCGCGAACCGGCACGCGCACGGCGACCTCGGTCGTTGGTGATTCGCCGCACCCATGGTTGGGGCGGAAGTTGATGGTGGCCTGCTCGCCGGCGGCGACAGCGACGACATCGGCGTCGGCATGGGCCGCTGCAGCCAATGGAAGCAAAGAGATCGACGCAGCGGTGACGGTCGCGGCCAGGCCGAGGCGGAGAACGGGGAGTCGCATAGAAGAGCTCCTTCGTGGTGAGTTGCTACTCGTAGATGCCGTTGGCGAGACGGGGGAGGTCGCGCGCCAGGTCGGCGGGACGGACGTCGAAGCCGTACAACCGGTGTGCCAGGTTGTCCGGGGAGAACGCGGCGGCGCGACCGTAGTGGCCGACTTCGTAGTCGCCCCCGGCATCTGGGGCTCCGATCGTGATGGATGGGAAGTAGAGCTGCCGGTTCGCTGCTGCGATCGCTGACTCGGTGCCCGTCAGCCCGATGAACGAGGGGTCGATGCGTTCGAGGTATTCATCGAGTACTTCGGGTGTGTCGCGGGCGACGTCGACACCAACGAAGAGCACCTGGGGGTCGCTGCCCGGCCCCGATCCGATCTGCTCCTTTGCTCGGGCGACGGCGCTCAACCAGATGGGGCACTGGTCCGGGCAGTTCGTGAACCCGAAGAACAGCAGCGTCAGTTGACCTTCGGTAGCCGTCCGGAAGGGGAAGGGCTTGCCGTCGGTGGTCGCCAGGGTGACATCGGGCTTCGCCAGGCCAGGTTCGACGAGCTCCCCTCCCCACTTCGACGCGGGTGGTGCGGCCGGTCCGGTCGAGGCGTCGTCGCTGGATCCGCAGCCGACGAGGGCCGCAGCAGCCCCGCCGATGCCGGCGACGGCAAGGAAACGCCTGCGAGGCCAAAGTGCGTTACGCATCGTTCGACCCCTGGCCTGCAGCGGTACTGGGTTCGATGACCAGTGCTCGGACGGTCCGTGTCCCGCACCGTTCGAATCCTCGACGGTCGGTCGTGTGGTGGAGAGAGGTTCGTTGCATCGCGGTGGCGGGCTCCATGGTCGATGGGCGAATCACGAGATCTACATGTTGGCATCTACAGTTGTCGTAACGACGATCGCACCGTTCCCAGGGTGCCAGGGGCACGGATGCGGAGAACAGACAACGGTCTGGATCAGGCGGCTTCCAAGAACGCCTCGACGCAGCGATTCGTCATCTGTACAGTCTTGCAGATGAGAACGGGAGCCCCAATGGCAGCCACCGCCCGGGTGCCGGGGGGTGGCGGCAACGACAACACGGACCAATGTTCCGTGCGGATACTCGACCACGACAGGGTCGAGTCCACGAAGGAACGGTCCATCGGACCCAACGAGGCCGCGGAGGTGTCCGCGTTGTTTCGCCTCCTTGGAGATCCGGGCCGGGTGCGGATGTTGGCAGCGTTGCTCGAGGCCGGAGAACTCTGCGTCTGCGATCTCGCAGCCGTCGTCGAGATGGCTGAGTCGTCGGTTTCTCACTCGCTTCGTCTGCTCCGCACCGCAGGGATCGTGCGCCATCGCCGCTCCGGGCGGCAGGTCTTCTACCGCCTCGACGATGCCCACGTCCGCCTCCTCCTCGATGTCAGCCTCCAACACGTCGGGCACACGAAGGCCGACTCGTGAGCGAGAAGCTGCAACTGGAGCTTCCGGTCCTGCTCCCCGATGCACTTGACGGGCGCGACGGCTGCGTCGGCCGACTGACCGCAACGCTCAGCGGCGCTCCAGGTCTCGACGAGGTGCACGTCGTCCCAGCGGCCGATGGCACCCCTGCCAAGCTGTGCCTCCACTACGACCCGGCCATCACGAGCGTCAGCCGGATCCGAAGCCAAGCCGAAGGAGCCGGAGCAGCCCTTACCGAGCAGTTCGCCCACGTGCTGTGGCCGGTCACCGGCGTCGGCCACATCCGCAAGGCCCGCTCGGTGGGTGAGACGCTCAGCCGCATCGACGGCGTCATGGAGGCCGAGGTCGCCCCCGGGCTCGTCCGCGTCGAGTTCGACCGCACCAAGCTGGATGAAGACGGCCTGCGACTGGCGCTGCAGGCCCGCAAGGTCAAGGTTGCCGGGGGACAGGAAGATCACGGCGACCATGACCACGGCGGACCTTTCGGTGAGCGCAGCGAGCTGATCTTCGCCATCACCTCAGCAGCGCTGTGGGCCCTCGGGTTCGTCCTGGACGTGACCTCCACCCTGGATGGAGGCAATCTTGCGGCGATCTTCATCGCATCGGGGCTCTTCGGTGGCTACTTCACCACCCGGGAAGCGATCGAGAGCGTCCGCAACGGGCGCTTCGAGATCGACTTCTTGATGCTCGTTGCCGCAGCAGGCGCCGCCGCCCTGGGAAAGTGGGAGGAGGGTGCTCTGCTCCTCGCCCTGTTCAGCCTGGGCCACGCCCTCGAGGGCTACGCAATGGGCCGGGCCCGGCGGGCCATCGAAGCCCTCGCCGAGTTGGCACCCCCAACGGCAACCATCCGGGACGCCCAAGGCGAACGCGAGCTGCCGGTCGAAGAGTTGCGCATCGGTGACCTCGTGGTGGTGAAGCCCAACGAGCGCATCGCAGCCGACGGGTTCGTCGTGGCCGGGACGAGCAGCGTCAACCAGGCCCCGCTCACAGGTGAGAGCATCCCCGTCGACAAGGTGCCGGTCACCGACACCGTGGCCGCTGCCGGCTCGCCCGACGCAGTCCCCGCCACCTCCCGGTTGTTCTCCGGCACCATCAACGGCTCCGGTCAACTCGACCTGCAGGTCACCCGTCTGGCCGTCGACTCGACGTTGTCCAAACTCGCCACGCTCGTGCGTGACGCGGAGACCCAGGCATCTCCGACACAGCGCTTCACCGACCGGTTCGAGCGGGTCTTCGTCCCGGCTGTGCTCGCCCTCGTCCTGGCCGTCATGGCGGTCGGTGCGCTGGTCGGGTCATCGTGGTCCGAGTCGTTCTACCGGGCCATGGCCGTGCTCGTCGCAGCCAGCCCCTGTGCGCTCGCCATCGCCACGCCGAGCGCAGTCCTCGCTGCCGTCGCCCGCGCTGGTCAGCTCGGAGTGTTGGTCAAGGGAGGCGGCCCGCTCGAGAACCTCGGCACCCTGAGCGCCATCGCCTTCGATAAGACCGGCACCCTCACCGAGGGCCGGCCCCGTCTCACCGACCTGGTGCCAGCAGCCCGCATCGACGAGTCCGACCTGCTCGAGGTCGCCATCGCTGTCGAGCGCAAGAGCGACCACCCGCTGGCCTCCGCCATCACCCGCGACGGCAGCGTCCGCCTCGGGACCGACTCGTCGCTCGAAGCCGCAGCTGTCACGGCCGTCACCGGGCGAGGGGTGCGGGCCACCGTCGCCGGTGATGAGGTGGCGATCGGGAACGTCGCCCTCTTCGAGGACGAAGGCGGCGTCGACGCGGCGACGGCGGCTGACGTCGCCGACCTTCAAGCGCGGGGCAGGACGATCATGATCGTCAAGCGAGCCGACACCTTCCTCGGTGTCCTCGGGCTCATGGACACACCACGCGCCGACGCTCGTGCCGCTGTCGCCTCGCTGGCGTCGGTGGGCATCCGGCGCGCCGTCATGTTGTCGGGTGATCACCAGCTCGTCGCAGAGTCGATCGCCCGCGAAGTCGGTCTCACCGACGCGTGGGGCGACCTCATGCCCGAGGACAAGGTCGCGGCCATCGAGCGGCTGCGCACGGAGGAGGGCAAGGTCGCGATGGTCGGCGACGGCGTCAACGACGCACCTGCACTCGCGCACGCCACCGTCGGCATCGCGATGGGAGCCGCCGGTTCCGACGTCGCGCTCGAGACCGCAGACATCGCGCTCATGGGCGACGACCTCTCAAAACTCCCCGTCGTCATCGGGCTCAGTCGCAAGGCCAGCGGCATCATCCGCCAGAACCTGTTCCTGAGCCTCGGAATGGTTGCCTTCCTCATTCCGGCGACCCTCATCGGGTTCGTCAACATCGGCCCAGCCGTCGTCCTGCACGAAGGGTCGACGCTCATCGTCGTCGCCAACGCCCTCCGACTCCTCGGCTACCGCTCCTCAGAATCCCCTGCCGTTCCCCGACGGTCCGGCGGCACGTACCCATCACCAACCAAGGCACCCACGGAGGCCCGATGAGCAAGAACCTGAAGATCTCGCTCGGCTTGATCGCAGCAGCGATCGTCGCGCTACTCGCTGTCGCGTTCACCAGCGGAGACGACGACTCCAACACCGAGCCAGTAGCCACGGAGGACGACCGTCTCGTCCGCCCCGACAGCCAGAAGCTCTCGGTCGCCGAGGACGGAGAGGTCACCTTCGTCGAGTTCCTCGACTTCGAGTGCGAATCGTGCCGCGCCGCGCACCCCGCCATCGAAGAGCTCCGCGAGACCTACGACGGCCGGGTCACGTTCGTGGTCCGGAACTTCCCGTTGCACGGCAACTCCGAGGCAGCTGCGCAAGCCGCCGAAGCCGCTGCGGCTCAAGGCAAGTTCGAGGAGATGTATGACATGCTCTTCGAGACCCAACCCACCTGGGGCGAGAGCAGCGAGTCCAAAGAGGACGTCTTCTTCGGATTCGCCGAGGATCTCGGGCTCGACATGGCCGAGTTCCGCAAGGTGTACGAAGACCCCGCCACGCTCGAGAAGATCCAGCGGGACAAGGCCGACGGACTCGCCCTCGGTGTTGAAGGCACCCCCACGTTCTTCCTCAACGGCGAGAAGATGGAGATCGAGACCTTCGACGACCTCGTCGCCCAGATCGACGCCGAGCTCGAAGCGTGACCGCTGCCGCCGAGCCGACTGACACAGGCGCCGGTCGGCTCGGATGGCTCTACACGTTTACCGGTGCGGTCGGACTCATCGCTGCTGCGACGTTGCTGGTCGAGAAGATCGAACTGCTCAAGGACCCGTCCTACGTTCCAAGTTGCAGCATCAACCCGATCTTGAGCTGCGGGTCCATCATGGTCACCGACCAGGCCGAGATCTTCGGATTTCCCAACCCGATCCTCGGCGTCGTCGGGTTCTCGGTGGTGCTGACCACCGGGATGGCGCTGCTGGCCGGTGCCGAGGTTCGCCGATGGTTCTGGAACGGCCTCCTCGTCGGATCCACCGCTGGCCTCGTGCTGGTGCACTGGCTGATCTTCCAGAGCCTGTACCGGATCGGCGCGCTCTGCCCGTACTGCATGGTGGTGTGGGCCGTGGCCATCCCGACGTTCTGGTACACCGCACTTCGCCAAGCCAGAACCTCGACGTGGCTCACGGGCGGGCGGTCCGCCTCGGTCGTGCGGTTCGCCTCGGAGTACCACGGCGTGATCCTTACCGCCTGGTACCTGATCATCGCCGGGCTCATCACGAAGCGGTTCTGGGACTACTGGTCCACGCTGCTGTGATGAGACGCGCCACCCCCACGAAACCGAAGGCACCCCGGTGTTGACCTTCACCTTCCTCGCCAGATGCCGGCACATCCTCCCTCTGTCCCTCGAAGCCCGATGATCGGCGCTGAAGTAACAGCGGGCACGGGCACCCGGGAACCGGCCTGGGGACTCGGAGAACCTGCGTGGGGATTCCTCCTCGCGCAGGTCAGCGGGCTGATCCTCGGCTCGGCGATCATCTCACTCGCCGGCCAAACCGCGTCCACCGCTGACCCCGACACGCTCCCGCTCTGGGCGCTGGTCCTCCAAGCACCGCCTCTGTGGATCGGCTTCATCGCTGCACCGGTGTGGGCGGCCCGTCGCTACGGCAACGGTGTCCGTCGAGACTTCCACCTCTACCTGCGCAGTCGGGACATCGCACCTGCGATCGCTGTCGGCGTGTTCGCTCAGCTCGTGCTGGTACCCCTCGTATCCTGGCCGGTGCTGAAGCTCACCGGAGCTACTTCGGACGATCTTGCCGAGAGCGCCCGAAGCCTTGCGGACAAGGCAGACACCCCCGCCGGGGTCGCATTGCTGGTCATCGTGGTCGTGATCGGCGCCCCGGTCGCCGAGGAGCTGTTCTTCCGCGGACTGTTGATGGGGGCGATCGACAAGCGCTGGAACATGGCCGCCGCCGTCGTGGGATCTGCGATCATCTTCGGCGCCTCACACTTCCAGCCGCTCCTGTTCCCCGGCCTTGCCACCGCAGGACTCGTCTTCGCCGCCTGCGTCACAACGACCGGGAGGCTCGGCCCAGCGATCGTCGCTCACATGGCGTTCAACGCCACCACCGTCATCGCGCTGGTCTGGCTCTAGTCAAGATGGACACCACCGTGCGCAACACCGTCGCTGGGCACCCGAGCAGAGGTCGCTCTGAAGCCCGATCGGCACCTACGCAAGCCAGGAGGCTTCGGCCATGATTGTACCGCCGTCCGAGCAGCCAACCGCACCGAAGGTGGCGCCCAACGCGAAGGGCTTCACCTGGGGGCGCGCTCTGGCCATCGTCGCACTCGTGACGATGATCACCTTCTGGATCTGGATCCTCTCCGGGGCGCCAGCGAAGAACAACCCCGACCGCCTCGACGACCGCGCCTACGTAGCCGAACTCGAGGCCCAGTGCCAGGCGCTGAGCGATGGCATCGCCAAGCTGCCCAACACAGCCGACCTCACCAAGCTGGATGAACGGGCCGACGTACTCGATGAGGCCAACACGCTCGTTGGAGCGTTCATCGACGAACTCGAAGCCGGAGCGCCAACCACCGGAGATGCATCGGTGTCCATCAGCGGTTGGATCGGGGACTGGAGGAAGTACCTCGCCAACCGCCAGGACTACGCCGAGCGGCTGCGCACCGAGCCAAACGCCCAACTGCTGCTCGACCGCAGTGAGCTCGGGGACTCGGTTGACAAGACCATCGAGATCTTCTCCAAGGTCAACGAGATGCCGGCGTGCGCAACGCCAGACGACGTCGGCTGACTTCGACCTGAGTGTCCGGTCGTCTCGAGCAGCACACGGCGCGGTCCTCGCCCGCTACCCGATCATCATCTGAAGCGAGCCCGCTCAGGGTTCTTCCTCGAGGTCCTCGGCGGTGGTGCCGGGCTCGACGACGGGCGCCGTGACGCGCACCTTGCCGGCGTTCTCGAAGACGAGGACGATCTCGACTTCGTCGCCGATCTCGAGGGCTCGATCGGGCTCGTCGAGCATGACGTGGAGTCCTCCCGGTGCGAACTCGACGGCCTCGCCGGAGGGGATGGGAAGCTCGGTGAGGTGATCCATCGACGCGGTGCCGTCTGGACTGGTGGCCGAGCGGTGGATGCTGGCGTCGGCCTCGGGGCTCGATACGCCGATGAGCGTGTCGTCGCTGTTGGAATCGTTCACGATCTCCATCCGCAGAGCAGCGACGTCTGGGTTGGCGGGGTAGTCGATCCGGGCGCCTTCGACATGGACGGAACCGGGCGCGCCGTCAGACCCGGAGCACCCTGCAGCGGCGACCACCACGACCGCGACCGCCGCCGTCAACGGGATATGTCCAAGAAGCTTCGCTCTACGCAACATCAGTTGAGGACGATAACATCGTCTCGTGTCCATCATCGAGTTGGAATCGTCTGCGGTCGCAGCCCGCATGTTCCGGGGCTTCGCTGACCCCAGGCGAGTGGCGCTGCTGCGAGCCTTGCTCGACGGTGAGCGACGGGTCGCCGACCTCGTCGAACAGGTCGGGGGGTCCCAGTCCAACGTTTCGGGGCACCTGGCGTGCCTCAAGGGCTGTGGCCTCGTGGTCGACCGGCCCGGCCCACGGCGGCAGGTCTTCTATCGGCTCTCGGGCCCGGAGGTGCGCGACCTGTTCGTCGCTGCCGAGCGGCTCCTCGCAGCGAACGGCCAGGCCATCGAGCTGTGCACGAACCCGATGATGGACGGGTGCTGCGATGGCTGAAGTCTGCTGCGGTCCGCTCGCTCCGTCGCCCGCCTCCGAGCCAGGAGGCGCGCCAACTTCGGCCACCTCGTTCTGGGCCATCACCGAAGTCCGCTTCGCGCTCGTCGCCGGGCTTCTGCTCGTCGCCGGGCTCATCTCGGCAGCCGTCGACCTGACCGCCGCCGCGGACGTTGCGTTCCTCGGCGCACTCGCCGTCGGTGGGTGGACGTTCATCCCCGACTCGCTCCGCGCCCTCGTTCGGGGCCGACTCGGTGTGGGCACCCTCATGACGATCGCCGCCATCGGAGCAGTGATCCTCGGCGAACTCGGTGAGGCAGCCTCGCTCGCCTTCTTGTTCTCGATCTCCGAAGCCCTCGAGGGCTACGCGCTCGCCCGCACCCGCTGGGGCCTACGGGCCCTGCTCGAGCTCGTCCCCCCAACGGTCACGGTGCGGCGCGAGAGCGGTGTGGTCGAAGTCGGCCCTGCGGAGGTCGCCGCCGGCGATCTCATCGTCCTCGCTCCTGGCGAACGCCTCGCCACCGACGGCATCATCCGCTCCGGCCGCTCTAGCGTCGACCTGTCGGCCATCACCGGGGAGTCGGTGCCCGTCGAGGTCGGCCCCGGCGACGAGCTCCTCGCCGCTGCCATCAACGGCAACGGCGCCCTCGACGTCGAGGCCACCACGACCACCGAGGACAGCTCGCTCTCTCGTATCGTCCACCTCGTCGAAGAAGCACAGGAGCGCAAGGGCTCGAGCCAACGCCTCGCTGAGCGGATCGCCCGTCCCATGGTGCCGACGATCATGGTCATCGCCGCCGCCATTGCGATCGGCGGCAGCCTGATCGGCGACCCCGACGTGTGGATCGCTCGATCGCTCGTCGTGCTCGTCGCCGCCGCGCCCTGCGCGTTCGCGATCTCCGTGCCCGTCACCGTCGTCACCGCCATCGGCGCCGCCGCCCGCAACGGGGCCCTCGTCAAGGGCGGTGCCGCCCTGGAAGCCCTGGCGTCGATCCGCAACATCGCCCTGGACAAGACCGGCACCATCACCCGCAACGATCCCCGGGTGGTCGCTGTCGACCCGGCGCCCGGCGTCGATACCGATCGGGTGCTGGCCGTCGCCGCCGCCCTCGAGGCACGCAGCGACCATCCCCTCGCCGCCGCCATCACCACCGCCCACGCCGGTGGACGGCTCGATGCCGATGGCGTCGAAGCCGTCATCGGATCTGGGCTCACCGGCACCGTCGACGGCGCCCCAGCGCGGCTTGGCAAGCCCGGGTTCGTCGATCCCGGCCCCCTCGCCCACCTAGTCGCTGAGCGCCAGGCCGAAGGTGCGACCGTCGTCGCCGTCGAGCACGACGGGCTTCTCCTCGGCACCATCGCCGTGCGAGATGAACCCCGCCCTGAAGCCGCCGACGCCACCGGTCATCTGCGCCACCTCGGGATCCGACGCATCGCCATGCTCACCGGCGACAACCAGGCCACCGCCCGAGCCATGGCTGCCGAGGTCGGCATCGACGACGTCCACGCCGAACTGCTCCCCACCGACAAGCTCGACCTCGTCACCCAGCTCCAGGCCACCGGCCCCACCGCCATGGTCGGCGACGGCATCAACGACGCACCTGCCCTCGCCGCTGCCGACGTCGGCATCGCCATGGGCGCCGCCGGCAGCGACGTCGCCATCGAGGCGGCCGACGTCGCCCTCCTCGGCGAAGACCTCCGGCACCTTCCCGCCATCCTCGATCACGCCCGTCGGGCTGGCCGCATCATGCGCCAGAACCTTGCGCTGTCCGGGCTGATCCTCGCCGTGCTCATCCCCCTCGCCGCAACCGGCGCCCTCGGCCTTGCGGCGGTCGTCGCCACCCACGAGCTCGCCGAGGTGCTCGTCATCGCCAACGGCGTGCGAGCCGGCCGACACACGCGCCTGCGCATCGTCGCGCCTCCCGCCGCTCCCCTCGCGGAGCCTGCCGTCATCACGCCCGTCAGCGTGACCCCCGGATCGCGCCGATGAGCCGCCTCCCCGACGCCGCACGCCAAGCCCTCGCCGCAGCGCTGCGCGACGCCGATGACGCCGTCCGCAGGGGCGACACGGACGCCCGATGGGCGAGCCTCGAAGACGCCCATGTGCTCTCCCAGCCCAACGCCCTGGCCCACGTCCGAGTCCACCTGAAGATGCTCCGAGCCGGATGGGAGCAGCGGGACCGGACCGAGATCACCGGGCAGCTGATGCGAACCCTCGTCGCTGCGCCCGGCAGCTGGACTGGCCGCTACCCCAAGGGCAACACCGGACGCGCCCGCGTCCCAGCCACCCTCCCGATGCCGGTGCGCCCCGACCTCGCCCGTCTCCTCGACCCGCCGGCCACCAGGATGTCGAGAACCAGGTCTGGACCTTCGAGCCCGTAGCGTGGACCGTTGTCGGTAGCCGTTTCCTCGCACCGTCCGTCCTCCTGGCCTTCGCCGAGATCCGCGGAACCTCGCTTTCAGGCTGGCCCCAAGGCGTGCCGTTGGCGCCAGTGCGACCGGTACCCGCGGATGGATCAGTCGTCCTGAGGCATCCCGTCCCACCGTTCGCGCAGTTCGTCGAACTGCTGCCCGATGACCAGCCGGCTGCCGGGCGCGCCGAGATCAGCCGTGTCCGCTGGTCGGGGACGGTACGTAGGGTGGAAGCTCGACCAGTTCGCCGGTAGCGGCGTCGATGAACGACCGCGTCCCCGCTTCGACCTTGAGCACCATGTAGTCCTCGCAGTCCCCGTCTTTGGGGGTTCCCCGCAGGGTGAGCTCCACCTTGTCCTTGGTGCGATCGACCTCGACGTCGGTGAGTTCGGCGCACCCCGTGTACACCCAGAGGTGGGTTCGGTCGGCCCACTCGGCTGACGCAACCGGAAGTGGTTGTTCACCCGGTTCGCTGCAGGCCGCGAGGAAGCCGATGGAGGCGAGAAGGGCGGCAGCCCATCGTCGGCGGATCATGGCCGACACCCTATGGATCCGGGTGCCGGCGGGGCACTTCGACCCGGCGGTTGCGAGGGTCCCGATCGTGCCCCTGTGCCGGCCTGCAAGCTCACGTGCCGAATCGCTGACGCAGGACCCGGTGGCGGTGGTCGAACAAGAATCGAACCGTCCTGGCGACCATGGGGCGGGTGAGCGCCACACGAGGCACGATCACCAAGTGGTCTTGGACGATGCACCCACCCTCGGGGGTGTCTGTGACCCGGCGCTCGTGACGCCATCGCCGCTGAAGCACCGACGTGGACTCCTCATCGAAACTCTCGCCATCGATCACGCGCTCGAGCGATAGATCGTGTCGGTCGATCGGGATCACTGAGCCGGCGAGCAACCAGCTTCGGAAGAGCACGTTCCCCGGGACGATCGCTGCCTCGGAGAGCTCCTCGGCCAGGTGGGGGTAGGTCATCCGAACGAACGGTCGAAGCTCAGCGTTCACACCCTTCATCGTCGACACCACAGCCCAGACCTCTGATCGAGGGGCTCGAAGCGTCGAGGAGAAGCTCATCTCGATCTCGGTCACCAGAGCATGTTCTCGTGCCACCGATCATCTGTCGAGACGAGGATCGGGTTGCTCCGATCTCACCCAGCAGGCCCTCTGCGCCAGGAGGGTCGAAGGCCCCTTTCGCACTCGCCCCACAAGGCGCAAGATGTGAACATGGAAGGGATTCCGGCTTCTGAAGCCACCGTTGAGGTCCCGGCGTCGAGCAGGGGGACGCGGCGTGGGCTGGTCTTCGCTGGGGTATTCGTCGGGGTGGTCCTCATCGCTGGGATCGTCGGAGCGATCGTGGTCGTGAACAACGACGACACCCCCGAGTACGCCGCACCTCAGATCACTCGGATGCACGAGGGTTGTCAGCAGTGGGCTGACGGCTTCGAGGGTTCTCGGCGCCCCACTACCGGGTGGTGCGACTCGATGGCTAGCTGGATGAACGGCCGCATGGGCAACGACTCGATGATGGGCCGGGACCAGATGATGGGGTCGATGATGTGGCAGAGCCCCAACAACATGGTGGCTACCTGTGAGAAGTGGGCGACGGACAACCCCGACGTCGCACCAGCAGGGATCGATGCGTCGGCATGGTGTGGCCAGATGGTCGACTGGATGGACCAGCACCAGGGTGGCTGGGACGGCTGGATGATGAACGGTTCGTGACGACGGCGATGTGCCGGCCCGGAACCCGTCACGATGCACCATCGCGACCAGAGGACGAGTTCATGGTGGCGGTGGGGATCATGATCGCCCGAGGGTGATGAGTGGCCGTTCCGGTGCTCCTCGGCGGCCGACCGGGCTGCGCTGGCGGGTCATGGCAAGTTCGTGGGCAGCCGCCACGCCCGAGATTCCGGCACCGATAGGAGGGTGCAGGGGTCAGGCGGCTCGTGGGGCGAACATGATCACGGCGACACCGGCGAGGCAGACGGCCGCCCCGACCAGGTCGAACCGGTCGGGCCGGAACCCGTCGACGACTACGCCCCAGGCGAGCGATCCAGCGACAAAGATCCCGCCGTAGGCGGCGAGGATCCGTCCGAAGTTGGCATCCTCTTGGAGCGTGGCCACGAACCCGTAGAGCGCGAGGGCCGCGATGCCCGCTCCGATGAAAGCGACCCCACGTCGTTCGCGCACGCCTTGCCAGATCAGCCAAGCACCACCGATCTCGGCGAGCGCGGCGAGGGCAAACAAGACGATGGTGCGGAACACGGACATGGTGAGACGCTACGACGGCGCCCGCCGCCGCCGCCGCCGTCGCCCTCGCCCTCGCCCTCGCCCTCGCCCACGCCTGGTGACGGGGAGCGTGTCAGGAGCCTCGCTCGACCTCGCCGGCTGTGGTGCCGATCTGCACGACGGGGACCTGCAGGTTCTGGGTTCCGCCGCGCTCGAAGGTGACGTCGAGCTCGATGGCGTCGCCGACGATCCGAGTGACGTGTTGGCCTACGTGTTGGAGCACACCGACGCGACGCGCGAGCAGGCGGAGGCGTGTCTGGCGATCGAGGAGGAGTTCATGGCGGCGGTGGGGATTATCTACTCGCCTGTGGGCGAGGAGTGGCCGTTCCGGTACTACTCAGAAGCAGAGCGCGCCACGCTGACGGACCGGGGCACGGTCGTGGACACGTTGCTGCTCGCTCGGGACTGTGTCCGCCTCGCTGGTGTCCCCGAGGAGATCGCCCATGCCGTCTACATCGCCGAGACCGAGTACGTGAGCTAGGCGACAACAGGTTCAGACCGGCGATCCGGGGCTGGTCGGTCGCCATTGCCTTCTCCCCTGGGCGGCGGGGTCGGCCTCGCCGGTGGGCCTGGTCAGCGGGTTTTCTCAAGGTTTCTTCGGTTTCGGTCCTGTCCAACCCCCGGCTTCTCCAAGGAAGAAGTAGCAGGGACCAGTCGGTCTCTGCGGATGCTCAACCGAGGAGATCAAGATCATGGTCAACGGACACGATGACGGTGGTGTCGGTGCGCCCACCGAGGCCGATGTGTTGGAGGGGGCGAGGGCTGCTGCTGCTGCGGTGATCGCTGCTGGCGGTTCCTACCGTGAGGCTGCGGAGGTGTCGGGACGCTCGAAGCGCACGATCGTGCGCCAGGCGCAATCGAGTTCGCCCGAGCAGTGGGCGAGCTGCGCTCGGAGCGGTTATCGGAGCTGACGGGCCGGTTGGGGAACTGGTCCCCGGGCGCTCGACACGATCGTCGAGTGCCTCGATGAAAGTCGCCGTTCGCCAGGTTGAAGGCGGCGTCGACGATCTTGGGTGGACGTTGCGGATGCGTCGGGCCAGCGATCTCGAGGTGCGCATCGCGGAGGTGGAGCCGCCAGGGCGTCCGGAGGTCGAGCCCGAGGCCGGCTACGGGTCCCATGGTGGCGACGAGGTCGAGGGTGGCGTCGTGAGCCTCGAGTCACGTGTCAACCGCGCCGAGAAGCGAGTGCCGCCTCGACGAGTCCGCCCCACCGTGGAGTTGGCGGAGAACATCATCGACTTCGCGTCGAACCCGAGGTTCCTGGGCATCGACCTGTACCCGGTGCAGGCGACGATCTTGAAGATCTGCACGGGCGCGGTGGAGCTGTTCACCGGCTTCGACCGCGACGTCCTCGCCGAGTGGGAGCAGGGCTGGTCCCTCACCGAACACCAGGGCAAGCTCCGCTACGTCGGGAGCTACGGCACCCCGCCCGGCCTCGAAGCCCGACTGGCGGCGTGTCGCGCTGCGGGTCGCAACGGCCCGGCGGAGATCGCGCTGGTGATGGGCCGCCGGGGCTCGAGGGGCTTCTCGGTGCGATCCTGGTCGCCGATCTGCTGTATCGGCTGTTGGCCGCCGACGGGGTGCCCGATGACCCGCGACCGGTCCGATCGAAGACGTTGGCCGTCTACGTGATCGGCGCCAAGTTCGAACAGGCCAAGCGCAACCGCGTTCGCCGACATCAAGGCGCTGATCGAAGAGTCGCCGGCGTTCGCGCCGTTCCTCGGGAAGTGCACGAGCGAGTCGGTGTCGCTGCTGACCCCTTCGCAGATCGAAGCCGGCGCAAGGGTCGGCCGGACCCCGGGCCGCCTGGAGGTGCGCGCAGTGGAGACCACCGCGCGCCGCTCGGGTCCGAGCCTGATCGGGTTGGTGTTCGACGAGTTCGCCCACATCGGTGGCTCCGCGAACCCCGACTCGGACACGTCGAGCACCAACGTGTACCGGGCCGCGAAGCCTGCGGTCGTGCAGTTCCCCCGCACCGGGCTCACGTTGCAGACCTCGAGCCCATGGGAGAAGCACGGCCAGCTCTATGAGACCTACCAGCTCGGCTGCGAGGTCAACCCTGACGGCACCCCGAAGCTGGCGTCGCTCGCAGTGGTGCAGGTGCCGTCGTGGACCACCTACGAGCATTGGGAGCGCGGCCCCGACCTCGAGATGTGGCCCGGCGGCCCGAGGTTCCCCGCACACGACGGGCCGATCATCGACCGCAAGGGCCTCCTGGAGATCTACGAGGAGATCGACCCCGATGCCTTCGCCACCGAGTACGGCGCCCAGTTCGCCTCCGGCACCCGCTCCTACCTGAACTCTCGGACCCTTGCCCGGCTCATCGTCCCCTACGAGGGCTGGGACGGCGCCGTGCACAAGACCGGCGCCGACAACCGCCGCTACGCCGCCCACGGCGACCCGTCCCGGGTGGGCGACCACTTCGGGTTCGCGATCGCACACGTCCGCAAGGACCCGGACGGGATCCCCCATGTGTTCTTCGACGACGCGTTCTCGTGGAAGCCCAAGGACTTCCCCGACGACATCATCGACTACCGCCAGGTCGAAGCCGATATCACCGAGATCCTCACCGCGTACCCGGTGACCACGTTGACCTTCGACCAGTACGACTCCGCCGGCACCATCGACCGGCTCCGCTCGTTTGCTGCGGCCGGCGGCGGCAAGTGCCGGACCAACGTGTTCGAACGCACGGCCACCGCTCCCTACAACTGGCGGGCCTTCGAGATCTTCAAGTCGGCGGCGATGATGGGACTCATCCACATCCCCGAGTCGTTGACCGAGCTCCTCGAGGAACTCGAGTACCTCCAGGTCGACGGCCAGCGCGTTGACCACCCGACCACCGGTCCGGTGCGCCGCAAGGACATCGCCGACGCGGCCGTGAACGTGGTCTACGCGTTGATCGGCGAGAACTGGGACGCCACCTTCGAACGCCTCGCATCGGTCGGGCTCCACGCCCGGCCTGGCATCACGGGGCCATCGCTCGCTCCACCCGTTGGTGCGTCGCCGTTCTCGATCGGCCCTCTGTCCGAGGACGAACTGATGAGCCGGCTCGGCTCTGGCGGTGGCCTGGCCGGCGTTGGTGCCCGTCGTGGGGCCGTGTACGACCCCTCCCGAGGACCCCGCCGACGTCGTCGTGGCTTCTGATGGCCCCCGGATTCGGTGCCAAACGGTGACATCCGGTGACACCGGTCCTGACCAGCGGTAACGGCTCGGTCACGTTCCCAAATCGGGCGGTCGACGTTCCCAACGTCCTTTGACAACTGCATATGACCTGGTGAAACAGGGCTCTCGACACCCCAGCGACCCGGGGCCGGAAGGAAGCGCGGAAGAAGAACTCCTCTGCGAACCTGGCCGCCGGCGACGGCTGGACGATCGTAGGTCCTGACGGTTGGGCGCCCTACGGCTGATCCGAGGGCTGCCGGTCCGTTCAAGGGCTCCGATTCCTCAGTCGGGGCGCGCCGAAGCCCGGTGGAGCCGGGGTCGGAGTGCTCAGGCCGCGAGGAGGCGGTGGGTCGCTGCTGGAGCGCCGGTGGCGATGCAGAGCGAGCGCGCTCACGGCGAGCGAGCGCATCAACAGGTTGAGTCGCTGCCGTGCCTGGCCGACCGAGCGTGCGCGGCGGAGCCAGAGCGTGTCGTCGAACGCTCGGTTCACGCTCTCAGCGTCGTTGCGTCGTGCGTACAGAGCCCGGAAGTCGGGATCGCTCGGCGGGATGGGCCGGACGTTCTCGGTCCGGTTGAACTTCCGGACCGCGTCTTCATCGTTGCCGTGAAGACGGACGACGATCTGCTCCCCGCCGAGGTGGTCGGGCAGGCGGTAGTGGTTGTACCAGCGGAAGGTTCCGACCTTGTCGGCCTTGCGGCTGGTGCGGATTCGACGGAGTTCGGTGAAGAGCTTTTCGCCGGCATCGGTCAGGGTCATGATGCCGATGGCGCCAGCGCGGGCGAACAGGTCGATGGTGTGCTCGACGCCGCCAGGCGTGGTGATCGTGCGCTGTTCGACGAAGGTCGACTTCTCCACGCGGACGCGTCCCTTGCGTCGAGGGCCGGTGCCGGTCGTGGCGGAAACCTTGTTGACGGAGAGGATGCCGAGGTTCCGGAGCAGCCGCTGGTGGTGGACGCCACGGAGAGCGCCGTCGTAGATGACGCCCTGGAGTCCAGGCGCATCACTGGCGATGCGTGTGATCGAGTCCATCGCTGTGGCGGCTTCTCCGCCGGGGGAGGGGACCCAGTCGGTGTCGAGGATGATCCGGCCGTGGACGTCGGTGGTGCGGACAGCGACGAGCACGAACTTGAGTCCCCACGCGGTCTCACCCGTGCCCTCGAAGTGCAGCCCGGCGTCGGCCTCAAACCGTGGGGTGCGGATCTCGCCCGTGCGCTTGTTCAAGATCCGGGTGTCGGGCTTGCCGCGGAACAGCGGCGTCACGACCTTGCCATCGGCGTAGAGCATCCGGGACAGATCGGGGCGCGTCCAGGACCCGGGCCCGTCGGGGTTCAGGAGACCGAGCGAGCGCGCCTGGTCGATGGCTGCTCGGCGGTGGATCTCGTGAAGCTGTGCAAAGACGGTCGGGTCGGTGAGCCAGGTGGTCCGGCCGTAGAGGTAGTGCCACCGCCTCATCGGCGTGGTCGGCAGCCAGTGGTCCGGCTGGTCAGGGAACTTGGTCTTCACAAGCGAGCGCAGCTGGTTCCACACGATCGGATGCGCCAACTCGGCCTCCACGCGACGGGCAGATCCCCACACGGAAAGGAGCGCGTCGTACAGCAGCCACATGTAGACGGGGAACATCCGCGGCCTCCCACCTGCGGACGGATCGGGCGTTGGGACGGCGTTCGCAAGCTCGTAGAGCGCGTCGTTGGCAACGAGCGCTTCGAGTCGTTCGAACGCGGAGACCCCGATCGGCGGCTTCACGAGCAGTCC